>NZ_SOBH01000001.1 GCF_004365635.1 Litoreibacter halocynthiae | reverse complement strand
TCATTCGCAACCCTCCACGACGCCCAGCGCTTTGGCTGACTTTGGAAAGCGCAGTTTTGCGCGGTCTGTGTCTGGCGGCATCGAGTAAAGCGCCATGCCATCAGGTTGGCGGTACTCGGTGCAGATCGGCCAGCCGTATTCGTGCTTCAAACGGTGGATGATTGCACCCAAACGCCAGCCTTTGACATTCTGTATTTGGGTGAGTTGAGAAATGGTGCGCTGGTCCAAGAGCGCCTTGCACGTCCAGTAGACGCTTGTGGGTTTCGAGTAGAAATGTGCTTGTGGCATATCCAATCCTTTCGATTGAATTTGCGCGGCGCTGGGCGTATTGGTGAGGCATATCGTGCAAGATATATTCCCGTCCCCTTAGCCCAGCGCTACCGCGCAGGGTGGGACGGGTCTTAATCCGCAAGAGATGCTATCGCTGCATCTACATCGGCCTCATTCCAGTACAGGCGAGAACCAATTTTGGTGGGTTTGGGCAACCAACCATTCGGCCCAAAGTCACGGTAGATCGAGCTGCGGCCTCGACCACCGAGTTTGGCTTGAAGGTCGCTGAAGGATAAGAATTTCATCTTTTAAGTCCCCATGCTGCAGGATGGTGCTTCACCCTGCTTTATGGAAACTTCAAACCATGGTTGAGACTCGTCGCAAATACAGGACCCTTGAAATCCCTATAGGATAATTGGACTCACCGTAGAGGATTTTCAATGTCACCATAAACTGTTGACCCCAAAAGCTTTCCGCATATCAGCTGGAAGGTCGAAAGGTTTCAACATTCTGATACTTTTGGGCAATGAAGCAGCGATTCGCCAAGGCTCAGGGAAGTATTCGGGGAAAACATCAACCACAGTCCGTTCAATCTCCGCAAGGGTACGAAGAAGCCGGGGAATTTCTTGGTTCATGACTTCTGGGAATGGAATTACATTATTATTCATTGTGTGAAGAATGCTCGCCGCCATTAAGGGCGCTATGCTGTTATAATGGCGAAACCTCTTTTCAATGTCACTGCGCGCAGTTACGTTTCGATAGCTTTTTCTAACTAGTTCGCCCTTCTGAAAATAGGAGTTGTAGAAAACGCGACCGTCATCATCCTTGAGTTCATTAACTAGTTTCTCTGTCATTTGTGCCGCTGCGTACTGAGTTGGACGTAGCCCTTTTTTCAACAAGATGAGTAAGCAAAGAGATAGCAAGCCTGCAATACCCCGCTTGCCTTCTGAAACCTGCAAACTCTTTACTAGCATTGCGGATAGCTCGCTTGGTGCATACTCAGAGGCACCCAACGTCCTTGCACGCTTCGTTTCAGTTTCGAGCAACATGACTAGTTGATCTCTGGCAAGGGCATCACTGGGATAGTATTTAATCGCAACTAATCGTTCGCCTGCGTTGCTCTTTAATGCGTCCGTCTCGTCAAACAACTGCATCAGTTTCATTAGAATTTCCCAATCAATATATTGTCTGACGTCGACACAAGCAGGCTACACCAACGTTCCATTATAATGCGCCGTTGCTCTAGAAAATCAGTCCGGCGATATGCACGCTCTACCTTGCCACCGACTACATGGCCCATGCAGGTTTCTGCCACTTCATGTGTTGCATTGGTGGCTTCTGCGGCCCAATCCCGAAACGACGAACGAAACCCATGTGGCCTCTCTTTCATGCCGCGACGGTCCATGTATTTCGACATAGTGGCGTCCGAGATAACGCCGCGCCGGACGCCCGCGAAAAGGAACCCGTCACGCGCAAACGGCTTGGCCTGTTCGATCACGGCTTGCGCCTCTGTTGATAGGGGAACGCGAAAATCGCTGGTGGAGTCCTTGCGGCCTTTCATCGCTTCGGCTGGAATGGTCCAAGTGTCACCGTCAATCTGGTCCAGATGCAGAAAGCGCAGCGGGGCAGATCGAACCGCAGTCAGGATAAGCAAACGCAGGGCCAGTTCCGACACCGTGCCGTCAGTGAGCGATTGATAGAAAGCTGGCACGTCATGCCAATGTAGGGCAGGCACGTTTTGCGTCTTATGGCGTTGCTGGCCCAAGAGCGCCTTGGCTTTTAGGGTCGCTTGCAGGTCCACGTCCAAGCCCAGCGCCGCCGCGTGGCGTAAGCAGATACCCAGACGGTCCATCGCTTTCTGGGCGGTGCTGGCTTTTTCGTGCCAGATCGGAGCAAGGGTGTCCCGTATGTCGCGCTGGTCAATATCGGTGACAGGCACTTTGCCCAACTTTGGCAGGACATGCAGTTCTAAAGGCGAGAACCAACGGCCAGCCTTGCCATCGCCCTTCAATTCGGCCTTACGGGTTTCAAAGGCGTCCAAGGCTATGTCATTCAACAGATGCATGTTGCGGGCCGCGTCACGCGCCTGTTTGTCGCGCAGCTTGATCGGGTCTTGGCCTTGGCGCACGACGCCGCGCCATTTCTCGGCCTCCAGTCGCGCCTCTTTCAAAGAAACGGCAGGATAGGCACCCAAGCCCATTTCACGCCGCCGCCCATGGACAACAACGCGCAAAAACCATTTGCCTTTGGCTTGTTCACTCGCGGCAAACCATAACCCGCCGCCATCGGAATGTTTGCCCGCCTTGGCGTTCTTAACTGCCGACGCTGATAGCTTGTTTAATGCTCTTGTCATCCGGTCCACCCTCAAGTCCACCCTCTACATATAGTATAGGGTGGTGTCCCATGGAACACCGATGTGCGACAAAACTTATATAAATATGGAAAAAGTGCGCTGGGCGATACACCGTGGAACCCCAAGATATAGGGTTACAATGCGCTCCGACCGCACCATTCTCCGAAAATCCGGTTTGAATTGTTCACAGGGTTATGGCTGTGTTCTTAAACCGAAAACAGCGCCCCCCCTTAGAACTGCCAGAAATAGCCAGCACTTGCGCCGATGGTTGTCGTGCCCTCGGACGTGCGAGACACGTTCGCGCCGAGGTTCAACGCACCTGTGTCACTGATGATGGTCACGCCGCCGCTGATGCGCGGAGTGGTGAAGCTGTCGACATTGCCGAAGCCGTCATCGTTGCGGACATAGTCGATCTCGAAACCGGCATTGGGCAGATAGGTCAGGTTGCCTTTGTCGATGGCGTTGTAGTGGACGCCTGTGCCGACGGTGGCGACGAAACTTTTGATCTCGGTCGCGCCATAGAGCACGACGGGGACGACGCTGCTAAAGGCAGGGAGTTTTTCGCGGACAGAGGCCACGCTGATGAACGGCGACAATTCGGCGCTTTGAAGCGGGATGCTGCCAGTCAGAGTCAGGTTGCCGAAGGTCTTTTCACCGGAGAACTTGCCCCCGTCGATGTCATAATCGGGTTTTCCGAAGCCGATGAAACCGTCAAGGCTGAGCGAGTCGGACAGACGTGCGGAGAAATAGGGCCCGACGGAGAAGCCTTTGGCTTTAATCTTTTGGGTGCCGGGCACAGTTACCGTGGAGCGGTTATAGCCCCCGATCAGCCCCACCACGAAGGAGTCGCCCAGCAGGGTGTCGGCCCCGAAAATCACGTTGGCGGAGTTGCCGGAATAGGTGCCGCTCAGGCGCTTGGCATCGACGGAAGCCCATGCCGAGGAAATGCCGCCCCAAGTCGGTGCCGTGCCACCAGTCAGGCTGGTGTCGTCCTGGCGCACAGATGGCTGTGCCGTGCCGCTGCGACGGTTGGCGATGGCATTTCGGAAGCTGGCGATGTCAGAGCCGACAATCTGCCCGGACGCCTCGGAACGCGGGTCCATTGAATAGTTGTAGCTTTGGGCATCGGCGACTTGTGGTGCGATCATCGGTGCCAGAAGAACCGGAAGCAACATGCACGAGCGGCGAAAGAATGCGGAAATATTCATGGAAATAACCTTGGCTGGAAGAACGCCTGATCATAACCCAGCCAGCGCAGTTTACCTATAGCCAAGGATCAGCCTGGCAATGCGGATTGATTATTTGGCAACAGATAGCTCATTTGACGGCCAAGCCGCTCACACGTGCAAGTCGACAGCTTTGGAAACACTCCGTTTCGTCGATTTCGTGATTTGTCATTGAATTGACATGCTTGGCGCATCGGCGGCCAGTATTGAGACAAAGTTGACCCCTAGGACGGTGACAAGACGTGTTTTTCTAGAGGTTTTTATGCAGCGCCATCTGGTTCAGATTTCACAAGAGACCAAGCTTTCAGTATCTCGGGCGCGCGCTAGTAAGCCGTGCTTTGCCCTCGGCACGCATGTCCTGACGCCGAGGGGCGACCGGTTGATCCAAGACCTTAAGGTGGGTGACTTGGTCGAGACGCTGGATCACGGGGCGCAGCCCGTGCGCGCAATGGGTGTCCGCCGTTTCGAGGCGTTGGATGACGCGGCCCCGATCCGCTTCAAGGCAGGAACGCTCAACAACGAACACGACCTATGTGTCACTGCCGGTCACCGGATCCGGTTTGCCGGATGGCAGCCGGACTTGCTGTTCGGTGAGTGGGAGGTGCTGGTCGCTGCGCGGGACTTCGTCAACAACGTGGATGTGATCCGCGATATCGGCGGCATGGTGCGCTATGCGTATCTGGACTTCGACGCGCATCACATCATCTTCGCCGAGCGGGTTCCGGTTGAAAGCTCCCAGATGGGTGCACGCGGGGCAACCGACCGTCCCAGCTCCGACAAGCTCGCCTTCCCACCCTTGGCGGAACACGAGGCGCAGGTGCTTTTGCGGTCCTACACTAGGGCAAAAGTGCCAGCCACACCCACAGCGTAAGCACCGACAGCGCGGTCGAGATCAGGACTGCCGATGCCGCAACCCGTTTGCCGACGCCATACATGTTGGCGAACACATAAGCATTCACCCCCGGCGCCATGGCCGATGTCAGCACGACTGAGCGGAACGCACCGGTTCCGACACCCGTAGCCCCAGCGACGAGCCATGTCAGGCTTGGCTGGACGACAAGCATCAGCGCGCAGACCATGATCACCGGACCGGTGTCGCCTTCCAGCTTGTAACGGGCCAGTACACCGCCCAGCCCGAAGATCGCCGCAGGCAGCGCCGCGCGGATCATCAGGTCGATGGCATCGATCAAGACGCCGGGAAGGGGCAGGGAGGTGATGTTGACCACAAAGCCCAACGCGATCCCGATAATCAGCGCGTTATGGGTGATCGCCCGCCAGACGGCCTTTGCCGTGTGCCACAGCCCGCCGCCCTTGTTGCGCACCACCTCCATCGCGGTGATGCCGATGCCGTAGCAGATCGGCGCGTTGACGGCGATGATGGCATAGTTCGGTGACAGGGAGCCCTCGCCATAGGCGCGCTCGGTGATCGGCAGGCCCAGCAGCACGGCGTTGGAGAACAGGCAGCAAAAGCCGATGGCGATGCTGTCCTCCCAAGGTCGTCCGAAGATCAGGCGCGCGCCGAGCGTGCCAAGGGTAAACCCAGCGATGGCGGGCAGGTAGTAGGACGCGAGCAGGCGCGGCTCGAAATATGCACCCAACTCCAGCTCCGCGATGCCGCGAAACAACAGGCATGGGATGGCGAAACTTTGGGTGAACTTCATCAGCGCATCCGCGCCCTCGTTCGAGAAAAGGTCGCGTTTGACCGCGATGTATCCCGCGCCGATGACCAGAAACACTGGCAGGATGACTTCCAGCAACGCCCCCATCTAAAGGTCGTATTCGATCGTCATGCCGTCATAAGCAGGGGTGACGTTGTCGGCTGTTTCGGCCTCGACCGTCGCATAGTCGAGGTCGATATGCATGTTGGTGATGACCGCGCGTTTGGGGGCCAGCTTCTCGATCCATCCCAGGGTGTTTTCCAGATGCGAGTGACTGGGATGCGGTGCGCGGCGCAGGGCGTCGATGATAAAACAGTCGAGGCCCTGTAAGGCCGCCCATGTCTCGTCGTAGAACTCTGCCACGTCCGGCAAATAGGCCAGCCCACCGATACGGAAACCCAAGGCGTCAATTGTGCCGTGGTTCGCCCTGAACGGGGCCAGCGGGATGGTGCCACCGGGGCCTTTGACCTCGATCAGTCCTTTGATCGACTTCAATGTCAGGATTGGCGGATAGGGAGAACCTTCGGGTTGCACGAAGGCATAGCCGAAGCGTGCGATCAGGCTGTTGGTTGTGTCACCGTCCGCCCAGACCTTCAGACGTTCCTTCATGTTGAACACGATCATCCGCAGGTCGTCGATGCCATGCACATGGTCGGCGTGGGAATGGGTGTAGACCACCCCGTCCAAGCGGCCGACATTTGCGTCCAGAAGCTGCGAACGCAGGTCGGGTGAGGTGTCGATCAACACGGAGGTGGTGCCTTCGGGACCGATTTGCTCGATCAGCAGGGAACAACGGCGGCGGCGGTTTTTCGGGTTGTTGGAGTCACAATCCCCCCAATGCCCGCCAAGTCGCGGCACCCCACCAGAGGAGCCGCAGCCCAATATGGTGAACCGGCGCTTCATTTGGCTTTCCAGAACAAGCGTTCGAAATTGGCCTGCGTTTGCGTGGCGAAGTCAGGGTAGTCCATGCTGAAAACCTCCGCGCCCACCTTGGCCGTGTGGGCCGTATAGCCCGGCTCGTTTCGTTTGCCGCGATAGGGGGGCGGGGCGAGGTAGGGCGCGTCGGTCTCGACAAGAATGCGGTCCACCGGCGCGGCGGCGAAGATGTCGCGCAACTCTTGGGACTTGGGGAAGGCGGCGATGCCGGACATGGACAGGTAGAAGCCCAGATCAAGCGCGGCCTCAGCCAGTTCCTTCGTGGACGAAAAGCAGTGCATGACGCAGGCATACCCGCCCTTTTTGTGTTCCTCCGTCAGGATGCGGGCCATGTCGTCATCCGCTGCGCGGGCGTGGATGATGAGCGGCAGTTTGGTCTGCCGCGCGGCCTCAATATGCACGCGCAGGCTTTGTTGCTGAATGTCCTTGCTCTCGGCGGTGTAGTGGTAGTCCAGCCCCGTCTCGCCGATGCCGACGAATTTGGGATGCTCGGCCAGCTTCACCAACTCGTCCACCGTGGCCAGCGGCTCATCGGCTGCACTCATCGGATGGGTGCCGGCGGCATAGTAGACGGAAGGATGCGCCTCCGCGATGGCGCGGACCTGTGGCTCCAACCGCAGCTTCGTGCAGATCGTCACCATCCGCGTCACGCCTGCGTCATGGGCGCGAGCGATGATATCGGGCAGTTCGCCCTCGAAATCGGGGAAGTCGAGATGGCAGTGACTGTCGGTAATTTGGGGCGTGCTCATTCTCGGCCTCGTCAGGCCGCGGTTTTCGCGGCCACTTCGTTCATTGCCAGAACCATATCAATGACCAGCGCGGAAGGGTCAAGGTTCACCGCACGCCCGTGTTGCGCGCGGGCGGAGATATCGGCCGACACGGAGGCCCATGCGCGCGCTGCGTTCGCATCGGGCGACAGACGGGCGAGCATTTCCAACTCACCGCGCGCAGCCTCTGTCTGAGGCTGGCCCAGACCGGCGCGCGCAAGGCGGGCGAGCAATACGTCAGCGAGGCGCAGCATCAACTCGTAGCGGGCTTCCTGACCGCGGGCGGCGGCCTTCTCACCAAGTGCAATCATTAGCGTGCGATCCAGCTTCGGAAAACTGGCGGCGAGCGCGACAAGGTCGGCATAGACCTCTAGCCCGCCAAGATTTAGCATCCGCAATGCTTCACCCACAGAACCGCCGGACAGTTCGGCCAGCGCCGAACCATGCGTACCGATATCGGCCCCCGTGGCGGTCAGGGCGGCGGACATATGGTCGGCGTCAAGGGTCACACAGCGCAACTCGCGGCAGCGCGACCGGATCGTGGGCAGAAGCCGCGACGGTTGGTGGCTGATCAAGAACAACAGCGCGTCGGCGGGCGGCTCCTCCAACACCTTCAACAGGGCGTTGGCGGCAGAGACGTTCATGTCGTCGGCGGCATCCACGATGACGATGCGGCGGCCGCCCTCGGTGGCGGAGAGGGAGAAAAAGCCCTTGAGCTTGCGCACCTCGTCGACGGTGATCTGCTGTTTGAACTTCTTTTTGTCCTCGTCATACGGGCGTTTCAGCACGAACAACCCCGGCTCGCTGCCAGCGTTCATGCGGGCGGCAATCGGGTGGCTTGGGTCCGTGTCTAACGTAGTAGGCGCGGGTGGTGCGCCGAACATGTCGTTTGCATCCACCGGCGGATTTGCCAGCAGAAACTTCGCCAGCTTCCACGCCAGCGTGGCTTTGCCGACGCCACGCGGGCCGGTGATCATCCATGCGTGATGCAGGCGGTCGCCGTTGAAAGCTTCAAGGAAGTTCTCCTCGGCCACATGCTGGCCCACCAGCGTCGCGGTTTCGCGCGGGTGGGGGGCGCCGTCGATCTGGTCGGAGCTGGGGAGGGCGTCGTCGCTCATGCGCGTGCAGCGATATAGGTGTCGACCAAACTTGCGATCTCGCGGCCCACGTCCTGCGCGCCTTGGGTGCCGTCAATCAGGCGCGTGCGGTCGGGGAAGTCCTCAAGCAGGCCAAGAAAGCCTGCCCGCAGCTTATGCTGGAACTCTGCCCCGAACTCCTCGAACCGGTCCTCGCCGGAGCCACGGGCCAGACCGCGCTCAAGGGCGATGTCAGGGTCCATGTCGATGATCAACGTCAGGTCAGGCTCGCGTCCGATCATCCGCGCATGAAGCGCGTCGACGGTGGCGCGCAGGTCGCCACGGGTGGCCCCCTGATACACGCGGGTGCTGTCGGCGAAGCGGTCGCAGATGATGATCTTGCCGGCCTCTAGGGCAGGGAGGATGGTGCGCTCCACATGGTCGCGGCGGGCAGCGGTGAACAGCAGGATCTCGGTCTCGGCGGACCAGCGCCCCGGCTCGCCCTCGACCAGCAGGCGGCGGATGTCTTCAGCCCCCGGCGAGCCGCCGGGTTCGCGGGTTAGCACAACTTCGAAGCCCGCCGCTTCCAGATGGCCCGCCAAAAGACGCGACTGGGTGGATTTACCCGACCCGTCAATGCCCTCGAATGTCAGAAATATCCCGTTCAAAACAAGGTCGTTGCTTGTCCGGTCAGCTGGCGGAACAATACTGTTGCCGCCGTCCGCACGCGTACCATGAAGCCGCCGGAATTGATCGTCTCTGTTGCGACCAGATCATGGGTCGCGTCCCCAATGCCGGGCACGTTCACGATCAGCTCGGCCACTTTGTCACCGGCTTTGATCGGGGCTTCGAGCGGGCCTTGATAGGTGATCTTGGCGGTCACACCGTCCTTTTTCAGCACAGGCACCAAGACTTTGATGTCTTCGGTCGCAGCAAGGCCGACTTTCGCGGCGGTGCCCATCCAGACCTCGGCCTCGGCCATGATCACGCCTTGCTCTGCCAGTTGTTGCTCGGCGAATTGGCGGAAGGCCCAGTTGGCGATACGCTCGCTTTCAGAGGCGCGGTCTTGTTGAGTGCCGAGACCCGACATCACGAACACGATGCGCCGCGTGCCTTGCTTGGCAGAACCGACAAGCCCGTATCCTGCTTCAGAGGTGTGGCCGGTTTTCAGGCCATCGGCCCCGATATTCAGCTTCAACAAGGGGTTACGGTTGAAACGGTTGTCAGGCGCGCGGTTGTCAAAGGCGAATTCGGTTTCAGCGAAGTAGCCGTAATATTGCGGGAAAACGGTGATCAGGCGTTTGGCCAGAAGGGCCAAGTCGCGCATCGACATCCGTTGTCCGGCAGCAGGCCAGCCGTTCGAGTTGGCAAATGTGGAATTGGTCATGCCCAAATCTTTGGCACGCTCGTTCATCATTTGCGCAAAACCACGCTCGGTTCCATCGGGGGAGATGGCCTCGGCCAAAACAGCAGACGAGTCGTTTCCGGACAAAACGATCACGCCACGGATCAAGTCCTCCACCGACACGCGGTCTCGGGTGTTAAGAAACATGGTCGAGCCGCCATAGGCCTGAGCGGCTTCGGACACGGGCAAGCGTTGGTCCAGAGACAAGCGACCGTCTTCGAGCGCTTCAAACGTCATGTTCAACGTCATCAGCTTCGACATGGAGGCCGGTGGAAGCGCCATGTCGGCGTTTTTCTCCATCAGCGTCAGGTCTGTTCCAAGGTCCAGAACAATCGCAGATTTTGCAGATGTTTCAAATGCCTGTGCTGCAAAGCTCATGCAGATTACAGACGAGAATGCGGCGATAAGCGTGGCAGCGCGGATGCCCATGATGGCTCCTTTGTTGATCTTTGCTAGTTGGTCACGAAATAGGCGTCGTTGAAGCCCAGATCTTTGACCTTTTTGAGAAGGGTTGCGCGCTCGGACGACGAGCCTGACGGCCCGACGACCACGCGCCAGAATTTCTTACCCTGACTTGATCCCTGTTTCACGGAAGGCAAGATGCCAATGCCGCGCAAGGATGTCGCGGTGTTGTCGGCATTGGCCTTCACCGAGAAGATACCAATCTGGATGAATGGTTTCGACAAGCTGGACGATTTACGCGCCGGAGCGGCTGCAACCTGTGCTGGTTTCGGGGCGGGGGCCGCCGCAGGGGCTGTAGCGGCCGGCTTGGCGGTCTTGTCCAAAGCCGCCTTGGCTTTGTCGATCGGGTCCAAAGGTTGGGCTTCGATGCTGTCGGGCGCGGGCAGGCTCTCGGAGCCAGCGGGCTTGGAAATCGCGGGTTGTGCGACCGGCACGGCCTCTGTGCGCAGGGCGACGACGCTCATCTTTGTCGGTTGTCCGGCGATCATGTCCAGTGTCTGGGCCGCATCTGATGACAGCTGCAGCTTGGGTCCGGGGTTGTCGCGCTCGCGGCGGAAGAGGGCGCCGATAACTGTTTTGTTGTTTGAAAGGTTGCGGATCACCACGCGTTCGGGGTCTTTGACGCCGGGATATGCGACCCAAACGCCGCCCAGCGACGGGCGACCGTCCCAAAGTCCGTCTTCATTGGCTTGGAAAACATCCGGTGCCTCGACTTCGCGCTCCTCGGTTCCGGCAGCTTCGGCGCCCGCAGATTCTACCGCTGCGACTTCCTCTCCAGCGTCTTTTTTCTTCAGGAAATCAAATCCTTGACCTTCCTCGCAGGCCGCCAACGCAGCTGCGGCCCCCAGTAAAATCGCGATCCGCCATGCCCGTGTCATAGTCTGTTGATGACCCATGTTGTTGCCCTCTGCCCGCTGCACCCTTTTGGGCGTGCTTTTTCGCTGCTTTTCGCAGCATTGTCCAAGATCACCCGTAACTGGGATATCCCTTTGGGCGCACCCTAGTAAATAAAGTTGTTTTTGCAAAGCGGTCCATTGCGCGGTCGGCAAAAATTGGCGTGAACAGGCGGGCAGGGAAGGGCTTCCAGAATCGAACATGCGCGGTTAAGTCGTGTGCGTCGGAGGAGTGGCAGAGTGGTCGAATGCACCGGTCTTGAAAACCGACGAGGGTGAAAGTCCTCCGTGGGTTCGAATCCCACCTCCTCCGCCACAGCGGCTAAACCTCGTTTTCAGCTTTGCATGTTGTCGATCAGGACGCTGGGCTTTGCGAAGGCTTCGAGCGTTTCAACGTCGCCGATTTTGATCTGGCTGCCGGACACCGTCACGCCAAAAGGGCTCAGCCCTTTGAAGGCGCGGCTCAGGTTTTCGGGGGTCATCCCCAGAAACGAGGCCAGCCGCCGTTTTTCCATGCTCAGATCAATCACCGACGAGCCTGTTTTGTTGTGCTGGCGTAGCAGGTAGTTTGCCAGCCGCTCCAGTGAGGAGCGCAATTTGAGGTCTTTGGTGTTCTTGACGACCGTGCGATAGCACTGCGCTAGCTCGTTCACGATGGCGCGTGCGAAGGCGGCATCAGTGTCGAAGATCGCCCGCACGTCCTGCGACGGAATAAGGGCGATGCGGCTTTTCTCAAGCGTGCGTGCGGACATCAGGTAGGGCGCGTCCTTGATCGTCGCGGCCAGAATGAAGGTCGAGACTGGCCTGATAGTCGCCATACTTGTCTCCTGGTTGTTCCAGCACGAATACAGATCGACAGACCCGGACAACACAACATGCAAAAAGTCGGAGGTCTCACCCTCCATGATCAGCTCGATCCTTTGAGGAAAGTTCTGCACGTAAGATCCGCGCATAAGGGCTTTGAAGTTGCTCTCTTCCATCTCCGCAAAAAGATCAAGTCTTCGGATGTCAGCGTGGTGCGACTCAGGCATGTTCGGTTGTCCCTAGTTTCAGGATGCATTGTCACCGCTTCAATTGATTAATGTCAAACGCTTGATTGATCTATCCGGCCTGCTGCCTTGATGTTGTAATGGGCCCGCTTGACTAAAGTTTGTAACCCATTTGTTTTGCTGCGTTTGTCGCCCTGTTTTGACTCAGATCAATCTTAATGAGCCCCTCAGCATCCTAGTTTGCCGCGTAATTGATGTGCCGTTCGGGCGCATGCAAATGAAAGGACATGTCGTGAACGCACTTTCCGGAGTAACGCGTGGAGACCAAAACCGGGCTCTGTCTCTCAGTACAATCGCATTTACGCTCAACTTTGCAGTCTGGACTATTTTTGCCATTATCGGCGTTCAGATCAAATCCGAGTTGGGGCTTAACGAAACACAATTTGGCATCTTGGTGGCAACGCCAATCCTGACAGGGTCGCTTACACGATTGATGTTGGGTATCTGGACAGAGCAATACGGGGGCAGGATCGTTTTCCCGGTCCAAATGCTTTTGGCAGCGGCAGCCACTTTCCTGCTGACCATGGCCGATACCTATACAATGTTCTTGGTCGCAGCACTTGGTGTTGGCCTCGCTGGCGGCTCGTTCGCAGTCGGGGTCGCTTATGTGTCGCACTGGTACCCGCGCGAGAAGCAGGGCACGGCACTTGGCATTTTCGGGGCTGGTAACGTCGGCGCTGCAGTGACCAAGTTCGGTGCTCCGTTTGTGATGGTCGCTTATGGCTGGGAAGCTGTGGCGAATATTTGGGCGCTTGGCCTTGCCGCAATTGCGATTATCTTCTTCCTTTTCGCCAAGGATGATCCGGTCTTCGAGGCCCGTCGCAAATCCGGGGGCAAGGCCCTGACGCTGAGCGCGCAGCTTGCACCGCTCAAGAACATTCAGGTTTGGCGTTTCTCGCTCTATTATTTCTTTGTTTTCGGTGCCTTCGTCGCTTTGGCACTATGGCTGCCGCACTATCTGGTCGATGTGTACGCGGTCGATATTCGCACCGCCGGTATGGCTGCTGCCGCGTTCTCTTTGTCGGCTAGTATTTTCCGAGCATATGGTGGCCATTTGAGCGACCGTTTCGGCGCGCGGGCAGTGATGTACTGGACATTCGGGTTCTCGCTACTGATGCTGTTCATGCTGTCCTATCCGTCGACCAGCTACACCATCCACGCCAAGGGTGGGGACATTTCATTCTCCACCGAAATGGGGTTTGGCGCATTTGTTCTGATGATCTTCGGTCTTGGCTTTTTCATGAGCCTTGGTAAGGCGGCGGTCTACAAGCACATCCCTGTTTATTACCCTGATAACGTCGGTTCAGTTGGTGGTCTTGTTGGGATGATCGGTGGTCTTGGCGGTTTCGTATTGCCGATTATCTTTGGCGCTTTGCTGGACTTGACCGGAGTTTACACAACCTGTTTCGCCTTCCTGTTCCTGTTGGTCGCAATCGCGCTGACATGGATGCACTTCTCGGTGCGCAACATGGAGCGTGCCAACCCTGATGTTGCCCGCGACGCGTTGCCTGAGTTGCCTGAATTCGAAGGTATGCCAATCCCGGTCGCCCCGTCTGCTGCAACTTTGACCGAGTGGGAGCCCGAGAACGAAGAGTTCTGGGCGACGAAAGGGCGCAAGATTGCACGCCGCAATCTGTGGATATCGATCCCGGCACTGCTTTTGGCGTTTTCGGTCTGGATGGTATGGTCGGTCGTGGTTGCGCGTTTGCCTGCCATCGGGTTCGACTTTTCCCAAGGCCAGCTGTTCTGGCTCGCGGCGCTTCCTGGTCTGTCCGGTGCAACGCTACGCATCTTCTACAGCTTCATGGTACCGATCTTTGGTGGGCGGCTCTGGACAACCCTGTCCACCGCATCGCTGCTGCTGCCCGCAATGGGCATCGGCTACGCCGTGCAGAACCCCGAAACGCCATACCTGATCTTCTTGGTGCTGGCGCTGCTCTGTGGTCTGGGTGGTGGCAACTTTGCGTCCTCCATGGCCAATATCAGCTTCTTCTATCCAAAAGCTGAAAAGGGGAACGCGCTGGCGCTGAATGCCGGTCTTGGCAACCTCGGTGTGTCCGTCATGCAGTTTCTGGTGCCGCTGGTCATCACCATGGGTGTCTTCGGCGCCTTGGGCGGTGAGCCGGTTGCTCTTAGCGATGGCGGCGAGCTTTGGTTGCAAAACGCAGGCTTCGTCTGGGTACCGTTCATCATCTTGGCTACAATCGCGGCCTATCTGGGGATGAACGATATTGCTTCGGCCAAATCGTCCTTCTCGGATCAGGCTATTATCTTCTCACGGTTCCACAACTGGATCATGTGTATCCTATACACGGGTACATTCGGGAGCTTCATCGGATATTCAGCGGGCTTCCCGCTGCTGATGAAAACCCAGTTTCCTGAAGTCAACGCGCTGCAATTTGCTTTCCTTGGCCCACTTGTAGGAGCTTTGAGCCGCGCTGGTACCGGTTGGATATCTGACAAGTTCGGTGGTGGTCGGGTGACGTTCTGGACGTTTGTCGGAATGATCGTCGCGGTCTTCGGTGTGCTGCAATTCCTGCCAGCTGATGGGGTAGGCGGTAACTTCTGGATGTTCTTTGCCTGCTTCATGGCGCTGTTCTTCCTGACAGGTGTCGGCAATGCTTCGACCTTCCAGATGATCCCGGCAATCATGCGCCAGGAAGTTCCACGCCTGATGCCTGATCTGGATGCCGGATTGCTGCAAAAGCAAATCGAACGTGAAAGCGCTGCGATCATCGCTTTCACCAGTGCAATCGCGGCTTACGGGGCTTTCTTTATCCCGAAAAGCTACGGCACTTCGATTGCAATGACAGGTGCACCGAATGGCGCACTCTGGGCCTTCCTTGTTTTCTACGCAATCTGCGCGGTGATTTGCTGGGTCTACTACAGCCGCAAAACAGCGCCCGTTCCTTGCTGAACCAAACAACCTCCAGCGCCGCCCGAGGACGGGCGGCGCACTTAACGCCACTTAGGAGAATGACATGAGCCACCTGCTCGATAGATTGAACTTCCTCCAGTCCAAAGAATTGGAGCAGTTCTCGAACGGTCATGGGCAAGTGACCCGTGAAAACCGCGATTGGGAAGACACGTACCGCAACCGCTGGCGTCACGACAAGATCGTGCGCTCGACCCACGGGGTGAACTGCACCGGGTCTTGCAGCTGGAAAATCTACGTGAAGTCCGGCATCGTGACATGGGAAACCCAGCAAACCGACTACCCGCGCACACGTCCTGATCTGCCCAACCACGAACCGCGCGGCTGCGCCCGCGGGGCGTCCTATAGCTGGTATTTGTATTCTGCGAACCGGGTGAAAAACCCGTTGATCCGCGGCAAGTTGATGAAGGTCTGGCGCAAGATGCGCGAGACGATGGACCCGATTGCGGCATGGACCGCGATCCAGAGCGATCCGATCCTGCGCGCGTCTTATGTTGAAACCCGCGGCAAGGGCGGCTTCGTGCGCGCCACTTGGGACGAAGCAACCGAGATCACGGCTGCGGCCAACGCCTATACCGCTAAAACCTACGGCCCTGACCGGGTCTTCGGCTTCTCGCCTATTCCGGCCATGTCGATGGTGTCTTACGCGGCGGGCTCTCGCTATCTGTCGCTGTTGGGCGGCGTTTGTATGTCGTTCTACGACTGGTACTGCGATTTGCCTCCTGCCTCGCCGATGACGTGGGGCGAGCAGACGGACGTTCCCGAAAGTGCCGATTGGTACAACGCGGGCTACCTGCTGCTTTGGGGTTCGAACGTGCCGCAAACGCGGACACCTGACGCGCATTTCTACACCGAAGCGCGGTACAAAGGCACCAAATCCGCCGTTATCTGCCCCGACTATTCGGAGGCCGCCAAGTTTGGCGATGTCTGGTTGAATGCCAAGCAAGGCACCGATGCGGCACTTTCGATGGCGTTTGGTCACGTGATCCTGCGCGAATTCCACCTTGATCGTCAGGCCGAGTATTTCGAGGACTACACCCGCAAATATTCCGACTTCCCGATGCTGGTGAAGCTAGAAGAAAAAGACGGACGCATGATTCCGGGCCGCTTCCTGCGCGCGGATGATCTGGCAGGCAAGTTGGGTGAAAAGAACAACCCCGAGTGGAAAACTGTCGCCTACGACGAGACGTCCAAGGCGTTTGTCGCCCCGAACGGATCAGTCGGCTACCGCTGGGGCGAGGACGGGGAATGGAACCTCGAAGAACGCGCATCGGCGGCGGATACCAAGCTTTCGATGAGCTTCGTTCTGGAGGAAGAACACGACGAGATTGTCGGCGTTGATTTCCCCTATTTCGGCGGCGAGGCTGTTGGCCAGTTCGCAACTGATGCGGATCACCCTGATGTCCTGACACGCAACATTCCGGTCAAGATGATCAAAGGGCCGAAAGGCAAGAAGATCGCCGTGGCCACGGTGTTCGATTTGTTCTGTGCCAACTATGGTCTTGATCGTGGTCTTGGCGGCGATTGGGTCACAAGCGACTATGCCGACGACATGCCAGGTACTCCGGCTTGGGCCGAGAAGATCACCGGTGTGCCGCAAGACAAGATCATCCACGTCGCCCGCGAGTTCGCGGATAACGCAGAGAAGACCAACGGCAAGTCGATGGTCATCTTGGGTGCTGGTTTGAACCACTGGTACCACATGGACATGAACTACCGCGGTATCATCAACATGCTGGTGATGTGTGGCTGCGTTGGTCAATCCGGCGGTGGCTGGGCGCACTATGTGGGGCAGGAAAAGCTGCGTCCACAAACCGGCTGGCAACCACTGGCCTTTGCGCTGGACTGGAACCGTCCGCCTCGGCACATGAACTCCACCTCGGCTTGGTATGCGCACACGGACCAGTGGCGCTACGAGACGCTGGAATCGAAGGAAATCCTTAGCCCGACTGCACCGGATGGTGATTGGGACGCCAGCCTGATCGACTACAACATTCGCGCCGAGCGGATGGGGTGGCTGCCGTCTGCACCGCAGCTGAAGACAAACCCGCTAGAGGTTGCCAAAGCGGCCAAGGCGGCAGGCAAGGAGGTTCCGGCCTACATGACGGAGCAGCTGAAATCTGGCGATTTGCAGATGGCCTGCGAAGATCCTGATGCGCCGGAGAACTGGCCGCGCAACCTGTTTGTGTGGCGTTCCAACCTGCTTGGCTCGTCCGGCAAGGGGCATGAGTACTTCCTCAAGCACCTGCTTGGCACCGATCACGGCGTCATGGGCAAGGACTTGGGCGAAGAGGGGGGGCAACTTCCCAAAGAGGCCAAGTGGCATGACGAAGCGCCACGCGGCAAGCTGGACCTGTTGGTGACCATCGACTTCCGTATGTCGACCACCTGCGTCTATTCCGACATCGTTCTGCCTACGGCGTCCTGGTACGAAAAAGACGACATGAACACGTCGGACATGCACCCGTTCATCCACCCGCTTCAAGCGGCTGTGGACCCTGCCTACGAGTCCAAATCGGACTGGGAAATCTTCAAATCCATCGCGAAGAAATTTCAGGAGATTACTCCGGGCTATCTGGAGCACGAGACAGACATCGTTGCCTTGCCGATCCTTCACGACACACCTGCCGAAATTGCGCAGGATCAAGTGATGGACTGGAAGAAAGGCGAGTGTGATCTGATCCCCGGCAAAACCGCACCGAACTACATTACGGTCGAGCGGGATTACACAGCGATCTATGACCGCTTCACCGCCCTTGGTCCGCTCATGGACAAGCTCGGGAATGGCGGCAAAGGCATCAATTGGAACACCCAAGACGAGATCGACAACCTGTCGGCCTTGAACGGGGTCCAGCTTGACGGTGCCGCTGCGGGTCGCCCGAAAATCGACACCGCCCTCGACGCCTGCGAAGTCATCCTGATGCTGGCGCCGGAAACCAATGGCGAGGTTGCTGTCAAAGCGTGGGAAGCGCTGGAGAAAGCCACAGGGCGCGAACATGCGCATCTGGCCGAAGGTGAACACCACAACAAGATCCGCTTCCGGGACATCGCCGCGCAACCGCGCAAGATCATCTCGTCGCCCACATGGTCGGGCATCGAGAGCGAGAAGGTCAGCTATAACGCGGGTTACACCAACGTGCATGAGTTGATCCCGTGGCGGACCCTAACGGGTCGCCAGCAGCTCTATCAGGATCACCTGTGGATGCGCGCTTTTGGTGAAGGGTTCATGAGCTACCGGCCTCCGGTCGACCTCAAGACCATCACCGATGCGGTGAAGGATGAAGGTGACAGCCTCGTGCTGAACTTCATCACGCCGCACCAGAAATGGGGCATCCACTCGACCTATTCCGACAACCTGTTGATGCTGACGTTGAACAGGGGCGGGCCGGTGGTCTGGATTTCGGAAGTGGACGCCAAATCGGCGGGCATTGTCGATAACGACTGGATCGAGCTGTACAACATCAACGGTGCCTTAACGGCCCGCGCGGTGGTGTCCCAGCGGATCAAGGAAGGCACGACCTTCATGTATCACGCCCAAGAAAAGATCGTGAACACCCCTGGCTCCGAAAAGACGGGCAACAGGGGCGGTATCCACAACTCGGTCACCCGTACAGTGCTGAAGCCGACCCATATGATCGGCGGCTACGCGCAGCAGTCCTACGGGTTCAACTACTACGGGACCGTGGGGTCGAACCGGGACGAGTTCGTCGTTGTTCGTAAAATGAAAAATGTCGACTGGCTTGATGATGAAGCAACCGACAACAAGGAGGCTGCAGAATGAAAGTTCGCGCTCAAATCGGCATGGTGCTGAACCTCGATAAATGCATCGGGTGTCATACCTGCTCTGTGACCTGCAAGAACGTATGGACCAGCCGCGACGGTGTCGAATACGCATGGTTCAACAACGTCGAAACCAAGCCGGGCCTTGGCTATCCCACCGACTGGGAAAACCAAGCCCGCTGGAACGGCGGTTGGGAACGCAGCAAGGGCGGCAAACTGCAACCCAAGCAAGGCGGTAAATGGCGGATCTTGGCGAATATCTTCGCCAACCCCGACCTGCCCGAGATCGACGACTACTACGAGCCGTTCGATTTCGACTACGACCACCTGAAATCCGCGCCTGAAGGGAAGGCTTTCCCGACGGCACGCCCACGCTCGAAGATTACCGGCGAGCGGATGCAGAAGATCGAGAAAGGCCCGAACTGGGAAGAAATCCTTGGTGGCGAATTCTCGAAGCGCTCGGACGACTACAACTTCGAGGGCATCCAGAAGGAGATCTACGGCGAGTACGAGAATACATTCATGATGTATCTCCCGCGTCTGTGCGAACACTGTCTGAACCCGGCTTGCGCCGCTTCGTGCCCGTCAGGTGCGATCTACAAGCGCGAAGAAGACGGCATTGTCCTCATCGACCAAGAGAAGTGCCGCGGCTGGCGGATGTGTGTTTCGGGCTGCCCCTACAAGAAGATTTACTACAACTGGGAAAGCGGCAAATCCGAGAAGTGCACGCTGTGCTATCCGCGCATTGAATCCGGCAACCCGACTGTGTGTTCGGAAACCTGCGTGGGCCGCATCCGATATCTGGGTGTGATGCTTTATGATGCAGACAAGATCGAAGAGGCTGCGAACGCACCCGAGACGACCGATCTGTATGATGCACAGCTAGGCGTATTTCTTGACCCCAAAGACCCCGAGGTGATCAAAGCGGCCCGCCGCGATGGTGTGCCGGAGGATTGGATCAAATCCGCCGCAGAAAGCCCGATCTGGAAAATGGCGATGGATTGGAAAGTCGCGTTCCCGCTGCACCCGGAATACCGGACGTTGCCTATGGTGTGGTATATCCCGCCGCTCTCCCCGATCCAGAACGCCGCAGAGGCCGGTGCGATCGGCATGAATGGAGGTATGCCAGATGTGCGTAATTTGCGTATCCCGCTGAAATACCTCGCCAATATGCTGACGGCAGGGGATGAAGCACCTGTTGCCACCGCGTTGGAGCGGATGCTGGCCATGCGCGCCTATATGCGGTCCAAAACCGTTGAGGGTGTGATCGACGAAGGCATCGCCGAGAAGGTCGGACTGAACGGTCGGATGATCGAGGACATGTATAAGATCATGGCCCTTGCCGACTACGAGGACCGTTTCGTGATCCCGACAACCCACCGTGAACAGGTTGAGGATGCGTATGAATTGCGCTCCGGCTGTGGCTTTACCGATACCAACGGATGTTCTCCGGGTATCTCCAAAGGCTCGCTTTTCGGCGGGTCGAAGAAAGCCCTGAAAATGCCTGATCTGAAAATCCCGCAGGAGGCGAAATAACATGGACCGTACCTTAAAAGCGATCTCGCTGATCCTGAGCTACCCGACGCGGGAACTGCAGGAAGCCATGCCGGAAATCGGGGGTGTTCTTGCCGCCGAGTCCCGCCTTACAACAGCGGCACGGCGGGCACTGCGCCCGCTGGTCGAAGCCCTCAGCGAGAGCGATATCTACGAGCTGCAAGAGCAGTATGTGATGCTGTTTGACCGGTCGCGCACGTTGTCACTTAACCTGTTCGAGCACGTTCACGGCGAAAGTCGCGACAGGGGCGGTGCGATGGTGTCTCTGGTTGAAACCTACCGCGATGGCGGGTTTGAGCCCGTGACCTCGGAACTGCCCGACCACTTGCCGGTGTTGCTGGAGTTTCTGGCGACCCGTCCGGCCGATGAGGGGCAGGAAATCCTGGCGGATGCGGCCCATATCTTTGACGCGCTGACCGAACGGTTGGCACGTCGCGAAAGCGCTTATAGCGCGGTGTTTACCGCTCTGTTGCAGCTTTCGGGCGCAAAGGTTGACAGCGCGGCGGTCGCCGAACTGCTGGAACAACCCGACGTCGATCCAAACGACCTAGAGGCGCTGGACGAGATTTGGGAAGAAAGCGAAGTGCTGTTCGGCCCCGATCCGAACGCCGGCTGCCCACAAGTGCGCGACATGCTTTCACGCATGGACGAACCTGCCACCCCCGCGCCGCAGCATGCGGCCGAATAGGGAGAAAAGAACATGCAAGAGAATATTGACTACTTCATCTTCGGTATCATGCCCTACATCGCGCTGACCGTTTTGGTTGTCGGCTCTATTGCACGCTACGAGCGTGACCCGTTCACGTGGAAGTCGTCTTCCAGCCAGCTATTGCGGCGCAAACAGCTGGTGTGGGGCTCGATCCTGTTCCACGTGGGCATCATCACCGTCTTTGGCGGGCATCTGGTTGGCCTGTTTACCCCGGTTTGGGTGTTGGACGTCCTTGGCGTTCCTTATGCCCTTAAGCAGTGGATGGCCGTTATCCTTGGCGGCACGGCCGGCATCATGGCGCTGATCGGTGCGACGATGTTGATCCATCGCCGTGTCACCGACCCGCGTATCTGGCGGCACACCAGCTTTGCGGATATCGGAATTCTGGTTCTGATCTGGCTGCAACTGTTGATCGGTCTGGGGACCATCACGCTGACGCTCCAGCATATGGACGGGGCCGAAATGGTGCGCTTCATGACATGGTCACAAAGCGTGATCTTCCTGAAGCTCAACGCGTGGGCGATGGTTGTGAATGTTCACTGGCTCTACAAGGTGCACATCTTCCTTGGGCTTCTTATCACGATCCTGTTTCCGTTCACGCGACTGGTGCACATGATCTCGGGGTTTGCTGCTCCGTTCCGCTATCTCTCGCGGCCCGGTTACCAAATCGTGCGGTCTCGCCGTAAATCTGTAAAACCAGCGGAGTAGGATCTATGAACGCATCTTTGTTCCCTGACCTTGTGGTCAACGGCGAAACCGTCCCACACGCATTGATCGCTGCCGAGACGCAGCACCACGATGCCCCGAAGGGCAAGCCCGGTATCGCATGGCGCAAAGCGGCCAATGCTGTGGCGGTGCGCACCTTGCTGTTACAAGAAGCCAAGCGGCAGGGTTTGCAATCTGAACCGGCCGAAGTCGGGCCGGGGCGCTTCGAGACAGAGGAGGAGGCCCTGATCAGGGGCCTTCTCGATCAGGCGGTGGATGTCGGCGCGCCCGACGATGCCGACATCCGCGCCGAGTTCGATCGCAACCCCGAGCGGTTCCGCTCGCCCGTCTTGTGGGAGGTGTCGCATATTTTGTGTGCCTGTGATCCCCGTGACAAAGCGGCCACGGAGAAAGCGCTCAAACGCGCCGAACTGATCGCCAAAATGGCGTTCAAGGAGCCCAAAGGTTTCGCGTCGTTGGCTAAGCGCGAAAGCGATTGTGGCTCGAAGTCTTCGGGTGGGGCGTTGGGCCAGCTTGGGCCGGGCGATACGGTGCCTGAGTTCGAAGCCGTTCTTCGCGAGATGACCGAGGGTGAAATTACCGAAAAACCGGTATTAAGCCGCCACGGGTATCACATCATTCGCTTGGATGCGTTGGCCGAGGGGCAACCTCTGCCATTCGAGAGCGTGCGTCAGAAAATCTCCGATGCCATGGAAAAGGCGACTTGGGCGCGTCAGGCGCGGGAGTTTGTCGATCAACTGGTTAAGGCGTCCGAGATCAAAGGGGCCGACTTAAAACCTGTCTAGCGATCCGAGGGTGACTTCATGACCGGCTCACAACGAAGAACTGGATGTTTCCATTCAGCACGGGAGCTTGGAAATCCACTGGATTTTCTGGTGGAAGACAACACCCGCGAACGTGGCATCTGTGATCTGCTTGACCAGATAGCCCAGTCCGCGGTCCCGAAGGCCGCGGATGTGACAACCGTCATCACCTATTTGAAGGAAGAGCTTCCCTTGCATCTACAAGACGAGAACGAGGACCTGGTTCCGCTGATGCGTTTGCGGTGCAAGGCCGAAGACCAGATCGACGACGTGATCACGCGACTACAGTCCAACCACGGCCATGCGATGGTCGACCTTCCGGCGATCGTCTTGCTTTTGGGAAAGGCGACGCCGATGTCGGAGCGGACCCGCCGGATGATCCGGAATTTCGCGTCGCATGCCCGCAGCCATATAAGCGTCGAGAATGCCATTTTGCTGCCCATCGCGCGGGTACGCTTGAAAGCAAATGACCTTGATAAAATGCGGCGGCACATGCTTGAGCGGCGTGGGCTCCACCGTGTGATAGGATGAAGCTATGCTAAAAACCCTTCTTGACCGGAATGCGCAGTGGTCACGCCAGCGCAATGAAGAGGAGCCGGGCTACTTTGCCCGCCTCGCGACACGCCAGACGCCGGAATTCTTCTGGATCGGCTGCTCGGACAGCCGCGTGCCTGCCAATGTCGTCGCAGGGCTTGATCCCGGCGAGGTCTTTGTTCACCGCAACGTCGCGAATGTGGTCCATTCGACGGATATGAACCTGCTGTCGTCGCTGGAGTTTGCGGTGGACGCACTGAATATCCGCGAGGTGATCGTCTGTGGCCACTATGGCTGCGGTGGTGTGAAAGCAGCGACGGATGATCTGCCGCACGGCTTGGCCGACCATTGGCTGGAACCCATCCGACGCTTGGCGCGGTCCTACGCGGTTGATCTATCGACGCTGGCCAATGCGGAGCAGGGGCAGGACAGGCTGGCGGAATTGAACGTGATGGAAGGTGTCCGGCGGATTGCCGAGACGCCGATTATCCAGCGCTCGTGGAAAGCCGGTGTTGGAGTGCGCATTCACGGCCTGATCTACGGCCTGAAGAACGGCCTGCTGCGCGACCTCGATTGCACCGTCGGCCCCGGTCACTTTCAGGCGGAGGCTCAGTCGTGAGCCGGAAAGACCGCTTTATCTCTCTCTTTGCAGGAAGGCTGAGCATATGAACATTGCTTACACAATCGCGCCCGGTCGCGGCGACACGGACTTGATGCTGGCATCGCTTGCCGAAACACTCGCCAACAAGGGGCTGCGCTTGTGCGGCACCGTTCAGGTGAACACCGAACGGGTCTGCGACGGACCGTGCGACATGGATGTGCTGGTTCTTCCCGACGGGCCTGCCATCCGGATTTCGCAAAGCCTTGGCAAGGAGTCGCATGGATGCCGCCTTGACCCCGACGCGCTGGAACGGGCCGTTGGCATGGCCACAGAGCAGCTTCGGGCTGGGGCGGATGTGCTAATCGTCAACAAGTTCGGCAAGCACGAGGCCGACGGGCGCGGCTTCAGGGATATTATCGCGGAGGCCATTTCGCTTGGCGTTCCGGTCCTTGTTGGAACAAACGGGCTCAGCGAGCCCGCGTTCTTGGAGTTTACCGACGGGTGCGCCCAAAAGGTGGAGCCAAACGCAGAGGCTCTGGTCGAATGGGTCGAGGCGACGATGGAGCCGGCTTAAGCGGTCACAGATCAAGACCCGCAGACTTGTTTATTGCGCGTCACCTTGAATGGCGGCACGAAGTGCTGCGTGATCTATGGCGATGTCGGTGAAGATATCCCAAGCGTCGATACCTTGGCCAAAGAACAGCTCGTAGCCGGAAATGATGCTTAGGCCCGCGCGCGCCGCATCTTGCAGGAACTGGGTGTCGACGGGGGTATAGACCGCATCGAAGGCCCAAGACGCGCCGCGCATCGCGTCAGCGGGCAGGGGGGTGCCACCAATACCGCCCATGCCCAGCGGTGTGCAGTTGATTATACCATCCGCGCCATGCGCCGCGGTGATCGCGTCATTGGAGACTGTAACGTGGATATCAGGGGCAAAGGCGATCAACGCCTCGGCCAACTCCTGCGCTTTATCACTGTCGAGATCGACAAGGCGGATTTCTCTCGCGTTCAACGCGATCAGGCCGAACGCGACTGCCTTGCCGACGCCTCCTGTCCCGATCAGGCAGACCTTGCCCGGGGTTTCGTCGCGCGCAGAGCGGTAGGCCCGCACGAAGCCGCTGTAATCTGTGTTGTGTCCTTGTGGTCCATCTGGCGTGAACACAACCGTGTTCACCGCGCCAATCGCACGCACCAAGGGGGCGGCCACGGTGACCTTTTTCACCACCAGCTCTTTATACGGGTAGGTCACGTTAAGCCCGCGGAACCCGCTGGCGTGCGCCTGTGAGAAAATTTCATCGAAGGTCAGGCCCATGTCTTTGGGGACCAGACGGTCATAGGTGACCTCTACCCCTGTTAGCTGCCCTGCGGTCCGGTGCAGGCGAGGAGTCTTTGATGCGGCGATATTGTCCCCGATCAGTCCGAGTTTAATGGTCATGGTGTTGCGCTCTATCAGTATCGGGGTTCTGGAGTGACTTCGCTTGGCTGGTTCCCACGTCGCGGAACAACTCCGCAATGCCCGTCAGGTGGTCCGCCAAAGGGTTGGTGTTGCGCCACACCATGCCGATTGTGCGGGAGGGTTGGGGCTTGGGCAGTCGCGCGACAGACACAGCGGCGGAGCGGGTCTCGATTGGCACTGCCATTTCGGGGATCAAAGTGACGCCAATGCCCGCACCGACCATTTGAACCAAGGTCGAGAGCGAACTCGCCTCCATCAGGTCGCGCGGCAGGGATGAGGACAGGTTGCAGTACGAAATCGCCTGATCGCGGAAACAATGACCTTCCTCCAGCAAAAGCAGCCGCATTTCACGCAGCTTGTCAGAGCTGGGGACAGGCTTGTCGGCGTCAGCGAGGGGGCGCACCAACACGAAGTCCTCGTCGAACAGCGCCACCTCGGTCAGGGACGCCTCCGATACCGGTAGGGCGACGATTGCCGCATCGAGCCGCCCGTCCAGCAGATCGTCGATAAGGCGTTGCGTGACAGCCTCGCGCGGGTGCGGATCCAGATCAGGGTGGTGTTTCGACAGGCGTTTGACGAAGGCAGGCAGCAGGTACGGCGCAATCGTCGGGATGATGCCGATGCGGAACGGGCCGGACAGCTCGTTTCGGGACGCGCGGGCGAGGTCGCTTAGCTCGTCGACGGAGCGCAGCACTTCGCGCGCACGGACGGCGAACTCCTCACCCAGCCGGGTCAGGCGTATTTTTCGGGTACTGCGTTCGACCAGCGGCGCGCCAAGGATTTGCTCCAGCTCTTTCATCTGCACAGACAGCGCGGGTTGCGAAATCGAACACACATCGGCAGCCCGCCCGAAATGGCCGTGATGAGCAAGTGCTTCAAAGTATTTGAGATGTTTCAAGGTGATCTGACTCATAATTAGAAATTATAGATATAATTAGAAAATACAAATTTTAACTATGGTTTTTAGCGCCTATAATTGGTTCAGAAGAAGAGGTGTCCTTGGGGGGATTCTTTTGGATCGCGAGTGCCTGATCGGGCGACGCCAAGACACCACAGTTTTAGACAGCAAGCGGAGAACATCATGGACGGAAACAAACTTGGCGGTGCGGGCGGATGCCCTGTTATGCACGGGTCTCACACGGACATGGAGGCCTCTGTCATGGATTGGTGGCCGAATGCACTGAACTTGGACATTTTGCACCAGCATGATGCGAAGACCAACCCGATGGGGGAAGAGTTTGATTACCGCGAAGAGGTCAAAACCCTCGACCATGATGCGTTGAAAAAAGACCTTTATGCGTTGATGACGGACAGTCAGGATTGGTGGCCAGCCGATTGGGGCCATTATGGCGGCTTGATGATCCGCATGGCGTGGCATGCGGCTGGTACATACCGTCTGGCTGATGGCCGTGGCGGTGGTGCTACGGGCAACCAGCGCTTTGCGCCGTTGAACTCGTGGCCTGATAACGTGAACCTCGACAAGGCGCGCCGCCTGCTCTGGCCGATCAAAAAGAAATACGGCAACAAACTTAGCTGGGCCGACCTGCTGATCCTTGCGGGCAACGCCGCTTACGAATCCATGGGGCTGAAAACCTACGGGTTTGCATATGGCCGTGCCGATATCTGGGCACCTGAGAAAGACATCTATTGGGGCGCGGAAAAAGAATGGCTGGCCCCGAGCGACAGCCGATACGACAATCTCGAAGATCCGGCCACCATGGAGAACCCGTTGGCAGCAGTCCAAATGGGCCTGATCTATGTGAATCCGGAAGGTGTTAACGGTCAGTCCGATCCGCTGAAGACCGCCTTGCAAGTGCGCGAAACCTTCGCCCGCATGGCGATGGATGACGAAGAAACCGTTGCCCTGACGGCTGGTGGCCACACTGTTGGTAAATGCCACGGGAACGGCAATGCGGACGTGATCGGCGAGGCACCGGAGGGTGCCGGGCTGGAGGGGCAGGGCCTTGGCTGGCACAATCCGACAGGAACCGGCGTGGGTGGCGACACTGTCTCCAGTGGCCTTGAGGGCGCTTGGACCACCAACCCGACCCAGTGGGACAATGGCTATTTTTACCTGCTGCTCACCCATGACTGGGAACTGACCAAAAGCCCCGCAGGCGCGAACCAGTGGGAGCCGGTCAACATCAAGGAAGAAGACAAACCTGTTGATTCCGCCAACCCGTCTGTGCGTCGTAACCCGATGATGACCGACGCCGACATGGCGATGAAAATGGACCCGATTTACCGCGAGATTTCCGAGAAGTTCTACAAGAACCCCGACTATTTCTCCGAAGTGTTCGCACGGGCTTGGTTCAAGCTGACCCACCGCGACATGGGGCCGAAAGTCCGCTACATCGGGCCGGAAGCGCCGCAAGAAGACCTGATCTGGCAGGATCCGGTCCCTGCGGGCAACACCGGTTATGATGTCGATGCGGTGAAGGCAAAGATCGCCCAAAGCGGATTGTCGATGAGTGAGATGGTTTCGACCGCATGGGACAGCGCACGTACCTATCGCGGCTCCGACATGCGCGGGGGTGCGAACGGTGCGCGTATCCGTCTGGCTCCGCAAAAGGACTGGGAAGGCAACGAGCCGACCCGTCTGGCCAAAGTGCTGGGCGTGCTGGAAGGCATTGCTGCGGACACCGGTGCCAGCGTGGCCGATGTGATCGTGCTGGCCGGCAATGTTGGTGTGGAACAAGCGGCGAAGGCCGCGGGCTTCGATGTCTCGGTTCCTTTCGCCGCAGGGCGGGGCGATGCGACGGACGAGATGACCGACGCTGAATCATTCGAGCCGCTGGAGCCGATCCACGACGCCTACCGCAACTGGCTGAAGAAGGACTACGCCGTTGGCGCAGAAGAGCTGATGCTGGACCGCACTCAACTTATGGGCCTGACGGCGCATGAGATGACCGTGTTGGTCGGCGGGATGCGAGCTATGGGTACCAACCATGGCGGCACCAAGCACGGCGTGTTCACTGATCGCGAGGGGGCGCTGACGACTGATTTCTTCGTTAACCTCACCGATATCAACAACACCTGGAAACCTGTGGGTAGCAACCTCTACGAAATCCGTGACCGCAAGACCGACGCGGTCAAGTGGACGGCAACGCGGGTTGATCTGGTATTTGGGTCCAACTCGGTGCTGCGGTCTTACGCGGAAGTCTATGCGCAGGATGATAACGCCGGGAAGTTCGTGAAGGATTTCGTTGCCGCATGGACCAAGGTGATGAACGCGGATCGCTTCGATCTGGCCTAAGAAAACCCCCCGCGCGGCTATCTGGCCGCGCGGGGGCTCTTTGCCGTCCGAGAGGCCCTAGTGGGCCATGAACACGGCGACATCGGTTTGTTCTGACAGACTGGCAGTGGTGCCGCCAAACAGGTTCTCGCGCAGTCGAGAGTGGCCGTAAGCCCCAGCAACCACCAATTCCGCCCCAACTTCCGCCGCACGCGCCAAAATACAGGTGGCAATCTCTTTGCCGCCGCTTGGATGCTGCTCCACCGTGACGTTGCAGCCATGGCGCGTCAGCCACTTTCCGACGTCGGAGCCCGGATTTTCACCGTCCGCCAATTCGCTCATTTTGGGGTCAAAGCACGCAATGGTAACGTTCTCGGCTTGTTTGAGCAGAGGTATCGCACGCTTGACCGCGCGGGAGGCTGGCAGGCTGGTGTTCCACGCCACCAGAATGTTCTTCGCGGACAAGGTTTTGACGCCCGCGCTATCGTTAATGACCACTGGGGTGGCGGAGTTGAACAAAAGGCCGTGGAGGACGTTCTTGAAGGTCTGAGGTTCGCCGCGCAACCCGTTGCAAATAAGGGCTAAGTCACACACCTTTGCGCGCCATGAGACCAGCTCTGCGAGCCCTGCAGGTTCTGCGTAAACCGAGGACACGTCGCCCGACAACCCTTCCTTGGCCAGCATGGCCTCGACCTCGTCCAATTTGGCCTTCAGATCTGCGTTTACCTGCTGGACCGACTCTTGCCAAGTATCGGGGACGACAGGGCTTCCATACGGCAGCATGCCAACACCGAAGTTCGGAAATTGTGGGATAGCACCGACCGCGAGGTAGGCCAGATGAAGATTATGCGCACGCGCTATGTCGGCCACGGGAGATAGGGTCTTCGTCGGGCAGTTCGCTCCGATGATCGATAGGATGGTTGCATTCTTCATATCAAAAACCTCTTGGCTGTTTGGCTTAATCTAACACAAAACGCGGGGTCCCTGTTTGCGATGTCTCAATACGCACGCGCAAAATCCGTGATATACTTGCTTGCAAAGCGACTATTCAACCGGAGCATCCGCAAATCATGGACTACAAGGATTACTACAAGGCTCTGGGCGTCGACCGGACGGCGACTCAGGACGAGATCAAAAAAGCCTATCGCAAGCTGGCGCGAAAATATCATCCGGATGTGAATTCCGATCAAGACGCGGATGCCAAATTCAAGGAGGCTGGCGAAGCCTTTGCTGTCTTGGGCGACGCCGAGAAACGGGCTGCCTATGACGCGCTCGGGGCAGAGCCACCTAGGGGCGGGCAGGGCTTCCGGCCACCGCCTGATTGGGAACAGGGCTATCAGTTTTCCGACCCGCCGCATGGTGCGGGCGGTCCCGAGGATGCGGCCTTTAGCGACTTCTTCGAGAACCTGTTCCGCTCCGGCGCGCGGGCCGAAGGACGGACGTCAGGCATGCGGGCCGCAGGGCAGGATCAACATGCCCGCGTGACCCTTGATATCGGGGATGCGTTTAACGGAACCAGCCGCGTTTTAACGATGCGGGTTCCCGAAATGGACGAATCCGGACGGATGATGCTGAAAGATCGCAGCGTATCTGTTAAAATCCCCAAAGGCGTTCGTGAAGGCCAGCATATCCGGTTGAAGGGCAAGGGGTCTCCGGGAATTGGTGGCGGTCCTGCGGGGGATTTGTTCCTTGAGGTGGCGTTCGCGCCGCATCCGACCTACCGCATCGACGGGCGCGATATCTATGTCGATTTGCCCGTAACCCCTTGGGAGGCGGCATTGGGCGGCAAAGTCACAATGCCTACGCCGGGTGGCGAGGTGGGGATCACCATTCCCAAAAATGCCCGCGCCGGCCAGAAACTACGCCTAAAGGGGCGGGGGCTTCCGGGCGGATTGGCCGGCGATCTTTATGCGGTTCTGAAGATCGTGAACCCGCCCACCACAACGCAGGCGGAACAGGCGCTGTACGAGCAGATGGCTAAAGAAATGAGTTTTGATCCGCGCAAAAGCATGGAGGCCTAGACCATGAAGAAAGCTAAATCACATAGCGATGAAGACAATCTGGTAGATGAGTTGACCCTGCACGAGCTGTGCCGCTTTTGCGATGCGGACAAGGCTTGGGTGGTGGATTTGATCCAGCACGGCGTCGTAGAGCCGCACGGTGCAGGAGAGGCGGAATACAGCTTTAGCCAGATTAGCGTTTTGCGGGCCAAGAAAGCCCGAAGGCTGGAGCGTGACCTCGGCATCAACATGCCGGGGATTGCCTTGGCGCTGGACCTGTTGGAAGAGCGTGACCACCTGCGCCGCTTGCTGGGTCGGTTCGGAATGGCGTCATAGCTTGGCGCTATTTGCGCAGTTTGTTGCGTGACTTCAGGTAGAGCCTTCGATTGAGGGCGACAAACTGCCGGATCGGCTGGGCCAGCAGCCCTTTGTCCGATCCTGTCAGATAAAGATAGCCCGCGAAGGACCCCAATGCCCCGCCAATCGCGTCAACGATGAGATCGCCCATGGTATCGTCGAGGCCGGTCTTTTGCATGTTCAGCCCGAACAGGCTGTCCATGGTGAACTCGAACACCTCCCAAAGTGCGCCTGTCGTCATGGCGATCGAGAACGCGATCAGCGCCAGCGCCCAGTGCGGGGCCGCGAAACGGTCGCCTTCGAACAGCATGAACGCGAACAAGAATCCGGTGAGGCCAAACCCGATGGCAGAGGTGCCATGGAGCGCGATATCCCACCACCAGAAGCGCCCGTAGAAATCAAACGCCTCGCCGAGAAAGACCGTAGCAAAGAGGAACATGGTGATGGCCACGACGAATGGAACAGGCAGCGCAATCTTGAAACGTGAGGCCAACAGGTTGGGGGCCAGCGACAAACCAAAGGTCGCAAAGGAAACGAAAGCCATGGAATAGCGGCCCAAGACCAGTGCGATCAGGGACACAGCCAGAAGCAGCCCCCAGATGAGCAACAGCACCGGACTTTGGTTTTTTAAAGAAAATGCCACACGAACGCCCTCCTTCTTCAAACGTGGGGACGCAGATCCTATCTATCAAGCATGAGTCGCCCCAAGCCATCCCCGACGCTGCGTGTCGCCAGTTACAACATCCGCAAGGCGCGCGGGTTGGATCAAAGGCGTGACCCGATGCGCATACTTGAGGTTATCAACAGCTTGGAGGCCGACGTGGTGGCGCTGCAAGAGGCCGATATGCGCCTTGGCGCACGCCCCTCGGCTTTGGCGCGCGACCTGATCTCACGAGAGACGGATTACGAGGTTGCCCCAATTGCCCGCAACGCCGTAGCGCTTGGTTGGCATGGCAATGCGGTGCTGGTGCGCAAGGACATCTCCGTCGGCAAGGTGACACATCTGGACCTTCCCGGTCTGGAGCCACGCGGGGCGGTGCGTCTGACCTTGGGCGGGCCGTTCGAGTTGGACTTGATTGCGGCGCATCTGGGCCTGATCCGGCGGAACCGTGTGCAGCAATTCGAGACCATTCTGAAACAGACCGACAAGGACCGCCCGACCGTGTTGATCGGAGATTTCAACGAATGGTCGACCCGGCGCGGCATGGAGCCTTTGGCGGGACGCTTCGAGGTTCACATTCCCGGGCACTCTTTTCATGCGCGGCGTCAGATCGCCTCGCTTGATCGGATCGCTTTAAGTGGCGGTCTTGAGTTGCGCAGCGCTGGCGTCGAGGAAGGGCCACTGGCGCGCCGTGCGTCGGACCATCTACCAATCTGGGGCGACATCGCACCCGTCTAGATGTGGAACAGCGTTCCGACGAAATAGGCAATCGCCGCGGCCGTCGATCCGATGGCAAGTGTTTCCAACCCCGACCACCACCACGGTGCGAGCGACCAGCGACTTTTTCCGGTGCCGATGGCGAAGAACACCAAGGCAGTGGCACAGGCCGCGATCAGGAACGGGTTGGGCAACCCCAGCAAGAACGGCAACAGCGGTACGATGCCTGCAACCAGAAACGCCGCGAAGGTTGCGATGGCCGCCTTCATCGGGGCGGGGGGGGTCGGGGCCAGACCGTATTCATCGGTCAGCATGATCTCCACCCATTTTTCCGAATTGTTGGTGATCGCGTCGGTCGCATCTTCCAGCAACGCGCCGCTGAGGCCCTTGAGTTCCAATATCTGGCGCAGCTCCTCGCGCTCACCTTCAGGGTATTCCTTGATGTGCCGATGCTCCAGCGCGCTCAGCCGGTTGCGGTCGTCCAGATCGGCCTTGGTGCCGGAATAGTTGCCAGCCGCCATGGAGAACCCGTCCGCCAGCACATTGGCGATGCCCAAAGCGATGATGATGGTCGGCGACAGCCCTGCGCCCTGAACTCCGGCGACGATGGCAAATGTTGTCACCGCACCGTCAATCCCGCCATAGATCATGTCGCGCAGATGCGACGCCTGACCCTCGCCGGAAATCCGTTTGGCAATCTCGGCTTTGCTGTGTCCGTGGTCCTGCATCGGCGGGTTTCCTCCTAAAAACCCATTCTGGCAGGTGATGGCAAAGCTAACCTTGACCAAAATCAAAGCGCATTTTGTATAATGGTGAAATACTGCAACTGCCTTTTACCCAGGAGACTGCACCATGGCTGCCAAAACAACATCTACATCCAATCCCGCCTCTGACAATCCGGCGCTTGCCGCGATCCGTGACATGCAGAGCGCGGGCTTTGCCTCGACCTCCACGATGGGGACTGCTTGGCTGGAAGCGATGAGCGACCTCGGCTCCGAAGTTCTAAGCTTTGTCGCTGAGCGCGTGAAAGAAGACGTGAAAACCCAGCACCAGATTTTGCATGCAAAATCACTGGCGCAGGTTCAGCACATTCAAGCGGAGTTCGTGCAAAAAGCGGTGGATCAGTACTCTGCCGAAACGGGAAAGCTGGTCGAACTAAGCAAAGTCGCCATGGCGAAAATGCCTGCGACCAAAATAATGCCCGACTAGATTGGGCGCGATCACGCCGCATTGGTATTTGATATAGATTAAGGATCGCCTGGCGGCGTGATGCTAGCTCTTGTGAAATTGCAGCATCACGCGGGGTTTCCCGCAATCCCAAGCGGAGGACGACCCTATGGTGAAAACCCGAAAGATGACGCCTGAAATCAGTGTCTGCGCGCAGCCATCTGCCAAGGATTTGGCGTTGATCCACACGCTTGGCTTCAACTCGATTGTCAGTAACCGCCCAGACGGCGAAGCGATTGATCAAAGCCTGTTCGAGGAAATGCGCCAAGCTGCGGCCTATGCCGGGATGGAGGCTGCGTATTTGCCGATTGATGTTAGTGGTCCCACTCCGGATGACGTGGATGCTATGGCCGCGTTGATGAAATCGCTGCCACACCCGATCCTTGCCTATTGCGAAACCGGAGCGCGGTGCGAAGAGCTGGTCAACGCATTGATGGCGAAAGAAGCCTGACGTTCTGCAAAGCTGGCTAATTAGGGTGGCACGTCGGCGGCGGTGACGTTACCTTGATCCAAATGATTTAGGTTTGAAAGATCAGGGAACTGGCACCATTGATTAAAGCTTTGTTTGTCGGATCCGTGGTTATCATTATCTCGATGCTAATCGCGGCGTGGTTGTTCGAAATTGCCGGACGTGCGCTCCGTAAGATTGATGCCCGGCTGCTGCGCAAAGGTCGCGCGTTCCAGACCCTTGTGGTGCTGATTATCGCGCTGTTCTGGATATTGTCGGTGCTGACATTGTCGATTTGGGGATGGGCAGGGGTCTATCTCTATATCGGCCTGTTTGAACGCCTCGAAACCGCGCTCTACTTTGCGATCGTATCGTTTACGACCGTAGGCTACGGCGATGTGGTGATTGACGAGAACTGGCGATTGCTGGCGGGGATGACGGCCACCAACGGGCTGTTGGTGTTTGGCCTGTTCACCGCGTTTCTGGTTGAAGTTCTGGATGTGGTTCGGTTCCGGCATCGCTAGATGCCTCGTTGCCTTAACGAAAGGGCGCGCGTTCACATTTGAAGCGCGCCCTTTTTCCTGTCCGATGACGGGGAATCAGCCGCCGCCGTACAGATGCACCGGCAACCACGTCGCAATAGCAGGGAAGGCAAAGACCATCCCGAGGCCGATCAGCTGGATCACCATGAACTGCATCATGCCCAGATAGATATCCTTCAGGTCCCACTCCGGCACCACACCTTTCAGGAAGTAGGCTGATAGCGCCACAGGCGGACTGAGCCACGCGGTTTGCAAACAGACCGCCACAAGGATCGCGAACCAAAGCATGTCGACCTGCAACTCCAGCAGCACAGGTGCAAGGATGGGCAGGATGATCAGCACAATCGGCACCCATTCCAGCGGCCAGCCCAAGACGAAGACCAGCGCGAGGATCAAGATCACCACAACGGATGCGGACACGTCGAGGTTCAGCAACAGCTCGGTGATCATGGTTGGCGTGCCAAGGCGAGAGAACACCGCGCCAAAGAAATTGGAGGCCGCCACGAGAAACAGGATTAGCACCGAGATTTCCAAGGTCTTAATCAATGCGTCATAGAAACCCTTTATCGTGAACTTGCGGTAACCCATCGCCAGAAGGATGGAGCCGAACGCGCCCATACCTGCGCCCTCGGTGGGCGTGGCCAGTCCGAACAGGATCGAGCCTAAGGCAAACGCGATCAGGATCGTGGGCGGCACGAAGCCCCAGAGCAGCTCCCAAGCGATCTTGCTTTTGTCCGGCTCGATCAGCTCTTCCGGCAAGGGCGGACCAAGCTTGGGGTTAATCCAGCAGCGCCCGACCGCATAGATCAGGTATAGCGCAGCCATCATGACGCCCGGAATGATCGCGGCGGCGAACAGGTCGGTGACTGGGATTTCCAGCACGGGCCCCATCACCACCAGCATGATCGACGGCGGGATCAGGATGCCCAAGGTTCCGCCCGCTGTAATCGTCCCTGCGGCCAGCCGCACGTCATAGCCGGAGCGGTTCATGGTCTTTGCGGCCATGATGCCCAGAATGGTGACCGAGGCCCCCACGATGCCCGTTGCGGCGCCGAAGACCACGGAGACGAACAGCACGGCCACATAAAGCGAGCCTTTCATGCGGGCCAGCATCATCTGGATCGCCGCGAAGAGGCGCTCCATCAGGCCCGCCTGTTCCATCATAAATCCCATGAAGACGAATAACGGGACAGCCGCGAGGGTCTGCTCCATCATCGAGTTGTAGAATTGCAGGGTCATCAGGAAGATGGTCAGCTTGACGCCAAAGCCCCACGCACCGAACACGACGCCAAGGAAGATCAGGGTGAAGGAAATCGGGAAGCCGATGAAGATCGCGAACAGCATCGCCCCGATCATGAACAGGCCGATTATTTCATTAGAGAATTCCATTAGACCGGCCACTTTCCACGGGTCGCGGCGTACCACGATTTGAGTATTTCAGACACGCCTTGGATGCATAGGAAGAACACACCGGTGGTCAGGGCGATTTTGACGGGCCATACGATCGGCGCCCATGTGCTGTCGCCTGCACGCTCGCCCTGCATGAAAGATTTCAGCGAGAAGTCGTAACCGGCTTTCAGGAAGAACAGCATCGAAGGCATGAACAGTACGAGATAAAGGATCAGGTCGACGCGGCCTTGCGTGCGCTCGGTGAAGCCGCGGTAAAGGAAGTCGGCTCGGATGTGCAACCCGCGCATCAGCGCGTAGGCAGCCCCCAGCATGAAGGACACGCCGTAAAGGATGCGCGACAGGTCATAGGCCCAAAGGGTGGGCGCAAGAAAGAAGCTGCGCGCGATGACTTCGTAGAACATCCCGAAGATGATCGGCACGATCAAAAGGCACGCGATGCGGCCTTGCCAGTTGGAGAAGTTGTCGATTGCGTAAACGGCTTTACGGGCGAGGGGGTGCATGTCGTCGGGCAAGGTTTTGCCCACGGCACCGCCCGCATCTGCGAGAAGCTCGTCACCGACATTCTCGTATTCCGAGAAGTCGATCTTGTCTTGATCTTCGTTGATCATGGGACTGTTCCTGTTGGCGATGAGGCCGTGACGTTTGGGGTCCTGCCCGCATCACACGACGCGGGCAGGGGAGGTTTTGTGTTACTTGCCTGCAGCCAGTTCAGCCGCATAGGCGCGGCCGAGATTGGCGTTGGAGGTCTGCGCACCGGCCCAGAACGGAACTGCGGTCCGTGCGAAGTCCTTTTGGGACTGCCACACTTCCGCAAAGAACGCGTTTTCGGCGGCGTTGGTCTCCAGCGCCTTGTTGGCGGCGGCCATGTACTCGGTGAAGTAGTCGGCAGGGGTGTCATGCAGGATGACGCCGTCCTCGTTCACCAGCTTGTCCAGCGCCAGACCGTTTTCACGGATGCGGTAAGCCATGGACTTCATCAGCGACGCGTTGGCGGCGACTTCGATGGCTTTCTGCTGCAATGGCGTCAGGCTGTTGTAGACGTCGCCATTAATATAAAGGTCAGCGTTCACAACAACCTGGTGCAGGCCTTGCAGGTAGTAGTGCTTCAGAACCTTCTGGAAGCCGAACACGCTGTCAGGCTTCGGGCAGCACCATTCAGCCGCGTCGATTGTGCCTTTTTCCAGCGCGGGCAGGATGTCCCCGCCGCCCATGGCGACCGAGGCCACGCCGATGTCTTTATAGGTCTGGCCCGGAATGCCCGGAGGTGTCCGGAAGCGGTATTTGCGGAAGTCGGCCATGGTCTCGATCGGTTCTTTGAACCAACCCAGAGCCTCTGGGCCAACCGGTTGCAGCATGAAGCCTTTGACGTTCACGCCCATCTCTTTCCACAGCTGGTCATACAGCTCCTTGCCGCCTGCATTCAGGAACCACGACATGAAGGCGATGTTGTCGATGCCGACACCGGCACCAGCCACTGGCGAGCCGAAGAGCATGGCGGCAGGGTGCTTGCCCGACCAGTAATGCGTCCATGCAAAGCCGCCTTCGATCAGGCCCGCGTCAACCGCGTCGAGCGTTTCCTGCACGCCCACGACGGAGCCTGCGGGCAGCACTTCGATGACGACTTCGCCATCGGTCAACGCTTTCACGTCTTCAGCAAAGTCTTTCAGCATAACGATTTCATCCGCAGATGACGGAATAACCGACTGCACGCGAATTGTGGTCTCGGCAAATGCCGCCGAGGCCAGCATCGACAAGCCTAGTGCGCCTGCCGTGATGGTTTTCAAGTTCAACATAAGGTCCTCCCTTAAGGTCCAAGCCTTCTGTTTCATCTTTGGCGGAACGGGGAAGGCATCCCGAGCCGCCTTTTCTTCAACGGGTCACCGCGCTCCTCCTCCAAGGTGCGGTGGTTGAATTCTGCGAGCAGGGGCTAGTGGCCCTTGCCCATCTCATACCCTTCGATCCAGCCCATCATCGGGCCGATCCCAGTGCTGGCCTCAAAAACACCGCGGTAGAACATTTCGCCGGCCACATAGAGCAGCACGACAAGGCCCAGCCAGCTGATCCACGGATAGTGGGTCAGCAGTTTCATGATCATGGTTGCGGCAAAGGCCATCAGCACGATGGCAAGGCCAAGCCCGAAGATCAGCATATTGGTGTCACCATCCGCAATCGCGGCAACGGCCAGCACGTTATCAAGTGACATCGAGACGTCAGCTATGGTGATCGACAACAGCGCCGAGGCCATCGTCCGCGTGGGCTTGCCGGTATAGCCCCTGTTCGGATCCTCGGCGCGCTCTAGCGCAAGTTCGGCCTGTTCATCGACGTTATCGCGAATCTCGGTGTAGAGCCGCCAGCACACCCAAAACAGCAGCAGGGAGCCGACAAACAAGATGCCGGGAATGCCCAGCAGTTTCGTCGCGACCACAGCGAAGGCGATGCGCAAAACTGCGGCGATGACCATACCGTATAGAATGGCCTTCTTGCGCAATTCAGGCGCAAGTCCCGCCGCCGCCATGCCGATGATCAACGCGTTGTCGCCTGACAGGATCAGGTCAGCGACGACGATTTTGCCGAAATCTAGTGCAGTGTCGATCATGCTGCGGTGTCCTTAAGGATCATATCAGAGACTTTCTCGCCGATCATGATCGCCGGCGCGTTGGTGTTGCCGCTCACGATGGTCGGCATGATGGAGCAGTCTGCGACCCGCAGACCTTCGATGCCATGCACCCGTAGACGCGCGTCGACGACGGACATGTCGTCTTGCCCCATCTTGCAGGTTCCGGTCGGGTGGTAGATCGTAACAGCTGTATTTCGCGCCCAGTCGAGGGTGCCGTCGTAGTCGTCAAATGCCACGTCCCGACCCGGCGCGAATTCCTCAAGAATATGCTCTTTTAGCGGGCTGAACCCGGTGATGCGCCGGGCGACCTGGATGCCTTTCACGATCGTGCGCTGATCGGTTTCTGTCGCCAGATAGTTGGGGTGAATGGCTGGGTGGTCCTGCCAGTTGGCGGATCGCAACTCCAGATGCCCCGCGCTTTCTGGGCGCAGTTGCAGCACGCTGGTGGTGAAGGCGGAAAACTTGTGCGGCCCTTCGGCCGGGTGCGAGGCCGAAAAGGGCTGAATGTGAAACTGGATGTCCGGGACGTCCATGTGCGGCTCTGTCTTTAGAAAGCCGGTCCCCAAGCTGGCGGCCATCGCCATCGGTCCGGTGCGTTTCAGCGCGTATTCCAACGCGATCAGACCCTGCTTGAAATAGTTGGACACTTCCACGTTGATGGTCGACAGGTCCGTTTTAAACACCGGACGGGCTTGCAGGTGATCTTGCAGGTTGCGCCCGACGCCCTTCAGTTCATGCACCATGTTGATGCCATGAGGTTTGATGGTGTTCACATCACCGATGCCAGACAGCATGAGGATTTGCGGAGAACCTATTGATCCTGCTGATAAAACAACCTCCCGTCGCGCGCGAATTTCGGTGTGCTGGCCGTTGATGTCAACCTGCACGCCGACGACCCGTTTACCATCAAGAACAAGTCGTTTGGCTTGGGCATGTGTGATAACCTCAAGGTTTTGACGCCCCCGGGCAGGCTTCAAATAGGCCGCGGCCGAAGAGCAACGGCGGCCCTTCGACATCGTGAGTTGGAAATAGCCCACGCCCTCTTGGTCGCCATCGTTGTAATCGGGGTTCTTTTTATAACCAGCGGCCTCGGCGGCGTCGATCCACTTGTCCACGATATCCCGCTTTAGGCGCGTGGGGGAGACCTGCAATGGCCCGCCAGTTCCACGGTCCGCACCAATGTCTGCGCCAAGCCAGTTTTCCGACTTCTTGAAGTAGGGCAGGACATGGTCCCAGTCCCATCCGGCATTTCCAAGTTGGGCCCAGTGATCGTAATCTTGCGATTGGCCCCGCACATATAGCAGGCCATTGATCGAGGAAGATCCGCCCAAAACACGGCCGCGCGGCCATGGGATCGACCGCCCGTTCAAGCCCGGATCGCTTGCCGCCTTATAGCGCCAATCCGTTTTCGGGTTATCCATGGTTTTGAAGTAGCCAACGGGGATGTGGATCCACGGATTAGTGTCGCGCCCGCCTGCTTCGAGCAGGGCAACGCTATGTTTGCCGCTCTCGGAAAGGCGGTTCGCAATAGCGCACCCAGCCGAGCCGGCGCCTACAATCACGTAGTCAAATTCCAAAATCCCTCCAGATATGAAAAAATGAGACTTGCGGTCCCGTTTTTGATGGGTTTAACCTACAGGGATTCGCCATCGAAACAAGTGATTTCCATTTTTCGGTTGCGTGGCGGGCTGAGCGAGCAGGTCTCATGCGCGCCTGTTTAGGAGGTCTTATGTCAACGAGCGGAAACCAACAGACCGACGCGGATGCGCGTATCCCGACAAATATGCGCACGCTGTTATTGCTGGAAGCATTGGGGCATGGCGACAAGGCCATGACGCCGACCGAGATGAACGCCTCCGTCGGTTTGCCCAAGCAAACCGTGCATCGGCTTTGCACCACATTGGAGGCCGAAGGGTTTTTGGTACGCGACGGAGATGGCAAAGGCTACCGCGCCGCACGCCGCACGCGGCTGATGTCGGCGGGGTTGCTGCATGCAAGCTGGGCCAATATCGCGCGCCACCAAGTGTTGTCGGAAATTGCCAAAACGGTCGGGGAGACGGTCAACTACGTTGTGCCGGAAGAAGCGGGGATGCGCTATCTGGACCGTGTGGATACCGACTGGTCGTTCCGCATTCAGTTGCCTGTAGGCACCAACGTGCCGTTTCACTGCACGGCGTCGGGCAAAGTGTTCATGGCGTCGCTGACCCCCAAAGCGCGGGTCGCCTTTGTGACTGCGCTGACTTTGTCCGGCCATACCCGCAAAACCCATGTGTCAGCCGAGGCATTGATGGCGGAGCTGAAGCAGATCGCAAAGCAAGGCTATGCCGAGGATGACGAAGAGTTTTTGGATGATATGGTTGCTGTGGCGGTGCCAATCCGTGATTTGACAGGGCGCTACGTCGCCTCGCTGGCGGTGCATGGCCCGACGCAAAGGATGAGCCTGTCGCACGCGCGCGATATGCTTCCGGTGCTGCAATCGGGGGCAGAAAAGCTGCGCGATGCGTTGTTTGTCTAAGGGTGCAAGATCACTTTGGGTGCCATAACGCGGCCCCCGAGGATGTCTGCAAAGGCTTGCGGCCCTTCTGACAGCGCGCGGGTCTCGGCCCAATCGAGCCCACCTAAACGCCCCTCCGCCATGGCTACAACGGTGTCTTGGAAGTCTTTCTCGGTATAGGCGTATGTGCCAAAAACCGTTATTTCCTGTAAGGTTATGCGGCGAACATCAAGTCCTCCAACGCTGTCACCAAGGCCGATATGGCAGATCGTCGCGCCGGGGGCTGCCATGGCGCAGGCCGTCTCGCGGGTGGCTTTGTAGCCGACACAATCGACAACCAACGCGGCCTGGCCCATGGCAATGTCCGATGGCTTGCACACCGGAATGTCGATCAGCCCGCGCAAATGTGCAGCGCGGAGCGGGTTGGTTTCGATCAAGGTCACGTCTGTCGCACCAAAAGCCTTTAGCGCCAAGGCAGACCCGAACCCGATAGCCCCGCCGCCAATCACGACCGTAGGAGCGGTGAGGTCGGCATAGGGCTGCGCCGCGCAGAGCCGGATGGCGTGCCAGCAAACGGCTAGCGGTTCTGCCAGTGCGGCTTGGTCGAAGCTGAGGTGATCGGGCAGGGCGATCAGATTACCTTGCGGCATTGTCAGCCATTGCGCAAAAGCCCCTTCGCGTGGTGGCATGGAAATGATCTGGCGGGTGGGGCAAAGATTGCTGCGCCCGCTGCTGCATGCGGGGCAGGTGCCGCAAGTTACCAATGGGTTAACAGTGACGCGGGTTCCGGACTGAGGGCCGGATGTCACAACGCCCGCAGCTTCGTGGCCGAGCACCAGCGGGGCGGGGCGGCGGTCGTCGTGCCCTAAATAGCCGTGCATGTCCGACCCGCAAATTCCGACTGATTTCACCTCGATCAATGCCTCTCCGTCCTGCGCAGTCGGGGTCGGGAGGTCTTGCATCTCCATGGCCTTGGGGGCGGTGTAGACGAGTGCTTGCATCGAGGCGGCCCTATTCTTGGCAGATTTGGCCCAACTTCGCTGGAGGCGTGATGTCGGGCAAGGGATATCTTGCAATTCCTGAACGCATTTCTCTGTTAGACACTTGCCGTAAGGTTCAAAAAAACCACAACATATGGGAACTGTTCAAATATGTCGGCTTTTCCCCTTGGATAAATCGAACATTTCTGATTTAAGATTTCTTAATAAATCGAGGTGCAGAAGCGCCCGAGTGTTAGAGGCGGAGTGGTAACTATGGAAGCGATTGAGTTCGTTGTTCGTGATCGTGCGGGCAACATTAGACGTGGTATGCTGGCGCAAGCCGAAACCGCAGATACAATTTTTGTCAACAGCGGTGACGATATTTCCCTGAACCTGCGCAGGTTTCAGGTGGCTGGATACGAGCGTTCGGGCGATGCGGTTATTGTAACCCTTGCCGACGGGCGCAAGATCCGGCTTGAAGGGTACTTCAGCGCCGATGCCGATCTCTTCATCAGCGCGGACGGTCTGCTGACCGAAGTCGATTTGGCTGGTGCTCAGGAGGGTCTGGTCAACGCGGAATATGCCGAGGCGCAGGTTTTCGGCAAGTGGAGCCCCGATGACGCGCTTTTCTATGTAGGCGGCTCCGAGGTTGATACAATTATCGCGGCTGACGCCGCGGGTGAAGAAACGGCGACAATGCTGGCGGCCCCGATCCTCGCCGGATTGGGCGGTGCGGGCGCAAGTGGCCTTGGTGCTGCTGCGGCCGTTGTCGGTGGTGCTGCAGTTGTTGGCGGTCTTGGCGGCGGCGGAGGTGGCGGAACGGCTCCTGACACCGAAGCCCCGGAGGTGACGCTGGATACCGGCGTTGTTTCTGTTGATCACGTGTTTGATGCTGAAGACCACGCCGATGGCGTTGAGATTGGTGGCTCTGGCGAGGCTGGCGTCGCGATTGTCGTCGAGATTGACGGCGAGACGCAGGAAACGGTGATTGACGAGGATGGCAACTGGCAGGTTGTGTTCGATCCGACGCAAGTTCCCGAGGGTGAATATGACGTCGACGTGACGATCACCGCCACGGACGACGCGGGCAACGTGACAACGATCACCGATGTGGTGCGTGTCGATACTGTAACTGTCGTTGATGTGGTTACCATCGACGGTGCCGCGACCGGATCGGGTGACGTCATCAATGCAGTCGAGCATGCGGATGGTGTGACCCTGACGGGCACCGGCGAAGTGGGGGCCAATGTGGTCGTCACAATCGAAGAGAACGGTGCTACGGCAACTGCGGTGGTTGATGCTGATGGCAACTGGTCGGTGGATTTCGGCGCAGATCAGGTCTCTACCGGCGAATATACGAGCACTGTGACTGTGACGAGCACGGACGCTTATGGCAACATGGCGACTGCGACTGCTGAAATGGTTGTCGATACCTTCGCGGAGGTGGCGATCACCGGTAATAATTCCGGCGCTGATGGCATATATAATGGCGCTGAAGTCGGCAGTGCGACTGTGATGAACGGGACGGCTCAGGCTGGCTCGTCCGTTGTGGTTACACTGACCGGTCAGAACGGTGAAGTTCTTGGAACTCAGACGGTTACGGCAACTTCTTCAGGCGCATGGTCGGCCGAGTTTGCGGGTGGCACATTGCCCGGTGGCGAGTATGACGCGACCGTAACGGCTGTAGCAACCGACACTGCCGGAAACAGCGCGACGTCCAGCTCCACGATCCCAGTAGATACCATCACCAACGTGGCGATCACCGGAAATAACGCGGGCGCAGACGGCACTTATAACGACGTTGAATCTGCGACTGTTGCGGTGCTGAACGGCACGGCGCAGCCCGGGGCTGCGGTCGTGGTGACTTTGACGGGGCCAACTGGCGCGACACTCGGTACGCAAACAGTTACGGCGACTTCTGGCGGTGCATGGACGGTTCAATACCCTTCCAACTCGCTTCCGGCGGGTGAATATGATGTGACAGTAACGGCGGTAGCCACTGATGCTTCGGGGAATTCGGAGACCACATCGGCAACGATCCCTGTGGACACGATCACCCATGTCGAGATTGCGCAGATCGAAGGTCAAACCGCCGGTACGGGCGTTGTAAACGCTGCAGGCCACGCGGATGGTGTGACCATGTCCGGCACGGGCGAGCCTGGTGGCAACATCACGGTTTCAGTTGCGGGCGGTGGTACAGCAACCGGTGTAGTGGGTGCGGACGGCACGTGGAACGTCGCGTTCCAGGCGTCGCAAATCCCAACGGGCGAGCGCACGGTGGATGTGACTGTGGCCATCGAGGATGCGCACGGGAATACCGACACCGCGACCTCGACCATGGCGATTGATACGATCACCAACGTGGCCATCACTGGGAACAACACGGGTTCCGACAACGTCATGAACCTTGCCGAAAGCGCGAGTGGCACGGCTTTGAATGGCACGGCCCAGCCGGGCGCGTCGGTGGTTGTTTCCATGGCCTCCGAAGCGGGCGTTATGTTGGGCAGCCAAACTGTTATCGCGAATTCCAACGGAACGTGGACAGCGAACTTCTCGGCCAGCACGCTGCCAAGTGGTGAGTATAACGTAAACGTATCGGCCGTCGCGACCGACGGCGCGGGCAACACGGCCTCGACCACATCGAGCTTTGCGGTCGACACGATTGCGAACGTGTCGGTCAACACGCTCAATGTAGAGGGCGACAACGTCATCAACATCGCGGAAGCCAGTGACGGGGTGCAAATTACCGGCACGGCAGAGGCGAACTCCCGCGTGGAAGTCGACTTCGGCGGTGCAACGCGCACTGTAGTTACCGACAACAATGGCAACTGGCAGGCTTCTTTCGGTCCGGGCGATGTTCCGGCGGGGGTCGAGACCACCATTCCGGTTCAGGCAACCTTCACGGATGCGGCGGGGAACACTGCTGTCGCCAATGGTACGGTTCAGGTCGATACAATCGTCCGCAACCTTGGCGTGAATGCGGTCACTGGCGACGGTGTCGTGGACGCGAACGAGGCGGGAACCGGCTTCACGCTGACAGGGACCACCGAACCGGGCGCGCAAGAGGTGATGGTGACGTTCCACAACCTGCCACCGCGCGCTGCCACGATTGGCTCCAACGGCAGCTGGACGGTCACCTTTGGCCCGAACGAAATTCCGCAAGGCGAATACACTTCGGACGTGACGGTCACCACGATTGACCGCAACGGCAACCCTGACAGCGTGTCGACACCTGTCACGGTGGATACCGAGGTGCCAGAAGCCCCTGTGGTGATTTCCTACACCGAATACTTCCGCGGCGATCCGGGCGTGTCCGGTATCGGCACCGAGCTGACCGACGATATCGTCGCGATCAGTCAGGTGAGCGAGACGGGGGCTGTTGGCAATGTGAGCTATGACACCAATGTGGTGCGCGGTGACGAGCTTCAGTTCACGTTCAACAACCGCATTCCGGATGGATCGAACCTTGTCGTGAATGCCGAGGACGCCGTTGGCAACGAAAGCGCCACTTTGCTGGTGCTGGATGACAACGCGGTCGGCACGGTCAACGTCTCGTTGAACGGCTTGTCGAACTTCAACGTCAGCTCCATTGATCTGTCCATCGTGGCCGAAAGCGAGCTGACCTTGTCCGAGGCAGACCTGTTGGGACTGTCGGAAGACACCAACGCGCTGCTGATCCATGGCGACAACACCGACACAGTGAATATTGCCGGTGCCGTCAAAACGACAAACACCGAGGTGATCGACGGGCGTTCTTACGACGTCTACACCTTGGGTGACGATGGCAGCTTGCTGATCGAGCATGACATCACAGTGAACTACTAAAAGCGGGCGGGGGCATATCCATCAGGGTATGCCCTTTCCAACCTCTCGAACTTACAAGAAGGGGCTCCGCATGGGACAGGGTACTAGTAAACGCGCAGTTTTGCGCATGGTGTTGGCAGGCACCACAGCAGTTTCACTTATGGGCTGCATGGGCGACGAGGCGACACGGGGTGCATTCTCCGGTGCCACGCCCGCGATCACAGATGATGTGAAAACTACAGGTCGCTTTGCGGAGCGTGTTCAGGTCGAGCGCGATGGCGAGGAAACCACACCGATTTTCGGGTTTCTCAAGCGCAAACCCAAATCAGATACCGCAACACGCAACGCGTCGACGATTGACGTGGGCGAGAACCTCAACGGCGCGTCCGCCCAGCCCCAAGCGCAAGCCGCTTTGGCGGGTGGCACGGGTGGTAAAGAAAGCTCCGCGCTGATCGACACATTGCTGCGCCGCCAGGCCGTACTGGACGCGCGCTCCCCTTATGGCAAAGTCGCGGGCTCTGTTCTGGCGGCGAACTCCCGCGCGGCAGAGGCCGAGCTGCGTTCCGCCAAGTTGCGCGCGGAAGCCGCGTCTAAGAACTGGCTACCGACGATTGGCCCCGCGCTAACATTGTCGTCTTTGGGCGAGGTCATCGCCTCGATGGTCATCGACCAAGTGCTGTTTGACAACGGTCGCAAGAAGGCCGAACGCAGCTTCGCCAAATCCGATGTGGAAGTTGCCGCTGTCGCATTGGCGCAGGACACGAATGACCGCGTCTACGCGGCGCTTGATCTTTATATCACCGCCGAGAAGGGTCGCGCGCAAGCCGAAGCGGGAAGCCGAGCAGCGGATCGTTTGGGCGAATTTGCATGGGTTATGGACCAGCGCGTGCGGGGTGGCGTGTCCAACCCCGCCGACTTGCAGATCGTCAAGCAGAAGCTTGCTGAAGCCGAGAACCAGCGCAACTCTGACTTGGAAACAGCGCGCACCGCGATTGCAGAGCTGAACGCGATGTCGTTGAAGCCGCTGAGCGACGTGCGTGGCCTTGCCTCCATCGGCAATTCCGAAGCAGCCAAACCGCTGTCCATCCTGAAGGCCGAGGCCGAGCGTGACCGCGACATCGCGGAAGCCACAATCAACCGCGCAGGGTTCCTGCCGGGGATTTCCGCGAAAGGCACCTTGCAAAAAGGCGGGGCCACGGGCGGAATTTCCGTGGGCGCGCCCAACGGGTTCGGGTTTGGCACCAAGGCCAGCCTGAAAGCCATCGAGGCCACCAAGGAAGCCGCTGCGCGCCGTGTGTCACAAGCCTCCGAGGACCAATCGCGCAAAATGCGCCGGTTGGAGCAGAACCTGATTTCATTGAAACGCCAGCAGGCGCAAGGGCAGGGGCTTTTGTCCTCGGCCAATGAAAACCTGTCGCTGTTCGACCGCCAGTATAAGGCCGGCCAGCGTCCGGTGATGGATGTGGTGCGTGTCTACGAGACCAAGGTTGCCACAGAGCGCGACCAGATCGGCCTCAAGTATCAGATTGCCTTGGTAGAGTTGCAGATTGCCCATCTTATGGGTGCGTTGGTGGATGGTGAGGATATATGAGCACGCCCGTCATCGCGTTTGACATGGCGCGAGCCAAAGCGGCTCAGGCATCAAATACCGCGAAGCTGAAACCGGTTGAGACCCCGACCTCGGTGGCCAATGATCCCGGTTTGCGCGTTCCGATGCCGCAGACGCCTGAGAAGGCAGGGCGGTTCTCCAAAAAATTGCGCAATCGGGCCAATCTGGTGTCGGTCTATGCTGGCTTGCTGGGCGTTGATTTGCAGCCTTCCGACGTGCTCGACGCCGCTGTGGAAATGCCTCTGGACGCCGGTGGCGTGTCACCGGAACTGTTGGCAAACACGATGAAGAAACTGGGGCTGGTCTGCTCCGTGCGCAATGTGCGTTTGCGCGCTGACCTGTGGCCTGCTTTGGTCGAGATGAAGACCGGCCAGCTGGTTTTGGTGTTGGAGCAACACGAGCAAACCCTGACGATCTTCGACGAGACCATTGGCGACCGCCGCACGGAAGTGCCACTGGGAGAGTTCGCCAAGGTGTTCTCCGGCAAGGTGCTGAAGGCCGAAAGCTCTATGCGGCAGGTCGAGGAAAAGCACCGGTTGGACGCCAAGCCAACCCATTGGTTTTGGGGAGAGTTCCCGAAATACAAACGCCATCTGGTCGAGATCACCGCTGGCTCTTTCGTGGCCAACATTCTGGCTGTTGCCGTCGCGCTGTTCTCGCTGCAGGTCTACGACCGCGTGATCCCGCACCAGTCCCACGCGACGCTGTGGGTCTTGGCCATCGGCGCGATGGGCGCATTGACGCTGGAGGCGTTTTTGAAGATCGCCCGCGCCCGTATGATGGACGGGGCAGGGCGCAAAATCGAACTGGCCGTGCAGCAAACCTTGATGAGCCGCCTTTTGGGAATGCGCGCTGGCAGGCCCGGTGCGACGCCGTCAGGCACGTTCTCCGCGATGCGCGAGTTTTCCTCCATCCGCGAATTTTTCACCGCGTCGACAATCGGGTCGTTGACGGATGTGCCGTTTATCTTTTTGTTCCTGCTGCTGGTTAGTTCCATCGCGGGCAATGTGGTTTGGGTCTTGGTCGCAGGGGGCATCCTGATGCTTCTTCCCGGGTTCTTCCTGCAAAAACGCATGATGAAACTGACCGAAGAGACGCAAGGCGCCTCGGTCAAAGCAAACCGCTTGCTACATGAAGCCATCTACGAAGCAGACACGGTCAAATCGCACCGCGGCGAAGATCGGTTCGCACGCCTTTGGGGCGAGTTGAACGCGCTATCCGCGCTGAAATCTTCCGAGCAACGCCGTCTGGCCTCCGCGCTGACCTTTTGGTCGCAAGGCGTTCAGCAAGCCACCTATGTGGGCGCGGTTGTTGTTGGCACCTTCCTTGTGTTTGCGGGCGAGTTCACCGTCGGCTCGATCATTGCTGTGGGTATTCTGACCTCCCGCACCCTCGCGCCACTGACGCAACTGGCGGGTACTATGGCGCGGTGGTCGAATGTGAAAACCGCGCTTGTCGGCCTCGATGCGGTGGTGGAAAGCCCGCAGGATTATGACTCCGAACGCAGTTATTTGCGTCGCGAACGCATCACCGGCCGGTTCGAGGCGCGCGATCTGATCCACCGCTACGACGAAGATGCTGCACCCGTGCTGGATCTGGGGAGCTTCTCCATTCCGGTAGGGCAGCATGTGGCGGTTCTCGGGGCCAATGGCTCGGGCAAATCTACGTTGATCAAGCTGCTTTCGGGCCTGTATGCGCCGGATAAAGGCCGCGTTCTGATTGACGGCATCGACATGGGGCAAATCCACCCCAAAGATCTGCGCCGTGGCGTTGGCTACCTGAGCCAAGAGGTCCGCCTGTTTGCAGGATCGTTGCGCGAGAACCTGAACTTGTCGGGGCTTGAGCGCGATGATGCGCGCCTGTTTGCAGCCCTCGATTTTGCAGGGCTTGGCCGCTATGTGCGCGAACACGCCAAAGGGCTGGATTTGCCAATTCACGACGGCGGCTTGGGCCTATCTATCGGTCAGCGCCAGTCTATCGGCTGGGCGCGGTTGTGGCTGCAAGACCCGTCCGTGGTGTTGCTGGACGAGCCGACCGCGGCGCTGGACCAATCGCTGGAAACCGCTCTGGTCGCCAATCTGCAAGGCTGGCTTAAGGGCCGCACCGCTGTAATCGCCACGCACCGTATGCCGATCCTTGCCCTGACCGAACGTGTGATGATCTTGAAGGGCGGCAAACTGTCGGTGGACGGGCCGCGCGAACAGGTTCTGGATCATTTGAAGAAGACCAAAGCGGCCGCCCAAGGTGTTAAAATCAATGCACCGAAAGGGGGCAAGTGATGGCCACAATCGACGCCGCATTCGACGACGACCTGCGCGGTCCTTCTTGGGTTATCCGCATCATTGGCCTTACGGTCGTGGCTTTCATTGTCTGGGCGTCTTTTGCGTGGGTCGACGAGATTGTGCGCTCGGAGGGGGAGTTCGTGTCTTCCTCCCGCCCGCAAATTATCCAGAACTTTGAAGGCGGCATCCTGTCGGAGCTTCTTGTTGCCGAAGGCGACACCGTGAACCCCGGCGATATTCTGGCGCGCCTGTCCGTTACCAATTTCCAGACCTCCGTGGATGATCTGCAAGATCAGATCGACGCGTTGGAAATCCGCCGCATGCGTCTAGAGGCCGAGCTTGCCGGACAGTTCGATTTCTACGTTGCTGGTGATCTTGAGCGCCGCCAGCCAGAGATCGTCGCATCCGAACGTGCCTTGCTAAGCGCCCGCCAGACCGACTTCGAAGGCCGCACAGACAGCGCCCGCGCCATTTTGAAAGAGACCCGTCGCGAGGCGGCGTTGATGGAAGACCTGTTGACCCAGAATATCGTCTCTCTGGTCGAGGTGTCGCGCGCTCGCAAAACCAACACCGACGCCGAGGCCAAGTACAAAGAGATCGTCTCCAAGGCGGAGCTGGACCGCGCCTCTGCCTATTCCGACACGCTGAAAGAGCTGGCCACGCTGCGCCAGAACATGAAGCTGAGCAAAGACCAACTGGCGCGGACGGTCATCCGCTCCCCGATGAAGGGCATCGTGAACAACGTGGCAATTTCGACCATCGGTGGCGTTGTCCGTCCGGGCGAGGAGATTTTCCAAATCATCCCGATGGGCGAGGAATTGTTCGTCGAAGCCAAGGTGAAGCCCAAGGATATCGCCAGCCTGCGTCCGGGGCAGAACGCAACTGTGAAGCTGTCGGCCTATGACTACACGATTTATGGCACTCTTACGGGCAAGGTTCAGGTTATCTCCGCCGACACGTTCAAGGACGAGCGCGTGGCAGATGGCGACCCGCATTACAAAGTGCTGCTGTCGGTTGATATGGAGCACCTGTCACCGCGTCAGAAGTCGGTGGAAATTCGCCCCGGTATGTTGGCGCAGGTTGAGTTGCACACGGGCGAGAAGACCATTTTGCAGTATCTGACCAAACCGCTCTACAAATCGCACGAAGCATTCCGCGAGCCGTAGGTTTCAGCTGCGGATGAATATCTGCACATCAGCCACGTTGGTGCCGGTGCCACCTGTCATTAGCAAATCACCCGACGCGCCAAGCGCTGCGTAGGCGTCATTATTCGCCAATAGGGCTTCCGGATTAACACCTGCGGCTTTCATCCTTGCGAGCGAGCCCGCGTCGACCAACCCGCCAGCCGCATCGGTAGGGCCGTCCCGCCCGTCCGTGCCTCCAGATAAGAACACCCAGTCACCGGGAATTTCTTGCAGCGCAATGCGCAGGGCAAGGTCCTGATTACGCCCGCCTTTCCCGTTTCCGGTCAGGGTTACTGTGGTCTCCCCGCCAAAGAGCAGAACCGCCGGCGCGTCTTGTGGAAGGGCGCGGAAAATCTCTGCCAGTTGCGGGGCGACGTCCTCCACGTTGCCCTCCAGCCGGTCATTGATGATCTGCGCCTCCGGACAGGCGGTGCGCATGGCATCAAGGCTTTGGCGGTTCGAGGCAATCAGGTGGTTTTCCGCTGTTGGCAAGGTTCCGATATCCAGCTCCGCGCCGCTTAGGTGAGCTTGCACGCTGGCGGGCATGTGGTTCCAGATATTGGCCTGCTCCAGCAACGCCTTTGCGCTGGCACGGGTGCCGATCGGAGCGACTGTTGGTCCGGACGCGATCGCGCGCAGGTCGTCACCCACGACGTCGGACAGGATATAGGCGGTGACCGGAGCAGGGGCTGCCGCGCGCAATAACCCGCCGCCCTTGAGGCGGGAAAGCTGCTGGCGAATGTGGTTCATATCGTTGATCTCTAACCCCGAACCCAGCAACACTTTGTTAACCTGCGCCTTTTCCTCAAGGCTTATGCCTTTTGCAGGGGCGGGAAGAAGCGCCGAACCTCCGCCCGAGATGAATGCGATGACGCGGTCCCGAGGCCCCGCTTTGCCTAACAACTCCTCAACGGCCCGTCCGGCGGCTTCGCCGGCAGCGTCCGGTACCGGATGGCCTGATTGCAAAACACGGCAATCATCGAGCGGTGCCGCGTTTTCCGGATTGGTGACCGCGAGCGCCTCGAATGTGCTTGACGCCGCGACATGGCTTAACGCGGCGCGCATCATGGGAACAGCGGCCTTGCCAACGGCGATCAGGAACAGAGTTCCGTCGGCGTCCAAGGTCGTGTTTCGCAGCGCGCGCTCGACAGCACGCCCGGGGTGCGCAGCCAAAATGGCGGCGTCAAAAAGACGTTTCGCGGTGGTGCGCATGGTATTAATGGTCTCAGATTTATATTTCATTTAATCAATGTATTACAGTGTGAAGTTAATGTTCTATAGTAAGATTTTTTCAATCCGCGACACTTGTTTGCGCCGCGTTCAGATTTGCATCTCACAAAGAGCCTCAGGGGCTTTGGGAAGTCAAGTCGGGCAGCGCGCGGTGCCTGAAACGCAGGCCGCGCGGTGCCGGAGTTTGGTGCGAACGGTGCTGGCTTGAAATAGTGTGAACCCGCCCCAATCTAATCGGTCTCACATCACGGGGCGAGATGCGCTTGCGCCCGTTTTTCTCCGCTACTAACCTCACGTTCATATTTACGCATTACGAACCGCTCAAAAGCAGAAGGCAGGCAGGCATGTACGATCCAGTCGAAACCTATATGAATCTCGTTCCGATGGTGGTCGAACAGACCAGCCGCGGGGAGCGGGCTTACGACATTTTCTCGCGCCTGTTGAAGGAGCGGATCATTTTCATCAACGGCCCGATCCATGATGGCATGTCCCATTTGGTCGTGGCGCAGCTGCTGCATCTCGAGGCGGAAAACCCGTCCAAGGAAATCAGCATCTACATCAACTCGCCCGGTGGCGTGGTGACGTCGGGTCTGTCGATCTATGACACGATGCAATATATCAAACCGAAGGTGTCGACGCTGTGCATCGGGCAGGCGGCGTCCATGGGGTCGGTGCTGCTGGCGGGTGGTGAAAAGGGCATGCGCTTCTCGCTGCCAAACTCGCGGATCATGGTTCATCAGCCTTCTGGCGGGTATCAGGGCCAAGCGTCGGACATCATGATTCACGCGGCTGAAACCCAGAAGCTGAAAGATCGTCTCTATGACATCTACGTGAAGCACACAGGTCAAACCAAGAAAGCAGTCGAAAAGGCGTTGGACCGCGACAACTTCATGTCGCCGGAAGAAGCCAAGGACTGGGGTCATATCGACGAGATCGTCGAGAATCGTGTCAAAGAAGACGACGCGAAATAATCAAGACCTGCGCCTTGTTTTGTTGCAAAAAGCAGGGCGCAGGAAATACGTTTTTGGCGTTGTGCCTCCGTTGATGCTGCCCTAACTTATGGCAACAGGCGTAAACGAAGTGTCACGCAGCACAAAGCGGCGGGCAAAACAAAATAGGTGGTGCAATGGCAAACAACTCTGGTGACGGCAAAAACACCCTCTATTGTTCGTTCTGCGGCAAATCCCAACACGAAGTTCGCAAGCTGATTGCAGGGCCGACGGTGTTCATCTGCGATGAATGCGTCGAGCTGTGCATGGACATCATCCGCGAGGAAACCAAGACCGCAGGTCTCAAGGCTGCTGATGGTGTTCCGACCCCGCAGGAAATTTGCGAAGTTCTGGATGATTATGTGATCGGGCAGGGCCACGCCAAGCGCGTGTTGTCGGTAGCTGTTCACAACCACTACAAGCGCCTCAATCACGTCGGTAAATCCGGTGATATCGAACTGGCGAAATCCAACATCATGCTGATTGGCCCGACAGGCTGCGGTAAAACGCTGCTCGCCCAAACGCTGGCCCGTATCCTTGATGTGCCGTTTACCATGGCAGATGCCACGACCCTGACCGAGGCCGGGTATGTCGGCGAAGATGTCGAGAACATCATCCTCAAGCTGCTTCAATCGTCCGAATACAATGTCGAGCGCGCACAACGCGGCATCGTCTATATTGACGAGGTCGATAAAATTACCCGCAAGTCCGACAACCCCTCGATCACCCGCGATGTGTCGGGCGAGGGCGTGCAACAGGCCTTGCTGAAAATCATGGAAGGCACCGTCGCCTCCGTGCCACCGCAAGGCGGGCGCAAGCATCCGCAGCAGGAATTCCTGCAAGTGGACACCACCAACATCCTTTTCATCTGTGGCGGCGCGTTCGCGGGCCTCGACAAGATCATCGCGCAGCGCGGCAAGGGTTCGGCTATGGGCTTTGGTGCGGATGTGCGCGAGGAAAACGAAAAAGGCGTCGGCGACCTGTTCAAAGAGTTGGAGCCGGAAGATCTGCTGAAATTCGGCCTGATCCCGGAATTCGTCGGTCGTTTGCCGGTAATTGCCACTTTGGAAGATCTCGACGAAGAGTCGCTGGTCACCATCCTGACCCAGCCGAAAAACGCTTTGATCAAGCAATATCAGCGCCTGTTCGAACTGGAGGATGCCAAGTTGACCTTCACCGATGACGCGCTGGTGGCCATTGCCAAGCGCGCGATCGAGCGGAAGACAGGTGCGCGCGGGTTGCGGTCCATTCTGGAAGACATCCTGCTCGACACCATGTTCGAGCTACCTGCGTTGGACAATGTCGACGAAGTGCTGGTCAACGAAGACGCTGTCGGTCGCACCGCAAAACCACTGATCATTTACGGCGAGGCCAAAGAAAAGGCCGAGGCTGAAGCTGGCTAATGACGATCCGCCGGATTTCGTCAGGCGGCGCGTTTGAGGCCAAGGTCGGCTATTGCCGCGCAGTTGTTGCTGGCGACTGGGTCCATGTTGCGGGCACAGTCGCCGCTCCACTACCCGAAACCGGCGAGCCGCCCGCAGGGGCGGCGGCGCAATGTGTATCCGCGTTGGCAATTATCGAACGCGCTTTGAACGAAGCTGGGGCCGATTTTTCCGACGTCGTGCGCGTAACTTACATGCTGCCGGCGGCCGACGAGTTCGAAGCCTGCTGGCCCGTTCTAAGTGCGACATTCGGTGACAATCCGCCCGCGGCCACGATGATTGAATGCGGGTTGATCGACCCGAAATACCGCATCGAGATTGAAGTCACCGCGTATAAACCCGCGCGTTAGCGGGTCGCTGTGCACTGGACTGTGGCGCGGCGATGGTCCATATAATGCGAGACGAATTTTGGAGGCCGGTATGGGCATTCTCAACACACTTTTTCGCGCGGTCACTTGGTGGGACAGCCAGACGTTGAACACACAGCTGTTCACATGGCGCAAAGGCGAGAAAGTCGGTGAGGACGAAGGTGGAAACATCTATTATCAAACCTCTAACGGCAAACGCCGCTGGGTGATCTTCAACGGAGAGGCCGAGGCGTCTCGCGTGAACCCTGATTGGCATGGCTGGCTGCACCACACGTGGGACGAGCCGCCCACCAAGGCACCGATTGCGCACAAATCATGGCAAAAGCCGCACCTGCCGAATCTGACGGGAACTGCGATGGCCTATGCGCCTCAGGGATCCTTGCGGCAGGCGAAACCGAAGTCACGGCAGGACTACGAGGCGTGGTCGCCGGAATAGCGGCCAAAGCTTGCGGGGGCGCAGATGTCTGAAAACACAACAGAAGTAATTGTCGGCACGGGCGTTCTGGCCGTGGCCATCGGATTTTTTATCTTCGCGACCGGCGCCACCTCCTTTGCAACCGGCGGGGATGCTTACCCGCTTGCGGCCAGCTTCCGATCGGCTGAAGGGGTGAAAATCGGCACAGATGTGCGTATGGCGGGGGTCAAAGTGGGCACCGTTACCGCACTGGACTTGAACCCCGAAACCTTCCGTGCTGACGCGACTTTCACTATGAAGAACGGCATCGAAGTTCCTGACGACAGCGCCATCGCGATCAGCTCCGAGGGACTGTTGGGCGGCAATTTCGTCGAGGTTATTCCAGGTGGCTCCCCGTTCAATCTGGAACCGGGTGGCGAGATTGAAGACACGCAAAGCTCTGTATCCCTCATTACACTGTTGATGAAGTTCGTGGCCGGGAACGGCGACGAATGAAACGCCTTACTGCCGGATTAGTGCTGCTGGCTCTGCCTGCGGTGGCTCAAACGACCATTGAAGGCGACGACACTGTTATCCGGCTTGGGAATGCGCCCGTCGCCGAGAGCAAAATGCGGCCAGCGGCCTCCAGTGCGGCGCAGGCGGTGATGCGTGGATTGGACAAGCTTGCAGGTGCCAGCGAAGACATCATCTTGACCGCAGGCGAGGCGACGCAGTTCGGCCCATTGACGATTACGATGAAGGACTGCCGCTATCCCAAAGGAAACCCAAGCGGGGATGCCTTCGTGAGCCTGTCGGTGATTGATACCAATACCAACAAATCCGCGTTTGAGGGGTGGATGATCGCGTCCAGCCCTGCGCTGAACGCGATGGATCACCCGCGCTACGACGTCTGGGCGATCAGGTGCAAACTTGATGACCGGACACCGTCAGTGGTTGCCGGAGAAAGTTCGCCTTTTCCGATAATGCGTCCCGAAGGGCTCGGCGGTAACTAGCACGCGGGATTTCGACACCCCCGAGGGATTCCAGATGCGGAGTCAGAAATTGGGTGTCGAGAAGCTTGAAGCCACCCGCATTCAACCGTGACACCAGATAAGCCAGCGCGATTTTAGACGCATCGCGGCGGCGCGAGAACATGGATTCACCGAAGAAGGCGCCATTCAACGTCACACCATAGACGCCGCCGACCAGCTCTTTACCGTCCCACACCTCGACAGAATGGGCATGCCCGGCATGAAATAAATCCATGTATATGCTGAAAATCGGGGCGTTGATCCAGGTCTCTGGGCGATCCGCGCAGCCCTCGATAACGCCCGCGAAATCAGTGTCGATCTTGATCTGAAATGGTTCGCGAAGGATCGTTTTGCGAAGCGAACGCGAGATGTGGAAGCCGTTAAGCGGCAAGACGCCGCGAAACTCCGGATCGAGCCAGAACAGCTCATCCTCCTCGCGGCTTTCCGCCATCGGAAAAATCCCTTGCGCATAAGCGCTCAGGATCAATTCGGGTGTCAGCTCAATAGGGCGTTCATCTTTGGCCATGACGGCAGGAAAGCAGGGCTGCGCTATGCGCGCAACTCACTTAGACGTTTTCCTCAAGCCAATGCTCCAGCCAGTGAATGTTGTATTCACCTGTTTGCACGGCGTCTTCTGCCAACAGCGCATGGAACAACGGGGTCGTGGTGTCGATGCCATCCACGATCAATTCACCCAACGCGCGGTGCAATCGCGCCAAAGCGGCGGGGCGGTCGGGGGCGTGAACAATTAGCTTGCCGATCAGGCTGTCATAGTAAGGCGGGATCGAATAGCCGTCATACAGCGCCGAGTCCATCCGCACGCCAAGCCCGCCAGGGGCATGATATTGCGTTATTTTTCCGGGGCAGGGGCTGAAATTTGGCAGCTTTTCAGCATTAATGCGGACTTCAATGGCATGGCCGTTTACAACAAGGTCTTCCTGCTGGAAGGACATCGGCAGGCCAGCGGCCACGTTGATTTGCTCGCGCACCAGATCGACGCCGAACACGGCTTCGGTCACGGGGTGTTCGACCTGTAGGCGGGTGTTCATTTCGATGAAATAAAACTCGCCGTTCTCATACAGAAACTCGATTGTGCCCGCGCCTGCGTAGTCGATATTGGCCACGGCGTCGGCACAAATTTTACCGATCCGCGCGCGGGTTTCCGCGTCGATTGCGGGGCCGGGGGCCTCCTCGAACACCTTTTGGTGGCGGCGTTGCAGCGAGCAATCGCGCTCGCCCAAATGCACCGCACGGCCTTTGCCGTCGCCGAACACTTGAATTTCGATGTGGCGCGGTGTGGTCAGGTATTTCTCGATATAGACTTCGTCATTGCCGAAGTTGGATTTACCCTCGGCACGCGCGGTCTGGAAGGCGCTTTTCATCTCGCCCTTATTGGCGGCGACTTTCATCCCCTTGCCGCCGCCACCAGCGGTGGCTTTGATGATGACCGGATAGCCGATTTCATCCCCGATACGGTACGCATCTTCCAGTGAGCCCACTCCACCACCAGAGCCGGGGACGCATGGCACACCCAGCTTCTTCATGGTTTCGATGGCGGTGATTTTGTCACCCATGACGCGGATATGCTCGGCGGTCGGGCCGATGAATTTCAATCCGTGATCTTCGACGATCTGCACGAAACCCGCGTTTTCCGACAGGAACCCATATCCCGGGTGGATCGCTTCCGCGCCGGTGATTTCGCAGGCCGAGATGATGGCGGGGATCGACAGATAGCTTTCGGTGCTGGAGGGCGGGCCGATGCAGATGGCCTCGTCCGCCATACGCACATGCATCGCGTCACTGTCGGCGGTCGAATGCACGGCAACGGACTGGATGCCCATTTCGCGGGCGGCGCGAATGACACGCAGGGCGATCTCGCCCCGGTTCGCGATAAGGATTTTTTTAAACATGGAGGATTACTCCACGATCATCAGCGGCGCGCCGAATTCCACCGGTGTGCCATCCTCGACCAGCACGCGTTTTACGGTGCCGGATTTCGGGGCAGGGATGTGATTCATGGTTTTCATCGCTTCGATGATCATCACGGTCTGACCTTCTGTGACCTTGTCGCCGACGGCTGCGAATGGGGGTGTGCCGGGTTCGGCTTGAAGGTAGCAGGTGCCCACCATGGGCGAGGTCACGGCACCGGGGTGCTGTGCAGGATCGTCGTCGTCGCCGGATGCGGCGGGTGCAGCAGCGGCCGGCGCTGCGGCGGCAGCGGCGGGTACGGCAGCGGCGACAGGGGCGGCGGCAACCGATTGTTGCACCACATTCACCTGCTTGGAGACGCGCACGTTCAGGCTGTCGTCTTCGCCATATTCGCGCTTCACCTCAAGTTCGGTGAGGTCGTTGCTTTTCAAAACCTCGGCCAGCGCCTTCACAAATGCGACGTCGCCGTCATGGGAGTTCTTTGCCATTTATCTAGTCCTCGACCCGTGTGCCGTTCTTACTTGCCGGTGATTGTCCGGTAATGCGGCTTTAAATTGACTTGAATGCTTATAGGCCAAGGCGGTTTAGGTGAAAAGCGATGAATTCATGCCAGCATATGCAGTTAGGGATCAAGGGAGGACGGTCGCGGGACCAACAGATCGACCCGCTCGCCCTTTGGTTGAGGCGGCTCGATTCCTTGCATGTTGCGCAGCAAGCTTTGCAACTCGTGCTGTTCACGGTCCCTTAACGGGCCGCGCGGATGCTGGTCGGGCGTGAATTGTGCCGCACCGGACGGTGCAACAGGCGTGACGGGTCGTGTTTGTGACTGCGGTGCGGGCGGCCCAATAAAGGGGCTTTCTGCGGGCTGTTCCCTGACGGGCAGGTGTTTCGTTGTGAACGGCATCAAGCCGGCCAAATGTTGAGAAAGTAGCATCATCGCTATGCCCTTCCAAAAGAGGAGCCCACCCGCAGACGACCGTGCGCTGCACGCCCTAATGACACGTTAACGATGCGCACGAAAAAAGGCGCAGTTCGAGTAAACTGCGCCTTAAATTCTGTGCGTCAAGCGGGCTTAGATCGCCAGATATTCCGCCCGCAGCGCGTCATTCTCCAGCACCTCTTCGGCAGAACCGTCGAAAACCACCGAACCGGTATCAAGGATCACCGCGCGGTCCGCCAGCTTCAGTGCAGCCACGGCGTTTTGCTCCACGATGATCGTGGTGATGCCTTGATCACGGATGATTTGCAGCGTCTTGGCGATCTCCTGCACGATGACGGGGGCAAGGCCCTCATAAGGCTCGTCCAGCAGCAGAACTTTGATGTCGCGGCACAAGGCCCGCGCGATGGCCAGCATCTGTTGCTCGCCGCCCGACAGGGTCACGCCCTCCTGCTTGCGGCGCTCGCCGAGGCGCGGGAACAGCTCATAGACACGCTCCAGCGACCAGCCAATCGGCGGGGCGATTTGTGCCAGTTGCAGGTTTTCCTCAACGGTCAGACCGGCAATGATGCGGCGATCTTCCGGCACCAAAGCGATGCCCGCCGCCGCTGCCTCATAGGATTGCATGCTGTGCAGCGGTTTGTGGTCCAGCCAGATTTCGCCATGTTGCAGTTGCGGATCACCCAAGCGTGCGATGGTGCGCAGGGTCGAGGTTTTGCCTGCCCCGTTGCGGCCCAGCAGGGCGAGGATCTCGCCCTCGTGGACGTTGAAGCTGACACCTTGCACGATGTAGCTTTCGCCGTAATAGGCTTCGATCTCCCAGACGGAGAGGAAGGCAGGGGCGGTCGCTGCGTTGTTGGCGTTCTTGTTGAAGTCGGGTTTTACATTCATGGGGCCAATCCTCAGACTTGGGCTTCACCCAGATACGCTTCGCGCACCTTGGGATGGCCTTTGATGTTTTCAGGGGTTTCTTCAACCAGCGGCGTGCCTTGGGCAAGCACGGTGATCCGCTCGGCCAACGAGAACACAACATGCATGTCGTGTTCGATGATCGCCATGGTGATGTCGCGCTTTTCCTTGATCTCTTTCAGCAGGTCGATCGTGTTGTTGGTGTCGGCGCGCGCCATGCCTGCGGTCGGCTCGTCGAGCAGCAGCAGCTTGGGTTCTTGGACAAGGCACATGGCCATTTCCAAGCGACGTTTGTCACCGCGCGACATGCTGGAGGCCGTCATGTGACGCTTGTCGAGCATTTTGACGTCTTCAAGGATGGCCTCAGCCGTTTCCTTGATGTCGTTTTGCCCACGAACGGCGTTTAGGGCATTCAGCTTGAACGACCCGTCCCGTGCCGCGAAGCAGGGGATCATGACATTCTCGAACACCGTCAGCTCTGCGAAGATTTCCGGTGTCTGGAACACGCGGGAAACCCCCATCTGGTTGATTTCATGCGGCTTGCGGCCCAGCAGGGATTGGCCTTGGAAGGTCACCGACCCCGTGTCAGGGATCAGTTTGCCCACAAGGCAGTTCAGCAGCGTGGATTTACCCGCCCCGTTGGGGCCGATGATGGCGTGGACGGTGTTTTCCGCCACACTCAGGTTTACATCGGATAGTGCTTGCAACCCGCCGAAGCGTTTGCCGACATTTTTGATCTCTAGGATTCCCATGTCATTCGCTCCTTATTCAGCAGGGGTGGTGTCAGAGGCGGCAGGGGCGTCGTCTTCCGCCTTCTTGCCACGGATTTTGCGGGCAATTTTCTGGCCGCCTTCAACCAACCCACCGGGCAGGAAGATCACTATAGCCATGAACATCAGACCCAGCGTCAGGTGCCAGCCTTTGCCCACAAATGGGTGGACGATGGCGATCAGGAAGTCCTCGATGCCGTCGGGCAGGAAGGCAAACCACTGGTGCAGCACGGTGTCGTTGATCTTCGAGAAGATGTTCTCGAAATACTTGATGAAACCGGCACCAAGGACGGGGCCGATCAAGGTGCCTGCACCTCCAAGGATGGTCATCAAAACAACCTCGCCAGACGCGGTCCATTGCATCCGCTCGGCACCGGCCAGCGGATCCATGGAGGCCATCAGACCACCTGCAAGACCGGCATACATGCCGGAGATTACGAAGGCCGCCAGCGTGTAGGGGCGCGGGTTCAGACCGGTGTAGTTCAAGCGCGTCTGGTTGGTTTTGATAGCCTTCAGCATCAACCCGAACGGCGAGCGGAAGATGCGGATGGCGAGGTAGAACATCCCCAGCATGATCAGCGCGCACAGGTAGTAGCCGGTGTTGAAGTCAAAGCTCCACGCGCCCGCGTCCAGCGTGTAGGTAGACTGCATTTCCTGCCCGAACAGATGCGGGATATTTGGCATCGCGTCGGAGTGGAAATATTGCGGATCGGAGTTGTAGACTTGCAAGCCTGTCTCGCCATTGGTCAGCGGTGTCAGCACCGAGTAGGCGAGTGCAAACGACATCTGCGCGAAGGCCAGCGTCAGGATCGAGAAGTAGATGCCCGACCGCCGCAGCGAGATATAGCCGATCAGCAAGGCGAACAGGCCCGATGTGATGACCGACAGAAAGATGCCAGGCAGGATGTTATAGCCCAGCAGCTTGAACATCCACACGGCGGAGTAGGAGCCTATGCCAAGGAAGGCCGCGTGGCCGAAGCTGAGGTATCCGGTCAGCCCGAACAGGATGTTGAACCCGATGGCGAAGATGCCAAAGATCACGAAGCGCTGCATCAGGTCGGGATAGCCCGCGTTGAACTGCGCCATCGCCGAGTCCGCAGGGAACGGGTTCAGGATGAAGGGAGCACACATCGTCAGAATGGCAACGATGATGAGCAGGGAGGTGTCTTTCTTTTCGAGACCTAGCATTGTCTTAGTCCTCCATCACGCCCTTGCGACCCATAAGGCCACGGGGACGTACCAGCAGAATGATAATTGCAACGAGATAGATGATGATTTGGTCGATACCCGGCAGGATCTGCTTGATTTCGTTCATCGACGAGAAGCTTTCGAGGATACCCAGCAGGAACCCTGCGAGCACGGCTCCGGGCAGTGAACCCATGCCGCCGACGACGACCACCACGAAGCTCAGGACAAGGAAGTCCATGCCCATATGGTAATTGGGCGAGTTGATGGGGGCGTACATGACCCCCGCCAGCCCCGCCACCGCGGCCGCTATCCCGAACATGATGGTGAAGCGGCGGTCGATATTGATGCCCAGCAAGCCCACGGTTTCGCGGTCTGCCATACCGGCGCGGACGACCATGCCGAAGGTGGTGAATTGCAGGAAGCCGAAGACGGCAGCGATAATCAGGGCGGCGAAGAAGAAGTAGACCAAGCGCCAGTAGGGGTAGATGACCACATTCGGATCAAACCCCAGCAGCGTGCCGAAATCAAACGAGCCTCTGAACGCGTCAGGGGCAGGGGTCGGGATCGGGTTCGCGCCGTAGAATTGCTTGATGACCTCTTGAATGACGATGGCAAGGCCGAAGGTCACAAGGATCTGGTCCGCATGCGGACGCTTGTAGAAGTGCTTGATCAGGCCGCGTTCCATAATGTAGCCGACACCGATCATGATCGGGATGGCAAACAGAATAGCGAGCGGCACAGACCAGTCGATGATCGAGCTTCCAAGCTCCGGGCCGAACCAGCTTTCGATATAAGGTGTTTTGATCTTTGCGGGATTGCCAAGAAAGTCGGTCTTGGTCGGGTCGATCGTCTCGAAGGACAGCGACAGGATTTTTTGCAGCGTCACCGCGCAGAAGGCACCCAGCATGAACAACGCCCCGTGGGCAAAGTTCACCACGCCGAGCGTGCCGAAAATCAGGGTCAGGCCCAAGGCAATCAACGCATAAGCGGAGCCTTTGTCCAAACCGTTCAATAATTGAAGAATGATTACGTCCATCGTTCCCGTCTCGCCTGTTGGGGTGATCTTGCCAAAACCTGTGCCGCGCGTGCGGCCCAAGTGGGCAGGGGGTGCTTTGAGCCTGCTCCTTTGTAGAAAGGAACAGGCTCTGAGCTTTTTGTCGTCAGATCAGCTTATGCGCCGGGGTTGCACTTGCCCAACTCGCCACCGGCGAACATTGGGTGGTCAACCGCGTATTCAACCTGTGCACGTGGTGTGATTTCCACGATTTCCAGAAGGTCGAACTCGGATGTCGGGTTGTCTTTACCCTTCACGACCAGCACGTCTTTGAAGCACTGGTGATCATCCGCACGGTATTCGGTAGCACCGTTGCCAAGGCCATCGAACTTGAAGCCTTCGAGGGCTTCGACAATGCCGCATGGGTTGAACGTGCCGGCACGTTCCGCCGCATCCGCATAGAGCATGGTTTGCACGTAGCATGTGTGCGCTGCCTGCGAGGGTGGGAAGCCGTACTTTTCGCCGAAGGACTTAACGAACGCTTTGGAGCCTTCGTCGGTCAGCGACCAGTGCCAGTTGGTGGACCCGAAGATGCCTTTAACGTTTTCGCCAGCACCTTTTGCCATCAAGCGGGAATACAGCGGAACAACGATTTCGAAGTTCTTGCCGTTCACCTGCTTTTCACGCAGGCCAAACTGCACCGCGGATGTCAGCGAGTTCACCATGTTCCCGCCGTAGTGGTTCAGAACCAGAACGTCAGCGCCGGAGTTCAGAACCGGAGCAACGTAGGACGAGAAGTCGGTCGTTGCCAGCGGTGTCAGCACGTTGTTCGCAGTCTTCCAGCCCATAGCCTCGGTTGCGGCTTGGATGGATTCCTGCTGTGTCCAGCCCCATGTGTAGTCAGCTGTCAGGTGATAAGCAGTCCGGTCGGAGCCGTAACGTGCTTGCAGCACTGGTGCCAGAGCAGCAGCAGACATGTAGCCGTTAAAGAAGTGGCGGAAGCCGTTGGCTTTCTTGTCTTTACCGGTGGTGTCGTTGGAGTGGGTCAGACCCGCCATGAAGATCACGCCAGCTTCTTGGCACAGACCTTGAACAGCCACAGCCACGCCGGAGGACGAACCACCAGTGATCATGATTGCGCCGTCTTTTTCGATCATCGACTTTGCCGATGCGCGAGCTGCGTCAGATTTGGTTTGCGTGTCGCCTGTGACGAACTCGACTTTCTTGCCGAGGATGCCGTTGCCTTGCAGGGCTTTGGACGAGAACGTGCTCATCATGCCGCCGTCGCCACCACCGTTCAGGTGCTCGACTGCCAGCTCGTATGCGCGCAGCTCGTCTGCACCCTCGTCGGCGTATGGGCCGGATTGTGGTACGTTGAAGCCCAGCGTCACAGTGGAGCCGGTCGGTGCGTTCAGGTAGCCGGAATGGGCATCGGCCCAGACAGAGCCGTCAAAGAGTGTTGGTGCCGCCAGTGCGCCGCCTGCCATTGCAGACGTCTTGAGCAAGCCACGACGTGTGAAATTCGAATTGGACATTTAAATCCTCCCTAAGTGATTGTGGCCCCTCCTCCTCAGGGGAAGCCGTGGTCTGATTGTATCTCAGGCCTTCCCCAATATTGCGGAGGCGTCGTAAATCGCACAACAAACCATTGGGTTCGCTTTAAAAATTTGTAAACAAATGGACATTGCTTGCGCAGAAATTGTAAACTAATTTTCAACGCAGCGCGGAAAGCCTCTGGATTCGCTTAGGAAATAAAAGACCGGTCTGCCGCAAGGGAAGGATTCACGCATGCCAAAGTCTGCTTTGACCGGATCCAGAATCCGTGAACACCGGTTGATGCGAGGGATAAAGCAAGCTGATCTTGCGCGTGATATTGGCATTTCCGCCAGTTACCTCAACCTGATCGAACATAATCGCCGCAGAATCGGCGGCAAAACGCTGTTGGCCTTATCGGAAGCGTTGAAAATCGACCCCTCGACCTTAAGCCAAGGGGCAGAGCGCGCGGTGGTCACCGAATTGCAAGACGCAGCGGCATCAGACGCGGATGTTCCGGTGGAGCTCGATCAGATTGACGATCTTGTCGCGCGGTTCCCGGGCTGGGCGGCGAAGGTTACCGCACAGCACCGACGCCTCCGCGCGTTAGAGCAAACGGTGGGCGGGCTGAACGACCGGCTGACCCATGATCCTGTGTTGTCGGAACGCATGCATGAGGTGTTGTCGACGGTGTCCGCCATCCGCTCGACCGCCGCGATCCTTGTCGGAACGCCGGATTTGGGGACGGAATGGCAAGCGCGCTTTTATTCCAACATCGACACCGAAAGCCGCAGGTTGGCCGACAGCTCTGCCGCGATGGCGGCGCATCTGGACAACCTGTCGCGCAAGGACACCAGCACGGCGACGCCGCTGGAAGTCGTGTTCTCGGCCTTTGATGGGCGTGGTCACCATTTGCGCGAACTTGAAGAAGGGGGCGACCCCGAAGCGTTCGCCGCGCAAATGTCCGAAATTGACAGCACGGCAGCGCGGACGCTGGCGGCGGCGTATTTCAGGACCTACAGCGCCGACGCGAAAGCCATGCCGCTGGAGATATTCGAGCCGGCGGCCCACGAGATGAAGTTCGACCCGGCGGCCTTGGCGGCGCGCTTCGGCGTTCCACTGGAAGCCGTCTTTCGCCGTCTTGCCAGCTTGCCCCGCGGGGCAACGGTTCCGGATATCGGCTTGGTAAGCTGTGACGCGGCAGGGGCGTTGCTGGTGCGCAAGTCGCCCTCCGGACTGGCGCTTCCGTGGTTCGGGGCGGGGTGTCCGCTTTGGCCGCTCTATGCCGCACTCAGCGCGCCGGGTGTGCCGATCCGCCGCATCATCGAGGGCGAAGACGGCGCGCGGTTCACCGCGATGGCGCTGGCTCACCCGTCCGGCCCGCTGCGTTTTGACCGCCCGCCCGTATATCATTCGATCATGCTGCTGATCGCGCAGGACGACGCGACGGGCGAGGCGGCAATTCCCGTGGGCAGTTCGTGCCGGATTTGCGCGCGAAGTGACTGCGATGCACGGCGCGAGCCGACAGTTTTAACGCATGGCTGACGCAGCGGCGTTTTGACAACGGATGAAAATGGGGCCTAATGGGGGAACACGGCCAAACTTGGGGAGGGGTAAGGCGCATGTCAAAGACCGTTTTGCTCGTCGAGGACGAGCCGAACATCATCGAAGCAATCAGCTTTTTGCTGGAACGTGACGGCTGGACGGTACGTATCCATTCACAAGGTGATGATGCGGTCGACGCCGTGTTGCGGGTAGCCCCTGATGTGCTGGTGCTTGATGTGATGCTTCCGGGACGCAGCGGGTTTGATATATTGCGGGACCTGCGCAGCAACGCCGCGACCAAGGGCCTCCCGATCCTCATGCTCACGGCCCGTGGCCAAACCAAGGACCGCGAATTGGCCGAGAGCTACGGTGTGAGCCACTTTATGACCAAGCCGTTCTCCAATGACGAAATGCTTGGCAAGGTGCGCGACCTCTACACTGCCTCTGCTGACAAGCCCTAAGTGCGTTGATGCCCGAACCAGACGAGCCAAAGGGTCAGGGCCGCCGCCGCATCGGACTGACCGCCACCAGCCCAAACTCCCGCACGCTGTTTCTGGAGCGGCGCGTTTACCAACGCCGCCGCCTGATCGACGCCGCTAAGTTGCTACCCATCGTCGGGCTGTTCCTGTTTGTGGTGCCCGCGCTGATCCTCGGCACCCCCGGCGAGGAAAACGCCACGGGCACAACGGCCTTACGCTTGATCTATTTCTTCTTCGTCTGGGCCTGCCTGATCGCCACCTGCGCCACGATTGCGCGCGGGTTGGCAGGGGCGGACGATCCGGGAGGCGACAAGGGCAAGGCTGACGAGGACCAAGCCTGATGGTCAGCTTCAACATTCTCATCACGGTTGCGGTGATCTACACCATGCTGCTGTTCGGCGTTGCGTTTTATGCAGACCAGCGGGCGCAGCGCGGCCCGTCGCGCTGGCTGCGTTCGCCTTGGACCTACACGCTGTCACTCAGTGTCTATTGCACGGCGTGGACATTCTACGGTGCTGTCGGTAACGCCGCGCGGTCGGGGCTGGAGTACCTGACGATCTATCTTGGCCCCACCTTGGTGTTCCTTGCGTGGTGGTGGTTGCTGCGCAAGCTGGTGCGTATCGGCAAGGCGGAGCGGATCACCTCCATCGCCGACATGATCTCCAGCCGCTACGGTAAATCGCCGACAATCGCGGTGATCGTCACCGTGCTCGCCATTGCAGGAACCACGCCCTATATCGCGCTGCAATTGCAGTCGGTGACGCTGTCGGTGGCCGTGTTCACCGAGTTCCCGACGGGCAACGGCGGCGGCTCCGACCTGAACGCCACCGCGTTCTGGCTCTCGGCGGGGCTGGCGCTGTTCACCATCTTCTTCGGCACCCGAAATCTTGACGCCAACGAGCGGCACCACGGCGTGGTGACCGCCATCGCGCTGGAAGCCATCGTCAAATTGGTGGCTTTGCTGGCAGTGGGCATCTTCGTGGTTTGGGGCGTGTCCGGCGGAGTCAACGAGACCCTGCGCGCGATTGATGCCAGCCCCGTGGCCGATTGGCAGCCAAGCCCCAGCCGCTGGACTTCGATGATCTTCTTGTCGGCGGCGGCAGTGATCTGCCTGCCGCGCATGTTTCAGGTGTTGGTGGTCGAAAACGCCGACGAGCGGCATTTGCGCACCGCCGTTTGGGCCTTTCCCACCTACATTCTGGCGATGAGCCTGTTCGTGCTGCCCATCGCGGTGGTCGGCCTGGCGGTCATGCCCGAAGGTTCCAACCCCGACCTGTTTGTGCTGACCCTGCCGCTGGAACTGGGGCAGGAGGGGCTGGCCCTGCTGGCGTTCCTTGGTGGTTTTTCGTCGGCCACGTCGATGGTCATTGTCGCCTCCATTGCACTGGCGACCATGGTGTCGAACCATATCGTCGTGCCGATCTGGCTGAATACCCGCCCCGCAGGCGCGTCGATGTCCGGCGACATGCGTCAGGTCGTACTGCTGTCGCGCCGCTTGTCCATCATTGCCGTGCTCGGGTTGGGCTACGTCTATTATCGGACCACGGGCGGCTCCGCCGCACTGTCAGCCATCGGTCTGGTGAGCTTCGCAGGTGTTGCACAGGTGGTGCCGGCCCTGATCGGTGGATTGTTCTGGCGCGGGGCCACACGCAAGGGCGCGATTGCGGGCCTTCTGGTGGGCTTCGGTCTGTGGATTTACACTTTGTTTATGCCAGCGATCGGTGCGTTCCCCAGCTCGATGCTGTTGCACGGATTGTTTGGGGCAGACATGCTGCGACCGCAGGCTTTGATGGGGTTCACGGATATGGACCCGCTGGTCCACTCGATCCTGTGGTCGATTTCGCTGAACACGCTGGCCTTTATCATCGTGTCGCTGGTGTCCTTCCCGACCCCGATGGAGCGCCTTCAAGGGGCCGCCTTCGTCAATGTGTTCGAGCGTGGCGACGGCGCGGTCTCCCCCATCGGCGGTCAGGCAGAGACGGAAGACCTGCTGGTCATGTCGCAACGCCTGCTGGGCGCGCGGGAGGCCCAGACCTTGTTCCAGCGCGAGGCCACGCGGCAGGGCAAGGCGGGCTATCTGCCAGACCCGACACCTGATTTCATCACCCTGCTGGAGCGCGAACTTGCGGGCTCCGTCGGCGGGGCCACGGCCCACGCGATGATTGCGCAGATCAACGGGCAAACCTCGATCACCGTGCGCGACCTGCTGGCGGTGGCGGATGAGAGTGCGCAGATGCTGGAATATTCCAGCCAGTTGGAAGCGCAATCGCGCGAGCTGGAGCAAACAGCGCGGAAACTGCGTGAGGCCAACACCAAGCTGACGGCGCTGTCGGTTCAAAAGGACGCGTTTCTCAGTCAGGTGAGCCACGAGCTGCGCACGCCAATGACCTCAATCCGGTCGTTCTCCGAGTTCCTGATGGAAGGTGGCATGGACGAGCAGGCGCAAGCGCGCTCCGCCGGAATTATCCACGAGGAAAGCATCCGCCTGACCCGACTGCTGGATGATCTGCTGGATCTTAGCGTGTTGGAGAACGGGCAGGTGGTTCTGAACGTGCAGACCGCACGGTTGAGTGACCTGTTGGACCGCGCTGTGTCCTCCGCAGGGGTCGGGTCCTCCAAGCCGGACGGGCTTGAAGTGATACGCACTGCCGAGGACGAAGGCGTGCTTTTGAAAACCGACACGGACCGGCTAACGCAGGTGTTCATCAACCTGATTTCCAACGCGCAGAAATACTGCGTCACGGACACTCCGCGCTTACGGATCGTGGTGACCCGGTCTCAAGACAGCGTAGACATTGACTTCATCGACAACGGGCTGGGCATTTCGCCAAAAGACGCGACCGTGGTGTTCGAGAAATTCGTGCGCCTGACCGATCAGGCCTCCGCGGGAAGCGCGGGGCTCGGCTTGGCGATCAGCCGCGAGATTATGCTGCGCCTGGGCGGCTCACTGGATTATGTGCCGGGTCAGGGCGGCGCCGCCTTCCGTGTGCAATTGCCGCTGGTCTGGGTTGAACGGGTGGGGTGAGATTTTTCTGCAAATGGGTCGATCCGGTTAATCAAATCGCAGCATCTTGCGGGTCATTTTACGCAGGACCAAACCAAGAACATGCAGGCAGGCACTTTGACCGGATCCAACACCGCATTGGCACTTATGGTGCGCCCCAGTAAGCCCAAACGTGGCGCGAGCCATGTTTTGCTGGAAGATATCGCCGACACGTTGTTTCGCGGCCCTGCGAAGACGGGTCATGGTATCGACCTTCTGATCCGCAATGCACAGGCACAAAGCCTTCCGCAGGCCAGCGCGCTGTCGCGGCTTCCCGACATTGCGGTACCCCATATTCTTGAGGGGCCGGATGGTGTGACGGGGTTGCTGGTCTTCGATGGCGTGCTGGTGGATGCCTTGATCGAACAGCAGACCTTGGGCCGGATTTCATCTGCGCCGCGGGTGGACCGGCCGGTGACGGCCATTGATGCGGCGCTGAGTACGGGGTTTGCAAATTCGGTGACTAGCAAGCTGGCGGAACTGGTGGAGGACCGCCGCGATGCCTCCGCTCTCGCGGGCTTTGCCTGCCGCGCAACCCAAACAGACCGTGCGGCGCTTAGTTTGGTGATGTCTGCCAAGGCCTATGACGTGTTGCAGATGGATGTTGATCTTGGCCCAGGCCTGAAAACGGGGCGGGCGCTTTTGATGTTTCCGGCCGCCACTGTCGACGCGATGCCGAAGCGGAAACAGGTAAATCCGGACATGGTCGCGGTCTTGCAGGACAGCCCGCTGCATTTGTCGGCATTTCTGCCAGCGGTTCCATTGCAGGTCAGAGCGCTGCTGGATTTGGAGGAGGGCGCGGTCATTGCCCTACCGGACGGGATCCTTGCGCGGACCCAGCTGCGGGATCGCCGCAAGACGCTGCTCGGGAAAGGGCGTTTGGGGCAGTTGAACGGTCGCCGCGCCATCCGTCTGGATGGATCGCCGCACATGCGCGCGCAGCCCTTGGAGGCACAGACAAAACCGACGCAGATTACGGCTGACGGCGCGTGGCCGCCAGAGTTGGAGATCACTGCGGAAAGCATGGTGCACGAGCAAGGGGCTCCAACGGGCGCCCCGAATGCAGAGGATGCGGTGCCGGAACTGGCCGCGTCCTCCTGATCAACTGAAAAAGGCACCCGCAGGGGGTGCCTTTTCCGAACTCTTGGCGCTGGACTTAGCAGCTGTAGTAAAGCTTGTACTCGATCGGGTGTGGCGTGTGCTCATAGGCATAAACCTCTTCCCACTTCAGCTCCATATAGCCCTCGATCTGCGACTTGGTGAAGACGTCACCGGCCAGCAGGAACTCGTGATCTTCTTCCAAAGCTTGCAGCGCTTCGCGCAGGCTGCCGCACACAGTCGGGATGCCCGCCAGCTCTTCGGGGGGCAGATCGTAAAGGTCCTTGTCGGATGCGGGGCCGGGATCAATTTTGTTCTTGATGCCGTCGAGGCCAGCCATCAGCAATGCCGCAAAGCACAGATATGGGTTCGCTGCCGGATCGGGGAAGCGGGCCTCGACGCGCTTGGCCTTGGGGGATTCGGACCACGGGATACGCACACAGCCGGACCGGTTACGGGCGGAGTATGCGCGCAGAACCGGAGCTTCGAATCCCGGGATCAGGCGTTTGTAGCTGTTGGTCGCAGGGTTGGTGATCGCGTTCAGCGCCTTGGCGTGTTTCAGGATGCCACCGATGAAATACAGCGCCTCTTTGGACAGGTCGGCATATTGGTCGCCCGCAAAGATCGGCTTGCCGTCTTTCCAGATCGACATGTTCACGTGCATACCGGTGCCGTTGTCGCCTGCAATCGGTTTCGGCATGAAGGTCGCCGATTTGCCGTAGGCATGCGCCACATTGTGGATCACATATTTGTATTTTTGCAGCTCGTCCGCTTGATGTGTCAGCGAGCCGAAGATCAGGCCCAGCTCGTGTTGACAGCTGGCAACTTCGTGGTGGTGCTTGTCGACCTTCATGCCCATGCGCTTCATGGTGGACAGCATTTCAGACCGCAGGTCTTGCACCGCGTCGGTGGGGTTCACAGGGAAGTAGCCGCCCTTGATGCCCGGACGGTGGCCCATGTTGCCCATTTCGTACTCGGAGTCCGAGTTCCACGCCGCGTCTTGTGCGTCGACCTCGAAGGACACTTTGTTCATCTCGACCGAGAAGCGCACGTCGTCGAACAGGAAGAATTCAGCTTCCGGACCCCAGAAGGATTGGTCGCCGATGCCGGTGGTTTTCAGATAGGCCTCTGCCTTCTCGGCGGTGCCGCGCGGGTCGCGGTCATAGGGCTCCATCGTGTCGGGCTCTACCACGGTGCAATGAACACAGATGGTTTTTTCAGCGTAAAACGGGTCCATATAGGCCGAGGACGCGTCGGGCATCAGTTTCATGTCGGATTGTTCGATGGACTTCCAACCGGCGATGGAGGAGCCGTCGAACATGAAGCCTTCCTCGAGGAAATCCTCGTCGACCAGATCAGCCACGATGGTTACGTGCTGCAACCTGCCGCGCGGGTCGGTGAAACGGATGTCGACATATTCGACGTCCTCGTCCTTGATGGTTTTCAGCAGATCTTTGTTGCTCATCTGACCGTTCCTCTTTTATCAGTTAGCTAAGTGTTGGTTAAAGCGCGTCGTCGCCGGACTCGCCGGTTCTGATGCGAATGGCTTGCTCCACGGTGGAGACGAAGATTTTGCCGTCGCCGATCTTGTCGGTCTTGGCGGCTTCGATGATCGCCTCGATGGCACCATCTAACTGGTCGTCGGCCAGCACGACTTCGATTTTCACTTTCGGCAGGAAGTCCACGACATATTCCGCGCCGCGATACAGCTCCGTGTGGCCTTTCTGGCGGCCGAAACCTTTGACTTCGGTGACGGAGAGGCCTTGGATGCCAAGCTCCTGCAGCGCTTCTTTCACTTCGTCCAGTTTGAACGGTTTGATGATCGCTTCAATTTTCTTCATCGCGGTCGGGCTCCCTTTGCTCGTCTTGAAACGGGTCAGACCACTTTCAATCGGCAGGGACAATTGGCAGACTGTAAAAGCGGCGCCGAACCGCCCGTGGGAAACATGCTCTGCCTAATTTTTGAGCAAAACGACGCGAAAGTGTGCGAAATGAAAACTACCGGTCAATCTGTGGTCATAACCAGCGACGAAATGCGGACGGTGGAGCAAGAGGCTATTGCGTCTGGACGCGTCACCGGATTGGAGCTGATGGAACGTGCGGGCAGGAGCGTCGTGGAGGCAATTTTTGAGGAGTGGCCCAGATTCCGCGACGGCACGCACCGCGCGGTGGTTTTATGCGGGCCGGGCAACAATGGCGGCGACGGCTTTGTCGTGGCGCGGTTGTTGAAAGAGGCGGGGTGGGATGTCCAGCTATTCCTTTTCGGGGATGCGACCGCACTGCCACCTGACGCCGCGACGAACTTTGAGCGATGGTTCGCTATGGGCGAGGTGGCGGATATAGAGCAGGCCTTGCATGTCGACTTTGACACCTGCGATCTGGTGGTGGATGCGCTGTTCGGCATCGGCCTGTCGCGCCCGATCACCGCGCCGGTTCTGCGGGACCTGTTCAAAGCTGTGTCACAGGCTGACAAACCCGCCCGCGTCGCGATCGACGTGCCGTCGGGATTGGACAGTGACACCGGAGTGCCACCGGACGGTGGGTCGGCCCTTCGGGCCGATCTGACGGTGACGTTTCACGCCTTCAAACCTTGCCATAAGATGAAGTCGTGGCCGGGCGTCCTTCCCGATTCTGCTGCGCTCGCCCGCTACACCGTCGTGAAGGATATCGGCCTATGAATTTAGAAATGACGCCGGATCGGATCAATCGCCTGCGAAAGCGCTCGGACCAGCACAAGTATAGCCACGGTTCCGTTTTGATACTGTCCGGCCCCGCAACCCGCACAGGAGCGGCGCGGTTGTCGGCAATGGCGGCTTTGCGCGTGGGGGCGGGGGTGGTGACGGTCGGCGCACCGCGCGATGCCTTGCCGGAATGTGCCGCACATTTGACGGGGATCATGCTGCGGGAGGTCTCAGAAGCGTTGGATCTGTCGCTGATCCTCGCCGAAGATCAAAGGATCAACGCGCTGTGCATCGGCCCGGGTTTCGGGCTGGAGGCTGCGAACGGTGCCACGCTAGGCGCCGCACTCGCCACGCAGCGCGCGGTGGTGCTGGATGCGGACGCATTGACCTTGATGGCGCAGGACCGCGATCTGTTCACTCAATTGCACGACGCCTGCGTGCTCACCCCCCATGCGGGCGAGTTTCGCAGGCTGTTTCCGGGCTTGGGCGAAGGCGACCAGCCCTTCACCTTGGATGAAAAGAAAGACGCCACCCAAAGGGCGGCGGATTTGTCGGGGGCTGTGGTGCTTTATAAAGGCGCGCAGACCACCATCGCGGCCCCCGGATGTCCTGTAGCTGTAATGGACACCACGTCCGAGCCAGCAGCAGCTTGGTTGGCAACGGCGGGGGCGGGCGATGTGTTGGCAGGGCTGATCACGGGCCTGCTGGCCAAGGGTTGCACGCCAGTGGAGGCGGCCGAGATCGGAGCGCTGCTGCATGCCATGGCCGCTGGTCACGCGGGGCCGGGGCTCATCGCCGAGGATTTGCCGCAGCAAATCCCGGGTCTCTATCGCGAATTGGGTGTGTAGTCTTTTGGCGGGGTGGGGCCTCCGTAAGAGAGGCCCCGCTGCCATATGCGGTGTAGCGAGGTCGTTGTTGTAGCCTTAGGCGGCGACGAAGACGTTCTCTGGATCGGCAGCTACTTCTGCAGCGAAATTGGAAATCACTTCAACGCCGTCAACGTAAAAGATTTCCTCTTCCTCGAAGCCCAGTTGATAAACTTCGTGGATGTCCAGCTCGGCCTCTTCGGCGATGTATTTGCCGTCGACCAATGTGTTGATGTTGACGATGACCATGTCGCGACCAAACAGCATCTCAGCGCGCCAGTCGCGGACCATGACCTCTTGGTCAGGAGCCATCAGCATGTCGGCGTTTGGACGGGAGAAACCAAGTGTCCCCTGACCCACGCGGATCGGGCGCATCATGTGGCGTTCCACGCGCAGCTCTTGCAAGGTGCGCATTCCGTTCCGTGTGACGATGCGGTCGCCAGCTTCAAGGCTGGAGATTGGCATATAGCCGCGCATTGTCAGGACCTGAGAGCCGCCCAGAAGGCCGCTGAGTTTGGTGATGGTGTCGTTTCCCCCACCGAAAGTCTTGTGCATGTTGGCAGACATGTGTTCGCTCCGAATGATTGGTTGCGTCTTTCGATGGTTAATTAATGAAATCCAAATAAGGCAGAAAATGGACACGACCCTGACCAGACCAAGGCCATGTCGCGATGAATCCGAGGCGAAGGGCCTGTGAGGTAAGGGTTGCCTTACCTTTTGGTGACCGAATGCGTGATTTTCGTCTCGCATCCCTTGGCGGGCTTTGCTACATGGGCGCGAAGCGGGCTTCGGAGGCGACTCCTTAGTCAGTAAAGTTATGCGGGTGTGGCGGAATGGTAGACGCACCAGATTTAGGTTCTGGCGCCGCAAGGCGTGGAGGTTCGAGTCCTCTCACCCGCACCATTATATATAAGGACGACTAATATGAAGGTCACCGAGACCCTGAACGAAGGCCTCAAGCGCGGCTACAATATCGTAGTCACTGCCGCTGAGATGGACGAGAAAGTAAACGAAAAGCTTCTCGAGGCTCAGCCCGAAGTCGAGATGAAGGGTTTCCGCAAAGGCAAAGTGCCTATGGCCCTGCTGAAAAAACAGTTCGGTGACAAGGTCATGGGTGAAGCGATGCAGGAAAGCATCGATGGTGCGATGTCCAAGCATTTCGAAGAATCCGGCGACCGCCCTGCGATGCAGCCTGAAATCAAAATGACCAATGACGACTGGAAGCCCGGCGACGATGTCGACGTGTCCGTCTCCTACGAAAAACTGCCGGAAATTCCTGATGTTGATCTGAAAAAAATCAAGCTGGAAAAGATGGTCGTGAAGGCTGAAGACAAAGACATCGACGAAGCTCTGTCGAACCTGGCCGAAAACGCTCAAAACTTTGACGATCGCAAAAAAGGCTCCAAGTCGAAAGATGGCGACCAAGTGACGATCGACTTCCTTGGCAAGGTCGATGGCGAAGCCTTTGAAGGTGGCGCTGCGGAAGACTATCCACTGGTTCTGGGCTCCAACTCGTTCATTCCGGGTTTCGAAGCACAACTGGTCGGCGTTAAAGTTGGCGACGACGTTGAAGTGAAGGTGGATTTCCCTGCGGAATACCAAGCTGAGCACCTCGCTGGCAAAGCTGCCGTGTTCGAGTGCAAGATCAAAGCGGTCAAGGAACCGAAAGCCGCCGAGATCAACGACGAGCTGGCCAAGCAATTCGGCGCCGAAGATCTGGCCGCGCTGAAAGCCCAAGTGGCAGAGCGTCTGGAAGCCGAGTTCGGTGGCGCATCCCGCGCAGTCCTGAAGCGCAAGCTGCTGGACGAGCTGGACAAGCTGGTGAAATTCGAGCTGCCTCCGACATTGGTCGAGGCCGAAGCAGGTCAAATCGCCCACCAGTTGTGGCATGAGGAAAACCCTGACGTTCAAGGTCACGATCACCCAGAGATCGAAACCACCGACGAGCACAAAGGTCTTGCCGAGCGCCGCGTGCGCCTTGGTCTGCTGCTCGCCGAGATGGGCCGCAAGAACGAGATCGAAGTCACCGACGCCGAAATGACCCAAGCGATCATGAACCAAGCCCGCCAGTACCCGGGTCAGGAACGCCAGTTCTTCGAGTTCATCCAGCAAAACCAGCAGATGCAGCAGCAAATGCGCGCGCCGATCTTTGAAGACAAGGTCGTCGACTATGTATTCGAGCTGGCAGACGTGAAAGAGAAAGAGGTCAAGAAAGCCGACCTAGAAAAAGCTGTCGAAGCTTTGGAAGACGACGCCTCTTAAGTCTCTGACAATAAGACTTTATTTAAGGCCGTCCTTCGGGGCGGCCTTTTTTGTTGCCCTGAAAGCGTACGGCCAATGTCCCAGCTTTTGCGCAGGATTGCTGAAATTTTGTCATATTTGGACGTCAGGGTGCGGGCAGGGAAAAGACAATTTAGGGAAATTTGCAATGAGCCTGATGGACTTCACGCTGGACGCACCGGACCAACAACAATCGGTTGATGTGACACGCACATCTGCGGGATACCGCGTTTGCGAGACCAAGCTTGAAGGCTGGCAGGTGCAGGTTGTCCGCGTGTTCATGGCGGCGATTTGCTTTGGCATGATGGCGGCAGGCGGAATGGTCTGGACGTTAACTGACACAAATTTCCCCGGTGATCCTGCAATCACCAAGGCAATTCTGTCGACTGCGATTTACATCGTGGCGGCGGCTCTGGTCGTGAACGGTGCCTTCGCCCAATCGCGCGACGAGGTCGAAATCGACCTGAAGGGCCGCGTGCTGCACATTATTTCTCGGGCCCCGTATGGCATCACGAACTCCCGCAAAACGCTTCGCTTCGAGGAGATCACCCGCATTGATCTGGCTGAAACCAGCCTGATGACCGAATTGCGCAGCGCGATCACCCGCCTTGACTACGGCACCATCAAGTTGAGCGCCCATGGTGGCCGCGCCTTCAAAATCGTCGGCGGCGACATGATGGATCTGGAGCCACTGTTGTCGCGCCTGCGTGGGGACACCGGCGTCGCGTAATTTCAGAAGTCATTTCTAGAATCTAACTGGCCGCTCCTTGTTTGGGGCGGCCTCATTCGTTCTGTGGGGTGATGTTCTCGCAGCGGTCATCCGGATGCAGAATCAGGGTTTCCTCAACTGAATCCAACTCGACCACGAACGGATCGGGGCTGTTTTCGGTCCGGTGGCTCATGATGGAGAGCAGCATGAAAGGGTTCAGCGTGTTCTTGGAGCGCGAGACATGCATGGTGATCGGCGCGCGACGTGCCAACAGCCCCATTAGCGCAAATCGGGAATAGGGTGCGGCGCTGATTGCGTGGTGTTCGCGCGTGAGCACTTGATTGCAGATGTCTTGATGAAGGGTTCTCTTTGAAAACAGGATCTTCCGCCGATCCCGTAGCGTCGCGCGATAGGTCGGGCTTGGCACCGCGGTGAGCGCGAATGTCATCTCGTCATAATCGAGCGTGCCGAAGGCGTGGCGGTCCAGCACCTGCTTTGCATCAGGACGCCAAGCGGTGACACGCCATCCGGCTTGATGCGCAAGAATTGCGGGTGGGGCGATGACCAAGACCGCGAACAGGCCAATCAGAAGGGCTTTCATCGGGCCAGTGTGCGGTGCGCGCATGGGCAGGCGCAACGAAAAAGGCCGCCCCGAAGGACGGCCTTAAATCTGCGAGAGTTTGGAAGAGGGGCTTACGCCTCGTCTTCGCCTTCCTCTGCGGCTGGGGCTTCAATCGCCTCGGCCAGATCGTCGTCTTCGGAAGCGGCAGCACCGATATCGTCGAACAGTTCGGCGATTTCGAATTCTGCTTCTGCTTCTGCTTCAGCGGCCAGTTCCTGAATGGATTTGCCGGAGGCTTGCAGTTCTGCTTCCTCGACCGAGCGGGCCACGTTCAAAGAGAATGTGGCTTCGACTTCGGGGTGCAAACGCACCGTCACATCGTGAACACCGAGGTACTTGATCGGGCGTTCCAGCACGACTTGACCGCGGTCGATTGTGAAGCCTTCAGCCGTTGCGCTGTCTGCGGCGTCACGGGTGGTGACGGAGCCGTACAGAGCGCCGGCGTCAGATGCCTGACGAATCACGATGAACTGTTGGCCACCAAGTTTGTCAGCCATTGCTTCGGCTTCTTTCTTGGTCTCCAGGTTGTTGGCTTCAAGCTGCGCTTTTTGCGCGTCGAAGACAGCCTGGTTGGCTTTGGTGGAGTTCAACGCCTTGCCTTGCGGCAGGAGGAAGTTGCGGGCGTAACCCGCTTTTACGTCTACGATATCGCCCATTTGGCCGAGTTTCGCGACGCGTTCCAGAAGGATAACTTGCATGTGCTTTGCTCCTTACTTCACTGCGTAGGGCAGCAGGGCCAAGAAACGTGCGCGTTTGATGGCACGGGCCAGCGCACGCTGGTTCTTGGCACCAACAGCGGTGATACGCGAAGGGACGATTTTGCCACGCTCGGAAACATAGCGTTGCAGAGTGCGGGTGTCTTTATAGTCGATTTTCGGGGCGTTATCACCCTCGAACGGATCGGACTTACGACGGCGGAAAAATGGTTTAGCAGCCATGGTTTAGCTCCTTAAGTTCAGGTCAACAAAATCAGTTGCGAGGGCGGCGTTCACGCTCGTCGCGCTTCTGCATCTGGACGGACGGGCCTTCTTCGTGCTCGTCGACCTTGATGGTCAAAACACGCATGACATCGTCATGCAGGCGCATCAGGCGTTCCATCTCCTGCACGGCTGCGGCTGGCGCATCCGAGCGAACGAAGGCGTAGTGGCCCTTGCGGTTTTTGTTGATCTTGTAGGCCATGGTTTTCAGGCCCCAATACTCGTGCTCGACAACCTTGCCGCCATTGTCCGACAGGACGGCGGAGAAGTGCTCGATAAGACCCTCAGCTTGTGTGTTGCTCAGGTCTTGGCGCGAGATAAACACGTGCTCATACATTGGCATGTGTAATTCCTCTTACTTTTCAGGCGTGCTTCATAGGACGGGCAATCAAGACCTTCGCACCCATCCACGAGTGGCATCGCGGTTCAAATAGTTTCACGAAGGTCCGCGCGGTATAGCAGGGATCGGGCAGGGCGCAAGGGAATTGGGCGCTTCAGCAGCCGTTAATCCGACCAGCGATTGCAAGGAACAACAACATGTCCACCACAAGCAGCACATGCCAGAACGCCAGCGCCAGCAAAAAGGCCAGTGCGCCGCGCCATATGCCCATCGGGAACAGCTGGAAATACAGGCGGACAGAGGCGATCCAGTAGACCAACAGGGCAACAAAGATCACGGTGGTTTGAACCTCGTTGAGCATGTCAATCAACGGGTCTTGCGCGATCAGATCGTTCAGATGCTGGATTTTGGCGCCGATCCCGTTTTCGCAAGTGGTCAGGCCCTTGTGATACATCGCGTATAGCTGCGGCGAGAGCACCTTGAACGCCCCGTAGAACAGCAAGGCCGCAAACGTTGTGATGGTGACGTATATCCCGTTGAAGTAGAACCCCAGCCGCATCAGGCGTTTGAGGTCACCCTCGTAGCGGCAAATTCTCCATGCCAACGCAAAACTGACGAAGCCCATCAGAGATAGAAACGCCGCATGAATGCACAAGATCACCACGCGGCTCAGATCGGTCAGGCTGTCCCCAAGCACCAGCGTGATCAGCACCGCATTGGTGAGTAACGCAGAGCCTAGAAACAGAACGGAGCTGCGAAATCCGCTGTCGTGGCGCACGCGGTAAGATATCTCGTGGATGGGCCGTAGCAGCGCCGCGCCCAGCAATTGCCAGAAGCGCAAGTAGTCGTCCAAATACTCTTTGATGAGGCCAATCATCTGCCCATCCCGCGTGCTGAAAGCCCGACTGTACCATTTTGACGGCGAGAATGGTGGATATTTGCACCCGTGAATAGGTCTACCCCGTATTTACGCACACAAACTGTTGATTGCCGCCGGATTGCTTTTCGCTACCGTTCCACGATTTTAAGGGATGACGACTTTATTTCCTTGAAAGGATAAACAAACATGAAGACTTTCGCTCTTGCCACAGCCTTCGCGCTGGCCTCCACTGCCTCTTTTGCTGCCGACAGCTATACGCTCGACGCCAGTCACAGTCAGGTTGTGTTCAACTACAACCACCTCGGTTTCTCCACGACTTACGGCATGTTCTCGGGGTTCGAGGGCGAGATTTCCTTTGACGACGCCGATCCGGCGGCGTCCTCGGTGAGCGTTTCCATGCCAGTGAAAAGCATGCTGACAGGCTGGGAGAAGCGCACAGGGCACTTCATGTCACCTGACTTCTTTGGTGCAGAGGATGGCGACATGGTCACCTTTACCTCGACCGGCATCGAAGTGACCGGCGATGCGACCGCCAAGATCACTGGCGATCTGTCGATGAATGATGTGACCAAATCAGTGGTGTTGGACGCCAAGCTGAACAAGTCGGACACGCATCCGATGGCGGGCAAGCCTTGGTTGGGCTTTGACGCGACCACAACGCTGCTGCGCTCCGACTTCGGTCTGGGTGCGTTCGCACCAGCCGTGAGCGATGAGGTTCAGGTTATGATCTCCATCGAGGCGCAAAAAGCCGAATAATCCGGTTACTCAACCGTTAAAGCCCCGTCCGGCGTGAAGTGCCGGGCGGGGCTTTTTGCGTTTTGAGGCCATTGCAGGCCGAACGGCGATTGACAGTATTCTCGGAAAACGGCACAAATTTTGAAATTATAATAAAATCTTGAAATTTGCGCTTGGGAGGGCCTGATGACAGATCAAATGACTGCTGCGGTCATTGGGCTCGGCTCGATGGGGTGGGGTGCTGCGGTATCGCTGCTGCGCGCTGGCATTGCCACGCGAGGCGTAGATATCCGCGCCAACGTGTTGGATAAATTCACCGCCGAGGGTGGCACTAGCTTTACCTCAGCGAGCGCGGCCTGCGCAGGGGCGGATGTGGTTTTCATCTTCGTCGTGAATGGAACGCAAGCCGAGGACGTTCTGTTCGGGTCAGGCGGCGCAGTTGCGGCGGCGCAGGATGGCACCGTTTTTGTGACCTGTGTGACGATGGAGCCATCGCGAGCGGTCGATCTGGCGGCGCGAGTGGAAGCGGCTGGTATGTTGGCTATCGACGGTCCAGTCTCCGGCGGCTCGGCCAAGGCGTTGAACGGCGAGATGACGATCATGGCGTCGGGCCGTGCGGAAGCGTTTGACAAGGCGCAGGCCTGTTTGGACGCGATTGCGACCAAGGTTTACCGCTTGGGCGACGCGGCAGGCAAAGGCTCGCAGGTCAAGATGATCAACCAGCTCTTGGCCGGCGTCCACATCGCCGCCGCCGCCGAGGCGCTGACTTTGGGGGCGAAGATCGGGCTTGATCTGGGGATGTTGCACGAGGTCATTCAGGAATGTGCCGGCAACTCGTGGATGTTCGGCAATCGCGGCGCGCATATCGTGGCGGGCGACTACACACCGCATTCGGCTGTAGACATCTTCGTCAAGGATTTGGGCATCGTGACGGGCGAGGCGGCGGATCATCCGGTGCCTTTGTCGCAAACCGCGCTGGCGCTGTTCAAGGAGGCCTCCGCCGCGGGCATGGGCCGCGAGGACGACGCGGCGGTGGCAAAACTGTTGGCCACAAAGGGCGGCATCAAACTGCCGGGCATGTCATGACCGTTCTCGGCTGCATCGCGGATGACTTCACGGGGGCGACCGATCTGGCGGGGTTGCTGGCACGATCCGGCGTGAAGGTGAACCTGCATATGGGCGTGCCTGACGCGCCGCCGACCGACACCGCCGCCTTCGAGGTGATCGCCCTCAAGTGCCGCACGGAGCCTGCGCCCGATGCCGTGGCCGAATGCCTGCGGGCGCTAGACTGGCTGAAGGCTGCGGGCGCTGAACGCTTCTTTTGGAAGTATTGCTCAACCTTTGACAGCACGGCGGACGGTAACATCGGCCCCGTGGCGGAGGCATTGATGGATAAGCTGGGCGCGGAGCAGACGATCTACTGCCCCGCATTTCCCGAAAATGGACGCTCGATCTTCATGGGCAACCTGTTTGTGGGCGAGCAGCCCTTGGCGGAAAGCCCCATGAAAGACCACCCGCTGACGCCGATGCGCGACAGCAACCTGATGCGCCTGCTGGAGCCGCAGGTGACGCGCCCGGTTGGGCTGGCGAACCGCTTGGTGGTCGAGAAGGGGGCGGATGCCCTGCGTGACCGCTTGGCGGAGTTGCGAGCCGAGGGCGTGGCGCATGTGGTCGTGGATGCGGTGTCAGATAGCGACCTGCGCGTCATCTCGGAGGCCTGCCGCGACATGGTGCTTTTGACCGGCGGCAGCGCCGTGGCGATGGCGTTGCCGGAGTTGTATTTGAAAGACGGAACGCTCAAAGCCGACGCGCCAAGGATGCAAGCGCCTCAATTGGCTCAGGGCGCAATCGTGTTGTCGGGCAGTTGCTCTGCCATGACCCGAGCGCAGGTCGCGGCGTATCTGGAACAGGCGGAAGGCTTCCGTCTGGACCCGCTGGATCTGGCGCAGAACGGCGCGGGCGCGGCGCTGGCTTGGCTGGAAAAGCAACCGTTGGACAGCGCCAAGATCATCTACGCCACGGCTGAGCCCGCGTCGGTCAAGACCGCGCAGGACAAGCTGGGCGTCGCCAAGGCGGGAAACGTGGTCGAGGAAGCCTTGGCCGCGCTCGCCGTGAAGGCCCGCGATCTGGGCGTGCGGCGTTTTGTGGTGGCGGGGGGCGAGACCTCTGGTGCTGTGACCAAGGCGCTTGGCGTGACGCAACTGACCATCGGCGCGGAGATCGCGCCCGGCGTGCCGTGGTGCTTTGCCACAAGCGACGGGCACGACATTGCCGTGACCCTCAAATCAGGCAACTTCGGCGCGGAAAGCTTTTTTGCCGACGCGCTGGCAAAACTCTAGTTGCGGGTGGCGGTCAGGTTGACCGTCACGGCCACGTCAAAGCCCACGGAACTTTCGTCGGGATAGGTCTCGCCAATGTTGAAGCTGGTCCGGTTCAGCCGCGTCTGGCCCTGCATCACGGCGGTATCCCCGTCGATTTGTAGCGAGAAGGGCAGATTCACCGGCACCTCCATGCCTTTCAAGGTCAGGGTGCCGTTCGCGGTGTAGGTGAGGCCATCTTCCAGAATATCCGCCTTGAACACGGCAGTGTCATGGGTCTGCGCGTCGAAGAAATCCGGCCCCATGGCTTGCGCGGTGACGGAACCGAGACTGAGCGAGCCGATTGCGACCTGCACCTCCACATCGCCATAGACGCCGTTCGCGTCCGGCTCCTCGGTGAAATTGATGGCGGCGGTCCAGTCGGCGAAGCTGCCTTCCACATCGCTGCCCAACTGGCGTACGGTGATCGCCAGGGTGCCGTCCTGCACGGTCCAGCCGCTTTCGACCGCCGCGAGCCTTGGTACGCTGTCCTGCTCGGTTGCGGCGAACAGCCCAAGGTTGACGCCAACCACCAAGGCCAGCATGTATGCACCCACCGCGCCGATGATCGGCAGGGCGGAGCGGTGTTGTTCCGGCACGCTGTCCGGCTCGGTGGTGCCGGGGAGCATACGTTTCAAGGTGATGTCGCGGTCGATGAAGTGGTGCTTTAGCGCGCCCGCCACGTGCAGGATGATGGAGATCGCCAAAACCCGCTCGAACACGATGTGCAGGGAGGCAAAGATATGCGCGAAACTGTCGTCCTTCGGCACGAAAGGCAGGCCTTGCCCGAACGGCCACCAGATCGGCGCGAATCCGGTGGTCGCGGCGTGGTGAATCCACCCCGTCAGCGGCACCAGCACCAAGGCGGCGTAGAGCGTCCAGTGGACTAGCTCGGCCAGCATGGCTTCCAGCCGCTTGTCGGCGTTCAGCAACGCCGGTTTGGACTGCGAAATGGCCCACGCGATGCGGGCCAGCGCGGTGAAAAAGATGAACACGCCGAGCGTCTTGTGGATCGAGAACATCTGCGCCTTGAACGCCAGCGCCTCGCCGGTGTCATAGGGCAGGCCATTGGCGTAGATGCCCAGCGGGATCATGGTGATGATCAGCAGGGCGATCAGCCAGTGGAAACTTTTGGTGACGGCCCCGTAGGTCGTCGTGCTGTTGCCGCGCATGGGATGTTCCTGTTTCTGGTCGAGCGCCAAACTAGACGCGAAGGGCGGGAAGCTGAATGCACGAAACTGTGCATCGCTGCGACCGGTGGTTGTTCAGGTCGCGTCGGGATCGACCAGGTCGGTCTGTATCCATTCGCGGCTCAGGTGAATGTCGATGCTTTCCAGACGGCCCGGTCCGAGGTTCTCGTATTTATGCGGGACCGCAGCAGGGCCCATCAAAACGTCGCCTTCGGAGGCCTCGATCACCTTGTCGCCGATGGTGAAACGGGCGCGGCCTTTGCGGATGACAAAAATCTCGTCATAGGGATGCACATGCCATTTGGGGCCGACACCGACCTCGTCGGTGGCGTAGAACAAGACCGTGACGTCGGAATCGATCAGCGCGCCTCCGACCACGCCTTTCCAGTCGTCCTTGTCCGACTTCCAGTCGGCATGTTTCACGTGTTGGGCGGGTTTTTGCGGTTTCATCTTACAATCTCCCTTGTTGGCTGTCGGACGCGCCTGACCGGCTTAAAGTTGGTGCAAAGCGATGCCGAAACTTAGGGCAGCTTTCTTTGAGTGACCATCTATAACATGGCCTCGAAACTGCGAACCGGCGCACAGGTTTTGTGCGCGAAGCACCGCGCGGTGCTTGTGAGGGGGCATCCGGTCGGCTAGACCTTTAAAAAACACCACAGACGAACAGGGGAGCAGCCATATGCGCGCATTTGTATTTCCGGGCCAAGGGGCCCAGACCATCGGGATGGGGCGCGATCTGGCCGATGCCTATCCAGAGGCCAAAGCCGTGTTCGACGAGGTAGACGACGCCTTGGGCGAAAAGCTGTCTACCCTGATCTGGGAAGGGGAGCAGGACACGCTGACCCTGACCCAAAACGCCCAACCCGCGCTGATGGCGACGTCCTTGGCGGTGATGGCGGCGTTGAAATCCGAAGGGGTTGGCGTTGACGCGGCTTCTTTCGTGGCGGGGCATTCGCTTGGGGAATACTCGGCACTCGCGGCGGCAGGGTCCATTTCCGTGGCAAACACCGCCCGCTTGCTGCGCACGCGCGGCTTGGCGATGCAGGAGGCCGTGCCGGTAGGTGTTGGCGCGATGGCTGCGTTGTTGGGCTTGGACTTCGAGACGGTTCAAGCCGTGGCCGAGGAAGCAGCGGGCGATGAAGTGTGCCAAGCCGCCAACGACAATGATCCCAGCCAAGTCGTGGTGTCCGGCCACAAGGGCGCCGTGGAGCGTGCGGTGGAGCTTGCCAAGGCGCGCGGTGCCAAGCGTGCGGTGCTGTTGCCTGTCAGCGCGCCGTTTCACTGTGCCTTGATGGAACCCGCAGCGCGCGCGATGGCCGAAGCCTTGGACGATGTGGATATCGAGGACCCTTCCGTACTTTTGGTAGCGAACGTATTGGCGTCCTCGGTTAGCAGTTCATCAACCATCCGTACGCTGTTGGTCGAGCAGATCACCGGCTCCGTCCGGTGGCGCGAAAGCGTGGAATATATGGGTGCGCAGGGCGTGACCGAGATGTGGGAGGTCGGCGCGGGCAAGGCCCTGTCCGGCATGATCCGCCGCATCAACCGCGATATCGCGACCCGCGCCATCGGCACGGCGGATGACGTGAAAGCCGCTGTGGAAGCGCTGAATGCTTAAAGCCCGTCTGCTCTCGCTCGCCCTCGTGGCGGGCTGCGGGACGGTGGAGAACATGTCCCAGACCCTGAATATGCAGGTCGACGGGCAAAGCCTGCGCATGGACGGGGTCATCAATACGCGGGCGCTACGGCAGTTTGTGCAAACGCTAGATGACAATCCCGGCCTGCGTGAGGTGGTTCTGGGCCGCATTGACGGCTCGCTGGACGATGAGGTGGTGGCCGAAATGGGCTACACCCTGCGCGAACGGGGGCTGGCGACGCGGATGCTGCCAAGCTCGGAAGTGTTTTCCGGCGGGGTGGACCTGTTTCTGGCAGGGGTGCAACGCACGGTGCCTGCGGGCGCTGTCGTGGGTGTGCATGAGTGGGAAACAAGCTTCGGCTCGGCGCGGGACTATCCGCGGGGATCAAAGCAGCACGAACCGACGCGGGGCTATATCGAGGATATGCTGGGGTCTGACGCGTTCTACTGGTTCACAGTGGAGGCCGCGTCGTTCAACGAGGTGCATGTCATGACCCGAGGCGAATTAATCAGATACGGCGTGGTTACGCGCTGAGACTACTTTAAGAAAGGGCAGTAAGATGTTTAACCTAGAAGGAAAATCGGCGCTTGTAACGGGTGCGTCCGGTGGGATTGGTGGAGAGATTGCCAAAATCTTGCACGCGCAAGGGGCAACGGTCGCCCTGTCCGGCACGCGGGTGGAGCCGTTGGAGGCCTTGGCGTCAGAGCTGGGCGAGCGCGCGCATGTGCTGCCCTGCAACCTGAGCGATTTCGACGCCGTCGACGCGCTGCCCAAGCAGGCAGTCGAGGTCATGGGCGCGGTGGACATTCTGGTCAACAACGCCGGCATCACCCGCGACAACCTGTTCATGCGCATGTCGGATGAAGAATGGCAGTCGGTGATCGACGTCAACCTGACCTCGACCTTCAAGCTGTGCAAAGGCGTGTTGCGCGGCATGATGAAGGCGCGGTGGGGGCGGATCGTGAATATCTCGTCGGTTGTGGGGGCGACGGGCAATCCGGGGCAGGGCAACTATGCGGCATCCAAGGCGGGCATGGTGGGTATGTCCAAATCGCTGGCCTACGAGGTCGCGTCGCGGGGGATCACCGTCAATTGCATCGCGCCGGGGTTCATCACGACGCCAATGACCGAGAAGCTGACGGATGACCAGAAATCCGGAATCCTTGGGCAAATTCCTGCTGGCCGGATGGGCGATGCGGGCGAAATTGCGGCAGCTGCCCTCTATCTTGCCAGCGCTGAAGCGGGCTATACTACGGGCACTACGCTGCATGTGAATGGCGGAATGGCGATGATCTAAGCGCTGCGATGCAGCGATTTCGCTTTGGCTGAATGAGGGTTGTATAAGCGTTTGCGTTCCCCATTTGGTATGCTATAGGCGGCGCAGATCAGCTGGGGGGAAACCTTTGGCAGCCGCATTTGCGGCGAGATAACAGGCCAAATGGCCAATACCAACTGGGTAGGGTAACTTGCCCGCCACCAATCGGGCAAACCCCGAGCAAATACGAGGAATACAACATGAGCGATATCGCAGACCGCGTTAAAAAGATCGTTGTCGAGCACCTTGGTGTAGAAGAAGACAAAGTTGTTGAAAACGCATCGTTCATCGACGATCTGGGCGCAGACAGCCTCGACACCGTTGAGCTGGTTATGGCGTTCGAAGAAGAGTTTGGCATCGAGATCCCAGACGACGCTGCAGAAACCATCCAGACTTTCGGCGACGCAACGAAATTCATCAAAGAAGCTTCCTAAGCTTTAGCTTACAGTTTTGACGAGATTAAAGATGGCGTCCCTTGGGGCGCCATTTTTTGTTTGGGGTAAAGATATTTAGCAATGGGCTGCGCGGACAAAACCGCCATCTAATTTGAGACCGAAGGTGATGTGTTATCTAGCATCGCGAGTTATGGTTCCTAAGATAAGCCCGAACGGAGTCCGATATGACTGAACCTCTGACGTCCGCGCCAGTCCTTGAAACGGAGCGCCTGACCCTACGCGGACCGCTACAAAGCGATCTAGCTGAGTTTACCCGTTTCTTGACGAGTTCACCGAGGATGCAGGCTCAGGGAGAAACGGGCAGCAAAGAAGAAGCCTGGTTTGGCTTTCTAATAGGGATCGGTCACTGGCAATGGCACGGGTTTGGATTCTTTACGTTGGTTGAACGTGGACAGGGCCTGCCCATAGGTCGTGTCGGGCTACTTAAGCATTCAAGTTGGCCCGAAGTTGAATTGGCGTGGCATCTTTTTGAAGGAGCAGAGGGCAAAGGATACGCAACGGAAGCTGGGCAGGCAGTTCGTAGCTGGGCGTATCAAACCCACGGATTCAATCAACTGGTTAGCTACATTGATTGCGACAATCATCGTTCGCAAGCGGTTGCGAAACGTCTCAGAGCGAAGACCGATGGCACGCGTGCTGATCACGATCCGGAAGCTGAAGTTTGGAAACACCTACCTGAACCCATATAATTACTTTGGACTCGGAGCGGACGTTCACCGGTCCCGCTTTGGGAGCAAGTTGCCTTACCCCAACTTCCCCTCAATCCATTCCCGCATATGTGGTCGATAGAACGCCAGTTCCTGCGCGACTTGAGGCAGGGTTGCCATCTGCGTGCGGTAGGTGCGGACGGTGCTTGACCAGTGCAACGGAGGGAGGACGGTGTGGGTTTCCATCAGCTCCAGCCACTCCAACGTGACGATCAGGCCGCAATCGCTTAACCAGAGGCGGTCGCGGGGGAGCGGGCTGCGGTCTAGCAGCGTGCTCAGGGCGGTGAGGCGTTTGGTGATCTCTGCGTGCGCTGCCTCTATTTCAGATGCAACGCGCGTTGCCGGAGCGACGTTGGAGAACAGCAGGCGCAGGGCGGGCTCCAGCCTTGTATCGTGGAAGCGGGACAGCTCGCGCGATTTGGCACGCGGGATCAGGCCTTCGGGCAGCATGGCGGGCGTGGGGTGCTTTTCCTCAAGGTATTCGGCGATCGCCTCGCTGTCGGTGAGGGTGAGGTCTCCGTCCACAAGTGCTGGCAGGTTGCCCGAGGGGACCAGCGACAGGTAGTTGGCGGGCGGGGCCAGATCGCGCCACTCCAGCCCCTTGGTGCGCAGGGCAAGGCGCAGTTTGGCGCAATAGAGGGAGTGGTCGACCGAATAGGCCTTGAGCATATTAGCGCACGCCTGCGTTCAGGCGTTCCAGCACGTCGAGGCCCTGCATCTTCAGGAAATGCAGCATGTCGATGATCACCCAGTTTTCGGCCAACTTGTCCCCATCACGGCGGTAGATATCGACCACCCGCATATCGGCAGGTTTACCCGTGGCGGGGAGACCGAGATAACCGCCAATCGGGGTGACGGTCAGGTTGGGCCAACCAAAGAAGCCGCAATATTTGCCTTCGGCAAAGCGGGCGACGTGGCCATTGAAGATGCGGTCCGCCAACTGGGTTCTGAACGGGGCCTGATGCTGGGTGATGTAGCGGTCGATGGTGTAGGTGGCGCCGATGCCGTGGGGGCCGTACCAGATCATATCGTCGTGCCAGTTTTCCGACATCTCTTGCTGCGGGGTCAGGTAGGTCTTGGACTTGCCTTGCAAGACCTCGTTGGCCTTGGAAATGCTGTTGGCCATTCTGTTGACGAGGGCGAGGGTGGTCTTGCCCTCGTCCGGACTACTGGAGGACAGCAGCAGCCCGTCATTGGTCATCGGGCCGGGAACGATGAAGGCCGCGCCTGTTTGGGGCGGCAAGGGATCGACGCCGGCTTGCGCCATCACCGACAGGACATCGCAAAACAGCGCGGTCTCGGCGATCTTGCCGTTCTCGATCCGGTGGAATTCGGCGTAGCGCAGGAAAGCCATCTTTCCGGTGGGCGGGATGCCCAGCCATGGCGCGTCGAACAGGCCCATGAAATGCCCCATCGAGCAGGTCCATGTGGCGGTGAAGCCGTCGATTTCGTTGAGGCCTGCGAAAAAGATGTCCTCGCGCCGTTGAAGGCTGGAGAAGGCGTTGAGGAGCGGTGCCCAGAAGGCCTGCATCGCCGCCCCGGCACTTGGTTGCCGGTTGAACGGGTGGACGCCGCGCCAGTGGAAGTCCGGCGATGTATGGGCTTCTAGCCGGTCGAGGCGATCGGACGGGGCGGCTTGGTCGAAATCGGCCATGTAGGCGCGGGAAATGGCTTTTTCGGCGGTGAAATCTGTCATGGCGACCTATAAAGTTCGGATTCACGCTAGGAGTGCCGTTCATTTCATGTCCCCGCAAGGGAAATTGGCCCGAAGTTGCGCGATCCGCCGCCTTTGGATGGTGAATATCCAACGCGATACCTTGCCCCTATGGGTCGTGGACGTGTAAGACCCGAAGGATAAACCTTGTGCTACAGGATAAAGGGGTGGGTATGCGTCGAGTTGTGATTACCGGTCTTGGAATGGTGACGCCTTTGGGCGACGGCGTGGAGACCACGTGGAAGAATGCGCTGGCGGGGAAATCCGGCGCGCGCACCATTGAGAAGTTTGACGCCTCGCATCTGGGGACCGGCTACGCCTGCGAAGTTCCGCGTGGCGAAGGCGCGGGCGAGTTCAACGCCGACGCCTATATGGAGCCCAAAGAGCAGCGCAAGGTGGATGATTTCATATTGTACGGCATGGCGGCCGCGCAGCAGGCGGTGGAAGACGCTGGCTGGACGCCGGATGACCAGCACGAGCTGGAGCGCACGGGCGTGATGATCGGTTCTGGCATTGGCGGCTTGTCTTCGATTGCGGACACGGCTGTTTTGATCAAGGAGCGCGGTCCCCGTCGGGTGTCGCCGTTCTTTATTCCGGGCGCTTTGGTCAATCTGGTGTCGGGGCAGGTGTCCATCCGCTACGGCTTTAAAGGGCCGAACCATGCGGTTGTGACCGCGTGTTCCACCGGCGCACATGCCATCGGTGACGCGGCGCGGCTGATCGCGCTGGACGACGCGGATGTGATGATCGCAGGTGGCGCTGAGAGCCCGATCTGCGAGATCGGGATCGCCGGTTTCAACGCGTGCAAGGCGCTGTCGACGGCGCATGCGGACGACCCGGAGAAGGCCTCGCGGCCATGGGATGCAGACCGCGACGGGTTTGTCATGGGCGAGGGCGCGGGTGTCGTGGTTCTGGAGGAATACGAGCACGCCAAAGCGCGTGGCGCGAAAATTTATGGTGAAGTGTTGGGCTATGGGCTGTCAGGTGATGCGCATCATATCACCGCGCCGCCACCTGACCATGAGGGCGCGGAGCGGGCCATGCGGGCTGCGGTGAAGCGGGCTGGCATCGAGCCAGCTCAGATCAACTATATCAACGCGCATGGCACCTCGACCATGGCGGACACCATTGAACTGGGCGCGGTGGAGCGGCTGCTGGGTGATGCCTGCAAAGGGGCGACCATGTCGTCCACCAAGTCGATGACCGGCCACCTGCTGGGAGCCGCTGGCGCGATTGAAGCGATCTTCTGCATTCTGGCGATGCGGGACAACATCTGCCCGCCGACGATCAACCTTGATAATCCCGCCGTGGATACCGACATTGATTTGTGTGCAAACAAGGCGGTAAAGCGCGACGTTAATGTGGTTTTATCCAACAGCTTCGGCTTTGGCGGCACCAATGCCTGCCTGATCATGGGAAAAGTGTAAGCCCCTTATGTGGAAATCCATCGCCTCGAACTTCCTGACGCTGTTCATCCTGCTACTGGTCGCCGCTGGCGCGCTGGTGGGCTGGGGACAGGCGCAATACACCAAGACCGGCCCGCTGGAGGACGCGATTTGCGTGCGTGTCCCTTTAGGCGGCTCAATGGCGCTGGTTTCGCGGGATCTTGAAGCAAAAGGTGCCGTGTCGAACGGGCGGATTTTTCGCATCGGTGCGGACTATGCGGACAAGTCGCAACAGTTGAAAGCGGGCAGTTTTCTGGTGCCTGCGGGCGCGTCTATGCAGGAGATCGTGGATGTTGTGACCCGTGGCGGGCAGAACACATGCGGGACGGAAGTGGTGTACCGCATTGGCGTGACCTCGCGCAGCGCTGTGGTGCGGGAACTGGACCCTGCAACGAACGAGTATATCGAGACGGCGAAGTTCACGCCCGGCGTGGATGATGTTCCTCAAGTCTATGTGGAGGCGCGGGACGACCGCGATGTGCGCTACCGTGTGGCCGTGGCAGAAGGGGTGACCAGCTGGCAGGTCGCGGACAGCCTGCGCGCGCTGGATGTGATGGAAGGCGAGATCGAGGCAACGCCCGCTGAGGGCAGCCTTGCACCGGACAGCTACGAGATCAAACCGGGTGCTAGCCGCTCCGAGTTGATTGCAAAGATGCAGGCGGCGCAGGAGAAAATTCTGGCCGAGGCATGGGAAGCGCGCGATCCGACGGTGCCATTGGAGTCGCCGGAGGAAGCGTTGATTTTGGCCTCTATCATCGAGAAGGAGACCGGCGTTGCCGAAGAACGGCGTCAGGTGGCCAGCGTGTTCACCAACCGTCTGCGTAAAGGCATGAAGCTGCAAACCGACCCTGCGGTGATCTATGGGATCACCCGTGGCGAGGGCGTGCTGGGGCGCGGGCTGCGCCGGTCCGAGCTGGACCGCGAAACCCCGTACAACACTTATGCCATTCCGGGCCTGACCCCGACGCCGATTGCCAACCCCGGCCGTCTGGCGATCGAGGCTGCGCTAAACCCTGACGACACGCCGTATATCTTCTTTGTGGCGGATGGCACGGGCGGACATGCGTTCGCTGTGACCATTCAGGAGCACAACGAAAACGTTGCCAAATGGCGCAAAATCGAAGCGGAGCGGAACGCCAATAACTAGGGCGCTAACCCTTTGTTAACGAACAGCGTTCGCAGCTTTTGAGCGGGCGCAATTTCTTGACATTCGGGCTTTGATGAGGGATAAGACCTCTCAAGACGGAACAAGTGAGAAAGCGGCTCGGGTCACCAAGACCCAAGGCCGCTTTTTTCGTTTTCCGACCCCAGACCAAGCCTTTCCGCCACCGGTGCGGAAGGTAGGAGGCCGCATGACAGAGACCCCCGATCAAACCGGTTCGCCGGACCTATCGGTGACGAAAACAGTAGACGAGATTTTGGAGGACCTGACGGCGATGGCGCATGACCTGACCACAGATGTCAGGCGGGAATGGCGACGTGCGCGCACCGAGCGTTCGGTTCCTCCCGAGCTGAGACACAAGCTGAAGCACGAACTTCAGACCCTGTTGAACATGAGTAGAGACGCGGAAGGGAAATTAGATGAACACCGCAGAAAGCGTGCCGGACGAGCGGGAGAGTTTGCCGTCGACCTTGGGGCAGCCCGGACTGAGATCAGGCGCCGCCTTGATCGCATCCAAGCCGGACGAGATCCGCGAAGCGTTTCTTGAGGGGCTGAGTGACGAGGAAGCCTCGGCGCTGCCGTTCCTGTTCGATTTCTGGGCGCATCCGCATCAGCTTCCGCCTGCGGGCGACTGGCGGTCCTGGGTGATCATGGGCGGACGCGGCGCGGGCAAGACCCGCGCGGGGGCTGAATGGGTGCGGATGATGGTCGAGGGCGACATGCCCGGCGATCCGGGCCGCGCACGGCGCGTGGCGCTGGTGGGTGAGACCTTTGACCAAGTGCGCGACGTGATGATCTTTGGCGATAGCGGGATACTGGCGTGCTCGCCCCCTGACCGTCGGCCTGAGTGGCAGGCGACACGGCGGCGGCTGGTCTGGCCGAACGGGGCAATCGCGGAGGCGCATAGCGCGTCCTCGCCGGAGCATCTGCGCGGGCCGCAGTTTGACGCGGCTTGGGTGGATGAATTGGCGAAATGGACCAAGGCGCGGGAGGCTTATGATCAGCTGCAATTCGCGCTGCGTCTGGGGGACCGTCCGCAGCAGGTGTTTACCACCACGCCGCGCAATGTGACGGTGCTGAAGCAGATACTGGATGCAGGGTCGACGGTGGTGACCCATGCGCCGACCGAGGCCAACAAGGACAACCTTGCGGCGTCGTTTTTGGAAGAGGTGCGCAGGCGCTATGGCAACACGCGGATGGGGCGTCAGGAGCTGGACGGCATTTTGCTGGACGATCTGGACGGCGCCTTGTGGACTGCGTCGATGCTGGAGGATCTGCGCGTGACCGAGCTGCCCGATTTCGAGCGGGTGGTGGTCGCGGTGGACCCTGCGGTGTCGTCGAAGAAGGCGTCGGACGCCTGCGGGATCGTGGTGGCGGGGCTGGTGCGGTCCGGTAAGGACTGGGAGGCCGTTGTGATCGAGGACGCGACGGTTGAGGGGGCGTCGCCCACCGGCTGGGCGCATGCTGTCTTGGCGGCTTACGAGCGGCACGGGGCGGAGCGGATCGTGGCGGAGGTGAACCAAGGGGGCGATCTGGTGGAGACGTTGATCCATCAGCTGGACCCTGTGGTGCCGTACCGGTCGGTCCATGCGTCGCGGGGCAAGGCGGCAAGGGCGGAGCCTGTGGCGGCTTTGTATGAACAGGGTCGTGTGAAGCATTACGGCGCGTTGGGGCCGTTGGAGGATCAGATGTGCCAGATGACGGTAACGGGCTTTCAGGGCTCCGGCTCGCCGGACCGTGTGGACGCGCTGGTCTGGGCGTTGACGGAACTGATGGGGGCGGCGGCCCCGCAAGCGCGGATACGGACGCTTTAGAGCACCGTACGGTGGCGTAATGTGATGTTAGGGGCAGTGCGCTAGATTGCCCTTAACGACGCGATGAAGGGTTTCGGCCCTGATGCGACAGACAATTGAGGCCCCCATGGATTGCACCACGGGGGCCTTTTCTTTTTGGACGAACAGGAGCCGGATGATGGTGTTTGACTTTTTGCGGCGTGGACAGGCGGAGGTGCCGGAGGCGAAGGCCTCGGCCACGGGCAAGGTGCTGGCTTACGGCGGGCGCGGCATTGCCTGGAGCCCGCGGGACACGCCGTCGCTGACGCGCTCGGGCTTTGCGGCGAACCCTGTGGGGTTCCGGTCGGTCAAGATGATCGCGGAGGCGGCGGCGGCCTTGCCTTTGGTGTTGCAGGACGGGGCGCAGCGGTTCGAGAGGCATCCTGTGCTGGGGCTGATGTCGCGGCCCAATCAGGCGCAGGGGCGGGCAGAGATGCTGGAGGCGCTCTATGGCCAGCTGCTGCTGTCGGGGAACGGGTATCTGGAGGCTGTGGGGCTTGGAGAGGGCGTTCCGGTGGAGCTGCATGTGCTGCGCTCGGACCGGATGAGTTTGGTTCCCGGCGCGGATGGCTGGCCTGCGGCGTATGAATACGCGGTGGGCGGGCGCAAGCACCGGTTTGACATGACGGGGGAGCTGGCACCTATCTGCCATATCCGCAGCTTCCATCCGCAAGATGACCATTACGGGTTTTCCCCCTTGCAGGCGGCAGCGACGGCGATTGACGTGCATAACTCTGCCTCGCGCTGGTCGAAGGCTTTGCTGGACAACGCGGCGCGGCCTTCGGGGGCGATTGTCTACAAGGGCGGCGATGGCCAGCAAGCGATGACCAACGACCAGTTCGAGCGGTTGCAGATCGAGATGGAAGCGCATCATCAGGGCGCGCGGAATGCGGGGCGGCCGATGCTGCTGGAGGGTGGCCTGGACTGGAAGCCGATGGGGTTCTCGCCCTCGGATATGGAGTTCCAGAAGACCAAGGAAGCCGCGGCGCGCGAGATTGCGCAGGCATTTGGGGTGCCGCCGATGCTGCTGGGGATACCGGGGGATGCGACCTATGCGAATTACGCGGAGGCGAACCGGGCCTTCTATCGCCTGACCGTTCTGCCACTGGCGGGCAAGGTGCTGGGGGCCGTGTCACACTGGTTGGGCGAGCTGTCCGGTGAGGCGGTGACGCTGTCGGCTGATCTGGACCAGATTCCCGCATTGGGCGTGGAGCGGGAAGCGCAATGGGCGCGGGTCGCGGGGGCGGATTTCCTGAGCGACGCGGAGAAGCGGGTGCTGCTGGGACTGCCTGCGGAGGCGAGCTGATGGAGGACAAGGACCGCCCGCATAAGGGCGGCGGATCGCGCTACCTCTATGAGCCGTTTCAGAGTGGCGTCGAGGCAGCCCCTTTGCTGAAGCTGGAAGCGCTGGAGCGGGTGCAGGCGGAACGCTGGACCGCGCTGGACTACCGGCTGGGGCAGATCGAGACGCGGCTGGAGCGTCTGGACAGGCGGGTCTGGCTGACGATTTTCGGGGTAGCTGCGGCTGTTCTCAAGGAAACTGTGACCGGTGTTTTTCTGCCGTGACTGAACAAGGAAATACTATGATGTCAGACTATTACGGGCCGGAGCTGGAGCGCAAGTTTTGCCAGATCGGGGATCAGGTGGAGCTGGGCGCGAATGCCACGATCTCGGGTTATGCCTCGCTGTTTGGCGAAGTGGATCAGGGCGGTGACGTGGTGACAAAGGGGGCCTATGGCGCGTCGCTGGAGCGGCTGGCGTCGAGTGGCACCAAGGTGAAGCTGCTTTGGCAGCATGACCCGGCCCAGCCGATTGGCGTGTGGGATGAGGTGCGCGAGGACGCGCGGGGGCTCTACGTCAAGGGACGGCTGCTGACCGAGACGCGGCAGGGCTTAGAGGCTGCGGCCTTGATCGAGGCCGGCGCGATTGACGGGCTGTCCATCGGATACCGGACGGTGAAGGCCGAACGGGATGCCAAAGGCCGGAGGCACTTGGCAGAGCTGGAGTTGTGGGAGGTGTCACTGGTGACCTTCCCGATGCTCCAGACGGCGCGGGTGGGGGCGAAGGCCGACGACCTTGCGCCGGATACGACGGCGCAGGATCTGGCGGGCGTTTTCCGCACCCTGCGTCACACGCTCAGCGACGCCTGAGCACAACACGAAGCAACATGCAGGACATGACATGACCAAACCCGAGACAAAGTCCCGGGCCGGAGGGCGTATGCCCGATGGCAACGCTCCGGCTTTTGATCTGGCCGAGGAGATGGCCGGATTTATGAATGATTTCGGCCAGTTTCAGGCCGACGTTAAATCCCGACTTCAAACACAGGAAGACCGCATGACCCAACTGGATCGCAAGAATTTCGCCCGCGCGGCACGCCCCGCTTTGTCCACCGCCGTCGAGGCCGAGGTGCCTCACCAGAAGGCCTTTCAGGCCTATCTGAGAAGTGGCGATGACGATGGTCTGCGCGGCCTGCAAGTTGAGGCAAAAGGACTGACCACCGCCGTGGCCGCCGACGGTGGCTATCTGGTGGACCCGCAGACCTCGGACACGGTGGCGACGGTGCTGCGTTCGTCCGCGTCGCTGCGTGCGATTGCCAATGTGGTGAACGTGGAAGCCACGTCCTACGACGTGCTGGTGGACCATACCGAGCTGGGCTTTGGCTGGGCCACGGAAGCGGCGGCAACCGAGACGGACACGCCGCAGTTCGATCGCATCAGCATTCCGCTGCACGAGCTGTCTGCCTTGCCGAAAGCGTCGCAGCGCCTGCTGGATGACGCAGCTTTTGACGTGGAAGGCTGGCTTGCGGGCCGCATCGCGGACAAGTTTGCAGCGGCTGAAGCGGAAGCGTTCATCAAGGGTGACGGCGTGGACAAGCCCAAAGGGTTCCTGACGCATAACTCGGTTGCCGATGACGCGTGGACCTGGGGTAATATTGGCTACATCGCGACCGGCGTGGATGGCGACTTTGCCTCTGGCACACCGGCGGAGAGCATTGTGGACCTCGTCTATTCGCTGGGTGCCCGCTACCGCGCCAATGCGGCGTTCGTGATGAACTCCAAGACGGCAGGGGCCGTGCGCAAGATGAAGGACGCGGACGGGCGCTTCTTGTGGTCGGACGGTCTGGCGGCGGGCGAGCCTGCGCGACTGATGGGCTATCCGGTACTGATTGGCGAGGACATGCCGGACATCGCCTCGGGCACCACCGCGATTGCGTTTGGTGACTTCACTAAGGGCTACACCGTGGCGGAGCGCCCGGACCTGCGCATCCTGCGTGACCCGTTCTCGGCCAAGCCGCATGTGCTGTTCTATGCCACCAAGCGCGTGGGCGGTGATGTGTCGGACTTTGCGGCGATCAAGCTGCTGAAGTTCTCGAGCTTCTAGGCGGGCGGGTCGGGCGCGGATCGCCGCGCCCGACCCATATTCCCTGATTTTGAAACAGACCCGTTTGGAGATGGATGATGGAGCTGGTTGATCTGACCACCACCCCCGCCGAGGCTTTGCCCTTGGCCGCGTTCAAAGCGCATTTACGGCTTGGGTCGGGCTTTGCCGACGAGAGCCTGCAAGACGAGGTGCTGGGCGGGTATCTCCGCGCGGCGCTGGCCACGATCGAAGCACGCACTGGCAAGATTCTGTTCGAGCGGGTGTTGCAGTGGCGCCGGACACAGTGGGCCGCCTACGGGCATCAACCGCTGCCGGTGGCGCCCGTAACAGCGATTGCCAGCGTCGCGCTGCGCAGTGCTGATGGCGTGGTGCGCGAGATTGCCGAAGAGCTTTACGGGCTTGAGCGCGACACGCACCGCCCGCGCTTGTTTGCCTTGGGGCGCAGTCTGCCCGTGATTGCAGAGGGCGGCGAGGGTGTTGTGACCTTTACGGCGGGCTTTGGCCCGAGTTGGGATGACATTCCTGCCGATCTGCAACAGGCGGTGCAATTGCTGGGTGCGTATTACTACGAGCACCGTGACGATTTGAGCGGGCCCAGTGGCGTGATGCCCTTTGGTGTCGTGTCGCTGCTGGAGCCTTACCGCAACATCCGTGTGCTGGGTGCGCGCGCATGAGTGTGGAGTTGAACAGACGTCTGACGCTGGAGCACGCGGTCCGCGTGGCGGACGGGGCGGGGGGCTACACCGAAGCCTGGGTGGCTTTGGGTGATTTGTGGACGCGGGTGAAGGCTGGTTCGGGTCGCGAGCGGTTCGGGGCAGGGGTGACAGTGTCGACGGTGCCTTACCGGATCGTGGTGCGCGGTGCGCCCGTGGGATCGGATTCGCGGCCCAAGCCGGAGCAGCGGTTTCGGGAAGGGGCGCGTGTGTTCCGGATCGTCGGCGTGGCGGAGTATGACACGGACGCCCGCTATCTGACGTGCTTTGCCATAGAGGAGGTTGCGGGATGACCTATGCAGTTTCAGCCGCCTTGCAGGCGGCGGTGTATGGCGCGTTGGCGGGGGACAGTGACCTAAGTGCGCTGGTCGGTGGTGCCGTGTTCGATGCGGAGCCTGCGGGCAGCTTGCCGGATTTATACGTGACCTTGGGACCGGAGAATGTGCGGGCCGGGTCTGACGGATCCGGTGGCGGCGCGGTGCATGAGTTCGTGATTTCAGTGGTGACGGATGCGGCAGGGTTCTCGACGGCGAAGCAGGCGGCGGTGCTGGTCTGTGATGTGCTGATCGACGCGGAGTTGGCTTTGACGCGGGGACGGCTGGTGTCGTGCCGGTTCCTGAAAGCGAAAGCGGCCAGGGCGGAGCGTGGCAATGCCCGCCGGATCGACCTGACGTTTCGGGCGCGGGTGGATGACGGGTGAGCTTTGCGCCCGTGGTGGGCGGCGGAATTAGGTATTTTTGAAGCAATGATGGGGGCGGGTGCTCTGCTGGGCGCGCGTTAACCTTAATGAAATATGGATGGAGATGAGCCATGGGCGTGCAACGCGGCAAGGACTTATTGTTGAAAGTGGATCTGACCGGAGACGGCCAGTTCGAGACCATCGCGGGCCTTCGCGCCACGCGGATTTCGTTCAATGCGGAGCAGGTGGACGTGACCTCGATGGAGAGCGCGGGCGGCTGGCGCGAGTTGTTGGCCGGGGCCGGTGTCAAGAGCGCTGCGATCTCCGGCTCCGGTGTGTTCCGTGACGAAGGCACCGACGAGCGGGCGCGGCAGATATTCTTTGACGGGGAAGTGCCTCAGTTTCAGGTGATTATCCCTGATTTCGGGATTGTTGAGGGGGCGTTCCAGATCACCTCCATTGAATACGCGGGGGCGCTGGAAGGTGAGGCGACGTATGAGATGTCGCTGGCCTCGGCGGGGGCGCTGACGTTCACGCCGATCCTTGATGCGCCGGTGGGGCCGTAATGGCGAACCCGTGGGCGGGCGAGGTCCGCTTGGTGCTGGACGGTCAGGCGCATGAGTTGCGCCTGACGCTCGGGGCGCTGGCGGAGCTGGAGGCGGATTTGGCGGGCGAGACCGTACTGGACCTGATCGAGCGGTTCGAGGCGGGCAGGTTTTCCACGCGGGACGTGTTGGCGTTGATTGTGGCCGGCCTGCGTGGAGGGGGCTGGCGCGGCGTGGCGGCTGATCTGGTGTCCTCGGAGATCGAAGGCGGCTTGCTGGGGTGCACCAAGGTGGCGGCACAATTGCTGGCGCGGGCGTTTACCACGCAAGGGACATGAGCGGTTTTGACTGGCCCGCCTTGCTGCGGGTTGGTGTGGCGGGGGGGCTTAAGCCTGCGGAATTTTGGGCGCTGACCCCTGCGGAGCTGGTTTTGGTTCTGGGGCTGGACGCGGTCGAGAAGCCGTTGAACCGCGCCCGGCTGGCAGAGCTGGAGCGGATGTATAGCGACATGAAAGGAGCGCCTTGATGGGTGTCTTGGACGGAATTGACGGGCTGGAAGGCCGCATCGAGGGGTTGGAGACGTCGCTGGGCGGCGCGGAGGTGGTCGTGAGCACCTTCGAGACGGAGCTGACGGCGATGCGCTCGACGATGCTCTACACATCGCGGGAGGTTGCGTCGTTGTCGTTGTCGATTGGCGGCGGGTTGCGCAAGGCGTTTGACGGGCTGGCCTTTGATGGCATGAAGCTGTCGGACGCGTTGAAGGCCGTCGCCGAGAGCATGGTCAACGCCGCCTATAACACCGCGATGCGGCCGATCCAGAACGGGTTGGGCGAGGTGATCGCCAACGGGATGAACGGGCTGGTTTCGGGGATATTGCCGTTCGAGAAGGGCGGCACGTTTAGCCAAGGCCGTGTGATGCCATTTGCCAAGGGGGGCGTGGTGAGCGCGCCTACGAATTTTGCCATGCGAGGGGGCATGGGGCTGATGGGTGAGGCGGGACCGGAGGCGATCATGCCGCTGGCGCGTGGGCCTGATGGCAGTTTGGGCGTGCGTGCTGGTGGGGGCGGGCGGCCTGTGCAGGTGGTGATGAATATATCGACGCCTGACGTGGCGGGGTTCCAACGCTCGCAAAGCCAGATTGCAGCGCAGATGGGCCGGGCTTTGAGCCGCGGCCAGCGCAACCGTTGATCCTGGGGAGGATACTTAGATGAATTTTCATGAAGTGCGGTTTCCGGCGTCTTTGTCCTTTGGCTCGCTGGGCGGGCCGGAGCGGCGCACGGAAGTTGTGACCCTCGCCAACGGCTTCGAGGAGCGCAACACGCCTTGGGCACATTCGCGCAGGCGGTATGACGCGGGCGTGGGGATGCGGTCGCTGGACGATGTGGAAGCCATGGTGGCGTTTTTCGAAGCGCGTCAGGGGCAGCTTTACGGGTTCCGTTGGAAAGACTGGTCAGACTTCCGCTCATGCAAGGCATCGGGTGAGGTGACGTTTGAAGATCAGGTGATCGGGCGTGGGGACGGCGTGCAGACGGAGTGGCAGCTGACCAAGACCTATGCGTCGGGTGGGTATGACTACGCGCGGCCGGTGAAGAAGGCGGTATCGGGAACGGTGCTGGTCGGGTTCGACGGCATTGTGCTGCAAGAAGGCGTGGACTGGGAGATCGACCTGAACACGGGTGTCGTGAGTTTTGGCGAGGCACCGGATGCGGGTGTGGAGATTACCGCAGGATACGAATTCGACGTGCCGGTGCGATTTGCTGTGGACGCAATTCAGACCAGTGTGGCGAGCTTTCAGGCCGGCGACGTGCCGAGTGTGCCGGTCGTGGAGGTGCGGGTATGAGTTTGCAGGAGCATCTTGCCAGCGGACTGACGACCGTGTGCCGCTGCTGGGCGGTGACGCGGCGCGACGGGCGCGTGTTTGGCTTTACCGACCATGACGAAGGGATGTCGTTTGAAGGGGTGGACTTCAAAGCGGACACTGGGCTGACAGCGAGTGCGTTGCAACAGGTGACGGGGCTGGCGGTGGACAACACTGAAGCCGTTGGAGCGCTGTCGGATGAAGCGGTGACGGAGGCCGACATCAACGCGGGGCGCTTTGACGGGGCGGAGGTGACGGCGTGGCTGGTGAACTGGCGCGACGTGACGGCGCGGGAGGTGCAGTTCAAAGGCTCCATCGGGGAGTTGAAGCGCGCGGATGGCGCGTTTCATGCGGAACTACGCGGGTTATCGGAAGTGCTGAACACGCCTGTAGGGCGCGTGTATCAGAAGCCGTGTCAGGCTGTGCTGGGGGATCGGACATGTTGCGTTGATTTGACTACTGCGGGGTATCGAACGGAAGTTCCGATTGAGCAGGTTGAAGCCGGACGGGTGTTTCGCTTTTCCGCCTTGGCTGGGTTTGATGATCGCTGGTTTGAGCGAGGACGGCTTGAAGTGCGGTCAGGGCAGGCCGACGGGCTGGTGGCGATGGTCAAAAATGACCGCATGGTGGATGGCGCGCGGGTGATCGAGCTTTGGGAAGAGCTGCGGATGCCTGTTGAGGTCGGGGATATCGTCCTGCTGGAAGCAGGATGCGACAAACGGATTGAGACCTGCCGGTTGAAGTTTCAGAACATCGCGAACTTTCAAGGGTTCCCGCATATTCCGGGGGAGGACTGGCTGATGACCTACCCGCAGGACTCGGGCGCGAATGATGGTGGGAGCCGTTACAAATGAGCGGGGTGTCTGAACGGATCGTGCAGGAGGCACGCGCGTGGATCGGCACACCCTATCGCCACCAAGCGAGTTGCAAGGGGGCGGGAGCTGATTGCCTTGGCCTTTTGCGCGGGGTGTGGCGGGACGTTTATGGCGCGGAGCCGGAAGCGGTGCCTGCGTATTCAGCGGATTGGTCGGAGCCGCAGGGCGAGGAGCGCCTGTGGGCGGCTGCACGACGGCGGCTGGTTGCCAAGGCACCGAATGAGGCCGCGCTGGGCGATGTGGTGTTGTTTCGCATGCGCGAGCAAGGGGTAGCCAAGCATCTGGGGATCACCTCGGCCTTGGGTGCTGCACCGAAATTTATCCATGCCTATTCGGGGCATGGGGTTGTGGAGTCTCCGTTCTCGGAGCCTTGGGCACGGCGCGTTGTGGCGCGATTTGAATTTCCGAAAGCAGGTAGCTGATGGCAACGATACTTTTATCCGCGGCAGGGGCCGCTGTTGGCGGCGTTTTGGGCAGTGGGGCGTTCGGGATCAGCTCGGTCGTGATCGGGCGGGCGATTGGCGCGACCATCGGGCGTGCCATTGACCAGCGTTTGATGGGGAGTGGTTCCCAGACGGTCGAGTCGGGCCGCTTGGACCGGATGCGGGTGATGGGGGCCAGTGAGGGCGGCGTCGTGCCGCGCGTTTTCGGACGGATGCGGGTGCCGGGGAACGTGATTTGGACCTCGCGGTTCAAAGAAAAGGTTACCGTTACCGAACAACGCGGTGGCAAGGGAGGCGGGCCGAAGGCGACCAACCGACAGTACAGCTACTGTATCTCTATTGCAGTTGCTTTGTGCGAAGGCGAAATCGCACGAGTCGGGCGGATCTGGGCGGATGGGACGATTATTCGCAAATCCGACCTGAGCTTGCGGGTTTACACGGGGAGCAAGGAGCAGCAGCCCGACCCCGTTATGAGCGCCATTGAAGGGGAAGGCACCATCCCCGCTTATCGTGGTCTCGCCTATGTCGTGATTGAAGACATGGACCTGAGCGAATTTGGCAACCGTGTACCGCAACTGACCTTCGAGGTGATCCGCCCGTCGCGCGCGAAAGGCGTGAGCGAGCCGCTGATGTCGGATTTGGTTCAAGCCGTCGCGTTAATGCCGGGTTCTGGCGAGTTCGCATTGGCGACGACGCCGGTTTACCGCAAGGGTGCTTTGGGCGAAGGGACCGCCGCGAATGTGAACAGCGCGGAAGGCGTGCCGGATTTGGTGTCGTCGCTGGATGCTTTGACGGGGGAATTGCCGAACTGCCGCTCTACTTCTCTGGTGGTGAGCTGGTTTGGTGATGATTTGCGCGCTGGGCATTGCAAGATCACCCCGAAGGTGGAGGATCAAGCAGGCAACAACTTCACAATTGGAAGCACGCCTGTCGCTGGAGCTGACCCGTCAGTTTGGTCGGTCTCGGGTATCGACCGTGGGCAAGCCGAAGCTGTTGCGCGGGCGGACGGCGCACCGATTTACGGGGGGACTCCGTCAGATGCTTCAGTCATTGAGGCGATTGCTGCACTGAAAATAGCGGGCCAAGACGTGATGTTCTACCCGTTCATTCTGATGGACCAGATCGTGGGGAATACGCTGCCTGATCCTTATAGCGGGGATATCGGGCAACCCGCGCTGCCGTGGCGGGGCAGGATCACATCTGACCGGGCTGTGGGCGTTGCGGGGTCGACCGATGGCACGGCGGCTGCTTATGCAGAGGTTGCCGCGCTTATGGGGAGCGCGCATGTTTCCGATTTCACGTTGAATGATGGCGAGGTGATCTATAGCGGCCCCGCCGAGTATTCCTATCGTCGGTTCATCCTACACTATGCGCATCTTTGCGCGGCGTCAGGTGGTGTTGACGCATTTTGCATCGGCTCGGAGATGCGCGGGCTTACGCAAATTCGCGACGATAGCGGAGGCTTTCCAGCGGTTGAGGCGCTGCGGGTTCTGGCAGGCGACGTGCGCGGCATATTGGGGCCGGACGCAAAGATCGGCTACGCTGCGGATTGGTCGGAATATGCCGGATATCAACCGCAGGACGGGACGGGTGATCTACTGTACCATCTGGACCCGCTTTGGGCGGATGACGAGATCGACTTCGTGGGGATCGACAATTACATGCCCATCGCGGACTGGCGGGACGGCGATGCACATTTGGACGCGGAGGCTGGCTCGATTTATGATCTGGATTACCTGCGCGGCAATATTCGCGGCGGTGAGGGATATGACTGGTACTACCGTGACGACGAGGAGCGGGCTTTACAGATACGAACACCGATTGAAGATGGCGCCCATGGGGAGCCATGGGTGTATCGCTACAAAGATCTATGGAACTGGTGGGGGCAAGCGCATCATGACCGCGTGGGCGGCGTGCGCTCCTCGGTGTCGAGCGCTTGGGAGCCACAGTCCAAGCCCATCTGGTTCACCGAAATGGGATGTGCTGCGATTGACAAGGGGCCGAACCAGCCCAACAAGTTCCTTGATCCTAAGTCGAGCGAGAGCGCGATCCCGCATTTCTCAAAGGGTAAGCGAGACGACTACGTCCAGATGCAGTATCTGCGGGCCTATTACGGGTTCTTCGGGTCGACTGACAATAACCCCGTAAGCCCGGTTTACGATGGCCCCATGGTCGACATGTCGCGGGCTTTCGTATGGGCGTGGGATGCAAGGCCTTGGCCGGACTTTCCAAGCAACCTCTCGGTTTGGAGCGATGGTCAAAACCATGTGACGGGACATTGGCTTACGGGTCGCACGTCGGTCATGCCACTAGCCCATGTGGTCGGAGAGCTATGTGAGAGCGTCGGGCTGTCGGATTACGATGCGACCGATTTGCACGGGGTGGTGCGCGGTTTCAGTGTAGCCGAGTTTGACACGCCGCGCTCGGCCTTGCAGCCCTTGATGATCGCGCTTGGGTTCGATGCGATCGAGCGCGGTGGCAAGGTGGTGTTCCAAGCACGCAAAGATGCCAGCCAGCAGACGGTGGACGAGGCCGAGCTTGTTGTTGACGGACAAGATGTGGTGCTTGAACAAGTGCGTGCACCCGAGGCCGAAACCGTGGGCGAAGTGCGTCTTGGATATGTCGAGGCCGAGGGGGAGTTTGTGGTGCGCGTTGCGGATGCGCGGTTCCCCCATGACGGGGCTGCGGACGTAACGCAAAACGAGTTGCCGCTGGCCTTGACCGAAGCAGAAGCAACAACGATTGCCGAGCGGTGGTTGTCGGAGGCGCGTGTCGCGCGCGACGCGGTGAGCTTTTCGTTACCACCGTCACGCAGTGATCTGCGCGCCGGTGATCTGGCCGAGCTTACCGATGCCCGTGGAGACCAGACGCTGTACCGTGTCGATCGCGTGGAGGATCGGGGCGCTCGCCGGATTGAAGCCGTGCGGGTAGAGCGGCAGATATACACGCCCAGCGAAGCGGTCGAGAGCGTCGGAGAAGTGCGCCCGTTCGCGGTGCCGGTGCCAGTCTCGGCCCAGTTTATGGACCTTCCACTGCTCAAAGGGGACGAGGTTGCCCACGCGCCCTATGTCGCCGCATCTGCACGACCTTGGCCGGGTGGGGTTGCTGTTTACAGCTCCGCCGAGGATAGCGGTTACACGTTGAACACTGTGATAGAGACCCCTGCGCGCATGGGCGTATTGGCCACGGCACTCGGGCGTGCGGAGGGTGGCCTGTGGCAAAGGGGCGAGCCGTTGAGGGTCACCTTGTCCGGAGCTTCGCTCAGCTCCGAGTCGTGGGACGCAGTGTTGAACGGGGCGAATGTAGCTGCGATTGGCGAAGGCTCATCCGAGCGCTGGGAAGTCATCCAGTTCGCGTCAGCAAACCTTGTGGCAGCAAATACCTATGACCTTTCCGACCTGTTGCGCGGACAAGCGGGTAGCGACGGGTTGATGCCTGATAGCTGGCCGGTGGGGAGCCGCTTTGTGATGCTTGATGGTGGTCCGGCACAGATCGGTATGGAAATGTCATCGCGCGAATTGGCGCGGCACTACCGTATTGGGCCGTCTCTGCGGCCCTATGACGACCCGTCATTTCGGTATTATGTCGAAGCATTTCAGGGGGTTGGGCTTCGACCCTATGCGCCGGCACATCTCAAATCGCGCAGGCTTGGCACTGATTTAGAGGTGAGCTGGATTCGAAGAACGCGGATCGATGGCGACAGCTGGGCCTCCGTCGAGGTTCCGCTCGGCGAAGAAGTGGAACGATATGTGGTTCGCGTGTCTCAAGGCGGCAGCGTTGCGCGGGAGACCGAAGTCCAGACGCCGACTTGGACTTATTCCAGCGCTGCGCAAGCGGCAGACGGCCTGACTGGCCCATACAACATCGAAGTGGCGCAGGTGTCCTTGCGCTTCGGACCGGGACTTTACTCAAGGATCGAAATCAATGGCTGATACAGCAACCCTAAAACTTCCCTTGCTTGCGGCGTCGCAAGCCCAGAAACATGTCACGGTGAACGAGGCGCTCGCCCGCATTGATGCGGCGTTGCAATTGAGCGTGGTCAGCCGATCCTTGGCGACGCCTCCGGCATTTGCGGAGGAGGGCACGTGTTACCTTGTGCCTCTTGGGGGTGTGAATGCCTGGGATGGTGAGGATGGAAATCTGGCGTTCTACCTGAATGGCGGCTGGGATTTCCTGACACCCTTGTCCGGTTGGAGGCTATTTGTCAGTGATGAAGCCGTGAGCGTTAGTTTTGACGGCACGGAATGGCTCGACAACATGTTGTCTTCATCGCCCTTCGGTGCAGCCATGCGGGCAGAGACGGTCGAGTTCGACTTTGACCTGAGCGCAGGTGCGACTGCGTTAACCGGCTTTGTCATTCCACAAGGATCAGTGGTTCTGGCGGTTACAGGATTGGTTGTCACAGCAATCACGGGGACGTTGAGCGATTGGTCATTGGGAGTGGATGTCTCAGACACCCGATACGGGTCGGGCTACGGTATCGGCGCGGGGTCATGGGTGCGAGGGCTCACAGGACAACCGCAAGCCTATTACAGCAACACCCAATTGAAGCTGACGGCGAATGGCGGGGATTTTGCTGCGGGCACAATACGACTGTCGGTGCACCTGCTACGGTTCGACATTCCGCGCGCATAACTGACGGTGATCGGAGTTATCACGCTTTTACGCGTGACAGGGGTTTGGAATTGCCAGATTTTACCTATGTGGTGTAAGGACACGGGAACACCCGAAAGGAAAAGTGATGGCACATTCCAACCCCAAACTGGCAGAGATCGATCCGGTCTGGGCTCAGATCACGGAAGAAGCGCGTGCAGCCATTGCTGCCGAGCCACTTCTGGGCGGTTTGATCCACGGCTCGTTGCTGCATCACGAAAAGCTTGAATCGGCCTTGGCCTACCGCTTTTCACAAAAGCTGGCTTCACCGGAAATGTCCGAGCAAATCCTACGCGAGATTACGGACGAGGCCTATGCGGCGGATCCCTGGCTGGGTGAGGCTGCGCGGGCGGATATTGTCGCGGTGTTCGACCGTGATCCTGCCTGTGACCGCTTCTTGCAGCCAGTGCTGTTCTTCAAAGGATTTCAAGCCATCCAAGCGTATCGCGTTGGTCATTGGCTTTGGAACCAGGGCCGCAAGGACATGTCCTATTTTGTGCAAATGCGGACGTCTGAAGCATTTGGGGTGGATATCCATCCTGCAGCGCGGATCGGCAAAGGTATCATGATTGATCACGCCCACTCGATCGTCATTGGCGAGACGGCGGTTGTGGGCGACAACGTCTCGATGCTGCACTCGGTCACGCTTGGCGGGACGGGTAAAGAGCATGATGATCGTCATCCGAAAATCGAAAACGGTGTACTGATTGGTGCGGGCGCGAAAGTACTGGGTAACATCACTGTGGGCTACTGCTCTCGCGTAGCGGCAGGGTCTGTTGTGCTGGAAGCGGTGCCTCCGATGAAGACTGTGGCGGGGGTTCCTGCCAAGATCGTCGGTGAAGCCGGTTGCACTCATCCTTCGATCTCTATGGATCAGATGATTGGCACAAAAGGCTGATACAAAAGATTAAATGTAAAAATGCCGGATCAAACGATCCGGCCTTTTTTTGTTATGCAAGCATGCCCATCGGGTTTTCGAGATTGTCCTTGATCGCATTGAGCAGGTTGGCCCCAAGCGCCCCGTCGATCACGCGATGATCAACGCTCAGCGTCGTGGACATCACTGTAGCGACCTTCAACTCACCATCTTCACCAACAACGGGTTTCTTGGCTCCGGCGCCAACTGCCAGAATTGCGGCGTGAGGCGGGTTGATTATGGCATCGAAATTGTCGATGCCGAACATGCCCAAGTTAGAGATCGCGAAGCTGCCGCCCATATACTCATGCGGGGCTAGTTTGCGGTCACGGGCCCGCGCTGCAAGGTCTTTCATCTCGGTTGACAGCGCTGACAGCGACTTCATCTCGGCGTCTTTCAACACGGGTGTGAACAGCCCGCCCTCAATGGCCACGGCGACGGCAACGTCCGATGGTTTCAGGCTCAGCGTACGGTCGCCCGCCCAGACAGCGTTCGCATCCGGCACTTGCTGCAATGCCAGCGCGCAGGCTTTGATGATGAAGTCGTTAACGGACAGTTTTATGCCCCGTGGCTCCAGCGTTTTGTTCAGGGTGGAGCGGAATTTGAGCAGCGCATCCAGTTGCATGTCGCGGCGCAGGTAGAAATGCGGCACCGATTGCTTCGCCTCTGTCAGGCGCGCGGCAATGGTTTTGCGCATGCCGTCCAGCGGCTGCTCTTCGTAATCGCGGCCTTCGTACATCTTGCGCACTTGGTCGGTCGTCGGACCTGCGGCCATCGCGGCACCTGCGGGTGCTGCCGAAGACGCAGCGGGCGCTGCTGTATCGGCCTTCTTGGGGGCAGCGGTCGCACCTTCCACGTCGGCTTTGACGATGCGGCCTTTGGGACCGGAGCCTTTGACATCTGCAAGATCAATACCTTTGTCGGCTGCGATGCGGCGTGCCAGAGGCGATGCGAACACGCGGTCACCATCTGCGCGGGCAGGGGCTGCGGGGGCAGATTTTTCGGCCGGGACATCGTGTTTCGTAGCTTCTGGGGCAGCCTTGGGCTGTTCTGTCGAGGCGGAGGACGCTTTGCCGATGTCATCGGCGCTTTCACCATCTTCCAGCAGCACGGCGATGGGCGTGTTTACCTTCACACCGTCAGTGCCTTCCGCGATCAGGATCTTGCCGACTACGCCTTCATCCACGGCTTCGAACTCCATGGTTGCCTTGTCGGTTTCGATTTCGGCCATGATGTCGCCGGAGTTGACGGTGTCGCCTTCCTTCACCAGCCACTTGGCCAATGTACCCTCTTCCATCGTGGGGGAGAGCGCGGGCATGAGAATTTCGATTGGCATGATCTACGCTCCTTAGCGGTAAGTGACAGCTTTGACGGCGTCGATGACCTCTTTGGTCGTCGTCAGCGCCAGCTTTTCGAGGTTCGCGGCATACGGCATCGGTACGTCCTTGCCGGTACAGTTGATGACGGGAGCGTCAAGATAGTCGAACGCCTCCTGCATCAGAACCGAGCTGATGTAATTGCCGATAGAGCAGACTGGAAAGCCTTCCTCCACGGTTACGCAGCGGTTGGTTTTCTTGACGCTTTCGATGATCGCACCAGTGTCCATCGGGCGCAGCGTGCGCAGATCCAGAACTTCGGCGCTGATCCCGTCTTCTGCCAACTTATCAGCGGCTTCCAAGGCGTACTTCATGCCGATGCCGAAGCTGACGATGGTGACATCCGTTCCCTCGCGCCAGATTTTGGCTTTGCCCAAAGGAACGGTGTAATCGTCCATAACAGGCACATCGAAGGACTGGCCGTAGAGGATTTCGTTTTCGAGGAAGACGACAGGGTTCGGGTCGCGAATGGCGGATTTCAACAACCCTTTCGCGTCGGCTGCCGAGTAGGGCATGACGACTTTCAAACCCGGAATTTGGGAATACCAAGCGGCGTAGTCATGAGAGTGTTGTGCACCGACGCGCGCGGCCGCCCCGTTCGGGCCACGGAACACGATCGGGCATCCCATCTGGCCACCGGACATATAGAGCGTTTTGGCCGCCGAGTTGATGATATGGTCAATTGCCTGCATGGCGAAGTTGAAGGTCATGAACTCCACGATCGGGTTCAAGCCACCGAACGCAGCGCCGACACCGATACCGGCGAAGCCGTGCTCGGTGATGGGGGTGTCGATGACCCGTTTGGCGCCGAACTCGTCCAGCAAGCCTTGGGAAATCTTGTAGGCACCTTGGTATTCGGCGACTTCCTCGCCCATCAGGAATACTTCCGGCGTGCGGCGCATTTCCTCGGCCATGGCATCGCGTAAGGCTTCGCGGACCGTGGTGGGTTTCATTTCGGTGCCTTCAGGGATGTCCATTTCGGCCGGAACAACCACTGCAACGGGTGCACCGGGGTTGGCAGACATCGGCTCGTTAATGGGGGCCTTGTCCTCGTCATCGTCAGCCGCACCACCGGAAGACGCCTTAACATCGTCGGCGCTTTCGCCTTCCTCGACCAGAATGGCGATGGCGGTGTTCACTTTGACGCCTTCGGTGCCTTCCGCGATCAGGATTTTGCCGATGATACCTTCGTCGACGGCTTCAAATTCCATCGTGGCCTTATCGGTTTCGATTTCAGCCATAATGTCGCCGGAGGAGACAGTATCGCCTTCCTTCACAAGCCATTTGGCAAGGGTGCCTTCTTCCATGGTGGGCGAGAGGGCGGGCATTAGAATTTCGGTCGCCATGTCTTAAGCCTCCGCTTCCATGTAGATGTCTGTGTAAAGCTCGTCCAAGCTGGGCTCCGGGCTTTCTTTGGAGAATTCAGCGGCCTCGTTCACGATGCCTTTGATTTCCTTGTCGATGGCTTTCAGGTCTTCGTCAGTCGCGTGCTTGCCTGTCAGCAAAATGTCGCGGACCTGCTCAATGCAGTCCCGCTCGTCGCGCATTTTCTGCACTTCTTCGCGGGTCCGGTATTTCGCAGGGTCGGACATGGAGTGGCCGCGATACCGGTAAGTTTTCACTTCCAGAATATACGGGCCTTTGCCAGCGCGGCAGTGTGCGACGGCTTTCTCGGAGGCTTCCTTGACCGCCAATACGTCCATGCCGTCGACCGCTTCGCCCTTGATACCAAAGGCTGCGCCACGGGTGTAGATGTCGGGGGAGGAGGTGGAGCGGGCCATCGCGGTGCCCATCGCGTATTGGTTGTTCTCGATCACGAAGATCACCGGCAGGTCCCACAGGGCTGCCATGTTGAAGGTTTCGTAGACCTGACCTTGGTTCGCGGCACCGTCGCCGAAATAGGTAAACGTCACATTGTCATTGCCGCGATACTTGTCGGAGAAGGCGAGGCCCGCACCAAGCGGCACCTGCGCTGCCACGATGCCGTGGCCACCGTAGAAATGCTTCTCCTTGGAGAACATGTGCATGGAGCCGCCCTTGCCTTTGGAATAGCCGCCTTCGCGGCCCGTCAGCTCGGCCATGACGCCTTTGGGGTCCATGCCACAGGCCAGCATGTGACCGTGATCGCGATAGGATGTGATGCGCTTGTCACCGTCTTTGGTGGCCGCTTCCAAGCCCACAACTACGGCCTCTTGACCAATGTAGAGGTGACAGAAGCCGCCGATCAGGCCCATGCCATAGAGCTGGCCCGCTTTTTCTTCAAAACGACGGATCAAAAGCATGTCGCGGTAGTAGCTGAGAAGCTCTTCCTTCGAGACATTCGCTTTCTTGGTGGTTTTCTTGGCGGCCATGCTGGCAATCCTCCCAAAAATCTTAGCGCAAAAGGGTATAGTTTAACGTTAAACTATCTTTTACCAGAGCTTTTTGCAAAGATCACCCCCGTTTAGGTGCCGCGTGGTAACTTTTACCAATGGTACTCGGGGAGGCGATGGAGATGAAGGATTATATAGGGTTAGCGCAACAGGATTTCGTCGGACCGCATCAGGCCAAGCGTTGCGCGGGCCTGCATGTCGAGCAGATCGAGGTCGAGGTAATTGTCGGAGAGTCGCCGCGTCTTGTTGCGCATGTCGGCCACTTGGGCTTCCAATGCGTCCAGTTCGCTGCGCAGGGTTTCAATCTCTGACTCGACTTGAACACGCCTGAAAATCCCGTAGTCGCCTTGCACCGCTGCAAACACGAAATACGCTCCCATCAGGAAGAACACCGAAAATATCAGCAAGGGCGTCAGGCCAAACGTGGTGCGTGAATTGGTCAATGTGAACCTCGGGATGCGCCTCTTTGCGGACGCTGCCCGATATGAATCGCACATGTGATTCGGTTTGTGAATCCCCTAAATCTCTAGAACAGCATTTTTATTAGGGTTTTTGCCAATTATCCCGCCACAGACGCCTGATAAATGCTGTCGATGGTTGCCGCGATCATTTCGTTGAACTCGGTGTCGGTTTGCTGCGCGGACAGGCCTTCGGTCAAGGCACGAGAGAAGCTGGCAATCACACCTGTGTTTTTGGACAGGCGGGCATTGGCTTCCTCGCGGGTGTAGCCGCCCGACAGTGCCACGACGCGCATTACGCGGGGGTGGCTGACCAGCGACTGATACAGGTTTGCCTTTTCTGGAAGGGTCAACTTCAACATCACGTCCTTGCCTTCAGGCAGGGCGTCGAGTTGCTTGGTCAGCTCGGCCAGCAGAATGTCCTCGGCCTCGGCCTTGTCGGTGATGGAAATGGTCACTTCCGGCTCGATGATCGGAACCAGGCCGTGGCCCAAAATCTGACGACCCAGATCAAACTGCTGCGCCACGTTGGCCGCGATGCCTGACGTTGATGCTGCGTTGATGACCGAGCGCATCTTGGTCCCGAACATGCCCTTTTCCACGCCGCGTTTCAGCAGCGCATCAAGACCGTCGATAGGCTTCATCATCTGCACGCCGTCGGCCTCGGCTTCCAGCCCCTTGTCGATCTTCAAAAACGGCACTACGCGGCTGTCTTCCCAAATGAACCGGCCCGACGGCATTCCGCCCATCTCGCGGTCCATGGTCTTCTCGAACAGGATCGCACCGATGACCTTTTCGCCGTTGAAGGCAGGTGCCTTCACGATGCGGGTGCGCATCTCGTGGATCTTATCGAACATCTCTTCGTCATTGGCGTAGGCATCTTCCTCGACGCCATAAAGGCGCAGCGCCTTGGGGGTCGAGCCGCCGCTTTGATCCAGCGCGGCGATGAAGCCCTTGCCGTTGCGGATTTGTTCAAGCTGTTCGGAATTCGACATGAGGGGCCTCGCCAATGGATACGCTAATTTCAGCAATCTCTAGGCGAGGGGGCGTGATGTTGCAATCATGCTTGCGCTAACGGCGCTCAGGAGCGGACGTAAAACTGCGCCACGACCCATGTCAAAAGCCCGCGCGGCGTGATGCGGGGCATGAAGGCGAAGACTTTGTTCATGAAGCCTGGGACGATCACCCGCTTGCCGCGCATCATGCCGGACCAGCCAGCGTCAGCCACGCCTTCGGCGGTCATGGATAGCCCCAGTTTCAGAAGTCGGACATCCTTCATGTCGGCATCCTTGAAAAAATCCGTCTTGGTGGGGCCGGGGCAAAGCACCGATACGGTGATCCCGGCGCCCGCCAGTTCTTGCGCGACTGCCTCGGACAGCGACAACACATAGGATTTGCTGGCATGATACACCGCCATCTGCGGGCCGGGCATGAAGGCGGCGGTGGACGAGACGTTCAGGATCTTGCCGCCGCCGTTGCCGGTCATGTGCTGCACGCCCGCCTTCATCAGCTGGGTCAGCGCGATCATGTTGACCTGCGCGGTAGCCTCTTCGCGGGCGGTGTCGGTTTTGGCGAAAGGTCCGTTGATGCCAAGCCCCGCATTGTTCACCAGCACGTCGATCTGGCCGATTTGCGTAGCATTGGCCCAAAGCGTTTTCGCCCCGTCCGCCGCATTCAGGTCTGCGATTACCACATGAACATCGCGTCCGGTCTCACGCAGCTCGCCTGCCAGCGCTTTCAGTTTGTCTTCCGACCGCGCGCTCAGGATCAAGTCGCGCCCGTCTTGTGCGGCGCGATGGGCGATGGCTTTACCAATCCCCTCGGAAGCTCCCGTGATCAGCACATAGCCCATAGTCTATCCTTCCAACGCGGCGACACCGGGGAGCGTCTTGCCCTCCATCCATTCAAGAAACGCGCCGCCCGCGGTGGAGATATAGGTGAAATCACCCTCATGCCCGCTCGCATTTACGGCGGCCACGGTGTCGCCACCGCCAGCGACGGAGACCAATTCGCCCGCCTTCGTCTGGCGCGCAATTTCGTCGAGCACGTCGAAGGTCGCTTTGTGGAACGGCGCCAGCTCAAACACGCCAAGCGGGCCATTCATAATCAGCGTCTTGGCGTCCTTCAGCACGCCCTTGATGTAGTCCACCGTCGTGGGTCCGGCATCAAGGATCATCTGATCCTCGGGGCAGGCGCCAGCGGCAACGGTCTGATGTTGTGCGTTTTCCTTGAACTCCTTGGCGACAACGATGTCGCGCGGCAGGATGATTTCGCAGCCGGTCGTCTTGGCCTTGGCGATGATGTCGCGCGCGGTGTTGGCCATCTCATGCTCGGCCAGCGATTTGCCCACGCCGATCCCCTGTGCTGCAAGGAAGGTGTTGGCCATGCCACCCCCGATCACCAGATGGTTGACCTTTTCCACGAGATTGCCCAGCAGGTCGAGCTTGGTCGACACCTTCGCCCCGCCAACGATCGCAACCACGGGGCGCTCTGGAGTGCCAAGGGCGGCTTCCAATGCGCTGAGCTCTTCTTGCATCAGGCGACCTGCGCAGGCCGGCAACAGCTTGGCGAGCGCTTCGGTCGAGGCATGCGCACGGTGCGCTGTCGAGAAGGCGTCGTTGACATAGACATCACCCAGCGAGGCGAGGCGTTGCGCGAAGCCTGCGTCATTGGCCTCTTCGCCCGGGTTGAAGCGCAGGTTTTCCAGCAAGGCGATGTCTCCGGCCTGCAGCGCCGCGATACGATCGCCGTAATTGCCGTCGATGAAGGCGATAGGCTGGTCGAGAATGTCGGACAGGGTCGGGACCACATGGCTCAGCGACATCTCCGGCACCACCTTGCCTTTGGGACGGCCGTAATGCGCCATCAGGATCGGTATGCCGCCCGCAGCCAGCACGTCGCGCACGGTGGGCACAATCCGGTCGATGCGGGTAGTGTCGGTGACATGGCCATCTTCCATGGGCACGTTGATGTCCACGCGGACCAAGACGCGTTTGCCGGTCAGGTCCATGTCGTCGAGTGTTTTCCAAGCCATCTGCGTGCCATCCCCGTTATATGCTTACGGCCCGCTTCTATAAGGAGCGGGCCGCGTGATCCAGTCATGTGATTTGAATATTTATGCCAAGATGAAGCCTAGAGGAGTTTGCCCATCGCAACGGCAGTGTCTGCCATACGGTTGGAGAAGCCCCATTCATTGTCATACCAGGTCAGGATGCGGACCATGCGGCCCTCCAGTACTTTGGTTTGATCCGCGGCAAAGATGGACGAGCGCGGGTCATGGTTGAAGTCGGAGCTGACCAGCTTTTTCTCGGTGTAGCCAAGGATGCCTTTCAGCGGGCCGCTTTCGGCGGCGGCGGACATCAAGGCATTGACTTCGTCCACCGTTGTGTCACGGCTGGCCTCGAATGTCAGATCAACGACCGAGACATTCGGAGTTGGCACGCGGATGGCCACACCGTCCAGCTTGCCGTCCAATTCGGGCAGCACGAGGCCCACGGCTTTGGCGGCACCGGTGGAGGTCGGGATCATCGACAAAGCTGCCGCGCGGGCGCGGTAGAGGTCCTTGTGCATCGTGTCCAGCGTCGGCTGGTCGCCGGTGTAACTGTGGATCGTGGTCATGAAGCCTTTGATGATGCCGATATTGTCTTGCAGCACGTGGACGACGGGCGAAAGGCAGTTGGTGGTGCAGGACGCATTGGAGACGACGATGTCGTCCTTGGTCAGGCTGTCATGGTTGACGCCATAGACGATGGTTTTGTCTGCATCTTTGCCGGGGGCAGAAATCAGCACGCGCGACGAGCCGTTTTCCAGATGGGCCTGACAGGCCTCTTTCGAGGTGAATATACCCGTGCATTCCATCACGATGTCCACGTCGCTCCATGGCAGATCGGCAGGGTTACGGATGGCGCTGACCTTGATCGGACCGCGGCCCACGTCGATGGTGTCCCCGTCAACCACAACTTCTTGCGGGAAGCGGCCATGCACAGAATCGTATTGCAGCAGGTGGGCGTTGGTCTCGACCGGCCCAAGATCGTTGATTGCGACGACCTCGATATCGGTGCGACCGCTTTCAATGATTGCACGCAGTACATTGCGACCGATGCGGCCAAATCCGTTGATGGCGACTTTAACTGACATGGGGGAGACCCTCCTGATGGGAGATTGGAAAACTTCTGTTACCGCTAACAATTACATTTTAGGGCAAAGGTCAAGCTTTGGGTCGTTAACAGAACGCAGTTGATGAGAAGGAATTTAGAGGGGGAATTGGCGCTCGGGCCTTAACGGGCGTGCACTGATTGACCAGTAAGGCCGTCTCCGGCTGCCCAGCCGTATGCTACCGCCAGAACGCGATATACTCGGTCAGGACCATTAGTTTGCGCCCCAAGAAAATGTGCAAATTCCACCCGAACACAAAAAAATCAGCGGCAAAGATGCCGCCGATCAATAGTACGAGAACAATTGCGATCTTGTCTGTCATCTAAGGCGCGGGCCCTCTGGGACTGGGATGTCAGAGGCGTCCCATTGCAGAGGCCACATCGGCCATGCGGCAGGAAAAGCCCCATTCGTTGTCATACCACGCCAATACCCGAACCGTGCGGCCGCCGACAACCTTTGTCTGGTCGGGCGCGAAAATCGAGGAGTAATTGGTGTGGTTGAAGTCGATGGAAACTTTTTGCTCGGGGTCGTAGCTGAGCACTGAGCCCATGTGACCAGCGGCGGCTTCACGGACAACCTCGTTCACATCTTCAACGGTGACGTCCTTGGACGCCTCAAACGTCAGATCCACGGCGGACACGTTCGGGGTCGGGACGCGCATCGCAGTGCCGTCCAGCTTGCCTGCCAGTTCGGGCAGCACTTCGCCCAGTGCCTTCGCCGCGCCGGTGGAGGTCGGGATCATCGCCATGGCGGCTGCCCGTGCGCGATAGAGGTCCGTGTGGCGGCGGTCCAGCGTTGGCTGGTCGCCGGTGTAGCTGTGGATCGTCGTCATGATCCCGCGCTCGATGCCAATGGCTTCATTCAGAACCTTGGCCAATGGTGCCAAACAGTTGGTGGTGCAGGAGCCGTTGGAAATGACTTTATGCTCCGGCAGCAGGTCGCGGTGGTTCACGCCGTAGACGATGGTGCGGTCGACATTGCTTGCAGGGGCGGAGATCAGCACCCGCTTGGCGCCGCGGGTCAGGTGGACTTCGGATTGTTCCTTGGAGTTGAACTTGCCGGTGCATTCCAACACGACGTCGACGCCGCTCCAGTCCAGCTCTTCCGGGTTGTAGGTCGAGAACACCTTCATCGGGCCACGGCCAATGTCCATCGTGTCGCCGTCAACGCGGACCTCTTGACCAAAGCGGCCATGAACGCTGTCGTATTTCAGCAAATGCGCGTTGGTTTCGATCGGGCCGGTGGCGTTAATGGCGACGACTTGAATGTCGTTGCGCGCGCTTTCGGCGATGTGGGCAAGTGTGCAACGGCCGATACGGCCAAACCCGTTAATGGCTACAGTTGTGGTCATGGTCACTGGTTCCTCTGCGCTCCGCTCAGTCTTGTTTGCGGGTATAAGGGGCGACACCACACATGGATAGCTTGTTTTGGCTTAAAAATGAGGCTGTTAGCGTTAACACGTCAACAATCCGCAGGCGCAGATTGCCGCAGTTTCCGTGTTAGCGTTAACGATCTGCCCGCGCGGAGACATTCAACCTGAGTCGACTCACTTCGCCACAAACACCAGACTGACGCCGTTCAGACAGTGGCGTTTCCCGGTCGGTGCAGGACCGTCGTCAAAAATGTGACCCAGATGGCTGCCGCAGCGGCGGCAATGCACCTCAGTGCGGGTAGTGAACAAGGTGTTGTCCGGTTTGGTTCCCACAGCGTTTTTCAGTGGAGCGGTGAAGCTCGGCCAGCCGGTGCCGGAATCATACTTGGTCCGCGACGCATAGAGCGGCAGATCACAGCCGCGACAGATGTATGTCCCCGCAGCTTTTTCGTCATTGAGCGGGCTGGTATAGGGGTTCTCCGTCTTCTCTTTGCGCATTACAAGGTACTGGGTCTCCGTCAGCATCGCGCGCCATTGCGCATCGGTGCGGGTGACTTCGAAAGATCCTGCGGCCTGTCCCGACGACGAGAAGCAAGCGGCAGCGCTGGCGCCAAGCAGAAAAGAGCGGCGGGTGGGGCTAATCATGGCTGGTTGTCCTTATGGCAGGCTGGTGGGGAAGGGCGGCCAAGAGTGGCCACCCTGATTTTTTAGGTGCAGCGAAACCGCGCTTATTTCGGAACGAGGACCGAGTTCACCACATGGATGACGCCATTGGATTGGTTGACGTCCTGAATGGTCATGCCAGCACCGTTGCCGCTTTCATCCACGATGTAGAGCTTGCCGCCTTTGATAGTGGCCGACAATGTGTCGCCGGATACGGTCAGGAACTGGTAAAAGCCGTTGTCGGATGCACGAACCTTGGCGGATATATCCGCAGCCGACATTTTGCCTGCAACCACATGGGCGGTCAGTACTTTGGTCAGCAGGGCTTTGTTTTCTGGCTTCAGCAATGTCTCGACGGTGCCGGCGGGCAGGGCGTCGAAGGCTGCATTTACGGGTGCGAAGACAGTGAAGGGACCCGCGCTTGCAAGTGTCTCGACCAGTCCGGCAGCTTTCACAGCGGCAACCAATGTCGTGTGATCGGCTGAGTTCACGGCGTTTTCGACAATGTTTTTCGACTCAAACATCGGCGCACCACCCACATTCGGATTAGCTGCGATTGCTGTTGCTGTGAGGGAAAGAGTTGCGGCGCTGGCGGCGAAGAAGTGTTTGATCATTGGTGTTGTCCTTTACATGGAGCAGGGCGAACTGCCCGGCTATGCAAGAACCCACGAGAACGGGATCAGATAAGTTTCACGTTGGTGCAAAAGAAAGCGATCACGTGTTCGCGACCGCTTTCAGAGATATCAGGCGCGCTTTGCCTCAAGCGCTTCTGCAAGCGCTTCGGACCGCGCTGCGATTTCCGCCAAAGTGTCGGTGACGGAGGCCGGAATGACGGGCACTTCAACCGTTTGCGGAGGGGAGGATTTCAGGCTCTCCAATTCGCGGCGCATCTTATCAAGCCGGTCTTCGGCCGCACGCAGGTCTTCTTCGACGCCTGCGGTTTTATCCGCCAGCATCAAGCCCGCCATCAGCAACATACGGGTTTCCGGCATGCGCCCGATCTGGTCGGCCAACACGCTGGCTTCGTTGTCGAGCAGCTTGGCGGCGGTTTGCAGGAAATGCTCTTCGCCGGTTTGGCATGCCACTTGGAAGGTGCGGCCTCCGATGTCGATGTTGATCTCGGGCATGGCTTATCCCTCCTTAACCAGTGGTGCGATTTCGCTCAGAATATCGTCAAGCTCCGCCAGGTCGGCAGTGCGGGCGGCGTGGAGCGCCTCGTTCTCGGTTTCAAGCGCTGTGTTGATGGCGGCATCCGCCCCTTGGTGTTCCGCATTTGCGCCACGCAGTTGTTTGTTGGTTTCGCGCAACGCCCCCATGACGGCTTGCAGGCGCTTGTTTTCGCTGTCCATGAATTCCAGCCTGTCGGTCAGGCGGGCCACACGGGTCTCCAGACGCTCGATGCGGGCAAGGTTCTGCTGGCCGGACTCGACCAGTCGCGCGTTCGTGTCCCGCTCGATTTCAAGCTCTTCCACCATATCGGCATCCGGGGCCGCTGGTGCGCTGGCAATCTGGTCGGCGCTGTACTCAATTCTGTCCAACGCAGTGATAATGCGCTGCTCCAGCTCGGTGACGTCAGTCATATTTATCCCTCGTCTCGTTGGAGGATCCAAAGACGGGGTATCCCGTCACGAATCAACTCCGTGCCTCACAGGCTTGATTTTAACCATAGATTGCGCCGAATGCCTCCCCTTTAAGCTGTGATCGCGGTTACGGGGCGTCTGCCACGGCTTGAACTTCGCGCCAACGCTGGTATCACCGCGGTCGATACGCACCGCCTTATAAGGATCAGAGCCTTGGATATTGCAGCCCTGCGCAAAGCCCACCCCGAACATTGGATGCGCGCAGCCGCCATCCGTACGCTGACACTGGATGCCGTTGCGGCGGCAAATTCCGGCCACTCCGGCATGCCTATGGGCATGGCTGACGTGGCGACGGTCCTGTTCGAGAAGCATTTGAAGTTTGACGCCTCCGCGCCCGAATGGCCGGATCGCGACCGCTTCATCCTGTCTGCGGGCCACGGCTCCATGCTGATCTATTCGCTGCTGCACCTCACCGGATATTCTGACATGACGCTGGAGCAGATCAAGAACTTCCGCCAGTTGGGCGCGATTACTGCGGGCCATCCCGAATACGGTCACGCCAAGGGCGTCGAGACCACAACCGGCCCATTGGGGCAAGGCATCGCCAACTCGGTCGGCTTCGCGCTTGCCGAGGAAAACCAGCGCGCACGGTTCGGCAAGAAGATCGTTGACCACTATACCTATTGCATCGCCGGTGACGGCTGCCTGATGGAGGGCGTCAGCCAGGAAGCCATCAGCCTTGCAGGTCGCCACGAGCTGGGGCGCCTTGTTGTGTTCTGGGACAACAACAACATCACCATCGACGGCAAAGTCGATCTGTCGGACCGCACCGATCAGGTTATGCGCTTTAAGGCGTCCGGCTGGCATGTGCAGGAAATCGACGGCCACGATCCCGAACAGATCGACGCCGCCATCGAGAAGGCGAAGAAAACCAAAAAGCCGTCGATGATCGCGTGCAAAACGCATATCGCGCTTGGCTCATCGGCGCAGGACACCTCCAAGGGTCACGGCGCGCTGACCTCGGACGAGCTGATCCGCGACACCAAAGTGGCCTATGGCTGGAGCTATGGCCCGTTTGAAATCCCGTCCGACGTGAAATCCCAGTGGGAGGACATCGGCAAGCGCGGGGCCGACGACCGCAAGGCGTGGGAGACGCGCCTCGGTGAGGTTTCCGGCTCCAAGCAGAAAGAGTTTGCCCGTTGCTATGCAGGGGATGCTCCGAAAAAGCTGTCGGCGACTATCAAGGCGTTGAAAAAGCAGATCAGCGAAACAGCACCGAAAGTTGCGACCCGCAAGGCGTCCGAAATGGCGCTGGAAGTGATCAATCCGATCATGCAGGAAACCTTCGGTGGCTCGGCTGACCTAACGGGATCCAACAACACGCTGACCGCTGATATGGGCGTCTTTGACACGGACAACCGCAAGGGCCGTTACATGTATTACGGCATCCGCGAGCACGGCATGGCAGCCGCGATGAACGGCATGGCTTTGCATGGCGGAACAAAGGCTTATGGCGGGACATTCATGTGTTTCACCGACTACGCCCGTGGTGCGATGCGTCTGTCCGCTTTGATGGGAATTCCGGTGACCTATGTGATGACCCATGACAGCATCGGTCTTGGCGAAGACGGCCCGACCCACCAACCGGTCGAACACCTCGCCATGTTGCGCGCGACGCCAAACACCAACGTTTTCCGCCCTGCGGATGCGGTGGAAACAGCCGAGGCGTGGGAATTGGCGCTGACATCAAAATCGACGCCATCGGTTCTGGCGCTGTCACGTCAAAACCTGCCCACCGTGCGGACTGACCACACGTTGAAAAACCAGACCGCCATGGGTGCCTATGTCTTGGCCGAGGCCGAGAGTAAGCGTCAGGCGATCATCATGGCGACCGGTTCCGAGGTGGAAATCGCCTTGGCCGCGCGTGAATTGCTGGAGGCCGAAGGCATCGGCACCCGCGTCGTATCCATGCCCTGCTGGGAGTTGTTCGAGGCGCAGGACGAGAAGTACCGCCGTAAGGTGCTGCCCGCCGGTCCGGTGCGCGTCGCGGTCGAGGCCGCTATCGGTTTCGGCTGGGACAAATGGCTGCTGGGCGAGCGCGGTAAAACCGGCAAAGCAGGCTTTGTCGGCATGGAAAGCTTCGGGGCTTCTGCACCGGCTGACGAGCTTTACGCGCATTTCGGCATCACCGCGCAAGGTGTCGCTGATAAGGTGAAGAGTTTGCTCTAAGTCACTCGACAAGAATAAAAAAGCCCGGCGAAGCGATGTTTCAGACGGGCTTTTTTTGTTGGTCACAAACTGCTTTAGGAATTCATCTCTCGAAACTGATCGGCAGCGGCCTCGTCGAACGGGACCTTCTTTGATTTAAGGATTTTATCCAAATCCTTGGATTTCAGGAAGGTCCCCATATTGAAGCTGTCGCAGATGAACTGCCCGTCAATGAACAGCTGTGCCAATTGCTCCCATTCCGACCGCTTTTGCAGAGCAGGCAACAGGCGCGGGTCGCGGCTGACGTCGACGGGATGGAACGCGATCTTAATTGACGAAAGCAGATTTCGAGCCGCCATCGATTCCGCGTCCGCCGGCGCTTCGACCGTGCCGTTCATGAATAAAACCACGCGATGCTTAGAGAAGACATCATTCAGGTAGTCTTCAATTTCATCGCTCATGGCTAAAGCCCCTTCAGGTGTTGTGTTCGCGGATTTTGTTGGCCGCGTCCTTGTCGAAGCTTACACCGTTTTGCTCCAGCAGGGTATCCAGCTCGCCCGACAGGGTCATTTCGGTGATGATATCGCAGCCGCCGACGAATTCGCCTTTGACGTAAAGCTGCGGGATTGTTGGCCAGTCCGAGAATTCCTTGATGCCAGAGCGGATGGCGTCATCCGCCAGCACGTTCACGTCTTTGTACTGGACGCCCATGTAGTTCAGAACACCCGCCACTTTGGACGAGAATCCGCATTGCGGCATCTCAGAGGTGCCTTTCATGAACAGCACCACGTCGTTGCTGGTCACGGTGTCTTTGATTTGTGCGTTTGCGTCAGTCATATCTTACTCCGGTGCTTTCGTTGTAAGGGCCAGCGCGTGCAATTCGCCGCTGTCCACTTTGTCTTTCACAGCTGCCATTACCGCACGTTGTTGCTGCACACGGTTCTGGCCTTTAAAACTCTCGTCCACCACCAGCGCAGAGAAATGCGCGCCATCGTCGCCATGCACTTCAATTTGCGCGTTGGGAAAGCTCACGCGGATCAAGTCCTCGATGTCATTGGGTTGCATGGGCTTAAGGCTCCTGTCAGGGGATCGTCGTTAATAGGAAAGTAGGCAGCCGAAGGTTGGGTGACAACCCACGTTCACGCGACGGCGGCCTCAAAGCTTGTGTGGTAGGTTTCCGACAACTCGGCCAACGGGGCAGAGGACGCTCCGATTGTGACCGCATCGCCACCGAATTTGCCGATGGTGGTGAGGGTTACGCCAGCCTGTCCGGCAGCGATCATCAGAGCCTCGGCCTTGTCGAAAGAACAGCCGATGAGGTAGCGGGCCTGATCCTCGCCGAAGGCGGCTTGCGTGTTGTCATCGTCCAGCGTCACGCCCACGCCAGCGGCGTCGGCCATCTCGAACGCGGCCACAGCCACGCCGCCATCGGACACATCGGTGCAGACGTCGATCCATTCACGTTGCGCGCGGATGAAGTCACCGTTGCGTTTTTCGGCGTCCAAATCGACATGCGGCGCGTCGCCGTCCTCGCGGTTGAACACTTCTGCCAGCAAGGCGGACTGGCCCAGATGGCCTTCCGCGTCGCCAACCATCAACAAGACATGACCGTCGCGAACGGTGCCTGCGATGATGTCGTCCAGATGTTTGATCAGACCGACCGCACCAATCGTCGGGGTCGGCAGGATGCCGGTGCCGTCGGTTTCGTTATAGAGCGAGACGTTGCCCGACACGATGGGCATGTCCAGCGCTTTAACGGCAAGCCCTATGCCTTTGATCGCGCCCACGAATTGCCCCATGATCTCGGGCTTCTCGGGGTTGCCGAAGTTCATGTTGTCGGTGGTCGCCAACGGCACCGCGCCCACGGCGGTCAGGTTGCGGTAGGCTTCCGCCACCGCCTGTTTGCCGCCCTCGACTGGGTTCGCCTTGACGTAGCGCGGGGTCACGTCGGACGTGAACGCCAGCGCCTTGTCGGTGCCGTGCACCCGCACGATACCAGCACCTGCGCCCGGGGCGTTGATGGTGTCGGCCATGACTTGGCTGTCATATTGCTCCCACACCCATTGCTTGCGCGCATAGTTCGGGCTGGACAGAAGCATGCGCAGCGCGTCGATGGCGTCGACCTGCGGGATGTCCTCCAGCGGCGCGGCGGCAGGGGTTGCCACCCAAGGGCGGTCATATTCGGGCGCAGAGCCGGACAGCGTCTTCAGCGGCAGGTCGGCTTTGACCTCGTTGTTGTGCAGGATCAGGAATCGGTCCTCGTCGATGGTCTCGCCGACGATGGCAAAATCTAGGTCCCATTTCTCGAACACCGCGCGGGCCTCGGCCTCAAGCTCGGGTTTGAGGACCATCAACATGCGCTCCTGAGACTCGGATAGCATCATTTCATAGGCGCTCATGTTCTCTTCGCGTTGCGGGACTTTTTCGAGGAACAGTTTGACGCCCAAGCCGCCCTTGTCGCCCATCTCCACGGCAGAACACGTCAAGCCAGCAGCCCCCATATCCTGAATGGAGATAACAGCGCCGGTCGCCATCAGCTCCAGCGTGGCTTCCATCAGACGTTTTTCAGTAAATGGATCGCCGACCTGCACGGTGGGGCGTTTGTCTTCGATGGTGTCGTCGAACTCGGCCGAGGCCATGGTCGCGCCGCCAACCCCGTCACGGCCGGTTTTGGCACCCAGATAAACCACGGGCATACCGACGCCGGAGGCCGCCGAGTAGAAAATCTTGTCCGTATCCGCGATGCCCGCCGCAAAGGCGTTCACCAGACAGTTGCCGTTATAGGCAGGGTGGAAGCGGACTTCACCGCCCACGGTCGGCACGCCAAAGCAGTTGCCGTAGCCGCCAACGCCCGCGACCACGCCGTTGACCAGTTGCTTGGTTTTGGGGTGGTCCGGCTCGCCGAAGCTAAGGCTGTTCATCGCCGCAATCGGGCGCGCGCCCATGGTGAACACATCCCTAAGAATGCCGCCCACACCGGTCGCAGCGCCTTGGTAGGGCTCGATATAGGAGGGGTGGTTGTGGCTCTCCATCTTGAAGACGACGCATTGGCCATCGCCGATATCCACGATGCCTGCGTTCTCTCCGGGTCCACAAATCACTTGCGGGCCTTCGGTGGGCAGCGTGCGCAGCCATTTCTTGGAGGATTTGTAGGAGCAATGCTCGTTCCACATGGCCGAGAAGATGCCGAGCTCGGTGAAAGTCGGTTCGCGGCCGATGATCTCGAGGATACGTTGGTATTCGTCAGGCGAAAGCCCGTGCGCCGCAATCAGATCATCTGTGATGTGTGGTTCCTGCATGCCGTGAATTCCCCAGATCATTTCTGCTTTCGCATCTCATATTGCAGCAAAGCCGCAGGGGAAAGAGGGAATGGGGCGTTCTTGGGTGAGGTTTGGGCAGCCAGCGATGTTCAAAGTCGCAAAGTCATTACATCGCGCCGGCCAATTTTCGTGAACTTGGCGGTCATTGTTGTAGCGGCCACTCTACGATACATTTTGTCAAAGACACCTAGTCAGATAGTTCTCGTTTAAGAAACCGACATCGTGGGGGCATGTAGATCCATAGAGTATGGCGATATGTGACTGAACATTGGTACGGAGAGCATGGGCTGGTATGGTCCTTCTGGATCAACCTAGTCCTAATTCGCGTTCTGATATTCATGTTGCAAGGATGGATTGGCCCTGAAAAGGGGCAAGATTTCCACGACAACTGGGTACCGGTCCTTCTTTTCGTTTTGTTCTTTCACGGAATCCTTTTTGTCTGGCAGGCCGTCGGGGTAGTTCGTGCCTCCGAGGCCCATATACGAACCTTAGGGGCTATGGCCCCTGTTTGGGGTGCGCAGCTGGGTTTGATCGTGGCTTTCCTTTGGGTCACCGTCCACCTGCACGAAGCTTGGCAGATGACACTACCGATTCCAGATACGCGGAAACTTCAGGCTGATTTTGAAGCTGAACGGGCAGCGAAATACAGCATCGAACCAACTGTTGACGGGCGGTCCCTGACACTAACCGGCTCATTGGAGCTGGGAATTGTCGACCACCTAAAAAAGCGGCTCGAAGCGTCTCCGAATGTCGAACAGATCGTACTGAACAGCTCAGGTGGCAATATCTACCAAGCCAGAGGATTGGCAAATACAATCGGGCAAAATGGTTTGAACACATTGGTTCTCTTTGAATGCAACTCGGCGTGCACAACTGTTTTCATCGGTGGTGCCGAACGACAGCTGGCGCCCGGTGCCAGACTTGGCTTCCACCAATATCGGATTGATGCTGCCTATACTGTTTTGAATGCGAACCTGGTGCGGGAGCAGGAGCGGGACCGTGCATACTTTCTGCGATCCGGGGTTGCGGCTTGGTTCATTGACAAGATGTTCGACAGTCAGGCTTCGGAAATGTGGTATCCGGATTTGTCCGAACTGATTGATGCGCGCGTTGTAACTGGTGTGGCGCCCTAGTGTTGGATCAAAAAAAAGGCCGAGCATAAAGCTCGGCCGAAGTCCAACAGGGAGGTGGGAGACACTAGGTGTTTCCCATGACCAAGAACTAGGCACCCGAACCGTTCGGTTCAAGAAAAATAGGCAGTTTTTAAAGCATATCCGCTATGCGTCCAGCGCATATCAAGCTCTAAATCACTCTTTATCAACCATTTGCGCGCGTTTCTTTTGCTCGCCGATCTGCTCCAGAACAAAGTCACGGAATGCCGATATCCGCTTGGACTGCCGCAACTCTTCGGGAAACGCCAAAAATACAGGAACAGCGTTCGATTCGACTTCCGGTAGCACACGCACCAGTTCCGCATCGTCGATTGCGACGTAATCGGGCAATACGCCAATGCCCAAGCCATTGCGCACGGCCTGCAAACATCCAAAGTAATTGTTTACTGTCAGAACGTTCGGCAGGTCATAACTCATCAATTCCCGCACCAGGGTTGCACCTGCGGACACTTGCTCCGAATTGACGTTCTGACAAATCAGACGGTGCTCCGGCAGATCTTCCATAGTCTCAGGGATGTCGTGAGTGGTCAGGTAGTCGCGCGACGCGTAAAGCCGCATCCGCACCGACATCAGCCGTTTGCGGACAAGATCAGCCTGCGAGGGCTCTTTCATACGGATCGCCACATCGGCCTCGCGCATGGGCAGGTCAAGGACCCGCTCGTCCAGCATCAGATTGATATTGAGGTCGGGGTATTTATCGTACAGCCGTGATAGGCGCGGCGCGAGCCAGAGAGAGCCGAAACCGATTGTCGTGGTGATCCGCAACTCGCCGAATACCTCTTCTTCGCTGTCGCGAATACGGGCCGAGGCCGCGTCAAGGCGCTTGGTCATGGCGCGGGTCGCGTCAAATAACAGCTCGCCTTGTTCGGTCAGAATCAGACCGCGGGCGTGGCGGTGGAAAAGGGTTGTGTTGAGGGATTCTTCAAGCGCGCGCACTTGTCGCGACACTGCAGATTGTGACAGGTGCAGGGTATCACCGGCATGTGTTAAGCTGCCTGCATCGGCCACCGCGTGAAAAATTCGCAACTTGTCCCAATCCATAAAGGACCCACTTTCTTACTGAAATGCGTTAAGTTGCAGAGTTCTAACCTTTCGTAGGGGCACCCGAAAAGGCTTGATTTGTAAAAACCGCTTGGTAGGTCAGCTTTTGTGACCTATAATGGTAATAACCTGAGCACTGGGAGGCGCGGCATGGGCGATCAATCAATTTCTCTGAACGACCGGTTCGATTTGAGCAAGTCACCGGTGCTGCTGAACGGCACTCAGGCGCTGGTACGCCTGGTCTTGATGCAAAAAGCCCGTGACAAGGCCGCAGGGCTGAACACCGCGGGATTGGTCACCGGCTATCGCGGCTCGCCCCTGGGCGCGGTCGATTTGCAAATGGCCAAGGCCGAGAAAGTTTTGGCGCCCGCAGATATCAAGTTTCAACTGGGCTTGAACGAAGATCTTGCGGCGACCGCAATCTGGGGTTCCCAACAGGCGGAGTTGCGGGGCGAGGGGCGCTATGATGGCGTCTTCGGCCTGTGGTACGGCAAAGGCCCCGGCGTGGACCGCTCCGGCGACGTGATGCGGCACGCGAACATGGCAGGCACTTCGCCCCATGGCGGTGTCCTGATGGCGATGGGGGACGACCATACGGGCGAATCCTCGACGACATTGCACCAATCCGACTGGGCCATGGTGGACGCTTACATGCCGGTTTTGTCGCCGGCAGGCGTGCAGGAAATTCTTGATTACGGCATGTATGGCTGGGCCTTGTCGCGGTTCTCCGGCCTCTGGGTGGGTCTCAAGACGATGAAAGACACGATCGAGGTGACCTCGGTCGTAGATGGCAATCCCGATCGGATGTCCTTCGTCACGCCCGAGTTCGACATGCCCGAAGGCGGGTTGAGCATCCGCCTTGTGGATACCCCTCAACTGCAAGAAGCGCGGGTCATTGATCACCGTAGGTTCGCTGCAGAAGCCTTTGCGAAGGCTAACAAAATTGACAAACGCGTTTGGGGAAAACCCGGCGCGAAGATCGGCTTTGTGGCGGCTGGCAAGAACTGGCTGGACCTGCAACATGCGCTGTCCTTGCTGGGCATCGACGCCGCCGAAGCGGAGCGTTTGGGGCTGACGACTTACAAGATCGGACAGGTTTGGCCGCTGGACATGGACAGCTTCCACGACTTCGCCAAGGACCTTGATCTGGTGATCGTGGTCGAAGAAAAGCGCAAACTGATCGAGGTGCAGGTCAAGGAGGCGCTGTTCGACGACCACTATCAACAGCGCGTCTATGGCTGGCACAAGGGCGATACATGGGAGCATGGCCGCAGGCTGGAACTGTTCCCGACCCGCGCCGCACTAGACCCGATTGATATTGCAGAGAAACTTGGCGGCATCCTGATCGAAGAAGGCCGCCGCACGGACCGCATCGAAGCAGGGCTGGCGAAGCTCGCCGAAGCCAAACGCTCCGACAATGCGCAAGAAATCGCGGCGCGCTTGCCGTATTTCTGCTCCGGCTGCCCGCATAACTCTTCGACCAAGGTGCCCGAAGGCTCCCGCGCCTATGCAGGGATCGGCTGCCACTACATGGTGCAGTGGATGGACCGCAGCACAGTCGGCTTCACCCAGATGGGCGGCGAGGGCGCGAACTGGATCGGCGAAGCGCCGTTCAGCACCCGTGATCACGTGTTCCAGAACCTTGGCGACGGGACCTACAACCACTCCGGAATTCAGGCGATCCGCGCCGCCGTCGCGGCAGGGACCAACATCACCTACAAGGTGCTGTTCAACGACGCGGTCGCGATGACCGGTGGGCAGGGCAACGAGGGCGGGCTGGACGCACCGCGTATCGTGGCGGAGCTAAAGGCGATGGGCATCAAGGACGTCGTTATGGTTTACGACGATAAGGAAGATGTCGATTTCTCCCAGTTCCCGTCCGATCTGGAGCGCCACGAACGTGCGGAGCTTCCTCTGGTTCAGGAGAAACTCAGCAAAGTCAAAGGCGTATCGGCCATTGTTTACATCCAAACCTGTGCCGCCGAAAAGCGCCGTCGCCGCAAGCGTGGCTTGTTTCCCGACCCCGACAAGCGTGTTTTCATCAACACCGATGTCTGCGAAGGCTGCGGCGATTGCGGGGTGCAATCCAACTGCGTCTCCATCGTTCCGGCGGAGACCGAATTGGGCCGCAAGCGCGCCATCGACCAATCGTCCTGCAACAAGGATTTTTCCTGCGTCAATGGCTTCTGCCCGTCCTTCGTGACCATCGAAGGCGCACAGGTGAAAAAACAGGCGACCGCCAAAGTCGAAATCCCAGATTTGCCCGAGCCGAGCCTCCCGCAGATCAACGGCACCCACAACGTCGTCATCACCGGCGTCGGTGGTACCGGCGTCGTCACCATCGGTGCGGTGCTGGCCATGGCCGCCCATATCGACGGCAAAGGTGCCGGTATGATGGAAATGGCGGGGCTGGCCCAGAAGGGTGGTGCTGTTCACATCCACTGCCGTCTTGCCAACAGCCCTGACGATATCAGCGCCATCCGCGTGGCAACAGGCGAGGCCGACGCGGTGATCGGCGGCGATCTTGTGGTCACCGCAGGGGCCAAAACGCTTGGCCTGATGACCACCAACCGCACCGGAGCCGTGGTGAACAACCACGAGATCGTCACTGGTGATTTCACCCGCGATACCGAGTTCAAGATCCCCTCCGACCGGTTGGAATTGTCGCTGGAAGCCCGTCTGCAAGACCGCGTGCAGTTCTTCGACGCCTCCGAACTCGCCCGCATTCTGATGGGGGACAGCATCTATTCCAACATGATGATCTTCGGCGCTGCATGGCAAAAAGGTCTGCTGCCGATCAGCCACAATGCGTTGATGCAGGCCATCGAGCTGAACGGTGCTGCGCCCGATCGCAACAAGCGTGCCTTTGCCCTAGGCCGCTGGGCCGCAGAACACCCTGAACAAGCAGCGGGCTATATCACCGACAAGGTGGTCAACCTGCCCAAGTCGCTGGATGATAAAATCGCCTTCCGCAGTGATCATCTGAAGGCTTACCAGTCCAACAGGCTTGCCAAACGCTACCAAAAGGCGCTGGCGCAGATCGACGATCCGGCGCTGAAAGAGGCCGTCGCCAAGGGCTACCATAAGCTGCTGGCCTATAAGGACGAATACGAGGTCGCACGCCTGCATCTCGATACCGAAGCCAAGGCCCGCGACGCCTTCGATGGTGACTTGAAACTGACCTATCATCTGGCCCCGCCGATCTTCTCCAAGATGGGCTCGAACGGGCGTCCGCTGAAGAAGGAATATGGGGCATGGATGGCGCGCAGCTTCAAGCTGCTGGCCAAGCTGAAATCCCTGCGCGGCACGCCATTTGATCCCTTCGGCTACAGCGCGGAGCGCAAGATGGAGCGCGCGCTGATCGCCCAATACGAGGCTGATCTGCCCAGAATCCGCGCCGCGACCAATCGTGACGCCGCCATCGCTCTGGCGGAGCTTCCGCTGCAAATCCGAGGCTTCGGTCCGGTGAAGGAGGCCAATGAGGTAGAAGCCGCCAAGCGCCGCGAAGAATTGCTCACCGTCCTAGATAAAGCGGAGCCGTCCATGGCCGCGCAATAAGCGTTTCATCTTGGCAAAAATATTCTCCCCGAAGGGGCGGTCAGCCTTTGCGCAAAAGGTAGACTTGGTGCGTATCGTCCTCGGTCATCGACACAAGTTTATGACCGGCCTCCGCACAAAAATGCGGCATGTCGATCAGGGCCGCCGGATCGTCCGCCAGAACGCGCAAAACCTGCCCCGAAGACAAGGCCTGCAACCGCTTGCGGGCCTTCAGTACGGGCAGGGGGCAAAGCAGCCCCAAAGCATCGAGTTCGGCGTCATGTTCCATAACCGTGATCTAGGCGACACGCAGGCACTTGTCCACGTAAGCTGTTCTTACTTTTGCCGGAAACGCGGGCTAACCTGCGGCCATGGACGAGGTGGTAGATCAAACAGGCGCGCAAAGCGTGCGCAAACGGCGGGTGTTCTACATCCCCGGCTATGATCCGATTCACCCCAGACGCTACCGTGAGCTGTTCCGCAAGGAAGGTGCGGAGCAGGCGAAGATCAGCGGCTATACCCTTGATCTGAAACCAAAGACAGGTGAGGGCACGTATGGCTGGTACGCCTCCACCGAAATCGACGGGGCGCAAACCGACGCGCAGGTAGAGGTACTGGTCTGGTCCGACATCGTGCGCAGTTCCATGTCGAATTCCATCCCCGCAACCTACCTGCAATTGCTGCGCACGGCCTTCACCTATATTTCCACCCGCGCGCTGTTCCGGCTGATGCGGTTGCGCAAGGGTCCGATCATCGCCGCGCTCTACCCGATTGGCATGTTGCTGTTGCAATTGCTGTTGGCGATTGTGGCTGGCTCTATTCTGTCAGGGCTGGTCCTGTGGGCGCTATCGGCGGCGCTCGCTGCCATAGTGTTCCCGCTGGCAGAGATGACGGGCCTCGACACGTGGTTCAACAGCCTGTCGCGCGATTTTGTGGCAACTACGGTGCTCATCGTAGTGGGCATCGGGCTGGTTCTGCGGTGGATATTATGGGCCGCGGTCACGATCTTCATACTGCGCTGGTTCAGGGCCAAGGATGGCAAGTTCTTCGCCTATTACCTAATGCACGACTTCGCCTATTCCGCGCGCTGGATGGGGGCCAACCCGCCCGCACTAGAGGAGCGTATGGCCGAGTTCCGCGTCGCCATTGCGATGGCCTTGCAAGATGACGTCGACGAGGTGCTGGTCGTTGGACATTCCTCCGGCGCGCATCTGGCGGTGTCGATTCTGGCTGATCTGATCCGTGCAGGCGGCGTTCCGGACAATGGCCCGAAACTGGCTTTTTTGAGCCTCGGGCATGTGGTGCCGATGGTGTCTTTCCTGCCCAAAGCCGACAGGCTGCGTGGGGATTTACATTTTCTGGCCGCAAGCGACGCGCTCACATGGGTGGATGTCTCGGCCCCCGGCGACGGCTGCGCGTTTGCGCTATGTGATCCGGTGTCGGTCTCAGGTGTGGAGCCTGAGGGCAAGAAATGGCCACTGGTATTTTCCGCCGCCTTCACCCAAAGCCTGTCGCCAGAGCGGTGGACAGAGTTGCGCTGGCGCTTCTTCCGGCTGCATTTCCAGTATCTTTGTGCGTTTGACCGACCCAAGGACTATGACTATTTCCAGATCACCGCAGGCCCTTTGACCTTGCATGATCGCTATCATGACCGCCCGCAATCGTGGACGCGTATAGATGTGGCCGCGTCCGGCTACACGTCCATGTCATGATCCCGCCTAAACCCCCTGCGCGGCCCGAAAAGGTCTCGCTGCTGAAATATGTCCGGCTGTTCCGCCAAGACATCCTGTCGGCGCAACCGGCCAAGCTTTACCGCGCGTGGATGGCCGAATTCAAAACACCGTTCTTCCGCAGCTACCTGATCAACCAGCCGTCACTGGTTAAGACGGTGTTAAACGAACGCCCCCGAGCGTTCCCAAAGTCCGACCGCATCGGCGCGGGGCTGCGACCGCTGCTGGGTAACTCGGTGTTTCTAACCAACGGTGAGACATGGGAACGGCAACGCCGCATCATTGATCCGGCCTTCGAGGGTGGACGGCTGCGCGATACGTTTCCGGCCATGTGGGACGCAGGGCAGGCAGCGGTCGCACGGCTGGACGAGGGCGTGCACGAGGTCGAGGAAATCACCAGCTTTGCGGCGGCGGATGTCATCTTCCGCACACTGTTTTCCATCCCCATCGAAGACGAGATCGCGCAAGCGGTGTTTTCGGAGTTTCGCGACTACCAGCGCACGCAGCCGATTCTGAATCTCGCCGCCTTCATCAAGGGCCCCAAATGGATGCCGCGCCTGTTTCGCAAGCGCACCAGGGAAACCGCGCAGTCGATCCGTGCGCTGATCACGCAGCTGACCTGCGCGCGCATGGCGCAGATTAAGGCGGGCACAGCCCCCGATGATCTGGCGACCAAGATCATGACCACCGCCGATCCGGAAACCGGTGACACCTTCACCACCGAGGAAATGGTCGACCAAGTGGCGATCTTCTTTCTGGCCGGCCACGAGACCAGCGCCTCGGCCCTTGCGTGGACGCTCTACCTTTTGGCGCTGTTTCCTGAATGGCAGGACAAGCTGGCCGAGGAGGCCAAGGCTTTGGACGGCGGCTGCGACTTCAAGGTGATGTCCAAGCTGCGCGCCTCGCGCGATGTGTTCCGCGAGGCGCTGCGGCTCTATCCTCCGGTCCCGATGATGGTGCGTGAGACAACATGCCCCGAAACCTTCCGCGACCGCGATATCAAAACGGGCGCGCAGGTAGTGATTTCGCCATGGCACCTGCACCGGCACGAGCGTCTTTGGGACAACCCCGACGGGTTCGACCCCGCACGCTGGGCCACCGAAAACGGCAAGCAATGTATGCGCGAGGCGTATATTCCGTTCTCGAGCGGGCCTAGGGTGTGTACGGGCGCAGGCTTCGCAATGGTCGAGGGGCCGTTGCTGTTGTCCATGCTGGTGCGCCATTTCCGGTTCGAGACCACCGACCGCAGCCCTGTTCCCGTGGCCCATTTGACCGTACGCTCCAAAGACGGAATATGGTTAAAGCTGACAAAGAGAGCGCACGATGCCTGATGCCCCTTCGAACTATAGCAAAGAGTACATCCCGCCTTGGGGTGTGATCGCCATCTGTTTTGCTTTGGGGCTGGTATTCCTGGGGATGGGCAATGCGGATCGCGTATTCTGGCATCTGACATCGGTCGGCGAGCCGGTGCCTGGACGAGTGGTAGAAACCCGCAGTCATAGAGTGTCCCCCCGAGATACCTATCTGACCTTCACGCCGCGCGTTGAATTCACCGACCCCGGCGGTGTGCAGCGCGAAATGAACGTGAAGTCCGGCTCCAGTCACTATAATTTCCGCAAAGGCGACCGCGTCACTGTCTTGTGGCGCGCGGACGATCAATCCGTCGCCATTGAGCTGCCGTTCAAACGGCATTTCGGTCTGTCGATCCTTTTTTGGACCTTCACCCTGATTGGGGCAGGGCTGGTGGTACTGTCGCTTTGGTTTGTGTTCAGGCGGTGGCGCGGTCGTCGGCAAGTCATATAACTAAAAAATCTGTCGCCAATTTGGAAACAAGGTGTGCTTTTCCCTTGGTATCGTTTCCAACCGTGACCCGCGTTCAGCGACGCGAATTGCCTTCTTATTGGTTGTGACGCCGCGTCACTTCGGCGGTGTTTGATCTCCTAGCTTTGAATTAATCCATATTTATCAAAAGCCTGATCCGCATCCTGCCCGCCCGGCTAAGGAATGTCGGGGAAATCTGCTTGCCGTTCCCCCTGAAAGTAATGCTGGCAATGGCCGACATTTGTCTCACTGATCGAAAAGGATGTTGCCATGAATACCTTTGAGACAATCACGAGTAACGCCAAACTGTTTTTTGGCTTGGGTGCGCTGCCGCAAATTCGCATTGCCGTGCCTGCACTGAGTCGCACCACTGCGATTGATAATATGCCAGACGCACAGGACCAGCTTGCGCGTGACGAGCTGGTGCAGTTGTTTCACTCCGATCTCACTGCCATGAAGTCGTTGAAACCGGCAAAAGCACGTAAAACGAAAGCACCTAAGAATGTGATTTGTCTGCGATCCTCACGCATCGCTGCACTGGAAGGGCTTCGACGCGCTGCCTAGCGCTTTGTCAGGTCGCTTAAGACGAAAAGGCGGATAGCAGAGGCCAAACCCAGATCCGTGCCACGCTCCGCGTCGATACTGGCGGCCAGCGCGTTGATTGGTTGGCCTGTCTCCGCCGCGATGCGCCGGAATTCCGCCCAGAACTCGTCTTCGAGGGACACCGACGTGCGGTGCCCCTTCAAGGTCAAGGAGCGTTTCTTGGGTCTGCTCATTCGTCCAGCTTATGTCCGTCGAGCTTGGTGCGCGCGGCAAGCTGCGCTTTCATGTCAGCCTGCTTTTGCGCTTTGGTGCGCCCGAATTTGAGCGCGTTGGCATCGCCCTGCGCCCGCTTGTCGGCGCGGGTACGTTCCTTGCGAGCCTTGCTCAGGTTTCCAGCTTTCATTTCGGTCCAATCATATCTTCAGGCCGCACGACGCGGTCGAAGGTTTCTTCGTCTACCAAGCCAAGGGCGATCGCCTCTTCCTTGAGGGTCGTGCCGTTTTTATGGGCGGTCTTGGCGACTTTGGTTGCGTTGTCATAGCCGATGGTCGGCGCCAGCGCTGTCACCAGCATCAGCGACTCTTTCATCAGCTTGTCAATGCGTTCCTTGTTGGCCAGCGTGCCGACCACCATGTTGTCGGTGAAACTACCCGCCGCATCGCCCAGCAGCTGCATGGACTGAATGACATTGTAGCTCATCATCGGATTGTAGACGTTCAGCTCGAAATGGCCTTGGCTGCCCGCCATGCCCACGGCGGCATCGTTGCCCATGACGTGGATGCACACCATGGTCAACGCCTCGGCCTGCGTCGGGTTCACCTTGCCCGGCATAATCGACGAGCCCGGCTCGTTCTCCGGCAGGATCAATTCGCCAAGGCCGGAGCGGGGGCCGGAGCCCAGCAAGCGCATGTCGTTAGCGATCTTGAACATCGATGCGGCGACGGTTTTCAACGCACCGGAGAACATGACCATGGCGTCGTGCGCGGCAAGTGCCTCGAACTTGTTGGGGGCGGTGACGAAGGGCAGGTCGGTGATGGCCGCGATCTCAGCCGCGACCTTCTCGGCGAAGCCCTTGCGGGTGTTCAGGCCAGTGCCAACGGCGGTGCCGCCTTGGGCCAGCTCGTAGATGTCGGGCAGGCAGGCCTCGACCCGCTCGATGCCCTTTTTCATCTGGTGCGCGTAGCCACCAAATTCCTGTCCCAGCGTCAAAGGCGTCGCGTCCTGCGTATGGGTACGGCCGATCTTGATGATGTCTTTGAACTCTTCGGCCTTCGCCTCCAGCGCGTCATGCAGCTTGCGCAGACCGGGCAATAGCGTGTCACGGGCAACCATGCCGATGGCGACATGCATCGCCGTGGGAAACGTGTCGTTGGAGGACTGGCCCATGTTGCAGTGGTCATTGGGGTGGACGGGTTTTTTGGACCCCATCTCGCCGCCCATGATCTCGATGGCGCGGTTGGAAATCACCTCGTTCGAGTTCATGTTGCTTTGCGTGCCGGAACCGGTCTGCCAGACCACCAGCGGGAAGTTGTCGTCAAACTTGCCGTCGATCACCTCTTGCGCCGCCTGTTGAATAGCGGGGGCAAGCTCGGCGTCCAGATCACCGAACTCCAGATTGACCGTCGCGGCGGCCTTCTTGATGACCCCAAGTGCCCGTACGATGGCGACAGGCTGCTTTTCCCAGCCAATCGGGAAGTTCATGATCGAGCGTTGCGTTTGCGCGCCCCAATACTTGTCGGCAGGAACCTCCAGAGGGCCAAAGCTGTCGGTCTCGGTGCGCGTATCGGTCATGAGGATCGTCCTTCAAAATGCAAGAATGGCCCCGATGTAGCGGGGTGCAGGCGGCTTGACAATTAGGGGAAGGCTTAAGGTTGCGCTAACACGCCCTCAAGTCTTGCGAAATGCGTCCAAAGAGACAACTTCGGCCTCTTTTGCGGGGACAGTTTCGCCCTTATCCGTTTTGGTTTTTGGCTTGGGTTCGTCCGACTTGTCGAGTTCCAGTGCTTCTGCAAGGTCGACATCCGGCAGTTCCACCACCTCGTGCTCTTCTTCCTCGTCGTCCTGAGACTCGAAGCGCAGGCCGAATTCCACGGACGGATCAACAAAAGTGCGGATCGCGTCGAACGGGATCGCCAGCGGTTCGGGGTTGTCGCCGAAATTCAGGGTGATCTGGAAGCCGTCAGGGGCCACGATCAGGTTGTCGAACCAGTGTTGCACCACAATCGTCATCTCGGACGGGTAGCGGTCAAACAGCCAGTCGGCCATTTCAACGTCTGGATGGCGGGTGTCAAAGGTTATGAAAAAGTGATGCTCGCCCGGCAGGCCGTTGGCGCCGACATCTTCCAACACTTCGGCAATCAACCCACGCATCGCGCGGTGCATTTTGTTGCCATAGTCGATTGTGTCGGACATGTCGTCTCAGCCCCCGTGGTTGACCTTGGGTCCTACCATGCGCGGATTCGTTGGTGAGGGAAAGGGGGGCTTATGCGCCCCCGACCAAAACCAGACCGAGTGCTGCGCAAATTGGCAAAACCAACAACATATCCCACTTGCGCCACAGTAAAAGTGCGGCGGCGATCGCGGCGATGACAACCGGAACGGGTTGCGCTGTCCCTGCCTCGAAGAACACGGCACCGGCAAACCACAACCCCAGATTGGCGATGACACCGACCACGGCGGCAGTGATGGCACTTAGCGCGCCAGACAGGCGCGGCATGTGGGCAAGGCGGTCAATGTAGGGCGCGCCGGCGAATATCCACAAAAAGCATGGCGCGAAGGTGACCCAAAGCGTGACTAGACCCGCAACCAGGGCCAACCCTATGCCGCCCGCCTTGAAGCCTGCAACCATGGCCACGAACTGTGTGACAAGGATCAGCGGGCCGGGGGTGGTTTCCGCCAGCCCCAAGGCGTCGACCATTTGCGCAGTGGTCAGCCAGCCGAAATCGCCAACGACGGCTTGCGTCATATAGGCCAGCACGGCGTAAGCCCCGCCGAAGGTGACGACCGCAAGGGTGGAGAAGAATTTGGCCATATCGACCAAGATGCCCGGTGCGAATAGCGCCAGCACCAACACCGGTGCGAACCAAATGACGAGCCACAGGGCGACGGTTTTCAGAGTGGCTATGGTGGAGGTTTTGGGGGCAGGGGCACCGCCCTCGGCCTCGCCTTTCAAGGTGAGCGCGCCGACACAGGCGGCGATGACGATCACCAAGGGGAACGGGGCGTTGAGGGCGAACAGGGCCAGAAAGCTGGCGGCGGCGATCACATAGTGGATCGGGCCGTTCAGGGCTTTCTTCGCGACCTTGATCAGGGCTTGGATCACGATCACCACCACACAGGCTTTCACCCCGATGAACAGTGACTGCACCAGCGGTAATTGTCCGTAGAAGCCGTAAGCCAAGGCCAACGCCATGATGACCAACGCCCCCGGCACCACAAACAAAAGCCCTGCCAGCAGCCCGCCAGTGATCCCTCGCATCCGCCAGCCGGAAAAGGTCGCAAGCTGCATCGCCTCCGGCCCCGGCAGCAGCATGCAAAACGACAGCGCGCGCAGGAACTGCGCCTCGGTCAGCCACGGGCGGTCCTCGACCAGTTCCTTGTGCATCAAGGCGATCTGCGCCGCAGGGCCGCCGAAGGACAACAACCCGATGCGACCGAACACGCGGATCATCTCGGACAGCGTGGTCATTTGCCTACTCCGGGCCAGTCATGCCCTTCGCCTTGCCCGTCCCGCGCCCAACGGTAGAGCGCGTCATAGAGAACCATGCCCGCCTCCAACTGAGCGGTGTCGTCCTTGTATTGACGTGACAGCCCGACCGACAGGGCCAGCAAACCTGCGGCTTCGGGGGCCACTTCGTGACGGTTGGTGTCCGCCGCACGGATGACGGTTGCCATGGCTTGCAACGGGGGTGTGTCGAGTTTGAAGGTGGTGAGCATGGTGTCAAAGCTGCACCGCTCACCGTCATGGGAGAACGCAACGCCCTCGACGTCGAACGGGGTTGCGCCGAATTTCTTGGCAACTGCTATCACTTCCGCCGGTGGCACGAACTGGAATTGAGCGGTTGGGTCCACGAACCGCCGGATCAACCAAGGGCAGGCGATGCGGTCGATCTTTGGGCGATGTCGCGTGACCCATAAAGGCGAGGGGATAACGGCGGCGGGCACCAAGGGAAGCCCCGCGTCTCGCCACGCGTAATTGCCGCCTTCCAACACCTCGGCCTGAATGCCCTTGGACCGCAAAAATGCGGCTGCCCCATGGCTGAGTTTGCGGCCCTTTTGGCAGACGACAACGACGGGGCCTTGACCTTCATATTGGTCGATCCGGTTATGAGGCCAGCGTCGCGCGGTAGGTATCAGGCGCGGGTCTTCGGCAAAATCGTCGTCGATGCATACGTCCAGAATGGTCGGCGCATCAGGCGTGCCGATCAAGCGCATCAAGGCAGTGGGAGAGATTTCGGTAAAGCCGGTCATGGTAAAGCACCCCGTGGTTTTGTGTTTAAGGGTGCGAACTTTCGGCTGTCGCCTCACGGGGTGTCGCGGGGTCCCCATGGGCGTAACCTGCCTTGCGTGGCGGAAGGCGTCAAGGCCGATAGGGGCAGCCATGTGCCTCGTTGCTGTCGGCAGGGGCCTGATCACGACGCTGGTCCATCCCGTAGTCGCGAATAACCGAGCCGATGCGCAGGCGGTACCCTTCGAAGACACCGCTGCGACCTGCCTTTTGCGCCGCACGGTGCTCCGCCAGCGCGCGCCAGTTCGCCAAGGCCTCCTCGTCGCGAAAGAAGCTCAGGGACAGCATTTTGCCGGGATCGGTGATGGATTGGAACCGCTCCACCGAGATGAAACCGTCCACCTCCTCCAGCAAGGGGCGCAAACCTGCCGCGATGTCCAGATAGGCGTCTTTTTGCCCTTCGGCGGGGGTGACTTCGAAAATTACGGCGATCATGTGCGGCTCCCATGCGGTGTGCTGGCGAGCTTCAGGAAGGTGCGGTCCTCGCGCAAGATAAACTTCTCTGATTGCGCGAATTCATAGTTCTCGCGGCCCAACGGATCAGCGGACAAGCGGGCGCGGTAGGCTTCGTATTCGGCCAATGACGGAATGTTGTAGACCCCGTAAGCCAGCGTCGAGGAGCCTTCATGCGGCGCGTAATAGCCGATCAGGTCGGCCCCGTTGCGCGGAATGGCTTGGCCCCAGTTGCGGGCATATTGCTCGAACTGGGCGCGTTTGGTGGGGTCGATCTGGTAGCGGATGAAGCAGGTCAGCATGGGGTGTCTCCTTTGGTGCTGACCCGACTTACCGCGTATGTGCGGGAGAATGGTTCGGTCGGGGCCGAACTGTTCTTGCATTCGTTTGTCGTACATGGTTCGGTGTATGACGAACTATGGAGAGCGTATCATGAAAGACGGCCCCGACATTGCCCGCATCGCCAGCCTGATCGGTGACCCCGGTCGCGCCAATATGCTGGCGGCTTTAATGAGCGGCAAAGCCCTGACTGCCGGAGAGCTGGCGCGCGAAGCCGGGGTGCGCGTGCAAACCGCATCGGGCCATCTGACACGTCTGGAGGAGGGCGGTCTTATCGCGCGGGAACGTCAGGGGCGGCATCATTACTTCCGGTTGGCAGACACCGATGTGGCGGGCGTGCTGGAAGCCTTGATGGGGTTGGCGGCGGCAAAGGGGCAATTGCGCACCCGCACCGGCCCACGCGATCCCGAGCTGCGCCGCGCGCGGGTGTGCTACAACCATCTGGCGGGCGAGGTTGGCGTGATGCTTTACGACAGCCTGCGCGCGCGCGGCGTTCTGACGGGGGAGGGCGATGATATCGTGCTCAGCGATGCGGGCCGCGCGGAGATGGCCGCGCTTAGTATTGATTTGAGCGCGACATCGCGCAGCCCTGAATGCAAATCCTGCCTCGACTGGTCAGCGCGGCGGTCACATCTGGCGGGGCGCTTGGGGCGGGGTATTCTCGATTTCACCTTCGCCCAAGGGTGGGCGATGCGGCCCGAAGGCACACGCATCGTTCGCTTTACCGCAATAGGGGAAGGGGCGTTTCGCAAGGCGTTTCAGGTCTAACGCACTGGTTTACCCTACGTTAATTTCTTTGACCGAAAGCCCACCATTACCTTAGGCTGCGCCATATTTTAAAGAATGGCGTTATGAATGGCTGAAGTAATTGAGCGACGCCCGACGTTTATGTCGCGGGTTTTAGGAATAGTTAAAACTCTGCCGCAAGTTCTGGCGGGGCAGGTCTCCGGTGTGGCGCTGCTGACATTGCTGCCATTCATGTTCTCGGGCATCATATTCGAGCCGTTCTTCCCCTCCGCCATCGCCGCGCTGGCCGAGCGGACCCCTGCCGTCTATGTTCCCGCCGCCGCCGTGGTTCTGGTGCTTTTGTGCATCGTGACGCTGGTCGCAAGCCGCGATCACCGCTTTGCCATGTGCCTGCTATCGGCGATCCTGCTGGCGGTCATGGCCTTCAACTATGCTCCGCCGTTCGATCTGATGAAGCGGGGGCAATTGCACTGGCCGACGCTGTGGACGCTGTATTCATTCACCGGCTTCCTGACCTTCGTGGTGATCGTGTTGAAGCCGACCTTGTCCAGCGTTCTGTTCCGCACCATCGTGATCCTTCTGGGGGTAGACATGGTCGCGTGGCTGACCTTCGGCACCACGTTTTTGCACCCGCTGTTTCTGGGCTATTTCCCATCGCATCTGAGCATTTTGTTCTGCCTGATGGTCATCATGTTCCTGCGCACCATCTTCAAGTTCATTCAGGAAAACGGAGCCTCTTTCAAAGAGGTGTTGGAGAAGGACCGCGACTACCTCAAGAGGGTGAAGAAACGCACGCTAAAGCTGTGGTGGCCGATGCCGGTTTTGTTCGTGCTGCTGACGGCACTGTATAGCTATATTGGCGACACCTATGTGGAACGGCCCTTGATCGGGTATCTTGATAGTTACGAGGGACGACAGGGGTTGGACGGGGCGGGCTACGATTCCTGCCGGATGGTGACGCTGGAGACTGGCCCGCCGTTTATGGAGAACCCGGACGGTTGCACGGTGGAAGCCGCGGCAAAGGCGCTGATCGACCGCTTGCAGGACCGCAATGTCGCCTCCGTGCGGGCGCAGATCGACGCACAGGTAGACGCCGCAGGCGGCAACCGTGAGCAGATCGTCGCGGCGGTCAAGGCGCAATTGCCCAAACGGTTTCCGGGTACTAAAACGGAGCGCTGCTTTTTCCTAAACGTGGTGTGCCACATCAAGAATGGCATCAAGTCGATGATCAACGGGGCGTATCGCTCTGCCCGTAACGGGATGATTTCCGACTTGGAGAACGAGCTGGCACGGGCCGAGAAGCGCGGCGAGAATTCGGCGGAGGATTACAAACGGATCTACACCGAGAAGATGGACGGATTTTCGGGCCGCGTGAAACAGGCGATCGGCTACACCGCCACCGGCATCCGGTTCTCGGGGTTTGTGGCGCTTCTCTACGGGCTTTTGATCCTTGCGAAATCCTACATGATCGTCTTCGCGCGGGTGTTTTATGCGCGGGTCACGACCTCTCCGGCGCAAGACGTGATCGGCGGCTCAGAGACCGCGCGGAAGGGCGCACCCAAGGCTTGTGGGCCAAGGCACACCCTCAGGGCGACAGCCAAGACGGAGCGATTTTACGTGGCCTTCAGGGCGTGCGGCAACAATGTCGTGGACCGCAGGCGTTTGCCCCAGCCGCTCAGTTTGTTGGTGAAACGGCTGTTCTCGAAAAACTACGCGATGTGTCTGGTCGAGTTGGAAAAACGTGCCGAGACGAAGGACGACGTGAGTGTTTCCAGCTGTGATCTGATCGTTGATCCACCGGCGGAGATCGTGGAGTGGAAACTGGCACCGGATGAAGAAATACTGGTGGATTTCGCCAATGTCGTGGCGTTCTCTGACACCTGCAAGCTCGGGCGGCGCATCTCGCTGAGCTTGGGTGCGTTGGTGTTCGGGCGCGCGATTTACCATTCGGTGCAGGGGCCGGGGCGAGTGTTCATCAAGACGGCGTCGGCAGCACTGGCGGGCTCGGACCCCGGCACGGAAAACGTCATGCAAGCCTCCAGCTTGATTGCTTGGAAGTTGAACACGGAGTTCCACGTGGTCGCGTCGCTGACCACCAATGACATATTCCTGAGTGGCTATTCCATCCGTAAGGCGGACCCGAAGGCGAAAACCGTGGTCTATGACACCAGCCAGTCGCGTCGGGTCGGCACAGGGCAAGGCATCCTGCGACTGACGCGGGCGTTTCTGTTACCGTTCTAGAGGGGGAAATTAGCGCAGGTTTCTGTTGCCAGGTACCTGCAAACCCCGCCAAACGCTGCTAAGCGAGAGGACTTAAGTTTTCAATAGTTCCGACTGCTTACGCAGCCATCGCCATTGGAGCTTTGTTGTCATTTGCAACTAGCTTGTATGTACCGATAACGGTGGTAACTCACCGAGACAAAGCATACCCCTTTAGACGTCCGTCGATCCTATTTCGACCCCATGGTCCCCAAATGAGGGATGATTGGTGGAGTCGCCGGGTACCGCCCCCGGGTCCGATCCGCTTATTACGAGCGCGTTTATGTCCATAGTCCCCGAAGAGACATCTCATATATAGGGCGCAGTTTGCGGAGTTACAATCTCTGAGGTGCTAAATGCAGCGCGCTGGTCTACGAGGCGTTTCGAGCGTCAAACCGGTGACCTGAAGATGTAAACCGACCTCAGTCGCGCCAGTAGTTGTTAGCCTGTGCAACGGTTTGGAAATTCGTGGCCACCACGTTTGATACCATGGTGAGGCTGTCCGCGTTGTTGGCGTAGTCGGCCCGCAACTTGGAGCGGGTGTCATCGTCGGGCTGCGTCTTTTTCACGGCCATTCGGGAAAGTTTGATCGCAAGCTCGTACCCGCTTTCGGGGGTGTCTGTGAGCAAAGATGGAAGCCAGGACATGGGTGTCTCCTTTATAATGTAGGACTTACCGGCGCAGGTCCTGAAAGCAGACACTGAAGCAGCTTGCGGGCGATGGGTCCGGCATGAAAACCAGCAGCCACCAGATATGGCAGCTGCTGGACGGGCTTTAGAAGCCTGCTTTGATGCGTTCGAATTCCTTGATCATCATCTCACGCAAGGAGATATCCATCGGCAGCTGCTCCAACTGCGGTGCGGTGATCTGGTTCAGACCCACCTCGGTCAGGGTTTCCGCGTCGAAGGTGCCCATCGCGGTGGTGTTGGAGTGACCGTAGCCCCACTCATTCACGATGTAATCGGCGGTCTCCTGGCTCAACCAGCTTTCAACGAACTCATGCGCCTTTTCTTCGGAGCCGGGGCCGTCTTTGAGGTTCACATAGCCACAGAACCACGCGGAGGAGCCTTCTTTGGCTTCACGCTCGAACCCGATGTTGTAGCCGTCGCCGACCATCTGCACAGGGGTTTCGTTCCACGACCAAGCGATCAGAACTTCGCCGGTGGCCATCAGCTGTGCCAGCTCTGCGCCGTCCGCCCAATAGGCCCGCGCGTTGGCGTGGGCTTTGCGCAGCCAGTCGGAGGCTTTCTTGAAGTCCTCTTCGGTGGCTTTGGTCCAGTCGGAGGTGCCAGTGGCCAGATAGGCCAGCGCATAGGAATCCTCGACATTGTCGGGCAGGGAGGTGCGGCCTGACATTTCAGGATCAAGGAAGATTTCCAGCGAGGCGACCTGCTCGGGTTTGATTTCGTCGGCGTTGTAGGCGATGCCGGTCATCCCCAGATCGGTCGGGATGAAGTAGACCTCGCCGTCGCGCACGAAGGTCGGGTCAGTGCGGTAGGTTTCCGCCAAGGTTGCGTAGCTCGGGATTTTGGAGATGTCCCACGGCTCGATCAGATCTGCCTGAGCCCATTTTTCGACGGATTGGGAGCAGGGATGCGCCACGTCGGCCTTGAAACCGGAACGCAGCTTCTGGAATGCTTCTTCTTCTTCGCCGAAGAACGCATATGTCGGGCCGGAGCCGTGTTTTTCAGCGTATTTGACGAAGAACCCGTCTTCTTCAAAACCCGACCAGTCGAAGACCAGAAGGTCAGGGTCAGCCGCGAAAGCGGAGGTGGTGGCCACAGCAAGGGCAGCGGTGCCCAGCAGTTTGGTCATACGGTTCATAAGTGAAGTCTCCCAGATGGATAAAGGCGATACTGGGATCGGAGCGTAGGGGAGCAACCCCGAAGCGGCAAGCGATAAACTGCAAGCGTCAACGCCGCGCGCGGGCGTCGAGTACGTCCTTGGCCAACGAGATGGTATAAGCCTCCAGTTCGGTCAGGGCGGCGTCTGCATCGGTGGCGTTCTGGGCCTCTAGCGCATCGGCGATTTGCCCGTGCAGGGCGACGATCTTCTCGCGGGACCGCGCGGTGAAGGTGATCATATTCATCAACGGCTGCATCGCCTCGACGGCCCCTGCCAACTGGTACGACATCACGGGGTTTTGCGCCCCGTCGACCAACGCGCGGTGGAAGGCAACGTCCGAGGCGCAGAACGCCTCGTCGCTGAGACCGGGTTGCGACTGGCGGAACATCTCGGCCCGCATGGTGGCCAGATGGTCGGCGCTGCGCCGTTCTGCGGACAGGCGGGTGCAGGCGCGCTCTAGCGCGAAACGGGCCTCGCAGGCGGTGGCGATCGACACCTCGTTCATCGACAACAGAAGCGTCGAGGTGGTGATCTGCTGGGCGTAAGCGTCCGGGTATTTCAGGTGGTTCACGAAGGCACCGCCCGTTGCCCCGCGCTGCGTGCGGATCAGGGCTTGCGCCGCCAGCCGTTTCAGCGCCTCGCGCACGGTGGGGCGGGAGACCTTGAATTGCTCCGCCAGTTCCGCCTCTGACGGCAGGCGGGCGTCTACGATCAGGTCACCGGCGATGATGGCGTCGCGGATGGACCCTGCGATCTGGGCGGATAGGTCGCCTTGTGGTGTCGAAGAATTTTTCATCGGTCTCGCATCAAAATCAATTGTCAGACATATAAAAGTCTGACAATTTAAACTAGCAGGTCATACGGGAGTCGCAACGCAGATGTGGTCGGATCGGATCAGAGCAATGTCGGGGGCGCATTGGCTTGCGCTGTTCGGGCTTATTCTGGCCTCCTGGACGGCACTTTATGCGATGTCAGTGCCGCCGGAGCTGCGCCTGCTTGAGCAGACCTATGGCCGCGATTTTTGGGTGAGCCTGTGTACCATCACGCCTGACGCCGCCGGATATCTTCGTATGGTACTGATGTGGTCGCTGATGTCGGCGGCAATGATGGCGCCGACGGTTTTACCCGCCTTAGCCACCTATGATGACCTCTCCCATGTCAGCTATCGCGCGAATTTTGGCTCACTTGTATCGGGCTATCTTATTGTTTGGTTTGGCTTTTCCATCATTGCCGCGGGCTTGCAAATTGGCTTGTTCCAAGCAGGCCTGATCGGTGCGTTCGGTGGCAGCCTCTCGGCAGGTCTGTCGGGTGCGTTGCTGATATTGGCGGGTCTTTACCAGTTCTCGACTTTGAAAGAGGCGTGCCTGAGCAAGTGCCGCCAGCCGATGACCTTCTTCATGCAGCATTTCGACGAAGGCCCGTGGCGCAACGGATTGCGGCTGGGGCTGGTTTGCCTCGGCTGCTGCTGGGCCTTGATGCTTCTGGCCTTTGTGGGCGGCGTGATGAGCGTGGCTTTCATGGGATTGGCGACCGTGATCATGGTGGTGGAAAAACTGCCTGATCTGGGTCGATACATAACGAAACCTCTGGGGGGGCTTCTGCTGATTGCAGGCGCATGGACCCTCGTGACCGCAATTTAAGAAAAGGAAAGAACCATGGCTTTAGACGCGCAAGAACTTGGCACCGTTCCGTGGAACATCAAGGGCGAGCTTATTCTCAACTGCAACTGCACCGTGTTTTGCCCCTGCGTGGTGTCGCTGGGCAAGCACCCCCCGACAGAGGGCTACTGTCAGGCGTGGTTGGGCATCCGCATCGACGAGGGGCATTACGGCGACGAAGACCTGTCCGGCATGGCCGTGGGCATGTTGATGGACATTCCCGGCAATATGGGACGCGGTAATTGGAAGGCGGCGGCGTATATTGACGACCAAGCCAGCGACGCGGCCTATGCAGGGCTGGAAGCGATCCTGTCAGGGGCCGCGAAAGGCACGACGGGCTTGTTCAGCATGTTGGTCGGGGAGTTTTTGGGGGCCGAGCGCGCGCCTGTGTCTTTCACCACCGAAGGCAATGTGCGCCGCCTGATGGTCGGCAAGAAGATCCAGGGCGAGGTTGTTCCGGTCGCGGGCAAGGACGGCGCGGATATGGTGATCACCAACACCGAATACTGGATGGGCAAAGACATCACCGTGGCCACGGCCAAGCGCGGAAAGGTCCGCGCTTACGGTCGGGTTTGGGATTTCGACGGACGCTCTGCCGAGATTTGCCAGATTGATTGGGGAGGACCAGCACCAAAATGATCACGATTGAGTATTGCCGTGAAATGGCCCGCTACAATGCGTGGCAGAACCGCGGGCAGATGGAGATTTTCAAGTCCATGAAGTCCGCGGAGTTGCGCAAGGACCGCAAGGCCTTCTTCGGGTCGATTTTTGCGACCGCCAACCATCTGTTGTGGGGCGACCAGCTATGGATGTCACGCTTCGATGGCGGGTTGGGCCCAAAATGCGGTGGTGCGGATAGTGTAAACCTGCACGAGGATTTGCAGCTGTTTCTGGGTGATCGCCTGCGCACGGATGCGCGGATCGAGCGGTGGGCGAAGGGGTTGAACCAGATCGATTTGGTCGGGCCGCTGACCTACTACTCGGTCATGTCAGATTGTGAGTTCAGCAAGCCCATGGCATTGTGCGCGGTACATTTTTTCAACCACCAGACCCATCATCGCGGGCAAATTCACGCGATGCTGACGGCGGCGGGGCAGCTACCTGATGATACCGACCTTGTGCTCATGCCGGATGACACCTGATGCCCGTGGTGCTGGCGATCCTGCTGGCCGTCGCGGGCTTTGTCTGGTGGAGCTGGGGACGTAGGCGGGCAGGGAACGAAGTTGCCTTCCGGCTCGACAAGCTGTTCCGGCGTAAGCCGTGCAAATGGCAGCCCACCGGCGACGGCAAGGGCGCGCTGCAAGAATTCCGTTGCGAGATTTGTGGCGTGTCGGCCTATAGCCGCACCAGCCGTGGACCGGTTGATTGCAAACGAAATTTAAGGGGAGGGCTTTGAACATGGCCACGATCGCACCTTCGCGCCGCGTGCGCCGAACGCCATTCTCTGATGGGGTCGAGGCGGCGGGTGTCAAGGGATACACCGTCTATAACCATATGCTGTTGCCGACGGTGTTCCGCTCGGTCGAGGAGGATTACCACCATCTGAAATCCGCCGTGCAGGTCTGGGACGTCGCTGTGGAGCGTCAGGTGGAACTGCGCGGCCCTGACGCGGGACGTTTGATGCAAATGCTGACCCCGCGTGATTTGCGGGGGATGTTGCCGGGGATGTGCTACTACGTGCCTTTGGTTGATGGCACGGGCGGGATGCTCAACGATCCGGTAGCCTTGATGCTGTCTGATGATCGTTATTGGTTGTCGATTGCGGATAGTGATTTGTTGCTTTGGGTCAAAGGCTTGGCACACGCTCTGTATCTTGATGTAATCGTAGATGAACCCGATGTCTCGCCATTGGCGATCCAAGGGCCGAAAGCCGATGAGCTAGCCGCGCGTGTTTTTGGCGACGGAGTTAAGGACCTGCGGTTCTTCCGCTACGGGTATTTCGAATTTCAGGGCCACATGATGCTGGTGGCGCGCTCTGGCTACTCCAAGCAGGGCGGCTTCGAGATTTATGTCGAAGGCACCGAGAAAGGCATGCCGCTGTGGAACGCGCTGATGGAGGCGGGGCGTGACTTGGATGTCTATGCAGGCTGCCCAAATTTGATCGAGCGGGTCGAGGGCGGCTTGCTGTCTTACGGCAACGACATGACGCGCGACAACACCCCGCATGAATGCGGGCTGGGGCGGTTCTGCTCTACGCAGACCGCGATCGGCTGTGTCGGGCGCGATGCGTTGTTGCGCGTGGCAAAGGAGGGCCCGGTGAAACAAATCCGCGCGCTGAGCATTGAGGGAAACCTGCCGCCCTGCGACCGGCTGTGGAAGGTCACCGCGAAGGACAAGGTGATCGGGCAGGTGACCTCGGCGGCGAAGAGCCCCGATTTCGGCACCAATGTCGCCATCGGCATGGTGCGGATGACCCATTGGGACGACGGCACGCAGGTGCAGGTCGAGACGCAAGACGGGCCGCGCATGGCGACGGTTCACGAAGAATTCTGGATTTAGAGGAGAGAGCCTATGTTTAACGCACTGATCGTCGAAAAGGATGAAGAGGGCAAGACAAGTGCCTCTGTACAAAACATTTCCTTGGATAGCCTGCCGGAGGGCGAGGTCACGGTCGCGGTGGAATACTCCACCGTGAACTACAAGGACGGGCTGTGCATAGGGCCGGGTGGCGGGTTGGTGCGAAACTATCCACATATTCCGGGCATCGACTTCGCGGGCACCGTGGAGGCGTCCGACGACGACCGCTACAAGCCGGGCGACAAGGTGGTTCTGACTGGCTGGCGCGTGGGCGAAGCGCATTGGGGCGGCTATTCGCAAAAGGCCCGCGTCAAGGCGGATTGGCTGGTGCCTCTGCCTGATGGCTTGGACACACGGCAGGCTATGGCTGTGGGCACCGCAGGCTTTACCGCGATGCTGGCGGTGATGGCGCTTGAGGATCACGGCATCAAGGACGGCCCCGTGCTGGTCACTGGGGCCGCTGGCGGCGTGGGCTCGGTAGCGACGGCGATCCTCGCCAATCTGGGCCACGAGGTCGCGGCGGTCACGGGGCGGCCCGAGACAGCAGATTACCTGAAAAGCCTCGGCGCGACCCAGATCGTACCCCGCGAGGACCTCAACGAGACAACCAAACGCCCCTTGGAGGCGGAAATGTGGGGTGGGTGTGTCGACGCAGTGGGCGGCGAGATGCTGGCGCGGCTGCTGGGGCAGATGAAATACGGCGCGTCGGTCTCCGCCGTGGGTCTGGCCGGTGGTGCGGCCTTGCCCGCCACCGTGATCCCGTTCCTGTTGCGCGGCGTGAACCTGCTGGGCATCGACAGCGTGATGCAGCCCTATGGCAACCGCCTGCGGGCTTGGGAGCGGATCGCGAAAGACCTGCCGATGGACAAGCTCGACGCCATGGTGCAGCCCGCGACGCTGGCGGATTTGCCCAAGCTCGGCAAGGAAATCCTCAAGGGGCAGGTCAAGGGCCGCGTCGTCGTCGATGTGAACGCCTGATAAAATCCTGTCGGGCGAACTGGTTGCGTAGCGGCCCGCCCTCCTGTTACGGTTTTGCGATGAGGCGGTCGGGCAATCGGCCTTCCGTCTTGCAAAGCGTATGGAAATTCAAAGGCTTGAGCGTAGCTCTGCTGGCAGTTTCCAAAACTGGAGGGACCGATGTTTCACAAAATTATGGTACCGATCGATTTGGCCCATAGCGGTAAGATGGGCAAATCCCTGCTATGTGCAGCGGAACTTGCCAAGACCCACAAGGCAGAGCTTTGCTTCGTAGGCGTAACGTCCAGCGCACCGGGCAAGGTGGCGCACAATCCCAAGGAATACGCGCAGAAGCTTGAAACCTTCGCGCAAGAGCAGGGTAAATCGCATGGGGTCACAGCGTCGTCGCATGCGATGACCAGCCACGATCCGGCGGTTGATCTGGACAAGACGCTGCTGACCGCAGTGGATGAAACGGGCTGTGATCTGATCGTGATGGCCACGCACACGCCGGGGTTTAGCGAGCATATTTGGGCATCGCATGGGGGGCATCTGGCCCAACACGCGAAAGCGTCCGTTTTCTTGGTACGTTGATAATAAAAAATAATTCAGGAGAGATCAGACAATGGTCGATGAAAATGAAAGTGAAGGAATCCGCCCGCCAGATGGTGAATCGGACCTGATCGACACAGATTACGAGATTGGCCAGGACAATGTGGAAGGCAATGTCGGCCCGTTCGGGTTCGACATCCACAACCCGGTATTCGGCATTTCCGGCGTCGCCATTGTGGCGTTCGTGTTCTACACGCTGGCCTTGCCAGAGCAGTCGGGGGCCTTGTTCTCATGGCTCTTCGGGGCAGTAACGAAGGGCTTTGACTGGTTCTTCATCAGCGCCGCCAACATCTTCGTATTGTTCTGTTTCATGCTGATCGTGTTGCCTATGGGCAAAGTGCGCTTGGGTGGCAAAGACGCGGTGCCGGACTACAGCTATGTCGGCTGGTTCGCGATGCTGTTTGCGGCCGGTATGGGCATCGGGCTGATGTTCTACGGCGTGTCGGAGCCGATGAGCCACTTCTCCAGCTCGTTTGGCGGCGTGGTCTCCGAGGGCGGCGCGCGTACCGACTGGGCTCCGCTTGGCGGCGCTGGCGGCGATCAGGACGAGGCCATCCGCCTTGGCATGGCGGCGACGATTTTCCACTGGGGCCTGCACCCATGGGCGATCTACGCGGTCGTGGCGCTGAGCCTTGCGTTGTTCACCTATAACAAGGGCCTGCCTTTGACGATCCGCTCGGCGTTCTACCCGATCTTCGGGGATCGCGTCTGGGGCTGGACCGGCCACATCATCGACACGCTGGCGGTGTTTGCCACGCTGTTCGGTCTGGCGACCTCGCTGGGCTTCGGCGCGACGCAGGCCAACGCGGGCCTGAACGAGCTGTTCGGCGTGCCGATCGGTGGCACCACGCAGGTGATCCTGATCTCCGTGATTACCGCAATCGCGCTGATCTCGGTTGTGCGCGGTCTGGACGGCGGGGTGAAGATCCTGTCGGAGATCAACATGGGGCTGGCCTTCCTGCTGCTCCTGTTCGTTTTGATCGTCGGGCCGACTGTCGCCATCCTGACAGGCTTTGCCGACAGCCTTCTGGCCTATGTCCAGTATCTGCCCGGTTTGGCCAATCCCATCGGCCGTGAGGACACCAACTTCGTTCAGGGCTGGACCTCGTTCTACTGGGCGTGGTGGATCAGCTGGTCACCTTTCGTCGGCATGTTCATCGCCCGCGTCAGCCGTGGCCGCACCGTGCGCGAGTTTGTGATCTGCGTCTTGCTGATCCCGAGCCTCGTCTGCGTGCTTTGGATGAGCGTCTTCGGCGGCACTGCCATCCAGCAGGTCGTAGTCGACGGCTACACCGCTGCGCAGGATGCACCGCTTGAGCTGAAGCTGTTCAAGATGCTGGACGAGTTGCCGCTGACGCAGATCACCTCGCTGATCGGGATCATTCTGGTGATCGTGTTCTTCGTCACCTCGTCGGATTCCGGCAGCCTCGTGATCGACACGATCACGGCGGGCGGCAAGATCGACGCTCCGGTGCCGCAGCGCGTGTTCTGGTGCATCTTCGAAGGGGCGGTGGCGATTGTGCTGCTGTTGTCGGTCGGCGGGTTGCAGTCGCTGCAATCCATGGTGATCTCGACGGGACTGCCGTTCACGGTGGTCTTGCTGATGATGTGCTGGGCGATCTTCAAAGGGCTTCAAACCGAAGAACGCTAAACTACGCCAAGACACAAACGAAAAACGGCGCCCCAATCGGAGCGCCGTTTCTTTTTTGTTGGAGGGAAGGTCGCCTATTCGGCAGCCTGCGCCTCCGCTGCGAACTTGTCGCGTTTGCCGTCGCGATATAGCGCCTTGGTCAGCGAGACCATCATCAGCCCCATAACCATCGTGAACGGAAGCGCCCCGATGATCATCGCGTTGCGCAGTGCATCCATCGGGTTGTTGTCCCCTGCGGCAAGCAGCAACGTGCCGATCACCAAGGTCAGGATAACGCCCCAAACGATGCGGTGCTTGACGCCGGTTTCCTGCTCTCCGCCGGACATGATGGTGTTCATCACCAGAATGCCGGAGTCTGCGGAGGTCACGAGGAAGGTCATGATCAGTACCACACACATGATGGTGATGGCCGACAGGAACCCGCCGGAGATCATCTCGCCCAGTGTCACGAACAGCTTGGCGGTGTTGGACGCGCCGATGATGGTGCCCTCTGCACCGCCGGTCAGTTCCAGATCAATTGCAGTGCCGCCAAGGATGGTCATCCATGCAAAGCACACCAGCGACGGCGCGATTACGCAACCGATGATGAATTCGCGCACAGAACGGCCCTTGGAGATACGTGCAAGGAACAGACCCACGAACGGCGAGAACGCGATCCACCATGCCCAATAGAAGGTGGACCAACCGGACTGCCAACCGAACTGACGGCCTTGGTTGCCTGCCTCGTATGCTGCGGCCAGCACGTCGTCCGGAAGCTCTGCTGCGGCGCCTTCAAGACCGGATTTGAAGCCGTCGAAGGAACCCCAGGCATTAGTCGCACCTGCCATCAGATCACCCGCCAGCGGTTTGGCGGCTTCCGGCAATGCGGCTGCAAAGGCGTCTGCGGATTGCGGACCATATGCCCCGAAGGACAGCTGCACGAAGTTCAGGATGTAGTCGATGAACGCCGAGCCATAGGTCGACAGGGCGAAGGTAAACGACCCGAAGATGATGAAGACCAGCAACAGGACCAATGACAGAACCAGATTGAGGTTCGAGAGGTACTTAACCCCGCGGCCAACGCCTGACACAGCCGACAGGATCGACATTGCCATGATCACCACAAGACCAGCCACAAGGCCAACTTTGCCCGGTGCAGGGGCGTCGCCTTCCATGTTCATCATCCACTCCATGCCGGTGATCGCGTAGACCCCGTCAATGAACTGGCTGACACCGAACCCGATGGTCACGGACACACCCAAGATGGTGGCAACAACACCCAGCACGTCGACGACATGGCCCAAGAAGCCATTCATCGCGCTGCCGAACAAAGGCGTCAGCGCCGCGCGGATGGTCAGTGGCATGTCGCGCGTGTAGGCGTAGTAGGCCAAGCTGAGGCCGGTCACGACATAGATCGCCCAAGCGTGGAAGCCGTAATGCAGGAAGGTGTAGCGATACGCCGATTGCAACGCTTCTTCCGAATTGGCGGGCACGTCACCGGCCAGAACAACAGGGTTAGACCCCCAAAGGCCCAGCGGCTCTGCGGTTGCGAAGACCATCAGGCCCACGCCCAGACCGGCCCCGAACATCATGGAAAACCATGAGAAATTCGAGAACTCCGGCTTCTCGCCCGGTGCGCCCATGATGCGCCGACCAGTGGATGGAATGATTGCGATGATCGCGAGGAAGAAGAAGAACAGCCCCGTGATGACGACATAGAAGGAGTTGAAGCTGGCGAGGATCGCGCTGTTCCAGCTGCTCAGCGTGCTGTTGGCGTAGCCCGGAAAGACCAATGCCCAAAGCACCAGCGCGACCATGATCCCCTTGGAAATCAAGGCGATTGGAACGCTGTTCCCGTGGTAAAACCCGCCATCTGCCGTTGAGATGTCGAGGTCGGTGAAGGGTGGTTTGATACTCATATTTCCCTGTCCTTGTTGGGCGGGGCATGCTGTTCGTTATATTTCGAAAGTCTGTATGCCCCGTCTTCCCGTCCTTCTCGGACGGGTCATGGGCGAAGCCTAAGCAGGTGACAGAATGCCGCAACGTCTGAAAGCGATGCGATTCTGTCTGTTGGCGACAGATTGGGTGCTTGCGTGGGGTTAACCGACGGGCCAAGATCGCCCAATGAAACTTGATATTGAATTCGTGCGGGCGCAATTCCCGGCTTTCGACGCGGCCCCTTTGAAGGGGCAGGCCTTCTTTGAAAATGCCGGCGGGTCCTATACCTGTCGCCCAGTGATCGACCGGCTCTACCGCTTCTACACAGAGCGCAAGGTTCAACCCTATGCGCCTTACGAGGCGTCGACCCTTGGCGGCGCGGAGATGGACGAGGCGCGGACGCGGCTATCAGCTATTCTGGGCGTCGACACGGACGAGCTGTCCTTCGGGCCGTCGACCACGCAGAACACTTACGTTCTGGCGCAGGCCTTTGCCCAGTGGATGAAACCGGGCGACGCGATCATCGTGACCAATCAAGACCATGAGGCCAATTCCGGCCCGTGGCGGCGTTTGGCCGAGCGCGGGTTCGAGGTGCGCGAGTGGAGGATCAACCCTGACACTGGCCATCTGGACCCTGCTGATCTGGCAAACCTCTTGGACAACAAGGTGCGGTTGGTGGCGTTCTCGCATTGCTCCAACGTGGTGGGAGAGATCAACGACGTCGCCGCCATCTGCGCCCAAGTGCATCAGGCGGGGGCGGTGGCCTGCGTCGACGGCGTCTCCTACGCGCCGCACGGGTTGCCGGATGTGGGTAAACTGGGGGCGGATATCTACCTGTTCTCGGCCTACAAAACCTACGGGCCTCATCAGGGTATCATGGTGATCCGCCGCGATCTGGGGATGAAACTGCCGAACCAGGGCCACCATTTCAACGAAGCCAGCCTGTATAAGCGGTTCACCCCAGCGGGTCCGGACCACGCGCAAGTTGCGGCCAGCGCGGGCATGGCGGACTATATCGACGCTTTGTATGACCACCATATCGGCGGTGATGCTGCCCCTGCGGCCAAAGGCGCTGCCGTGCATGACCTGATGCAGGCGCATGAGCATGAGATGTTGCAGCCGCTGCTGGACTACGCGTCGGCCAAGAACTCCGTGCGGTTGATCGGGCCGGACAAGGCGGCCTCACGCGCACCGACCGTTGCACTGGCCTTGCAAGCGAACGCAGAGGAAGCAGCGGCGCAACTGGCACCGCACGGTATCATGGCGGGTGGTGGCGATTTCTACGCGGGCCGCGCGTTGGAGGCGATGGGCGTCGACATGGACCGCGGCGTGCTGCGGTTGTCTTTTGTGCACTATACCTCGAAGCCAGAGGTTGACCGGCTGATAGACGCACTAGATCAGGTTTTATGAGTGATACACCAATTCTGTTCTGGTTCCGCCGCGATCTGCGGTTGGGCGACCATGAAGGCCTGAGTGCCGCCGCCGCCACGGGTCGCCCCGTGATCCCTGTGTTCATCCACGACGAAGTGGTCGAGACCCACGGCGCCGCGCCCAAATGGCGGCTGGGGCTGGGGGTGGAGCATTTTGCAAAGACGCTGGAGGGCATCGGCTCCAAGCTGGTCCTGCGACGCGGCAAGGCGCTGGACGTGCTGCGTGACTTGGTGAAGGAGACGGGGGCAGGGGCCGTATGGTGGTCGCGGGCCTATGACCCTGACGCCATCGCGCGAGACACAGGCGTGAAGGAAGCGTTGAAAGACGACGGCATCGACGCGCAAAGCTTCAAAGGCCATGTCCTGTTCGAGCCGTGGACGGTGGAAACCAAAACCGGTGGATTTTATCGGGTCTTCAGCCCGATGTGGAAATCGGTACGCGGAACGGGCCTTGCAGCGGACATTTCGGCGGTGAGCGAACTATGCGCGCCAAATTCATGGCCCGCGTCAGAAAAGATTGACGACTGGCAGATGGGGGCTGCGATGTGGCGCGGCGCGGATATCGTCGCCAAGCATGTGGTCGTCGGTGAAGACGCCGCATCCACCCGACTGGCCACCTTCATCCGCGATCGCATTGACGGATACAAAGACGCCCGCGACCAGATGGCGGTGCGCGGCACCTCGATGCTGTCGGAGAACCTGACCTATGGCGAGATTTCCCCCCGCCGCTGCTGGCACGCTGGTTGGCGGGCGGTGCATGAGGGAAAGTCGGGCGCAGAGACCTTTCTGAAAGAGCTGGTCTGGCGGGAATTTGCCTACCATCTGGCCTATCACACTCCGCGCATAATGGACAAAAACTGGCGCGAGGAATGGGATGCTTTCCCGTGGAAGGACGATGAACGCGCCGCCGAGATCAAAGCGTGGAAACAGGGCCGCACGGGGATCCAGTTGGTCGATGCTGCGATGCGGGAGATGTATGTCACCGGCTACATGCACAATCGCGGGCGGATGATCGTGGCCTCTTATCTGACCAAGCACCTGATGACCCATTGGAAGGTCGGGCAGGCGTGGTTTGACGATTGCCTGATCGATTGGGATCCGGCTTCAAATGCAATGGGATGGCAGTGGTCTGCGGGCTCCGGCCCGGACGCGACGCCCTATTTTCGCGTGTTCAATCCCGCGACGCAGGCCGAGAAGTTTGACAACGACCGCAGCTACCGTGCGCGCTATCTGGGGGAGTTGTTCAAGGATCACGGTGAGGAGGCGGAGGATTACTTCAAAGCCATTCCGAAGTCGTGGAATATGGCGATCACTGACGACTATCCCAAGCCCGTGGTTGCGTTGGATGAGGGGCGGCAGCGTGCGCTGGACGCCTATCAGCAACGCAAGGGATAAGCAGCGCACGGCATTCACGGAAAAACACGACCGCTTTGCTTTACTTGAGAAATTTCGCGCTATCTGTCAAAATTCATGAATATGCTTAGTTAGGGAGGCAGGGCATGAATGTTCTCACTGGCGATGTGCTGACACAGGATGTGTTGACGAGCACGCAAGGACAGCACGCGCTTCCGCGCTATTTTCCACAGGCTTTTGCCACCGCTCAGAAGATGCGCGCGGGGCGATTGGATATGAAGCTGCCCGATGGCCGCGTGTTCCGCGCTGAAGGGCGTGAGGCGGGCATTTCAGCCGAGATCGACATTCACAACAACGACCTGTTCGCCCGCTTGATCCGTGAAGGCGATCTGGGTTTTTGCGACGCCTATCTGGACGGCTGGTGGACCACGCCCGACCTGCAAGCTTTCATGGATTTGATGCATGCCGATAACGAGGAGGTCTATGACGGCTTCCCCGGCCTCGGACTGGTGCGGGCCTATGAGAAGATGCGGTTCTGGATGCAGCGGAACTCCAAGGAGCAGGCACGCAAGAATATCAGCTACCACTACGATCTGGGCAACGAGTTCTACGCGCTGTGGCTGGACCCGTCGATGACCTACAGCTCGGCCCTGTTCAAAGGTGACGAGAGCCTAGAGGAGGCGCAGCAGGCCAAATACGCCTCCATGCTGGACCAGATGGGCGCAAAGGCGGGCGACCATGTGCTGGAGATCGGCTGCGGCTGGGGCGGGTTCGCGGAACACGCGGCGCGCGAGGGGATCAGGGTCACGGGGCTGACGATCAGTCAGGAACAGCATGACTATGCTGTGGAACGGGTTGCTAAGGCGGGGCTGCGCGATCTGGTCGAGATCAAAATGCAGGACTACCGCGACGAGCGCGGGCAGTATGACGGCATCGCCAGCATCGAGATGTTTGAGGCGGTAGGCGAGAAATACTGGCCGGTCTATTTCGACACCATCCGCGACCGCCTCAAGCCCGGCAAATGCGCGACCTTGCAGATCATCACCGTCGAGGACCGCCGTTGGGAGGTCTATAACCGTCAGGTGGACTTCATCCAGAAATACATCTTTCCGGGCGGCATGTTGCCGTGCCCGTCCGTGCTGCGCGCGCAGGTGGAGCGGGCAGGGCTGGAGGTCGTGGGCTCCATCGAGTTCGGGGAAAGTTACTCGAAAACCCTGCGCCTGTGGCATGAGACGTTCAACGCCCGATGGGACAAGGTGGAAGAATTGGGGTTTGACCAACGCTTTAGAAACATGTGGAATTTCTATCTGACCTCTTGCGCCGCTACGTTTTGGAGTGGAAACTGCGATGTGACGCAGATCACCATGAAAAAAACCGAGTAGTTTCTACAATGACCACCACTGCCAAGATGCCCACAGCCGCCAAACTTGTTGCCGGAGTCATTTTTGCGATCACGGGTTACTTAGTGGCAGAACTGATCAGACCAACGCTTCCAGAGGGGCAACCGCTAAAATGGCTGCTGCCGATCTGCGTCGGTATTCCGCTGATTGTCGGCTGGCGTATCATGGGAAAACTGGTGGGTAAAAACTACGGCGCCAGCATGAATAATGGCCTCTATGTCGTTGTTGTATCTACGGTTTCTGTCACCTTCATCTTCGCGGTAGCTTTGATGATCAAGAAATCCCGCCGCTTGCAATATGACGGCCCGATGGAGGCCTTGGTGGACGTTTTCGCATTGATGCTCGATTACGGACTGTTATTGCTGAACCCGTTTGTGTTGGCGGTTCTGGTCATCGGTGGGTTCTTCGGGGGGGTTGCCTCTGAATGGGCGCATCGCAAGTTTGAGTGACGGCGTGAACATAATCGCAGCCACCGACGACATCGTCCTTTTTGGCACCCTGACAGACCCCGAACTTCTGGAAATCGTGCTGGGCGCTGTGGCAGATGCGCAACCCGTGGCGCTGGCCGATCACCGCGTGTTTACCGCGGCAGGCGAGACATTCCCGCTGTTGTTGCCGTGCGAAGGTGCGCAAGCCGAAGGGTTGCTGTTGAAGAACCTGACGGACGAGCAGGTTGCACGGCTGGACTATTACGAAGCCCCCTATGGATACGAGCTGGTGCCGGTAGTGCTGGCGGACGGGCAGCGCGCGCGTCTCTACACGCCGACTGACAACCAGTATGGCAAGGGCGCGCCATGGAGCCTTGCGTATTGGCAGCAAACCATGGGCGCGGTGACCCGCGAGGCGGCCCACGAAATTATGGACCTGTTCGGCAAAATAGCGATTGCCGATTTGGTGCGGAAACTTGGACCGATCCGGGCGCGGGCGCAGGCGCGTGTGAACGCGCGGAATGATGCGCCTCCGGTGACCTTGCGAAAAGGACCGTCTCGCGACGCGGTCGAGGTGGTCGCGCAGAACCGGCCCTATTCGCGGTTCTTTGCGTTGGACGAATTGACGCTGCGCCATACCCGATTTGATGGCGGAACAAACCTTGTGGAGCGCGAGGTGTTCGTCGCGGTCGATGCGGTTGTGGTGCTGCCCTATGATCCGGTGCGCGACACCGTTTTGCTGATCGAGCAGTTTCGCCCCGCGCCCTTTGCCCGCGGTGATCTGAACCCGTGGTGCCTTGAAGCGGTGGCCGGACGTATTGACGGGGGCGAAAGTCCCGAGATTGCCGCTCATCGCGAGGCGGAGGAAGAAACGGGACTGCATCTGTCAGATTTGGTGCCAGCGGCAAATTACTACCCGTCACCCGGGGCGCTCAGCGAGTATCTATATTGCTTTATCGGGCTGGCAGACCTGCCGGACGATGCGGCGGGGCTCGGCGGTTTGGATGCCGAAGACGAGGACATCCGGTCGATGGTGATCCCCTTTGCAACATTGATGGACGCTGTGCGCAGCGGAGAGGTCCAAAACGGGCCGCTTTTGATTTGCGCCTTTTGTCTGGATCGTGAACGCACAAGGCTGCGCGCGGACGCAACACCTGCTTGAGTTCGCCCCGTGCGATGCCTATCAAAGGGCAAGCGCTGAACAGGAGTTTCGCAGATGGCTATCAAGAAAAACCTAGCCGAGTTGGTGGGCAACACGCCCCTTATCCGATTGAACGCCGCCAGCGAGGCGACGGGCTGCGAAATACTGGGCAAAGCCGAATTCATGAACCCCGGCCAGTCGGTCAAGGACCGCCCTGCGTTGTACATCATTCGCGACGCTATTGCCTCTGGCGCGTTGAAGCCCGGTGGTACGATCGTCGAAGGCACGGCGGGCAACACGGGCATCGGCCTTGCACTGGTCGGCGCGTCGATGGGGTTCAAGACCGTGATCGTCATTCCAGAGACGCAAAGTCAGGAAAAGAAAGACATGCTGCGCCTTGCAGGTGCGGAGCTGGTGGAAGTGCCAGCCGCACCTTACCGCAAACCGAACAATTTCGTGCGCTACTCGGAGCGTTTGGCCAAGAAGCTGAACGAAACCGAGCCGAACGGCGCGATCTGGGCGAACCAGTTTGACAATGTGGCCAACCGTCAGGCCCATATCGAGACCACAGGTCCGGAGATTTGGGAGCAAACCGGCGGCAAGGTTGACGGCTTCATCTGCGCCGTCGGCTCTGGTGGCACCTTGGCGGGGATCGCCATGGCGTTGCAGCCAAAGGGCGTGAAGATCGGTTTGGCGGACCCGATGGGGGCCGCTCTCTATGACTGGTACACCAAGGGGGAGCTGACCATGGATGGCGGCTCCATCGCCGAAGGGATCGGTCAGGTGCGCATCACCAAGAACCTTGAAGGGCTGACACCGGACTACAATTACCAAATCCCCGACGAAGAGGCGCTGCCGATTGTGTTCGATACGCTGCAACATGAAGGGCTGTGTCTGGGGGCCTCGTCCGGTATCAATATCGCAGGCGCGATCCGTCTGGCGAAAGACATGGGGCCGGGCCACACCATCGTGACCATCCTGTGCGACTACGGCACGCGGTATCAGTCGAAGTTGTGGAATCCGGAGTTCCTGAAAGAGAAGGGGCTGCCATTCCCCGAATGGCTGGCGCGTGCGCCGCAGCCCATGCCAAGCGTGTTCGAATAGATGGCCCGTTTGACGTTACTGCGCGCCTTTCTTGTCGCGCTTACCTTGTGTTTTGGCGTCGTCGCGGGACAGGGTCCTGTGTTGGCGCAGGCGGTTACGACCAAAAGTGGCGCGCCGGATTATGAGGCGTGGGAGCGTGATGCAACACGTGCTGACGAGGTGCTGGTGCAGGACCGCGCCTCGGTCGAGGGGCTGCAATCCCTGCGTGAGCAGCTTGCCTCGTGGCGCGAGGTGTTTTTGCGCCGTCAAAGCGTAAACAAGGATCGCATATCCACACTCAAAAGCCAGATCAGCGCTTTGGGTCCTTTGCCCGCCGAAGGGGAAAGCGAGCCCGAAGAGATCGCCAGCCGACGTACGGAACTGACAACGGAGCTTGATACTGCGACGGCCCCGATCCGACGCGCCGAGGAAGCCTATACGCGGGCCGACGGCCTTATTTCGCGGCTCGATAGCAGCGTGCGGGACCGCCAGACAAACCAGATTCTGAAACTGAATCCCACCCCCTTGAACCCTGCGCTATGGTCCGGTGCCATACTGTCGGTGGCGGAGGTCGGGGCTAAGGTTGTCACTGAGGTGAAGTCCAATCTGGCCTCGGCGAAACGCTACGAAACCTTGAAAGGCAGCTTGCCCCTGATCCTTGTTTTGCTGGTGACGGGGGTGATTTTTGTCGTCCGTGGCGGCGCATGGGTCGAGCGCGGTCTGGCCAAGCTGCGTGACAGCCGCCACGCAAGTCGCGCCCGTGTTCGGGTAGGCGTGTTCCTGATTTCGCTTGCCTCGCTCATCTTACCGATTGTCGGGTTGACGCTGATCCTTGAAGCCGCTGACCAAAGCGAGTTGAGCGGTGTCGCTGGCGACGCGGTTCTGGAAATCCTGTCAGCCGTGATTATCATCATCTATGTGGCACGCTGGCTTGCCCGCCAGATTGCACCTCCTGCTTATCCACCGCATCCGTTGCTGGTATTGGCTGAGGGTCAAGGTCTGCAAATTCGCGTGCTGATCAACTTCGCAGGTCTGTTCATTGCTGCCAATGCGGCGATCGGGGGGCTGTTGTTGACCGATCTGCTGACGGAGACCGCCGCATCGGTTCTTGGCCTGCCGGTGATCATACTTGCGGGACTGTTCTTGTATCGCATCGCAACATTGATGGTGGTTTCGGCGAAGGCGGCACAGGTCCAGTCGGCTGAAGCCAGCGACGCCGAGGAGCAAAACATAGGGCCGGACGGCCCCAACGGGATTGTTCTTCGGTTCCTTGGCCGCGCGGCGCGCATCGTGGCCATTGTTGGCCCCTTGCTGGCGATAATTGGCTACACCTATGCGGGCAACGTGCTGGTGTATTCCACCTATCTGACCCTTGCGGTGATGGCGGGTGTCGCGATCCTGCAAAGACTTGTGCGCGACATCTACTCGATGATCCGCGGTGAAGAGGCAGGCAGCAGCGGGCTCATTCCGGTGCTGATCGGCTTCGCCCTGACCTTGTGCTCGCTTCCGCTATTGGCGTTGATCTGGGGCGCACGCGTCACCGATCTGAGCGAGGCGTGGGCGATGGTGGCGTCGGGCGTGCAGTTGGGTGACAGCCGCATCTCGCCTGTTGATTTCCTGACGTTCGCGGTGATCTTCGCGGCAGGCTACGGCCTGACCCGCCTGATGCAAGGCACGCTGCGCACGCAGGTACTTCCGCGCACCGAACTCGACACGGGCGGGCGCAACGCCATTGTGGCCGGAACGGGCTATATTGGTATCTTCCTCGCGGCGTTGATTGCCATCACCAGCGCAGGGATTGACCTGTCCTCCCTGGCGATTGTCGCTGGTGCGTTGTCTGTTGGTATCGGTTTCGGGCTGCAAACGATCGTGTCGAACTTCGTGTCCGGCATCATCTTGTTGATTGAGCGCCCGATTTCCGAGGGCGACTGGATCGAGGTTGGGGGCACCATGGGCGTGGTGCGCGACATCTCGGTGCGGGCGACGCGGGTCGAGACCTTTGATCGCCGCGACGTGATCGTGCCCAACGCGGACCTGATTTCGACTTCGGTGACGAACTGGACCAAGGGCAACCTGACGGGACGGATTATCGTCTCGGTCGGCGTGGCTTATGGCACGGACACCAAACGGGTCGAGCGGATTTTGCGCGAGATCGCGGAAGCCGAACCGCTGGTAATTCTGAACCCGCCGCCCAGCGTGCTGTTCCGCGGCTTTGGCGCGGATTCGCTGGACTTCGAGATCCGCGCGATTATCCGCGACGTGAACTATGTGACCCATGTGCCATCCGAGATGAACCACGAGATTGCACGCCGCTTCGCCGAAGAGGGGATCGAGATACCCTTCGCACAGCGTGACGTCTGGCTGCGCAACCCCGAAGCGCTGCAAGCGTCCGCGGAGAAGGAACCTGCGGAGAAGAAGCCAGAGGCGAAGAAGTCAGCAGCCAAGAAACCTGCCACCGAGAAACCGGCGCCAAAGCAGGGACCAAAGCAGGGACCAAAGTTGTGAGCCTGTTATTTCGCGACGATGCCTATCTGAAAGAGGCCACAGCAACAGTCACTGCCGTCACCGCGCAAGGCGTGTTCTTGGATCGTGCGTTGTTCTACCCCACGGGTGGCGGACAGCCGGGTGACATTGGGCGACTGGACTGGGCGGGTGCAAGTTGCGCCATTGTGGACACGCGAAAAGGCACAGGCGACGAGGTTGTGCTGATCGTGCAGGAAGGCGACCCGATGCCGGAGACCGGCACGCAGGTAACCCAAATCCTCGACTGGGACCGCCGCCATGCGCATATGCGCGTGCACACCGCGTTGCATCTGTTGTCGGTGGTGATCCCGCTTGGTGTGACAGGTGGCCAGATCGGCACCGAGAAAGGCCGGCTGGATTTTGACATGCCCGAGCCGCCCGAAGACAAGGCCGCGCTTGAACAGGAGCTGAACGCGCTGATTGCGCGTGACCTGGTGGTCTCGGACCAATGGATCACGGATGCGGAACTTGAGGCCAATCCCGGCCTTGTCAAAACCATGTCCGTGCAGCCGCCCAAAGGGGCAGGGCGCGTGCGTCTGGTTCGTATCGGGGATGAAGTTGAACAAATCGACCTGCAGCCCTGTGGCGGCACCCATGTGGCGTGCAGCGCGGAAATTGGCCCTGTTCGGATTGGCAAAATCGAAAACAAGGGCCGCAACAACAGACGGGTACACCTGCATCTGGAAAGCTAGTGTGATGCGGTTGCACTGCGACGCTTAACTCTTCTTGAAAAGAGCGGAATTGCCCCTTGCGCTTCCCCTGTGCTTTTGGCTACACCCTGCGCCACGGACAGGTGGCCGAGTGGTCGAAGGCGCACGCCTGGAAAGTGTGTAGGCGGGAGACCGTCTCCAGGGTTCGAATCCCTGTCTGTCCGCCACCACCCCCTTTTAAAAATTTGAATTAACCGCCTTCGATAATCATTTTTACTGATTTACGAAGCCATAGAGACAGCTCTTATCGTTGTTGAGATTCATTCGATTGCGGCAATATTCGTTCCTTGGGTGGTTTGACTTGCGGCATTTCAAGGTGGCGTTGTATGAGTTCACGCTGGATCGTCATGCCCCGTAAGACATCTGGTTTTAATTTCTGCACCCCTGGTGAAAACCGCCATCACAGTGAGCGGCTAATCTCGTGCTGTCTGCATCGGTCCAATTGTCAGGATCCGTAACTGCAACCCAAGGCCGGACATAGTCGGGGCCATAATAGGCGTGACCATGCCCATCTGGCGCAGAATTTGCCAGTGCCATGTCGACCGCAAGTTGGAACTGCGTAACGATCGGGATGAATATCATATCGGGGGAGACATCAACCGCAGCGGGTTCCCGCATCCATTCAGGCGCTCGAAACACCGAGGCCGCTTCGTAAAAGACTATCGGATCACTTGAGTATTGCAGAAAGACCAGCCGCATATCACCCCAGCCTGCTGGCCCCCCTGCATCATTGGTGTGAGACGCAAAACGTACCAACTGGCCGTCGCCGATAGTTGGCCGCACATAAGGGCTGTCAGGAGTTCGTTCTGCGTTGATTCCGTTCCACATGGCAGAGGGGAAGGGCGGACCTGCCCAGAGCGCGCCGTTGATGGGGTCATCGAGAAGGGCAAACAATCCTGTGCCATGCATAGACGCCCATGCGCCAAGGCTCAGGCCGTGAATGTATAATTTCGGTCTCGTCCGCCTCGGCAGCGTCTTCCAATAGCTGTGAACTGTTGAGATCAATTCGCGAGCTTGATCCAGCCCCGAGCGCGTTTCCAAAATCAGGGCCAACGGGGATTGCAGGTATGAGTATTGCACGGCAATTGTCGCTATATCCCCGCCATGCATGTATTCCACCGTGTCGACCGCACCCGGATCCAGCCATCCGGTACCTGTCGGCAAAGCGACGATCAGAACCTTCCGGTCAAAACCACCAAGGCGTTTTAGTTCTGCCAAGGCGATATCAGCGCGCTCCTGCGGCGTCTCGGCTTGCGCCAATCCAGCATAGACACGGATCGGTTGCAGGGCTTCGCGTCCCGTAAATTGGCTAATTGCAGCGGCACTCGGGCCCGTTGTGACATAGTCCCGGCCCGGTTGTCCCATCGCACCCCAGGCTATCAGGGAACTCTTGCCCCCAGCGATCCCCGCACCGGACGGAGCAGGTGGTGCCGTATCAAACAAGTGCTGTGCAACCGTCACTGATTTGTCGAGATTGGCGATCACCTTGTCCAGCACGCCATCACGGGTGACAACGACCACGATGAAAACCGTCAACAAGAAGCCTGCAATATTTGCCGTCCGAGCAGGCATGAAGCGATAGAGCCGATGCCTCAGGTAATCGAATGCGACTCGCAGCAGAGCACCGACCAAAACCAGAACAGCGAACACAACCGCGGCGACCAGTAGCATCCGGATAGTCTCGCTGCTGTCGACGGTGTCCATCCCCATGCGGGACCGGATACCGTTTTGCCAGTCGTCGGCTTTTCCAAGGCAGATTATGACCACGACGATGACAGGTAGGGTCAGGATCGCGTAAAAAATCAGGGCTGCGCGTTCTTGCAAAGTGGGAAGTTCCATAACCCACCACAGGCCCATGATGATCCGCCCGATCAGATAGCCAAGCGCCATGACCAAACCACCCAGCACCCCCTGAACCAGCCATTCGCGTGGAATAAGAGAGGGTGTCAAAGACGCGGCAAGGAACAACAGCCCCAACAAAAGCGGCAATACTGCCAGCCCAGTACCTTTTATCATGCGCATGTCTTGCCCTATCCCCGCGCCATTTCGGACGCGGATGACCGGTCTGTGGTGGGACTTCCCCGCCATTGTGTCAGCATGTCCAGCCCGGCAACGGTAAATGCAGCAGTAAAGGCCCCCACGAGCGTCAATACGATACGTGTGAAGGTGGCATATGCAGGGTCTTGCGTAGACAAGGCACCTGCAACCAGTGCCAGAGTGACTGAAAACGCATACTGATAGACCATGCTGGGATGCGGCCCATTGAGCATCTTTGTTCCGAAAAACAGCCCTGACAGGAAAATCAAGCCAAGGACTATCGACAGATGTGCAGAGAATGTAAACAGCCACAAAATCAGCAATGCCACCACGGCACCATAAAGCGTGGCGCGAATGCGCTGAAAGGCTTCATCCCAGACCCGCGTGCCTGTCGGGAACACGATGACCATCGCGGCAACCATCGCCATCATCATGTCTGAAGGTTGCATGACTGAATAAAGCCAAAAGCTGAGACCAATCAGAACGGTGGCGCGAATTGCAGCGCCGATTTCAAGGTTCCCCGTGGTGGGTACCGGCTCGTCCACATGTATCTCTTTGGTTCGTGCAGGCAGAAGGATGTAGACCAACAACCCGACCACCAGTGCCACCACTGACGCTTGCGCGAACCCATCGCGCATTGTCTCGAGCGTTGCGGTGCCGTGCATCCCCATGATCGACATCAACAGAGCTACAATGATGATCAGCATGCCCATTGCCGCACCTGTTTTCAGGATCATGCGGAATGCGACAAAATAAACCAGCCACATGGTGCCGACATATACCAGCGGCATCGGGCGCAACTGCTCAACAAACCATGTCGTCGCATAAACCATGACAATCATCACAACCGGAGCCGCGATGATCTTTGCGGGATTGAACGCTTTTCTCTGTGCAGCAATCAATCCCAGCGGCAACGCGGCAATGATTGGTGGCAAGGCAGGGTCCAGAATTGGCACCGCCGCATAGGCGAGCATGCCTGTCAGCGCAAGACGCACCGCGTAGAGAGGGTCTTCGTTTACGTTGGGGCGGGGGGTCACATACATGATGTGCGCCTAATGTAGGTAACTGGTTAAAGATTGAATCCGCTGAAACGCACCAGACAGCCACGCAATGGGATTGCCCTTACCGCTTGCATAGACAACTGCATGAACCTTACCACCAACGCGCACATTGGCAGGCCAGGCTTCCATCCCGTCCACCAATTCAACCCGTACCGGTATACGGCGCGCAGGCTCGAACCAGCGGTTTGACGGTTGGTTTACCACAAGGCCACCTTGGATGTTGCGACCGGGGTTGATGCCCCACGCGATGCTCTGCACCCGGCCATCAAATATCTGGCCCGGCACGGCGTCGAACAGCAGTCCGACCTTATCGTCAGCCTGAACATTTTGAAGTTGGTTCTCACGCAGATCGACGGTGACCCACGCAGCGTCCGCGTCGATGAATGTCAGCGCCGGATTGCCTGCACCGATAAACTGGCCTTCAGCGAGCAGCACATTCGTGACGACGCCTAAATGCGGTGCCAGCACCGTCGCAGAGTTCAGATCATATTGCGCACGCTCCAGCTGTGCCTGCGCAGCAGCAATAGCCGGGTTGTCATTCCCTTGAGACCCGAGTTGCGTGCGCGCACTTTCCAAATTGGCTTCGGCTGCTGCCAATCTTGTTTCTGCGTCTGCGACTTGGCCTCGTGCCGTGTCGCCTGCGGATGTCGTCGCAAGGCCCCGCTCTTCCAGCCTGAAGGTTCTCTCGGATTGAACGCGGGTTGTCTCAAGCGCCGACCGAGCTTGCGTTACCGCAGCTTGTGCAGCCACAAGCGACGCGCCAGACGCATCGATGTTCTGGATCGTTGAAGTCAAGTTTGCTTCAGCCTGTTGGAGCGCCAATTCCAAGGGGCGTGGATCGAGCGAAAAAAGCGGATCACCAGCTTGAACAACCGCATCATCAGCGATGTGAACCCTTGTGACTTCGCCTGAGACCCGTGGTGCGATCTGCACCACATGCGCCGAGACGATCCCGCGCGAGGAGGATGGAGCCATCCGGTCTGTCATCGCGTAAAGAACGACCATTGCGAGCAAAAGCACGATCACAATAGTCGCGATCTTCGCAGCGGGATTCTTTGCGGCAGTATCGTCTACGTCACTCATCACAGTTCCTCTTCTCGATATTTCATTGAGTTCAATTACAGCCGCTGGCTTGTCGTGGAAGTGCGATCAAACCTTACCGTCCTGCTCTTTTGCGGCGCGGCGCGGATGTGTCCGACTGCCCCTCGCGGTGGAAAATATAGATGCCTGAACCCAGAATGATCGCAATGCCTACGCCTGTCAAAGCATCCGGGAAATCGCCAAAGACCAGAAAGCCCAAAGCCGTGGCGGTCATGATCTCAAGATACTGGAATGGCGCTAGGGCCGTGGCATCGGCGGTGCGGTACGCTTCGGCGATCATCACAAAGCTGATCGCGGCAACCGCGCCGGCACATAAGACAAGAAGCCACGTAGATGTGTCCGCCGTGGAGGGAACGAAGCCGGTCATTGGTGTGAAGCTTAGAGCCATAGAAAGCAAAACAAGACCAACCGCCGCATAAACCGTGGTGCCACATTGAACTGTCAGTGCAGACCGTGTGACGGTTGCTTTTTTGAGAAGGATCATGTTCAGCGCATAGGCCACGGCCGAAATCAGCGGCAAAATTGTCACCCAGCCATATGTCGAGAAGCCGGGGCGGATCACGATCAGCGCACCGACCAAGCCGATACCAACCGCGATCAAACGCCGTGGGCCCGCTGTTTCGCCTAACAAAAATCCCGCAAGAAGCGTCAGAATCAACGGCTCTACAAAGAAGATTGCGATTGCTGTGGCAATTGGCATGACAGCGAATGCGCTGATGAGGCTGGTAAGTGAAATAATAAGCAAAATACCGGACAGCGCTAAGACGGGCGAGAACATTGCGCCTCTGAGGCGATGACGCAGGAAAAATGCGATCGGGACCAGAAGCAATGCTTGTGCCAGAACACGGCACATCGTCACCCCGACAGGGTTCAACGTCTCGCTGATCAGTTTGGCGAACGTGTCGCCTACTGGCAGCAATAGCATGGCTGCGATCATATAGAGCATCCCAGCATTTGGTCGTGCGGGGGCCGTGATCTGCAAAGGATGTAATGTGGGGCTCTGCAACATCTTAAGTCCTCAACAATTCAGGATCACCTCAAGGCAGAGGTGATCTAAATCCGGGCGTTCAGGATAAAGGTGATTACAGAAACTACGCGCGACGCCATCGCGGGCCTATCCGTATCCGTCCGCTATTCCATGGGCCGACCTAGGTCAACTCCTTCGCCCAGAATAGCTGCTATGCAGAACAGGAATGCCTTATCCAAAAAGCATTCCTACAAACATCGTGCTTACTGTCCTTCCTTCCCCACTTTGCGCAGACGCAAAGCCAGAAAGATGAACACCACACCGACTACAATGGCCCAGAAGCCGATCAGCCATGTCAGTGAGAGTATCCCTGCGTGAGGCATGACGATCAGAGCCAGCCCGAACAGTATCGAGAGAAGTCCACCTGCGACGAGCAACCACTCGCCTTGTATGTGGTCTCTTAGCCGGATGGCGGCAGCGATACGTAAGACCCCGCCAACAATCGACCACGCGGCGACAAACATCAGCAGTACGTAAGCGGTGATACCCGGCATGAGCAGCGTAATCGCGCCAATGGCTGCACCAAGCAGGCCCTCGATCAGCAGAAGCCACCAATTGCTCAGGGTCTCACGATACCGGATCGAATCTACAATGCCGATAATCCCGTCGAACAGAATATAGGCACCGAGCAGCATCACCAGAATGGCGAGTGTCAGATCAGGCCATAGGAACGCGGCGATGCCAAAAAGGATTGCACCAACGCCGCGGACTGCCAGCACCCACCAATATCGCGAAAGCATCATTGTCAGATCATTCATTTTACGGTCCTTTCCTATCTTCTGCGTGCGGTAATCACCACGCCATCTGTAGCGCTAAGTAGCAGCGCGCCAGTTTTATCAATCGTGTAACCTTCGACGGTCGACAAGGCTTCCATCAAACGCGCTTCTTGCTCCATCAGTGCTGGCGCGCACATCATCATGGTCGTCCCCGCCATTCCGATGCTCAGAGCCTCGCCATCCAGAATGTAGCTTGCAACCAACCGGTTACAGGATGCGTTCCCCGCAAGGCCGCCATCCGGCAGAAACAACAGACTGGCAGGGCTGTTGTCGATCACACCCTTGCCGCCAATGTCCTCGATAAACCACTCGCGGCCCGAAAGTTTAGGGCTCGATTCCTGCGCCATCAGGTAGTCGGCAACGGCGCGGTAAGCGGGCAGGGACGTCGGGTCGCTTGCCGCGTTTCCGGCGACGGGGTTCGAGGCAAAGCGGACGATCACCATGTCAGCGGTTGGATCAATCCAGATCGTCTGGCCATGCACGCCACGTGCTGCGAACGAGCCGTGATCGTCATGGCTGACCCACCACATCCCGCGATAACTCCAGCCCGGCAACAGGTCATAACCAGCCTTTGCAAACGTGTCTTTACTGCCTCCTTCGCGGATCCGTGCGATGGCTTTTGCGGGGATGATCTGCTCCCCGTTCCACGCGCCTTCGTTCAGTATCAACTGACCGAAGCGGCCCAAATCGCGCAGAGTGGCGTTGAAACCGCCGCCGGCAAAGGGGGTGCCGATGGAGTCGACGGTATAAAACGCCTCGCGCTCCGCACCGATGCGAGACCAGATACGCTTTGATAGATACTCCGCCGCCGAAACGCCCGTGGTTCGGGCAATCAACCAGCCTGCCGCATCGGAGTTGACGGTTTTGTAGCCAAAGGCGTCGCCATGTTCGGCGTCGTTCTTCTGCACCGTTTGCAGATATTCGAAATAGCTGCGGGGGCCATCATATCCTTCCGGCTTGGGCAAGGGGCTGCCAGCCTCGGCGTAGGTCCAGACTTCAGCATCGGGATCAGAGTAGTCTTCGGAGTAGTCCAGCGCCGTGGTCATTTCCAAGACCTGCTGCACCGTCGCATCGCCGAAGGCGCTGCCTGCCAGTTCCGGGATAATATCCGCGATCGGGGCGGTTTCATCCAGCTTGCCTTCGGCGACCAGCACTTCGGCCATCAGACCGGTCAGGCTTTTGGTGACAGACATCGCGCCGTGCAGGGTGTTTTCATCCAGGCAGCCGTCATAGCGTTCATAAACAATGCGGCCTTTATGCAGAACCAGAATTCCGTCGGTGTAGTTTGTATCGAAGGCCGCGTCCCACGTCATCGGGTCACCGCCATCAAGCGGGGTGAACTCGACGGCATTGATACCCGCGTCAATATCAGCGGGCAGGGGGCTAACCTTGCCCGAGCCGTTATTCACGCCGGTCGACGGCATCAGTTCGCGAAAGTGACAGACTGTCCAGCGCAGTTTTGGGAACGCGAAGTAGTCAGGGTCGGTAAACCGGATTGTCTTGTCCGCTGCTGGTGGGAATCCTTGCATCCAACCCATCGTTACCGGGTTCGATGCCTGTGCTGAAAGCGGTTTGGATTCCTGCGCCATTGTGGCTCCTCCAAATGTCAGAGATGCGGCCAGCGCCGTGCATATCGCTTTTCTCATTACAGTCTCCTTAAATCGGTTAAGTATCGTCGCAGTGCTTAGGGTGAAGTACGCGCGCAGTTGCCTGAAAATGCGCGGTGTTAAAACGGTTCCTGAACAGTCCCTCCCGAAACCGTCAGTATCTTATCAATGACCCATGCCGCGGCAGGTGAGCACAAAAACAGCGCGGCGTTCGCCATGTCCTTCGGATCGCCCAAATTGATGTCCCAAGGACTGATATCCGGGCGTTCAGGACAATTAACCAAAGTTGGCACTTCGGTGATTTTCGAACCACGGCGACGCCATCGCTGCAGTCTTCAACGGTCAGTTTGGAATTTTGCTGCCATCTGCAGGATAACCTGCTTGTCTGATTTGAATATGCACCGTGTTCCAGATTCTACAAGCACCGGCTACCGACTGCATTGCCCATCTTGGGTAGACAACGGCGAAATTATCCGCGTTTGGCGCTCTGATCTCTTTTTTGTTTAGAATGGAAACTCCAAAGTCGTGGTCAATTAATTGTGCCGTGCTTCGGGCACCAGATCAGCACATCACAGACCGCATCCCTCAAAAGTCGCCTTGAGACGCTGCCGATGAATGCCCGACTGACAAGACTGCTTCGCCCTTGTCCCAAGGCAATCAAATCGAAGTCCTGATCACGACACATACGGGTCAGGACGCTCAAAGGATCGCCCTTCAAAACGCGAGAGGTCATTCCCCGCCCGTGGCTCTGGGCTTTAACGTCACGCAAATGATCTTCAGCCTCCTCGATCAATTTGCGTCGGTGCTTTGTCAGATCTTTCGTGCGGGATCCAAAGCGCAACATGGCTTCTTTGAGCTGAGGAGGAATCTGCACGGCCTGAACCACATGCAGTTTGACTTCGGGTAGAAGGTTGGAAACGAAAGCAGATCGGTCCAACGCGTTGTCAGTCCCGTTGGTCGCCAAGACGGCGCGACCGTAGCGGTGCTTTACCGGACGTTTCACCACAAGCACTGGGGTATGTCCGGCGGCGATGACCCGATCTGTTGTTGAGCCAAGCAATTTTTCGCTGATTTTAACCTTCTGGTGCGCGCGCATAACGATTAGGTCGGGAGACAGATCATGGCAGAGGTCAAGCAGCGCAAGCGCATGCGAGCCCAACACAATATGTAACTTGGTACTGGAAAGGTCTGCACCCAGCTCTGTCAGTGCTGCCTGGATCTTGTCACGAGCCGCAAAAGCGGCCTGACCGGGCAGGGTGGTCAGATCGTCCAGCTGTGCGGAGCTTCCTGGAAGGTCGAGGACGTGAACTACGTGCAAATCAGCTCGAGAGGCGGTCGAAACTTCCAACGCACGGTCCAGAACCGCGACGTCTTGCGGCAGTTCCCCAATCGCAGCGAGAATTGTGGTTTGTGTCATGGCTTTGCCCCCCAAATGCAGTCTGGATGTTGGAAATGATCAAGTAAATGGTTTGCGACGGCTCTAGACGTGTTGTGCCTGTCGGTCCTGACCTGCACCTGCGCCGGGTTTTTCGCCCGACGGCAGCTTGCGCGCTAACACATTTGGACCTTCTTCCGGTGCGGCCTTTGCCTGCTTCGGGTCGCCCTTCAGCAACAGGTCATGCACTGGTTGTTCCCTTGGGGCGAACACGTGCGGGAAAAGTTCTTCAAAGTCAGCTTTGCAAATCATCATGGTCTTGCTCCTTCTGATGAAGTTGTCTTTCGTTTTTCACTTGGTCGGTCGCGTCAGTAGCGATCAATGACGCGACCGATCGGGGCTAGGATTAAATCAGGCGACCAGTCTTACATTGCCGAGATTATCACAGGCCGCCTTTGATGCCGGAGCGACCGGAGACATCCCAAGCTCGCGGCTGTCCAAGCTCTCTACAAACCGCTTGATCTCGCTTCGGTGAATACCGATGTCATTGAGAACAAAGTCATCCATTGCCTCGAATGCTGCGATCATTTTGCGCCGCTTCCAACTTTGGTTGGCGTCGCGCAACCAGCGTCGCATGAACCCACCCTTTTTGGGGGGGGTGATTGGCATTCATTGCCGCCGCATTGAAATGCTGGGTCATGTAGTTTCGATGTGAAAGAAAGGGATGCATGTCATCCTCCAGATATAAGGTTACTGAAGCCGTGACGTCGGTTTTTGAAGTCCCGTAGCGACAGACTGCAATTGATCGCAATTCGCCGTTGGGCAGTGCAAAAACTGATGTCGTCTAAAGCAGATCAAACGATCTGAAAGAACCCCGTGGCGTGAAGCGGCACAAACGGCTCGCCCCGCCCGGGGCTACCGGCGGTTCAGGGTTTTTCCTGCGAAAAGCAGGGACCTCATATGGAAGCTGGTGAACATCATGCTTCTTAGATGGGATGCACAGCTGAATCTTTCAATGCCGTTGAGGGCGGATATCAGGTTTTGGATGAAACAGGTATGACTCTGGGCCATTTAGGTCACAAAGCGCTCAAGCCTCCAATGTTTTCGCCTCAGGATTGACTAACGAGACGCGGATACATAAATCGAAGTCATGATGGTACATGCAGATCATTTTCGATTTCTACTGCTGAACCGCCCGTTTCCCCGGGCGGTCTAGGCGCGTTCGCGCCTGCCATACCCCCGGGGCCTCCTTACATTCCTGAACTTAAACGCGGTGTGTATTCGTTTGACGAGCACTCGAACCGCTCCCGTCAGACCCTCAGCAAATTTGCGAGCAAATCCAAGGAGTCCATGAAATGACTGCGACTGTCTCGACTGCAAAAAAATCCGCCCAACGTAACCCCAAGATCGTTATCAATGCGGACGATCTGGACCATCTGGAAGGCTTGGCCGACGGAATGATGAAACGTCACCCTGCCTTGGCTGACCGCTTGTTTAATGAGATCGGCCGGGCGCGTATCGTTCCTGCTCAGAAGATGCCAAAGAATGTCGTCGGCATGGGAAGCACAGTGACCTATCGTGATGAATCCACCGGGCAGGAAAAATCGGTGACGCTGGTCTACCCTGAAGAGGCCGATATCACCCGACTTCGGGTTTCGGTGATGACACCTATCGGCGTTGCCCTACTAGGGTTGGCCGAAGGGGCCAGTTTCTATTGGGATACGCGTGGTAACCAGCGGCGCATGTTGACCATCATCGGAGTTGAGCACCGCACAGAGCAAATGTGAAAGTTGCATTTGCGGCATCAAAACATTTCGATGAGCAGCATTCCCGTGCCATGGTGCTCATCGAGACGCATATTTTAACTGCAGGCAGGGCGATTGTTTTGCCACGCACTGCAAATGAGGGGCATCTGCCATGAAAGTCGTTGTTATGGGCGCGGGCGTCATTGGCGTCACCACCGCATATTACCTGGCCAAACAAGGCGCGGAAGTTGTGGTGATTGACCGTCAGACCGGTCCCGGTCTGGAGACGAGCTATGCCAATGCGGGCCAGCTAAGCTACGGCATGACCTCGCCCTGGGCGGCACCCGGCATTCCCGTGAAGGCCGTTAAATGGATGTTCATGAAACGCCGGCCGCTGTTCATCTGGCCTTTGATAAGCCCGACCATGTGGAAATGGTGTGCGCAGATGGTCGGCAACTGCAACGAGGAAAGCTACCGCATCAACAAGGGCCGCATGGTGCGCGTCTCCAGCTATTCACGGGACGTCATGCCGGAACTGATTGCGGAAACCGGCGTGGAGTATGACGGGCGGGCGCAAGGCACCTTGCAATTGTTCCGGACCGCCAAGCAGATGAAGGCTTCCAAGGCTGATCAGGAAATTTTGTCTGAATACGGCTCTCCCTACGACGTGCTTGGCCGCGACGCCTGCATCGAGGTCGAGCCCGCCTTGGCCGAAGTCCGCAACAAGTTCGTGGGCGGCCTGCGCCTAACAGCCGACCGCACCGGAGATTGCCGGATGTTCACCATCGCTTTGACCGAGAAATGCGTCGAGATGGGCGTCGAGTTTCAGTATGGCCAGTCGATCAAGTCCATCGCGGTCGAGGATGGCAAGATCGCCGGTGTCGACACTGAAATCGCGGGCCGCATTACCGCGGACGCCTATGTCTGCGCGATGGGCAGCTACGCGGTGAACGTGCTGCGCCCGATCGGGATCAAGTTGCCGGTCTATCCGGTGAAGGGCTACTCCGTGACGCTGCCCGTCACGGATGACGCGTTTGCACCGCAATCCACTATCATGGACGAAACCCACAAAGTCGCGATCACTCGTCTGGGAGACCGCATCCGCGTGGCGGGGCAGGCGGAGATTGCAGGGTATTCCAACCGCCTCGGCCCGCATGCGACCGACACCGTGAAGCACGTAATTGGCGATCTGTTCCCCAAGGGCGGCGATATAACGCGCGCCGAAGGGTGGACCGGCCTGCGCCCCATGACGCCCGACGGAACGCCTGTGCTGGGGCCGAACCAATACGATAATCTGTTCCTGAACACAGGGCACGGGACATTGGGCTGGACGATGGCCTGTGGCTCAAGTCGTGCTGTCGCCGATGTGGTACTCGGCAATACGCCGGAGATTTCAATGGACGGGCTTACCGCCGCAAGATACGCGCGCTGATCCTACGTATCGGGCGGCGCGACAACACCCGATCTTTGAACGCTCCTCTACCTGCTTGAGAGCATCACGCGCAGTCCTCAGTGCGTGGATCGAGCGCCATGGCGACAGGTGTCACATCGGGAAGCGGCACATATGGTTCCTGCTGATCCTCGGACACAAAAGGCCTTTTGGCGACGCTGACCAAAACGAACATAGCGTAAAGGATCGCCACCGCAGATTCGAACAGGAAGAAGCTGGAAGGCCCGTAGATCGACATCAGTGTCGCGGCGAGTAGCGGACCGATGGTCGCGCCGACAGAATAGACCATCAGCAAACGTCCCGACGCGGCGATGTAGTATTTGCGCTCCAGACGGTCGAAGGTCTGTGCGACGCATAGCGGGTAGACGCTACTCATAGCACCTCCGAACGCGACTGCCATGACCAGCAAAGTCGTGAACGGCAAACCGGATACAACGAAGCTGGCGAGCGTCCCCCATGCAACGCCTACAGCAATCAAGGCACCGGACATCACAATGCGCCGGTCGAACCGGTCCGCCAGTACCCCCATGGGAATCTGTGCGGCCAAGCCGCCAAGCACCACGGTGCTCATGAACAGGGCGGCTTCGGTCACGCTCAACCCGATCCTGCGGGCAAAAACGACACCCAGTGCATAGAAGGATCCCACCATCAGCCCCGCGACCACGGCGCCGACCACGCCAACCGGCGACGCCGAATACAGGTCTTTGACCTTGAGCACACGGCTTTCGCTGAGGTTGGGCTCGCCCAAACTGGTCATTGCGACCGGAACCAGCGAGAGCCCGATCAGCGCTGCGGCCAGCATGAAGAGGTCGGGCGTGTTGACCTCGGCAAGGTTCACCAAGGTCTGCCCCGATGCAATCGCAAGATAAAAGGTCAGCATGTAGAAGCTCAGGACGCGTCCGCGCGTCTCGTTGCTACTTCTCGTGTTCAGCCAACTCTCGATGGTGGCCGTCAGTCCGGCAATACAGAACCCGTTGATAACGCGAAACACCAGCCACGTGGCCGGATGGAAAAAGGCGGCGTATGCCAGCGTGGTCGCGGTCGTCAGCGCGGCGAAAACAGCGAACGCGCGGATATGCCCAATCCGGAAAATCACATGTTTGCCGCGCAGGCCACCAAGCGCCAGACCAAGGTAATACGCCGCCATGATCGCGCCGGTCAGCGCGACAGGGTAGTTCGCGGCTTCCATGCGCAGCGGCAGGATCACGCCGAGCAGGCTGTTGCCGATCATGAAGGCGGCAGTACCGCCGAGAAGGGCTTTAACGGAGACGAGAATTTCACGTAGATTATGTGCCATGATCGTTGCTCCGAGTTCTGTCGTCCGGGAGGTGCGGTCAGCCCACGCTTGAGTGACTTTGCCCTTCGACGTTTATGTTGTTGATCTGAAAACGGAACAATTCAGATGTCCGTCGTAGTAGTCTTGCCATGGTGCAGCGGTATGCAACACTTGCACAGGAGACTACGCGTAGAAAAGCCCCGGACAAGCCGGGGCTGATCTGTCTGCCTTCACAAGGGTTCGGCGTCAGGCGGCCAGCGAACGCAGCATCCAAGCCGTCTTTTCGTGGAACGCAGCGCGTTCGGTCGCCAGATCCGCAGTTGCGGGATCGTTTTCGGTTTCTGCGATCTCCACCAGCGTGTGCATGCGGCCTGCCAGTTTCTCGTGGTCGGACAAGAGGTCCTTGACCATCTCGACGGCAGTCAGGGCCTCACCGCCGCTCTTGTTCGTGTCCGTGACGTTTACCGACGCCATCATATTCAATGCTCTGATGCGTTCGGCGATGACGTCTGCCGCGGCGAACATATCGGTGTATTGTTCCTCGGTCAGGCTGTGCACGGCGAAAAACAACGGGCCGGTGACGTTCCAGTGGTAAGTGTGGGTCTTGATGATGAGTGCGTAGGTATCGTTCAGCACCTCGGCCAAGGCCTCCGCGACGGGCGTCGCATTCCGGATGCCAGCTGTTGCGGTGTCGGTTGCCGGGTTTTGTTTCAAAGTCGTTGTCATGGTGTCTCCAATTCTACGGTTAGTGGTGAGGTGGTGTAATCGTTGGTGCGGTAGCGTCGACTGCCCGTCAGACGGCCCGCAAGTCGCGGCGGCTTTGCCCTGCTGCCACACGAGGGATGTCGCTTCGTTGAAGCCCGATGTCTGCGAGCATTCTGTCGCTTAGCCCATGCAGGGCGTTTGCCGTTGCGTGCCGTTGCCACCAGAAGGATGCTGCAAGTTGCAAACGGCGCAACAGGCTGGTGTCGCTGTTCGACAAAGCAGGGCGGGTGGCGGAAGCGATCATTGGTTTTGTCATATAGATGGACATGTAATTCTCCGGTTTCGAGGTGACTGACATCGAAACGGCCGCGTCCGCATATTGCGGGGCGCGTGATGCACAAGCTGGCGCGCCGCCCGTTCAACACGGCGTTTCGGTCAGATCAGTTGATTGGTGAAAGATCATGAAAACCCCAGAGCGTGGACAGGCGCAATCGCCCGCCTCGCCCGGGGCTACCGGCGGTTCAGAAGCTTTCCCGCAATAGTCGGGAACCTCTTATGAGTGCTGAAGGTCATCATGTTTTTGATATGGGCACCGCAACCCGGGCTTTCAACGGGGCATACGCCAAATATTTACCGGTCCGGCCTCGCTCGTCGGGGTTGTGTTTCGAGCCGCGTTGCCCATGTCCTGAAACGTGTCAATCGCGAGCGGTCGTCTCGCCCTCCAAGCGCCCCCGTCGTGCAAGCCAGCTGGCAATTACCCCGCAGAGCAACGCCCACGCAGCCCCCACGATCCAGCCCGCCAGAACATCGGTCGGCCAGTGAACGCCAAGATAGACGCGGCTGACGCCGACGGCGATGACCACGAAAGTCGCCAACGTGATGACATAGGCCTTTGCAGTCCTGCTGTCCAAGGTCCGGGCCAGCAATACGGCAAGCGTTAGATAGACAATCGCCGCCATCAGCGAATGGCCACTGGGGAAACTGGCAGTATACACCGCGGACTCGTGCGACACGAGTTCAGGTCGCGGGCGGTCGAATCCCGACTTCAGCATTTGACTGAGCGAGATGCCGGTCGTTACCGCCACAAGCAGCAATCCGGTGAGGCGCTGTTGCCCTTGCAGCCATAAAAATCCTGCCGAAGAGAGGGCCAGAAACGTCAGGATGCCCACACCGCCAAGGGCTGTGATATCGCGGGCAAGCTCTTCGACCCAGACGGGCCCCAGCGGATCGCTGAAGTCGGCAGGATTTCGAAACGCCAGCATGACAAGTGTGTCGAACCTGTGCGTTTCGTTCTCGATGACAGCGTCGGCGAGCTCAAAGAAAACCCAGATCATGCTGGCCAAGACAAACAGCGCGGAGATTATTCGGCTAATTCCGCCGCGGTCACTTTGCGTGTTTTTCGTAGTGCTGTCCAAGGCTTGGTCCTTGTCTTCTCAGAGATGGCTCTACACCTGAATAGCCCAAAATACTGAAACTGCACTACTTCGGATTTCGCCAACTGCCTGTGCTGCTAAGAACGGAAAACTCAAAGCGGAGTAACGAGAACATCGCATGTCGGGTCTGCGAGCAATTGTTCGGTGGTGCTGCCAAGCAATGATCTGGACAACCACGACCGTGCATGCGGGCCGACGCAAATCAGATCAGTGCCAAGGCGTCGTGCTTCTCGGTCGAGAACGACCGTCGGAGCCCCTTCAATCAGTAGCCATTCATAGGTGCGCGCGCTGTCCAGTTCATCCTCAAACGACTGCATCGGCGCTTGCAGTTCGGCCTCTGCCCGTTGTTTGTCCCTCATCGAAATTTCACCAGCCGCGTTTGCTGTCGTAGTCAGCGCTCTGAAAGGAATGTGATAGGCGTGAAGTAGCGTGAGATTTTGCTCGGGTACCAGCGTGGCGGCAAGGCGGGCTGCGTTTCCGGCGCATTTGGAAAAGTCCACGGCAACCAGCGGGCGGCAGTAGGCGCCCGTGACCTGTTGTGCGACGACCAGCGTAGGAACGGTATTTGACGCGGCGACCCGCGCAATGGTCGTTCCTCTGAACCGATCCAAGAACCCGCGTGAGCGATGTGTTCCCAGGACGATAATATCCGCGTTCTTCAGCACCGCAAACTTCAGAATTTCTTTCCAAGCGTCCCCAAGGAGCAAGTGCACGTTGACGTTGATACCCCGGAAGTCATCGTGATTAACTATTTGCCGGTTGAGCAACCCCTCAACGCTTTGGTGCTGAAGGTTCACGACCGACTTTGGCAATTCGTCATCAATCACATGCACGACGTGGAGAGTGGCGGAGAACTGCCGTGCGAGCAGCGCTGCTCTGTTTAAGGCCCGATCCGAACGTGCAGATAGATCGGTTGCGACAACGATATTGTCCATGGTCTGCCCTTTCCACTGGCACGGGTTTTGTGAGCGATTTCGCTGCGACATTGATCGATCGCGGATGTCATCCGTCTATGCGCTTGGAATGGCGGGTTCATTGACCGAGGTTAACGATAGACGCGCTTCGCTGTTTCATATCTTGGCCAAGGTTTTGCGAGGACATCATGTTGGTGAGTAAGATCATGCAGACGAGGGTGTCTGTCGTAAGTCTCAGCACCTCCGTTCGGGCCGCTGCTGCATTGATGCTGGACCGCGATATCGGCATGTTGCCGGTCTGCAAGGATCACATACCGGTCGGAATCGTGACAGATCGGGATTTGGTGATGCGATTGCTGTCGGACGCCGAGCCCGGCCTTGAGCAACCTGTCTGCGCAGTGATGACATCGCATGTTCTTTCGTGCCGTGCTGATCAGGACGTTGTGGCCGTTGCGCGTGTCATGGGCGACGCTCAGGTCAGGCGTCTTGTCGTATGCGACAGTATCGGACGCTTGGTAGGGGTAGTGTCCTTGGGCGACATCGCGCGCGACGCCAGCGAGGAACTGGCAGGGCAGGCCTTGGGCGAGATCGTCGAATGCCGTTAATCCACGACCCCGTGGAGGGGATGGCGGATCAAGATCTCATCGCGAAAGAGGTCAAGATCGACGTCAGCAAGGGTGCAGAGCGCCTTCATATCCGTCAACGCGATGGAACGGCTATCGGGATGGGCAATGATGCCCTCGCGTTCGAAACGGCGAAGCGTGCGGCAAACATGTACGTTCGTTAGCCCTGTAAATTCACCGAATTTCTGCTGGTTAATCGGAAACTCCAAGATATTTCCGTCGGTGCGCCCGACCGCCTGCAATCTCGTGTGAAATTCTATCAAAGCATAGGCGACCCGGCTCGCGGCGTTTCCGCGCCCCATGCGCAGCAGCAACTCCGATGTGCGCGACTGTGTCGTCAGAATTGATGCGGCTAGAACTTCCCGTAAGTGGGCTGACGCCGTGTCTGGGCCGTTGGCTTTGTCAGGTTGGATGTTGATATACTCAATGTCGCTCAACGCCTCGACAGTGCAGGCGGCCACGGGCACAATCCGCGTCCCGACAAGCGCGAAGTCGCCCGGTAGCATCACGTCAATGATCTGGGTTTCACCACTGGCGAGGGTCTTGGAAAGGGCTATCCAACCTTCAAGCAAGAGCAGCGAATGATCGGCGAAGTCACCCTCGAAGGTAAGGGTTTTCCCTTGGGGTGCGCGACTGGTTGGCGCATGATGATCGGACAAAATTGCATCCGTCAACGTAGTATGGATGCGGTCCGACGATCTTTTAGAAATCATTTTCACGGACCTTTCCACGGAGAGACAAAATTATTCACTTGTCACACTTGGGCACGTCTTGGAGTTAATTCAAATGATCCACGTCAATTTCCGCCTTTTGGCGCTCCTTGAGTGAGCGACGAAAAGGCGAGGACCGGTCGTGTCACCATCTTTTCAAAGCTGATACGGCGTTCACGCCGTCGAGGCTTTGCCCCTTGATCACAAAAGCCATTCAACAGGCAGCCAGCCGATGACTGTCAGCGCAAGTCGTTTAATCAGCGTGGAGCCGGGTTCCCGGCTTGTTTCAGTGCCGTCCGACGAACTGGCCCATATCAGGCGGCGGTCGCGCAATTCTACGCGCCACGCAAGTCCGCTCAGTCCCTCGTCGAAGGCGTCATGCAACGCTTCCGCCATTGTCGTGCTTTCAATCAGCAAACCCATTTCCGTATTCAGAGTTGCCGAACGCGGGTCAAAATTGAACGAGCCGACGAAAATCCGGGTGCCGTCTACTGCAAATGTCTTGGCGTGAAGGTTGGATCCGGACGATCCCAACGGACCCAGAATATCGTTTGACGAAGAGCTTGCTGCGCGGGCGCGCAACTCGAACAGGTCAATACCTCCGCTCAACAAGTCTTCGCGGCGTTTTGCATAGCCTGCATGCACCGGCAGGGCATCTGTCGCCTCAAGCGAATTGGTAAGCATCCGCACGGATATTCCGTTGTCTTCCAATGCGATAAAAGCTCTTACACCCTGAGCTCCGGGAACGAAGTAAGGCGTCACGCCGTCAAAGCGGGACTTGATTGGTCCAACGGCTTCAAGCAACCGCGTGACAAATAAATCCGAGTGTGGGACGTCACCGAACCCAAGGACCGGATCGTCACTGACCAAGACAGCATTGGTCCACTCCAAGGCAAGCTCGCCCCTTGCAAGCGATCCGACTATGTCCGACGTCTCAAGCAGCGCGCGGTACTTTTCATACTCAGGCTCGTTGTCGAACGCCGCCAACGCTGCAGCGATCGAAACTCCGGCAGAGGGTTCACCCAATATTTGTGTGGCAGGGTGAACGGGCTTGGAATTCCAGTAGCGGTCATAATCAGCCGATATCTGGGGGACGATATCGCCTACCGCGAGAACATCCAGGTCAACTTGCAACGGTGTTGTGCCTGTCCCGAAATACTCGTCACCCACATTGCGACCGCCCAGGATGCTTGCGCGGCCATCGACGGTAAAGGCCTTGTTGTGCATGCGGTGGTTCAGTCGGAAGAAATCGAAGGCATAGGACAACCGTTTGAAGCGGCGCAAGGTGAACGGATTATAGAGGCGGAACTCAATATTGGGATGGGCGTCCAGTGCCACCAGAATGTCGTCGAGACCTTCGATCCCGTTGTCGTCCAGCAACAAGCGCACCCGCACACCGCGTTCAGCGGCGCGATACAGCGCCTTGAGCAACAGATGCCCCGTCATGTCACCGCGCCAGATGTAGTATTGCACGTCGATCGAGGACACTGCGGCATTGGCGAGCAATATGCGCGCCGCAAAGGCATCAAGGCCATTTTGGAGAGGCGCGATGCCGGTCAGTCCTTTGTGGCGCGCGCTGCTTTGGGTCAACGCCTCTGTCAACGGGCCGCTTTCCGCAGGACCTAGCGCAGAGGTTTCGTTGCGATCTGTGTTGGACGGTGCCGGAAAAATCAGTCGCGCGACGAGGATCGCGGAGGCGAGAAAGACAACTGTGTAAACGAGATACCGTAAAAGTGTCAGAAGCATCTATTCAACTTCCCCTTACCTGTACCAGATGGAGCCGCGCGCAAATGGGACGATGGTCCGACGCAAACTGAGCACAATCGCACTGCTCAAAGCCCAATGTCGTGGGTCATCGCAAGGTTGTCCAGCCTCAGATCAGACAAGATACCCCGCAAGGGCATACTAGTCGTTGATTAAGGTTAAGGTGTTTGCCGCCCAGAAGCGCCAAGCTTGCGAAAAACCCCCGATGTTCCTGGACGTGTTCGGGTGGCATCGCGTTGAAATTGAAACGATTGAACTGCCACGGAAAGTAAGGTCGCCATGAAACGAATTCTCTATGCTACAGATCTCGACGCTCATTCTGATCGCGCCCTGCATCGCGCCATGATGTTGTCGATCCAACACGACGCTGAGTTGCTCATATTTCATGTAACCGACCCTCGTGCCGCGAATGCAGCCGTCCGGATTTCGGAACTTGAAGAGCAAATTCAGAAATCCCAATTGCCAGATATATCTGCTGCGAAAAGAGGCGCATTGCGCCATCAGATCAAAGTGGTTTCCGGTGACCCGATCTCGGAATTGGTCGCGGCGGTAGATTCGTTCCATCCCGATCTTGTGGTCATGGGCCCCAGCCGCGAATTGACGCCTATGGCGGTTTTCTATGGAACGACCGCCGACAAGGCTGTTGCCCGGATTGGTTCGCCCATACTGGTCGTGAAAAACCGTCCTTATGCCCTGTATGGTAAATCACTCGTCGCGTTTGATCACACATTGGGGTCGCGCGCGGCGCTGGAGCTTGCGGCAGGGCTGGCACCCGACGCCGAGCTTTTGATTGCAAGTGTGACCGGTGCTGACGGCAATTGTTTGAAGGAGTTGAACAACGTCAACGATATGGTTTCGGGTCATGTCACCGAGATACTGAAGAGCGTGCCGGACGGAAAGCTTCGGGATATCGAGCCTCAGGTAACCATTAGAAGCGGTATCGCGGGTGATGAACTCTTGAACTGTGCCGCGCAGATCAAGCCGGACTTACTTGCATTCGGACGGACTCAAAAGACGGGCCTCAAGTCGCTGGTACCGGGAAGTACAGCAAACCTGCTGCTTGGCCATGCTGCTTGTGACGTCCTGATCGCGGGTCGCATAGGGTAGCAGTTGGCCGCGTCATGGCTCGAGGCGCTTGATCTTGTTTTTCGTGTCAGAAGGAAACCGATCCAAGCACGATCACTGTGACGGTTGCCAGCACTGGGATCGCCACCGCGCAGACGAAGATGTCGCCGTAGCTTTGCTTGTGAGTCAGCCCGCAGATGCCCAACAAGGTGATCACCGCGCCGTTGTGGGGCAGGGCGTCGAAGCCGCCTGACGACAGGGCCGTGACACGGTGCATCAGCCCCATGCTGACCCCTTGGGCCTGACCCATGGCTGCGAACTGCTCGCCCAACGCATTCAGCGCGATGGACATACCACCGGAAGCCGATCCGGTAATCCCCGCCAGCACGTTGACCGCAACTGCAAGCGAGGCCAACGGGTTGTCAGGGAAGATGCCTAAGACACTGTCACGGACGATCAGGAAGGCGGGCAAGGAGGCTATCACCGCACCGTATCCGACCTCGGATGCAGTGTTGAAGATCGGCAGCAGCGAGCCCATCGTACCCTGATTGACACTGTCTTTGACGTCGTCGAACCGCTTCCAGTTCGCCACAACCGCCATCAGGATCGAAATCACCAACGCTAGGATAATCGCCCAAATGCCCGCGACCGATTTCAGCGAGGTTGCCCCGTATTGCGGCTCTGCCAGATAGGCGGCGTCCATATTGGGAAACACCAGATAGGTGAACGCCGCGTTCAGCGCGATCACGGACACGACCGGAGCAATTGCCAGTACAAAGGCCGGCAACTGCACGCCGTCAGGCAAGGCCGCATCGGCGGCGGTCGTTTTATGTGTGCCATAGCCCTCGCCGCGCGCCTTTGCAGCCGCCGCGCGCCGGTTCAACCATACAAGCCCCCCTAGCAGCATGATCAACCCGGCCAGCGTACCCAGTATGGGGGCCGCAAAGGCGTTGGTGCCGAAGAAAGGCATCGGGATCGCGTTCTGGATCGCAGGCGTGCCGGGCAGGGCGGTCATGGTGAAGGTGAATGACCCCAATGCTATAGCGGCGGGCAGCAGACGTTTGGGAATATCGGCCTGCCGGAAAAGCGAGTTGGCGATGGGATAGATGGCAAATGCCACGACAAACAAGGATACGCCGCCGAAGGTTAACACGCCGCACGCCAGAACCACCGCGGCAATCGCCCTGTCTACGCCAAGGCCCTCGATAATTTGCTCGGCGATCACGCGTGCAGAGCCGCTGTCGGCCATGACCTTGCCGAAAATGGCCCCCAGCAGGAACAACGGGAAATAGAGGATGACGTACCCGCCAAGCGCGTTCATGAAGACCTGCGTGTAGGTCGCCAGAACGGGTAAGTTGCCACTCATCAAGACCGCCAGCAGGGCCAATCCCGGCGCAAGGATCAACACATTTAACCCGCGATATGCGAGGTACATCAGCAGACCCAGAGACAGAAATATCCCGATCAATCCCACATCTATCTCCTTGATAAATCGACGTTGCCCAACGATTGAGCAATGCGACGAATTGCATGGCTACATTGGACTAGAGGATCAGTGCCTTAACTTGGATCAAACTGAAGTCGCTAATCGCCAGGATAGGTCTAACGGCATGTTGTCAGTGAGCTGCGCGGTCTAGAGTCAGCCGTATGTTTGATGTGCTTTTACTGGATTGATGGGAAATATCCGGCAGGCGACATACGAATATCACTCAGATTGTCGTCTCCGTTTGTCAAAAGCAGGACTCCGGGACCGGCGGGGCCCACAGGCGCAGACGTTATTGACGTGGCTTGGCGAATTGCCATCCGGCCCTGCCGCATGGGGTCGTCGAAAGATGCAGCCAGCACGCTCCCATTCATCAGGCCGCGCTTGATTGTATGGTTCGCATATGTCGCCACAAGCAGCGGTCCTTCCGCGCCCGGTCGCGACGCCAGCAAACCGATCGCCGCCTCGACAGCGGGTGCGCTGCCGATGAGATAATCCGCGTTCGGGTACTCCTCAAGCGCGGTCTCAACAAGCGCCAGTTGCGCTCGCAGACCGGTATCGGCACCGTAGACGCCTGTGAGTGTCACCGCGCTATCTGTCAGCCCGTCTCGCAGTCCGGCTTCAAGCGGGCCGGTCCATCCCGCCATAGGCGGTCCGGTAATGAATACTGCGGTTTGCGGCGGTGATCCGTCCGGGTGCAGCTCGCTCAAATAGCGTCCGACGACGGCCCCCATGTCCTGCCAGTCCACGCCGATACGACCGCGGAGCGTGCCGGCGTGCAATTCGTTGACCAGTCCGAAGATCGGGATGCTCCCAGCGGCATCGTCGATGGCAGTGATCAGGTCGGGATGATCCGATGTGACTGCCCCGATCAGGACCGCGTCCACGCCGCGTTTGACGCATAGATCAAGTTGCTCAATCTGCTGTGCGCGCGCACGATAGCCTCCGGCCTCGAAGAACAGCAGATCGACGTTTTCGCGTTTCGCCTCCTGCTCAAGCCCGTAGCCGACGCTGAGCCAGTATTCGTCCTTAAAATGGGGAATGAGCGCGCAAAACAGCCGTTTCGGCTCGGCCACTGCGGCGCTGGACAGGACAGCAACACAAAGAGCCGCAACGCCGATTGAACAGGCAGATGTCGCCCCGTAATGTCTGGCTATGAAACGAACGAGATTTGACACGCGGCTGATCCAGATTCTCTCTGCAATGGCGGTTTTGGCCATAATGGTGGGGGTGGCCGCGATTGGCGTCAACCGGTATCTGGTGCGCTCGCATGGCGATCTGATCCAGAGCAACCTTCCGGCGATGGAGCTTGCAAGCAGGGTCGGCGCGTCGGCGGAACTGGTCGGGTCGCTGGCCGCCACCTTCGTTCAGGCGGATACGAAAGACGGTCTTGAGCGGATATCTGGCGCGCTAAAGGCTGCAGTCGAACGCATTGAGACCGGCGCCCGGGAACTTCGGAACATGAGCCCTGCGGTGCAAACGACGCAGCAGGAAGGGCAGGCTGGTCAGATTATCGCCCGAATGACCGACAACGCGCATGAAGAATTGCGCCTGGCGCAGCAGATTGCCGAGGAAAGTCGCGATATCGCGCGGGTTGGGGGGCGTCTGGACGCGTTAATCGAGGCGGAAACCGATCTTGCGCGGCTTAGAATTACGGCCGGCATCGCGAATATCTACTCGGAACCGGATATCAGCCCACGCCCCGCGCTTGATACGCTTGCAGACCAGTACTTCTTTGCTTTCGAGCGGCTGACCGAGCTTGCGCGCATCACCGAAGCCGGACGGTTGCAATTGCAACAGGTGCCACGCCTTTTCGCGCCGGAGGAATTGGAAAACCTGCAAACACTTCTGGCAGAGCGTCTGGTGCTTGCGGGGCGACGCATCAGCTATATGCCATCGCTCACGGCGCGGACCGAAGCGGAGGAGTTGCTGCAACGCTTCAGGCAGGCGTTGGCCCCCGAAGGGATGATCAAGCTTCAGGAAAAGCGAGCCGCATTGCACGCGGCAATTGCGGTGGATAGCGAAAAACTGACGGACGTCATTTCCGTCATGTCGGTTCAGGCGCGAGAAGCTCGCGACATTGTGCAGGCGCAAGGATTAGAGAAAATTGCGACCGCCCAGCGACGCGCATCCCTGATGACCATGGGACTTCTTGCGATTGTCGCCGCAGCGGTGATCGCTGGTGCAATTCTGTGGCAATACGCCCGCCGGCAGTTGGTCGCTCGGCTGGGGAACCTGTCGCGCCGCATCGTGGCGGTAGCGGAAGGAACCTATGGCAAACCGCTGTCGATCACCGGCCATGATGAAATCGGGCGCATGGAAAAGGCGCTCAACATTTTGCGCCGGCGCGCGATTGATGCCACCCGCTTGCAAACACATCTGGAGGATGCGGTACTCGCGCGGACAGGGGATGTGGTGGCCGAGATGAAAGCCGTTGACGCTGCCCGCGCCGAGGCCGAAGCGGCCGACCGCAGCAAGACGGAGTTTCTTGCACGTATGAGCCACGAAATTCGTACCCCTTTGAACGGCATTATCGGGATGCTGTCGCTGCTGGAAAGCGAAGCGGTTGACGACGATCATCGCGAACGGGTCAAGACCGCGCATAAATCGGCCCGTGATCTTGTGGATATCACAAATGACATTCTCGACTACGCAAGCAGCGAAGATCGGGCCAATCGCGGTAATCCGGTGCATTTTCCGCTGCGGGAGCTTGTTGGCCAGCTTGGGCATCAATTGCAGTCACTGGCGGCAGACAAGAAGCTGGAGGTTGTCATAGACCTTGCCGAAGACGCGCCGTTGGTTCTGTTCGGAGATGTGGTGAAACTGCGTCAGATCGTTGGCAACCTGATCTCCAACGCCGTGAAATACACCAAGCGCGGAACGGTAACGCTGTCGGTAGATCATGCCATGTCCCCCGAGACCGGCCAGCCCGTGGTGAGCTTTGCGGTGTCCGATACCGGCGTTGGCATGACCCGCGAGACGATTGACCACGCCTTCGACGCTTATGCGCGCACCGAGGAGGCCCGTCGCTCTGGTATCGAAGGGCTTGGCCTTGGGCTTGCGATTTCGCGCAAGCTGACCGAAGCATTAGGCGGGGCATTGAGCGTGGAAAGCGAGCTTGGGATCGGCAGCCGCTTCACCCTGACCGCTCCCTTGGAGACGGGTGATCTGGCGTCGATTGCCGATGATGATGCACAGATGCCAACAGGCAATCTGGGCCGCGACGTTCTGGTGATCGACGACCACGCAGTGAACCTGATCGTGGCGCGCGGGTATCTTGAGCGGCTGGGATGTACGGTCAGCTTGGCCGCGACCGGAACGACGGGAGTTGAAGCCGCTAAAACTGCCAGTTTTGACTTGATCCTGATCGACCTTGATCTGCCGGACATGCGCGGCGAGGAGGTGGCGGCCCGGATTAACGCAATGCCGGGCGCGCCTTTGCTGGTCGCCTTAACAGCGCATTTGATTGACGACACAAAAGAGAACCGCGACCGCCTTGGCGTTGCGCATATCCTGTCCAAGCCGATTTCGCCGCGGGCTTTGACCGAGGTGTTGAGCGCATCTGCGCCGGAAGATGCGTCGCAAAGCGGCGACGCTGTCCTCGACAGCATTCGCGGCGATGTCTCGGATCTTGGACCGGAGACCACCGGGCTGATCCTGCGCGAGTTTCTGGCAGACTTGCCTGCCGCAATGAAGAGCATCCGCAGCGGCCCCGTCGAGCAACAGCGCAAAGCGGCGCATCGACTGAAGGGGGCCGCGTCGAATTTTCAGCTACACCAGTTTTGTTCAGATTTGGCGAAGGTCGAAACGGCGGAGCAGGGGGCCGACGATGAATTGCTCAAGCAGGTAGACTCCAGCGCAGACGAAGCCGCCGTGATCCTGAGGGCCGCGGCGGGGCAGGCGGGTCTTCAAACCGATGCCGGATCAACGAAATGATAGCCCTGACCGTGTTCTGTCAGGATCCACTCAGGCTTGGTCGGGTCATTTTCCAGCTTCTTGCGAAGCCGCCCGACCACCACATCAATCATCCTGTCGTTAGAGCGATGCGACCCACGCCCGATCATCTCCGAGAGGCGCGCGCGGCTCAGGGTCTGGCCCGGATGATCCGCAAGAGCTGACATCACTTCGAATTCCTGCACGGTCAGCGTCTCTGTGCGTGCTGCGGACACCAGCCTGCGCCGGATGCGGTCAAAACACCACGGGCCGAAATCCTCCACGGGTGGCGCACCCTGCGGTGCCTGCCCGATGTCGGCGATCCGCGCCAGCAGGTTCTTGACCCGCGCCGCCAGTTCGCGCTTGTCGAACGGCTTGGTTACGTAGTCGTCCGCGCCCATCTCCAGCCCTACGATCTTGTCCACCTGATCGTCGCGGGCGGTCAACAGGATGATCCCGACCCGTGAAACGGCCCGCTGTTCACGGGTGATTGTCAGCCCGTCTTTGCCCTCGAGGTTGATGTCGATCAGCAGCAACTCGGGCGGGTCCACGCTGATGGTGTTCTCCATACTTTCGGCATTTTCAGCCTCGCTGACGCGATGCCCCTGCTCACGTAGATATGCTGCAAGGCGCAGGCGGGTGGTGCGGTCGTCTTCGACAATGAGGATGTGTTGGGCCATACCGTCATCATTACAAATCTTTACATCTTCGAACAAGCTCTCTTGCGCAAAGTCAAAGTCCACCAAAGCCCTGAATAGTAGTGTCATGCCCAGATAGTCAGCCATAGGAGGCACGCATGTCATTCAATCAACCTACTCGCCGCGCGTTTTTGCAAGGTGGTGCCGCCGTATTCGGCACAGCCAGCATGATGGGCTCGACGGCGCTTGCCGCACTGGATCCGAACTCGTTCAAAGACCGTATTTTCCATGCGACCCACTACGGCCCGTTTGAAGCTGTCGTGCGCGATGGCAAGCTGGTCGGCGTCAATAACATCATGGAAATCGATGCGCGGCCCACCGAAATGCTGAGCCATGGCGTCATGGATCGGACCTATGACAAATCGCGGATCAACTACCCGATGGTGCGTAAGTCCTATCTTGAGGGCTGGGAAACCGGCGAGACCAAACCGGAACTGCGCGGCAAGGAAGAATACGTCAAGGTTGACTGGGACACCGCCTGGAGCCTGACCGCCAAGGCGCTGTTGGACACCGCCGCGAACCACGGCAACGAAGCGATCTTCAGTTCTTCCTATGGCGGCTGGTCGAACGCGGGTACATTCCGCCCCAACGTGCTTCAGGGCCGTTTGATCAACCTCATCGGTGGTTGCACCAACACGTCCGGCGACTGGTCTGCCGGTGCGTCTCAGGTCTCGCTGCCGCACATCATCGGCGACATGGAAGTCTACTCGGCGCAATCCGCGTGGGAGACCATTCGCGACGAGACAGATGTGTTCGTGCTGGTCGGTTGTGACCCGATCAAGAACAACCGTATCGAATATCGCGTGGCCGACCACGGCATGTATGCCCACTGGGAAGAAATCCGCGATGCAGGCGTCAAGTTCGTCTCCATCAACCCGCAGCGCACCGCATCTGATGAGATGTTGAACGCTGACTGGGTCAAGATTGTACCGAACACCGACGTGGCCCTGTTCTGCGCCATGGCCAGCCACGTGCTGGAGCAAGGTCTCGAAGACCGCGCCTATATGGACAAATATACTGTCGGCGCGGGCAAGTGGATCGCCTATCTGAAAGGCGAAACCGACGACACGCCAAAGACCCCCGAATGGGCCGCGGAAATCACCGGTATCGAAGCGGACAAAATCCGCGAGATGGCCGAGCTGTTCGCCAAGTCCAACACCGAAATCGCCGGTGCATGGTCGCTGCAACGCGCCCAACACGGCGAGATGACCCACTGGGCCATCATCAACTTCGCTGCCCTCACCGGCAAAATCGGCAAACCGGGTTGCGGTGTGGGCTTCAGCTGGCACTACGGCAACGGCGGGATGCCTGCCTCGGGTAAATCGAACCCTGCGGGCATGTCTCAGGGCCGTAACTTCGTCAAAGGCGTCTGCCCTGCCAGCCGGATCACCGAAATGCTTGAAAACCCCGGCAAGGAGGTCTTCTACAACGGCAACACCCACACCTATCCTGACGTGAAGCTGGTCTTCAACGCAGGCAACAACTTCATGAGCCACCAGCAGGATACAAACCGGCTGATCCGTGCACTTGAAAAGGTCGAAACTGTGGTCAGTGTCGACGTGTGGTGGACCGCTGCGACCCGCTGGGCCGACATCGTGCTGCCCGCCGCGTCGACGCTGGAACAGGATGACATTTCTTCGGGCGGCACCTATTCCAACGACAAGATCTACGCCATGAAAAAGGTGATTGAGCCTGTGGGTGAGAGCCTGCCGGACTATGAAATCTTCGAAGGGCTGGCCGATAAGTTGGGCCTGTGGACGCAGTTCACCGAAAACGAAGACAAGATGTACCACATCAAGCTGGCTTACGAGAAATCCAGCGCGGCGCAGCATACCCCGTTCGAAGAGTTCTGGGAGAAAGGCTATGCCCGTCAGGACGTGCCGGAAGAAGCCCGCCAGTGGACCCGTCACAGCGAGTTCTACAACGACCCCGAAGGCACGCCGCTGCACACGGCATCCGGCAAGATCGAGATGTTCTGCGAAGACTTCGCCAAGCTGGAAATCGACGATATGCCCGGCATGCCGATGTGGATGGAGAAACACGAATATCTGGGCAACGCCAAGGAAGGCCAGTTGCACGTTGTGTCGCCGCACCCATGGTTCCGCCTGCACAGCCAGATGGACCAATCGGAAAAACTGCGTGCTCTCTACAAGGTGCAGGGCCGTGAGCCGGTTCGGATCAACACCGAGGACGCCGCATCGCGTGGCATCGAGGATGGCGATCTGGTCGAACTCTACAACGACCGTGGCACGGTCATTGCCGGTGCAGTGGTATCGGACGACATCATGCCGGGCGTGATCTCGCTCTACGAGGGTGCATGGCCGTCGCTGGACAGCAAGGGCCGCTGTAACTCCGGCCTGGTGAACTTCCTGACCTCGACCCAGCCCTCATCGGGTCTGGCACAGGCAACGACTGCGAACACCACGCTTTGCAGCATGCGCAAATGTGAAGACCCCGAAGGTCCAAACATGGCCTATGAGAAACCTGCGATCATCGAGGACATGGAAATCGCAGAGATCGACGAGGACAAACTTGGTCTCGACCGTCTCGAAGCGCTGACCGAAGCCTTGTACGCCGACATGACGCCGGGCGAGAAAATCTACTTCGAGCGCTGCACCGTCTGCCACGCTCCGCGCGAAGTGACGCACTTCACGCAGCAACAGTGGAAAGGCATCACGCCGTCGATGTTCCCACGTGCAGGGCTGGAAGATGACGAGGCAACGTTGGTCATGGACTACCTGATGATGAACGCCTCTGACGCTCCGAAGTAAGCGCAACCACGAAAAAACAAGGGGGCCGGATAATCCGGCCTCCTTCCCTCACCAAAACCAAAGGACACGGCAGATGCACATGGCTCGCGTTACTGGTGGATGCGGCTGCGACAGCCTCTCGCACTCCGCCGATATGATGAGCGTCCCGGACGCGCTGGACCGCGCACTTGCGCAGGTAGCACCGATCACCGACACCCGCTCCGTTTCCCTCGCAGATGCACTTGGCCGGACCACCGCCAAAGCCGTTGCTGCTCCCGAGGCGATGCCGTTCTTCGACAACTCCGCCATGGACGGCTTCGCCGTGCGTGTCGCTGATCTGGAAGGCCGCTGTTGCCTGCCAATTGCTGGCACCGTCGCTGCCGGAGACGCCCCAATCACGCTTCCCGAAGGCACAGCACTGCGTATTTTCACCGGTGCGCCTTTGCCCGCAGGGGCAGATGCCGTCGTGATGATCGAGGCTTGCGTCGACAAGACCCACAAGGTTCATATCGAACGCGCCCCCGCCTTGGGCGACAACATCCGCCGTGCGGGCAGCGATCAGGCCGCGGGGCAGCAACTTCTGCTCGCTGGCACCCGCATTGCCGCGCATCACATCGGCCTGCTGGCCGCCAATGGCATCGAGCGGATCAACGTCACCCGCCGCCCGCGCGTCGCGGTTTTTTCCACCGGAGACGAGTTGCGCAGCGGGGTCCGCACGCTTGGGCAAATCCCCGACGCCAACCGCCCGATGTTGCTGGCTTTGGCCCAGCAGGCGGGTACAGAAACCACCGATCTGGGTATCCTCCCCGACGATGCCGCCGCTACCGCCGCCGCGCTTGACGGCATCTGCGAGCACTACGACCTGATCCTGTCATCCGGCGCCGTATCCATGGGCGGCAAGGACCACATCCGCGACGCTCTGACTGCCGCAGGTGGCACGGTTCATGGCTGGCGCGTGGAGCTGAAACCCGGCAAGCCGGTCATGTTCGGCACCTTGGGAAGCGCCGCCTTCACCGGCCTTCCGGGCAACCCGTTCGCCGTGCATGTGGGCTTCCATATGTTCGTGCTGCCCCAGATCATGCGCCTGATGGGCATCGAGGCCAAACCGTTTGCACCAGTCCCCGCCGTCGCCGGATTTGACTGGACCCGCAAGCCGGGCCGCGCCGAGGTCTTTCCGGTGCGCCTGGTCGCCTATGATGAACAGGGCCTGCCTGTCCTGCAACGACTGGGCCAAAGCGTCTCGGCCACGCTGTTGCCTCTTGGCACGGCGGACGGTCTTGCCATCGTCCCTGCCGGGACCACTGAAATCACGACAGGCGCGCGGCTGTTCTGGCGCCCGTTTTGCCATAATGGAGATGTATCATGAGCCTTTCCCCCCTTGCTGCCATCCGCTTCGAGTACGGTGATATCGACGGGTTTCTGGATAATATTTCCCAAACCCTGACGGCCAGCGGCCTGCGCATCCGCGGCGCGGTGCAAACCCGCGGGGCCGAGGGTGGTGAATGTCACTGCGCCGACATGGACCTGACCACGCTTGGCTCAAACCGGACCTTCCGCATTTCGCAACCATTGGGCAACGGCTCACACGGCTGCCGCTTGCATCCGGGCGCGCTGGCGGAATGCTCCGCGTTTCTCGAGCGCGAGCTGGAGCAGGGGGCCGACCTGCTGATCCTGAACCGTTTTGGTCGTGGCGAAAGCGAGGGGCGCGGGTTTCGTGACCTGATGGTCAAGGCCATTGCGCTTGATATACCGGTACTGACTGCGGTCCGGCCCACCTATGCCCAAGGCTGGTCAGAATTTGGCGGAGACGCGGCTTGTGATCTGCCGATGGATGACGCCGCTATTCTACATTGGCTCGCGACGGTTCAGCAGGCCCGCAATGCGGCTTGATCTGATTTAAGAGAACCACATAACCCGTTGAAAGGAAGTAATATGAACAAAGAATTGCCCGGTGCCGCCGGTGATCTGGCCAAGAATTACCCGTCCATCTGGGCGGCGTATGCCGAACTGGGGGCCGCGACCGCCAACGCAGGCGGTTTGACGGAACGCGAGCGCCGCTTGATCAAGCTTGCGCTGGCCATCGGAGCAGTTTCCGAAGGCGCTGTCCATTCGCATGCCCGTCGCGGCGTCGCGGAAGGGATTGCGAAAGAGGACCTGCACCAGGTCGCGCTCCTTGCGATTGGTCCTCTGGGTCTGCCGCGTGCTGTTGCTGCCGGTACTTGGATATCGGACGTAACCGATAAGGATTAGAAAGTTCCGGCACCGCGGCAACGGCGGCGGTGCTGGGGATTACTTAAAGGGCTTTCACTCGGCCATCCCGAATTATCGGCACAAGTTGTTGGTATATGGGGCTCAAAGGGCTTGATTAGCAGTCATCGGCTCCAGCGCAGTGAACTGCAACAAGATGTCCGAGGGGTTGCAGCAAGCGACTTTGCTTTATGCGAGTGTCACTCGGGTTTTTGAGACTGCACGCATGCTTTACAGTAAATATTTCCAAGGCAGCGTGACTTAAACTCATCTATCAGGACGGGTTGATAGATGCTCATAGAGTATCCAAAGAACACGTTTAGGTGTAGTAATACTATAATATCAGTAAGTTACGAAGCAAATGAGAGTGACTGTCTAGCCGCCAGTGCGGACTTCGCGCACCCAGTCGATGATGGTAGCGCGGGCCTCCAGATCCATTTGGACAGCATTGGGCGGCGGCATGGCATGGCTGACACCTGCGTGAAGGTAAATCTCGCTTGCGTGCCGCGCAACGTCGCCTTTGGTTTCAAGATAAACACCTTTGGGCGCCCACAGCATACCATCCCAAACGGGCTCGCGTGCATGGCACATCGAGCAGTTTCCAACGACGGTGTCGTAAGCGTCTTCGAACGAAGCGGCGGAGGCGAATTTTTCCTCATAGGCGGTCAGAGGACGGGCTTCGGCTTCCTCCCATGTTTCGCCCGTGCGCACGGTGGACAGCCACGCGATCACGATCATCAACACAACTGTCACGCCCCATGTCCAGTTCGGACCTTTGCCGGTGGAGTGCATGGTGTTGAAGTAGTGACGGATAGTGACGCCCGTCAGGAAGATCAGGCTGGCGATGATCCACGCATATTGCGTGCCGAAAGCCAGCGGGTAGTGGTTGGACAGCATAAGGAACACGACCGGCAAGGTCAGGTAGTTGTTATGAGTGGAGCGCACTTTGGCGATCTTGCCATACTTGGCGTCCGGTGTACGGCCTGCCTTAAGGTCGGCCACGACGATGCGTTGGTTCGGCATGATCTGGAAGAACACGTTCGCGGTCATGATCGTCGCGGTGAACGCGCCCAGATGCAGCAGGGCGGCGCGGCCGGTGAAGATCTGGTTATACCCCCAAGACATCACCACAAGGATCACGAATAGAAGCAGCATCAGCAGGGTAGGTTGCTCGCTCAGCTTGGATTTGCACATGAAGTCGTAGGCCAGCCAGCCGATGGTCAGGGAACCGCCGGAGATCAGGATACCTTGCCACAAGCTTAATTCGGCTTTGGTAGGGTCAAGAAGATACAGCTCGCCGCCGACCCAGTAGACGATCATTAGCATGGCTGCACCTGAGACCCAGGTGATGTAGCTTTGCCATTTGTGCCAGATCAGATGCTCCGGCATGTTCTCGGGGGCGACCAGATATTTCTGGATGTGGTAGAACCCGCCGCCATGCACCTGCCATTCTTCGCCATGCGCACCTGCGGGCATGTTAGGGGCTTTGCGCAAGCCCAGATCGAGGGCGATGAAATAGAAGGATGCACCGATCCACGCCATTGCGGTGATAAGGTGTAGCCAGCGGACCGAAAAAGCGATCCAGTCCCACATGATAGCCAGGTCGTACATAGCAAGCTCCCAAGATTCGAGTTCAATCACACACTAGTCGTCACTGCGTTATTCTTGTATTGTTACAAAACACCAAGCAGCATCAAAAAAAACAAAACAATGTCCTATCTAGATAATATCCGCACTTTTGTCCGTGTCTACGAGTTAGGCAGCATGTCTGCTGCCGGTCGAGATTTGCGCATTTCGCCTGCGGTGACGTCCTCGCGGATATCGCAATTGGAGCAACATCTGGGTGTACGACTGTTCCAGCGGACCACACGAAATCTGGCCCCGACAGAGCAAGGCAAAGTGTTCTATGGCGGGGCGTGTACCGTATTGGAATCCGTCGAAGCTGCGGAAGCGCAAGTGGTCGACATCACCGATTACCCGCGCGGCTCGCTTTATGTGGCGGCCCCTTTGGGGGTTGGCCGACGGCTGATCGCGCCACAAGTACCGGCCTTTTTGGCCGAGTATCCCGAAGTAAACGTGCGGCTAAGGTTGACGGACAGAACGGTGGACCTGACTACGGAAGGGTTGGACCTTGCCTATTTCCTAGGGCAGCCCGAAGACAGCACCCTTCGCATCAAGAAAATCGCGGACGTTCAACGCGTGTTGTGTGCCTCGCCACACTATATCGAGAAACGCGGACATCCTCGGTCAGGCGACGAGATCGTCAAGGACAGGCATGAATGCCTGAACCTGCGCTTTCCCGGCGCGGCCGAATTTCAGTGGCCTTTGATGACCAAGGATGGCCCGAAACGGTATCGCGCAACGGGGCATTACGAATGTGACGATGGTGACATTTTGGTGGATTGGGCATTGGCGGGGCAGGGCATCACGCTGAAGCCTGTTTTCGAAGTGGCCGAGTATTTAAAGTCGGGCGAATTGGTCGTGGTGGGCGAAGAGACACCGCCCGAAGCGATCCAGATGGCGTGCCTGTTTACCCATCGCCGCCACCAAGACCCTAAAACCCGCCTGTTTATGGAGTTTGTTTTCGACCGCATCAGCAGTGTGATCAAGAAAACAAAGTTGCCGGAACAATTGCCACGCTAGGGACATCCAGTGGGGGAGACTACGCCTCTTGCAAAGATACCTTCGCGTTTATTTTGATAAACAATTTCTTTGTTTCGAAATACAAGCAGCGAAGCATGGCATGCCCCAAGGGCAGCTTGATTGTGTTCGTTAGGGCTCTGGTTGGCGGAGACATATATGATCGGGACAAAAGAATCCGGTTGGCGCGCCCCCAGTAATAGGTATCGTAGGTAAACCGGAGGAAAAATGATTTACCCATTCTCAAGCCAATCTGGTGAGGTCGGTCCTCGTGCCACATGTGGCGACACTACCTTCAGGGCCTATCCTGCATGCCGCAGCGTCAGCCCCACAGTAAACCAGAAAGCTATCGCCCCGTTGCCAGATTGTGAGGTGGGCCTCCGCTTTAACACGTATTTTTTCAACAGGCCGGGGATGTGACCCGGCTTTTTTGACTCAAAATCAGACGCCATGCGGTTCGCGTCTGAATACTGACATTGACCCAATTCCAAGCGTCTATCGGAGATACAGAATGACAATCCAGAACACCGACATTGATCCGATCGAGAGTCAGGAATGGCAGGAAGCCATTCAGGACGTGATCGAAAAGGATGGCGCAAACCGTGCCCATTACCTGCTGGACAAGGCTGTTCAACAAGCCCGCGCCGCAGGAGCTACGCTGCCGTTTTCCGCCACGACGCCGTACCAGAATACCATTCCGGCCGATGACGAGCTGGCCGTGCCGGGCGATCTGGACATGGAATGGCGCATCCGCACGATCAACCGCTGGAACGCGATGGCGACGGTGGTACGCCGCAACAAGGAAAGCAGCGAGTATGGCGGGCATATCGCGTCGTTTGCCTCCTCGGCGGTGATGTATGACATTGGGCTGAACCACTTCTGGCGTTCCAAATCCGCGATCCATGGCGGCGATCTGGTGTTCTTCCAGGGCCACGTGATCCCGGGCATCTACGCGCGCTCCTTCATGGAAGGCCGGATCAGCGAAGAGCAGCTCGAGAGCTTCCGCTCCGAAGTGGATGGCGGCGGCCTGTCGTCCTATCCGCATCCGTGGTTGATGCCGGATTACTGGCAGTTCCCGACCGTCTCGATGGGTCTTGGCCCGCTGATGGCGATCTATCAGGCGCGGTTCATGAAATACATGCACAACCGCGGCCATATCGACATGGGCGACCGCAAGGTCTGGGCGTTCTTGGGCGATGGCGAGATGGACGAGCCGGAAAGCCGCGGCGCGATTGATCTGGCGGCGCGCGAAGGCTTGGACAACTTGATCTTCGTGGTCAATTGCAACCTGCAACGCCTTGACGGACCTGTGCGCGGCAACGGCAAGATCGTGCAAGAACTGGAAGGCGACTTCCGCGGGGCCGGTTGGAACGTGATCAAGCTGCTCTGGGGCAAAGGCTGGGACGAGTTGCTGGAAAATGACCACACCGGACGTCTCAAGCAGTTGATGGACGAGACCGTCGACGGCGACTACCAGACCTTCAAGTCGAAAGACGGTGCCTATATCCGCAAGCATTTCTTCGGCAAGTACCCCGAGACCGCTGCCTTGGTGGCCGATTGGAGCGACGAGCAAATCTGGGCGCTGCGTCGGGGCGGGCATGATCCGCAGAAGGTCTACACCGCGTTCAAGACCGCCAGCGACACCAAGGGCCAGCCGACTTGTCTGTTGATCAAAACGGTCAAAGGCTACGGCATGGGCACAGCGGGCGAGGGGCAAAACATCACCCACTCCGCCAAGAAGTTCGCTGACAACCAGTTGCGCGAATTCCGCGACCGGTTCGATATCCCCGTCTCGGACGAGGATCTGCCCAAAGCGCCGTTTGTGGCGTTGAACAACTCGCAAAAAGCCTATCTGGCGGACCGTCGTTCGGCACTTGGCGGGGAGTTCCCGAAACGCGACTGGCGTGATGCGCCGAAGCTGGAAATTCCGCCTTTGACAAAGTTCGAGGCGCAATTGAAAGGCACGGGTGATCGCGAAATCTCTACCACCATGGCCTATGTGCGCATTCTGACGACGCTGCTGCGCGACAAGACCATCGGCAAGTTCGTGGTGCCGATTGTGCCGGACGAGTCGCGCACGTTCGGCATGGAGGGGCTGTTCCGCTCGGCGGGGATTTATAACCCGCTGGGGCAGAACTACACGCCTGAAGATGCCGACCAGATGATGTTCTACAAGGAAACGACCGACGGTCAGGTCCTGCAGGAAGGCATCAACGAGGCGGGGGCGATGGCTGACTGGATCGCGGCGGCGACGTCGTATTCCAACCACGGCGTTCCGATGATCCCGTTCTACATCTACTACTCAATGTTCGGTCACCAACGCGTGGGCGATCTGGCATGGGCCGCAGGCGACAGCCGCGCGCGGGGCTTCCTTTTGGGGGCCACGGCGGGCCGGACCACGCTGAACGGCGAGGGTTTGCAGCACGAGGATGGCCACAGCCACATTCTGGCCGGCACCATCCCGAACTGCGTCACCTATGACCCGACCTTCAGCTACGAGGTCGCGGTGATTATCCATAACGGCCTGCAACGGATGTTCGTCGATCAGGAGGACATCACCTTCTACATCACCCTGATGAACGAGAACTACAGCCACCCTGATATGCCGATGGGGGCGGAGGAGGGGATCCTGCGCGGTCTCTACCGCATGACCGAGACCAAGAAGCCGGGCAAGAAGCACGTCAATTTGATGGGCTCCGGCACCATTCTGGTACAGGCCATCGAGGCGGCGAAGATGTTGAAAGACGACTTTGGCGTCACTTCCGACATCTGGTCGGCCACCTCGTTCAACGAGTTGGCCCGCGACGGCCAAGACGCGGCGCGCCACAACCGGCTGAACCCGTTGATGGACGAACAAGTGCCTTATGTAACCCAAGCTTTGAGCAAGGCCAAAGGCCCGATTATCGCGGCGACGGATTATATGAAGAACTACGCCGAACAAATCCGCGCCTTTGTGCCGGGGTCCTACACCGTGCTTGGCACGGACGGCTTTGGCCGCTCCGACAGCCGGGTCAATCTCCGCCGCTTCTTCGAGGTGGATGCAAATCACATCGCCGCGGCGGCGATGGTGGACCTCTACAAAGCGGGCAACGTGACCAAGAAAGACCTGGAAGCAGCGCTCAAGAAATACGACATCGACGGCGCCAAGCCGAACCCACGGCTGGCCTGATCAGCGCCTGAGAGAAGGAACAAACTTATGACTATTGAAATAAAAGTCCCAGATATCGGCGATTTCGACGAAGTGCCGGTGGTAAGCATTCTGGTCAGCGTTGGTGACACCGTCGCAGTGGAAGACCCGCTGGTCGAGCTGGAAAGCGACAAGGCCACGATGGAGGTCCCAAGCTCGGCCGCCGGTGTAGTCAAGGAAATCAAGGTTTCCGAAGGCGACAAGGTGTCCATGGGCTCGGTTCTGCTGGTCCTTGAAGGCGATGCGGCAGGTGCTGCGGCTCCTGCGGCCGAGGCAGCACCGGCCCCCGCGGCCCCCGCAGCTGCTCCGGCGGCGGCTCCTGCACCTGCGGCGGCTCCGGCCCCTGCGGCTGTGGTCGATAGCGGCTTCTCTAAGTCCAGTGCTTCGCCATCCGTGCGCGCCTTTGCACGCCAGTTGGAAATCGACATCACCAAGGTGAACGGCACGGGCCGCAAGGGCCGTATCCTGCGCGAGGACGTGACCAAGTTCCTCAAATCCACCACAGCTTCTGCCCCTGCGGGCGCAAGTGGTGGCGGCATAGGCATTCCGCCGATGCCTGCCGTGGACTTCTCGAAATTCGGCCCCGTCGAAGACGTCGAGATGCCCCGCATCAAGAAGCTGTCCGGCCCCGCGCTGCACCGCGCATGGCTCAACATCCCGCACGTCACCGTCGATGAAGAGGCGGACATCACCGAGCTGGACAAGTACCGCAAGGAACTCGACACAGCCGCCAAAGAGCAAGGCTACCGCGTCACGCTTTTGAGCTTCGTGATCAAGGCCTGCGTCTCGGCCCTGAAAGAGCATTGGGAGGTCAATTCCTCGATCCATCCAGACGGCGACAAGCTGATCAAGAAGAACTTCTACAATATCGGCTTTGCGGCGGACACGCCCCAAGGCCTGATGGTTCCGGTGATCAAGGATGCCGACCGCAAGGGGATCGTCGAGATTTCCAAGGAGTTGGGCTCGCTGTCTCTGGCGGCGCGTGAAGGCAAGCTGAAAGGCCCCGACATGCAGGGGGCGACCTTCACGATCTCGTCTTTGGGCGGCATTGGCGGCACGGGCTTCACGCCCATCGTCAACGCGCCGGAGGTTGCGATCCTTGGCCTGACCCGCGCCAAGATGGCCCCTGTCTGGAATGGCGAGGAGTTCATCCCCCGCCTGATGCAGCCCTTGTCGCTGTCCTTCGACCACCGCGCCATTGACGGCGCTTTGGGCGCGCGCTTCAACGCGTCGCTGAAACACCTGCTCGGCGACGTGCGCCGGCTGATGTTGTAAGGGGGGCGTTCAGATGGAAGTCAAAGTACCCGATATCGGTGATTTCTCCGATGTGCCCGTCATCAGCATTCTGGTCTCCGTCGGTGACACTGTCGCCGAGGAAGACCCGCTGATCGAGCTGGAAAGCGACAAGGCCACGCTGGAAGTGCCAAGCCCCGCCGCTGGTGTGGTGAAGGAGATCAAGCTGTCCGAGGGCGACAAGGTCTCGATGGGCGCTGTCATTTTGGTTCTGGAAGGCGCTGGCGCGGCGGAAGCTCCGGCAGAAGCGGCACCTGCACCTGCGGCGGCTCCTGCCGCCCCGACCGCAACCGCGCCCACAGGCACGGCCACCGGTCCGGGCGATATCCACGCTGAAGTTGTCGTTCTGGGCTCCGGTCCGGGCGGCTATACGGCGGCGTTCCGCGCGGCGGATCTGGGCAAGAACGTTGTTCTGATCGAGAAGAACCCGACACTTGGCGGCGTCTGCCTCAACGTGGGTTGTATCCCGTCCAAGGCGCTGCTGCACGTGGCCAAGGTTCTGACCGAGGCCGACGAGATGGCGGCCCACGGCGTCACCTTCGCCAAGCCGAAGATTGATCTGGACGCGCTGCGCGGCTGGAAAGACTCGGTCGTAGGGCAGTTGACTGGTGGTCTCGATGGCTTGGCCAAGGCCCGCAAAGTGACCACCGTGCGCGGCACGGGGCGCTTCACCGGTCCCAACATGATCGAGGTCACCGGCGATGACGGCACCAAGACGGTCAGCTTCGATAAGTGCATCATCGCGGCAGGCTCCGAGCCGGTCGAGTTGCCGTTCATTCCGCATGACGACCCGCGCGTTCTGGACAGCACTGGTGCGCTGGAACTGGCGGATATTCCGAAGCGTATGCTGATCCTTGGCGGCGGCATCATCGGTCTGGAAATGGCCTGCGTCTATGACGCGCTCGGGGCGAAAATCTCCGTGGTCGAGTTCATGGACCAGCTGATGCCCGGTGCCGACAAGGACATGGTCAAGCCGCTGCAAACGCGGATTGCCAAGCGGTATGAGAAGATCATGCTGAAAACCAAGGTCACCGCGATGGAGGCCCAGAAGAAGGGGCTGAAAGTGACCTTCGAGGACGACAAGGGCGAGGTTACCACCGACACGTTCGACAAGGTCCTCGTCTCGGTCGGGCGTCGCCCGAACGGCAAGCTGATCAACGCGGAGGCCGCAGGTGTGGCCGTGGACGAGCGTGGCTTCATCGCCGTCGACAACCAGCAACGCACCGGCGTGCCGCATATCTTCGCTATCGGCGATGTGGTGGGGCAACCGATGCTGGCACACAAGGCAGTCCATGAAGGCAAGGTTGCCGCCGAAGTCTGCGCCGGTGAAAACCGCGCGTTCGACGCGCTGGTAATCCCGTCGGTCGCTTATACCGACCCCGAGGTCGCTTGGGTCGGCATCACGGAGACCGAGGCCAAGGCCAAGGGTCTGAAAGTCGCCAAAGGCGTGTTCCCATGGGCGGCGTCGGGTCGGGCGCTGTCCAACGCGCGTTCGGAAGGGATGACCAAGGTGATCTTCGACCCGACCGATGATCGTGTCGTAGGCGCTGCCATTGTCGGCACCAATGCCGGTGATCTGATCGCCGAGGTGGCGCTGGCCATCGAGATGGGTTGCGACGCGACCGATCTGGGCCACACCATCCACCCGCACCCGACCTTGTCGGAAACGGTCAACTTCGCGGCAGAAATGTTCGAGGGAACGATCACCGACCTGATGCCGCCGAAGAAACGGCACTAGGCCGCTGGGAAATGACAACGGAAAAGCGCGTCCCTCGGGGCGCGCTTTTTTAGTTTGCGACCTCGAACAGCAGCAGCATGCCGGGTAGCCACGCTGTGAAGACGCCACAAAATAGTGTGAAAAAGGCGGCCAGCTTCTGGATCGGCTTTTGCAGGGTGAGAACGAGGAAGTAGACAAGCCAGAGTACCGCCCACGCGGCCCACGAGAAGGCCAGCCAGATCGACATCACGCTGTCCGCCTGTGCAAAGCCCAGAAGCGCCACAGGCACGACGGTGACGGACACAAACAGGCTGAACCAGCCAAGGCCGCGACCGTCGCAGTCTTGCAACCGGTTATAGGCGACCCACAGATAGGTGATCGCGAAAAGCAGTGTCATGGCAGCAGCCCTGACGTCCGTAATGGTGTCGGCGAAAACTGCCGTATGGATTGCCACAAAGAACGATATCGCTGCGACGACCAGATTGATAAGGATGATCTCGCGATCCTCGATCCGGCCCGAGAGCCAAAGCCCGTTGAGGATGAGAACGGCCCCGACATAGAGCAGTGATAATCCGAGAAGCATTAGTCGATCCTTTGTTGGGGCATTGGCACCCGTTAGACGAGCGAAAGGGGCCAGACGGCCCCTTTCCTTATCATGCAGCGATGGAGGGCGGAATTAGTGACCGCCATCCGACTGAAGTGCAGCTTCGCGCAGTTCGTCTTCCGAGATGTCTTTCGCGCCGTTGAACACGACGTTCAAGCCAACCGCAGCGATTGCGGCCAGAAGGATGCCGGAGTGGATCAGCGGCTCGATCGAGTGCGGCAAGTGCATGGTGAATTCCGGCGCGATCAACGGGATCATGCCCAGACCAAGCGAAATTGCCACGATCAGGCCGTTGAAGCGGTTGGTCTTGAAATCCACCGCACCAAGGATGCGCACTCCCGTGGCAGCAACCATCCCGAACATCACCAGACCGGCACCACCTAGAACGGCGACGGGCAGGGACTCGACCAAGGCACCCATTTTCGGCACCAAGCCCAGCACGATCATGATCGCACCACCGGCCACGCAGACATAACGCGAGCGGATGCCGGTCACACCGACAAGCCCGACATTCTGGCTGAAAGAGGTGTAGGGGAAGGTGTTGAACAGGCCACCGATCACAGTGCCCAGACCATCGGTCCGCAGACCTGCGGAGAGGGACGGACGCTCGATCTTTTTCTCGCACATTTCACCAAGGGCCAAGAACATGCCGGTGGATTCGATCATAACGACGATCATCACAAGCGTCATGGTCAGGATCATGATCGGGTCAAAGATCGGCACGCCCCAACGCAGCGGGGTGATCAGCTCGAACCAGCCAGCGTGGCCGACCTTGTCGAAATGCATCAAGCCCATAGCAGTCGCGGCCAACGCACCAACGACGATGCCGATCAGCACCGAGATGTTGGCAAGGAAGCCGGTGGTGAACTTCATCACCAAGACGATTGTTGTCAGCACAATGCCGGAGATCAGCATGTTCTGCGGAGTGGCGTACTTGACGTTGTCGATAGAGGGCGCAACCTGAAGGCCATCCGGAATTGCAGGAATAACACCGGCATCCAGCATTCCGCGCACCTGATCAAGCCAGGCGAGGTGTTCCGGAGCAACGATTTTCGGTGCTGTGGGGCCGAACGGAAGGCCGAAGATCCAGTTGATCCCGACACGCATCAGCGTGACGCCGATAACCAGAATGATCGTGCCGGTGACCACAGGCGGGAAAAACCGCAGCATTCGGCTGATCAACGGCGCGATCAGCATTGCGATGACACCGGCCCCGATGATGGCACCGAAGATCATACGTGCGCCTTCCAGCCCCGGGTTGGCGATGGCGATGGAAACCATCGGTCCCACCGAGGCGAAGGTCACGCCCATCATGACGGGCAGCTTGATGCCGAACCATTTCGACGCGCCGAGCGATTGGATGATGGTCACAACACCACATACAAACAGGTCGGCAGAAATCAGAAATGCAACCTGTTCAGGGTTCAGTTTCAGAACGCGGCCAACGATAAGCGGCACCGCGATGGCACCGGCATACATGACAAGGACGTGTTGCAGTCCCAAAGTAAAGAGGCGGCCAGCTGGCAACCTCTCATTGACGGCGTCAGCCGTGGCAGTAGTAGACATGGGGTTCTCCTCCTTAAGTCCAGATATATCGCTCTGGGGCGTGGGTGAGCCGTTCGCAGGGCGGCATATCAAACCGATCTGCGTTTCGCTCTTAGTTCGCTAGGTGTGGTATCAGCCCGTCGCGTCAGCACGTGTGTAGGTCGTGAGCGCAGGCGTGGCATTTGGAAGAAGGCACCAAGTCAGGTCACAGGGGGTGTCCTGCTCTGGTGCCTACTTCCCGTTCCTCAGAAATCGACCTCGATTGCGACGCCCTTTTGGACAGCCAGCTCGACAACGCTTGCGGCGACAGCCAAGTCTTGGAGGCCGACGCCAGTGCCATCGAACAGCGTGATTTCATCGTCAGACGTGCGGCCTTTGTGGGTGCCGTTGATCACCGCGCCAAGCTGGTGCACGTCGCTTTCCTTGATCAGACCTTCTGCGACTGCGTGTTGTGCCTCGCCGATGCTGATGGATTGCGCGACCTCGTCGGTGAACACGGTGGCGCGGGCGAGCAGGGCGGCCTCGACCTCTTGCTTGCCTTTGGTGTCGGTGCCCATGCAGGCGATATGTGTGCCGGGTGCAATGTGGTCGGCCATAATGGTCGGTGCAAAGGTGGAGGTGATGGAAATCACCACGTCGGCCTCACGCATGCCTTCAAGCTCGACCGCTTCAAACGGAAGGCCCGCTTCATTGGCGATCTTCTCGATATTGGGCAGCATCTCAGGGTGGTAGTTCCAACCGATGACTTTCTCGAACTGGCGCTGCTCAAGAGCTGCGCGAAGCTGGAATGTGGCCTGATGGCCGGCACCCACCATGCCCATGACCTTCGCGTCTTTGCGGGCCAGATGCTTGATAGACACGGACGACGCCGCGGCGGTGCGCAGGGCGGTCAACAGGTTGCCACCGACCATGGCGCTGACCATGCCAGTGTCCGGATCAAACAGGAAAATCGTGGACTGGTGGTTGATATGGCCATGTTTTTCGAGGTTGTTCGGCCAGTAGCCACCCGCTTTCAAACCAAGCGTCATGCCTGCTTTGTCAAACCCGCCCTTGAAGCCATAGAGCGCGTCTTCGTGGCCGATGGCTTCGCGAATGACGGGGAAGTTATAAGCATCTTTGGAGGCCATCGCGGCAAACACACCTTCGACAGCGTCGAAAGCGGCGTCGCGGGTCATCAGGTTGGCAATTTCGCGTTCTGGGACGATCAACATGGGCTATTTCCTTTGGAGTGCGTGCGCCCGCATGCGCCTTTAGCAGCGCATGCGGGTGTCTTGTTTCAGTAGGCTTTACCGCGGGCAGAGATCGGCCACACTGTTTCAACCTTGCCGTTGCGCACGCCGACATACCAGTCATGCACGTTGGCGGTCGGGTCGCAGTGACCCGGAACCAGCTTCAGCTTTTCGCCGACTTTCAGCACGCCTTTGGGATCGGCTACGACGCCATGCTCGTCCGAGCATTTGATGTATTCCACGTCGTCGCGGCCGTAGATGAACGGCAGGCCGCTGTCGATGGATTGGGCTTTTAGGCCTGCGTCCACGATGGCCTTGTCGGCTTTGACGTGGCTCATGACTTGGGTCAGGATGAAGAACGCGTTTTCCCATTCGCCATCGTCGATGCGCTTGCCGTCCTTGTCGAGGATACGGCCGTAATCCGCATCCATGAAGGCATAAGAGCCGCACTGAAGCTCGTTATAGACGCCGGAGTTGCTCTCGAAGTAGTAGGAACCTGTGCCGCCGCCGGAGACCAGATCACATTCGATGCCTTCGGCTTTCAGCCCGTCGATGCCGTCCTTGACCTGCGCGATTGCCGCGTCGAGCTTGGCCTGACGGTCCTCGAAGCTGTCCATGTGCTGCATCGCACCTTGGTAAGCCTGAATACCCTTGAAGGTCAGGTTCTTGGCGTCGCGCACGGCTTTGCCGATTTCGACAACGGCTTCGGTGGTGGTCACGCCGCAACGGCCTGCGCCGCAGTCGATTTCGATGAACACGCCCAAATCGGTGCCGTGCTTTTGTGCCGCCGCCGAAAGGTCGGCCACGTTGTCCACATCGTCAACGCAGACGATAATTTCAGAGCCACGCTTGGGCAGTTGTGCCAGACGGTCGATCTTGGCCATGTCACGGACTTGGTTGGAGACAAGGATTTCCTTGATGCCAGCGCGTGCGAACACTTCGGCTTCGGACACCTTCTGACAGCAAACGCCAACAGCACCGCCCAATTCCATTTGCAGCTTTAGCACGTCCACGGATTTGTGCATTTTTCCGTGGGCGCGGTGCCGCATGCCGTGGGCTTTGGCGTAATCGCCCATTTTCTTGACGTTGCGCTCCAGCGCGTCCAGATCAAGGATCAGGCACGGCGTCTGGATGTCAGCTTCGTCCATGCCGGGCAGGGCGGGAACGTCGTAACCTACTTCGAGATCTTCGAGTTTTACATGTGTGTTCATTGCGTGAACTCCCTTTACTTAAGCCATGGCAGAAGGTCGAGGTCGACATTCCCACCCGTGATAATGATACCGACACGCTTACCAGCGAACCGGTCTTTGTTTTTCAGGATCGTCGCCAGTGGTACGGAGGAACTGGCCTCCATGACAATCCGCAGATGCTTCCATGTCAGCTTCATCGCGTCGATGATTTCTTCCTCAGATGCGGTCAGAATATCGGTTACGTGGTTCGACACGAAATGCCATGTCAGGTCCTTCAGAGGCACCAGCAGGCCGTCGGCGATGGTTTTAGGCGCATCATCCGCGATGATATGGCCGGCCTTGAAGCTGCGATAGGCGTCATCGGCTTGTTCCGGCTCTGCCGCGATGATCTGCGTTTCCGGTGCTTGATTTGACAGGGTCAAACAGGTGCCCGAGATCATCCCGCCGCCACCGATAGGGGCCATGACGATATCCAGCCCGTCGGTCTGTTCCATGAACTCCCGCGCACAGGTGCCTTGGCCCGCAATCACGCGTGGGTCATTGTAGGGGTGGACGAAATCGCCACCGGTTTCGGCCTGCACCTTGGCGAAGGTCTCTTCGCGTGACGATGTCGACGGCTCGCATTCGGTGATCACGCCGCCATAGCGCCGCACGGTGTCTTTTTTCGCCTGCGGGGCCGTGCGCGGCATGACCACGTTGCACGGGATGCCACGACGGCTTGCCGCATAGCTGAGGCAGGAGGCGTGGTTGCCCGATGAGTGTGTTGCCACACCCATCTTGGCCTGTTCGTCGTCCAGCCCGAACACCGCGTTGCTGGCACCGCGCACCTTGAAGGCACCCGGTGTCTGGAAGTTCTCGCATTTGAAGAACAGCTGCGCGCCGGTCAGTTCATTGAGGTAATCCGAGGTCCGCACCGGGGTGCGTTGGATATACGGCTCGATGCGTGCGTGGGCGTCCAGCATGTCTTGATAGGTTGGAATATACATCTGTCTCTCCTCCCTTCGGCTTTATTTGCCTGCCGTCGGATTGGTGCGATAGTACTCTTGAGCTGCGGCAACGCCAGAGCCCAGTTTCACATCCAGACCCAAATCTACCATGCACATCTCGGCCGTGGCCAAGCCGCTCAGCATCATAACGTCCGTCAGGCTGCCCAAGTGGCCGATGCGGAAGACCTTGCCTGCAACTTCACCAAGACCAACGCCGAAGGCCACACCGTATTTCTCAGCCGCAAGGGTCACGATATCGGTGGCGTTGAAGCCTTCTGGTGTGCGGATCGCGCTGACCGTGTCGGAATACAGATCAGGCGAGGCCGCGCAAAGCTCAAGACCCCATGCCGAGACAGCTGCCCGAACACCTTCCGCGATGCGGTGGTGACGCGCAAACACGTTCTCCAAACCCTCGTCCAGCAGCATGTCCAGCGACAGTTTCAGGCCGTTCATCAGCCCGACCGGCGGCGTATAGGGAAAGGCGTTCGCATTGTAGCCCTTCTGCATGTCGCCAATGTCAAAGAAGGTCGTTGGCAGGTCGGAATTTTCCGCAGCCGCGATGGCCTTGCCGGAGAAGCCGATGATCGCCAGACCAGCAGGCAACATGAAGCCTTTTTGCGAGCCGGTGATGGCGATATCCACGCCCCACTCGTCAAAGCGGAAGTCCATCGACGCGATGGAGCTGACCCCGTCCACGAACAGCATCGCAGGGTGGCCCGCAGCATCCAGCGCTTTGCGCACGGCGGCGATGTCGGATTTCACACCGGTTGCGGTCTCGTTATGGGTGGCCAGAACAACTTTGATCTCGTGGTTTTTGTCGGCCTTCAGGACTTCTTCGTACTTGTCTGTAGGAACGCCTTCGCCCCAAGGGGTCTCTACAACGTGCACGTCCAACCCATGACGCTGGCACATGTCGATCCAGCGGTGCGAGAACATGCCGTTGCGGGCGGCCAGAACCTTGTCACCCTTGCTCAGAGTGTTGGACAGGGCCGTTTCCCAGCCACCGGTGCCGGTCGACGGGAAGATGAAGATCTTCGCGTCTTTCGACTTCAGAACCTTCCTCACGCCATCAAGGCAAGGGTGCAGGATTTTGCCGAAGGTCGGCGAGCGGTGGTCGATCGTCGGCATATAGCAGGCTTGGCGCACTGCTTCTGGCATGTTGGTCGGGCCGGGAATAAATACGGGGTTCTGGAAGCTCATGATCGTCTCCTTGTAAGCGTTGAGACCAACCTAGGGCCGCGTGCCTCAAAGAGATATTTTTTTGAAATTGTTTTTTATTTTTGCATTTTGGTAAATAATTGAGCATTGTCAGCATGTTGTATTTTTCATGTAGTGAATTCTCTTTTCACATAAAATTGGATGCATCTTATGGATTCGCAAGATAATGCCGGAATCAGTCAGCGCAAAGCGCGCGGCCGGCCACGGGACTGGGACGATAAAAGCGCGCAGAACACGATCAAATCGCTGGATCGCGCGATGGAGGTTTTCGAGTTCCTGAGCGAAGCGCAGGGCAAAACCCTGACCATGCTGGCGAATGATCTCAGCCAGTCTCCGGCGACGGTGTACCGGATTTTGGTGACGCTGGAGGGCAGGGGCTTGGTCGAGTTCGACCAAGACGATCAGGTCTGGCATATCGGCCCGCGCGCCTTTGTGATCGGGGCGCGGTTCCTGCGGCGCACCAGCCTTGTGGAGCGTGCGCGTCCGGTCTTGAGGTCGTTAATGGAGGACACCGGAGAGACTGCCAATCTTGGCATCGAGCAGAACGGCCATGTGTTGTTTGTCAGTCAGGTCGAGACAACGGCCAGCATTCGTGCGTTCTTCCCGCCCGGAACTTTGTCCCGCATGCACGCCTCCGGAATTGGCAAGGCGCTGCTGGCGGAAATGGAGGAACATCGTATCAGCAAGCTGCTTTCCAAGGCTCCGCTGGAAGGGTTTACCGAATTCACATTGACCGATCACACAGCGCTGCTGGAAGACCTGCGCCTCTCGAAAGCGCGCGGATACGCGATTGACGGGGAGGAGCGGAACCTCGGCATGCGCTGCATTGCGGCTCCGGTTTTTGACATAAACGGAGAGGCGATTGCGGGGATTTCGGTGTCCGGCCCGACCACGCGCGTCGGGGCGGATCAAGTTGCGGCCCTAAGCGAGGCTGTCGTTGCGGCCGCGTCCAGATTGACGAATGCCATTGGTGGAGCCGCAGTGCCAGCGCGCTGATGGCCGCTCTAAGTAAGAACACGACGAAATCCGTCGCTTAAGGACAGGCGAGGCAGATATGCGGGATTTAAAACGGGAACAGGCGGACTTCTAAGGCAGATACCATGACCGAAATGGAAACGCTCGCTGGCCCCAAGCCGGTTTTCGACACGTTAAATGCGTGGCTGCGCGGGCTGGATGCCAAGACCATTCCGCCAGCGGTAATAACCACCGCCAAACTGCTGATCCTTGATCTGATCGGGGTTCTTGCGGCCGCGCATCGGCTGGATGCCGGTCGTATTGCCCGCGACCATGCGGTGCGGCACTGGGCGGCGGGACCTGATGCGCCCGCAGCGCGGATTGCCTTCGACGGGCGCGAAGCGTCGTTGCCGGGGGCTGCGTTCGCCATGGCGACCCAACTCGACAATCTCGACGCGCATGATGGCTGGCAGCCGTCCAAAGGGCATGCAGGGGCGGCTTTATTGCCCGCATTGTTGGCCTTGGCAGAGGATGCGCCGGAGATGTCTGGCCGCGAAGCGTTGGTGCTGATGATCGCAGGCTACGAGATCGCCTACCGCGCGGCGGAAGCGTTGCACGCAACGGTGCCGGACTATCACACATCGGGGGCCTGGAATGCGCTTGGCTGTGTTGCAATGGCTGCCCGTGCGCGCGGGGTGAGCGATGATGTGTTCCGCCACGCGCTTGGCATTGCCGAATATCACGCCCCGCGCAGCCAGATGATGCGTGAAATTGCCAACCCGACAATGCTGCATGACGGGACCGGCTTCGGCGCGCCCGTTGGCCTTTATGCGTTGCTTATCGCCGAGGACGGCTTTACCGGCGCCCCTGCCGCGACGGTCGAGTTCGATGATGCGGCAGGGTCTTGGGCGGATCTGGGGCAGGTTTGGCTGACCTGCCAACAATATGTGAAACCTTATCCAATATGCCGTTGGGCGCATGCCCCGATTGACGCCGCCTTGGGGTTACGTGCCAAGTTTAATATTGATCCGCAACTCATTGCATCAATTGATATCTATACCTTCAAGTATAGCGCTGATTTAAGCGCCTCAGTGCCGGACACATCACCCAAAGCGCAATATTCGCTGGCGTGGCCCGTCGCCTGCGCCTTCTCGCGCGGCATGGTGGGTGTGGACGAGGTCATGCCGGAGGCGTTTGGCGACCCTGACTTGATCAAGCTGACAGGGCTCACGTCTGCGCATGTCGATGCCGCGCTGGAGGCTGATTACCCCGCGCGGCGGCAGGCTTCGGTGAAGGTCACTTTGCACGACGGGCGCAGCTTCGAAAGTGGCGTGGTCGAGGCGTCGGGCGGCCCTGATCCGCAACCGACCGAGGCCGAAATTGTGCAGAAATTCCGCCGCTTCGCAGGGAGCGTGCTAAGTGCGGATCAGGTGGTTGAACTGGAGGATATGGTGATGGGATTGGACGGCAAAGACGCCGATTTCAAAGTGTTGGTGCAGCTGGTCAACGAGATGAAGATCAATCACTAACGATATGAATTCATCCACTTTAACCCGCTTTCCATAGTGCCACGTGGCTTGTATTCTGCTCCGAACGGGGTGTCCCAGCCCAGACGCTTTAATTCCAGCAACAACACCTTGTAATCCACCTCTCCGGTATCAGGCTCGCCACGGTCTGGCACGGCGGCGAATTGGACGTGGCCAATCTGCGCCTGACACCCTGTAAACAGCTTCACCAAATCGCCCTGCATGATCTGCAAGTGGTAGCAGTCGAACATGATTTTCAGGTTCGGCAGGTCGACCACGCTTAATGCTTCCTGCGCCTCGGGGATTGTCCCGATATGGTAGCCCTTGGCGTCGCGGTTGTTCAGTGGCTCGATCAGGACCGTGCGTTGCGTCAACGCTGCCTGCGCGCAGGCGTAGCGCAGGTTTTGCGCGAAAGTGGCTTTGGCCGCAGCACTTCGGTCGGTGAAGCCCGCCATCACATGCACATTCGGCGCACCGATTTCTCGGGCATAGGCGAGTGCCTGGTCGATATAGCCGCGCGCCTCGGCCTCTCGGCCCGGTATGGCGGCGCAACCGTTGTCACCGCCGGCCACGTCGCCGCGCTGCGTGTTCAGGCCAAGACAAGGCAGCCCCGTCTCGTCCAGCGCAGCTTTGACGTCTGCCGAGGGGGTCGCATAGGGCCAGTGCAATTCAACGGCGACGAAGCCCGCGTCTTTGGCTTTGTGGATCGCGTCGGGCAGGGGGAGATCATTCCACAGGAACCCCAAATTGGCCGAGAATTGTACCATCAGTCCCACTCCACATCGAATTTCGCAACAAGACTTTGCACCTGCTCGGGGCTCAACGCCCGCGCATCATAGCCGCGCATCAACATAGCAAGGCGGGCGGTGTCCTCCAGCTCCTCGATGGCGTTGCAGGCGGCCTCCACGTCCTTGCCTGCGACCACGGGGCCGTGATTGGCCAGCATTACCGCAGAGCGCTTGCCCGCAAGCCCGCGTACAGCTTCCCCCATGGCCGGATCGCCGGGCATGAAGAAGGGTAGCAGCTTCACTTTGCCAAGTTTCATGATGGCATAGGGGGTCAGGGGTGGCAGGAAATTGTCCTCATCCGCATCGGGCATCATCGACCACGCAACGGAGTGACAAGAGTGCAAATGCACCACGGCCCCTGCGGTGGAGCGCGTGTCATAAAAGGCCGTATGCAGCGGCATTTCCTTGGTCGGTTGGTCGCCACCAACAAGCTGACCTTTCGCATCAAAACGCGACAAGCGGGCTGGATCCAAGCGCCCGAACGAGGTGCCCGTAGGCGAGACCAGCAACCCGCCATCCTCGGTGCGCGCGGAGATGTTTCCGGTGGAGCCACCAGTCAAGCCGCGATCAAACATGGATTTGGCGAGCAGGCAAATCTGCTCGCGCAACTGGGTCTCGGTCATAGGACCCTCCGTAGGGTTGTAGCGTTCATCGCCGGAAAAGGCCGTTTGATCAAGCTTTTACCGAATCCAGTCGGGGGCGAACTCCGTATCTGTGACCGCTGAAAGCCGCGCCGTGCGCTCGATGGCGGTGGTCAGGGCCTTGATCCGACCGGACCCCATGCGCAATCCTGCCTCCGGCCAGAACGCCCGCACCGCCATCACACCGCGCGCACGGTCCGCCTTCATGTCGATACGCCCGATCAGGCGGTCGCCTTCAAGAACGGGGAAGACGTAGTAGCCATATTGCCGCTTCGCTTCGGGTACAAAAACCTCGATCCGGTAGTGGAACCCGAACAACCGTTCGGTGCGTTTGCGATCCCTTAACGCAGGATCGAACGGTGACAGGATGCGGATGCGCTTGGTCGGCTCCATCAGCGGCACCTCCAGCACGCGCGGTCGCGCGAAGGAGCGGCGCGGTTTGCCTTGGGCGGTTTCCAGCTCCACCTCGATCAATTGCCCTGCTGCCAGCTCATCCGCGCACCACTGCTTGGCTTCAGCGGGGGTGATAATGTCCCAGAACGCGGCGATCTCTCCGGCGGTTGCGAAGCCCAAACAGTCCAGAGCGGTGGTGCAGGTATGCGCGATCGTCTCTTCGGGCAGATACTGCATGTTCAGGTAGGGCTGCGGGATCACGCGTTCGGTCAGGTCGTAGAACTTGCGAAACCCCTGCCGATGCGTGACCGACAACTTGCCGGACCGCCAGAGATATTCCAGCGCGGTCTTTGACGGATGCCAGTCCCACCAGCCGCCGGAGCCCTTCTTTTCATCCGCGCCGACATCCGACGAACAGCATGGGCCATGATCCGCAATCCGCTTCAGCACGGTGTTGAACTTCTCCTCGTAGCCGTCGCGGCGCCAGTTCTTGTAGCGCGCTTTCAGGGTGACGGCGTCGCGGGCGAATTTCAGCTTCCAATGGCCGAAATTATCCATGTCGATGACCGAGGCGTCATGGGTCCAATGCTCGAATGCGAGACGGTCGGACATCAGCTTGTCCAGCGCCTTGGGGCGGTAATTGGTGCGTCTTGCGTGCAAAATCATGTGATGCGCCCGCGCGACGGTGCTGATGCTGTCGAGCTGTACGAATGTCAGGTCCTGCATCAACTGGTGCAGGTCTTGGCCCTTGCCAGCACCTGTCGGGGTCTCGCACAGACGGTGCCGCGCCAGATGGTGATGGCGCACGGTGGCAAGCGGGATCAGGGGAAGGGTCATCAGGGCGGCTCCAGCGGTGTTTTGCCACTATGTCCAGCTACGCCCTTTCGCGCCACCCGTATCCTGCGTATCTTCCGGCAAAACCATGCGGGGCAGCGGAATTCCATGACAAAAAGACGCGCAGTAATTGCTGGAGGCGGCATCGGGGGACTTGCCTGCGGCTTGGCCTTGGCGCGCAAGGGCTGGGAAGTCGAGGTGCTGGAACAAGCGCCAGAGCTGAAGGAAGTTGGTGCAGGTATTCAGGTCAGCCCGAACGGCATGGCAATGCTGGACCGTCTTGGCGTGACCCCCATGATCGAAGACACATTGTTCGAACCCGAGGCGATCGAGCTGCGCTTGGGCCGCTCTGGCCGACGGATATTCCGCCTGCCGATGAAAGGCTACGCGCAGGCACGTTGGGGGAACCGGTTTATCCAGATCCACCGTGCGGACCTGCATGATGCGCTGGCGCAAGCGCTGCGTGCGCAGCCTTCCGCGCAATTGCGCACCAACGCGAAAATCACCGGATATGTGCGCGAGCGAGGCGGGGCCTCTGTTTATCTGGAACGCGGTGACCGTGTGTTTGGCGACGTTCTGATCGGCGCGGACGGGGTGCGCTCGGAGATACGTCAGCAAATCTGCGGTGCGGACCGTGCGCGGTTCACCGGCAATGTTGCGTGGCGTGCGGTGGTGCCGGTCGATGCGTTGGGCGACAACGCCCCACCACCGTTCGGTGTGATCTGGGCAGGTCGCGGCAAACACGCGGTGACCACGCGGGTAAAAGGCGGCACCCATGTCAATTTCGTGGGCATCGTGGAGCAGGACAGCTGGACCGAAGAAGGCTGGTCGATCCCCGGTCGCATCGAGGACGCTTTGGTGGATTTCGGCGAATGGCAGCCCTGCCTGCGCGCGGTGCTGGAGGCGTCCAGCGGGCTGTTTCGCTGGGCATTATACGGGCGGCCGCCACTGGCCAAATGGTGCGACGGGCCTGTCACCTTGCTGGGCGACGCGGCGCACCCGATGTTGCCCTCCATGGCGCAAGGCGCGGTGATGGCGTTGGAGGACGCGGTGGTGCTGGCCGAGGTGCTGGATCAAGACAGCGACCGCGTACGCGCGCTGCAAACCTACGAGGCGCAGCGCAAGCCGCGTGTGACCAAGATCCAGCAACGCTCGGCGGCGAATGCGAGCATGTTTCACCGCCATACCGGATTTGCGCAACTGGCGACCTACGGGCCGATGGCCGTGGCCTCGCGGCTTTCGGTGGGGGCAATCCATCGCCAGCAAGACTGGATTTATAGTTTTGATGTAGAGAGTTGAGGAGCGTTCTTCAGGTTTCTTCTGACGCTGGTTCTACATCCTCGACAAGATGCTCGACCGCAAATTCCTCGGATTTGGTGGCTTTTGTGAACGCGGCCCACATCGCATCGAACTCTGCGCTTGAATGGGCGTCGTGCCGTTCGGGTTCATGCGGCTCGATCATCAGCACCCGGGATTTTGCCTTGTCGATCAGCGCGTGCTCAATTGCCTTCATCGGGTGACGCCACGGGCGTGACTTGCCCCATGCCCATGTTTTGTTCGATGGCACCATGGCTACGAAATCCTGCGCATAGACGCCTTGCGCCATCCAGTTAAGATTGGCATGCGGGCTGTCCAGCGTGCCGTTGAGCGTCGCGTTGTGAGAGCCGTGATGACCCGCCTTATAGAAGGTGCAGCGCGCCAGCAGGTCTTTGGCGGTGACGGTGGAGCCATCAACTTGCCATGACAGGTCGGACCAAGATATCCATGACCCACGCTGCGCGTCGCCTGTGAACAGCAGGGTGCGACCGCTTTTTTCCAACTCGAAAGCAAGCACTAACGAGGTGTTGTTCACCTCGGAGTTCAGCCGCAACGCCAAGGCTTCGGCTTCGCCCATCCAATCCCCGTCGATCCGTCGATCCGCATCCTCCTCGGCCAGATAGGTCCTCGAAAGATAGGCCAGCTCCGGTGGCGCGTCTTCGGCAACACTGTCGGATATCTGGTCTTGCCGGATGACGAATCGCGGGGCGAAAGGGGATGATGTGGCGCCTTCTGTGCCACTGGCAAAGGCGGCGAACAGCCCCGCACCAGCCTCGCCCATGGCGAAAGGCCCGATGTGGAATTCCTCGGATTGGTGCGGGTTCAGGCTGGTTAACAGCTTTTGATCGCGCGGTGGACCGAACGGAAAGACCCGCACGCCCTTTACGCCTTTCAGCGGGAGCGGCGGGTCACCGGGAGACAGGAACTTGATCTCGCCTTTCACCATCGAGCGCAGCCCCGCAAGGCGTTCCTTGTAGCGTTTGCCGCGGATTTTGGTGCTGCGGGCTGCAGCGAAGGCCTGTTCCGGCCCTGCGCTGATATCGCGCGGGGCGACGCCCATTTCGATGCACGCTTCTTTTAGTACCTCCGCGCCAGTGCGGTGGCCGGTTTCCAGTTCCAGAAACTCGGCTATTTCATCGGCCACACCGTCCGGCGCCCCGACACCTTGCAACGCCCGCAGCTTTTCATGCGCGAGCGCCAAGGTTAACAGCTTGTCGCCATAAAGTTCGCGGTAGCGGTTGGCGTCCGCATCGGTGCCATCCTCCGTCCATGCAAGCCACAGGTCTTCGACGTGGAACTTGGAGAACGGGTGGCTGTCATCGCCCGCTTTGGGAAAGCCCGAGACGTGGTCTTCGTGCTCATGGGTGACCACGACCACGTCCAGCTTGCCGCCAGTGTCGACCCACAGGGCTTCGATCACCGCGTCCATGTCGACGTCTTTGTCCTTCAGGTCGGCGGGGGTGCTGCCTTTCTTGCGCCCGCAATCAATCAACATAAAGAACGGCTTGGCCCCTCGGCTGCGCCGGAAGGTCAGCAAAAAGCAGTCACCGTGTCCTTGGCGATACATGCGCACACGCACGCCGGATTTCGGGGCTTTGATGCGGGGGGTGGGTGGCTTGGTCATCGGAAACCGTCCTTGATATGGGGCGGATGGTGCAGATCGGCGAACGCCGCCGCACGAGAGGAGCGACCGGAGTAAAACGCATTGGCCGCCTGCGCGTCGGTGCCATCCACATAGGCGCGGCACGCGGCCAGCCCATCGGGATCGTCAACCGCATAGGTGGACCGGATCAAGCGGCGGATTTTGAAGCTGCGGGCATCTACAAGAAAGGTCGTTCCGGCGCGGAATTTGAAGTCGCTGGCACGTTCGGAATCTTTGGGGTCAATGGGCCGCGCATCCTCATGGGCTTGACGATCGGGGTCAAAGTAGCCGCGCCGTGTCTGGATCACCTCGATGACATATTCGCGTTCCGGCTGGCCGCGCTGGCCCTGCCTGCGGGCAATGCGCACCGCCGAGACATGGAGCGAGGGTAGAAAGGTCGTGCGCGACCGGCGCACGGTGGCAGGTGCGTCAGGTGAAAAAGTCAGGCCGGTCAGTTCGGCAAACCGAGGAGAGCTGGCAGAGTTCATCAATAGCCAGAGCAACCGCTGGTAATGGCTGGAGGCGTGGTAGACGATTTCACGGTCGCGGCTGTCATCGACCTCCAACAGGTTCACATCCAGCTGCAACGCCCGTGCCGGTACCTTTTCCTTCACGGTCATCGTGGTGCTGGCATCATTGAAGCGGGTCAGGCGGTCATGGATCAGAATGCCAACCTGCTGGGCTTCAACCTGCGCGCGCTTCACCTCTTCTTGGTAACGAGCGCGGCGGTCTTCGCCGTCAATACTCATCGGGCTGGCGAAATGCGACAGCATCTTGCGGGGCTGGGACAGCATCAACCCCAGATTGGAGTGGATTTTGTCGAGCCAGCTCATGTCTTCCGAGATGCCACGCAGCGCCTGACGGTCGGCCTCGGCAATGTCCAGTGTTGGCCAGCACAAGGCCGGCTCTGAAATCGCGGCGATGCCTTCGGGCAGGATGCCCCAGCTTGCGAACGCCTCAATGAACGCTGCGCGGTAGCCTTGTGCGTCTTCGGGGAACAGGTCGCGGTCGGCGGTGATGATGGCCCGCAGGTAGTTGCCGAAACTGACATTCACAGGCGGGGTGTAGTCCATCGCGCGGATGCAAATACGCATGACGCGGCGCGCGCATTGCGCGGCCTCGGAGGCGAGGCGGCGTTTCAGGTCAGGGTCGATCGCCCCGTCGCGTAAAACGCCGGAGCCATTCGAAGCGATGCGGAACAGATCGCCTACGCGGGTTTTGTAAATGGTCAGGAAGGCGCGGAAGACAGCAGCGACCAGCACCGCGCCACGGTCATGCGGGCCTGTGGCGTCGCGCAGTTTGGTCGGGTCGGGTTCCTGCGCCTCCCAGACGCCATGTTCGTTCACGCTGCCCAAAAAATCGCGGAGCGAGCAGCCGCGTCCGACAGCCTGGCCGAATTCTTGTGCAAGCTCGCCCAACAGGTTCTGACGGCTCAGATCGCCCCGCGTTTTGGCGATTTGCTCCTCCAGCACCGACGGGAACGAGAACAATTGAAACAGCGCGATGATGTCGGCGAAGGCTTCGTGCAGCGCGCGCATGTCGGGATTGGCGTCCTCGGCGAAGGTCGGGTGCAGCCCGTCGAGGATGGCATGCACCGTTTCGTGCACGATGATGTCGTGGCTCAGGCAGGTGAACACTGTGGTGCCGGACGGCGCGCTGGTGCTATCGGGGCCTGCGGTGAAATAGCCGAACAGCAGGGCTTTCTTTGCGGGATGGTAATAAGCGTTGGCCTCGCGCAGTGCGTGCGGATAGATGCGCAGCCGACGGGTGAAATCATAGGTCCATTCGGGGTCTTTGCCTTTGCGCTCGATCTTCTTCTCGGTGGGGGCCCATTGGACGACGCGGCCCAACGCCTCCTCGAAGGCGGCGATGGTGTTCATCGACACCGCATAGACCATTTGCTGATGAAATTGCGGATTCTCGGGCGAGGGCGGCAGCCCGTCATTGAACATCACCGCGTCATCGTTGAGGTTCACCGGCGCATAGAACGCGCCGCTTGCGGGGTCGAAATCCACCACCTCCACATATTTGCCTTTCGGCCCGTAGAAGGGTTTGCCCAAATCAGGCGGGTCCAGCTCGTAGGGCAGGGTAATCTTCACGGTGCGCGCGTTGCGGTTGGCAAAGCTGCGCGCGGTGGAGGGGTCGAATGCGAAGACGTTCAACCTGCGTGGTGGGCGGAATTCCGGCGTCATGGAAGCACCGGAGCCGCGGTTGGTGCAGGCGCGTCGGGCAGAACGAACTGGCGGATCGTGCCATCCGCGTAGGAATAGCCTGCCAGCACCGCCGCGCGTTGGGTTTCGACCGGAAACTTTTTCAGTCGTGTCGCCATGTCGGCGGCCATTTTCAATTGCGCGGGGCTGGCCTTGAATCCGTCCCAAGCAAGGTTGTGCGTCGGTGTTTTTATCGTCCAAAACGCACCGTTGCGTTCTTTCAATCCGTCGGCCAACTGGTTGCGGAACATGTTGACCAGCATCCGTTCGCGCCAGTTCACCGACACATCAAGGAAGGTGTTGACCACGCGCATCATCATGCCCAACCGGAATTGCGACACCTTGGCGGGGTTGTTGGACCCTGCGTTGGAGGCAATCAGGATGCCGCAGCGCTTCCAGATCGGCTCCAGCCCGATATTGTCATACACACCGCCATCGACCAGCACGGGGTTCTTGCGCAGGGCCTCGTTGTCATACACCGCACCTGCGGGCGCAGTGACGGTCTCGCCGCTCAGATCAAGGCGCAGGGGGGCCAGAATAGGTGGAAAGCCGGACGATGCGGCGACTGCCTCGCTGAGTTTGATGTTGTGTGTGGTCGAGAAGAACGCTTTCCAGTCAGCCACATATTCCTTGGTGAACCGCACCAACCCGCCGGTTTGCAGGTTCGCCGCGCAAAACAGGAACCGGCGGCTGCCCGTTATGGTGTTCAGCTTTTTGTTGTGAAAGATGTGCTTGTCGTAGCTGCGGGCCAGCTGGTTGCCCCCAGAGATGCCTGGCACGAACCCTAAGATCGAGACGCCCACGTCGATGTTGAGCGCCGTGGCGTCCATCAGCGGCTTGATGAAATGCTCGGTCATAGCCTCATGGGTGGCGACCCCTTCGGACTTGCCGTTCCAGTCGATTTTGTCCCAGTTCATTGCCAAGATGCCCGTGGTGATCGAGCCGCCGGAGACAGAGGCAATGCGAGACGCCTTGGACAGAATTCCCAACTCGTTGAGCCGGATCACCGCGCCCGCATGAAACAGGGATGCGCGGTAGCCACCGCCGGAAAACGCAAGACCGATGGCGGCGGGGTCATACTTGCTGTCGCGGCTCTCGGAGGAGCGGAAGAAGCCAAGGTCGGAGGAGGCGGGGGCTAGGGGCATGTTATTCTCCAAATTGCTTTTGTTTTATTGGAAGAGCTTAACGGTCTCGGAGTCCGCTTTTCTCAGGGAAACATACAGGTTCTTTAAAACAACTTTCATCTTGCGGTCGGCACCGGCCGCGTCGGTATTGATCGCTTTCACCTTCGCGACCTCTGGCAAATACACCTCCCGCACGGCATCGGCGTGGGTGGTGGTGCGCGCTTCCAAAACACGCTGGATCGCGACACGCTTCTTGGCGACAAAATCAAGCCGGGCTTGCGGGACACCCGATCTGACATACGCTGCCGCGTCGTTGGCAAAGCCCTTGGTGTCCACCGGTGCTGTTTGCGTGTCGGTGGGGTGCTTGACGGCCGAGGTCACCTCGGTCGCCAAGGGGCGGTAGATTGGCACGGCAAAGCCGTCATCGTCTTTATAGCCCAAAATCTTCGGCTTGTCGGCAAATAGCGGTGTCGCCTCCAGTTCGGCCAAGCGGTCCAGACGCGATTGCAGCTTTGTCGTGGCGTTCTTGTCCGAGGCCAGTTTGACCGTCTGCTTCTCGTTTGGGTCGACGATTTTGTGGGTTTTGGCCGCATGAACGAAGGATTTATCGAGGATGTGGTCATACTCGATAAAGTCGCCCAAGCCTGCGGTGCGCGATCCGTATTTTTTGCCAATGCCTTCAATTTTGATCAGGTTGTCGCCGCCTGCCTGACCACCCTCGAAATAGATGTCGCTGCCGTCTTTGGCGGTGACCTCGTCGATTTCGTGTTCGGGGCGTTTGGGCTGGATGCGGTCAAGCCCGTAAAGTTCAATGTTTTGAGCCTTCAGGTTGGCGAGGCCTTTGCTGACATTCGCTTTCACGGTCTCGGTCGCGGTGGGGTCGGAATTGTAGATCTTCTGAACCTCCGCAGCCTCGGCGTTCAGCTGCGCCCTGATCGCGGATTTAACATCGTTGACCCGTTCGGGGACGGTCTTCTTTTTCATTGCACTGGCGATAATGGCGGCTGCGTTCGGCAGACCTTTGCCCTTAAGATTGATGTGGTTGCGGTGATAGAGCGCGATGGCAGGAAAGCCGCCCGCATCCGGCCCGATTTTGTCACCGGTAGCTTTGCTGTTGAGCAGCCCAAGCACAGGGGCGGCGCCTTTTTGAACGCTGGCATCCAGACTGGTGCCGGGCAACGGATTCACACCGGTTTTTTCAGCCTTGGCCTTGCGCGACGCACGCAGAAAATGGGTGTCGGGTTGCGGGGTGGCAGACAGGTCGTTGAGCGTGTGCAGTTGCTCGAACACGCCCAAGGGAAAGCGCTTTTCGATGGTGTGATCCAGCTCGTAGAACCGCGACAGGCGATAGCCCTCTTTGGGATCGTTCTTGGACGCGGCATCGGTCAGCTTGCTATAGGTTTCCACCTGACCCTCGAAAGTCTCGGAGCGCGGCTCTTTCGCGCGCAGCAACGCTTGGCCATCGCCATCGGTGTCGAGGAACGGGTCGGTTTCAATGTCGCGACCCAACAGTTCGAATTCCGCAGCGGCCTCTTCAAGTTCGGCATGCAGCGCGGCAAATTTGGTTTTGTTGTTTTGCTTTTCCGATTGCGGGTCGATCCCTTTGGTTTCCGCACTCGTCTCCTCGGTGGACTCGTTGCTGGATTTCTCCAACTTGTTGGATCGCTCGGTGGCGGTTTTGTCGTCGATATCCTTGGTCGCGGCGTTGGTGGCGGGGCCTTTGCCTTTCAGCGGACCTTCCTCACTGGCCATGTAGACCTCGACCTTCCGCCCGACCTTTTTACCAAATATCGTGTGGGGCGTGCGCCCGATCTTGAACGCTTTGGAGGGCAGTTTGCGCTTGCCGTTCAGCTTGCCGATGAGTTTGGAAAACAGCGCCTTGGCCTTCTTGATCACAAAGGAGATCATCTTGCCCATGGCCTTTTTCACCGGTGCTTGCAGCTTGGTAATCACCGCCTTGATCTTGGACGATATTCCACCCAATCCCAAAGCGGCAGCGAGGAAGGCAATAACAACTGGCACCGTGCGCCCGATGGTTTGTTCAACAAAATTGGCCGCCGCCTCCGTCTGGCCGCGGGCAATGGCCCCGACAGACGAGAAGATGGACTGCGCCACATCCATGATCTGTTGCAGCCGCTCGATGAAGGCCACGATCAGATCGTAGATGCCCAAGACCACCTTCACCACGGCCCCCACAGGATTGGACAGGCCTGCCAGCCATGAAATACCTGCCTTGATCACCGTCGTGATCACCATGGTAGAGATGCCGCCGATCAGGGTGGCTTTGAAGTTCTCGATCATCTCCAACATTTTCTGCCAGATGCCCGCGAAGCCTTCTTTCAACAGGACCCGCACGATCTCGACTGATTTTTCGATCAACGCCACTTTGCGCTCACCTGATGGGCCCAGTTGCTTGACCAGTTGCGCGCGGAAGGTGGCGTAGGTCAGGCCGAGGATTTGCATGACCAGCGACATCAGCCCTTTGAAGTCGAACTTGGCGGGCAGGGTAATTCCTGCGCCCGCAATGGCCCCAAACAACCAACCAAGCAGACCTTTCTTCAGGTGCTGCAAAATGTTGGCCCCGAATTTCATGAAGCCGCCGACGACGGCTTTGATCAGGTTTTTGGCGAACGCCAACGGGTTCTCGACGATCAAATCCAGCACGTCGCCCGCTTGCTGAATGATCGCCCAGACCTTGTCGGCGTAAGGCCCGGCCAGTTTCAATGCGCCGCGCACGGTGAATTCCAACACCTTCTTGCCCACATCCACCGCGAAAGTGCCGATGTCGCGCACAAGGGGCAGGAACTGCTCCATGATGAACTCTTTCGCGCCCAAAAGCGGCGGGCTGAGCGCCTTGGCGATCACCCCCTTGAGGCGCGACCACGTCAGGTTCAGATCGCCAAGGCGGGTTTGCACCCATTGGAAGGCCTCTTCGACCATGCGGGTTTCGCGCAGCTTGTCGAACAGGACGGTGCCAAGCGGGTGCAGCCCAAAGAGGCCACCCAGCAGGTTGGTGGCGGTTTTCAGCACCCGTTTGCCCGAGAACAGCGTGCGGCCCATGATCACCGTGATCAGCGTGTAGCCGGGAACGTAGCGGGCGAGCGCCTCGATGGCGCCGCTGCCGAACCCTCCGGCCTCGGGGGCCGCTTCCTCGCGCCGGACGGGCTCGCGGCGCAAAGGTAGAGCCTCGGCACCTTTGGTTTGCTGCACCACATGGGTCAACTCATGCGCCATCAGTCGGGTATTGGTGGGGCTTTCGCCACGGCCAAGCCAGATGCGGTTTTTATGGGCAAAGGCGCGCGCGCCGATGCGCGCGGCGGCGTCTTGGTCGGCGGGGCTGTCATGCAGCCGCACATCTTCGAAACTGGTGCCGAAATGCGGCTCGACCCGCGTGCGCACGCCGCTTGGCAGCGGACGGCCGGGGCCGGGATTGGCAACCAGCCGCGACACATCAGGCGGGGCGGGACCGCCCATGCGCCCGACGACCGCAATGGGCGATGCGGAGGCCTGAAGCTCGCCCTCCGGCGCGCCACCCGTGTCAACGGGCGCACCGCTTTCCAGCTCTCCCATATCAGCGGCGTCCAGCCCTTCGGTGGCCACGTCATTTTCGGCGGGCAGGTCGAAATCCTGTTGGTCCGCAGGGGCCGGAACGGGGGTTAGCTCGTCAAGGTTCGGCTGGGCCTCGGCGTCGCGCCGGAGGGCTGCGGCCGTTGCGGGGGCTGCGACGGCAACAGGGGCAGCGCGCGCAGGTGTTGCGCCGACAACGCGCGCAGCCATGGTTTCGGCTTCCCGCTCTGCCGGATCATTGACCGCACCCACCGTCAGACTGGGGCTCAACACAGGCGGCGCAGGACGCAGGATCGCAGGCTGAGGTTTGCGTACAGGCACCATGGGCCGCGAGGAACGGGCGGTTCTAGTGACTGTGCGCGCCTTCGTTTTCATGACCCTGCCAGCACCTTACTTTTTCGGCTGGCGCGGTTTGCGAGTGACCCCGCGCGGCTTGCGCGTGCCTATTCCCTTGCGCGTCGTTTGGGTGCGCGTTTTGACGATCTTCTCTTTTGCCGGAGCCTCGTCCTGTTCTCTCTCCTTGGTCGTCGGTGTCTTGGTTTCCACCTTCAGGCGCGACGGGTTTTTAGCAAGGATGTCCAGCTTGCCTTTGAGGACCTGTTCGGGTGCTTTTTTGATAATAACCGGCTTTTTTTCGATCACCTTTTTCTTGTCGACGTCCTTGATGCCGGAGATATCCAGATCGCGCCCTTTCGGCAGGTCTTTGGTGCCCGGGCTGGGTTGATTTTTGCCGCCCTTTTCACCGATATCGAGGATTGGCCGGTCTTGGTCCTGCGACAGTTTGCCAAGGTCACCCTTCAGCTTGTCGGCCAGTTTGCTTGTGTTGCCTTTGAGCAGGCCTCCAAGTTCGGCAAACCGGTTTTTGAAAAGAGGGGGGGCTTGCTCGATCACCACGAACTCGACCGCGACGCCTTCGCGTTCAAGCAGAACGACCCGATCACCCCGTCCGGGACGGCGATTGAGCAGCGGGCGGCGGGCATCGGCCATCTCGACCAACAACGCCACATCGCCGATATCAAGCTTCTCGGCGAGTTCGAAACCCGCCTCTTTAAGCTCTTTCATCGCCTCGTCGTTCTTCATCCCCGTGATATCGAGGATCGGCGGGTTGTAGCCGCGTTGCCATTCGTTCAGCACCGCAGCGCCACTTCCACCGCCATGGAACGGGCCGCCAATCTGGTAGTTGGTTGCGCCATAGGTCGGCTTGATCGGCCAAAGCGGTGTTTTTTGCGGCGGATCCCACGGGGCGGGACCAGCGGCGGCGAGCCACGCGCGTAAACGCCCCGACGGGCCATTGTCGGCGCGCAGAACTTCCTCGGTGCAAAGGTCCTTGAAGCCCGACAGGATCGTGCCGATCAAGTCGCCGTTATAGTAGCGCTGACTGCGCGGCGTGTTGGCCTGCTTGCGGCAACACATCATGCAGATCTCGCTGGCGATGATGTTGCCCGGTTTGTAGTTCGACAATTCCACGCAGGCCAAGGGGATCAGGGTCCAGCCTTCGACCATGTCCGGACAGGCTGGCACCACGCGGTCGCAGAGGCATTCGAGTCGGAATTCCTCGTCCTTTTTCATGATCGCGGCATAGGCCAGCGTTTTGCTGACCAAGGCCAGTTGGCCGGAGGTGCCTTGCAACGGGCCGTTCGACAGCTCCTTGTCTAAAGCGGCGTTGATCTCGCGCAGCTCTTCGGCTTTGCGTTTGGCCAAGGGATCGCCTGCTTCCGACAGCCGTTTTTGGTATTCCTCGATCAACTCGTCGAGGATTTTCTGAGCGACGTTGATGGTTGATTTGTTCAGCTCCGCGCCGGGAAGGGGGCGGATGTTGTTGCGCAGGCAGACGTGAAGCAGGGTCAGCACTTCCACGGCGTCTTTCTGATCCGGCAATTTCTCGAACAGCTCGCTTTGGGTCAGGCTGCCACGCCCCTCAAGGCAATTTTGAACCTGATCCGACAGGGTCAAGTCGGATGTGCGGTAGGCCAGTGCTGCGGGGGACAGGAAATATTTGGTCCGGCCATCGCGCACCCCCAAGGACAGACAGATTTCGACGTTGCGCTTTTGGAGTTCTACGAAAGACTTGGCGTCAGGCAGAAGCTGGCTTTCGTCAAACTTTGACAGCTGTAGCTGGTCGCGCTGGCGTTCGTGCAGGATGCCGTTGCGGTCAAGGGCAACCCCGCCGCTGATCTCGATCGTGCCGTCGCCCAGCTCGACCGACAGGCCGCAGACAACGCCCCAATCCATCATCGTGCGCATCATCAGTTGCAGCTGCTTGTTGTCGTCGGCGCGGCACAGCGCGTTCAGCGCCTCGTCAACCGAGCGCGCGCTGCCCAAGGTTTCGCATTCCTCGTCGGACGGAGTGAAGGCAACATGGGTGGCGTCGATGTCGCAGACGCGGTCCAGTGCCTCTTGCACGGTTTGCGTCTCGCCCAGCAGGTCGCAATTCGGGTCCGCGTCATAGCTGATATGGCTGGCCGGCAGATCGGCGAGGGTGGGGAAGGACAAACGGCGGCGCAGGGCGTCCGGCAGCGGCTCCAAGGTTTCGCCATTCGAGAGGGCAATCGGGCAGAAGTGATGCATCGGGCCAAGCGGCGGTTGCGCGCGACCCAAGGGCGCGCCGTTCAGTAGCGCCTGCGCGTCTTCGGGGGCGTAACGGCGCAATTCGGCCAGCCAGTAGTCACCCGCAACCATTTCACGACGCTGATGCGTCAGGGTCAGGGTGAAGAACTCTGTGGTCAGGGTAATGTCACGGGTGCTGACACGTGGCTTGGCGCTGGCGGCACTGGGGCCGGAGGGCCGCGTGCTGGTGTCCAGCGGCAGACGCACCATGCCGTCCCAGCGGCGCACATGGGTATAGCCCAGCTCGGACGTGTCCTTGGGAAGTGTTGCATCGCTAGGGGTGTCAGAGCGTAAATCGGTGGTAAACGCCCCGCGCGCAGCGACATGGTCGCTGTTGAAGTAGCCAAGTTGCGCCTCGGTCGTCTCGGAGAAATACTCGTAAACCGCGTTGTCACGCTCCAGCGCGGCGCGCGTTTCCAGAGGCTCCACCGCTTCGGCGTTCTCGGAGGACCAAGCCAGCCGGATGGCGGTCATCTCGCCGCGCTTGTCGCGCTCTACCGAGACGACCTCGATGCGGACCAGCGCGTTCGGCAGCACCTTGTCGATGCTGATCAGATCGGCGCAAGGGTCACAGGCGTCCAGCTCGGTCGAGGCTTGAGCCAGCTCCAGCGACATCACAGCGGTGCCGCGGGCCTTGAAGGCAGGATGCTGGCCAAGCGCTTTGGGCAAGTCTTCGAGGCTGCCCAGTTCGGGCAGGCATTTCAGCTGGACCATCGTGCGGGTCCGATACGACGTCTCCGCGCCGTGCAGGCCCGCATCGGCCAGATACGGGTCCTCATGCGCCATAATTGGCCGCTCCCACAGGTCGACATAGACCAACCCGTTGGTGGGGGGCGGGCCGTTGGGCAGGTCGGCCTGTGCCGCAAAGGCCGAGAACAGGTCGACGCCCTCTTTCTCGACATCCCCAAGGCGGAAATGGCCTTGTTTGCCTTGCGCAAAGACGGTGCCGGATTGCAGCATCACTTCATCTTCCTTGCCCAACGCAAGCATACCACCGACCGCAGGCACGCCGGAGCCTGCGAAGGCCGCCCCTTGTGCTTCGTCGCGGTCCTGGTGAATTTGTCCGGCCTCGGTCAAATCGGCATCGGTGATCATCGCCCCTTGGACATGGGCGATGTTGGAATAGCGGTGCTCCTCGCGGAAGCTGAGCCTTGAATGAGAACCCTTCATCTGAAATCCCTCTCTATATGTCGCTGTCGGCGGAGCCCGAAATGGGTGGGCTCATGGCCAGCATGGGGTCGTAAAAAATGGCGATCTCCTGTCCGAGCGGCAGGAATTGTTCGAGTTTGTTCTTGAGCGCTCGCAGGCTGGCGGCGTGGTAAAGCCCGTGGCCCGCGCCCATCTCGCCCTCATCCTCCGCGCCAGCGGTGATGGCGGCGGTGGTGTCGGTGTCGAGCACGGCGTATCCTGCCTCGCCATAGCGGGCGATGCGTTTGACGCAGTCCTTGCCGTCGATGTGCCAGCGGTCGATGAATTGCGGCAGGGCGGTGGTGTTCGACCCGCCGCGCGCATCCAGACAGCGCCGCGACTTCTTGCTGCCTTCATCGCGGCGGGCAAACCGCGAATAGCGGATGCAACTGGGCGGGGTTTCCGCATCGGCGCAGATCAGCGTATCGACGAGCGAGACGAATAGGCAGTCCGACGCATCCAGCCGCGCAAATTCAGCGCCTTCCATGACGGTGCAGTATTCCATTTGCCCGTGACGCCCGTCAGCGAGGATCAACTCGAACACTGAATTGACTGCGCGAAAGCTCACGCCCCGCACCTTGGGAAGCGTCAGTTGCACCGTGTGCGCGGCGCAATCAATGAACGTTACATTGGTGTTGGCCGCGCCCTTGAGCGTGACATTGCCCTTGTCGCTGACAAAGCGGATGCCTTCGAACGTCACCGCGCGGTTTGGCAGGTTTAGCTTGGCGGGCGTCTTCGCAATAACAGCAGGCCCGGTGATGCCGTCGCCCAACTGCTCCATTGGCAACAGGTCCTCTGCCCGAACGACAGAACCTTCCTTGAGCAATGCGTTGAGTTTCTTCTGCCCCAAAACCACCTCTGGCAACGCTTTGTGGAATATCCCCTGTGGCGGGCGCACATGGATCAAGGTGCGGCGCGGGTGCGGGCCGATGCGGCGCACACGGTCCGGATCACGCAAATCGGGGCTGCGCGCGGTGCTGTCATCATAGGCGCGCGGAAAACAGGGAACACCGTTCGGTGCCAGCGGGCGCCAATATATGTCGCGCGCATCGGGGTCGTGGCGGTCGGCCTTGAGCCGGTGGAGCGGGTTCGACCCGCCCTCATCCACCACCGCGCGGTCAAGTTTGCGGAAATCCGGCGTGACGACGTTGGACGGCTGCGCCGCGTCGGGGTGTTGCGTGAATGGCGGCAAATCCATGCGCGGCGTCTGCGCGGTCATGCGCCAGCCTTCTTTGGCAACGGTTTCGGTGCGGGCCACCACATCGCCAATATCGTCGATTGACGACAAGGTGCCTTTCGATTTGAACCACGCGACGGAGTTGTTCAACTCGTTGGCGCGTGCCACCGGGTCCGGCGCGGTCAGCTCTGCGCCCAGAAGCTCCGCCAGATAGGGGACAACCCAAGGCTGGATTGCCCGCCCGTCATCCAAGGGTTCGGCGAAACTGTCGGCATGGGCTTGCTCGGTTGTCGCGCGGATATGGTCGAGCAGGTGGCCAAAACCGTGAAGCATGGCTTCCAGATCGCCGAAGTCGCCTTCGGGACCGGTGTCGCGATACCGGTATTCTTCGGGTAACTCGCGATAGAGGATGCGTCCGGCCCGTGAGCGGAGGTCGTTGATGTTCTCAGTCATGGAGGCCTCGCACATTTACGGAAATTGAAGGCGCGCCGGAGAGGGTCGCCGCAGCGGAGTTCTCGCCGATATGGGCCACCTCGTTGGCACGTGGAAAGATCGTGACGATCTGGTCGTCACGGACCATCACGCGCGGCAAGTTGCGCGGCGTGTTCGGGCCGTAATCGAAACGGGTGATGATGCTTGTGGCGACACCGGTGACGGCTTCAAGCGCGGCAATTGCTTCAGAGATATAGGCAGGTTGGCCAAAGTCGCGCTGTTTCAAGGCGAAGCGGGTGCGCAGGGCGGCGTCACACGCGCCTGCAATGTCAGTTGCGTCATAGGACGTGAGATCAGCGCGAATGTCGGCCCAGATACGTAGGTAAAGCGGCGTGTAGGGTTCAAATGCCAGCGTGACCCCCGGCAAAACCCGACCGCCAAGCGCCTCTTGCAGGTCCAGTTTCAACTGCTCGTTCAGCTCTGCACCGCCTGCGGGCACGACATGGAGCCGCACCAGACGGGTGCGCCGCGCCGTAGCCACCTCATGCGCGCGGGCGCGCCAGATGGCGGCATGGCGGTTGCACAGCATTTCAGTGTCGCGCAGGGATACCGCGCGCCCGTTTGACGACAGACGCGCAGGGGCGGACGTGCGCAGGCTCTCCACCGGCTCGCGATCCGCACCACCGGACGACGCGAAAGGCTGATAAACCGCCTTCACGGCGGCGTGCTTCTTCGAGGGTTCCACCAAGGAAAAGGGCGGCAAGCCAGACCCGCGCGCACCGGTTCCGACACGGTGCCGCATCAAGGTGACGTTGTTGCTGCCGGTTGGCAGACGCCTGCGGAAATGGATGGTCAGAAAACCGTCCTCGCCCAAGGTCGAGGACCAGCTGCGGGTCCCGTCAGCTGCCGGATTGATGTAATCCGCATAAGGCCAAACCTCGCCCTCCACGGCGACTTCCAAGGCGGGCATGACCCCGCTTTCGGGCACGGGGGACGCAATGTGGCTGATATCGGCGAGTTGCAGCAGAAAGCTTTGGCGCATCTGTTCACCATCGCCCGAGCCCAGCGTCTTTGGCCCTTTGCTTTCGCCATGACCGGCAGTGACTGCGTTCAGTTGGAACACTGTGTCACCACGGGTCATCGGCGCGATGGAGCCTGCAATTTCCAGACTGATTTCGACGCGCCCGCCGCCCAGCGGCTTGATCGTGGCAAGGCTGGCCTGCACGTCGGTCACGGAATCACTGATGATAAGCGGACGGCCGGGGCGCAAAATATCCATCGCCGCGTCGGAGATGTTTTCAAGCGTGAAATGAGCAAGATTACCAAAAGGCGCAGGGTTGTAATCATGGCCGTCGGGGCGCAGGGATTTTTGGAGTGGGCCGATGAACTCGGACTGGTGCGGGGCAGGGATGTTGGCGTCGAACTCGACGTGGAACTGCCCCTTGTCCTGACGCAATCCGCGCACGCGCAGCGCTTGCATCGCCCCGTCGCGGCGATTGCGGCGAATGAAATATGCGCCACGGCTCAAACCCTTGGGCAAGGCCCCTTGAAACGACGCGACGCGCGCGCTGTCTTCGCCCGTCACTTTCGGGTCTTTCACCACTTTGGCCGATACGGTTTTTTCGCCCTGCAAGCGCATGTAGACGACATCGGGGCGATGGGGTGGTTTGAAGGTGTAGCCAACGAGCGGTGCGCCGCTTTTGTCCGAACGGACCTCGCCCACGCCTTCGCGGATAACCTCCAGCCCTTCCAGATCGTCCGTGTCGTCGCCCCACATCTGCGCCACCACGTCACTGCCATTGATATAGAAGATGCGGTCGATCTTCGGGGTCGGACCTTGAAACACTCCCGGCTTAACGCTGGCCAGCGGTGTCAGCGGGACCAGCTCGAACTCATCCGGCAGGTCCACGTCTTTGGGCAAGGCGAGGGTCACCCGGCTTTCATTGCGGTCCACGACGCGCAGGATGCGCGATGTAGTCCCGCCGCGCAGCTCCACAAGGTCGCTTTTCTGCAAGGCGTTGGGGCGCTCCAGCTCGACGATTCTGGTATCTTCGGTACTGCGTGGTAAGGCGCGCAGCACGTCCGCCGGATCGCGCCAAAGCATCGCCCGCGACGTTTCCGGGCGGCGCGCCAAACCTTGCGCGAAGGTCAGCCTCAGCATGCTGTCATCGCCGTCTTCGCTTTGGTCTCTGACATCTGTGAGGGTCACCACCTGACCCTTCCCATGGCCCGCGACAATTGCCAGCTCTCCGGGGCTGATCGCGTCCGCGTCGGGGTTGAGCCAGTCGGCGTTTTGCACGGGCAGGGGTGTCGTGTTCACGTCCCAACTGACCACGCGGGCGGCATTCAGATCGGGATGCGCAAGCAGTTTGGAAAGGGTTTCGAAGACCAGCGGCTTTCCGGTGGTGGGCGTGTGCTTCATCGCCAGACCAGCGGCGATTTCCGTGCTGCCGGCGTCGGGCTTCAACTCCAACGCGACCAATGTGCTGGCAGAGGCGGCGGGCGTTGGTTGGTAGTTCACCAAGGCGGCCAGACGGCGCAGGTTGTCCCATTGGGTTGCCGTGCGCAGGTAGCCTTCGTTGGCATAGGCGTTCAGGTGGCCCAGCGTGACATGGCTGGCCCGCGCAAAGGCGCGCAAAATGTCCCAAGCGTAGTCGCCGTCGCTTCCGGCTTCATATTGCGCACGAACACGCAGCCCTCGCTGACCGCGGCTTTCCAGCTTTACGCCGTCCTCGGTTGCGGGAGGCAAGGCCTGTGCCAGCCGCTGCCAGACCAAGGAGCGTCGCAGCGCCTCCACATCCACTTCGGCGCGCTCCAGATCGGAGGTTTCGGTCAGAAACAGGTCGCGCAAGGCCTCGGGCTGGCGCATCTCGACCGGAACGCCTTTGGCGTAAAGCCCCGTCAAAATCTCGCGCAGGCGTTCCAGCCAGATGGCGGCGTCGCCGTCGACATAGTCGAACCGGCTCATGCCTGCACGGTTCCAGCGGGTCAGGTCGGTGGGCATCAGGTGGCTCATCCGGTTTCCCCCCCTTGGACGGTGATGCGGAACGCACCGCGTTCTGGGGCATGCGCGTCACCGGCACACAGCACATAGGTGTCTGGGTCGACGATGATGAAGCCTTCGGCGCTGCGATCCTCGAAGCTGCGCCCGACACGGCGGAAGCGGTTCAGGCACGCCACGGCCACGCCTTCGATCTGCATCGCGGCCTCGATGATGTCGGAGGCATAAAGCGCCTCGCCAAACCCCAAGCGACCCGGCTCGAAGAAACCGCCCTGGTCGGAGGTGAAGACTTCGGCAACCGCTTGGCGCAATTCGGAGCGGAAGAAGCCGGGTTTTGCACGCACGGACAGGGTGACGTTGATCGGCGCTGCGCGGGCGGGTTCCAAGAACACCTCGGAGCCAATCATCCGGTAGGCGTCGACCAGCACCCGCAGGATGGCACGACCCGTGAGTTTTGGCCCGATAGGTGGCAGCGCCAGATTGCGGTTGGAGTGGAATGCAACGATCTGCTCCCAAAGCTCCGCACGCAGGCGGTTGGGGCGGGGTGCATCAACGTCCCCGTCATGCAAGGGCGCATCCATCGGCAGATCATCCTCCAGCAAAGTGGCGATCAGAATCGAGTTCCACGCCCCCGACCACACCAGCCGCGCCTGCGCCAGTGCCACCAGCGGGTGGCCTTGCACGGTCGCGCTGTGGTCGTTCAAGGTGACCATCCGGTGTTGTGCTGCGATCTGGCTGGGGCCGTCTTTGCGGGCTTGCTCCATCGCTGAAGGGACGCGCTGCCAGTATTGTTCTAACGCTTGCTCATCCGTGGGTTCAGCCCCGAGCGGGCGGTACATAAGCCGCGCTTTCGCAATGTCGGCATCATCAGCCTGCCAGCCGATCATCGCCAGCAGCCTGCGCACGGAGCCGGGGCGGCGGGCGGTGTCCAAGAACCGTTCCGCCTGCACACGATCCAGCGCGTGGGAGGCACGGTCCAGCGCGGCGGAAAGCAATTCGACCAGCACCACCTCCATATCCGCTGGCGTCCAACGGCGACGGTCGGGGTAGCGCGAGGCCAGTTCCTGCATCAAGAACAGCCGGAAGCTGTCATAGTCGCGCACCTTCCAGTCGAAATCGTCCTCGACACCGGGAATGGGCAGCGGCAACACCTGTTCGCGGGTTCCGCAATCGGGGCAAGTCCCGTCGAAAACCAGTTTGGCTGCGGCAAGGTCCGCCATCACGTCACCTCAAATCTATGGGTTTCTTCGCGGGCAAGCGCCGCGATGGTGTAACTGATCTGGACCATCAACACCTCGGGCTGGTCCGGTGGCGCTCCGATATCGACGCGGATGGTTTTCGGATCGACCTCTCCGGCCAGCGCTTCCGACAACGCGCCGTAAAGACGGTTTTGGGCCAGTTCCCACAAGCCCACGGCGTTCGGTTCGAACACATGCTGGCGCGCGCCGAAGCCGTATTCGGGGCGGAACACCCGCTCGCCGGGCGAGGTGAACAGAACCTGCTCCACCTGCTGGCGGATATGGTCGAACCGTGCGACCTGTGCGGCCCCGTTTTCCGTCATGCGGAAGGGGAAGGCCATGTAGCCGACACGCGGCAGGGTGCTTTCGTATTGTGACATCAGCTGGCCGTGCTTTTCGTGGTTAAAACGGACGGGGTGAGCGGCACCAGCGGCGGCGAGGTCGGTGCGCCAATGGAGGTCGCGTTGTGGGTGTGCGCGTTGAACAGCGACAGGAATGTGGAGCCCTTGATCAACGGCTCGCCGCCTGATCCGGCCACAGTCACCATGGACCCCTCAATATTCACTGTGGCGGAGGATTTTACTTCAACACCGCCACCTGACATGCTGATTTCATTGCCATTCGCATCCGTGCAGGTGATGCCTGAGGAGGTCATGACCAACTCGTTCCCGTTGCCATCGGCCACCGTCAACTCACCGCCTGCGGCGTCCAGCGTCACCGTCGCACCCGCCGCATCGGTCAGGATCATGGAGCCGTCCTGATCCAATACCATCGAGGCATCGGCGGCGGATTTCAGAGTTAACACCTCGGTGCCGTCAGTGTCGTCGAGCGACAGCACATGACCGCTTTCGGTCTTGATCAGCTTCACCGCTTGGTCGGAATATTCCTCGGGCACTTCGCCGCCCGTGCGCCAGAACGTGCCTGTCCACATCGGGCTGGCGGCGTCGCCTTCCAAAAACTCCGCCACGACCTGCGATCCCACAGGCGGCACGGCGAGCATGCCGAAGCCTTCGCCGCCACCATAAGGGACAACGGGCAAGGCCCAGTCCGAGGTCTCGGTGCCCAAAACAGACGGGATCACCAGCTTGCAGCGGCCGCGTAGGTCGGGGTCCTCCACATCGGCTACGAAGGCGCGGTATTTGCCGAAATAGCTGCGCTGTTGCTTGCGGATCGTGCTCTCGAGGGCTTGGAATATTTCGGACATTGTGGCCTCCTCAGAACAGGTTTTGGATGGCAGAGAGGATGGGTGATAGCGGTGCCGCGCCCACGGCTTCGGTCTCACCCACAGCGTTGCGGATCAGTTGGAACTGCTGGCGGTAGCCGTCGGGGGAGAACTGGTGGGTGACCGTGTCCACGTAATAAACACCGCCATTGCGCGCGCCGACGCCGTCGACGGTCACCGTGCCGCCGACCCGCAGGACATGGCCGTACAGCGTGCCGTCCAGCTCTCCATTTGCTTTGATGCGAAAGCTGGCCTCGTTGACCATGCCTTGGGCGCGGGCTTCGATCTCGTCCTCGGTCTCGTCGCCTTCGCCTTTGATGCGGGCGATGGCGGGGGTTCCCAGCCCCGCACCTTCAGATGCGGCGGGGTACTTGCCCAGCAAAGGCAGGTCGGCAAAGGCCTCGCCGGTGACAGCCTCTGCGCCGTCGGTCGCAGGGGCTTTCTCCCACGCCACGACGTCGGGTTTGTTGGCCTCGTCCGAGACGGCGAAGTTCAGGCAATTCGTGGCGCTGCCCGCATAGACCATGATTGGCGCTTGCGGGTCTGCCTCCAGCCGTTTGGGGCCGAAATAGACCTCGCCCCGCTCGAAGATCATCTCGAACCCGTTGGCCTTGGCGCGGTCTTGCAGCAAGGCAATCGGGGTGGAATCCTGCGTAAGCGCGCGGGCGCTTGCCCCGTCCGGCCCGTCGAGAAGCTTCAAGGGCAGGGGTTTGATTAACTCTTCCACAATCGCGCGGTCGGTCATGGGGGCGGTCTCGTCGCCCCAGACCTTGCGTTGATGTTCGCGCGACAGGGCGGCGCTGTCATCCAGACATTCGATCACCAGCTTCGCCTCGCCGCCATTTTGCGGGTAGCTGGGCTTCAATTCCATGATGTAGCCGCGAAACACTTCGTCGATATGAGTCTGGAAATCAGCGTTGATGACGATGGTTTCCCACCGCGCAAACAGCCCCGCATCGGCGGCCATGTAGTCGCCATTGGTGTCGCGGCGGTCGTCGATTGTGATCGTCGCACTGGTTGCTTCCATGCGCGCGGCGCGGACCTCGATAGAGGAGACCAGAGCGGCGAGCGAGCCGATATCCGTCTTGGCAGAGCCGACCAATATTTCCACCGATGCGGCCTGCCGGAAACCGGGGTCAAGGAGTTGATCGAGTAAGCCCATCAGCGCACCTCCCGCCGACGCGGGACAAGCTGCGTGGTGCCGATTTTCTCGGCGGCGACTTCGGGCTTGTCGGGGTGGCCATCCGGCCCGTAGACCATATCCTCAGGGAACATCACTTCGGCGTTGCAATCTGCCATCCGTCGCCAATCCCTAGGATTTGCGTAGTAATTTTGCGCCATTTGGTCGAGACGATCGCCCACGGCGACGCTATGCTCCAGCACCGCTTCGGGGTTCGCGATTGCGCGCCCTCGGACGCCGCGAAAGCCTCGGGTGCCGTCTTCGGGTGGCTCGAACAGGGCGGTGGTTTCGTAATAACTACCTTTGAAAAATACCATCGCGCTAGGCCCCCAATCCGGATACGAGGTTCAGTCCTGTGCCGATGGTCTGGCGCACTTTGTCGGCAAGGAAGAACGGGTTGGCACTTTCGATGACCTGCATCGTCAGCCCCATTTCGGCGCGGTAGGGCATCAGGTTGGGCAGGTGCATCGTCTCTTTCTGGGTCACGCCGGTCAGGAACACCGGAAGCAACTGCATCCCCCACGCGAAGACCAGCACGGAGGCGGTTTCATCCCGCTCGAACGCCCGCGCGCCGGACAGGCCGAGCGAGGCCAGCACTTTCACGCCACCGGGGCCTTGCGCCTTCGGCTCCGCCATGGAGCGCAGCGTGTCGATCTGCGGCTGCACGCCAAAGGTCTTGGCGATTGCGTCCCCGTCATTCAGCGCGTCGGTGGCGTCCAGCAGGATGGTGACAGAGAAGCTTTCAGCCTGCATTTCAACGCCTTGCGCGACGCGGGAGGTTTCCAGCGGCGACAGGAAGTCATAGCCGCCGCGAGAGCCGGGGGCGTCGCCGGTCTTCACGGTTACTGTGCGCGAACGGCTGATTTCTTGCGGGTTGAACTTGAAGATCAGCGCCAGCGGCGGGATCGTCAGCCCGTATTCGAACAACATGCCTTTGGTCTCAACCGCCATTGCGCCCGCCTTTCAAACCGGAGCTGACCTGACCGGCCAGAACCGCGCCATTTTGCCCGTGGCTTTGGATGGTGATCGGGCCATTGGGCTGCGCGCCCTTGGCCAAGGCTTGGCCCACGGCTTCGGCAATGGCGCGGGCGTCATGGGAGGCGGTCGCGGCCATGGAGGCGGGCAGTTTCACGGTAAGGCGCTTTAGCTTCATTGCGTAGCCTCCAGAAATTCAGCAAGATATCCGATTTCTGACGGACGCACCTGACGCGTGTCTTTGGTCAGCTCGGCCCAGATGGCGCGGGCGATATGCGGCAGGTCAATGGTGCCATCGTCGGCATAGGCCAACACGGCGGCATAGGTCGCCGCATTGGCGATGGAGCCGCCGGACAAGCGCACCGCCGCACCGAGTGTCTCCAGCTCGACCCGCTTTGCAAGCGGCGCTTTGGGAGGCAGAAGCACCTTCCACAAGGCAGCGCGCGCAACGTCATCGGGCGTGGGAAAATCAACGACCAGTTGGAAGCGGCGCAGGAAGGCGGGATCCACATTGGCCCGCAGGTTTGTGGTCAGGATCACGGGGCCGGAATGCCGCTCGAACCGCGCCAGCATGTGGCTGACCTCAAGGTTAGCGTAACGGTCGCGAGCGTCGCTGACTTCGCCGCGCTTGCCCAAAAGCCCGTCCGCCTCGTCGATTTGCAGGATGGCGTTGCGTCCTTCAAGGCTGTCCAACAGCGCGTTGAGGTTCTTTTCCGTCTCACCGACATATTTCGACATGATACGCCCCAGATCGAGGCTGTAGAGCGCCCAAGGTTCGCCCGTGCGTTCGCCCAATTCAGTGGCCAGAACGGTCGCCGCGAAACTTTTGCCAGTACCGGACGCACCCGAGAACAGCGCGAGCGGTCCATGCACAGCGCGTGCGCCCCAATCGCGGGTCATGGCGTGGCGGTGCTCCACCCATGCGCCGAACTCGCGGAGTTGGCGTAATGTCGGGGCGGGCAACACCAGCTGATCCCATGTTCCGCGTAAAGTCGAAAGCGATGCGCCGGGTGGGGGCGACAGTTCAGGGTCGCGATCCAGCATTATGCGGATCAAAACGGGGCCGGGGCGCAGGGTTTGGGACGGTGTCGTGCCTTCGATCTTGAGCAGTCCGGATGCCACCAAAGGCGATGTGGGGGTGAGGCGGGCGATCAACGCGGCGATCTCGACGCTGGTTTCCAGCATCAGCAGCTCTTGGACAAAGGCCAAGCCGGGCCATGGCGTGCCAAGCTGGGGCTGCAAGGACTGGATGCGCGGGGCGAAAGCGGGGCGGGCTACAGGGGCCAGAGCAAGCGCCATCAGGTCAAGGTCCTGCGGTGTCAGTTGCTCCAGCACATCGCCGGAAATCATCGCGCTTAACCTTTGCCAGCTGCCCGCCGCGCGGGTTTCGGAAACACTGGCGGAGAGCGCGGCAAAACGGTTTGCGAAGTCGTTATCAAGGGCGGCACCCGTGCGCATGGCTTCGGCCAGTGACAGCATGTCATGCAGCCGTGCCCATTCCAGATCCATAGCCGAGGACAGCAATTCGGCGGTTGTGGGGGTGGGGGCTTCGATATTCATGTCACCACCACCCGGACTGTGTTGCCTGCGGGCATGTCGGTCCCGTCGGGCCGCACGATAAGCGTTGCCACGTCGCCGCTGGCCGCGCTGTCGAGCGTTATTGCTGCGGTCGGTGTGTCCAGATCGAGGGCCGTCGCCGTAACGCTCGCAGCTTGGGCCGCTTGCGACTGGGGGGTTCCATCGGCGCGGGTCCATGCCACGGTGACTTGGACGGCCTCTCCCTTAGGGCCGGCGATGGCGAGTTGCACCTGCGCCGCGCCATCGGGAACGGTGACATCGGAGCTCAACGCGTCGCCCGACCGGATCATCGAGAACGGCAGCCAGTTCACAGGCGCATCCGGTGCGGTGATGGCAATGGGGGTCGCGCCGATTTCAGCGTCGGGTAGGGCGTCCGCGCCCAGATCCAGAACCACGCTTTCCACGGGGGCTGGTGGCGGCAGATATGTTAGTGGCTCGACGGGGATTAAGGCCAGCTCGTAAGCTACTGATAAACGGTAAGACATTTCGCTGCCTTGGATGGACCAGATATGGTTCATCTCCTCCATCTCGGTGGCTTGCAGCACGGCTTGAAGGCGGTACTGGCTGACTTCTGGTGCCGGAACACCACCGGGTAGGATAGTCGGGATCACCGGTTGCGATTGCAGCACGCGGACGGCGTGGCCGAGCACCCGCAAATCCTTGTCCTTGATCGCCGCATCGGTGGCATTGGAGAAGGCGGTCAGCAGCACATGGGCACGGATGAAGGTCGGCTCGTTCGGCGACAGATCGGGGTGTATGCCCGACGGTGAAATCCGGTAGCAAAAGACGTTGAGGACGGCTTTATCGGATCCCTTGGCTTGCTCCGCGGCGGCGCTCGGGTTTTCGACAGTGACGGTCACATCCTGCGTGAAATTCGCCGCCAAATGGTCTGCGAAGCCCTGCATGGCGACGGAGAGGGAGCTTGCATCAATCGCCATCTCAGACCCCCCCTAGGTAACGGCGGCGCGCCATCGCGGAGAGGTCCGCCACGAGGGCTGCGGGCGCTGATGCGCGGGCAGGTTCGTGGATGACCACGTCGACCTGATCAATGACCACCTTGGCGGGGCCTTCGGCTGCGAGCGGCGACTGTTGTGGCGGGTCAAATCGAGCAGGGGGCTGCGGGTCCGGCTCTGTGAAGTTTGGCTCGACCTGATCAAACTGCGCGGGGGTCGGCTCGGTTTGCGGCAAGGGGCCGGCTTCGGTCATGGGCGGTGCGACCGGTGTCGCGGCGGACGGGGCCATCGGTGCGCTCGCTGCCTGCTCTCGGCGCAAGGTCATCCCGGGTGGCTGGTCATCCATGCTGGAAAGCGCGGCGGGTTTCGGGCCGTTCTGCGCCGAAAGCTGCTGGTCATCCGGTGGCGACAAGCGGGCGAGTGGCTGTGCCTCTTCTTCCTCCATGCGGCGAAGGTGTAGCGCGTCGTCTTCCTCCGCGCGGTGCAGCCGTTGCACCTCTTCATCCTGCGTTAGGTGCAGCGGTTGTGCTTCGTCAAAGGCCTCCGCGCGGTGCAGAGGTTGGGCAGCCTCTTCCTCCTCAAGGCGATGCAGGGGCTGGGCTTCATCTTCGACTGTGCGATGCAGGGCTTGCGCCTCGTCCTCCGGCGCGCGGTGCGGCGGCTGCATACCCTCGTCCTCCGTACGGTGCAAAGGCTGCGCGGGGTCCTCTTCCTCCGCCCGCTGCAAAGGGGCGCTTGGAATGCGGCGCAACGGGCTGGCCTCGTCGTCTTCCTCGATACGCCGCAGCGGTTGCACCTCTTCGTCGTCCATCCTGCTTATGGAATGCATCAATCCGGCAGGCTCTTGTTGACGGGCGATGCCTTTGGGCTGGGCCAACGCAGTGGTGTTATGCCCTGCACGGGGCAAAAGGCGGCTCAACAGGCTCATCGGCGTGTCCCTTCCGCTATCAGACTGGCGTATGCTTGGCGTTGGCCAGTGGGCAGGTCGAGGATCGCATCCTCGCTCCAGTGATACGCGGAAGCCAAGGAATGGACATGGCGCAGCACCGTGGTCGCATCGGGGAAGGCGAAGCTGAGCGGGTCAATTCGGGCCGTGGTTTCGGCCTCGCAGGTGGGGCAAAGGGTGGTGAGCGTGTCAGGGATATCCGGTGTTGCGGCGTCCAGCTGGGCGTCGATCAATGCCAGATCGGACGCGGTGAATTGATCGGCTTGGGCAACCGCATCAGGCCCCAGTCCACAGGATGCCGCCAGAACGCGGGGGGCGTCGGAGCCCTTTGCGCAGGCCAAGGCCCGCTCGGTTGATCCGTTCGGTACCTCGAAGCGGCACGATCCAAGCGAGGTGTCGACTTCAACAACCGGAAACGCGGACGGGATATCCGAGCGCGGGGTGTCGGCCAGTGAGACGGACAGATCATAAGCCTCCCCGCAGGACGTGCAGCTGGCCTGAAACCAGCGCATGCCCGGCAGGAAGGAGAGTGCGGCGCGGATGAGACACCACGCACGGGCACCGGTGGCCAGACGGTCGACTAGGTCACTGGTTACTGGCAGGCCGCCGATGGTTGTAAAGACCGCGCCCAAAACGCCGCTCACCTGCTCGGGACGGGTCGGCAGGCGCAAGGCGTTGGTCAAAGCAAGCTCGACCCGCCCCGTCAAGGCACGGGGGGTTGCAGTTGGAAAACCAACGGCAAGGGTAATTGGGGCGCGGTCGGGCATTACGACTCTGCGGGCTCGGCCACAGCGGCGTCACGGGTGAAACCTTCATAGGCGAGGGTAACCGACTGAATTCCAACAGCATTCATACTGTTTGAGTCCAGTTCAGGGAGGGCTTGGTATTCGGTCACGAAGGCCCGACGAAGCACATAGGAAATGGCCGGTGTGCCTTGCAGATTCAGCACATTGATTACCACATCACGGCGGAAGTTCAAAAGGCTCATGCCTGCGTCACCATCGGCCACGTTGTTCACAGAATTGGCCCATTCTTCGAACGCGGGGTCGTGGCTGAGGCCTTGCTCCAGCGTGACGTTCTCGAACTTAGTGCCGCCGGGCATGGCGCGTTGGTAGCTGGGATCACCGGCGGCGCGCCAGTTGACCACTTCAGTGGTCTTTTTCAGGGCGCCCATTTTGGACAATCCGGCGATGGTTTTGCCTCCGATTACAACTTGGAACTTAAAGGTCCGGTAAGGGTCGTAGCGGTGGGCATTGGCAGGAAACATAGGGGCTGGCATTGGATAAAATCCTTTTTCGGAAATGCTTTAGGTCTGAAAGTTTACGCAGGCGGCCTTAAGCCGTCTGCCCGACTTTCTGGCTGATCTGGACAACGACAAACTCGGCGGGTTTCAACGGGGCGAACCCGACGGCAACCCGCACGATCCCCGCGTCAATGTCGCCTTGCGTCATGGTGGAACCCAAGCCGCAATTGACGAAATACGCGTCGCTGGCTTTTTCACCTTGGAAGGCACCAGAGCGGTGCAGCCCATCCATGAAATTGCCGACCGAGGCGCGTAATCCGCCCCAAAGCTTGTGGTCGTTCGGCTCGAACACCACGGCCTGCAAGGCATTGTAGAGACTTTCGCCGATCATGTTTTGCGTCCGCCGGACCGAGATATAACGGTATTGCGGTTTGGCCTTCGTCGCAGTGGTGCGCGCGCCCCAGATGACCGTCGGGCCGGTGATGGAGCGCAGGCAGTTCACGCCCCATTCGTTGAGGTTGTCTTGCACGCCATTGCCGATCAGCCGTTCAGGGCCGAATGTGCCACGCACACCAGCCTCGAGACCTGCGGGGGCTTTCCAGACGCCGCGGGTGCCATCAATCCGCGCCCACATGCCAGCGGCCACGGCAGCAGGGCCAACGGGGAAGCTGCGGGGTTGGTCGGGGGCAAGCTCCGCGTCGAAATGCGGGTTGCCGATATTGACGCGCGGGTAATACAGCGCGGCATAGGGCGAGTTGGTGAAAACCGCGTCCTTTGCTTCCTTGGGCGTGGTAATCGCCGCGTCGCCCGGATCGACGATGACCATCCGGTTTTGCATCTTTTCGGAATGGCCGATGGCTTCTTGGTAGATGACCTTGCCGGCGGTATCTGGTTTTACATCGGGCAGCACGATGATGGAGACATCGCGGTAGTCCTCAAGCTGTCCCAGTGCTTCGGTATATTGCGCCTTTGCGGGGGCTGCAGTGTCTGCACCGCTTGCGGTGATGTCGCTTACCTCTTTGTCGGAAGAGGGCATGTCGACATCCGCACCGAAGGCGACCTCAATCAGGGTAGAGCCCTTCTTGATGGTCTCGGTTGCCAGATCTGTCGCGGCTTTGAGTTTTGCGGCGGCGGTTCCGTCGCCAACTTCCCAATCGAAGCCGGTAAAGCTTTCGATGACCTGATCAAGCTTCTTGGTTCCGTCGGGCTGGGCGGCCCATGTGCCAACGGTAATGGAGAAGGTCTTGGCGTCCTTGTCGCTTGACATCGTCACCATGAGATCATTGGCCCATGTGCCGTTGTCCTTGGCGGTGACAGCCACCGATTTCGGGTCCGTCGCGCCGGATATCTTCAGTTGAGCGGAGGCTTTGGTGCCGCCTGACCCTTGGACCGGAACGATATAGGCCTTGGTGCCGCCATTGGCGAAATAGGCGTTCACGGCCAACCCGAAGTAATCCACTTTGTCTGCCGCAAGGTTTTTCACCCCGCTTGCCGATCCGTCACCGGGCCCGAACAGCGTGGTGTATTGAGACGGCGAGGTGATGAAGGTGGGCGTGCCGCCGGATTTGGTCACGGGCGCACCGCGCCGCACATGACCGATGAAGGCTGTGACAGAGGTCGAGGCCGCTTCTATGGCCAACGCATTTGAGGGGACGTGTTCGATGTAGACGCCGGGGTGTTGATACATGGGCTCTGGCTCCTTGGCAGCATGAATGTCAGCAGATTTGGTCCGGCTCCGAGCCGACAGGCACGGAACAGGAGGCATTAGTTTGGTTTGCCAGTACGGCGAAGCCCGCTGGTCCTCTGGTGCGGGGGAGAACCACACGAGAGGACCAAACGCTGCGGCACGAATTGGGACGGTGCTGGGGGGCACCTCAGCGTGCCGTAACGCGGAGCTTGCGGTGCCCGACAGCCTGCAAAGGGGTAATCCTCGTCGAGAGCAGTGCGGCCGGGCGGCAAGTAGAGTTACGTCATAAAAATAAGCGGTTCACTCTTCGCTTATGACGAAAACTCTGCGTTATTCCCCGTAGATCGGGCAAGACCCAAGTTAACCCTACGTTAAGAGCTGGGGGGTAAATTTAATAAAAACAATGCATTAGGAGGCGTGAATAAGGTGTGAAACCAAATTCACACCCGTGAAGATACTAATTTTCGGGGTTTGGAGAAGACTGGGTGGCTTAGATATCGGCGGTCAGAGAATCACCTAAAAGGCGTCATTCCAAGCCTGCCAGATAGTTCGCACAGCCTGTCAGTGCCGCAAAGTCGTCTTCAATGACACCAACCTCGAAGTTGTGCATAAACCCCGCGAAGCGCCCTTTGTCGCGGAAGGCCTCGGCAAAGCCCAGCGGCACGAAATGCCGCGCAAAGGCGCGCGCCACGCCGCCGGAGAAGAAAACGCCACCAAAGGGCAGGTGGATCAAAGACAGGTTCCCTGCGACCGTGCCGAGCATCCGAACGAACATCTCGGCCGCTTCGCGCGCCCGCGGATCGGTGCCGTTTTCAAACGCCGCCATGATTTCGGCCGCGCGGGCCTCGCGCGGGTCGTTCGCCTCGATCCCCAACCACGCATAGACCCGCTCCAGCCCGCGACCGGAGATCATATCCTCAACGGCGGGGAAGCCATGGGCGGTTTCGAAATACTGGGCCAATCGCAGTTCGCGGTCGGATCGCAAGGGCAGGTTGGCGTGACCACTTTCCGAAGGGGGGACATGCCGACCGCCGCGGGTTTCGTAGACGGGGGCGATGTTGAACCCGGTTCCAACCCCGATGACCAGTTTCGTCGCGTTCGGGTCGTGCTTGGCCTCGGCAGAGGCGATCAATTGCTTCACGGCCCCGTCCGGCAACGCCCCCAAGGCGTGACCTTGGGCCTGCAGGTCGTTTAACAGGCATGTAGTTTCGGAACGGGTGGCGCGGGCCAGCGTTGTCTCGTCCAGTTCCCAATCAAGATTGGTCATCGAGCCGCGCCCGTCTTTGACAGGCCCCGCCAAGGCCACACAGGCGGCTTTGCAGTCGACCTGCTGCGCGTCGATATAGGCGTTCAATACGGATTCCAGCCCCGGGTAGTCCACATTGGCGTAGCGGGTCACGGTGTCGGTCAACAGCCGAGTGCCCTCCGCCAAGGCCACGCGGGTGTTGGTGCCGCCGATATCGGCGACGAGGCAATAGGTATTTGCTGGACGGTTCATATCGGTCAGGCTTTCAATGCGCGTGCAAGGGCGTGGTAAGAGGCTTTCGGGGTGCGTTCAAGCGTATCGAAGTCGACATGGATCAAACCGAAGCGCTTCTCGTAGCCCAAAGCCCATTCGTAATTGTCCATCAGGGACCAGAATGTATAGCCTTTGAGCGGTGCCCCGTCAGCAATCGCTTGTCTGGCGGCACCCAAATGCTGGTTGAGGTAGTCAATGCGCGCCGTGTCGGGGGTATCTGGCGTGTCGGGATTGGCCATACCGTTTTCAGTGACGTAGAGCGGCAAGCCGTTGGTGTAGTGTTCATCCACCCATGTCAGAAAATGACGCAGGCCTTCGGGGTATATCTCCCAACCCATCTGGGTTTTGGGTAGCGGCCCCTCTACCTCTTTATGGGCGGGCCATGCACCATCTGTGGCAGCGATCCGCTTGCAAGAGTAGTAGTTCAGCCCGAGCCAATCCAGCTTCTGGCCGATCAGCGGGAAATCGTTCTGCCAGCCTTTTGGCATATGAGGCTCCAACCCTTCCATGACGGTGTCGGGGTAGGCGCCATTGAACAACCCACCCAGAAAGAAGCGGTTGTAGTAGCCGTCATAAAGCTGTGCCGCGTCGCGGTCGGCTTGGCTGTCTGTGGCGGGGTGGGCGTATTCAAAATTACACACCGCCCCGATATTTGGGACGTTCAAATCTCGCAGAACCTCCACCGCGCGGCCATGGGCGCACAGGACGTGGTGCATCGCGTGGGCCGTGGCGCGGATATCGCGCAGGCCGGGGGCGTGGTGACCAAGGAAGTGGCTGAGCCAGCCGACGCACCAAGGCTCGTTGATCGGGGCGACGGAGAACATGCGGTCCCCGATGCGCTCAATAATCACGCGGGTGTAATCGCCGAACCACTTCGGCAGGTCCGGATTGCGCCAGCCGCCCAGATCGGCGAGCGCGGAGGGCAGTTCCCAATGATAGAGCGTCGCCATGGGTTTAAGGTTTCGCTCCAGCATGGCGTCCACAAGGCGGTCATAGAAGTCGAGGCCTTGTTGATTTGGCGCGCCGCGCCCGTCGGGCATGACCCGCGCCCACGAAGTCGAGAAGCGGTAGGCGTCCAGACCCATGGCGGCCATCAGGTCCAGATCCTCCTCGAAGCGGTGGTAGTGGTCACAGGCGATGGCCCCGTCCTCGGCGCGCACCACGTTGCCCGGCGTGGCGGCGAAGTCGTCCCAATGGGTGCGTCCCGCCCCGCCAAAGCTATGACCCTCGATTTGGTAGGCCGAGGTCGCGGCGGCGAACAGGAAGCCTTCGGGAAAGTCCGCGCGGGTATATTTCATGAGCGAGCCTCTAACGGGTTGGGGCTGGGCCGGTGGATTGCCCCACGACAAGTTCTGCCTCCCACAATTCATGAACGGGGTCAGTGGTGCGGCCTTCGATCTGGTCCATCAATATCTCGCCGCAGCGCCGTCCGGCGTCGCGCACCGACGAGCGTGTGGCTGTGAAAATCGGGGAGCCTGCGCCGTTTGGTAGATAGGAAAGCGCGTCATCAAAGCAGATAATAGATACGTCTTTCCCTATGGTTAGGCCGCGTTCTTCAACCGCACGGCGGACGCCGAGGGCTGGGATCAACGAGGAGGCAATCACGGCAGTGGGTGGGTCGCGCAAGTCCAGCATTTCGCGGGTTTTGGCGTAGCCGAAAGGTTCGGTCATCTCGAACGCGTGGGCGAGGTCGGGATCGACCTTGATCCCGCGCGCTTCAAGGGCTGTGCTGTAGCCGTCGCGCCTGCGCATCGCGAAATCCATGTCTTCGATCCCGTTGACCAGGCCGATGCGGGTGTGGCCCAAGTCCAGCAAGAAGTTGGTCGCACGGTGAAAGGCAGAGCGGTTGTTTACATCCAGCCAGCTATAAGGCGTGGTGCAATCGCTGGACCGCCCGTGGACAACGAAAGGCAGTCCCAGCCGGTGCAAAAGCGGGATACGTTCGTCATCAAGGCGCGGCCCATGCACGATGACGCCATCAACCTTTCCGGTGCTCGCCAACCGCTCGTAGGCTTCGATTTCATCCGCGTCATCCACCACAGAGACGCGCATGTCATAACCGCGGCGGGCATAGGATTCACCTGCACCGGCGATGAAGTCTGAGAACACGCAATTCACCATCTCATGCTGGTTCGACAGGGGAATGACATGGCCGATCGACATCGTTCGACCTGTCGCCAGACTTTTGGCGCGGGTGTTCGGGTGGTAGTTATGGGTTCGTGCGGCCTCGGTCACGCGAAGGCGTGTGGCTTCCTTGACCTCGGGGTAGCCGTTCAAGGCGCGGCTGACCGTGGTTTGAGACAGGCCGAGAAGATCCGACAGTTCACGCAAATTCATCTGACGGCTCCTGTTTTAACTTTCAAAGCGCTTTGAGTATTTTGGTAATTATTAGGGTGCGATCGGGGTGCGGTCAAAGGGGATTTGGACGCTGCGTCGCGGAATGTGTGTTCGCATGTGCAGAAAAGATAAGGAAAACATTACCTCTCCTTTACGATTTGTTGACACAGGCAGGACGCTAGGTCATTTTTAAGGCTATCCAAAGCGCTTTGAAAAATGATTCTCAAACGCGCGAAAGATACTTAGGCGCAGCACGCGCTGAAACTGGGAGGATTTTATGAAACTTAGCCTATACACCTCGGCGGCCATCATCGCACTGAGCAGCTCATCCGCATTTGCCGACGGTCATCTTGCCTTTGGCGCCGAAGGCGGTGACTTTTCGTGGGACAGCTACAACACGTTTGCAGAGTCTACCGATCTGAGCGGTCAGTCGCTGACGATCACGGGTGCTTGGACCGGAAACGAGAAAGAAAAAGTCGAGAAGGTCATCGCCTATTTCAACGCGGCGACTGGCGCTGACGTGACCTATTCCGGCTCTGACAGTTTCGAGCAGGACATCGTTGTGTCCGCGCGCTCCGGCTCCGCCCCGAACCTGGCCGCGTTCCCGCAGCCCGGTTTGGCCGCCGATATGGCAAGCCAAGGCTTGTTGACACCGCTTGCTGACGGCACCGCCGATTGGGTCGCCAACAACTTCGCGGCAGGCCAGTCATGGGTTGATCTGGGTACTTACGCTGACAAAGACGGCGCAGACCAGATGTACGGCTTCTTCTACCGTGTCGATGTAAAGTCGCTGGTTTGGTATTCGCCCGAAGCGTTTGACGAGGGTGGCTATGACATCCCAGAGACCATGGAAGAGCTGAAGGTCCTGACGGATCAGATCGTCGCCGATGGCGGCACGCCTTGGTGCATCGGTCTGGGATCGGGGGCTGCAACCGGTTGGCCTGCGACTGATTGGGTCGAGGATATGATGCTGCGTACGAACTCGCCCGAAGATTACGATGCGTGGGTCGCCAACGAGATGAAGTTTGACGACCCCAAGGTAATCGCGGCAATCGAGGAATTCGGCGCGTTCGCACGCAATGACGCCTATGTGGACGGCGGCTCGCAAGCTGTGGCCTCCACCGACTTCCGCGACAGCCCTGCGGGCTTGTTCTCCATCCCGCCAAAGTGCTTTATGCACCGTCAGGCATCGTTCATTCCGGCGTTCTTCCCTGAAGGCACAGAGATGGGCGAGGACGTCGATTTCTTCTACTTCCCAGCCTACGCAGACAAAGACCTTGGCAAACCCGTACTCGGGGCAGGGGCGCTGTTTGCGATCACCAACCCATCTGATGCAGCCAATGCGTTCATCGAGTTCATGAAGCTTCCAATCGCGCATGAGCTGTGGATGACCCAAGGTGGCTTCCTGACAGCGCATGCGGGTGTCAATCTGGCGACATATGCCGATGACAGCTCACGGGCTCAGGGCGAAATCCTGCAAAACGCCACTACCTTCCGTTTCGATGCCTCTGACTTGATGCCGGGTGAAATCGGGGCAGGCGCGTTCTGGACCGGCATGGTGGACTACGTCACCGGAGCAGACGCTGCCGATGTTGCGAAGGGTATTCAGGACCGCTGGGACGCAATCCAGTAAGCTCTAAAATGTGATTGCTGCGAGGGGCTGAAACGTCCCTCGCAGTTCGACCATTGCCCCTACCGGAGGACTGCCCCATGTCACCAATGATCCAAGGAATGCTCACCATCCTTATCGGTGTGGGCGGTTGTGTCGGCTACTTCTTCGCGTCGAACCTGATCCTAGACAAGATCATCTTTCCGCCACAGAAGAAAAATCCCGGAAAGAACATCAACCGCGCCAACATGGTGCGCCCGTGGCTGTTCCTTTTCCCAGCGCTGGCGGCGCTTGGGCTATATCTGGTCTATCCAGTGGTTGGGTCCTTCTACCGATCGCTGTTCAACCGTAGCGGCGACGACTTCATCGGCTTTGGCAATTACACAACAATGTTCGCGGATGACGGCTTTCAGACCGCGCTTCTCAACAATTTCCTGTGGGTGCTGGTGGTGCCCGCCTCCGCCACGTTCCTTGGCCTGCTGGTCGCGCAGCTGACCGACCGGCTGTCATGGGGCAACATCGCCAAGTCGTTGATCTTCATGCCGATGGCGATTTCCTTTGTGGGCGCGTCGTTGATCTGGAAATTCGTCTATGCCAACAACCCCGATATCGGCCTGATCAACGCCATCCGCGACAGTTTTGGCGCGGCCCCGCTGGATCCGTTGCAACTGCCGTTCTGGAATAACTTTTTCCTGATGTTCATCCTCGTGTGGATCCAAACCGGCTTTGCCATGGTGATCCTCAGCGCCGCCCTGCGCGGCATCCCCGAAGAGACCATCGAGGCCGCCATCATCGACGGCGCCAACCCGTTCCAGATATTCTTCAAGATCAAGGTGCCGCAGATCATGGGCACTATTGTCGTGGTCTGGACCACCATCACCATCCTTGTGCTGAAGGTGTTTGACATCGTCTACACCATGACCGGGGGCAATTTCGGCACTGAAATCCTGCCGAGTTACATGATGAGTTACATGTTCCGCGATGACGGGCGCGCCACGGCGGTGGCCTTCGTGATCATGATTATCGTGCTGCCGGTGATGATCTGGAACATTCGCCAAGCCCGTCAGGAGATGAAGTAATGGCCCGCGACCAAAAGAAAGCAAATAATGGATAGCATCGCCGGAACCAAATCCTCCCTCTCGTGGGCCGTGAATATCTCGGTCGTTCTGCTGGTCGTGTTGTGGCTTATCCCGACCGTGGGCCTGCTGGTCTCAAGCTTCCGCGACCGCGACCAGATCAGCGCGACGGGCTGGTGGCTGTCGCCGTTCCCGGTGTCAGAGAACTATCAGGTCAAGGCCCCCGCAGACCACGCCACGCCGGAAGGTGGGGTGAACACCATCACGGGCAATGTGTTCGGCGAGGGCTCAGGCAAAGTGTCCCGCTTCGGCGGCAAGCGCGCCGCCCCGACCGAGTTCAAGGCGGGAGAGACGGCAGAGCTGACCCGCGACCGCACCCTGACCGTGCAATCGGACGGCTCGTATATCTACACGTCTCCCGCCGAGATCACCCGCGACCCGTCGATCTATTTCGCCGCCGCGTCGCCGCCGGATTTCTCGCTGGACAATTACCGGACCATCATGGCCTCCGACAACATGGACCGCGCGTTTATCAACACGCTGACAGTGACCATTCCGGCCACGATCATCCCGATCCTGATTGCGGCCTTCGCCGCCTATGCGCTGGCATGGATGGATTTCAAAGGTCGCGGCTTTCTGATCGCGCTGGTGGTGGGCCTGCTGGTCGTGCCGCTGCAACTGGCGCTGGTGCCACTGCTGACGCTGCACAACAAGGTGGGCATCGGGCAAAGCTTCCTTGGCATCTGGATGGCGCATACCGGCTTCGGTCTGCCGCTCGCCATATACCTGCTACGAAACTACATGGTCGGCCTGCCGCGCGACATTATCGAGAGTGCCAAGGTCGACGGGGCCACGGACTTTCAGGTGTTCACCAAGATCGTACTGCCCCTGAGCTTCCCCGCGCTGGCCAGCTTCGCCATCTTCCAGTTCCTGTGGACATGGAACGATCTGCTGGTGGCCAAGGTGTTCCTTCCGTCCAACTCGGAAAGCTGGGTGATGACCGTCAAGATCGCCGACGACCTGCTTGGGTCCAAGGGTGGCGACTGGGGTATTCTTGCAGCTGCGGCTTTCATCTCGATCGCGGTGCCGCTGATCGTCTTCTTCACAATGCAACGCTATCTGGTGCGCGGTCTGTTGGCCGGCTCCGTCAAATAACAAGAGACCGATATGAGCAAAATCGACCCGAAACTGAACGCCACGACCGCCGCCGACAAGGACTGGTGGCGCGGGGCGGTGATCTACCAGATCTACCCGCGCAGCTTTCAGGACAGCAATGGCGACGGGGTGGGGGACCTGCTCGGCATCGTCTCGCGCATTCCCTACATCGCCTCGCTTGGGGTGGATGCGATCTGGATTTCGCCGTTCTTTACCTCGCCGATGAAGGATTTTGGCTACGACGTTAGCGACTATTGCGACGTTGACCCGATGTTCGGCCAGCTCAGCGATTTCGACGCGCTGATCGAGGCCGCACACGAGCGGGGGCTGAAGGTGATGATCGACCTTGTGCTGTCGCATACCTCTGACCAGCATCCGTGGTTTCAGGAAAGCCGCGCGAGCCGCGACAATGACAAGGCCGACTGGTATGTCTGGGCCGACCCCAAGCCGGATGGCACGCCGCCCAACAACTGGCTGTCAATCTTTGGCGGGCCTGCATGGCACTGGGACGCGCGGCGCGAGCAGTATTACCTGCACAACTTCCTCGTCTCGCAACCCGACCTGAACTTCCACAATATGGAGGTGCAGGACGCACTTCTGGACGTGACCCGCTTCTGGCTGGATCGTGGCGTGGACGGCTTCCGGCTCGATACGATCAACTTCTACTTTGCCGACAAGGAATTGCGCGACAACCCCGCGCTTCCGCCAGAGAAGCGCAACTCCAATATCGCGCCGTCGGTGAACCCGTATAACCATCAGGAACACCTCTATTCCAAGAACCAGCCGGAGAACCTCGCTTTCCTTGAACGCTACCGCGATTTGCTGGACGAATACCCCGCCGCCGCCTGCGTGGGCGAGGTCGGTGACGCGCAGCGCGGCTTGGAACTTCTGGGTGAGTACACTGCGGGCGATGACCATGTGCATATGTGCTACGCGTTCGAGTTCCTCTCCGCCGAGAAGCTGACCGCGTCCCGCGTTGTGGAGACCATGACGCGTCTGGACGAGGCCGCGCCGGACGGCTGGGCCTGCTGGGCGTTCTCCAACCATGACGTGATCCGCCACACGACCCGCTGGAACCTGACGCCCGCCGCACATCGCTGCTACACCACGATGATGATGGCCCTGCGCGGCTCGCTGTGCCTGTATCAAGGCGAGGAGTTGGGCCTGCCCGAAGCTGATGTCGCTTTCGAGGACCTGCAAGACCCTTACGGCATCGAGTTTTGGCCGGAGTTCAAAGGCCGCGACGGTTGCCGCACGCCGATGGTCTGGGAGCCGTCCAACCAGAACGGCGGCTTTTCCGCAGCACAACCTTGGCTGCCGGTGAGCCACGACCACGTCATGCGCTCCGTCGAGACGCAGGAACATGATCCCGCCGCGCCGCTGCACCACTACCGCCGCGCGCTGGCCTTCCGCCGCACCCATCCGGCGCTGGTGAAGGGCACCCATGCCAACCTGATGGCGCAAGGCGACGTGCTCAGCTTCACACGCAGCTACAAGGGCCAGACCATCTTCTGCGCCTTCAACCTGTCGGACACGCCGTCCACGCTGGACATGCCCGCAGGCAACTGGATTGCCATCGGCACGGAGCTTGGCTCCACCGGCGCGGCATCGGACGGACGACTACATTTAGGGCCGTGGCAGCCATGCTTCGCGCTGCAACGGTAAAGGGGAGGAAACGACCATGGCAGACCTGAAACTCACGGGCGTCGGCAAGACCTATGGCGGCTCGGTCGAGGTCCTGAAAGACATCAACCTCGATATCACCACGGGCGAGTTGATCGTGTTCGTCGGCCCCTCAGGCTGCGGCAAGTCCACGCTTTTGCGGATGATCGCGGGGCTGGAGAAGATCACCGCCGGCGAGTTGCAAATCGACGGGGAGGTGATGAACGACGTCCCCCCCCGCGCAACGTGGCATCGCCATGGTGTTCCAAAGCTACGCGCTCTACCCGCATATGACGGTGCGCGACAATATGGCGTTCGCCTTGAAACTGGCCAAGAAAACGCCCGCCGAGATCGACGAGGCGGTGAACCGCGCCGCCAAGGTGCTGCAACTGGACGACTACCTTGACCGCCTGCCCAAGGCCCTGTCCGGCGGTCAACGTCAGCGCGTGGCCATCGGGCGGAGCATCGTGCGCGACCCCAAGGTCTATCTGTTCGACGAGCCGCTTTCCAATCTGGATGCGTCCTTGCGCGTCGCCACCCGCATTGAGATTGCGCAGCTGAAAGAGTCGATGCCGAATTCCACCATGATCTACGTGACCCACGATCAGGTGGAGGCGATGACGCTTGCCTCGCGCATCGTGGTGCTGGCGAACAAGGGTATCGCGCAGGTCGGCTCCCCGCTGGAGCTGTACGAGACGCCGGAAAACGAATTCGTGGCGCAATTCATCGGTTCTCCAGCGATGAACCTGATGGCGGGTGAGGTTGTGAAAACGGGCAAGGTGACCACTGTTTCGCTACCGGAAGGCAAAGGCACCATCACCGCCAATATCCCAACCAATGCGGACGACATGGGCCTGAAGGTGAATGTCGGTATTCGCCCCGAGGATATGATCGCCACGGATGGCGACAACTACGCTTATGCTGGCACTGTCGCCATCGTCGAGGCATTGGGGGAAGTGACGCAGCTCTACTTCGCCAAATCCGCGCCGGAACGCGAGCCGGTCATCGCCAAGCTGCAGGGCATCCACACGGACGTGCGCGGGAAGGTCATTAGCATGACCGCAGACCCTTCGAAGGTGCATCTGTTTGCGGACGGCAAGTCGCTGCTTTACCGTTAGGCGAGGGATTTTCTGAACCGCTTCCCTGATGCCTGTTGCATGTCGTAACCTTGGCTTTTGTAGAAGCCATGCGCCTTTTCGTTGTCCGAATTAGCGCCAATGACGATGGAGGCCACACCGTGGTCCGTCGCCAAAGATTCAGCCGCGTTAAGCAATGCGGTGCCGACGCCGCTGCCCCGCGCGGTGCGTTGTACGAAGAGATGATGCAGGTCCAGTCCGCGAAGACCGTACTGCGCCTGTGCTTGCGGGGTTAACAGGGAATATCCAACTGGCCCGTCTGCATTGCGGGCGATCAGTCCGTAAAGCCATCCACCGGACAGGTCTCGCTCAAGATCGGCTTCGGTCACGCGCGGGAGGTCGCCATGATGGGTCGCCAAGGCGTGCACCATCGGCAAAATCGCTGTAGCATCGGCAGGCTGTGCTGTGGTGATGTGAATATCTGCCATTCGATAGGGTTAGCGTCTGCGTCATTCCGGCACAATGGGGGCCGCATATGTGCCTTTACTGTTAGCGCTAACGGCCGTATATAAGACAAAACTACGGAGGTCTCTATGCAGCTTAATTCCAAAATCGAAGACGTCACCCAGCGGATCATCGCGCGCTCCAAAGACAGCCGCAGCACCTATATGGCCCGTATGCTTCAAGCTGCCGAAGAAGGCCCGCGCCGCGCGCACCTGACCTGCGGCAACCAAGCCCATGCCTATGCGGCAATGGAAGGTGACCAAGCGCCGATGCTTGACGGGAAGGGTGGCAATATCGGGATCATCACTGCCTATAACGACATGCTCTCGGCGCATCAGCCCTTCAAGGATTACCCAGATCTCATCAAAGCCACTGCACGGGCCAATGGTGGCACGGCGCAGGTTGCGGGTGGGGTGCCTGCCATGTGTGACGGTGTCACTCAAGGCCAAGTCGGGATGGAGCTGTCTCTGTTCTCCCGCGACGTGATTGCGCTGGCTGCTGGCGTCGGCCTCAGCCACAACACCTTCGATGCCGCTGTTTATCTGGGCGTCTGCGACAAGATCGTCCCCGGTCTCGTCATCGCCGCCGCCACTTTCGGCTATATCCCCGGCATTTTCCTGCCCGCAGGTCCCATGCCCTCCGGCTTGCCTAACGATGAAAAAGCCAAGGTCCGTCAAAAATTCGCCGCCGGTGAAGTTGGCCGCGACGCGCTCATGGCAGCCGAGATGGCGTCTTACCATTCCTCTGGCACCTGCACGTTTTACGGCACCGCCAACTCCAACCAGATGCTGATGGAGTTCATGGGCCTACACCTTCCGGGCTCCAGTTTCGTCAATCCCGGCACCGACATGCGCGACGCGCTGACCAATTACGGGGCGAAACGCGCGTTGGAGATCACCAATCTGGGTAATGACTATACGCCAGTGTGTGACATCCTTGACGAGAAGACATTCGTGAACGGTCTTGTCGGCCTGATGGCGACTGGCGGCTCCACCAATCTGGTGATCCACATCATCGCTATGGCCCGTGCAGCAGGTGTACTCCTTGATCTGCAAGACCTGTCCGATATCTCGGATGCGACACCGTTGATGGCGCGGGTCTATCCGAACGGCTTGGCCGACGTGAACCATTTTCACGCGGCAGGCGGGCTGACCTATATGATCGGCGAGCTGCTTGACGCAGGCTTGTTACACCCCGACACCCGCACCGTGATGGGCGATGGTCTTGGTCTCTACGCACGGGACCCGAAACTGCGTGACGGTCAGCTGACATGGGAAGACGCGCCGCGTGAAACCCAGAACGATCGTATCTTGCGCCCCGCGTCTGACCCATTCGCCCCCGAAGGCGGGTTGAAACAACTCACTGGCAATCTGGGTCGCGGGGTCATCAAGGTCTCGGCGGTCGCGCCCGAGCGTCACATCATTGAGGCCCCCGCGCGTATTTTCCAAACCCAAGATGAGGTGAAAGCGGCCTTCAAAGCAGGCGAATTCACTTCCGACACCATCGTTGTGGTGCGCTTCCAAGGCCCCAAGTCCAACGGGATGCCAGAGCTTCACGGCCTGACGCCGATCCTTGCAGTGCTGCAAGATCGCGGTCTCAAGGTGGCGCTGGTCACCGATGGACGCATGTCCGGTGCGTCCGGCAAGGTGCCTGCTGCGATCCATGTTTGCCCCGAGGCTGTCGATGGCGGTCTCATTGGCAAGTTGAAGGACGGTGACGTGATCCGACTTGACGCGACACAAGGCACGCTGGAGGTTCTGACCCCCGACGTGCAATCCCGTGCCTCCGCGACGCCCGATCTCAGCGACAACTCCCATGGTATCGGTCGCGAGCTGTTCTCGATCTTCCGCCAAACCGCTGGCATCGCTGCTGACGGGGCAGGAGTCGTGGTTTAATCTGACGCACCGCTTATGAATATCTCCGCCGGAGACCCCTCCGGCTCGCCACACTCGCCACAAAGGACACTAAACATGACACCGCTCCAAGCCAGCCAACTCGCCCGTGAAATCTGCGAACTTGCCCCGATTGTTCCTGTGTTGGTGGTCGATGACGCAGCTCATGCGCAGCCTTTGGCGAAAGCACTGGTCGCAGGTGGTTTGCCTGCGTTGGAGGTTACCTTGCGCACACCTGCGGCGCTTGAGGTCATTTCGGAAATGGCGAAGGTCGAGGGCGGTGTTGTTGGGGCTGGAACTCTGCTGACACCAGTCGACGTTCACGCGGCCATCGATGCAGGTGCGAAGTTTGGCGTCTCTCCGGGGGCCACAGACCGTTTGCTCGACGCCTGCGAAGAGGCAGGTTTGCCGCTGCTCCCCGGTGTGGCCACCGCAACAGAGGCGATGCGGTTGCTGGAGCGCGGCTACACTATGCTCAAGTTCTTCCCCGCCGAGGCATCCGGCGGCGCACCGGCGCTGAAAGCCATCGGCGCGCCAATCCCGCAGGTCAGCTTCTGCCCCACAGGCGGCGTCAGCCCGTCCAATGCAAGCGACTACCTGAGCCTTTCCAACGTCGTCTGCGCCGGTGGCTCTTGGGTCGCCCCGAAAGACAAGGTGCAAGCCGGAGACTGGGGCGGAATCACCGCGTTGGCCAAAGCTGCAGCGGCCCTTTCGCGCTAGCGCGTGCTAACTGGACAAACCCTCGCAGACTTCTCATGCTGGTGACATGTGTGGAAGATTGATAGGTGGCGGCCGTACTCAGGCCGAAATGACGGCGATCGTGGAGGGCTTCGTTTACCCGTCCAAGCCGATCAAGATTGACGCGGGCGCACCCGACCCGGAGACTGGTTACAACATTGCCCCGACCCAGCAGGTCTGTTTGCTGTACCCGCAGGAGGGCCAGCAACTGGTCTCCACCACCGCCCGCTGGTGGTTTGTGCCGCTGTGGCACAAGGGCAGCGTTCAGGACTGGAAAGCCACGACCTTCAACGCGAAGATCGAAACGGCCCATGAAAAACCGACTTTCCGGAATGCATGGAAGGATGGTCGCTGTCTGATCCTCGCGACTGGCTATTACGAATGGAGCGGGACCAAAGCGAACAAGCAACCCCACCGCATATATGTGGAGCAGAACCAACCGGTGATGCTGTTTGCGGGACTACAGGCACAGCGCAAGGATGGTGTCAGGACATGTACGATACTGACAAGAGAAGCCTTGCCAGAAATATCAGACCTTCACCCTAGAATGCCCGTCATCCTCAATGGTGAAGAAGCGGAGCAATGGCTGGGACACGCTGAGAATGACGCGCAAATCCGGTCCAGTTTTGGAACGCATTGGGACGGCAGATTCCGGCATCATAAAGTGGCCAAGTTCGGGGCGCGTGAAGATGGGCCACAACTGATCGAGAGCATTGAGAACACGCTTATTTAGCGGGCTCTGCCTCCGTAAATCCTACTGTCTGAACACATCCCGATAGCTGTGACCGCAAGCAACGGGCAGAGCACGCAGGTTTAAGACTTAATGAACCACGTGATCGCGGTCTCATATCCGAGATTTTGCAGCAAAGAGATTTTCGAGGACCAAGCTGCGGGGCAGACGATCAATGCAGCCCGATTGCCGCGTGCTTTTAGGGCCGCCTCTGCGGCATGCAGAAGGGCTGCGGCGGCGGGGCCGTCCTCCTCCAAGCTATCGGGGTTTTCGTAATCTGTGTGGAAATAGTCATCAATGAACCCGATGCCCGTGACGTCATGGGCGGATGGGAAATGTAGTGCGGAAGCTGGTTGCGAGATTACGTAGCCTTCAAAATCACCCTCTGCCTCCGAGACGAACATATCGCGGTCCGCAAGGGTCAGGCTGCGGGCCATCCAAGCGCCGAACCGCGCGTCGGCGTCGGGATGGGGTTTCCAGAAGTCATTGAGGTCATATAAAACCTGACGATTAACCGCACTGGACGCGACGATCGCCTCTACATCATCGGCGACTGCCTCGCGGACATCCTCAGACGCAGGCGCATCGGTCAGGCCCGTCTTGGCAAAATACAATGTCAAAGGGGTATAGTCAGCCGCTCGGTACAGGCGTTCCCAAGCGCCACCTGATGCAGAGGAGCCGAGCAGAATTATCGCACCAGCCTCGACCAGATCAGCCTCTGCCGCTTCTAGTAAGGCTTTGGCGGTGTCGGCAGGCGCCCCATCGGTGACAAAGCAGTCTTCCATGATCAATCCGGGCGGCCCAAACTCGCCGGCATAGATCGGCGGGACCGGCAGAAGGATGGTATGTGTGAGGCCGACAACAGTGTCACCGTCCTCTGCTAACAACCATTGCTGCCGGAAGGGCGGCGACGTGTTTTCCATCGCGGCTTTGATCGTTGATGTGACCTTTTCCAGCGCAACAGGTGCCAAGGTCCACAGGATCGGATCCGTGGCCTGCCGCTGTTTGCCGTCCTGAACGAGCAACTCGCCCATTGCGTCAATATCTGCCAGTTCGGCCGGGCGTATCTTAACGGGCATATCAGCTCCTGTTCGCGAGGCATCATCGCCCGAAGCGTACTCTCATATAGGCCGGACTTAAAGCCTTCCGCCTCGTCCTTGTGCCGCGCGCTTAGAGCTTCAAATGAACCTTGAACCGCGACCGGATCGCCGCATCCACGGTCGGATCAAACTCTGCTAACGACCGCTCCGCCAGAATGGCGTCCTTCTTCGCTGTGGCGTTTTCCAACAAGTCCGGTTTGTCCTTCTCGGCCCATTCTTTGGGCGAGGTCCGGTCGCCCAAACTGGGATAAACGTAGTCGGTTTCCATCCGGCTCAGCGTTTGGTCCGCACCCAGATAATGTCCAACGCCCTTGGCCCCATCGACGCCCAAGCAGGTGGCGCGCATCACATCCAGCGCCAGCGTCTCCTCGGTCACTTCGATCCCGCGCACGCAGCGCAGGGCCTGCCCGATCAGATCATCGCCCAAGATCAGGCTTTCGTGGCAAAACCCCAGCAGCGAGGCATGCATACCCGCCGCTTCATACACCATGTTGAGCCCCGACAGCCCGGCCATCACATTGGAGCACATCTGCTCCCAACCCGCCTGCATGTCCGGCAGTTTGGAATCGGACGCGCCCGCAGCAGCCCCGCCAGGGATGCCGTAGAAGTGGTGCATCTGCGCGCAGCCCGCCGTCAGCAATGCCTGCTCGCCAGAGCCGACGGACATCGCCCCTGTGCGCAGATCCAGCCCGAACGGCCACGTGCCGAACACCGCCGGATGGCCCGGCTTGATGGCGTTCACATAGACCACGCCAGCCAGACATTCCGCCACCGCCTGCACAATCGCGCCTGCCACGGGTTGCGGAGCGGTTGCGCCTGCCATGCCAGCCGACAGTAACAGCACCGGCATCCCGCCGTTGATACATTCCTCCATTACGCGGCAGGCCTCGGTGGCGAATTTCATCGGTGGAACCACGAAACAGTTGGAGTTCGACAAGAAGGGCCGCGCCCGCCACGCCTCTTCGCTGCCCGCGATCATGTGCAACATCTCCAACGCGCCTGCGACGTAGTCCGGCTCGGTAAACGAGGTGCCGATATGCTTGGTCGTACCACGACAACAGGCGTAGATGGTGTTCAGGTCCATCTGGTAATTGTCGGAGATGTCTCGGCACACCATGGGGCGTTGCAGAAAGTGGATGTTGTCCAGCCGGTCCGCGATGCGAGCGGCGTCGAACAGGTCCTGCACGGTGCTTTCGCGGTAGTCACGCCCTGCGACGTCCACCACATGCACCGCGGCGCCCGCCGTGCCGAAATGAACTTTCTTGCCGTTCAGGTGCAGATCATTGACCGGATCGCGCCCGTACAAGGTAATATCCTTGCAGGCTATCGCCAGCATGTCCTCGACCAAAGCGCGTGGGAAACGGATGCGCCCATCGTCGCCTAAAATTGCCCCTGCAGCCGTCAGAATTTCAACGCCGCTTTCGGGTGCATCGGCCAAGCCGATTTCCTCCAATGCCGTCAACGCGGCTTCGTGGATATTGGCGATGTCGATGTCGGACAGGACGCGCAATTGCCCGCCCTCCAATCCGGCCCGTACGGGGCGTTTGTCGGTGGCAAGGGGGGCGGCCCGCATGGCGCGGCGCGCGGCGCGGCCTCCGGCGCGGCGGGGAGAGCTTGGGGTCTCGTCGTTCATATCAGGGGCTTTCGGGCAAAGATCAGGGCAAGGTTTGCGGTCAAACCTGCGCTGGTCGCCCACGTGCGGCACGGCCTCGGCGGGCGCCAATCGTGCGCGCCACCAGAACGTTAATGCATCCAAGGTGCTGCATTCCTATCCTCCTTAAGCCAGCTTTGGCCTCGGGAGGGTGTCATTCTGTCCTGTTTGCGCCAATCCGGCCTGTTTGCGTCATCAAAACGCTACCAGCTGCCGGAGGAGCCCCCACCAGACGAACTCCCGCCGCCGAATGACGACGAGGAAGAACTACCACTAAAACTGGAAGAAGAACCGCTGCTGGTGTTGTTTTGCGTCACGCGCGGGATTGATTTTTTCTCCGTCGCAGTATGCCCGCAATTTCGGCAGGCATGATCAAGTTGGGCGATCCCCATGCTGATAGTGCTGGGATGCGACAGAACCGTGCGCGTGGTCTCGTAGGTGTGGTAGCTGCATTCCGGGCAGGCGGCGTGTTTAGAGAACATCTTGGGGTAGCCGATCACCGTGACATGCTCGTCGTCAGGGCAGAACCAGACGCCGTAGTCTTTTGACTTGATGCGCTCTTCAATCAGCTGGCCGTGGTCCAGATACTGGTCTTCCTGTGCCTCACCCAGCCGCAACATCAACTTTCCGCATTGCGGGCATTTGCGGGGCCGGTAGCGTTGGACGCCGCGAAAGCCAAAGAAGCCCGCAACGGCGGTCACCGCCGCAATGATCAAAGACCCGATGGGATTGCCATCAAAGAACGTCAGAATGCGGTCGAACAGGCCAGTTCTGCGCGGCTCCGGCGCTTGCTCGAGAATTTGCGGGGCAGGGCGGATCACTGGTTGCGTTTGCGGCGCTGCCGTCGTGGCGGGTTTGTCGTCGGGGTGCTGTATCTGGCTCAGCGTGGCGCGTGTGCCAGCCAGAATGCCGTCGGCCACACGGCCTTCGCGGAAGGCCGGGATGATCTCGCTTTGGATGATCCGTGCCGCTATGCCGTCTTGTCGCGCAGGGTAACCGGCCCCGAGGGCAATACGAATTTCACGGTCGTCAATCGCTACCAAAAGCAACAGGCCGTCATTGCGGGCCGCATTGCCGATACCCCACCCATTGAACAGATCCTTGGCAAAGCTGCCGATATTGGCCGATGGCAGGTAGTCCTCGCGCGAGCGGATGGTCACAACGGTCATTTCGCGGCCCATCTGGTCGCGGGCGGCTTGCAGGACCGCGTTAATCTGAGCCTCGGCTTCGGGGCTCAAAATGTCCGCAAAGTCGTTGGTCAAGACGGTGTAATGCTGCGGATAGGGGAGCTTTTCTTGTGCCGAACAAACTCCCGGCACCAGCGCGAACACCAGCACAATCAGAAACCGAACCATGAAAATTCCCTCGTCACATGTCTTTTGACGACCAGATGCCCGCTAACCTATGAGTTTGTCCACCTCTGAACCGGAAATTGCGTTGGTCAAATGTGTGAAATCGCCACTTCCGAACATCGACAGACCAGCGTCATGGATCACACGATGCGTCGCCCGTGCCAAAGCCGAGCCAAGCGAGATACGCGCTGCTCCCAGAGCTGCGTATTCCGCCAGCGCGTGTTTGGAATAGGCACCCGCCACCAACACGTTCACCGGTTTTTCCGTGGCGTCGATAACGCGCTTCAGGTCGTCCATGCTTTTGGGCATCGGCACATACAAGCCGTCCGCACCGGCTTCGTCAAAGGCGCGGATGCGCCGGATCGCCTCGTCAATGTCATAGGCCCCCGTCATCACGCCGTCAGCGCGCGCCACGAAAAAGAAGTCGTTCTTCAACGCCCGTGCGGCGCTGGACGCGGCGCGCACACGTTCGACGGCCAAATCGAAGTCATAGAAGCGGTTGGAGGCTTCTATCGTGTCCTCGATGCAGATCCCCGCCAGCCCGATCTCGCCCGACAATCGCACCGTCTCGGCACATGTTTCCGGCGCTTCTCCGAACCCGTCTTCGAAGTCTCCCGAAACTGGGACGCTCACAGCTGCGATCAAATCCTGCGCATGGGCCAGCGCCACGTCCCGCTCCACCTTGCCGCCGTCAGACTTGCCCAAGGTGAAAGCATGGGCGGCGGACGACGTGCCAATCGCCTGCGCCCCCAACGCTGCCAGCATCTTGGCCGAGCCGACATCCCACGCATTCGCCAGAATGAAAGGGTCGCCCGGTTTGTGCATCTCGCGAAAACTCATGGCTGTATCTCCTTGGCAAAGCCCACCAGCGTCTTCAGCGACGCCTCGAATGCGCTGTCTTCAACCGTCATCGCCACCCGCACATGCCCCGCCGCTGATGCGCCAAAGCTCTCGCCCGGCATCACCGCGATGTGGTGCGCGTCCAGTAGCTTGTCTGCAAAATCTTCACCGCTCAACCCTGTGCTGCGCACGTCCAGCATCATATACATGGCCCCTTCGGACGGGACCAAGCCAACCACATTCTGCTCCGCCAGTATGTTCTGGCCAATGGCGCGGCGGCGTCGGAACGGCTCCGCGACCTTCTCCTCCAGCGCCAGCCCTTCGCCCAAGGCGAACACCGCCGCGTCCTGAATATAGCCCGGCACACCATAGGTCGTATGGGTCGCCAGGTTGATCAAGTTCTCCACTGCGTCTTCCGGTCCCACGATCCAGCCGATCCGGCTGCCGGTCATTGCGTGGCTTTTCGACATCGAGCCGACCACCAGCGTCCGCTCCGCCATGCCGTCCAGCGTGCGCGGGCTGATATGGGTGCCGTCCCAGACCTGCGTGTCATACACCTCGTCCGAGATGCACCACATGTCATATTCACAACACGCCCGCGCGATGCCTTCCACTGTTTCCCGCGAATAGACCACGCCGGTGGGGTTGTTCGGTGTATTCACCAGCAACGATTTCGCACCTTCGGATTTCGCCGCAATGTCTGAAAATGTTGGCTGGAACGCGTTCTCCGGCAGGCAAGGCACAGCGCGCGGAACCGCCCCCACACTGCGCACGGTGCCGGGGTAGGTGGCATAATAGGGGTCGCAATAGAGCGCCACGTCGCCCTCGTCGCACAGCGCGTGATGGGCCGAGAACAGCGCCGATTGCCCGCCGGGCGTCACCACCACGTTGTCGCGCGTTGTATGCACGCCGGTCCGTGCGGTCAGCCGAGCTGCCACCGCATCGCGCAAGGCATCGGTGCCGGGCACCATGGCATAGCCCGTATGCCCGCCACTGGCAGAGTGGTGCATGGCGTCCAGAATACTCTGGTCGGTGCGAATGTCATGCTCGCCGATCGTCAGCTCCGTCACGCCGACGCCCGCGCCGATCATCCGCCGCGCCTTGTAAAACACGTCCCACCCGTCAGAGCCGCCACCCGTCAGCCCCTGTATCCTGTTCGACAATTCCATGCACACCTCCGTCAAAGTCCGCAGACAGGGCCAGCCCGCGCGCCCCGTGTCAAATCGAAATTTGTGATAGCGGACACAACCACGCTCGACCAACGGCGCCCGACCTGCTACCAACGCCCCCATGACGACACGCACCATCATTTGTTGCTGCATTACCATCTGAGATTTCTCAGGCGGGTCGTTTTGCGTTTTCCATCCCCGGTCAGTTTCGCTAAACCCGCCGCAACACCCGCGCGCGAGGCTCCTATGACGATCAAGCTCTACAACACCAAGACACGGCAGAAAGAGGTCTTCAAACCACTCGTTGACGGCAAGGCGTCGATGTATGTCTGCGGCCCCACCGTCTACGAGCGCGCCCATCTGGGCAACGCCCGCCCCGTGCTGGTCTTCGACATGCTCTACCGCCTGCTGCGCCATGAATACGGGGCGAAAAACGTCAAGTACGTGCGCAATTTCACCGACGTGGACGACAAGATCAACGCCCGCGCCGCCGAGACCGGTCGCCCGATTTCCGAGATCACCGACGAGACGATCCAGTGGTTCCTAGACGACATGGGCGAGTTGGGCGCGCTGGAGCCGACGGATATGCCGCGTGCCACCCAATACATCGCCCCGATGATCGCGATGATCGAGGATCTGATCGCCAAGGGCCACGCCTACGCCGCAGAAGGCCACGTGTTGTTCAAGGTCCGCAGCTACAAGGACTATGGCAAGCTCTCCGGCCGCTCGGTTGACGACATGATCGCCGGTGCGCGGGTCGAGGTGGCGCCTTACAAGGAAGACCCGATGGACTTCGTCCTGTGGAAGCCGTCCTCCGACGATTTGCCGGGTTGGGACGGGCCGGTTGTGGGGGGCAAAAGTATTGGCAGGGGCCGTCCCGGCTGGCACATCGAATGCTCCGCCATGGCCTACGAGCTGCTGGGTGACACGTTCGACATACACGGGGGCGGCAACGACCTGACCTTCCCGCACCACGAAAACGAGATCGCGCAAAGCAAATGCGCAGGCCACAATTTCGCGAATGTCTGGATGCATAACGAGATGCTGCAGGTCGAGGGCAAAAAGATGTCCAAGTCGCTTGGCAACTTCTTCACCGTGCGCGATTTGCTGGAGGATGGCGTGCCGGGCGAGGTGATCCGGTTTGTGATGCTGAGCACGCATTACCGCAAGCCGATGGACTGGACGGAGAAGAAACGCCAAGAAGCAGAGAAGACATTGCGGAAATGGATGGACATAACAACAGGGCTCGAACCCAGCGAGCCGTCAAGCTTCTCAATTAGGCCACCATTGAAAATGGCGTTGTCTGATGACTTAAACACCCACAAAGCACTGACTTACCTGAATTCGACTCTGTCAGCCGATCCTCAAGCACTTTTGGATCACGCTCGGTTTCTCGGACTATTGAGTGATGAAGCTAGAGAGCAACATAACACAGCGTATTTGAAGTCACGCGCAGGGGGCGGCTCTAGCGAAATGCTCGCAAGCTTGGCGGCAAAACTGGACGGCGCAAGGCGTCATGCAAAGGCATCCAAAGACTACTCCGAAGTGGATCGCTTGAAGAAGCTTCTCGTTGAGGCTGGTGTTGAGGTGCAAATGAGCAGTGACAACGTTGCTCTGATTGCAACTTCAAGCTTCGACCCCTCCAAGCTCGAGTCCCTCAAATGAGCCCTCGCGAACGCCTCACCCTGTTCGACACAACCCTGCGCGACGGGCAGCAGACGCAAGGCGTGCAGTTCTCGACCCCTGAAAAGATTGAGATCGCCAAGATGCTCGACCAGCTTGGCGTCGACTATATCGAAGGCGGCTGGCCCGGCGCGAACCCGACGGACAGCGAGTTTTTCTCGAACGCGCCGAAGACTAAAGCGACGATGACCGCGTTCGGCATGACCAAACGCGCGGGCCGCTCGGCGGAGAATGACGACGTTCTGGCTGCCGTTCTGAACGCCAATACCACGGCGGTGTGCCTTGTCGGCAAGACCCATGACTTCCACGTCCAAACCGCTCTCGGTATCACCCTCGAAGAAAACCTTGAAAACATTGAGAAAAGTTTTCAGCATATCATCGCGCAATCCCGCGAAGCCCTGTTCGACGCGGAGCATTTCTTCGACGGCTACAAGTCCAATCCCGACTACGCCGTGTCCTGCATCCACGCGGCCTTCAACGCAGGCGCGCTGGTGGTTCTTTGCGACACCAACGGCGGCACCCTCCCAGCGGAAATAACTGAAATCGTTGGCAAAGTTATCGCCAGCGGCATCCCCGGCGACCGCCTTGGTATTCACACCCATAACGACACAGACAACGCCGTCGCAGGCTCCTTGGCCGCCGTCGACGCAGGCGCGCGCCACATCCAAGGCACCCTGAATGGTCTGGGCGAGCGGTGCGGTAATGCCAACCTCACCTCTCTGATCCCGACGTTGCTGCTGAAAGAGCCCTACAAGTCCCGCTATGCTATTGGTGTCAAAGCAGAAAACCTGCACTTGTTGACACTGGCCTCCCGCAAACTGGACGACATCCTGAACCGCGTTCCCAACAAACACGCGCCCTATGTGGGCGCCTCCGCGTTTGCGCATAAAGCGGGCCTCCACGCGTCGGCGATCCTAAAGGATCCAACGACTTACGAGCATATCGATCCTGCCGTCGTCGGCAATTCCCGCATCATCCCGATGAGCAATCAGGCGGGGCAATCCAACCTGCGCCAACGCCTTGCAGAAATGGGGTTTAAAGACATTGATACCAATGCTTTGCCGCGCATACTTGATGTGATCAAGCAGCGCGAGGACGAGGGCTATTCCTACGACACCGCCCAAGCCTCGTTCGAACTTCTGGCCCGCCGTGAGTTAGGCCAACTGCCACAGTTTTTCGAGGTCAAGCGCTACAAGGTGACGGTGGAGCGACGGAAGAACAAATACAACAAGATGATCAGTCTGTCCGAGGCCGTCGTCGTGGTAAAAGTGGGTAAAGACAAGATGTTATCGGTGTCGGAGAGCATGGACGAGACCGGCTCAGACCGCGGACCGGTGAACGCCTTGTCGAAAGCTCTGGCTAAGGATTTGGGGCCGTATTCGGCGCTGATCGACGACATGCGATTGGTCGATTTCAAGGTCCGCATCACCCAAGGCGGCACTGAGGCCGTGACCCGCGTCATCATCGACAGCGCCGACAGCAAGGGCCGACGCTGGTCCACCGTGGGCGTGTCACCAAACATCGTCGATGCCTCGTTCGAGGCGCTGCTGGATGCGATCAACTGGAAGCTGGTGCAAGAGGGCGCGCATGTCTCTTGAGGCGTGCCGCTCCTTGGTGGAACGTGCTGATCCTGAACGGTTTTCCGCAGCCCAGCTGGGTACGGAAACTGCGCAAAAGGTGCTCTGGCCGCTCTATGCGATGAATGTCGAAGTGAGCCGCGCGCCATGGGTGACCCAAGAGCCGATGATTGCCGAAATGCGCCTGCAATGGTGGCGCGATGCGCTGGAGGAAATCGCGGAGGGCAAGCCTATACGTGCCCATGAGGTCACCACAGCGCTAGGCACTGCCATTGGCGCAAGGGAGGCAGCGCTGTTGGACCAGTTGGTGCAAGCCCGCCGCTGGGATATCTACAAGGACGGTTTCGACGACGAGGCGGCTTTGCTGGCCTATCTGGACAACACCGCCGGATTATTGATGTGGGTCGGGGCCTTAGCGCTTGGAGCTCCGGAGGACGCGAAGGCTGATGTGATCGCCTATGGCTGCGCGGCGGGACTGGCCCGCTTCCTGCAAGCCGCGCCAGAGTTGGAGGCGCGGGGCCGCAGGCCGCTGGTTGACGGGACTCCAGAGGGCGTCAGGGCGTTGTGCAAAACCGTGTTGAGCGACATGCCGAAAGCCACCACGCTCAAGCGCCGTCTGGGCAAGGACGCCGCGTCAGTCATCACTGAAGGTTGGCAGACACGGGCGCTTTTGCAGCAGGGCATCAAGAACCCCACCCGTGTGGCGGAGGGGGCGTTGGGTCTCAGCGAGTTTGGCAAGCGCTGGCGATTGCTGCTCAGCTAGACCGACTGCTTCGGGCGCAGCGACAGCCAGATCAGCGCGCCGCCTGCCAAGGTCAGAAACGGGATCATGGCAATGTTAACCGCGTTCCATCCCTCGACCGCCGAGCCGCCGGAGCAGTTCATCAACCCGCCCGACGCCAATGACGCGAGTGTGACACAGCCGAACACGATTGAGTCGTTAAGGCCCTGCACAACGCCGCGCTCGGAGACGGTGTGCGCCGAGGCCAGCATCGTGGTCGCGCCGATGAAGCCGAAATTCCAGCCTAGGCCCAGCAGGATGAGGGCGATGAAGAAGTTGGCGAGCGTCACGCCGGTAAGCGCAACGACCCCCGCAAGGCCGAGGATCACAAGGCCGGTGGCGACGATCTTCTCGACCCCGAAGCGGTTGATCAGGTGGCCCGTGAAGAAGGACGGCACGAACATCGCCAGCACGTGGGCTGAGACGATGTCATTGGCGCTGTCCGCCTCAAAACCGCAACCCATGACCGCCAACGGCGTGGAGGTCATCACGAGGTTCATCAACGCGTAGGAAACCATGCCGCAGATGATCGCCACGGCGACGCGCGGGGTCTTGAGCAGCTCTAGCTTGGAGCGCACGGCGTCGTTGGTTTTGGCAGCCGCCAGGGCGGCGGCGTTGGGCAGGTCCAGCAGGAAGAACAGGAACAACCCGACGAGGTTCAGCACCACGATCGCAACGTAGCTGCCGAGGAAGGGTATAACGCTGAAGTCGAACATCAATTTGTTCAGTTGCGGACCGATGATCGCCGACATCAATCCGCCCGCCATCACATAGGAGATCGCCTTGGGCCGGAACTGCTCGGACGCGCCATCGGCAGCGGCGAAGCGGTAAAAACCTTGTGCGGACATGTAGATACCGCTGACATAGCTGCCTAAAAGCAGCATCAGGAAAGAGCCGATGTAAAGGCCGTAGCCCGCGATTGCGGCGCCCAAAGCACCCGCAAGTGCACCAATGATAAAGCCGTTGCGACGGCCTTGGCGTTGCATCAGGGGGCTAATCCACGGCGCTGTGGTCATCGAGCCGAAGACGATCATCGAAATCGGTAGCGTCGCGAGGCAGGGGTTTGGCGTCAGCGTATTGCCGACAAGGCCGCCCACTACGAACAGCATTGGCATCTGACTGCCAAGAATGGCCTGAGCACCGACAAGAACCGCCACATTGCGGCGGGTGCGGGGGTCGGAGCGTGCGGGGGCGTTGGTTACGTCGGTCATGCGCTTATCGCTACGCCTAGTTTAGGGGGGTGTCCAGACGGTCGATGACATGCGCAAAAGAGCCGCAGACCCGCCCCTGACGCAGGCCCATCGGTGCGAGGACAGTCCCCTCGGCGTCCGTGGCATGGAACAACGGCGCACCTTGGGCTTTCAGCGTCGTTGCGTAGTGAAATTCATGGCCTTTGAAATGTCCGGCCATTGGGCCGTCGCCAGCGTTTAAGTTCCGATAACCCAGATGCAGCTTTCGTTCGGCAAAGCTGGTTTGCAACGCGAGGAGTCCAGCCATCTTGTGCACGGTACCTTCGGCGTCAGTCAGGGTTTCGCCCAATATCATGTAACCACCACATTCACCATACATATCAGCCGTTTGTGATGCATTTCTCAAGCTGTTCATAAAATTTGAATTACTTGCAAGACGTTCCGCATGCAGCTCTGGATACCCGCCGGGTAGAAAAACAAAATCGCATGCAGGTACGGCCTCGTTCTTGAGCGGCGAGAAGGTGTGGATCGTGGATCCGGCGGTTTTCCAGTCCTCCAGCATGTGGGGATAGGCAAAAGCGAAGGCCTCGTCCTGCGCTACGGCGATGCGGGCATAGGGCAAAGCTCGGGCGGGATGAAGCTTGGTTCTGGTGGCGGCATTTGAAGGGAGGGCGTCCAAATCAACATGCGCCTCTACCAAGTCTGCGACGTCGTCCAACCATTGGTCGAGGTCCGGCCGCTCGGACGCCTGCACTAACCCCAAATGTCTGGACGGATGGGCAAGATCAGCGCGGCGTGGCAGCGCGCCCAAAACAGGCAGATGGTCGGGGAAATGACGACGAAGCATGACCTCATGGCGCGGACTGGCAACCTTGTTGAGGATAACGCCCGCAACAGTGACGCTGGGACGGTGTCGCGCAAAGCCTTCGGCAATTGCCGCCGCACTTTGCCCCATGCCGGAGCCGTCAATCACCAGAACAACCGGAATTCCAAGGATTTCAGCAACATCTGCGGCGGAGCCCTTGCCGTCGGGCATAGCGCCGTCAAACAAACCCATGGCACCTTCGACGACCAGAAAATCATTGCCAAGACCTTGCGCCAACTTGCGGATGCGGTCGGGCTGCATGGCCCACGCATCCAGATTGACACAGGGCTGCCCGCATGCGGCCTCATGAAAGCGTGGATCAATATAGTCAGGGCCGGATTTCGCGCCACGTACGGTTCCCCGCCGCGATAAGGCACGCAGCAGCCCCAGTGTCACGGTGGTTTTGCCCGTGCCGGAAGCGGGGGCGGCGATCAACAGCCCGTGGCCCGGGGTCATGCGCTTTCTGCCGGACGGCCTCGGCCCAAGGGGTCCAGATTGCGCGGGGCCTCGCCTGCAATCTGTCCTTGCCAGTCCAGCACCTGCCGCATGGCGACAGCGCGCCCGACGCAGATAATTGCCGGTGGCTCGGCACCGGAGGCTTCGATATCGGCAACGCAGGTGCCAAGGGTGGTTTCCAGCACCTGTTGATGCTCGGTCGTTGCGGTGGTGACAATCGCAACCGGTTCGGTGGCGGGGCGGCCTGCGGCAAGCAGTTGTGCGGTGATGTGGGCGATATGCTTCATGCCCATGTAGATCACGATGACCTGCGACCCTTTGGAGATCGCCTGCCAGTCAAGACTGCCCGTGGCATTGCCCGACTGGTCGTGGCCCGTCACAAATGTTACTGACTGGTTCACGTCGCGGTGGGTGACAGGGATGCCCGCATAGGCCAGCCCGCCGATGCCGGCGCTGATGCCGGGGATGATCCGGATAGGGACGCCGTGTTGAACGAGGGTTTGGGCCTCTTCGCCACCACGCCCGAACACGAACGGATCGCCGCCTTTCAGCCGCAACACACGTTTTCCCTCACTCGCCAGATCGACCAGCCGCAGAGAAATGTCGCGCTGCTTGGCCGAAGGCTTGCCGCCGCGTTTGCCTGCGTAAATATGTTCGGCCTGAGGGGCCCAGTCTAGGATCGCCTCCTGCACCAGTGCATCATAAATCACCACATCCGCCTGCCGCAGCGCGTTGAGTGCGTGCAAGGTTAGCAGGCCGGGATCGCCGGGACCTGCACCGCACAGCCAGACCCAGCCGGGCTGCAAAACAGGCCATTGGCCTTGGGGAAGGGGCATCGAGTCGCTCATGGAGCCTTTATGACCCGTAACCCGCCCGTGCAAAAGCGAAAGAGCGACGCCGCAATCGCCATTGGCGGCGCGGGGACGTGACGCTAAGGTCGCGCGCATGAGTGACGACACCCTTCCCAAATTGCGCCGAGGCTGGACCACGGGCGCGTGCGCCACGGCTGCCACCAAGGCAGGGCTGCAAATATTGTGGGGCGGCACGGTGCCACCTGACGTGACCATAACCTTGCCCAAAGGGGAAACACCTGTCTTCGCGTTGGCTTCGGTGGTTCAGGGCGATGGCTGGGTCGAGGTTGGCATCGAGAAAGACGCAGGCGACGATCCTGATGTAACCCACGGCGCGATAATCAAAGCACGGGTTTCGGCCTCGTCGGGTGGCGTGACGTTTCGCGCAGGAGAGGGCGTCGGGATTGTCACCAAGCCGGGTTTGCCGATCGGCGTGGGTGAGCCAGCGATTAACCCTGTGCCGCGTGCCATGATGGACGAGGTTGTCGCCGAGATGGCCAGCGATTTCGGACAGATGCCGGATGTGGAAATCACCGTTTCGGTGGTGAACGGGGCAGAGATTGCCAAGAAGACATGGAACCCCCGTTTGGGCATAGAGGGCGGCTTGTCGATATTGGGAACCACGGGGGTGGTCAGGCCGTTCTCGTGCTCCGCATGGATCGCGTCGATCCACCGTGGCATCGACGTTGCACGTGCAGTGGGCTTAACCCACGTAGCTGGTTGCACCGGCTCGACCTCGGAGCGGGTTGTGCAAGACATGCTGGGCTTGCCGGATCACGCGATGCTGGACATGGGCGATTTTGCAGGCGGATTGCTGAAATACCTGTCCCGCCATCCTATCGAGCGGATCACCATCGGTGGCGGTATCGGCAAAATCACCAAGCTTGCACAAGGCGCGCGCGACCTGCATTCCAAGAGGTCGCAAGTCGATTTTATGACTTTGAATGAATGGGTTGAAGAAGATATTTCATCTTCGAATACGGCGCTGGAAGCTGTTACTATCGCACCCGAATTGGCCAGCCGCGTTGCGCAAGAGGCATTGCATCAAGTGAAACTGATATTGAAGGACGCCCCCGTGCAGCCAAGCATTGTGATCATTGATCGTGCTGGCACGGTGTTGGCGACGGCAGGTCTATGAGAATCCTACTTCTGGCCGGAACCAGCGAGGCGCGGGATTTGGCGCACGCGTTGGTAGAACGGGGCCATCAGGTTACCGCGTCATTGGTCGGGGCGACTCGTGCGCCGCGCGATCTGGGATGCGAGACACGGATTGGCGGATTTGGTGGTGAACAGGGCTTTCGCGACTGGCTGGCAGCGCATCCCGTTGATCTGGTCATTGATGCAACCCACCCGTTCGCCGTTCAAATCACCGACCGCACGGCACGTGTTTGCGCGGAAGTTGGGCTTGAGCATCTGCAATTGCGGCGTGATCCTTGGGTGCCGGCTGACGGCGACAACTGGACCTTTATCGACCATCCCGCGCAGGCGGAAAGCGTGATCCAAGCCGGATCAAAGGTGTTTCTGGCAACGGGCCGGCAGACCTTGGAACAGTTCGCCGGCTTGTCGTCTTGCACGTTGATATGCCGCCAGATTGATCCGCCCGAAGGACCGTTCCCGTTCGAGAACGGGGAGTTTCTGGTCGGGCGGCCACCGTTTTCCATCGAAGACGAGGTGCAGTTGTTCACCAACCTGAAAATTGACTGGTTAGTGGTCAAGAACGCTGGCGGGGTGATGTCGCGCTCCAAGCTGGACGCGGCGCGCCAGATTGGGTTGCCCGTGCTGATGATCAACCGGACAACGCCGCCGGACGGCCCGATTGTCACGAGCGTGGACGCGGCTTTGGAGTGGCTCAATGCGCATTATCAAGGGTGATCCTTGCGTCGCCGAAGGGGCAGCATGGCTGGCCGCGCGCGAGCCACGGTTTGCGCAGGCTTTGACGCTGGTAGGGAAGCTGCCCTTAAGGCTGAAGCCGGAGGGATTTTCAGAACTGTTGTCCGCGATAATGGGGCAGCAGGTCTCGATTGCCTCTGCGGCGGCCATTAACGGGCGGTTGCGTGATGCAGGTTTGGTTGACGAGCGCGCGGTCGCAGCCGCGAGTGAGGATGAGCTTCGGGCCTGTGGTCTATCACGGCAGAAAATACGATACGCCCATGCGCTTGCCACTTCCGGCATTGATTTCAATGATTTGCGCGACAAAAGCACGTCGGAAGTCATTCAAACATTGACGGCTGTGCCGGGCATCGGTTCTTGGACCGCAGAGATATACGCCATGTTCTCGCTGGGCCATGCGGATGTGTTCGCGTCGGGCGATTTGGCCTTGCAAGAGGCGGCGCGCATCTTGTTTGAATTGCCCGATCGGCCCAAAGAAAAAGAGATGCGCCAGATGGCGTTGGACTGGTCACCATGGCAAAGCGTTGCCGCGCGCATCTTGTGGGCCTATTACAGGGTGGCAAAAGATCGAGAAGGGATCACATGAAACGGGTTTTGGAAAGCAGCCGCAAGGCATCGAAATCGGGCGAGGACAGCTCGCTGGTGATCTTTCTCCACGGATATGGCGCGGATGGTGCCGATTTGTTGGGTCTTGCGGACCCGTTGTCGGAGCATCTGCCGGATACCGTTTTCGTGGCCCCGAACGCGCCGGAGCAATGCACAGGCAACCCGATGGGCTTTCAATGGTTCCCGATTCCATGGATTGACGGCTCCTCCGAGGAGGAATCCGAGCGTGGCATGATGCAAGCGGTCGAAGACTTGAGCGCCTATATCGACGCGACCATGCAAGAAGAGGGCGTGTCAGAGGCAGAGACCATTCTGGTCGGGTTCTCGCAAGGGACCATGATGGCCCTGCATATCGCACCACGTCGTGAGGACCAGTTTGCGGGCGTGGTCGCGTTCTCTGGTCGCCTGTTGCGTCCCGAATTATTGGCCGATGAGGCGAAATCCAAACCGCCGGTGATCTTGATCCACGGCGATCAGGATGACGTCGTGCCGCCCATCTCCATGCCTGAAGCGGGCGACGCGCTGCAAGAGGCTGGGTTTCCCGTTTATGGTCATGTCATGAAAGGCACCGGTCACGGCATCGCACCAGACGGCCTTGGCGTGGCGCTATCGTTTATCGGGCAGCAGCTTGGGCTAGACCTTGGCTGAGGCGATTGACGGCGCCTTTCAACAAGGCTCTGGCGTATAGTTTATGAAGTGGAAGCAAGGCATTGAACAGGAAACCTAACCTTCCTGTTTTCTTGTCGGCTGTGACGGCGGAGCCGAAGTAAAGGCACGTGCCGTCTCGTATTTGGTCGACCATGAACCACGACCTTGTCTTGGAAGCCATATCGCACATCAGCAGTTGGTTTCCAGTGCGTGCTTCTACAGTCCAGGCGGCAAATGCCTCGGTCCGGCCACATGCGATGTCGGCAGCATCCTTGTCCGTTGACGGGCTTTTGGCGGCGTATTTCAGGATGACACGTTCGGTGCGAAACAATGGGGCTGTGTAGAACGCGTCGATGAAGTGCGAAAGCTCGACGGTCTCGGGGACGGTGACCACAAAGCAATCAGTATAATGACCCACGCCGTTTTCATAGCGGCGCAACAGCGCGTCTTCGGGTAGGGGTGGCGTCGAAATAGATGGCATTTTGTGTTCCCTGTCGATGCGTGATTTGAACTTAGCGAGTCTGGCTGCCTGATCCGCTGTGCAGAATCGTCACATGTCTGTCACTCAAGGAGGCCTTGCTTGCGCCGTGACCCGCCATATGGCGGGGCTTGTCAGGTGAGAATAACGATATATAGTTTTTCAAGACTGGGGCGGGGCTCCCCGCTCTGGTGTTCGCAACGGCACTACAGAGCAGGAGACCTCTTCTCTATGGACGGCGACTTCAGGCATGATTTTGTACATGAACCGGGGTGTTTGAAGCACAATCCGGCACTGGTGCTTAACGCAGACTACCGGCCCTTGTCCTACCTTCCATTGTCTTTATGGACATGGCAGGAGGCGGTGAAGGCTGCGTTTTTGGATCGCGTCACGATTCTGAGCGAGTATGACGATGTTGTCCGCTCCCCCTCGATGGAAATACGCATCCCCAGCGTGGTGGTGTTGAAGGATTATGTGAAGCCACAAAAGAAGGTGGCTTTCACGCGGTTCAATCTGTTTCTACGTGACGAATTTTGCTGCCAGTATTGCGGTGCGCGGGGGGATTTGACCTTCGATCACGTCGTGCCGCGTGCCCATGGCGGGATCACATCGTGGGAAAACGTGGTGGCGGCTTGCTCCAAATGCAATCTGCGCAAAGGGTCACAATGGTTGCACCGCTCCGGCATGTCCTTGCGCAAACCACCAGGGCGACCGAGCGCAGGGCAGTTGTTGAATGTCGGGCGTAAATTCCCGCCGAACCATTTGCACGAAAGCTGGATAGATTTCCTGTATTGGGACGCTGAACTCGAAAGCTAGGCGTGGCCGATGGTTTCGGCACCCACGCAGGCATCGGACGGGTGTTCGAGCTCCAGGATGATTTCGGATATACCGTGTTTCTGCTTAAGAAGCAGTTTCAATGAGTTGCGCAGCGTTTTTGATGTGTCGGTCGTCACGATATGCGCGCTCAAAGCTGTCTGATCCTCTTCCATTTGCCAGACATGCAGGTGATGAACATCCTCGACGCCGTCATGGTCGCGGATATCCGACAGCAACGCCTCCATATCCAATTGCGGTGGCGTGCCGAGCATAAGGACGCGGATCACAGGGCCGATCTCGCGAATGGATTGCCACAAGATGTAGCCCGCGATCAGGAAGGTAATCAGCGGATCAATCAACGGCCAGTCGAACAACAGAATGGTCGTACCGGCGATGATGACGGCAACGGAACCCAACGCATCGGCCAGATTGTGAAGAAACGCGGCCCTGATATTCATCGACGATTTGGACATCGAGTAGGTGAGCGCCGAGGTCACGAGGTCCACGACCAATGCTGCAACCGCGATCCACACGACCAACCAGCCGTCGACGGGGCTGGGGCTCCATAGACGCAGGGTGGCCTCATACAGAAGATACAGGCCGATCACGATCAGCGTTGTGTAGTTGATCAGGGCAGCGACGGTTTCGGCGCGTCTGTAGCCGAAGGTCATCGTGGCGTCAGCGGGTTTGCGACCGATTTTGCGCGCTGCAAAAGCGATGATCAAAGCGATGGCGTCAGAGAAGTTGTGAAGCGCGTCGGCAATCAACGCGAGACTGCCGGAAAGGATGCCACCGACAACCTGCAAAACGGTGAGGCCCATATTGACAGCGATGGCCCAAGCGACCCGCGCGTCGCCGTCCTCCGGACTTATGTGGTGATGATGGTCATGTGGCATGGCAGGTGCTTACGCCGAACAGCTGGCCCCGCCAAGGACGCAAAATTTCGCACAATGCGGATGGTTCAGCTTCACCTCGGTCTCGGCCTCTTCCAGCGTCGCACCCAACTCGAATTCCGGCTCATAGGCGAGCAGGGTGCAGGCGAGAACGGCAGGTTTGTCGGCCCCCTTGCGCTTAACCACCATACGCGATGAAGAACACATCACCGCATCAGGTGACTTGCCAAGTATATCCCAGCACTCCGTGGTGATCTCCGGCACCTCGACGGTTTCATCCATTTCGGGAAAAAGAACAGTGGAAACAGGGTGCTGAGCGTCGATGTTAAAGTCATATTTTGCGAATATTCCGGCATACCCAGCGCGCGCGGCCACATCGCTTTCGGCCCAGACGGAGCGACCTGCGACAGCCATGCGCGCACCTTGGTCTCGGAGCCATTCCATACCCTCAATGGTCTTTGCAAACGCGTCTTTGCCGCGCTCTTTGTCATGTACCTCTGGTGACCAGTGATCAAGCGAGATGCGGAAGGTCAGTTTGTCACCGAATTCTGCGATGAGCGCAGTCAGCGCAGCGCGCACGGTTTTGCGCATCATCGGACGCATCGCGTTGGTCAGGATCAGGACGTCATAGCCACGCGTGAGAGCGGCGCGGGTCATATCGGACATGTCCGGGTTCATGAATGGCTCGCCACCGGTAAAGGCAATCTCGCGAACACCCCATTTGCGGGTCTCCAGCTGGTCGAGATAGTCCTCCACTTCTGCGGTGGTTAGGTAGACCAGTGCATCATTGCTGGGCGACGACAGGATATAGCAGTTCTCGCATTCGATGTTGCACAGCGTGCCGGTGTTGAACCAAAGCGTTTGCGGGTTTGACAAGGCCACCGACGCACGGGTTTCGCCCTTTGCCGTGACGAGCGGGTCCGTGAACTTGCCCGCATTTGCCTGCAATGCGGCGTCAATCTGGTCTTTCATCCGGTCTTCTCCATGGCCTTCGTGCTATGGCTAGCGCGTTGTGGTGTGAAGAGAAAGTGCTCAAAGTATCATCTGACACGGTTGTGACCAACGTGTGGGGTGTTAGGATATCTTTGAATAATTTTCACTGGAATTGTGACTTCGTTAGCGCTAACAGGTTGGCAACGTCATACCGGAAAGAAGGGTATCCCGATGGTCTCACGCGTCATTCCTGTAGAGAGCTTTGATCTTGTGATCTTTGGCGGCACCGGTGATCTGGCCCGCCGAAAAATCCTGCCGGGGCTGTATAGGCGCTTTCTGGCAGGGCAGATGCCCAACGATGCGCGCATCATCGGGGCCGCGCGAAGCGAGCTGGACGATGACGGGTTCAGGGCACTTATACGCGAGTCCATTGAAGAATTCGTGTCGGAAAAGAAGCGTAAACCGAAAACTGTGGATGCGTTTCTGGCACAGCTGCATTACACGCCTATCGACGCGAAGGGATCGGCCGGCTGGGCTACGCTTGCCAAACTTGTGCGCAAGGATGTGGTTCAGGCGTTCTATTTCTCGGTGGGGCCAAGCCTGTTCGGTGATCTAGCGACGCGGCTGCACAAACACAAGATTGCGACCCCGGACAGCCGTATCGTGGTCGAGAAGCCGTTTGGCCGCGATCTGGAAAGCGCCAAAGCGCTAAACGCTGTTCTTGCAGCCAGCTTTGACGAGCACCAGATTTACCGCATTGACCATTATCTAGGCAAAGAAACCGTGCAAAACCTTATGGCCGTGCGTTTTGCCAACATGCTGTTCGAGCCGCTCTGGAATGCCCAATATATCGACCATGTGCAGATTACCGTGGCCGAGACGGTGGGTGTCGGGGGGCGCGGAGGCTACTACGACAAATCCGGCGCAATGCGGGATATGATCCAGAACCACCTGATGCAGTTGCTTTGTTTGACGGCGATGGAACCTCCGTCACGGTTTGATCCTGACGCTGTGCGCGACGAGAAACTGAAAGTGATCCGCGCGCTGGATCCAGTGCAGACAGACAATATCGTGCGTGGTCAATATGCGGCGGATAAGGATCAAGCGTCCTATATCGAGCATTCCGAGAACCCCGCGAGCAAGACCGAGAGCTTCATTGCGATGAAGGTCGACATCTCCAACTGGCGCTGGAAGGGCACACCGTTCTACCTGCGCACGGGCAAGCGCTTGAAGGGGCGGATGTCGGAGATTGTGATTCAATTCAAAGAAGTGCCGCACTCCATCTTTGAAGAAGACGCCGGCAATAAAGCCAACGTGTTAGCGATCCGTCTCCAACCGGACGAAGGCATGGATTTGCGCGTGACGATCAAAGAGCCGGGACCGGGCGGTATGCGCTTGGTTGACGTGCCACTTGATATGACATTTGCCGAAGCTCTTGGGCCGGAAGGCGCGGACGTGCCGGACGCCTATGAGCGGCTGATTATGGATGTGATCCGTGGAAACCAGACCTTGTTCATGCGCGGCGACGAGGTCGAAGCGGCGTGGGCGTGGACCGACCCGATTATCGAAGGCTGGCAGAACCGAGGCGACAAACCGGTTCAGTACGAGCCGGGAACAACAGGTCCTGAAGATGCGTTAATGCTGTTGCACCGTGACGGGCGGCGCTGGCGGGAGATTAAGTAATGGAATTTATCGAATATCCGGATCGCGACATGATGATGATCGACCTCGCCAACCATCTGGCGGGGGAGTTGAACGAAGCTTTGATGACCCATGATCAGGTCAGCTTTGCTGTACCGGGTGGCTCGACACCCGGTCCGGTGTTTGATGCCCTGTGTGCGGCCAACCTTGATTGGAGCCGCGTGACCGTATTGGTCGGGGACGAGCGGCGGGTGCCGGCGGACCACGAGCGGTCGAACGAGCGCATGATCCGCGCGCGTCTCCTGACGTCGCGGGCGGCGGCTGCGAATTATGTGTCGATCAGGCCGGATGGGGATACGTTGCCCGATATCTCGGCACATCTGCCCTTGTCGGTGCTGGTCGTAGGTATGGGAGCGGATATGCATACCGCATCGCTGTTTCCGGGCTCTCCCGATCTGGAGGCTGCGTTGGCCTCTGATGCGCCGGACCTGATGTTGGTTGAGGCCTCCGACGGGCTGGAGCCACGCGTTACCCTAAGCGGTCGCGTGTTGGAGGAAGCCATGAGCAGCCATGTTCTGATAGCAGGCAAAGACAAGCGTGAAGCATTTGAGCGCGCGCAACACGCAACCCGCATGGAAGCCCCGATCCGAACCGTCCTTTCGAATGCAACCGTGCATTGGGCGCCGTGATGAGTTGGACCGACCTGAAAACCCGTGCTGAACAGCGCGCAACGCTCGCAGATCTTTTCAGTGAAAACCCCGACCGTGCGCAGGCGTATTCCGTGCGACATGGCGACATGCTGTTCGACTACTCTAAAACCCAGATTGGCGCGGACGACCGTGCGTTGCTTTTATCAATGGCAGCGAACGCTGGCATTGAGGAACGGCGCGAAGCCATGTTCTCGGGCGTAAAGATTAACGAGACCGAAGGGCGTGCAGTGCTTCATACTGCGTTGCGCAACATGAGTGAAGGCGCGGTCGAAGTTGACGGCGAAGACGTCATGGAGGGCGTGCGCGAGACCCGCGCGCGCATGGCTGATTTCTCCGAGGCTGTGCGATCTGGCGCTGTCAAAGGGCAGGGCGGCGCGATCACGGATGTTGTCAATATCGGCATTGGTGGCTCTGATCTTGGCCCTGCGATGGCTGTGCTGGCACTGGCGCCGTATCACGACGGGCCTCGGGTGCATTTTGTTTCCAACGTGGATGGCGCTGATATCGCGGATACGTTGCGCGGGCTCGATCCTGCGACCACGCTGGTTATCGTGGCTTCCAAGACCTTCACGACCATCGAGACCATGACCAATGCCAGAACGGCGCAGGAGTGGATGGCGAAGAGCGTCACCGACACAGGTGCCCAGTTTGCCGCATTATCGACCGCCGAAGAAAAGACAGCCGAGTTCGGCATCGCGCCGGAACGGGTGTTCGGGTTCGAGGATTGGGTCGGCGGGCGCTATTCTTTGTGGGGGCCGATTGGCCTGTCGCTGATGATTGCCATCGGCGCGGATGACTTTGATGCCTTCCTGCGCGGTGCCTACGACATGGATTGCCATTTCCGCGACGCACCTCTGGACCAGAACTTGCCAATGATGCTCGCTTTGGTCGGGGTCTGGAACAATCAAGGCTGCGGCCATGCCACCCGCGCGGTGCTGCCCTATGATCAAAGGCTGACGCGGCTTCCGGCGTATCTTCAGCAGCTGGAAATGGAGAGCAACGGTAAATCCGTGGCGATGGACGGCTCGACCTTGGAGGTGAACTCCGGCCCCGTCGTTTGGGGCGAGCCGGGAACCAACGGCCAGCACGCTTTCTATCAATTGATCCACCAAGGTACGCGGGTGGTACCTTGCGAATTCATGGTGGCGCGGGAAGGTCATGAGCCGGAGCTTGCTCATCAGCATGAGTTGCTTGTGGCGAACTGTCTGGCCCAATCAGAAGCCTTGATGGTAGGCCGCAGCCTCGAAGAAGCGACGGAGATTATGGCCAAGCGTGGCCTGACCGGAGCTGAGCTGGATCGCCAAGCGCGCCATCGGGTTTTTCCGGGGAACCGCCCATCCACCACGCTTGTCTATCCAAAGCTGACGTCATTTGTGTTGGGCCAGATTATTGCGCTCTATGAACACCGTGTGTTCGTCGAGGGCGTGATGCTGGGGATCAATTCCTACGATCAATGGGGCGTGGAACTTGGCAAGGAATTGGCCAATGCGCTGACGCCGGTGCTGCGTGGCGAGGCGTCGGAAGAAGGTAAAGACAGCTCTACCCGATTGCTACTGAGCTACCTTCGGTCGACCTAGGCGTCGGTTGCGCCGTCACGGGTCTTTAGCATGTCTCGTAGCTCGGGGCTGATTGAGCGCTTGGTGCCGTCCGCGTTCAGCAACACGATGATGGCGTGGGAGGTGGTGCGCAAACTGCCACCGGACCATACGGCATAGTCCATCTTGAAGCTGGAGGTGCGCAACACACTGGCCCGTCCCGTCACGATGTAGTCCTCAGCCAGTTTCATTTCGGCGAGGAAATCCACTTGTACCTGACGCAAGACCAGTTGCGGTGCATCCGCCCCTGTGTAGCCGATGCCATAGGCTTGCATATACTGGATGCGAAAGCTTTCGAACCAAGCCAGATAGGCCGCGTTGTTGATGTGACCCAAGGGGTCCAACTCGCTGAAACGTGTGCGATCGGCGACCCCGAAAGCCCAAGGCTCCGGAATTCCAATCGCACGCAGCGTGTCGGCGTCCAGCGGGGTATGATAGGGAATATTTTTCATAAGATTTGGAGCGGGTAACGAGAATCGAACTCGTAACTAAAGCTTGGGAAGCTGCCGTGATACCTTTTCACCATACCCGCCTACCGCTTGATTTATGTGCGCCGCGCGGTGGCGTCAAGAGCGTCTGCGCCTGCGGCGACCGCCGTCTTTATCCCCGCCACCGGTGTTGAAGTTCACCTCTGGCAGGGTCACGATCGAATTCAGGATCGGGAAGGGCTCCACCGCGTTGGGAATGTTTGACGCGTTGACGAAATGCTCTTGGAACCGTGGCTCGATCGCGGTTTCGATCTTGTGGATGTTATGGACAGTTTCTTCGATTTCCCGGCGGGCCTTGGTGTTCAGCAACGCGATGCGCGCGCCTGTACCTGCGGCGTTACCGGCAGAGGTGACCTTGTCGAGTGGCGCGTCGGGGATCATGCCCAGCACCATGGCGTGTTTCGGGCTGATATGCGCCCCGAACGCGCCAGCCAGCACCACGCGGTCGACCTTGTCGACGCCGAACTTGTCCATCAGCAAGCGCGCGCCGGAATAGAGCGCGGCCTTGGCCATCTGGATTTCGCGGATGTCGCGGTTGGTGACGGTGATTGGGCGCTCGGGGTCATCATAGACCATGTAACTAAATGTTCTTCCGTCTAAAAAACAACGGCTTGTGCCGGTTTGTTCAGGTGATCCGATCAGGCCGGGACCATCGACGATACCCGCCAGACGCATCTCGGCCACCATTTCGATAATGCCGGAGCCGCAGATGCCGGTGATGCCGGTGCTGGCGATGACCTCGTCAAAGCCGTCCTCGTCGGACCAGACGTCGGAGCCGATGACGCGGAAGCGGGGTTCCTTGGTCACGGGGTCTATTTCCACGCGCTCAATCGCGCCGGGTGCAGCGCGCTGGCCGGAGCTGATTTGCGCCCCCTCGAAGGCCGGTCCGGTCGGCGACGAGCAGGCCAGCACCTTGTTTTTATTCCCCAGCAGGATTTCCGCGTTGGTGCCGACATCGACGACCAACACAAGGTCTTCGGACTTGTCGGGGGCCTCGGACAGTGCCACGGCAGCGGCGTCTGCGCCGACATGGCCCGCAATGCAGGGCAGCAGATAGATGCGGGCGGCTGGATGAAGGTTGAGACCTAACTCAATGCCCCGCAACGATAATGACTCAGACGTGGCAAGCGCAAACGGTGCCTGACCCAGCTCGAACGGGTCGATGCCAAGGAACAGGTGGTGCATCACCGGATTGCACACAAACACGGCATCGACGATCAGATTGCTGTCGATACCGGCTTCTGATGCGATATTGACGAACAACGCGTTCATGCCTTCGCGCACGGCTTGGGTCATTTCTTCGGCCCCGCCTGGGTTCATCATCGAATAGCTGACGCGGCTCATCAAATCTTCACCGAAACGGATTTGCGGGTTCATGATGCCAGAGGACGCCACGACCTCGCCCGTCGCAAGGTCACACAGATGGCCTGCGATGGTGGTGGAGCCCAGATCGACCGCCAGCCCGTAAACCGTGCCTTCATAGAAGCCCGGCCAGATATGCATGATGCGCGGCCCGAACATGGCATCGCCCAGATGCACAGCGCAGGTGACTTTCCACTCTCCCTTGCGCAGGGTGGGTTGCAGCGTTTTCAGAAGACCCAGATCGGCCTCCAATTCCGGCAGGTCCCAATCAAGGCGTAGCGCTTTGATCAGACGTTCCAGATCGCCGGAGGGTTCGTGCATGTCGGGTTGCTCTACCTCGACATAAAACAGCTTTGTAGACGGGTTCAGGGTAATGTCACGCGCCTCTGCACGTTTGCGGACGACCTGACGGTGGACCTGACTGCTTTCAGGGACGTCAATGACGATGTCGCCTTGCACCTGCGCCTGACAGCCAAGGCGGCGGCCTTTGGTCAACCCGCGTTTGTCGTCATAGCGTTGCTCGACGCTGTTCCAGTCGCTCAGGGCGCCATCTTTGACCGTGACGCCGTGTTTTGGAAATTCACCGTAAGACGGTGTGATCTGGCACTTCGAGCAAATACCCCGCCCGCCACAGACCGAGTCCAGATCAACGCCCAATTGGCGCGCGGCGGTCAGCACCGGAGTTCCAACCGGAAAATGCCCGCGCTTGCCGGAGGGGGTGAAGATCACGAGTGGATTATTGTCGGACATTGGCACACCGAAGCAGTTGTTTCTGCTTAGAGTTGTAGGGCTTTCAACCCGCTCCGCAATGGCCGTCTGCGACCTGATCTTGCAAGAATACGCATGGTTATCATGAATGGGATCAGTCCGGCGCCTATTCCGCTTCCGGCACCTTCTTCTTGGTGAACGGATGCAGGAACTGCTTCACAAATCCACGCGGAACCTGTTCTCCCGCCACGCCGTACCGTTGGGGCCAGCGGCCTTCGGGCATGTGGTAGGTGCCGAACAGGCGATCGAGGATCGGGAAGTGGATGGCGTAGTTGACGTCGATCGCCTCGCGCTCCGCGCCGTGGTGCCAGTGATGGAAGCGGGGGGTGGCGAAGGTGCTCTCGATGGGTTTCAGGTTCCAGCCGATGTTGGAATGGATGAAATGCGAGTAGAAATAGACGATCAGGACATAGGCCTGAATGGCCGCCGGATCAAAGCCGAGCGTGAACATCGGGATGGCCGTAAAGCCGCGCAGGATGGCGATTTCGATGAAGTGCATACGGGAGCCCGCCAGCCAGTCGAGCTTTTTGGCGGAATGGTGCACCGCATGGAAGCGCCAGAGCGCGGGGACAGTATGGAACAGGCGGTGCACCCAGTATTGCACGAAATCCGAGAACAGGATGATAAGGAAAAGCTGCACCACGAAGGGCAGCGCGAAGATCCACTCCTGAATGGCGCTCATGTTGAAATAACCGGTTATCAGATTCGATGGCATCAGCGTCAGGAAGGTGAGGACCTGAACCATTAGGGAGGACACGAGGTAGTAGAACATATCCTCCTGCCATTCGGGGCGGAAGACGGTCTGGTCTTGGTCCTGCGGGAAGTAACGCTCCAGCGGGACGAAAAGGAAGCCGAGGAAAACGACGTTCAGGATGAAGAAATCAATGCCGAAATAAAGCGGTGCTGTCAGGGTTGAGCCGTCGTCGGGCGTGCCTATTAGCGACACGATGACGATCATGAATAGAGCAGTCCAGCCAAGGATTTTGTCGCGAGACAGTAGCAGAGACACCAGCGCAAATGCGTACCCGACGAGCAGCACGACTTGCAGCAAGAGTTGCAGATGTGCTGGCGTAATGACTTTCGACAGGTCGGGGGTGGAGAACAGCCCCGGAAAATACATCACCGCCAGTAAGGCGGCCGAGGTCAGGCCCGCCAGCAATGCGCCTCCGCCGGAGAGCCAACCGCTGCCAAAGGGACGATCCTCGCGCGGGCGTTCAAGTTCTGTTTTCAGACGACGGATAAATGACACTGGGGCAAACTCCTTAAAGAATAGCAGGGTTTTGCCGCATCTTGGCAGTCAGGCAAAGCGAAATATGCCGCTTTGCCCGTTGTTTGGGATTGGCTCAGCCCCGACGGCGACGGCCACCCGCACGCCCGCCACGCGCAGCAGCGTCAGTGCCGTCGGCGTTTTTGGGCTTGTTGAAGTTGATCCAAGCACTGCCGGAGGGATCTTGATTCATCAGGAAGTTGGCGGCGCGAATTGCCTCCATCTCCTTGCCGGGTCCCGGTTTGGTAGAGCCAAGACCTGTCAGCTGTGCCAGCAGTTCTGGGTCGATGTCGTCCGGGACAATGATGCCGGCCGCAGCAAGCGCATCGAGCTTTTCCTGCATCTTGATAGGCCCGACGGGCAAGGCGACAGGGTTCATGATGGCGGACGTCATGCCAGCAGTCATTGCCATGGGCAGGAACGCGTTGTTGACGCCGTGGCGATTGGGCAGGCCGAACGAGATGTTGGACGCGCCGCAGGTGGTGTTCACGCCCAGCTCTTCGCGCAAACGGCGTACAAGGGTGAAAACCTGCAAGCCTGCTGTGCCCATCGCACCGATGGGCATCACCAAAGGATCGACCACTATGTCATGTGCAGGGATACCGAAGTCAGCGGCGCGCTCGACGATCTTTTTAGCAACGGCGAAGCGCACGTCGGGGTCCTCGGAAATGCCCGTGTCATCGTTCGAGATGGCAACCACAGGGACGTTGTATTTCTTGACCAATGGTAAAACCAGCTCAAGACGTTCTTCTTCACCTGTGACCGAATTCAACAGCGGGCGACCTTCAGCGGCGGCAAGGCCGTTTTCCAACGCGCCGGGGACCGAGCTGTCGATACATAAAGGAATGTCGGTAACCTTTTGAACACGCTCAACAAGTTCTTTCATCAAGGTCGGCTCGACAAAGTTGTTGTCGGCATAGCGCGGGTCTTCGGCCATTTTGTTGGAGAATACGGCACCGGAGTTGATGTCGAGAATGTTCGCGCCCGCCATTGTCTGCGCAATCGCATCGGCTTCGACGCGTGAGAAGTCGCCTTTTTCCAGCTCCTCGTTGAGGATCTTGCGCCCTGTCGGGTTGATCCGCTCTCCGATCACACAGAACGGTTGGTCAAAGCCGATAATGGCGGTTTTGGTTTTGGATTCGACGATCGTGCGGGTCATTAACTGATCTCTCTTATGCTTGGTCTGCTGGAACGCCGGAGGCGCCGCCGTTGGCGATGGCCCAGTTGGCGTTGGTCTTGATGCCGCCAAGCGGGAAGAAGTGAACGGATTCAATGTTGAAGTCGGGGTTTGCGGCCTTGTGCGCGGCGAGGGTGTTGATCACCTCGGTCGGCTCGTAGGGCAACAACAATTTGGTGACGTCCATGGCGCGCTTTTGCAGCACTTTCAGGGACGGGCCGACGCCGCAGGCGATGGCGAACTTGATCAGCGTTTGCAGCTTGGCGGGACCGGCGATACCGATATGGACGGGCAGGTCGATGCCTGCCGCCTTGATGGAGTTCGCCCAAGCGATAATCGGGTTGGCGTCAAAGGCGAACTGCGTGGCCAATGCCATTTTGGCATCAGTCGTTTCCGAAAACTTCTGTTTCCAAGTAAGAGCTTCATCGACGTTCTTCATGCCACCTTTGGGGTCGATGTCACGGTTGCCTTCAGGGTGGCCCGCGACGTGCAGGCGGTCGAAGTCACCGAACAGGCCAGTTTCCAGAAGCTGCATGGAGCTGTCGAACGCACCATGCGGCTGCGCGACACCGCCAGCAAGCAGCAAGGCTTGCTTAACGTCTGCTTCACCCTGGTAGCGTGCGATCCAGTCAACCAGCGTTGCCTTGTCGTTGATGATGCGCGCAGGGAAGTGCGGCATGACCTTGTAGCCGTCACGGTTCAGGCGCGCGGCGGTGGCGACCATCTCGTCAATTGGTGTGCCTTCGATGTGCGCGACATAGACGCGTGTGCCTTCGGGCAGCAGCTCGCGGAAGTCTTCAACCTTCTCGGCAGTGCGGGGCATGACCTCGATGGAGTAATCCTTCAGGAAGGTCTCCACCTGCGGGTTTACCGTGACCTCTTGAGCCGGTGCGGTGCGTTTAAAGTTCAGCAAGGCCATGAGCCCCTCCCTAATGCGCGTTGTGATCGTGTCAGGCGGCATTGCCGTCATTCGCGATCAGCTGCTTGATCCTGTCGGTGTCGTATTCGGCCTCCAGCCGCGCCGCTTCGGCTTTTGCGACCTCTTGAGGGTCGCCATCGACTTCGTAAGGGGTCGCCTTGCGCCAATCGGCCAGATAGGCGTCGGCATCCTTGGCGCCCACCTTCATCGCGGCGCGGTCGATCGCCTGCTCGAAGCGTTCCGGAAGCTGCACCTTATGGCCCCGACGGCCCTTGCCCACGATGACCTGAGCGGGGATGTCGCGCCAGTAAACTATTGTCACATCAGGCATGGGTTCGAATCCTTCGTATTGCGCGCTGTTTTACGGACTCTAGGCCTCTGATCGTAGTGGCCGAGGTGCGTTTTCGACATTTGAACAAGGCAGAGCGACCCTGATCTGTCGCGCCATTAGCTAAGGGGCTTTTCGAATAGGGGCCAGCTATCAACCGTCTCATATTTCTCATGGTTTTTATGAGGTTGGAACAAGGTCTATGCTTGCTTCAAAGCGTTCGCGCTCCTACGTTGAGGTTAACCCTGAGTTTAGGAGGCCCTGCGCCATGGCGAAACGTCCGCCGCACAGTGCGGGCCCGTTCGTCAAACCGGCCCTTGTGCCGACCGCGCGGCCCGCGACCCAGCCTGCACCCGCAGGCAAACCAGACCCGGCTGACCTCTATGCGGCGCTGGATCTTGGTACCAATTCATGCCGGATGCTGATTGCCCAACCCAAAGGCAGCCAGTTTCACGTCGTCGACAGCTTTTCCAAATCGGTGCAGCTTGGAGCGGGACTTGAGAGCACTGGCAAGCTGTCGCGCAATTCCATGGCGCGCACGGTCGGGGCGCTGAAGATATGCCAAAAGAAACTGCGCCACCATGAGGTGAAGCGGATGCGCCTCGTCGCAACTGAGGCCTGTCGGCGCGCGACCAATTCGGAAGAATTCCTGAATCTGGTAACCCGCGAGACGGGGCTGGAGTTGGAAATTATCAAGCCTGAGGAGGAAGCCCGCTTTGCGGTGATCTCTTGCGCGCCCTTGGTGTCGGTGAACACGGAGCAGCTGCTGGTGGTCGACATTGGTGGTGGCTCCACCGAGCTGGTGTGGATCGACCTGAGCCGCGTACCGAAAGTGGATCGACCGCGCGCAATCATGCGATTGCATACAGGATTTGACAGCAAGGACAGCGAGTTTCCGGCCGCCAAGGTGGTGGACTGGATTTCGGTGCCGTTGGGCGTCGCCACCTTGCGCGACCAGTTCAACGATGTGAATGATGACGGGGCGCGGTTCGCGTTGATGTCGTGGTTCTTCGAGGAGAACTTAGCTGAGTTTACACCGTATATCGACGCGGATCAGGTCAGGGCAGGGTTCCAGATCGTCGGTACATCCGGGACTGTGACGACCGTGGCGGCGTCCCATTTGGGGTTGAAGCGTTACGACCGCAACAAGGTCGATGGGCTGCGGATGACGTCGGACCAGATTGACCACGTGATCCAGAGCTATCTGCATATGGGGCCGGAGGGCCGCCGCACCGACCCGCGTATCGGCAAGGACCGCCATGCGCTGATCATGTCGGGGGCGGCAATTTTGCAGGCGTTGCTGCGGGTCTGGCCGACCGACCGCTTGTCTGTGGCGGATCGCGGCTTACGTGAGGGTCTGCTCTATGCCCAGATGTCGAGTGACGGGGTTTTGGAGGAAGGGCCTTACTAAGCTGGCCTTTGCGCGGCTGGAAGGGTAGGGAAGCCTCCGGCGGGAATATTTTTACCAAGATGAAGTTGAGAACATGGCCAAATCACCAACCGGACCAAAAGGCGGCAAGACCGGCAATACCTCGGGGCGCGGGCAGCGCGACCTGAAGGTCAAGGTGAAGTCCGCGCGCGGGCGCACCATGTCCTCAACACTGTGGCTGCAACGCCAGTTGAATGACCCTTATGTCAAACGCGCCAAGGCCGAAGGGCTGCGCGGGCGGGCAGCGTTCAAGATTTCCGAGATTGACGACAAGTACCGTTTCCTGACACCGGGCAAGCGGGTGGTCGACCTTGGTTGTGCGCCGGGTGGATGGTGCCAGATCGCGGCCAAACGTGTGAACGCGTTAGGAGAACGCGCAGGCAAGGCGCAGGGTTATGTACTTGGGGTAGACCTGCAAGAGGTCGAGCCAATTCTGGGTTGCGAGCTGCATGTGCTCGACTTTCTTGACGAAGGCGCGGACGACAAGGTGAAGGAATGGCTTGGCGGATCGGCCGACGTCGTGATGAGCGACATGGCGGCGGCGTCCTGTGGACATAAGCAAACCGACCACATGCGCATCATCGCGCTATGCGAGGCGGCGGCCTATTTTGCCTTTGACGTGCTAGAAGAGGGCGGCGTTTTTGTAGCCAAAGTTCTAGCCGGTGGTGCGGAAGGTGAATTGCAGCACATCCTGAAACAGCGCTTTAAGAAAGTGGCGAATTTCAAGCCGGGTGCCAGCCGGTCCGACAGTTCCGAGAAGTTTGTGGTCGCCCAAGGGTTCAAAGGGCGGGACGGCTAAAGACCTTCGCGCTTGAGCCGTTGCAACTCGCGGTCCAGAGCGTTGAGAAATTGCGAGCGGTCCTTGTTGGAGAACGGCGCGGGGCCGGAGGTTTGCTCTAGCCCTGCGCGCAGGTCCGCCATGATGGCGCGGGTCGCAATAGCTCCGCCGATGTTGGACGAGTTGAACGGCTTACCGGTTGGGCCTAAAACCGTGGCGCCGACCTCGATACAACGGCCGGCCAGCAGGATGTCGGCGGTGATAACCACGCAGGATGGCGTCGCGTTCTCGGCGATCCAGTCATCAGCGGCGTCAAACCCGTCTGAGACCACCTGCATGGAGATCAGGGGATGGTTCGGCGTGCGCAGGTAGCTGTTGGCGACCAAGGTTACGGGCGTGTTCAAACGATAGGCAACCTTGAAGACCTCCTCCTTAACGGGGCAGGCATCTGCATCGACGAGAATAGAGGGCATATTTGGTGCTCCGGACGTGTTTGCGTCCCTTTGCCACAAAATCTGCCCTTTCGCATCCGCGAAATCCATGAAATAGGAAACTGCCAAACGAACCCTCCCCAAGGAGTACCCCCATGGAGATTCGCGAGGCCCTCACCTTTGACGATGTGCTGCTTGTTCCAGGCGCATCCAACGTGCTGCCATCGACGGCGGACACGCGCACTTTTGTGACCAAATCAATTGCCATGAATATTCCGTTGCTGTCTTCGGCAATGGATACCGTGACCGAAGCCCGCATGGCGATCGCCATGGCGCAGGCGGGCGGGATCGGTGTGATCCACCGCAATCTGGATTTGGAAGAGCAGGCCCGTCAGGTGCGGCGCGTGAAGCGTTTTGAGAGCGGGATTGTCTATAACCCGATTACGCTGACGTCTAACCAGACGCTGGCGGATGCGAAGGCGCTCCAAGAGCGCTACAATGTTTCCGGATTTCCGGTGGTGGATGCCAAAGGGCATGTGCTGGGCATCGTCACCAACCGTGACATGCGCTTTGCCAGTGATGACAAGACGCCGGTTTCGGCGATGATGACCAATGAACGGCTGGCAATGCTGCGCGAACCTGCTGATCTCAGCGAGGCAAAATCGCTGATGGAAAGCCGCCGCATCGAAAAGCTGCTGGTCGTCGATGGTGATGGCAAGCTCACCGGTCTTCTGACCCTCAAAGATATCGAGCAAGCTGTGCTTAACCCGCAGGCCTGCAAGGATGAACTTGGCCGTTTGCGGGTGGCTGCGGCAACCACGGTAGGGGACGCAGGCTTTGAGCGCTCGGAGGCGTTGATTGATGCCGGCGTCGATCTGGTGGTAATCGACACTGCGCATGGGCACTCCGAAGGTGTGGCGCTTGCGGTTGAGCGGGTCAAGAAACTGTCCAACAAGGTGCAGGTTGTAGCGGGGAACGTCGCGACAGCTGAAGCCACACGCGCGCTGATTGGCGCAGGTGCGGATGCTGTCAAAGTCGGGATTGGCCCGGGTTCGATCTGTACTACGCGCATGGTCGCCGGGGTCGGTGTGCCGCAGCTAACTGCGATTTTGGATTGTGCATCGGGAGCCGGTGACGTGCCGGTTATCGCGGATGGTGGCATCAAGTTTTCCGGCGATTTCGCCAAGGCGATCGCGGCTGGTGCCAGTTGTGCCATGGTCGGATCGATGATTGCAGGGACGGACGAGTCCCCTGGAGAAGTTATTTTGTATCAAGGCCGTAGCTTTAAAAGCTACCGTGGTATGGGGTCGCTTGGCGCTATGGCAAATGGCTCTGCTGACCGCTATTTCCAGAAGGACGCGGCGTCTGACAAGTTGGTTCCGGAAGGCATCGAGGGGCAGGTTCCCTACAAGGGATCGGCCAGCGCCGTAGTTCACCAGATGGTTGGCGGGTTGCGGGCTGCTATGGGGTATACCGGATCGGCGACGATCAAGGATATGCACGAGCGGGCCAATTTCGTGCGCATCACGGGTGCGGGGCTGAAGGAAAGCCACGTACACGACGTCCAGATCACGCGCGAATCCCCGAACTATCGGATCGGCTAGATGACCCCTGCGGCACGCCTGTCGGCGGCGATTGAGGTGCTTGACCAGTACTTGTCAGGCACTGCCGCCGAGAAGGCTCTGACCAACTGGGCGCGGCGTTCCCGTTTTGCCGGATCCAAGGATCGCGCGGCGGTGCGTGACATCGTGTTCGATTGCTTGCGGAAACGTGGATCATATGCACGGCTTGGATTGACGGGGCGCGGTTTGGTGATTTGCCATGCTGCTGCGAAAAATACGTCAGTTGAAGAGGTTAGCAACCTTTTCTCGGGTGAGGGGCATGCCCCATCCCTGTTGGTGGCGGAGGAGAAAGCAGCGCTGTTTCCCGCCTCGCCGACGGAATCGGTTGAAGCGGTATACAACATGCCAGAATGGCTGGGCGAAGAGCTGAAAACTTCTGTCGGGGCCGATGCTGAAGCGATTGCGAGCGGATTGACCGAGCGCGCGGCGACGTTCCTGCGAGTTAATCTTTCGCGAGGGTCTTTGCAAAATGCCATTGATCTGCTTGCGAAGGACGGAGTTACCGCCATTCCACATGACTTAGCGAAGACCGCATTAGAAGTTGTTGAAAATCCAAGAAAAGTTGCGGCGAGCACGGCGTATATGTCGGGACTGGTCGAGTTGCAGGATGCGGCCTCTCAATCCTTGTGTGAAGGCCTTCCAGCGGCCAACAGAATGCTTGATTACTGCGCGGGTGGCGGCGGTAAAGTGTTGGCCTATGGGGATGGAAACAAAGCTGCGTTGTTTGCCCATGATGCCAAACCGCAACGATTGCGGGATTTGGGGCCTCGCGCAAAGCGGGCGGGTTTGAAAGTTCAGGTATTAACAACGGATGCTTGCAAGACTTCGGCACCGTTCGATTTGGTGCTGTGTGATGTCCCTTGTTCGGGGAGTGGTGCCTGGCGGCGGTCGCCCGAAGGCAAATGGGCACTTACCCACGATGCGTTTGCCGATTTACTGCTCGTTCAGCAGGAAATACTGCGTGAAGCTGCGCCTCTGGTGGCCCCCGACGGCGTTCTGGCTTTCGCAACCTGCTCTGTGTTCAAACGTGAAAACGAAGACCAAATCGCCAAGTTTTGTGATAAGAATGACGGCTGGCACTGCTCGTATGAACGCAGATATTCACCGCTGGAAGGCGGGGACGGGTTCTATATTGCTTACTTGACCAGACCCGAACCAAGTTAATAGTCGAGCCCAAGTCGCCCGTTAAGGAGCAGTTAATTGTTCTGGAGGATGGTCTTAGGGATTGATTCTAACGGGAGTGCAGGTTTGGACCAACTGGTGGAGGCAAGCGGCGCTGCACGTCGGATACGCAGTGGATTTGCATCGCGCTCCAAGCTTCCGGTGCTTCTTGCGGTTGTTCTCGGAATGTCGTTGCTCTTTGTCCCTGACGTTCGCGGGCTTCTGATTGGTCTGGCGATCTGCGTTTTCGCGGGGATTGCCGTGGGTATGATACAGAGGCGCACGGCTCAGGACGTTCCAACAGCGGCGTCCGTTGAGGATTTGATTGCCTATGACGAACGGGCCGTTTTTGTGACGGACTCCAGCGGGGTTGTTCTGTCTAGAAACGCGGCGGCTCAAAAATTGCTGCCAACCGCCGACGGTGAAGCGCTGGAACAGGCGCTTTCAAAGCTGATGAGCAACGCTGGAGCAATCGTGTTCCGTCTTCAGGCCAAAGCGCAAAAGACGAACGCAGCGCATGAAGACGTCGTTACGCGTCGCGGAAGCTTTCGCATCTCGGCGCATCGGGTCGCAAATTCCGAAGATATTATCTGGCGGGTTCATAGTCAGACGGACCAAGCTGGCAAGGGGCATGCTGCTGAACGGCTTTCGCTACCGATGTTCACCGTTGGCGGGTCGGGGTCTGTATTGTTTATGAACGAGGCGATGCGAAAACTCGTTGGTGGTCGGGTAAAGTCACTGAGTGGCATCTTCACCGAGGTGCCAACGACGTCTGGTGAGCATGCCGTCGTCAATGGCCCGAACGGTCTTGTCGATGTCATGGTGGTCATCTTGGATGGCGCTTTGGGCCGCACCGAGTTTTTCCTAGCACCTATTTCCGACGTCATTGCCGCGAAAACAACGATGGCGCAACTGGAGGATTTCCCGATCGCGCTGCTGGAGCTTGAGCGGGACGGGCGGGTGCGTGATTCCAACCGTATCGCGCGGGCTTTGCTGGCGCTTGACAACGATCCGGCCGACAGCTTGAACGACCTGATCGAGGGGCTTGGCCGTCCGGTGAGCGATTGGCTCTCTGACGCGGCCGAAGGTCGGGGGCTGCACCGTCCCGAAGTTTTGAAATGCCGGCGCGGTTCTGACGAAATGTATGTTCAGGTCACGCTCGGCCGTGTGATCCATGATGGTGAAGTCTCTCTGATAGCGCTTGTCAATGATGCCACCGAGCTCAAGTCCTTGGAAAAGCAGTTTGTGCAGAGCCAGAAAATGCAGGCCATTGGTCAATTGGCAGGCGGCGTTGCGCATGATTTCAATAACTTGCTGACTGCGATCTCGGGTCATTGCGACTTGTTGATGCTTCGCCATGATTCAGGCGATTCCGATTACGCGGACCTTGAACAGATCAACCAGAACGCCAACCGTGCGGCGTCGTTGGTTGGCCAGCTTCTTGCGTTTTCGCGCAAACAGAACCTTCAGCTTGAAGTTCTGGATATGCGGGACACGTTATCGGACCTGACGCACCTGCTGAACAGGCTGGTTGGTGCACAGATTTCACTGACATTGCGGCATGATCCGAACCTGATGTCAGTGCGTGCGGATCGTCGGCAGTTGGAACAGGTGCTGATGAACCTCGTAGTGAATGCACGCGATGCATTAGACGGGCAAGGCGAGATCAATATCGAAACGCGCAATGTCAAACTCACGTCTGAATTGCGACGCGACCGCGCGGTGGTTCCTGCTGGTGACTATGTTCTGGTGAAAGTCAGTGATGACGGGTGCGGCATCCCGGTCGAAAAGCTCCCTAAGATATTCGAGCCGTTTTATACGACCAAGAAAACGGGCGAGGGGACTGGTTTGGGCCTATCGACCGCCTACGGGATTATCAAGCAGTCGGGCGGGTTTATCTTTGCCGACAGCGAATTGGAGCGGGGAACCGTCTTCACAATCTACTTCCCGACACATGATAAACCCGTTGAGATTGCCAAGGTGTCGGAACCGGCTCCGATACTTTTGGATGTGGGTCCTGCGGACGGTGTTGTGCTTCTCGTCGAAGATGAAGCGCCGGTCCGTGCCTTCGCAAGCCGCGCGTTGCAATACCGTGGATTTCAGGTCGTCGAGGCCGATTGTGGCGAGACGGCGCTGGATCTTCTTGGGGATGAGACATTGGATATCGATATCGTCCTGACCGATGTAATCATGCCTGGTATGGATGGTCCCACCTGGGTCAAAGAGGCCCGCAAATCACGTCCGCAGTTGAGGGTCGTCTTCATGTCCGGCTACGCGGATGGTAGCACGGTAGAAGAGCAGCTCACCATTCCAGAATCAGCGTTTTTGCCCAAACCTTTCTCGCTTGATGAACTGACTTCAACAGTGAGACGTCATCTAAGCTCGGCTGCCTGACCGGCCCAAAAGGCTTAGGCAATCGAGAGCGGGCCATCTTGCAACGCTTGATATATCTCGAAATCGAGCGCGCATGTTTTGCGTAACTCCGCAGACAAGGCAGGCGACAGCGAAATATCTTGTTTTGGTGACTGATTAATCGATTTGAGGCTGATTTTTCGATCCAGCCGGTCTTCGAGAAACCGGATTGCTGCGGCAAGGTTATGATAAGAGAACAGGTGATTGATCAATAGATCCCCGCTTTGGTCTGTCACGAAACGGGACTGTTGGCCGACATTTGCAAATGCGGGTTGTACGTCTGCAAGATAGGCGGTGACAAAATCGTCAAAGCTGAGACCTGCCGTGCTATTCGGATGGCCGTTCAATGCCGGTCGTTGCCGGTAGCGATACCAACTTCCCAACCACTCCACTGGTTCGCGCATAACCGCCATCGTCTCGAGTGGAGGCAGATTTCCGCGCTCGAAAAGCTGGCGGTATTTTGCTTCAAAACTGCGGGCGTTGGTGTGCTTGATTCCCGGCGGATCGCGAAAAATGACCGATGCTTTCGGGCCAAGTGCGTTCTCCAGAGCTGATGTACCGGTCTTGGGAACAGCAAGGAAGGCCAGCCGTTCTTTAAAGAATATCATCATTTACTGTTCGCCTGCCTGTTTTTATTGAGTTTTAAACTACTCCTTAACCCTGCTCCGGAAAAGATGGCTAAAGATTTTACTTGAAGTGTTCTCTTTTTGTGCTCATACATCCGAGAACAAGAGGCGAACATAAGCAGTCATTGCCGCTCATAGGGCGGTGTGAAATAAGGGACGAAACCATGGCAACAGCAGAACTCCTCAAAATGAACCCTAAAGATCAGAGCAACAAACAAAAAGCGCTGGATTCGGCGTTGGCGCAGATCGAACGACAGTTCGGTAAAGGCTCCATCATGAAGCTGGGCGGCGAAAATGCCATTCAGCAAATGGAGTCAATCTCGACGGGGTCGCTGGGCTTGGATATCGCGCTTGGTATTGGCGGTCTGCCCAAAGGGCGGGTGATTGAGATTTACGGTCCCGAGTCGTCGGGCAAGACAACGCTTACTCTACATTGTGTCGCGGAAGCACAGAAAAAAGGTGGCGTTTGTGCGTTCGTAGATGCGGAGCACGCGTTGGACCCGCAATACGCACGCAAGCTTGGCGTTGATCTTGATGAATTGCTGATCTCGCAGCCTGACACGGGCGAGCAGGCGCTGGAAATCGTTGACACATTGGTGCGTTCAGGGGCCGTCAGCATGGTTGTTGTCGACTCCGTGGCGGCGTTGACGCCGAAATCAGAACTTGAAGGCGATATGGGCGACAGTTCCGTCGGGGTGCATGCACGCCTGATGAGCCAAGCCATGCGGAAGCTGACCAGCTCGATCTCACGCTCCAATTGTATGGTGATCTTTATCAACCAGATCCGGATGAAAATCGGGGTTATGTTTGGCAGCCCTGAAACGACGACTGGCGGTAACGCCTTGAAGTTCTATTCCTCGGTCCGCCTCGACATCCGCCGTATTGGCGCGCTGAAAGATCGCGACGAAGTTGTCGGCAACCAGACCCGCGTGAAAGTGGTGAAGAACAAGGTGGCCCCGCCGTTCAAACAAGTTGAATTCGACATCATGTATGGCGAAGGCATCTCCAAGATGGGCGAATTGCTTGATCTGGGTGTCAAAGCTGGTGTGGTCGAGAAGTCAGGGTCCTGGTTCAGCTATGGGGATGACCGGATCGGGCAAGGTCGTGAGAACGCGAAAACCTTCCTGAAGGAAAACACTCGCATCGCATTGGAGATTGAAGACAAAATCCGTGCGGCGCACGGGCTAGAATTTGACATGCCTGAAATTGAAAAGACGGCTGCGATCGAAAAAGACACTTTGTCCGATGATGATACGGACGGTCTGATCGAAGGGTAACGCGGCAGCAGGGCTACGCCCTGTGATGTCAGAAAATTCTAAAGGACGGCTTTCGGGCCGTCCTTTTTCGATTCACAGCGGCATTTCGCAGGGGATGGCTTTACCTGCACGACGTGGGGGGATATTTGCTGGTGCAAACAATGCAAAGTGATCCTTATGCCCAGCCTGAACGATATCCGCTCGACCTTCCTGCGCTACTTTGAAAAGCAGGGCCATTCGGTGCAACCTTCCAGCCCGTTGGTGCCACGCAATGATCCGACATTGATGTTTGCGAATTCGGGAATGGTTCAGTTCAAGAACCTGTTCACCGGGGTCGAGACGCGGGATTACAAACGGGCGACGACGGCACAGAAATGTGTACGCGCAGGTGGCAAGCATAACGATCTGGACAATGTCGGCTATACCGCGCGGCACCACACGTTTTTTGAAATGCTGGGGAATTTCAGCTTCGGCGACTATTTCAAAGATGAGGCGATCGCGTTTGCCTGGGAGTTGATCACCAAGGATTTTGGCATCGACAAGGACCGCCTGACGGTCACCGTTTACCATACCGATGACGAGGCCTACGACATTTGGAAGAAACTTGGAGTGCCGGAAGAGCGGATCATCCGTATCGCCACCTCCGACAATTTCTGGCAAATGGGTCCGACTGGCCCTTGCGGTCCTTGCACTGAGATTTTCTACGATCACGGCGCGCATATCTGGGGAGGCCCTCCCGGCAGCCCCGAGGAAGATGGTGATCGCTTTATCGAGATCTGGAACATCGTTTTCATGCAGAACGAGCAGTTCGAGGACGGCTCCATGCGTGCGCTTGATATGCAAAGCATTGATACCGGCATGGGGCTGGAACGGATTGCGGCGCTGCTTCAGGGAAGCCATGACAATTACGATACCGATCTGTTCAAAGCGTTGATCGAGGCGTCGGCCAATGCGACCTCCACCGATCCGTTCGGCGATCTGAATGTGCATCATCGGGTGATTGCCGACCATTTACGCTCGACCTCGTTTCTGATTGCGGACGGTGTGATGCCGTCCAATGACGGGCGCGGGTATGTACTGCGCCGGATCATGCGCCGCGCGATGCGACATGCGCATTTGCTGGGGGCGAAAGACCCTGTGATGTATCAGCTTGTACCGTCACTGGTGGGCCAGATGGGGGCGGCGTATCCAGAACTGGGTCAGGCGCAGGCACTGATTGAAGAGACGCTGCGCGCGGAAGAAACGCGTTTCAAGCAGACGCTGGAGCGCGGATTGCGCTTGCTGGATGACGAGTTGGACGGCTTGCCCGAGGGTGCTGAACTGCCGGGGCAGGCCGCGTTCAAACTCTATGACACCTACGGGTTTCCGCTGGATTTGACGCAGGATGCGCTGCGCGAAAAGGGGCGTGGCGTCGACACGGAAGGCTTCGACGCTGCTATGGCAGAACAGAAAGCCAAAGCCCGCGCATCTTGGGCCGGGACGGGCGAGGCTGCCGACAGCACCGTCTGGTTTGATGTTGCTGACAAGCACGGGACGACGGATTTTCTGGGATATGACACCGAGAAAGCGGAAGGGCAGCTGCTGGCCATTCTGAAAGACGGCGCGTTGGCGGAGGCTGCGAGCGCAGGTGAAACGGTGCAGCTGGTCTTCAACCAGACACCGTTCTACGCCGAGAGTGGCGGTCAGGTTGGCGATAGCGGAACGGTCAAGACCGACGCGGGCACGGGGAGTGTAACCGACACGCGCAAGGCGGCGGGTGTGTATATTCACTTTACAGATGTGACGGACGGGGAGCTGCGCGTCGGCGCGGGGACAGAACTGGTAGTGGAGCACGTACGCCGGAGTGCTATCCGTGCAAACCACTCGGCCACGCACCTGCTGCACGAAGCCCTGCGCGAAGCCTTGGGGGATCATGTGGCGCAGCGTGGCTCGTTGAATGCAGATGACCGTTTGCGGTTTGATTTCAGCCACAACAAGGCGCTGTCTTTGAAAGAGCTGCATCAGGTCGAAGCGGATGTGAACCGGTTTATCCGTCAGAACAGTACGGTTGAAACGCGGATTATGACACCGGATGATGCGCGCGAGATCGGAGCGCAAGCGCTGTTCGGCGAGAAATATGGTGACGAGGTGCGGGTGGTCTCTATGGGGCGCGATGCAACGGGTAAGGGCGCTGACGGGCAGACATATTCGATCGAGCTGTGTGGCGGAACGCATGTGAAACAGACCGGTGATATCGGAGTGTTCGTGACCTTGGGTGACAGCGCGTCCAGCGCGGGGGTACGCCGGATCGAAGCCCTGACAGGGCAGGCGGCGTTTGACTATCTGAGCGCGCAGGATGCGCGTTTGGCGCAAACGGCTTTGACGCTGAAGGCGTCGGCGGAAGACGTGCCGTCCCGTGTCAAAGCGCTGCTGGAGGAACGCAAGGCCTTGTCAAACGAGGTTGCAGCTTTGCGGCGCGAATTGGCCATGAGCGGCGGTGCGGCTCAGGTGGCGGATGAAGATATCGGCGGCACGGCATTTTTTGCGCAGGTGCTGTCGGGCGTATCCGGCAAGGACCTTCCCGCGCTGATCGACGAACACAAGGCGCGGATGGGATCGGGCGTGGTGTTGTTGATCGCGGATGCTGACGGCAAAGCGGCAGTGGCGGCTGGTGTTACGGATGATTTGACCGCAGACTTGTCGGCGGTCGATCTGGTGCGCGCAGCAGTGGCTGAACTTGGTGGTAAAGGTGGCGGTGGTCGTCCCGCCATGGCGCAAGGTGGCGGTGCGAGCGCCGAGAATTCAGACGCAGCAATCAGCGCGGCCAAGGCCGTCATTGGAGGATAGAATGCCAACAGCTTTATGGATCGCCCATGTGAAGGTCACAGACGCGGAGCGCTATGCCAAATACGCGGCGGGTGCCACGGCGGCAATTGCCGATCATCAGGGCGTGTTTCTGGCGCGCAACGGGGCGTATGAGCAGCTTGAAGGAAATGATCGTGCGCGCAATGTCGTCGCACGGTTCCCGTCCTTGCAACGCGCACATGAGTGTTATTATTCAGATGCCTATCAGGCAGCCTTGAAGTTTGCAGAAGGTGCGGCAGAGCGGGACCTGATGATTGTTGAAGAGTTGGACTGACCCCGGATAGGGGTTTTCTTCGGGGCCTGCCGGGGATGCCTCCGGCGGGAATATTTTTGCCAAGATGAAACCCTAGCCGCGCATACGGGAGCCGTCAGCGTCGAATGGTGGCGTTGAAATAAGTGTTGCAGGGCGCAGGGATCCCAGGATCTCGATCTCGACCTTTAGGCCGTCTTTTGCCTGATCGCGTGGAATGAGCGCGAGTGCGATGGATTTGGCCGAATAGTGCGCATATCCGCCTGATGTGCAGAAGCCTTGTACCTCACCGTTAATAAAGACCGGCTCGTAGGCCACAACATCGGCGTCGTCCGCGTCAACTTCGAACGCACAGAGTTGGCGGTGTGGTGGTGTTGCGCGCTCGGCTTCGGCCGCTTTGCGACCGATGAAGTGGGTGTTTTTCTTGAAGCTGATAAAACGGTCCATGCCGGTTTCGGCCGCAGTGTAATCGGGGGAGAATTCGGACAACCATGAACCGAAGAACTTATCGAGGCGGAGCGACATCATTGCGCGCATGCCGAACGGGGTCAGGCCTTTGGGCTGGCCTTCGGACCAGAGCGTTTGCCAAAGCTGGCGTTGGTCCATGGGGTCACAGTAAATCTCGTAGCCCAGGTCGCCGGTATAGCTGACGCGTTGCACGCGGCAGGCAACTTGCCCAACGGTCATCTCGCGCACATCCATGAAGCGCATGGAGGCGACATCATCGCGGGTGCAGGCTTGCAGAATGTCCCGCGACAGGGGGCCTGCGATTTGGAAACCTGTGAGTGTGTCGGAGATGTTTTCGACCCTCACATCGTCCAGCGCGTTCTGCTCGAACCACCGCATGTGGTAAGATTGCGAGCCATAGGAGGCGGTGAGATAGAACTCGGTTTCCGACGCGCAGGAGACGGTGAAATCGCCGATGAGGCGGCCCTTGTGAGACAGCATCGGCGTCAGCGACAAGCGACCTGCAGTCGGGATGCGGCCTGCCATGATGCGGTCTAACCATGCGCGCGCACCTTCGCCGGTGACACGGAATTTGCCGAAGTTTTGCACCTCGTTGATGCCGGCTTTGTTGCGCACCGCCCTGACCTCGCGCGCGGTGGCGGCGAAAGCGTCGGAGCGGCGGAAGCTGGGGGTCTCGAATGTCGGCTCGTCGCCTTGGGCGAAGTAGTTGGCGACCTCCAGCCCGAATTGCTGACCCCACACAGCGCCCATTTCTGTGAAGATATCGTACATCGGCGTCGTGCGGTGAGGGCGTGCGGCGGGTAGTTCTTCGTTCGGGTAGCTGACCGAGAAGCGGCGCTGGTAATTCTCGATAACTTTGGGGCGCGTGTAACCCGGAGTGATCCAGTTGCCGAAGCGGGAAACGTCCATCGCGAAGGTATCGCGTTCGGTCTCGCCTTCGATCATCCACTGGGCCAGCATCAAGCCGACGCCGCCGCCTTGGGAAAAACCTGCCATGACACCGCAGGCGGACCAATAGTTACGCAGACCGGGTACGGGGCCGACCAGTGGATTGCCGTCAGGTGCGAAGGTGAAAGGGCCGTGGACGACGGTTTTGACACCGGCGCGTTCGAGAACGGGAAAGCGTTTGAAGGCGAAGGTGATGCTGTCTTCGATCTTGTCGAAATCGTCGGGCAGTAGCTCGTGACCGAAGTCCCATGGCGTGCCGTCGACGGCCCATGGCCGACAGGGTTGTTCGTAGAAACCGATGCACAGGCCCCGACCTTCCTGACGCAGATAGGACTCGCCTGCGGGGTCCATGACATGCGGGTGCTCGGTGTCGCGCTCATAGATTTCCGGGGTTTCCTCAGTCACCAGATACTGGTGCTCCATCGGATGAAGCGGCAGGTAGACGCCTGCCATGGCCCCGACTTCCCGCGCCCACAGACCGCCCGCATTTACCACATGCTCGGCGTGGATGGTGCCTTTATTTGTCACCACATCCCATGAGCCGTCAGGGCGCTGCGTCGTGGCCTCTACCTTCACGTGGGTCTCGATGGTCGCACCGCCCATGCGGGCCGCCTTGGCGTAGGCGTGAGTTGTGCCAGAGGGGTCGAGATGGCCATCAAGCGGATCGTAGAGGCCACCGACAATGCCGTCCAGATTGGTGATCGGGGCGATCTTGGCGATCTCCTCGGGTGACACGATTTCCGTCTCCAGCCCCATATAGCGGTGCTTGGCGCGCTCGGCCACGAGCATGTCGAAACGGTCTTTGTTGTCGGCCAGTGTCACGCCACCCACATGGTGCAACCCGCAGGACATGCCGGTGATCTCCTCCAATTCGCGGTAGAGCTTTATCGTGTAGCCTTGCAGCGCGGCCATATTGGTGTCGCCGTTCAGCGTGTGGAACCCGCCCGCCGCGTGCCATGTGGAACCGGAGGTCAGCTCGGAGCGTTCTAGAAGCATGACATCGGACCAGCCAAGCTTGGTGAGGTGATACAAGACGGAACATCCGACGACACCGCCGCCAATAACACAGACACGGGTGGTAGTTTGCATGGAAGTTCCTCACTATTCGTTTCGAACTACTGTAAGAATTCACGACCCGCTGAATTGCATGAAAGCGACGCGCAATGTCGATTAAGGCCAAGGCTCCGATATGGATCAACTAAAGTCAGTTATCAGCAATTTCACGGCGTGGCCGAAGACGTTGCTGCGATTTGCAGGGGAGCTGTGGCGCGAGCTTTGGACGCGCGTGGTGGTTATGGGCTGCTTTGCGATCGTGGCTTTGGGGTTGGCACAAGCGATCGGGCATGTCCTGCCAAGCGAGCTTAACGGATATGTGTCGGGCAAAGCCGCGGACCGGTTGCTAAGTATCATTGCCAACGCGATGCTGGCGGTGACGACGTTCTCGCTCACCGTCATGGTAACGGTCTATCGCAGTTCGTCGTCGCAATTTACCCCGCGCTTGCACCGGTTGATCATTCAAGACCCCACCACTCAAAACACGCTGGCGGCCTTTATCGGCGCCTATGTCTATGCGTTGATCGGGATCATTTTGCGGGAGCTTGGCATTTTCGCCGACGAGCGGGCGGCGGTGCTTTTTGCAACCACGGTTTTGGTGCTGGCCTATGTCGTGGTCTCGATGATCCGCTGGGTTTTGCACCTGCAGACCTTCGGCAGCTTGATGAATACGACCCGCCAGGTCGAAGGGATCACGTGCCAGCAGTTCGAGGCGCGTCTGTCCAAGCCCTGCCTTGGGGCTAACCCTTGGACTGCGGATGTTCAGGTGCCGGACGAAGCCGACACGGTTCGGGCGTCCGAGACTGGCTATATTCAACAATATTACGAGGAATCGCTGGATCAGGCGGCGCGGGCTTGTGGGGTTGATATCTATATCTGCGCCGCTGTTGGCAGTTTCGTGATGAAGGGCGAGGCGATCGCATATTGCGTTCCCAAGGGCGACGCAGACAGCTCTGACGAGGGTGATCTGGTCGACATCGTCCGCTCGCACATCCAAATCGGCGATGTCCGAACCTACGATCAAGACCCTCGGTTCGGGTTGATGGTGTTGGGGGAAATTGCGTCCAAGGCCCTATCGCCGGGGATCAATGATCCGGGAACGGCGATTGATGTCATCACCCGCGTCGCGCGGGTGTTGTCGCTGTATCAGGACGAGACGAAATCGGAAGACCCTCCCGAACATGACCGCCTGTGGGTGCGTCCGTTGGACCCCACGGATTTGGTCGAGGACGGGTTTGGCGCGCTTGCGCGGGATGGTGCGAAAATCATCGAGGTTCAGCAAAGGCTACAATCTGCCCTGTCGCGTTTGATGGAACATGATTGCCCCGAAATGGCCAAAGCCGCGCGGATTGCGGCCTGTCTCGAGTTTCGGCGTGCGAAAGCATCATTGGAGTTCGAGCCGGATGTCGAGCGTCTGCGCCGCTCCACCGCGCGTGTGGTTCTGCAAGAGGTTGAGGGCGACGAATAGCGTTACGCTTAAGTGTGATTTGTCGCAGCGGGGAAAGTTTTGTCGTCTTGGAGGGATGACCAACCGGACCCGAACGGCCACTCTTGCAGGAACCGGATAAGGATTTGGACCCATGAAGACCCATGCGCAGGCTGTTGTTATCGGGGGCGGCGTCATCGGCTGCTCGATTTTGTACCACCTGACGAAGCTGGGCTGGACCGATGTTGTGCTGCTGGAGCGGGACGAGCTGACCTCAGGCTCCACATGGCATGCGGCAGCCAATATTCACGGGCTGCATGACAACAACAACATCACCCGCATCCAGAACTACACGATGGATTTGTATAACGCGCTGGAGGCCGAGACCGGCCAGTCCTGCGGGGTGTTCCAGCCGGGGTCCTTGTATCTGGCACAAACCGAGGCGCGGGAACATCAGCTGCGCCTGCAAGCGGCGAAGGCCAAGTACTACGGTCTGAACTTCCACGAAGTAGACCGCGCAGAGGCGGAGCGGCTGCATCCTTTGGTGAACTACGACGGCATCCGCTGCATCATGTATGAACCGTCCGGTGGCAATGTGGACCCGTCGGGGGTTACCAACGCCTATGCGTCCGGCGCACGGCAGAACGGGGCAGAGATTTACCGGTTTACCCCCGTGACCGCGACAGACCATCAGTCGGACGGCACATGGGTGGTCAAGACGCCGAAGGGCGACATCGTCACGCCCGTGGTGGTCAACGCTGCCGGATTATGGGGCCGAGAAGTGGCGGCTTTGGCAGGGATCGCGTTGCCCTTGCAGCCGACGGAGCACCAGTATTTCGTCACGGAGACCATCCCCGAGATCGCCGCACTGGACCGTCGCTTGCCCTCGGTCGCGGACCGCGACGGGGAATACTACCTACGTCAGGAGGGGCAAGGCCTGCTGGTCGGAGCCTATGAGAAGGACGTGCGTTTCTGGGCGGAGGACGGCACACCGCAGGGCTTCGGGCATGAGCTGTTCGCCGATGATCTGGAGCGGATCGAGGACAACATGATGCGGGCCATTGACCGCGTGCCCGTCGTCGGCACCGCAGGGATCAAACGGGTGATCAATGGGCCGATGATTTGGTCGCCGGATGCGAATGCATTGTTCGGTCCGGTGCCGGAGTTAAAAGGTTATTTCTGCTGCAACGGGATCATTCCGGGGTTTTCGCAATCGGGCGGGCTCGGGTCTTTGACGGCTGAATGGATCGTCACCGGCGAGCCGCATCTGGACATGTTCCCGTGGGACATGGCGCGTTTCGGGGCTTGGGCGGACAAGAAATTCACCAAGGCGAAAGTCGGAGATCAATATGCCAACCGCTTTTCGATCCACTTCCCGAACGAGGAGCGATCGGCGGGACGTCCCGCACGGGTACGCCCGATCTACGAGACGCAGAAAGCCATGGGCGCGGTGTTCGGGCTGAATTACGGCTGGGAGCATCCTTTGTGGTTTGCCGACGCGCCCGGCACCAAGGACACCAACGGGTTCACGCGTCAGAACTGGTTCGAGCCTGTCGGCGCGGAGTGCCGGATGCTGCGGGAGCGGGCGGGGATCATCGATATCTCCAATTTCGCGAAATACAGCGTCAAAGGGCAGGGGGCGTCGGAGTGGCTGAATGCCATCTTCGCCAACAATATGCCCAAAGCCGTGGGCCGCTCCTGCCTTACGCCATTGATTGGGGTACGGGGCGGGATTGCGGGGGATTTCACGGTGACCAAACTTGGCGACGAGGACTTCCTGATCATCGGCTCCGGCATGGCAGAGCGGTATCACCTGCGCTTCTTCAACATGGTGGAGCACCCCGACACGGTCAGTTTCGAGAGCCTGACCGAGGCAATGTGCGGCTTCAATGTTGCGGGGCCGGAAAGCCGTGCGATGTTGGAGCGGCAGACCAACGCGTCTCTGGCGACCGAGGACTTTCCGTTCATGCGATCCCAGAAGATCACCCTCGCGGGTGTTGATTTGATTGCGCTGCGGGTGTCGTTTACCGGCGATTTGGGGTGGGAGTTGCATTGCAAGAGCGAAGACCAGCAGCGGTTGTATGACGCGTTGATCGAGACGGGTCGCGCCTTCGGGGCCGGACCTGTCGGGTCGCGCGCGCTGATGTCGCTGCGAGTCGAGAAGGGCTATGGCAGCTGGTCGCGTGAATACAGTCCGGAATACTGGCCGCAGGAAGTGGGGTTGGACGGGTTGATCAAGATGGACAAAGACTTCCTGAACAAAGCCGCCTACGCCGCCCTGAAAGACAATTCACCGCGCGAAAAATTGAGCATCATCGAAGTGTTGGAGTTAGAGGAGGCTGACGCGACAGGTGGTGAGCCGGTGTTTCTGCCGGATGGAACTCCGGTCGGGCGCGTCAGTTCGGGGACCTATGGTTACACGGTTGGCAAGTCACTGGCGCTCGGATTTTTGAAGGGTGTGCGGGCCGGAGCGGAGGTTGATGTCATGATCCTTGGACGCCCGCATCGCGGCGTGGTTCTGGCAGAGCCGCCGTTTGATCCGGAGGGGAAAAAACTGCGGGCGTAACAGATGTTTGCCGGTTGGATTTTTGAGTATTTAGAACCAAATGGAAATACGCGCCCCTGATTGAATCGGGGGCGCGTTAAACTTAATGCCGTGTGAAGACGGGTGTTATCTTTCAGGGATCAAGCCGCGCGGGCTGAACCGGAGCACCAGAAGAAGCACCACGCCCATCGTGAGCAGGCGCATATGTGCGGCGCTGTCGATGAGATGTTGTTTCAGCCAGAAGCCGTCGGACATGCCGGCCGTGATCAGTTGCATCAGAGCAAGGCCCATCGGCTCTACCTGAACCCATAAGAACCAGATCAGGAAGCCACCCAGAACCGAGCCGAAATTGTTGCCGGAGCCGCCGACAATCACCATGACCCAGATCAGGAACGTGTAGCGCAATGGCTGGTATCCGGTCGGGGTGAGCTGGCCGTCCAGCGTCGTCATCATCGCCCCTGCGATACCGCAAATGGCGGATCCGAGGATGAACACCTGCAAGTGGCGCGCGGTCACGTCCTTGCCCATGGCTTCGGCCGCGACTTCGTTGTCGCGGATGGCGCGCATCATTCGGCCCCATGGCGAGCTGAGGGCCTTCTGGGCGAGCCAGAGCAGGATGATCAAAACGACCGCGAACAGTGCCGCATAGACAAGCTTCACATAGAGCGTCGACGCGGTCGCAGGGTCGAGGCCCAGACCGGCCGCTGTTTCTACAAAGCCCGCATCTTCCTGCAGGTCAATTTCGTAAGGCACACCGGTCGGGCGGGGCAGGCCCACGACGTTTTTGACGCCACGCGACAACCAGTCCTCGTTTTTCATAACCGCGATGATGATCTCGGCGATGCCAAGTGTTGCAATCGCCAGATAATCGGAACGCAAGCCGAGGGCGGTTTTGCCGATGATCCAGGCAGCACCCGCGGCCAGCAGCCCACCCACAGGCCAGGCAAGCAGGATCGGCAAGCCCAGCCCGCCCAGATAGCCTGTCGCGGCAGGATTCACGGCCTCTACCGCCTCGACGCCACCATCGAAGACGAAGCGGAACAGGAAAAAGCCTCCGATGAGGGTGGCCAGCATGGTCAGCGTGCGGGGCCGTCCGGCGGGAAGCTTCTGGTAAACCATGATCGCTGCGATGACCGTGCCGGCACCCAGCAGCAGGCCGGCCAGAACGCGGACACCGCCGACGCTCCATTCTTCGGCGTTGGCGGGCATTGCGGTGATGACGGTGGCAAGACCGCCAAGGGCGACGAAGCCCATGACACCCACGTTGAAAAGGCCAGCCAGACCCCATTGCAGGTTAACCCCCAAAGCCATGATGGCCGAGATCAGCCCCATATTCAGGATCAGCAGCGCCGAGTTCCACGACTGGGTGAACCCCGTGCCGAGAATCAGGAACCCTACGAAAACGAAAAGCAGTGCATCGCGACGGGTCATACGGATTGTCCTTTCAGCAGGCCGGTCGGTTTGAACAGCAACACAATAATCAGGATCGAGAAGGACACGGCGAACTTGTAATCCGTGCTCATCAATTGAAGCAGCCCGTCGGGGGCCAGTGCTTCGGGCATCACGTAGGTGGCGACCTTTTTAAACGCGTAGGTGACGGTCACCTCGGAGAAGGCGATGACAAAGCCACCCGCGATGGCGCCCAAGGGATTGCCCAAGCCTCCAACGATGGCCGCAGCGAAGATTGGCAGCAGCAACTGGAAATAGGTAAACGGCTTAAACGACTTGTCGAGCCCGTAAAGCGTGCCCGCAACGGTCGCCAGAGCGGCCACGATTAACCATGTGTAAAGCACCACGCGCTCGGGGTTGATGCCCGACAGCAGCGCCAGATCCTCGTTGTCGGAATAGGCACGCATGGATTTGCCGGTGCGGGTTTTATTGAGGAACCAGAACAGGATCGCCACCACGATCACGGCGGTGATGACGGTGATCCCTTGGGTTGTCTTGATTGCCAAGCCCTCGTCCAGACCCGTCATTTCCTTGAAGTTCCGGGCCGAGATTATGAACCGCTCGCCATCTGCGAAGCGTTGGTCGTCGGGGCCGATAATGAAGCGCGTCAGCCCGTTCATGATGAACATCACGCCGAGTGAGACCATCACGAGAACGACGGGTTTCACCTTTCGTTGACGATAGAATTGGTAGACCACCTTGTCGGTGCCCACCAGAACCAGACCCGTCAGCACGATGCCGAAGGGCAGGGCGAGCAATGCCGTCGGAAGCGGGCCAAAGCTGATCCCGGCGCTTTGGAAGCCCCATGTGATCAGAATGACGAACATGGTACCGATCGCCATGGTGTCCCCATGGGCGAAATTGGAAAAGCGCAGGATGCCGTAGATCAGGGTCACCCCAAGCGCGCCAAGCGCAAGCTGCGCGCCGTAAGCGGTGCCGGGCACCAGAACGAAATTGGCAAAGGCCACAATGGCGTTCAGAAAATCCATCAGTCTGCCCCTTCGCAGTTGCCGAGATAGTTCACCATCAACGGCCCGTCATAGAGATGTGTGGAGTAGCGTGCGGTGCCATCTGTCGCGCGGCTCATCAGGTGAAAGGCGCTTTCGGTCACGCCGACATAGATGCGAACGGCGTCACTGCCGCCAACGCTGACAGGGAAGCTTTCGGCGTCGCTCACCAACAAGGTTGCGCCGTCTTTTTCCTCAATCGCAACGGTAAAGGCGCTGTCAGCGCAGGCCTCCGCCTCGAAGCACTCGGTGGTGAAGGTGCAGGTGTCCGCAAGCAGGGAGGTGCCAAGAAATGCGGCACATGAAGCGAGGGGTATCAGTATCGGTTTCATCTCATCCCCCCAAAAAGCTTTTGCGAACTTCGGGGTCGTGCAGCAAGGCCTGTCCGGTATCGGTAAACCGGTTCGCCCCTTGCACCAGAACGTAGCCTTTATCCGCGATTTCAAGCGCTTGTCTGGCGTTTTGTTCTACCATGAGGATGGAAATGCCGGTGCGAGCAACCTCGATAATCCGGTCAAAAAGTTCGTCCATGACGATGGGAGAGACGCCCGCAGTCGGCTCGTCAAGCATCAGAACCTGCGGTTGGGTCATCAACGCGCGGCCTACGGCCACTTGCTGGCGTTGGCCGCCGGATAATTCACCCGCTGGTTGCAGGCGCTTGTCACCAAGGATCGGAAATAGCTCGTAGACTTGCTGGATCGTTTTCTGGATGTCGTCGCGCCGCAGAAAAGCGCCCATCTCCAGATTTTCCTCAACGGTCATCGAGGTGAAGATGTTGGAGGTTTGCGGCACAAAGGCCATCCCCTTGGCCACGCGGGCTTGCGGGGTCAGCGATGTGATGTCCTCGCCATTCAGGCGCACGGCACCTTGACGGACGTTCAACATGCCGAACACCGCCTTCATCGCAGTGGATTTGCCCGCGCCGTTGGGGCCGACAATGACCGCGATCTCACCCTTGTTCACCGCGATGGTGCAATCGTGCAGGATGTCCGGGCCTTGACCGTAGCCTCCCGACATGGCGTCGCCAATTAGAAAGGGTTCGTCCGGCGCACCTTTGGTCGGGGCGTGTTTGGTCTTTTGCGTCTCGATTGTGCCGCCAACTGCTTTTGTTGGGTTCTTGCCCAAGGATGCGTCCTTGTTGCCGCGGCCGGAGTAGCTGTCATTGCTCATGCGTTTGCGACCTTGTTCTTCAGACCAGTGCCAAGATAGGCCTCGATCACCTGCTCGTTGGCTTTAATCTCGTCCAGTGTGCCTTCGGCCAGCACATGGCCCTCGGCCATACAGATAACGGGGTCGCAGAGGCGACCGATGAAATCCATGTCGTGCTCGATCACGACGAAGGTGTATCCGCGTTCCTTGTTCAGACGAATGATTGCATCGCCAATGGTGTTGAGCAGGGTGCGGTTCACACCTGCGCCAACCTCGTCGAGGAACACGATCTTGGCGTCGACCATCATGGTGCGCCCCAACTCCAGCAGCTTCTTTTGGCCGCCCGAGATATTGCCCGCCCGCTCGTCACTGATGTGGTCGATGGTCAGGAACTCCAGCACTTCGTCTGCTTTCGCAGCCAGCGCCCGCTCTTCGTCCGCGATCCGTTTGCGGCCAAACCATGTATTCCACAGCTTTTCGCCGGACTGGTTACCCGGCACCATCATCAGGTTTTCACGCAAGGTCATGGAGGAGAACTCATGCGCAATCTGGAATGTCCGGAGCAATCCTTTGGAAAACAACGTGTGCGGCGGCAGTCCGGTAATGTCTTCTCCGGCCATGGTGACCTTGCCGGAGGTTGGTGGAAGAACGCCCGCTATCACGTTGAAAAGGGTGGTTTTTCCCGCGCCATTTGGTCCAATCAATCCGGTGATTGATCCTTCCTGAATGGTCAGGCTTGCGCCATCAACAGCGTGAAAGCCGCCGAAATGTTTGTGTAAGTCGTCTACGACGATCATTATTGTCTCCCCCCTAGCAAAACAGCCCGGAATTGCTCCGGGCTGTTTTCAATTCTTCGTCGTTGGAACCTAGCGGTACTTGACCACTTCCAGCGCGCCATCGGTGAAGGTCACTTGGCGATAGTTGCCAGCAGACTCGCCCGCGCCGATCAGCTCAACTGCCGATGCGCCAACATAGTCGATATCTGTCCCTGCTTTGAGCAGTTCCAGCGCCTTGGCCAATTCACCTGGGTAGATTTTCTCACCCGGAGCGTTAGCCACGTCCATGACTTTGTCTTTCAGGGCAGAGGAGTCAGAGGACCCAGCAGCCTGCATCGCCAGCATGATCAATGCCGCCGCGTCATAGCTTTCTGCCGAGAAAGGCGAGGTCGCATTGAACGCGTCGCCAATCAGCTCTTGGTACTTCTGCGCGCCGGGGCTGTCTGTGCCGGGGTTCTGACCTGTGGAGCCGTTGATCTCTGCGCCAAAGTTCTCGACCAGCTTGTCGGAGATCATGCCGTCAGGGAAGTGGAACGTGTCGAATGCACCGGAATCCAGCGCCGCGCGCACAATGCCGGAGCCGCCTTGGTCCACATAGCCTGCAACGACCAGACGATCACCACCAGCGGATGCCAAAGCACCAACTTCAGCGGAGTAGTCGGCCTTGCCGTCTTCATGTGCGGCAGAGATGGTCACGGTGCCGCCAGCAGCTTCGTAGGCGGACTGGAACGCATCGGCCAGACCTTTGCCGTAGTCATTGTTGGTGTAGGTCAGAGCGACGGATTTGATCCCTTCTTCCATCAGCACTTCAGTCATCACAACGCCTTGGCGGGCATCGGATGGGGCTGTGCGGAAGAACAATCCGTTATCTTCGGCAGTGGACAGGCCCGGGGATGTCGCGGAGGGCGAAATCATCACGGTGCCGTTGGCCAGAGCCACGTTGGACAGGATAGCGCCGGTAACACCGGAACAGTCCGCACCCATGATGGCATTGACCTTGTCGGAGGTGACCAGACGTTCCGCAGCCGAAGTTGCAGCGGCCGCGTCGACGCAGGTGCTGTCTGCGCGGATGCCTGTGACGGTTGCACCGTCCAGCAGCATGCCGGATTCAGACACTTCCTTGATCGCAGCTTCAGCGCCGCCAGCCATTTGTTGAGCCAGCGATTCCAGCGGGCCGGTGAAGCCCAGAATGATGCCGATTTTCACGTCTTTGGCGTGACCGTCAGCGAATGCAGCGCCAGCCAAAAGGGCCGTGGCGGTTGTTGCAAGCAGCAGTTTTTTCATGAGTGATCTCCCTGATCGTAACTTTTTATGGACTGAACACTACGCAGCGATTCCCTAAAAGAAAAGGGGGCTTGGAAGGCTTTCCTCTACGGCAGGTTGTAGTGCGAAGCCGTGGTGGCTCTTCACGATCAGGTTAGCGGGATGGATGCCGCCAAGGGCTGTGCTATCTTCCTGACAAATGCTTGTGGAGTGATCAATGAACCCGAAAATACTCGCAGTTTCCGCCCTTTTGGCTTTTGCCCCGCCCGCACTGGCGCTGGACAGCAGCGCAGGTAACTTGAAGGTGGTCAAACTTGCCGACGGGTTTGACGAACCTTGGTCCGTCGAAGCCCTGCCGAACGGCGGCATTCTGGTCAGCGAGCGCGGGGGGGTGCTCACGCATCTGCGCGCCGACGGAAGCCGCGTTCAGGTAAAAGGCGTACCGAAGGTAGTCGATCGCGGACAGGGCGGGCTTCTCGACATCATGATCCCGCGTGATTTCGCGACCTCTCGAGAGGTGTATCTGAGCTATGCCAACAGGGACGGAACCAGCTACGGAACCGCGCTCGGGCGCGGCAAACTGAACTCTGACGGAACAGCCCTTGTCGGCTTCAAACGCATCTTCCAGCAGGCGCGCGGAAGCGATGCCGCCAAGCATTTCGGCTCGCGCATCGTCGAAGCCCGCGATGGCACCATCTTTCTGACCATCGGCGAGCGTGGCGAACGCCCCAAGGCGCAAGACCTGCAAAATCACAACGGCACCGTCGTGCGCCTGCGCCGCAGCGGTGTGATACCGCCGGACAACCCGTTCATCGGACTGCCCGGGGCGGAGCCGGAGATATATTCCTACGGCCACCGCAATCCTCAAGGTGCGGCGCTGGATCTGAACGGCAACCTCTATGTGGTCGAACACGGTGCGCGCGGCGGGGACGAGTTGAACGCCATCACACCCGGCGGAAACTATGGCTGGCCTGTGATCAGCTACGGGCGTCACTATTCCGGCGCTAAAATTGGCGAAGGGACGACCAAGGCCGGAATGGAGCAACCGATCCATTACTGGGACCCGTCTATCGCGCCGTCAGGGCTGATGATTTACTCGGGCAAGCTCTGGCCAAACTGGGAAGGCGACTTTTTCACGGGCTCATTGAAGTTCGATATGATCTCGCGCTTGGATGCCAAAACGCTCAGAGAAGAGCGCTTGCAATCTCCCCAGACAGGTCGTGTCCGTGACGTGGTCGAAGGCCCGAACGGTGAAATCTGGTTCTTGTCGGTCAATGACGGCGCGCTCTACCAGATCACCCCATAAAACGACCTGTCGAACCTGCCACACCCCATATCTCCATTTGGTCCCAAATACTCAAAAACTGACATCACCCCGCAAGGGACGGCAGCCAGAGGACGATCCCCGGAAAGGCCACTAAAGCGGCGATGGTCAATCCGTCGGCGATGAAAAACGGCGTCACGCCTTTGAACACGTCCTGAACGGTCAAATCATCCCGCACACCTGCCACGACGAAGCAGTTCAGCCCGATGGGCGGCGTAATCAGGCAAAACTCGGCCATTTTCACCACCAAAATCCCGAACCAGATCGCGCACATGGTGCCGGACATCCCGAAGGTGCTCTCTGCCGCCGTAACCGTCTCGCCACCGTTCAATGCCATCACCGCTGGATAGACCACCGGCAGGGTCAATAACAGCATGCCGATGGCGTCCATGAACATCCCCAGCACGGCATAGGCCAGCAGGATACAGACAAGGATCAACATCGGCGATGTCTCAAGCGAGGTGATCCAGTCCGAAAACGCGCCCGGCAAATCGGCAAACCCAAGGAAGCGCACGTAAATCAGCACCCCCCAGATGATGGTGAAGATCATCACCGTCAGCTTGGCGGTCTCGATCAGCGCCTCTTTCAACTGCGCCATCCGCATCCCGCGATAGAGCGCCATGAGGAACACAATGAACGCGCCGACGGCGCCGCCTTCGGTGGGGGTTCCCCACGCGTCACCGAACGGGTTGTAGACGAAGAAGATGATAATCACGACCACCGCGACGATGGGTAGGGCAGGCGGCAGGGACTCAAATCGTTCGCGCCACGTGAAGCCGGATACCGGCGGGCCAACATTTTTGAACACAACGGCAATCCCGATGATCAGGAGCGCATAGATCACGGCCGAAAACGCCCCGGGGATGAAGCCCGCAAGCAGCAGCTTGCCGACGTCCTGCTCCACAATGATCGCGTAGATCACGAGGATGGCCGAGGGCGGGATCAGCGACGCCAACGTTCCACCCGCCGCGACGACACCCGCTGCGAATTGTTTGTTGTAGCCGATCTTCAACATCTCGGGGATCGCGATGCGGGCGAAGACCGCAGCGGTCGCAACAGATGCGCCGGACACGGCGGCAAAGCCTGCCGTGGCGAACACGGTCGACACGGCCAGCCCGCCCGGCACCCACGCAATCCAGCGTTTCGCGGCCTCGAACAGGGCCGAGGTCAGCTTGGCGTAATAGGCCAGATAGCCGATCAGGATGAAGGTCGGGATCAGGCTCAACGCTTGGGAAGACACCTTGGAGTGGGGCACTTGTCCGGCAATCTTCACGCTGATCTCGATGGATTTCCAAAGCCGGTCAGGGGCGTAGTCGAATCCGTTCCAGCGCAGCCAGATCAACCCAAGCAGTCCTGCCATTGCGGCGGCAAACGCCACCCGCATGCCCAGAACAACCATAGCCAGCATGAAGCCCGAGACCCACAGGCCGATGGTGATTTCATCCATCAGTCTGCCCCCTCAAGCTGTTCTGCCTCCAAGCGGGCCTGTTCGGCCACGGTCAGGATCAGCGGTACAGCAACGGGGTTTTCGAGGTTCAGAACAAGCGCACGGGCGTAGCCCCATGCTTGCAAGACCAGCCGCAGGGCCAATACCGAAAACGCCACAGGGATCAGCAGCTTTGAGGGCCAGATAGGCAGGCCGATGTCGATGGAGCTATCACGGCTCCAGAGCGGCTTGCTCATATCGAAGCTGCGGTCAAAATGGGCCCAGCTGCCCCAGATAAGTGCAATGATGAGGACAAGGATAAACAGCACGGAGATCAGCTCGAACAACCACATAGCGCGGCCTTTCAGGGCCGAGATAACGATGTCCATCCGGATATGCCCGCCCGCGCGCTGCACGTAGGAGACGCCCATGAAGGCGATCAGCGGCATGGCGGCTTCGATGTAATCGACATAGCCCGACAGAGGCGTATTGAAAAACTTGCGCCCCGTAACCGAATAGGCTGCCAGAAACATCAGGGAAAAAACCGCAAGCCCTGACACCAACGCGAAGAAGCGCTCCAGTGGTACCAATGCGCGGTCGAGCCTGCTTAGAATGCTGGAATCTTCCAGCACTGCGGCTGATCCGGCCATATAAACTTCCCCCGAACAAAGAGGCGGCGCCCGTGATAGGGCGCCGCTTTGTCTTTAGCTGCCGCGCGTGTCGGCGAGCGTTTTGATCACGAGGTCATACAGCTCCTGGCCCGGTATGCCTTGGGCTTCCATGTCGGCGATCCATGCTTCACGCGCCGGATCGGCAGCCTTGGCGCGGAATTCGTCGATCACGGATTGGTCGATCTCGACTTTCTGCACGCCTTTTTCCTCCAGAACCGAATCCCACTTCTTCAGCAGCTCGCCATAGTTGGCGAGGTAGTGGTCCAGCGCCTCGGGGATCGAGCTGTCGAGCGCCTCGCGCTCGGCATCAGACAGCGACTCGTAGGCGTCGATATTGACGACCACAGGGCAGTTCACCGTGCCGGGGTTCAGGTTAGCGGTCCACCAGTCGGCTTGGTTGATCGTGCCGAAAGACAGGTGCGCATGTTGTGCGAAGGCCACCGTGTCGACCACGCCGGATTCCATCGCCTGATAGGCCTCGGTTGCAGTCACCGATGTCGGAACAGCGCCCGCAGCTTCGAACGCGGCACCAAGACCGCCCGTTGCCCGAACGCGCATGCCTTGCATCTTTTCAAGGGTATCGCGCGGCTCGCCGGTGCCGACGATGTTGTATTGCGGCATGGGCGAGGTCATCAGCAGCTTCGCATTCCACTGCGCCATTTCTTCAGTGGCAGCGGGGTGTGCGTAAACAGCACGCGAAACGGCAACTTCTTCCTCAAGATTGGACACGCCAAGAAACGGCAGTTCCAGCACAGTCACGACGCGGTTTTTATCGGGGTGATAGCCCGCACAAAACTGCGCCATCTCGAACGCGCCGATGGAGATTCCGTCAAGGTTCTCGCGGTTCTTCGACAGGCCGCCATAGCTGACATTCATGGTGAATTCGCCGCCGGTCTTCTCGGAAACCAGTTCGGCCAGCTTCTCCACATGCTCGGTAAACGCGCGGCGTTTGCCCCAGACAGAGACGTTCCATTCGGTTGCAGCTGCTTCGCCAACAAATGCAAAGGTCAGCGCCACCACCGAGGTGGTTTTCAAAAGTTTATTCATAGAGTCCTCCCAGACAGGATGTATTTCATCCAAATTTGTGAGACAGAGCATGTGATTAATTGCCCTCGGGTTCAACCCGTTTTGTTGCGAAAGGTTTGTGTCATGGCATCACTGAAATCGAGGCTTCAGTCGGGATTGGTTCAACGCGGGGTGTGGCTTGGCCTCGGGACTGCCGCCAGTGCCGAGATAGCAGCAACTGCGGGCTTTGACTGGTGCCTGATCGACGGCGAACACGGCGCTTACGACATTGCAGCCATGGCTGAGCAGGCGCGCATACTTGGGCCGGAGGCCTGCGTGCGGGTCCCAAAAGCGGAGGACTGGTTGATCAAGCAGGTGCTCGATCTGGGGCTGCACACGGTGGTGGTGCCGATGGTCGACACACCCGAGCAGGCCCATGAAATGGCCTGTGCCATGCGCTACCGGTCAAAGGCATTCCCGCAAGGCACCCGCGGGATAGGGGCGGCTTTGGTGCGGGCGTCCGGTTACAACCATGACACCGATTACATCGCGCAGGCCAATGACCGCGTGTGTCTGATCGTTCAGGTCGAAAGCGTCACCGCATTGAAAAACCTCGACGCTATTTGCGCGGTGGAGGGTGTTGACGGCGCGTTTATCGGCCCCGCCGATCTGGCGGCCTCCATGGGCTATTTGCACGATCTGGATGCGCCGGAAGTGCAAGCAGCCATAGACGACGCACTGCGCCGGATCGCGGCGTCCGGCAAGATCGCGGGCGCGTTAAGCTTCAAGCCGGAGCGCGCTGCACATTATGAAGAGATGGGGGCGACGATGGTCGCCGTTGCCTCGGATGTGGCGCTGCTCAGCGCTGCCTTGCGTGACTGTGCCAAGAGCTTTACGCCTTAACTCCCATCTTACCCTCCGGAGGCCGTTCCGTGCTGCAAATCCATCAATTCCCCCATCCGCCCCTCGAAAATTACGGGGTGTTGATCCACGACCCAGACACGGGCGAGACCGCGGCAGTCGATGCAGGGCACGGCCCGTCCTATCTGGCTGCCATCGCGGAAACCGGCTGGACGCCGACCCAAATCTGGGTGACGCATCACCACCATGACCACATCACCGGATTAGCGGCACTTAAGGCGGCTAGCGGGGCTACGGTTTACGGCCCTGCGGGCATTGAGGGGGTTGATCGCGTACTGTCCGGCGGTGACAGCATGTCTTTCGCGGGACGAAAAGTCGATGTCATCCACACCCCGGGTCATACAAAGGATATGCTCAACTTTCACATCACCTCGGAAGGCATTGTTTTCACAGGGGATACATTGTTCGTGATGGGCTGCGGGCGCCTGTTCGAGGGGGCACCCTCGGACATGTGGGCGAGCCTGCAAAAGCTTATGGCTTTGCCCGGGGAAACCAAAGTCTATTGCGCGCATGAATACACGTTATCGAATGCAAACTTTGCAGTCTCCGTTGACCCGAACAACATGGCGCTGCGCAATCGCGCCATCGAGGTGGAGCAACTGAGAGAGCAGGGTGATCCGACCGTCCCATCCACCATAGCGGCGGAACGCGCGACCAACCCGTTCTTGCGCTGCGCCGACCCGTCAATTCGCGCGGAGCTTGGCATGGAGCAGGCAAACGACGCCGAGGTATTCGCCGAGTTGCGTCGCCGCAAGGACAATTTCTAAAGCAAATTGGTGAGTTAGAGTGGCGGAGAGACAGGGATTCGAACCCTGGGAACCCTCTCGAGCTCAACGGTTTTCGAAACCGTCCCGTTCGACCACTCCGGCACCTCTCCGCAAAGGCTGACATGTGATCAGGTGCGCGGGGTTTAGCGGGCAACTTGGCCCGCTGCAAGCCCATCCGTCAGGTTTTCCGCGCAAGACGTCGCCGGTCGCGATAAATTCAACGGTGCGGGCATTGTAGCGCAAGGGATGGAGGCTTATCGTCAAGGGAACTAGACCAAAAGGAAACGTAATGCGCCTTCTGACTGCAACCTTCACTGCCTTGATGATTTCTGCCGCTGCGGTGTCTGCGCAAAGCGCGTCGATGCTGGACCGGTATTTCACCGCATTGGACATGGAGACCGTTTTCGAGGTGCTGCGTGACGAGGGCGTGACCGCGGGGCAGGATATGTCCGGCCCTGAAGGCGTCAGCCCGTCCCCTGCATGGACCGCGCGACTGGAACGGATTTACGAGCCGGAAAAGGCAAAGCAGTTTTTCCTTGAGGGAATGTCCTCAATTGACGATCTCGAAGCCTCGGAAGAGGCGCTGGCATTTTTCGAGACCGAACTTGGCAAGCGCATCGTGCAAATCGAGATCGAGGCACGCAAAACGCTGAATGAAGAAGGCGGGGAAGACGCGGCGGCCAAGACTGTCGCTACGATCCGCAAGGAAGATCCGGCGCTGTATCTGATGTATCAGGAGTTCATCAAAGTGAACGATCTGGTGGAAAGCAATGTCGCGGGCGCGCTGAATTCCAATCTGGCGTTTTACCGAGGCATGGCAACGAGCGAGAGCTATGCCGAAGGGCTGTCGGAGAGTTTCATGCTGAATTCGGTCTGGGAACAGGAGCCGGAAATCCGCCAGGAGATGGAGGAGTGGACGATCAACTTCTCTTCAGTGGCCTATAGCGGGCTGACCAAAGCCGAGTTGCAGCGCTATATCGACATCTCGGAAACGCCAGCGGGGCAGCGGTTGAACAGTGTGCTGTTCGCGGGCTTCGACAAGATGTTCGAACAACAGAGCTATGAGTTGGGGCGGGCGACCGCCGAGTTCATGATCGGCGAAGACACCTAATCCCCGTGCACCATGAGGCTCACGGTGAGCGCTTCGGGGTCTTTCGCGAGGTTCGGCTCCTTCGCAAGCATATGTGTAAGGGCAGGGCGCGTTTCGGCCTTAATTCCCGCCAACCGATAGGCCTTTTCCAGAACTGGCCCGCCGCCGCCTCGAAGGTCTTGATTCAGTGCCTCAAAGTTTTGCGCAACGTAGGTTTTGACCTTCGCACGTCGCGCGTTGTAACTGGCATTGTGAATGGCATTTCCAACCGCATAGGCAGGCAAAAGAACCGGATTGGGCAGGTGTGACGGGGCGCTCGGACTGCATCCCGCGAAGGCCAAGACAATAAAGCCGATTGCGGTGCGGATATTCGGCCAGAGCCTGTTGACAGAGGGGCGCAATTCCAACATAAGCCCGCATCTGCGCATGATGCGTGGATTTTTGCAATGACGTCCCGATCCGGGGGCGCGCTGTCCGAGGTGGCCCAATTGGGCCCATGAACGCCGCGAAATGCGGGGCCACAGGGCGCGGAAGATAAAAGGGTATGCGATATGTTCGCGGTTCTAAAAACCGGCGGCAAGCAGTATAAAGTCGCCTCGGGCGATGTTCTGCGTGTCGAGAAACTGGATGCCGCCGCTGGCGACAAAATCCAATTCAACGAAATTCTGATGGTCGGGGGCACTGTAGGTGCTCCGTTGGTCAAAGACGCAGGCGTTCAAGCCGAAGTCATCGACCAGATCAAAGGCGTGAAAACGATCAACTTCGTAAAGCGTCGTCGTAAGCACTCCTCGAAGCGCACCAAGGGCCACCGTCAGCAACTGACGCTGCTCCGCATCACGGACATCCTTGAAAAAGGTGCAGACAAGTCCGGCGTCAAAGCTGCCATCAATGGCGCTGGCGTATCGGTTGCCGCAATCGAAGCGGCTGCTCCGGCCAAGAAAAAAGCCAAAGCCGCTGCCAAGCCAGCAGCGAAAGCTGAAAAAGCCGCTGCTCCGAAAAAAGAAGCTGCACCTAAGAAAGCCGCCGCCCCTAAGAAGGCCGCAGCGAAATCCGAAGGCGCAGATGATTTGACACGCATCAGCGGTGTTGGTCCGGTAATCGTGAAGAAACTTCACGGACTTGACGTTACCACATTCGCCCAGATCGCAGCATGGACCCCAGAGGACATTGCTGATATGGACGAGAAACTGAATTTCAAAGGCCGCATCGACCGGGATAACTGGCTCGAGCAGGCTGCAGAACTCGCTAAAGGTTAAGGAGAAGCACAATGGCACATAAAAAAGCAGGTGGTTCATCCCGGAACGGTCGCGACTCAGCGGGTCGTCGTCTTGGCGTGAAAAAATATGGTGGCGAACTCGTCATTCCCGGCAACATCATCGTTCGTCAACGCGGCACTGTTAAGTGGCCAGGCGAAGGCGTCGGCATGGGCAAGGATCACACGATCTTCGCAAAAGTCGAAGGCAACGTGAAGTTCCACAAAGGCCTGAAAGGCCGCACCTTTGTCTCTATCGTCCCGATGGCCGAGGCCGCCGAGTAACCGAGACCCACAAGGTTTGAAAAATTTGAGGGATCGGTTGAAAGACCGGTCCCTTTTTCTTTTGCTACGTTAGGGCTGACCATGAGTGTCGCCGCCGCATCATTCGCCATATTCGCCGCCTCGCAGGTTGGCACGCCGGGGCCAGCCAATATGGCCCTGTTGGCAACAGGCGCGCGCTATGGCCTGCGTCGTGCCTTGCCGTTCGTGGCAGGCGTGGCGCTTGGCAAACAATTGGTCATCTGGCCTGTGGGTTTCGGGTTGATGCAGCTGGCTGACAGCGCGCCTTGGGTGTTCCAAACGCTGAAATGGGTGTCGGCGGCCTACATCATCTGGTTGGCATGGCGGGTCGCAAATATGCGCCTGAATACCAATATAGAAGCTAAGGCCCCGGGTTTTGCGGCTGGATTGATCGTCCATCCCTTGAACCCGAAAGCATGGGCGATGATCACGGCGGGCTTCACCGCGTTTACGGAGCCCGGGACACCAACTCTTGAAGCGACCGTGACAATCGCCCTGATATTGTTAGGAGTGCAACTCATTTTGCACCCAATTTGGACCTATGGTGGGGAGCGCATTGCGCGTAGCGTGGCTGGAACGCCCGCCGAGAAATATTTGATGTGGACCTTGGCGGCGCTGACCGTTGCAAGTGTTCTGTTTGTACTATTTGCGGGAGGCAAATAATGAGCTTTGAAGGAACCTACACACAGCCGGTCATAGAAGCTGATGGTTTTACACTACGTCCGGTGAGCCAATCCGATACGGGCCAGATCGGCCTGTATGCGGCGGATGAGCGGATCGCCAAGGCGACATCGTCGATCCCGCACCCGCTGCCCCCCGGCACGACCGAAGGCTTCATCAAGCGGTCGCTCAGCGAAGGCCGCGCGGAGGACGTGTGGGTCATTGACCCGTCGGATGACGGCTCTCAGGTGTTGGGTCTGATCGGCTTGAACCGCATGGACCGCGAGCAGTCGGAAATCGGCTATTGGGTGGCACCACAGCTGTGGAACAACGGCTTGGCCTCCAAGGCGGTCGAAGCGCTGGTCGCGGCGAACCCGCAGGCCTGCCGCACGCTGTTTGGCTCGGTATTCCAAGACAATCCGGCCTCGGCACGGGTTCTGAGCAACGCGGGGTTCGAATATATCGGCGACGCGGAGACCTTCTCGGTTGCGCGGAACACGACTGTGCCGACATGGACCTATATCAAGAAGCTGGATTGAGCGTAGCGGGCGGGTGCGGTAAGGCTGCGCCACCCCGCTAGAAAAGGCCAAAGACTATGAAATTTCTCGACCTGACGAAGGTATATGTCCGCTCTGGCGGCGGCGGGGGTGGAAGCATCAGCTTCCGGCGCGAGAAATATATCGAATATGGCGGCCCCGATGGCGGCGACGGTGGCAAGGGTGGCGACGTGATCGCCGAAGCGGTGGAGGGTTTGAACACCCTGATCGACTTTCGCTACCAGCAGCACTTTTTTGCGAAGTCCGGCCAAGGCGGCATGGGCCAGCAACGCACCGGCAAAAGCGGGGACGACATCATCCTGCGCGTACCGGTCGGCACCGAAATCCTTGACGAGGACGAAGAAACCGTCATCGCGGACGTGACCGAAGTGGGTCAGCGCGTTGTTCTGGCGCAGGGCGGCAATGGTGGCTGGGGCAACCTGCACTTCAAGTCGGCCACCAACCAAGCACCACGCCGCGCCAATCCGGGCCAGCCGGGGGTTGAGCGGACCTTGTGGCTGCGCCTGAAGCTGATCGCGGATGCCGGCCTGTTGGGCCTGCCGAATGCAGGTAAATCCACCTTCTTGGCGGCAACGTCCAACGCGCGTCCCAAAATTGCCGACTACCCGTTCACCACGCTGCACCCCAATCTGGGCGTGGTTGGCGTGGACAACGCCGAATTCGTCATGGCCGATATTCCGGGCCTGATTGCTGGGGCCTCCGAGGGCAAAGGCATCGGGGACCGTTTCTTGGGCCATGTCGAGCGGTGCGCGGTGCTGCTGCATCTGGTCGATGGCAGCTCGGACACGGTGGCCGAGGATTACCAAACCATTATCACAGAGCTCGAAGCCTATGGTGGCGTGTTGGCGGACAAGCCGCGTGTGACTGCGCTGAATAAAATCGATGCGCTGGATGACGACGAGCGGGCCGAGAAGAAGGCCGAACTGGAAGCTGCGAGCGGTGGTCCCGTGATGATGATGTCAGGTGTTTCCGGCGAAGGTCTAACCGAGGTACTGCGCGCGGTCCGCGCCGAGATTCAGGAGGATCGCCTGCGCATCGCCAAAGCCAGCGAGGAGCCTGAGCTATGGCGCCCGTAGGCATAAGCCTGAGCGACGCAAAGCGTGTCGTTATCAAGATCGGCTCCGCCTTGTTGGTGGACCGCGACACAGGCGCACTTCGCGAAAACTGGCTTCTTGGCCTTGCACAAGATGTTTTGCGCCTGAAACGGCGCGGGCAGGACGTGGTTCTGGTGTCTTCCGGCTCCATCGCGCTTGGCCGCACGGTGCTGGAGCTTGGGGCGGGGCCATTGCCGCTGGAACAATCGCAGGCCGCTGCTGCCGTCGGGCAAATCCGTTTGGCCCGTGCCTATGAAGAGGCGCTTGCTCCGCACGAGATTACCACGGCGCAAGTTTTGGTCACCTTGGAAGACAGCCGCGACCGCCGCCGTTACCTCAATTCCCGCGCGACGCTGGAGCAGCTTTTGAGCATGGGGGTCGTTCCCATCGTGAACGAGAATGACACCATCGCGACGGACGAAATCCGCTATGGCGACAACGACCGCCTGGCCGCACAGGTGGCGGTAACCGTCGGGGCCGATCTGGTGGTCTTGCTGTCCGACGTGGACGGGCTTTACACGGCCAACCCCAACGAGGATGCGACCGCCACGCGGCTGGAGGTGATCACCGAGATCACCTCAGAAATCGAAGCCATGGCGGGGGACGCAGGGTCCGGCTTGTCCAAAGGCGGGATGAAAACCAAGGTTATGGCGGCGAAAACCGCAATGGCTGGCGGGGCCGCACTGGTGATCACCGAAGGCTCCATCATGACGCCGCTGGATGCGCTGGAGAACGGGGCCAATGCCAGCTGGTTTGTCCCGCAAACCGATCCGCAACTTGCTCGAAAGCGCTGGATATCCGCGATGAAGCCGCAGGGCGCGCTGGTGCTGGATGACGGTGCAGTCGCTGCCTTGGGGCGCGGAAAATCCCTTCTACCAGCGGGGGTTACGCAGGTCTCGGGCCAGTTCGACCGCGGTGATCCGGTGTCGTTACAACGACCGGACGGCACCAATATCGGCGTCGGCCTGTCGCGCTATACTGCTGAAGAGGCAGAACTCCTCAAGGGCCATCAGTCCTCCGAGATTGCCGACCTGCTTGGCTACCCCGGCCGCGCCGCCCTTGTGCACCGCGATGATATGGTGCTCTAACCGCACTCGAAATTTCCCCGAAGGTCCGACCCCATGACCACAGACGCGAACATCCCCGCAATGATGGCCGAGATTGGCCAACAGGCCCGTGCCGCCGCCGCCGAACTGTCCTTTGCCAGCGCCGAGCGCAAACATGCCGCCCTGATCAGCGCCGCCGACGCCGTTTGGGCCAACCGCGACAAGATCATCGCCGCCAACAAGCTGGATCTCGACTATGGTCGCGAAAAGGGCCTGTCGCCCGCGATGATGGACCGCCTGATGCTGGACGAGGACCGCATCCGTGCGATGCAGGACGGGCTGCGCGCGGTGGCGGATCAAAAGGATCCGGTGGGCGAGGTGATCACCGAGTGGGATATGGCCTCAGGGCTTCATATCAAGCGGGTGCGCACGCCTTTGGGGGTCATCGGCGTGATTTATGAAAGCCGTCCTAACGTGACGGCCGATGCCGGCGCACTGTGCCTGAAAGCCGGCAACGCGGTGATCTTGCGCGGCGGCTCGGAGAGCTTTCATTCCTCCGGTGCCATCCATGCGTGTCTGGTGCAGGGCCTGAAAGATGCAGGGCTGCCAGAGGCTGCAATCCAGCTTGTACCAACCCGCGACCGCGCGGCGGTGTCGGAAATGTTGACGATGACTGACTATATCGACGTGATTGTGCCGCGCGGGGGTAAGGGCTTGGTTGGTCTCGTGCAACGCGAAGCCCGCGTTCCGGTTTTTGCCCATCTCGAAGGCATCGTGCATATCTATATCGACAAGGCGGCGGACCCTGTCAAAACCCTCAACGTGGTTTTGAACGCCAAGACGCGGCGCACGGGAATTTGTGGCGCGGCGGAATGTCTGTTGATCCACGAAGACGTTATCGAGACGATCGGGCAAGGCGTCATCCGCGCGTTGCTCGACAAGGGTGTGACCGTAGATGCCGATATGAAGCTGGCAAAGATCGACGGCACCAGCCCCGCAAACCCCGAACACTGGGGTCGCGAATTCCTAGACATGGAGATCGCCGCCAAAACTGTAGGCAGCATCGAAGAGGCGATGGATCATATCCGGCAATACGGCTCCAACCACACCGATTGCATCATGACCGAGGATCAGGCGACCGCTGATCTGTTCCTCACGCGCCTTGATAGCGCGATCCTGATGCACAATGCCTCGACCCAGTTCGCCGATGGCGGGGAGTTCGGGATGGGCGCGGAGATTGGTATTGCAACGGGCAAGATGCACGCGCGCGGCCCTGTCGGGGCGGAGCAACTGACCTCGTTCAAATACATCGTCACCGGCGACGGAACTGTGCGCAGCTAAGCGCCGGGCTGCACCGGAATTTCGAGCAATTGCACGTCAATATCCGGTGCAACGCTTAATATCTCGGCGCGCACCATGGCGGGACGGGGCAGGGCGGTCGTCAGCACCTGATACTGGCCCTCGTATTTCAGGTCCGACAATCGCCTCGCGAGCTCAAAAGCGTCAGAGCCGCGTGACACCAGCCCCGAAATGATCGTCGTTGGCTTCAACTCGGCCAGCACTTCGCCATCCAACGCGTCAACTGGCGCGAAATGCACCAGTGCGGTCGGTGGTATGGTGCCGGATGGCAGACGGATCAGATCAACATGGGTCAACCCCAAGACAAGTATCACAGGCGGGTAATTGGGATGCCCCTTCGGGGATATCTGGCAGGCTGGTTGCGAAAGTCTGCTGTCCAATATGCGTCCTCCCGGGTGGTTTTGTACGCTACACGTTACCTCGCTAGGCTATCAGCGTCGCCAAACCGCACAAGACAGGTTTCCCTGTCCTTGGTGCGCGGTTAGATGTTGCGAAAGCGATGTGATCAAGAGGCCAGAATGACAGTCGAAGCAGTTCTCGAAGGCATCCCGATGCCGGTGATGCTGATTGACAATGACAGCCGGATCAAATTGGCAAACGCGGCCGCGTCAGAGATGTTCAACCGTAACCTTGCGGGTGCGAGTGTCGTGTCACTGTTGCGGCAGGCGCCTGTGCTGGCCGTGATCGACGCAAGCTTGAACGCTGCCCAAGAGGGACAGGCGCGGTTTTTGCTGTCCGGCCTGTCGGGCGAAAACACCTATATCTGTCGCGCGAACCCGTTGCCGGATGGCGGTGCGATGCTGAGTTTCGAGGACCAGACGCAGCAAGAAGACAGCGAGATGATGCGCCGTGATTTCGTCGCCAATATCAGCCACGAGCTGCGCACGCCGCTAACCAGCCTGATGGGGTTTATCGAAACCCTTCAAGGCCCTGCGCGCGGAGATGTTGATGCTCAAGACCGTTTTTTAACCATCATGGACCGCGAGGCGCAGCGGATGAACCGGATGGTCTCCGATCTGCTGTCGCTTGCCCGTGTTGAGGTGGACGAACGTATCCGTCCGCGCGATCAGGTGGATCTGGCTTCGGTGCTGCGTTCGGTCGTCGCCACGCTGGAAGGTAAGCTGTCAGATGCGTCGGTGACCGTTTCCACTGATGCTCTGGGTGGCAGCTTTTCCATCCTCGGAGACCGCGATCAGCTGACCCAGCTATTTTTGAACCTGATCGAGAACGCGATTAAATATGGCGGCACAGGCAAAACCATCCATATCGGCGTTGAAAATCTGGATCGGGACCTAGCTTTGCGTCAACCGGCGGTGCGGGTCGACATTCGCGACGAGGGCGAGGGAATCGATGCGATACATTTGCCCCGCCTGACCGAACGCTTTTACCGTGTCGACGACCACAGAAGCCGCGATCAGGGCGGAACGGGCCTTGGCTTGGCGATTGCCAAACATATCGTCTCCAGACATCGAGGTCGGCTGAAAATCACGTCAGAACAAGGTGTTGGAAGCTGTTTTTCGGTGTTTTTCCCGCGCGCGGAGTAACAAACCTTCGGAACGGCTGCCCATTGTCATGAAACTGTTACGAAAGCTTCACAAAAGGTCAGCACGGCGTCTCTAGACCGCCGGTCATGCGCTGCCACCAAGGGGGTGGGGGCGCGCACATGACACCAAAGGAGTGACCTTATGTCGTTCGTCAAAACCGTGGCCTCTGCCGCAATTCTTGCCGCTGCTGCAACCGCCGCAGATGCCCGCGACCAGATCCGCATTGTCGGCTCGTCCACCGTATTTCCATTTTCCACCGCTGTTGCCGAACAATTCGGCCGCTCGACCGATTTCCAGACACCGGTTGTTGAATCCACGGGCTCCGGCGGCGGTTTGAAGCTGTTTTGCGCAGGCGTTGGCACCGAGCATCCCGACATCACCAACGCATCGCGCCGCATGAAGGCGAAGGAATTCAAGCTCTGCACCGACAACGGCGTCACCGAAGTGACCGAGGCCATCATCGGCTATGACGGCATCGTCATCGCCAACGCCAAGGGCGGCCCCGTCCTGAACGTCACCCGCGAACAACTGGTCACAGCGCTCGCGGCCCAAGGCCCGCTGCCTGAAATGTGGTCCGACGTCGACCCGTCGCTGCCCGCCATCAAGATCGAGGTGCTTGGCCCGCCCCCGTCCTCCGGCACCCGCGACGCGTTTGAGGAACTTGTCATGCATGAAGGCTGCGAAGGCGCGGGCATTGCGTGTGAGGGCATCACCATTCGCGAGGATGGGGCCTATATCGAGGCTGGCGAAAACGACAATCTGATCGTCTCCAAGCTGGAAGCCAACCCCAACGCGATCGGCGTGTTCGGCTTCTCGTTCCTCGACCAGAACTCGGACGTGCTGCAAGGCTCCAGCGTCGACGGGGTCGAGCCTAGCTTCGACAATATCGCAGATGGTGCCTATCCGGTGTCCCGCTCGCTCTACTTCTACATCAAGAACGCGCATGTGGGCGTGATCCCCGGCCTGCAAGAGTTCGCGGACGAGTTCATGTCCGACGCGGCTGCCGGTGAAGAGGGCTATCTGGTCGACAAGGGCCTGATCCCGCTGCCGGAAGACGAGTTCGAAACCATCTCCGGCGGCGTCAAATCACTGACCGCAATGACGGGCAACGAATGGAACTAAGCCGCTTGGCTTGAACAAAAACGGGCAGGGGCGGCACATCGGTGCGGCCCCTGCACCAGTCCTCCGGGGGAACGGATGCAGACACTCACTTTCTTTGCGATCATCGCGCTGGCGCTGGCGTTTTTCGTCATCGGGCGCAGTCGTGCGGTGGCTGTGGTGCGCGGGGACGTGCGTCTTTTGCATTCGCGTCCGAATTTCCACGGTACGCTGGCCATGCTGGTCTCCGCGATTTGCGGCATCGCGGTGCTGGTGGTCGTCGGTTCGCTTTGGGCCGCATGGCTGGAGCGCGACCTGATGGCCGCGATCCTGAACGCCGACCCGAACCTGTCCGCCATTGAGGCCGAACTGGTCCTGTCCGACGCGCGGGCAATCGCATCCGGCGGCATCGCGTCCAAGACCGACCCGCTGCGCGAAGGCATCGCCGCGCAGGTGGTCTCCAAGGACGCCTGGTTGAAATGGGGCACCATCGCGCTGTCCATGCTGTTTGCCATCGCTGGCGGCATCTGGGCCTTGCGCAGCATCGCGCCGGACTGGCGCGCGCGGAACCGGTCGGAAACCATCATCCGTCGCATCCTGATGCTCACGGCTGCCATCGCGGTGCTGACCACGGTGGGCATCGTCCTGTCGCTAATTTTCGAGACGATCAACTTCTTCAACAACATCGACTGGCAGGTCCACAAGTTCCTGTTCGGCACCACATGGTCGCCGCTGTCCGGTGTGCAGGCGGGCAAACTGGACCCCGACAAGGTCGGTGCCGTGCCGCTGTTTGCGGGCACCTTGATGATCACCGTGATCGCCATGCTGGTGGCCGTGCCCATCGGGCTGCTGTCGGCGGTCTACCTGTCCGACTTCGCCAGCCCCCGTGTGCGTGCGTGGGCCAAACCGATGCTGGAGCTGCTGGCCGGTATTCCCACGGTGGTCTACGGCTTCTTCGCCGCGATCACACTGGCACCGTTCATCCGCAACTCTGGCGAGGCGATCGGGCTGACCATCGCGTCCGAGAGCGCATTGGCGGCAGGCATCGTCATGGGGATCATGATTATCCCTTTCATCTCGTCGCTCAGTGATGACGTCATCAACGCCGTGCCGCAGAGCTTGCGCGACGGCTCCTACGGTCTGGGCGCTACCAAGGCGGAAACCATCCGCCAGGTGGTCCTGCCTGCTGCCTTGCCGGGCATCGTGTCGGCGGTGCTTCTGGGCGTATCCCGCGCGGTGGGCGAGACGATGATCGTGGTGATGGCCGCAGGGCAGGGGGCGAACCTGACCGCCAACCCGCTGGAGGCCGTGACCACGGTGACGGTGCAAATCGTCATGCTGATCACCGGCGACACAGAAGCCTCCACCGCCGCAGGCCCCGCCTTCACCTTGGGCTTCACGCTGTTCTGCGTGACCCTGCTGATGAACATCGCAGCGCAACGCGTCGTGCGCAAATACCGCGAACTTTACGACTAGGGGCCGGATCAATGGTTGATATGACAACACTCAGCGCACGCCACACCGGCGCGGCCTCTGCCAAGCGGGTCGGCAAACGGCGCGCCGCCGAGACGCGGCTGAAGGCTTATGGCATCATCGCGCTGTCACTGGCGGCTGCGGCACTGGTCGCGCTGCTGGGCTCGGTCTTTACCAAGGCGGGCGGGGCGCTGACTGAGACCTATCTGACGCTGCCGATCACTCTGGAGGCGTCGGAGATTGATCCTGACGGCACGCGCGATCCGAAGATCATCCGCCGCGCGGATTTCTCCGGGCTGTCCAAGGATATGCTGAAAGAACAGTTTCCCAACGCCAAGGGCCGCACGACGCGGCGCGAGCTGTATGACCTGACCTCGTCCGGTGCTGCGTTCGAGTTGGCCGACAAGGTCGCCGTCGATCCGTCGCTGGTGGGCCAGACCATCGACTACCCGTTCCTCGCCTCCGACGTGACCGACCTTTACCTGAAGGGCGACTTCGGAGATCTCGTGTCCAAGCCGGTGGACGGCAACCTGACCCTGACCGAGCAGGACGGATCCTACCTCGTCTCCTCGACCGCCGATGATTTCAGCAAAGCGCTGGCGCGGGTGAAAGAGGGCTTGGTCGTTGAGGCCGCCAAGCTGCGCGGGCAGGCGCGGTTGCAGGAGAACGGTGTGGTTGAATTCACCCGCCGCGCTGACGTGGCGGATGCTGCCGAGGAGCGGGAGAAGAACGCAAAGCTGGCAGACGCCCGCGCCGCCGCCCGCGATGCGCTATTGGCACAGGCGGACGAGTTGGAGGCCCGTGCAGCGGCGCAAGGCGGCGACGAGGTGCTGGACGAAAACAACCGCTCGGTGCTCATCAACGTGGCCGGTGGCTGGCTGAAAATGACCCGCATCACGCCGAACGGTGGTCTGGCCGAAGCCGTCGTGCCGATGGAGCGAACGGTCGATGCGACCAACACTTGGGGCCTTTACACCACCGACCTGCCCGAAGCCTCCCGTAAAGTGTCTGATAACCAGATCATCTGGATCGAGCAGCTTAAGTCGCAGGGCAGGGTGGATGTAGTCTTCAACACCCGCTTCTTCACCGCAGGCGATAGCCGTGAGCCGGAACTGGCGGGCATTTGGGGCGCAGTCGCGGGCTCGTTCTGGACCATGCTCGTCACCTTCCTGTTGGCTTTCCCCACGGGCGTTCTGGCGGCGATCTACCTTGAGGAATTCGCCCCCAAGAACAAGCTGACCGACTTCGTGGAGGTCAACATCAACAACCTAGCCGCCGTGCCGTCCATCGTGTTCGGCCTGCTGGGCCTGTCGGTGTTCCTCGGCGTCTTCGGCGTACCGCGCTCCGCACCCTTGGCGGGCGGGATCGTGCTGGCGTTGATGACGCTGCCCACGATCATCATCGCGGCGCGGGCGGCGATCCGTGCGGTGCCCCCGTCCATCCGCGACGCCGCTGTGGGCCTTGGTGCTTCGCCTTTGCAGACGACCTTCCACCACGTGCTGCCACTGGCCATGCCCGGCATCCTGACCGGCACCATCATCGGCATGGCGCAGGCCTTGGGCGAAACCGCGCCGCTGATCATGATCGGCATGGTGGCGTTTATCGTGGATGTCCCCGGCTCCATCACCGACAGCGCCAGCGTGCTTCCGGTGCAGGTGTTCCGCTGGTCCGATTTCCCCGAGCGCGCGTTCGAGGCCCGCACCTCAGCGGCGATCTGCGTGCTGCTGTTCTTCCTCGTGGTGATGAACGCCATCGCCGTAATCTTGCGCAAACGATTTGAAAGACGGTGGTAGACATGCTCGATACAACCCAGACCCTTTTGACGGAGCGGACCATGTCCAAAGATATCAAGATCAGCGCCAAGGGCGTGGACGTGTTCTACGGCGATACCCATGCGATCAAGAACGTCGACCTTGAGATCGAAAACAAGGCCGTGACTGCTTTCATCGGCCCTTCGGGCTGCGGCAAATCCACCTTCCTGCGCTGCATCAACCGGATGAACGACACCATCGATATTTGTCGCGTTACCGGTGACATCCTGCTTGAGGGGCAGGACATCTACGCCAAATCGGTGGATCCCGTGCAGTTGCGGGCCCGTGTCGGCATGGTGTTCCAGAAACCCAACCCGTTCCCCAAGTCGATCTATGACAACGTGGCTTACGGTCCAACCATCCACGGCTTGGCGAAGAACAAGGCGGAACTTGATGAAATCGTGGAACAATCCCTGCGCCGCGCCGCGATCTGGGACGAGGTGAAGGACCGCCTGCACCAACCCGGCACTGGGCTTTCCGGTGGCCAGCAGCAACGCCTGTGCATCGGTCGCGCCATTGCCACGGCGCCAGAGGTGCTGTTGATGGACGAGCCGTGCTCGGCCCTAGACCCCATCGCCACTGCACAGGTGGAAGAATTGATTGACGACCTCCGGCAGAACTACACTGTGGTGATCGTGACCCACTCGATGCAGCAGGCCGCGCGGGTCAGCCAGAAAACGGCGTTCTTCCATTTGGGAAACGTCGTAGAATACGGCGATACGAATAAGATTTTCACCAACCCCGAAGACAGCCGGACCGAGAGTTACATCACCGGACGGATCGGGTAGGGAGCAGAGATATGATGGATCAAGAACATATAGCCTCCGCTTTTGACCGTGATCTTGAGGGCGTTCAGGCGCTGATCATGCAGATGGGCGGACTGGTGGAGACCGCAATCTCCGACGCGGCGCGGGCGTTGGAAATGCGCGACACCGAGTTGGCCGACCAAGTCCGGCGCAACGACAAGCTGATTGACGCGCTGGAAGAACAGGTGGCGTCCGAGGTTGCCCGCGTCATTGCTGTACGTGCGCCGACAGCGAGTGATCTGCGCACGGTGCTGTCGGTACTCAAGATTTCCGGCAACCTCGAACGGATGGGCGATTATGCCAAGAACCTTGGCAAACGCACGTCAGTGCTGTCAGAAATGCCCGCCATAACGGGTACAGGCGGCGCGTTGCGCCGGATGACGCAACTGGTCAATGTGATGCTGAAAGACGCGCTGGATGCGTATATTCAACGCGATGTGGATCTGGCCGAGGATGTCCGCCAGCGCGACAGCGAGGTGGACCAGATGTATAATGCGCTGTTCCGCGAATTCCTGACCCATATGTTGGAAGACCCGCGCAACATTACGGCCTGTATGCACTTGCATTTTATAGCAAAAAACGTGGAACGTATGGGTGATCATGTGACCTCGATATGTGAACAGGTGGTTTATCTGGTGACCGGAGATATGCCGGATGAGGATCGTGGAAAACAAGATCGAACATCGACAGACAGCGCGCTAGGTAAAGTTTAAGATGGTGTCACAACCTATTGTTCTTGTTGTTGAAGATGATCCCGCGCAACGCGAGGTTCTTGCGTATAATATCCGCGCCGAGGGTTATCTGGTCGAGACAGCCGAAAACGGCGATGAAGCGCTGTTGATGGTGCAGGAACACGCGCCGGATGTGGTGGTACTGGACTGGATGTTGCCAAACGTGTCGGGCATCGAGATCTGCCGCCAGATCAAGGCAAAGTCTGAAACCAGAGACACGCCGGTGATTATGTTATCTGCGCGCTCCGAGGAAACAGATCGCGTGCGTGGGTTGGAGACTGGCGCGGATGACTATGTTGTTAAACCATATTCTGTCGCAGAACTGCTGGCGCGCATCCGCACGCAGCTGCGTCGGTCGCGGCCCTCGGCGGTGGGTCACAGGCTTGAGTTCGAAGACGTCGTCATGGATGTTGAGGAACACCGTGTGTTTCGCAGTGACGTGCCGTTGAAGCTTGGACCGACGGAATTCCGGCTTCTGGCGACGTTCATGGAGCGGCCGGGACGTGTGTGGTCACGCGAGCAGTTGCTGGACCGAGTTTGGGGCCGCGACATCTATGTCGACACACGCACGGTCGATGTCCATGTCGGCAGATTACGAAAAGCGCTCTGTGCGAACGGTGGCAATGATCCGGTGCGAACGGTCCGTGGTGCGGGCTATGCCTTGGGGTGAGGCACAGTGCTGTCCGGTAACTTGTGATTAGGAACAGGTGTTTAAAGGATGTAGCTAACCGGTAGATGGTTCTGCATTAACCAAATATTTACATAATACTGGTTATGGGTAAATCGTTTATTAAGAAGTGAACCCCTGCAAACCGTACATCCTTAACGAAACATCCGCCTGTCACATTCCACCCCTGCCGATGTCTGGGCTTGCGCCCGCCACATATACTCATCCAGTGCGCGCATGTTCGCAACTGAAGTGACGAATGACCAACGTCAAACGCAGCGCTCGGAACTTCGGATCCGATGGCGAGCGCAATTTACCAGTCTTTCGCCCTAATCGGCTGCGTAAAGGGTGCGTTTGACAACACGACCTGCAGCGTGGTCTTGTGAGGTATTGGAATTTTAGCTGTAAAATACTCGACAGGGCTTGTTTTGCGTCCTAGGTAGTTGTTCGGTACTCTTAAGGAACCGTCGATGACGTCTGTGCTAGTCCTCAATGGGCCAAATTTGAATTTGCTGGGAACCCGTCAGCCGGAAGTATACGGCTCCGTCACATTGGCTGACGTGGAAAATCTGTGCGTAACGCACGGTAAGTCCTTGGGAATAAAGGTAAGCAGCCTGCAATCCAACCACGAAGGTGTGTTGATCGACGCGATCCATGATGCCAAGGGCACCCATGGCGGTATCATCCTGAATGCAGGCGCGTTCACCCACACGTCGGTAGCGCTGATGGATGCAATCGCCTCGGTGGAGCTGCCGGTGGTCGAAGTGCACCTGTCCAACATTCACGCCCGCGAGGCGTTCCGGCACAAATCCTTTATCGCCCCCGTCGCATTGGGGCAAATTGCCGGCTTCGGCGCGAAAGGATATGTGCTGGCGCTTGACGCGCTTGCAGCCCATCTTGGTACGGGATCATGATCCAAGAGCATCTCAGCGCTCTCATTGCCAGCAACTCGTTGGAGGAAGTCTGGTCGTTGCACACGGCCAAGATGGCGGAGTTCGGCTTTGACCGCATCGTCTACGGTTATACGCGATTTCGGACCGGCACCACGCTGGGCGACCTGCAAGATGCGTTGATCCTGACCAATCACGACGCCGCCTATGTCGAGCATTTCGTCGGCGACGGGGCCTATTATCAAGGCCCGATGGTCGCCTGGGCGGCAGAAAACGTGGGCGCATGCAGCTGGCGGATGATGCAAGAGCTTGCCATGACGGGAAAACTGTCCCCTGGCGAGATGGAAGTCGTCGCACTCAACCAACGGCTGGACGTCACCGCAGGCTATACGGTCAGCTTCCATGATGTGTCCATGCGCGCCAAAGGGGCAACGGGTCTCACGGCGCGGCGCGGGCTGTCACAAGACGACGTGGACGCGGTTTGGGACAAATACGGGGATGATCTGGAACTGGCCAATAAGGTCATGCATCTCAAGGTCACGCAATTGCCCCACACAACCGGACAGCGCCGCCCCCTCACCGCGCGGCAACGCGAGGTTCTGGAATGGGTCGCCGACGGCAAGACCATCCAGGACACGGCGACGATCATGGGGCTGAACCCCGCGACAATCGAAAAGCATCTCAGGCTGGCCCGCGAAACTCTGGACGTCGATACGACCGCGCAAGCGATCCTGAAAGCGTCGAGCCAGAACCAGTTCTTCCTGATCGAAAACTCGTCCTAACGGCCCCCCTGCTCTGCCGAATCCCTGCCAGTTTCCCCTGCGTCGCTTGGACGACAGGGGCGGCGAATTTTGATCGTGCTTGAGCGCGCAATGTCGAGGTATGGAAAGGCGTACTTTGAATTTCCGCACCGCGGCGTAATAGTTTTCCTATGCCTTAGAGTGACGGTTTCGGCCGTGAGGCATATGTTAGGGTGCACCTTGCATTTCCAAGGGTTGTCGCCGCTCGGGGTTGCCCCGTTTGGCGCACGTTTGCGGAAGGTCTCGACAGCCTTCGGTGAATGCTACTCTCCTCCCTGTCGGGCCCGCATCATCCCCAGCGTGGGGGTCTGACCATAAAGAAACGGCGCGTCGGGTTTGTCCCGCGCGCCGTTTTCAATTTCAAAGGGAGAGGAAAGGCTTAGCCTTTCAGCGTTGCCGCCACTTCTTCCGCGAAGTTCTCTTCTTTTTTCTCGATGCCTTCGCCCACTTCCAGACGCACGAAACCGGTGATTTCCACGCCAGCTTCTTTGGCCGCCGCAGCGACGGTCAGGTCAGGGTTCACAACGAATTGCTGGTTCAGCAGGGTCACTTCGGCCATGAATTTCTTCATGCGGCCAACGATCATCTTCTCGATTACCGCTTCCGGCTTGCCGCTCTCACGAGCGATGTCCATCTGAACGGTTTTCTCTTTTTCAACAACAGCCGGGTCCAAATCAGCTTCGGACAGCGACGCAGGGTTCACAGCGGCCACGTGCATGGCGACCTGCTTGCCGAACGCTTCGTTCTCAGCGGACAAAGCCACCAGAACGCCGATTTTCCCCATGCCGTCCGCAGCAGCATTGTGCACATAGGACACGACCGAGGGGCCTTCCAGACGGGCCATGCGGCGCAGGGACATGTTCTCGCCGATGGTGGCGATCTTGGCGGTGATGACGTCGGCGACAGACTTGCCACCCATATCAGCAGCAGCCAGCTCTTCGGTGTTCGCGACGCCAACTGCGACGTCGGCAACACCAGCAACCATGGCTTGGAATTCGGAGTTTTTACCAACAAAGTCGGTTTCCGAGTTCACTTCCACAGCAACGCCAACGCCGTTTGCCACTTTGACGGCCACAAGGCCCTCGGCAGCTGTACGGCCGGATTTCTTGGCAGCTTTCGCCAAACCTTTGGTGCGCAGCCAGTCAACGGCGGCTTCCATGTCGCCATCTGTTTCGGTCAGCGCTTTTTTCGCGTCCATCATGCCTGCGCCTGTCGAGTCGCGCAGTTCTTTCACCATTGCAGCGGTAATCGCCATCTTGGTTCTCCTGAATAGAGGTGGGTTGATCCCGAAGGCCGCGATCGGCCTTCGGGCAATAGATTAGCGTGCGGAAGGTTTAGGCTTCTGCAGGTGCCTCGGCAGGAGCAGCAACAGCTTCTTCAGCCGGAGCTTCTTCCATAGCACCCAGATCAACGCCAGCTGCGCCCATTTGCGCTTGCATGCCGTCCAGCGCCGCACGGGCCACCAGATCGCAATACAGGCCGATGGCGCGCGATGCGTCGTCGTTGCCCGGGATCAGGTAGTCGATGCCGTCTGGCGAGCAGTTGGTGTCAACCACGGCAATCACCGGAATGCCCAGCTTTTTCGCTTCCGCGATGGCCAGATCTTCCTTGTTGACGTCGATCACGACCAGCAGGTCTGGAACGCCGCCCATTTCGCGGATACCGCCGAGGGAAGCCTGAAGCTTGCCTTGGTCACGTTCCATGCCCAGACGCTCTTTCTTGGTCAGGCCGGTGAAGCCGTTTTCCTGAGCTTCGTCGATGGACCGCAGACGGTTGATCGAGTTGGACACGGTTTTCCAGTTGGTCAGCGTGCCGCCGAGCCAGCGGTGGTTCATGTAGTATTGTGCGCATTTCTCTGCGGCTTCGGCGATCGGGCGTTGTGCCTGACGCTTGGTGCCGACGAACAGGATGCGGCCGCCTTTTGCTGTCGTGTCGCGCACAACTTGCAGCGCCTGGTCCAGCATTGGGACGGTTTGGGTCAGGTCCATGATGTGGATGCCGTTCTTGGCGCCGTAGATATACGGGGCCATACGCGGGTTCCAGCGTTGGGTTTGGTGACCAAAGTGAACGCCAGCCTCAAGCAGCTGACGGAGCGAAAATTCTGGCAAAGCCATGTCCGTTTTCCTTTCCGGTTTAAGCCTCAGCGGGGTGTCAGAGACGTTTGCCTCAACCGGTGGACGTCATGGGATTTCTCCCCCAATCGGCCCGACCCCGCCTGCGAAGTGAGCGCCAGATACCCCAAGCCCCCCTGTGCTGCAAGCCCCAAAGGCTCGTTTGGGCGCCGAAAGGTGAGTGATGCGTGAGATCAGGGTGAAAATACCATGCATTCGACGTTCCCGCCCTAGTCATGGCATCTGCGCGGGTGCAGCGTGATTTGGTTATTAACCCGTATTTGGAGTAATTATTATGAAAACTGCCTTTGTCGCGATCTTCGTCGCTGCGGTCTCTACCGCCCCTGCCTTTGCCGTGGAAGCCATGCGGTGCAACGTCCAAACCAGCCCCGGTGTCTACGAGCCAGTGCTTCGTATTGTCACCCAAGGCAGCTCTCGTGATATCCGCTTGGGCTCGGAAGGATTGACCCGCAAAATTTTCTACCGTGACCGGCGCGTGGTGGCCTATCTGGCCAATGCTGTGGGCGTCGCGCCACAGGATTTGCCAAGACATGTCTCCCGAGTCTGTGGCGCGGTGGAGGAAGCTGCGCGGGCGGCCCCTACGGCGGCGACCGTCGGAGTGGCTCCTCCTCCGGCAGCAACTGAAACTGTGGCAGAAGCGGTATCTGAAGGCCCGGCCGACGCCCCGACTGACGAGCCGGTTTACTAAGAAACCCTCTTGAACCCCCGCTCATGGCCTGATTTGAAGATGGCCATGAGCAAGACACCTGACATCCTGTGCATCGGTGCGGTCCTGTGGGACATCATCGGACGCCACGACCACGAGATGGAACGCGGCCATGACCGCCCCGGTCGCATCACCCGTGTGCCGGGCGGTGTCGCGATGAATATCGCCATGGCGCTGCAAGCCTATGGCATGACCCCTGCCCTGTTGACCGCCATCGGGCGTGATGCTGAAGGCGACGAGCTTCTGGATGCTTGCGCACGGCTTGGCATGATCACCGATCACATTTATCGCCCCGACGATCTGCCCACCGACCGCTACATGGCCATCGAGGGCCGCAACGGATTGATTGCCGCTATCGCGGACGCCCATTCGCTGGAGCAGGCGGGTGACGAGATCCTCGCGCCGATGACCTCGACTTTGTCCGGCTGGACCGGGCTTGTGGCGGTGGATGGCAATCTGACCGTCGATCTGCTCACCCAGATTGCCACTGATGCTGGGTTCGCCAAGGCCGATCTGCGTCTCGCGCCAGCCTCCCCCGGCAAGGCCGAACGCCTGCGCCCGTTTCTAAGCCACTCCACTGCCACGCTTTATGTGAACCTTGAAGAAGCCGGGTTGTTAATCGGCTCAACCTTCAACGATAGTGCGACCGCAGCCACCGCGCTGCTCCGGCAAGGGTTGCACCGCGCGCTGGTCACCAACGGCGCAGAGGCCGCATCGCTGGCCATGAGCAACAAACTGTTAACCTTCACGCCGCCCAAGGTGCAGGTGAAGCGCATCACCGGCGCGGGTGACACCTTCATGGCGGCTCATATCTCTGCCGAAGCCAAAGGCGCCACCCCCGAAGCCGCGCTACAAAACGCAATGACCGCAACCGCTACCTACATTTCCGGAGACCGCTATTGATCAGCTTGCGCTACGCCCCCGAAGTTGAAGCCGCCCGAGCCGAAGGCTCGCCCGTCGTGGCGCTTGAGAGCACGATTATCACCCACGGCATGCCTTACCCGCAAAACGTGGAAACCGCGCGCAAGGTAGAGCAAACCATTCGCGACCAAGGGGCCACGCCCGCGACCATCGCGGTAATCGCGGGCCAGCTCCATATCGGGCTTACCTCGGATGAATTGGATACGCTGGGCCAAACAAAGGATGTTGCCAAGTTGTCCCGCGCTGACATGGCCGCCTGCATCGCCACGGGTGGTACAGGGGCGACAACCGTCGCCGCCACAATGATCGCCGCCCGCCTCGCCGGTATCGAGGTGTTCGCTACGGGCGGTATCGGCGGTGTGCATCGCGGTGCGGAAGACAGCTTCGACATCTCCGCCGATCTGCAAGAATTATCCCAAACCGCTGTCACTGTTGTTGCAGCTGGCGCCAAGGCCATTCTCGACCTGCCCAAAACGCTGGAGGTCTTGGAGACCCTCGGGGTGCCGGTTATCGCTTATGGCCAAGACACCCTGCCCGCGTTCTGGTCCCGCGAGTCGGACCTCGCGGCACCCTTGCGCATGGATGACGCCGCCAGCATTGCCAAAGCGCACCGGATGCGCGCCGCTATGGGTTTGCCCGGCGGGCAACTGGTGGCCAACCCGATCCCTGCCTTCGCCGAAATCCCCGCCGCCACCTTGGCGCCGATCATCGCGCAAGCGTTGCAAGAGGCCGCAGAGCAAGGGATCGACGGAAAATCGGTCACCCCCTTCCTTTTAGGGCGCATTTTCGAGCTGACCAATGGCGCGTCATTGGAGGCGAATATCGCGCTTGTGCTCAACAATGCGCGTCTGGCAGCGGAAATAGCGCGAAACCTGACCCAAATCGGGGCGAATTGACGGCTTGTTTCACTGGCTGCTTGTCGGATGGCATGCGGAACCATACATACGTTAACGCAACTCTAAGAAAGACCTGACGCACCAATGCTGCTGGACGATTTGGACCCTGACCACAAAAAACCGCCTCGCAAGGCGAGTTTGTTCGCGCGCATGCGCGGCAACTTTTTGGCAGGGCTGGTGGTGATTGCCCCTATCGGGCTGACCATGTGGCTGACTTGGAGCGTCGTGGGCTGGATCGACAGCTGGGTTCTGCCCTTCGTCCCCTATCACTACCGCCCCGAGCAATATATCGGCATCAACCTGCGCGGTGTCGGGGTGGTGTTCTTCTTGCTGTTCACCATGGTGATCGGCTGGATGGGCAAGGGCATTCTGGGCCGGTCCCTGCTGCGGTTCGGCGAGAACCTCGTAGACCGCATGCCCGTTGTGCGTTCTATCTATAACGGGTTGAAGCAAATCGCCGAGACGGTGTTCTCGCAGCGCGAAACATCGTTCGAGAAGGCCTGTCTGGTCGAATATCCCCGTCGTGGCATCTGGGCCATCGCCTTCATCTCGACCTCCGCCAAGGGCGAGGTTGCGCGCGGCATCGGGGCCGAGGGAGGGTTGATGTCGGTCTTTCTGCCGACCACTCCCAACCCCACTTCCGGCTTCCTGCTCTTCGTGCCTAAATCGGATATCATCGAGTTGGACATGACAGTCGAGGACGCAGCCAAACTGGTGATCTCGGCGGGGTTGGTCTACCCGAACAAGGAAGACCCGTCGAAGCCTCCGGCGGAACTGGCGGCGCAGTAGCGAGTTGTTCCACTTTGGAAAACGGCGGCGCGGTGTGATCCGGCGGACTTGCCGTAGATTCGGATTTCTGCTCAACTAAAACTCCATCGTAGCGTCATGAAGTGGAAACCGCATGGTAAAAGCTCTGGGAATCGGCGGCGTTTTTTTCAGGTCAAAAGACCCAAGCGCTCTTGCTGCATGGTATCAAAAGCACCTTGGGATCGACCCAGTCCCGACCTCGCCGACAATGACACCTTGGATCACAGAGCCGGGAGTGACCGTCTTTTCACCGTTTGACCAAGACACCGATTATTTCCCGAAAGACCGGGCGTTCATGCTGAACTTCCGGGTCGGCGATCTCGATGCTGCGATTGCGGAGTTGAACGAGGCAGGTGTGGAAAGCGGTGAGCTCTCAATTATGGAAGGTGTCGGAAGGTTCGCCCGTATTCACGACCCAGAAGGAAACCCGATAGAACTTTGGGAACCTGCCCTGCCATAAGATCTGTGCCTCTTTACTCAGACCACCACACATCCGGCTGGAACCCGATCCAGTCACCGTAAACCGGCAGCTTGTCGGGGAATTTCAGGTTCGCGTCATGGGCCAGCATCGAGACGTTGGAATACCACAGCGGCACCACATAGCGCCCTGCCGTCAGAATGCGGTCCAGTGCTTTGACCGCCGCGCGGTAATCCTCTTGGCTCTCCGAGGTCAGCATGGTCTGGATCATCGCCTCCGCCGCAGGGCTGTTCATCCCCATCAGGTTGCGCGATCCGGGGTTGACCACCCCGTCACTGCCCCAGTAAGACATCTGCTCGTTGCCGGGGCTTAGGGACAGTCCGCGAATAAAGTGCGTCATATCAAAATCATAGGCATCGGTGCGTTCGCGATACTGCGCGCTGTCGACCACGGTGATCGTCGGGAAAACGCCCAAGCGTTCCAGATGCTCTTTGTAGATATTGGCGATGGACTGATGCTCCGCGCTGCCTTGCTTGAGCAGGATATCAAAGACGAACGGATGGCCGTCCGGCCCCGTCAACACGCCGTCTTTCACCACCCAACCGGCCTCTTCCAGCAGGCGGGATGCCTCGCGGATGCCAGCGCGGTTGCGGGCTGATCCGTCGCCGGTCGGCAGCGTGTAGCCCTCATATGTCCCCGGCAAAAGCGTGGTCTTGTAGGGCTCCAGAAGCTCCGCGACCTTGCCGGTCGCCTCGCCGTTCTCCATCGCCAAAACAGAGTTGTGGAAGTAGGACGCGATGCGTGGCAGCCCCTCTTCACCGTTCAGTTTCTCGTCGATGAATTCGTAGTTGAAGGCATGCAACATCGCCTCGCGCACGCGCCAGTCCTTGAAGATGTCGCGACGGGTGTTCATCACAAAGCCGTTCATGCCCGTGGGGCGCTGGTGCGGGATCTCGGATTTCACCACTTGCCCGTTGGTAACACGCGGGAAGTCGTATTGCTGTGCCCATTTGGCGGTGCTGGTCTCGCGAATTGTGTTCAGTTCGCCCGCCTTGAACGCCTCGAACATGGCGGTGGCGTCGCCGTAAAACTCCATCCGCAGCTCGTCGATATTGTTGGTCCCGCGCCGGAACGGCACATCGTTGCCCCAATAGTCGGGATCGCGCTTGAGCGACACGAAGCGACCCGCCTCGAAGTCGTCAATAATGTAGGGGGCGGAGGAAATAGGGATCGTATCAAGCCCGCTTTCTTCAAAACTGACACCGTCCCACTGCGCTTTCTTCAGGATCGGACGCATGCCCATGATCAGGGCAAGTTCGCGGTCCGGCTCTTTGAATGTGAAGCGGATTTTACCCTCTGGCGTCACTTCCGATGTCTCGATTTTGGCCCAGGTTCCGGCATAGCGCGGATGGCCTATGGTGCCCAAGGTCTCGTAGGACCAGATCACGTCTTCGGCGGTCACGGGGCTGCCATCGGAGAATCGGGCCTCGGGTCGCAGCTTGAATTCCACCCAGAGATTCGTCGAATCGGTCTCCACGGTTTCCGCCAGAAGCCCGTAGAGGGTGAAAGCCTCGTCCCAAGACTGCCCCATCAGGCTTTCAAATGCGAGAAACCGAAGCTGCCAAGGCACCCGCCCTTTGCGGATGAACGGATTGAGCGAATCGAATCCGCCGACCTCGCCGGTGACGATCTTGCCGCCTTTGGGCGCATCGGCATTTGCGTAGGGCAAAGACACAAAGTCTGGTGGAAGCGCGGGGTCGCCATACATAGCTATGCCATGCTGTGGCTCGGCAAATGCGGTGCTGGCCGCAAGGATCACGGCGCTGGCCAGTCCATTGCGCACGGTTTGGAAATAGTTTGACTTCATTTCGGTAACAATCCTTCGACGCCCTGCTCTGATTGAGGATCATGCTACGCAGGGTTTCCAACCTTTTCAAACTTTTAGCTTGGCGGGTGGCGGTCAAATGCTTATAAAGGACTCACTGCTCGATAGGTTTCTTGCCTGTATGAAACCTGCCTCAATAACTTAACGCCAGCTTCGTGCTGGCGTTTTTTTTTGGCTTTGCGATGTAATTGGAGCGGTTGTTCGCAGGTCAGAACAGGCCGATCTCAAGCCCGAGAAAATCACTTACCGTCAACTCGTCCAGATCGATGCCGCGCAGGCGGATGGTCAGGCTGGTGTTCGGTGCCAGCAATTCGCTCGGCATCTCGAAGACCACGCTGGGGCCCTGCTGGGTGGCATGGGCCATAAACAGCGCCATCACATCGACCGCCGCTTCGTCCATCGTGATTTCCAGCGCCAACCGGTCCTCGCCATGGGTGAAGTCGTTCACGATCATTTCGCTGTCACCAGTCAGCCCGTCGCTGACGAAGATGAAATGATCCGCGCCCGCACCACCTGTCAGCGTATCGTATCCGCCAAATCCGTAAAGCGCGTCGTCGCCAGCGCCGCCATTCAGCCGGTCATCCCCCAACCCCACGCGCAGCACGTCATTGCCCGCGCCACCGTTGAGGCGGTTATTTCCCGCCGTGTCGGTCAGCACGTCGTCGCCTGCCTGCCCGTACAGGCTGTCATCGCCACGGTTGCCTTCCATCGTGTCATTGCCCGACCCGCCATACAGCCTGTCATCGCCCGACCCGCCGCGCAGCGTGTCGTTGCCCGCGCCGCCCGCGACAAGATCGTTTCCGTCGCCGCCATCAAGGTTGTCATCGCCATTTCCGCCATTCACCCGATCATGGCCGGTCCCGCCTTGGAGACGGTCATTGCCGTTTTGACCCCAAAGTTCATCATCCCCGGCCAAGCCGGTGATTATGTCGTTGCCGTCTCCGCCACGGATCGTCTCGTCAGCCTCGGTTCCGATTAGGATGTCGTCATCGGTTCCGCCAGTTTGCGTGACATCCGCGCTGCGCATTTGCGCCATCGATGGGATTACACCGGGCACCAAAGGCGCGGTGAAGTCGGGAACAAACGGGTTTTTCATGCCCGCATCTAACAAGGCAAAACTCCAAGATTCGGTAAACTCCGCGAGACCGCAGCCTTTCGCCCTTCATTTCGCATGTGCAGCAATATATGTCTGGGGCAACTCATTGCGCAAAAAGGACCACGCCCATGACCCTTCCTGCCCCGCTCCAAGGTAAAACCGCCGTCATCACCGGCTCCAACTCCGGCATTGGTCTGGGAATTGCCCGCGAACTGGCCAAGGCCGGTGCGAATGTGATTTTGAACTCCTACACCGCCAATAAGGAAGATCACGCGCTGGCCGACGAAATCACCCAAGTCACCGGTAACGAAGCCCGCTACATTCAGGCCGATCTGTCCAAAGGCGACGATGCCCGCCGTCTGATCGAGACCGCAGGCAAATGCGACATCCTCGTGAACAACGCAGGCATCCAGCATGTCGCCCCTATCGACGAGTTTCCGGTCGAGAAATGGGACGCGATCATCGCCATCATGCTGAACTCCGTGTTCCACACCACTGCTGTTGCCCTGCCGATGATGCGTGCGGCGGGCTGGGGCCGGATCATCAACATCTCCTCTGCCCATGGCCTGACCGCCTCGCCGTATAAATCTGCCTATGTCGCCGCCAAGCACGGCGTTGTCGGCATGACCAAGGTTGTGGCGCTCGAAACCGCCCGCGAGCCGATCACCGCCAATGCCATCTGCCCGGGCTATGTGATGACGCCGCTGGTGGAGGCGCAGATCCCCGACACAATGAAGAAATACGACATGGACCGCGAGACCGTGATCAAAGAGGTCATGCTGGAGCGCCAGCCGTCCAAAGAGTTCGCCACAACCGAACAGTTGGGCGGCGTGGCGACCTTCCTGTGCTCGGATGCAGCGACGCAGATCACCGGCACCACGATTAGCGTCGATGGTGGCTGGACGGCACTTTGATACAAGCCGGCTCATGACCCCCAAACGCATCAACCTCGCCCTGCAAGGTGGCGGCGCTCATGGCGCCTTCACATGGGGCGTTCTGGACCGCATTCTCGAGGACGAACGGCTGGAGATCGCCGCGATCACCGGCACCTCCGCCGGTGCGCTGAACGGTGCTGCCCTGAAATCCGGTCTGATCGAAGACGGCGCGGACGGGGCCAAGGCCAAGCTCGACTGGCTATGGGCCGAACTCGGTGGCTCGGACCAGTCGCATCTGCACAGCTGGATGCATGGCATCACGCCCGGCTCGGTCAGCCACGCCGTTGAATCCTCGCCGTTTTATCAGGCCATCGACATCTTCAGCCGCATGGCCAGCCCCTATAATCTGGGGCTGCTCTACAGCCACCCTCTGCGCCCTATTGTCGAGCAGATGAATTTCAACGAAATCTGCGCCACCGAAGGGCCCGACCTGTTCATCTGTGCGACCAATGTCCGCTCCGGTAAAATCCGGATATTTGACCGGGACGACACCGATACCGACGCCATTCTGGCCTCCGGCTGCCTGCCGACGATCTTTCAGGCGGTGGAGATATTCGACCCCAAAACCGACCGTGTCGAGGCCTATTGGGATGGCGGCTATATGGGCAACCCCGCGCTGTTTCCGCTGTTTGAGCGTGAGTTTCCGGCGGATGTGGTCATCGTCAACATCAACCCGCTCTACCGCGAAGCACTGCCGCGCAAGGCGACGGAAATCCAGAACCGCATCAACGAGATCAGCTTCAACGGCTCGCTGTTTCGCGAATTGCGCGCGGTGCAGTTCGTGCGCGACCTGATCGCCAGCGGCAAGGTCAAGCGCGGTACTATGAAAGACGTGCTGGTCCATATGATCTCCGATGACGCGCTGATGAACGAGCTGTCGGTGGCCACCAAAACCGTGCCAACACCGTTTGTGCTGCACGAGTTGAAGCAGGCAGGCCGCGACACCGCGCACGACTTCCTTGATGCGCATTTCGACGATCTGGGCGACCGTTCTTCCGTCGATCTGCGGGCGATGTTCGGCTAGTCTTGATTGCAGTAAAGGCGCAAGCCTCGCCAGTGCGACCGATATCGGAAGCTTCATGAACATCCTCGCCCTGTTCGCCGGCAACTCGGCACGCTCCAACCCGCCGGTGATGGATACGGTCATTGCAGTTTGCGGCAATGCGGCAAGGGAAACCTAGCCTGTCTGGCCCGCTTTAAACGGGGTTGAGCAGTTTGCGGACACATTTGGGCGCCGAAAATCCCGATGCCGCCAGCCCGAAGGATCAGCCCGCCGCGTTTCAGGCCCTGCGGAGATGCAAAGCTGCTGATCTCCGTCCTAGGCTCCGGCATCATGGGCGAAAGCCTCGCCGACGGGAACACCGCCATCGCCCTGCTGGACAATGCCTTGGCAACAGGCTGCATGCACTATGCGATCATCACCGAGCCCGGCCCGATCTCGGGTGCAAGTAAAACCGCCATCCGGTCTTCATCTTGGGAAAAATATTCCCCCCGGAGGGTCCGACCTCACCCCAGCGATGTCACCCACAGGATAAGCGCATCCTCGGCGCTGGTCGACACCACGTTATGCCCCATCGAGGCGTCGTAATAGGCGCTGTCGCCGCGCTTCATTTCCACCGGCTCATAGAACTCGGTGAACAGGCGCACGGAGCCCGTCAGGACGTAAAGAAACTCTTCACCATCATGGCGCACCCAGCCGTCGAACTCGTCCACACTGCGCGCGCGAATGCGGGCGCGGTAGGGCAACATCGCCTTCTTGGTCAGCCCGCTTGCCAACAACTCGTGCTCATAGGTCGGCGTCACATGCGCAGCACCTTCGTCCACGCGGGTCACATCCATCCGCCCGTTCACCTGCGCCCGTGACGGCGGGGTGAACAGCTGCGGCATACCGATGCCCAGACCCTCGGCCAGCTTCTTCATCAGCTCGAAGGTCGGTGACATCTGTTCGTTCTCGATCTTCGACAGGGTGGACCGCGCCAGCCCCGCCCGCTGCGCAGCTTGCTCCAGCGTCCAGCTGCGCGCCTTGCGCAACTCCCGCACCCGTGCGCCAAGGTTCAACGGCTCCACGGGGCTGTCCTCGCCGCTTTCGCGGGCAAGGCGGATCAGGCTGGGCTCGGTGCTTGCGGTCATGGCCGTTCTCATACCCCCCTCTTGCGGCGGCTGGCAATGGCAGCTAGCCCTTTGCCTATGCAAAATTCCGTCTTCGATCACGGCGCTCCACCGCCCTGCCCTGCGCCATTCAACATGGCGGCTTATGTGCTGTCCCACGCGACCGCTCTTGGCGACAAACCCGCACTTGAAGTCGTGGGCGGAGTACGCGACGTCCTGACCTACCGTGCGCTCTATGACCGCGTGACAGAGGTCGCCAGCGGGCTGCGCGCGCAGGGCCTCAACGAGGGCGACCGCGTCCTCTTCCGCCTTGGCAACACGCCCGATTTCCCCGTGGCCTATCTGGGCTGCATTTGGGCGGGTCTGGTCCCGATCCCCGCCTCGTCGCAACTGACCGTGCCGGAGGCGACGGACATCGCGCAACAAACGGACCCCGCGCTGATCCTGCATCAGGACGGCGTCTCCCTGCCCGACCATCCCGCGCCCGTTCTGGACGCCCTGCCAACCGCCGACCCGATCCCGCCGGTCATGGGCGATCCGAACAGGCTGGCCTACATTATCTTTACGTCCGGCACCTCCGGCCGCCCAAACGGCGTGCGCCACGCGCATCGCGCGATCTGGGCGCGGCGGATGATGTGGCAGGGCTGGTATGGCCTGACCCCCGACGACCGGATGATGCATGCAGGCGCGTTCAACTGGACCTATACGCTCGGCACCGGCCTGATGGATCCGTGGAGCATCGGGGCCACGACGCTGATCCCCGCCTTGGGCGTACCGTCCTCGGCTTTGGGCGCACTGGCGTCCGAGCATGACGCCACTATTTTCGCTGCGGCACCGGGCGTTTACCGGCAGATGTTAAAGTCACCCTTGCCGCCCTTACCCCATCTGCGCCACGGGCTGTCCGCGGGCGAAAGCCTGCCCAATGCGCTGCGCACGCAGTGGCATACGCAAACCGGCACCGACATTCACGAGGCGCTCGGCATGTCGGAATGCTCCACCTTCATCTCCGGCGCGCCCGCTATGCCCGCCAAAGCAGGCACCTCCGGCAAACCGCAACAAGGCCGCCGCATCGCGGTGCTGGAGGACGGCAAACCCGTGCCACCGGACACCCCCGGCCTGCTGGCCATCCACCGCGACGATCCGGGGTTGATGCTGGGCTATCTCGGCGCGGACTTGCCGGACGGCGACTGGTTCACCACCGCCGACACCGTCACCATGAGCGCCGAGGGCGACGTCACCTATATGGGACGCAATGACGACATGATGAACGCGGGCGGCTACCGCGTGTCGCCGCTGGAGGTGGAATCCGCCTTCGCGGGCTTCCAAGGCATGACCGATTGCGCCGCCACCGCCGTGGAAATCAAGGCCGACACCGAGATCATCGCGCTGTTCTACACCGCAAAGGCCCCGCTGCCCGAGGACGACCTGCGCACCCATGCACAGACCCTGCTCGCCCGTTACAAGCAACCGCGCCTTTACATCCACCGCGACACGTTGCCAAAAGGGGGCAATGGCAAGCTCAACCGACGCTTGCTGCGCGACACATTTGAGGCCCCCGATGGTTAAGCTCGACATTATCTCCGACGTGATCTGCCCATGGTGCTACATCGGCAAGGCCCATCTGGACCGCGCACTGGAGGCCGCTCCGGATCACCCGTTCACCATCGAATGGCACCCGTTCCAGTTGAACCCGACGATGCCCGAGGGCGGCATGGACCGCCGCGAGTATCTTGAGCACAAGTTCGGCGGCAAGGAAGGCGCGGTGCGCGTCTACGGCCAGATTGCGGAGGCCGCAGAAGCCGCAGGGCTCGACATTGATTTCGGGGCCATCCAACGGACACCCAACACCATCAACGCCCACCGCTTGATCCATTGGGCGGGGCTGGAGGGGCGCCAGACAGCCGTGGTCTCCAAACTGTTCAAGGCCTATTTCAAGGAAGGTCGCGATTTAGGCGACACGGAGGTCCTGCTCGACATTGCCGAGGCCGCCGAGATGGACCGCGAAATGGTCGCCCGCCTCATGGCGACCGATCAGGACATAGACGACATCCGCGCCCGTGACGCCAACGCCCGCGAGCGCGGTGTCACCGGCGTGCCGACCTTTGTTGTTGCAAACCAGCACGTCCTGCCCGGCGCGCAGCAGCCCGACCTGTGGGCCAACGTGATCACCGAGCTGAACACGCAGCTTGCTGATCAGGCATGATCACCGCCCACCTCCCTTCCGGCTATGTCCTTGGCCGCACGGCGCAGCGCTACGGGGTTCACCCCTGGCTGATGCCCGCGGCACTGATCGGGGCGGTGTTGCCTGATCTGGACCTGATCTGGTTCTACCTTGTCGACAACCGCGCCATTCACCACCACCATTATTGGGTCCATATCCCCTTCTTCTGGTTTGTCGTCTGGCTGCCCACAATGCTGGTCCTGCACCGCTGGAAGCCGCGCTGGCTGCCGCCTGCCCGCGCCTTCTTTGTGGGCATTTTGCTACACCTGCTGCTCGACACAGTTGCGGGCGATATCGCATGGGGCGTACCCCTGACCGACCAGCTGTTCCACTTGTTCACCGTCCCCGCCACACAAAGCCACTTCGTTTTGTCGTATATCCTGCACTGGACCTTCTCGTTCGAGCTGATGATCTGGGCGCTGGCAATCTACCTGTATGCAAAGGCCAAGCTATGAACCGCCCCACACGGCGTCTGTCGCAGCCCGAATTCATTGCGATGATCGCGGCGGCCATGGCCCTGACCGCGTTCAGCATCGACTCGATGCTGCCCGCCTTGCCCGAAATCGCGCAGGCCTTGACCCCCGACGCGCCCAACCGCGCGCAGCTGGTGCTGACCAGTTTCGTGCTGGGCATGGGGATCGGCACGATCTTTACAGGTCCGCTTTCTGACAGCTTCGGTCGCAAGCCGGTGATCCTTGGCGGCGCGCTGCTTTATGTCATCGGGGCCACGCTGGCGGGGCAAGCCGAGAGCCTGGAGACCATGCTCGCCAGCCGTATTGTTCAAGGCTTGGGCGTTGCAGGCCCGCGCGTCGTCGCCATCGCCATTGTCCGTGACCTGTATCAGGGCCGACCAATGGCCTCGATCATGTCCTATGCCATGATGATATTCACCTTGGTGCCAGCCGTCGCCCCGCTTCTGGGCAGCTACATCATCGTCAGCTTCGGCTGGCGCGCCGTGTTCTACAGCTTCGTGTTGTTCGCGACTTTGGTGATCGGCTGGATGATGATCCGCCAGCCCGAAACTTTACCCGAAGAGGCGCGGCGTCCGTTCCGGGTAAACGCAATTGTCGCAGCGACCAAAGAGTGCTTTTCACACAAGGTGTTCACCCTCTCGACATTCTTGCAAATCCTGTCGTTCGGGATGCTGTTCGGCTGCCTCAGCTCAACCCAGCAAATCTTCGAGACCAGCTTCGGGCGGGCCGACACCTTCCCGCACTGGTTCGCCCTCATTGCCCTGTTCGCGGGCACCGCATCGATCCTGAACGCGCGGCTGGTGGTGCGTTTGGGCATGCAACGGATGATCTCGGTGGGCTTCGGGATGCAAATCTTCTTTTCCGTGGCCGTCCTGATCGCGGGCTTCGTCGCCACCGTTCCCTTTGCGCTCTATGTGCTGTGGACCACGTCGCTGTTCTTCATGGCGGGGCTGGTGATCGGCAACCTCAACGCCTTGGCGATGGAGCCGGTCGGCCATATCGCGGGCTTGGCGGCGTCGGTGATCGGGGCTGTGGCGACCGTCCTTGGGGCGGCCATTGCGGCGCCCATAGGTCTTGCCTTTGACGGCACCCCCTTGCCCTTGGCCATCGCCACCTCGACGCTGTCGATCCTCGGTTACGCAGTTGTGAAACGTGGTCTGCGTTAGGGCTGCTAAGCAGGCATAAACACACCCCAAAAGGAAACACCCATGCTGATGCCACGCCAGAAGACCCCCAACCTGACCGTCCCGCTTGCGGGTGGCGGTCAGTTCGATCTTGCCAGCGAGGGGGCCGAGCGGGGCACCGTCATCTGCGTCTATCGCGGCCTGCACTGCCCGCTTTGCGCGACCTACCTCAAGGAGCTGGAGAATCTGACATCGGAGTTCAACGCCCGTGGCGTCGGCACCGTCGGCATCTCCACCGACCCGCAGGACCGAGCAGAGGATATGGTGACCAAGATCGACGCCAAGAGCTTGCGCATCGGCTACGACCTTCCCTTGCAGGTCGCCCGTGACTGGGGCCTCTATATCTCGACCTCGAAAGGTGCATCTTCCATCGGCATCGTGGAGCCTGACCTGTTTGCCGAGCCGGGCCTCTTCCTCATCCAGCCCGACCGGTCGCTGTATTATATGTCCGTGCAGACCATGCCCTTCGTGCGCCCGCATTTCTCCGAGCTTCTGGCCGCCGTCGATGGCGCGATGAAATCCGGCTATCCTGCGCGCGGTGAATACACAGGCGCGGTCTGAGACTTTTCAAGAAATTAACCGTACTGGCGGCGATCTTTGTGACGCCGCCCGCACTCCTATTCGGCATGTTCGTTTACGCTTTCTACGAGAACTACGCGATCCGGCCCTACAGTCCGGTCTCCTATCTGGTGATGGCCCCCGCCCTGCGCGCCGTCACGCCAATCGCGCAATGTAGCCCCTTGGTCTACCAGCGTTATTTTCAGGAATGCGGCGGCATCTGCGGTGAGCAGCAGCGCGTGTGGTTCGGCACCACAGCCACGCTGGAAACCTTGCAAAACACTTACGATTTGGACGCCCTGCGGGCGCAGCTTAAGGGCTTTGACGAGGTGTCGCTGCATCTTGCGCCGGGCCGTCCGGGCTTGGCCGAGGGCTGCAACGAGGCATGGGTTTCCGCCTATGACGACTATGCCATCGACTGAGCATCGAACGCAGGGTTAACGCCATGACAAGCACTGCGCGGCTATACCCCCGCTCGGATATCCAACGACGACAGAAGACCAAGGATCTCCCGAAGTCCCGAAAACCACCCTGACAGGGTGCAGGGATTTAGGGCCGATCCGTTTTGCGCAAGACGGTATATGATCCGCCTCCAACCGGCGGCCGCCGACTTCTCTTTCAGATCAACGCATTACCGAGACGCACCCCGCAAAGATTAGGCTTTCGCCTTCTTCGCCGGTTTGAACGTGCCCGCATGTTCCGCCAGATCGCGGGCAATGCCGAAGGCACCCTTGATCTTGTCCGCTTCCTTTTGCCAGTCCCGCTGCACGACCACCTTGTTGTCTTTCAGCTTGGCGTTGTTTTTCGGGTCTTGCAAATACGCCACCAGCCCTTCGGGCTTGGCAAACTTGTTGTTGTGGAATTCGATCGTCGCCCCGCGCTCGCCTGCGTTCAGCTTGGCGATACCGGCGCGTTTGCACATCGCCTTGATCCGCACCACCAGCATCAGCGTGTTGACCTCGCGCGGCAGCTTGCCGAAACGGTCGATCAACTCGGCGGCAAATCCTTCCAGCTCCACCTTGGTGGTCAGGCCGGACAGGCGACGATACAGCCCCAGACGCACATCCAGATCAGGCACGTAATCCTCGGGGATCAGCACCGGCACGCCAAGGTTGATCGTCGGCGCCCATTGGTCGTCATCATCGGTCAGACCTTCCAACTGGCCGGAGCGTATCTTGGCCACCGCCTCCTCCAGCATCGACTGGTACAGCTCATAGCCAACCTCGCGCATATTGCCGGACTGCTCTTCGCCCAGAACATTGCCCGCGCCCCTGATATCAAGGTCTTGTGAGGCGATGTTAAAGCCCGCCCCCAAGCTGTCAATCGACCCCAGCACCCGCAACCGCTTCTCGGCGGTGGGCGTCAGTTTCTGGCGCGGTTTGGTGGTCAGGTAGGCATAGGCTCGCGTCTTGGATCGACCCACCCGTCCGCGAATTTGATAGAGCTGGCTAAGGCCGAACATATCCGCGCGGTGGATAATCATCGTGTTGGCGGTCGGAATGTCGATGCCGGATTCAATGATCGTGGTCGCCAGCAGCACGTCATACTTGCCGTCGTAAAAGGCGTTCATTCGGCTGTCCAACTCGCCCGGCGCCATCTGCCCGTGGGCGACCAGATAGGTCACCTCCGGCACGTGTTCCTTCATCCACGCCTCGATATCCGGCAGGTCGGTGACGCGCGGCACCACGTAGAAACTCTGCCCGCCGCGGTAATGTTCGCGCAACAGCGCCTCGCGCACGGTTACCGTGTCGAACTCCGACACATAGGTGCGGATCGCCAGACGGTCGATGGGCGGGGTGCCGATGATCGACAACTCCCGCACGCCCGACAGGCTCAGCTGCAACGTGCGCGGGATCGGCGTGGCCGACAGGGTCAGCACGTGAATGTCGGAGCGCAACTGCTTCAGCCGTTCTTTATGTTGCACGCCAAAGTGTTGTTCTTCATCAATAATCAGCAGCCCGAGGTTCTTGATGTTGACCTGCTTCGACAGCACCGCATGGGTGCCCACAACGATGTCCACGGTGCCATCCGCGAGCCCCTTGCGGGTCTCGGTGGCCTCCTTGGTGCCGACAAAGCGTGACAACTGCCGCACGGTGATCGGGAAGCCGCGGAAGCGATCCTTGAAGCTTTGGGTGTGCTGGCGCGACAGCAGCGTCGTGGGCGCGACGACCGCCACCTGCAAGCCCGACGCCGCCGCGATAAACGCCGCCCGCATGGCGACCTCGGTCTTGCCGAAGCCCACATCGCCGCAGACCAGGCGGTCCATCGGGCGACCCTTGGCCAGATCGTCCATCACGGCCTCGATGGTGGTCAACTGGTCCTCGGTCTCCTCGTAGGGGAAGCGGGCGCAGAACGCCTCCCACATATCCGCAGGGGCTTCCAGAATTGGTGCGCGGCGCAATTCGCGCTCGGCAGCGATGCGGATCAGACGGTCGGCCATGTCGCGGATGCGCTGTTTCAGGCGGGCCTTCTTGGCCTGCCACGCGCCACCGCCCAGCTTGTCCAGCAGGCCTTCCTCATGGCCGTAGCGCGACAGCAATTCCACGTTCTCGACCGGCAGGTAAAGCCTGTCACCGCCTGCATATTCCAGCAGGATACACTCATGCGGCGCACCGGCGGCGGTGACGGTTTCCAAGCCGATATAGCGCCCGATGCCGTGGTCGACATGGACGATCAACTCGCCCAGTGACAGCCCTTGCGCCTCGGTCAGGAAGTTCTCCGCCCGCTTGGTTTTCTTGGCGCGGCGGATCAGGCGGTCGCCCAGCACGTCCTGCTCCGAAATCACCGCAAGGCCCGCAGCGGTGAAGCCTTGATCCAGCCCCCAGACAGTCAGGTGAACGCCACTTTTCCGCACGTCCTTGAAGGACGACACCAGCTTGACGTCGTGGATATCCTGATCGCTCAGCAACCCGTGAAGCCGCTCCCGCGCGCCGTCCGAGAAGCTGGCGATGACCACAGCGCGCTCGTCTTTCAGTGCATTAACATGGTCCGCCAAGGCGCTGAATATGTTGCGATCCTCGGCTTGACGCTCCGGCGCGAAGTTGCGCCCTATACGCCCGCCTGCGTCCACGACACCTGCCCCCGTGGCTTGTGGCAGCACGGCCAGTTGCAGCACGCGGGTGCCAGTTAACGCTTTCTTAAAAGCGGCATCGTCCAGATACAAAAGTTGGGGCGGCACGGGTTTATAAACACTGTCCATCCGCGCCTTGGACTTCAGCGCCTCGGTGCGGTTTTCATACTGGTCGGCAATGCTTTCCCACCGCGCCAAATGTGCGGGCGCAGTCTGGTCGTCCAACGCCACAACCGCGTCGGGCAGGTAATCAAAGATGGTTTCCAGCTTCTCGTGGAAGAACGGCAGCCAATGCTCCACGCCCTGATGCTTGCGACCTGCGGACACCGCCTCGTACAATGGATCATCCGTCCCCGCCGCGCCGAACTCGATGCGGTAATTCTGCCGGAACCGCGTGATCGCCGCCTCGTCCAGAATGATTTCGGAGACGGGGGCCAGTTCCACGCGGGTCAGCTTCTCGGTCGTGCGTTGCGTCGCAGGGTCGAACCGCCGCGCGCCGTCCAATACGTCGCCGAACAGGTCCAACCGCACAGGGCCGGATTCGCCCGGCGGGAAGACGTCGATGATGCCGCCACGAATGGCGTAATCGCCCGGCTCCATCACCGTGGGGCTTTGCGAAAAGCCCATACGCACGAGGTAGTCGCGCAAGGCGGTCTCGTTGATCTGGCGGTCCACCTCGGCCACGAAGGACGCGCCCGCCAGAACGTCGCGGGCAGGTACATATTGCGTCGCGGCGTTCAGCGTCGTCAGCAGGATGAACGGCCCCGGAATGCCACCCGCCAACGCCGCCAAGGTCGCCATCCGCGCGGCGGCAACATCGGCGTTGGGCGACACGCGGTCGTAAGGCAGGCAATCCCATGCGGGGAAGTCCAGCACCGGCACCTCGGGCGCGAAAAAGGCCAGCGCCGTGCGCATCGCGGACATGCGTTTGTCGTCGCGGGCCACATGCACCACGGGGCCGCGCTTCAACTCCTTGAGCAGCCGTTGCGCGTCAAAGCCCTCGGGGGCGCCGGAAATCGTGATCAAGTCCATGGGCGGTGACCTACGTCATCGGGCGCGGGTGTCAACCGCCCAGCACGCCCACGGACAGGTTGTGGAACATCCCCCACATCGAAGTGACAAGGATCGAGAACATCCCGATCACCTGAATGGTCAGCCTCTGGCGGCGCAGTTTCAGGCGAATATCGGCGAGCGAGGTGTGATTGATCCGCCGCGCGCAACGCACAGACAGCGCGAACACCAGCGACATCGGCGCAAAGATCAGGAACAGCGCCTGCGAGAATTCCAGCCCGTAATAGAACCCCAGCAGTGCTAGTGCTGTCAGGGCGAAAAAACCGAACCCTACCAACCAGTTGCCAGCCGTATCGGCGATATAGGTCAGACGGTTGGCGTTAACACGGACAAGGTCCTTCAGATCCTGTTCCACCTGCCCGCCATATTTAACCGCGCGGGCAACCACGTCATAGGGCACACCGATCACGTAATGCGACGCAGCGCTCCACGCGTAGGCCAGCATGATCCAGAACCACAGGTTGGAGAAAGAGCGCATGTCGATCAGCTCGAAAGCGGTTGAGTAAAAATCCACGCTTGAGGCGCCTCTTTGGTCGGAGTTGTCGTGAGCGCGCACCCTAGTCGCGGATTAAGGCGATGGAAAGACCAAGGCTGCGGGTTTTCAGGCGCCGATTGGGGCGTGGGGCTTGAGGCGGTACGGATATCATGCGACCACTGGCGAAATCCCACGACGAAAGCCGCCAGCCCATGTCCCTTACGCCCATCAACGCGCCCTTCCCGTCCACCCGCTTGCGCCGTTTACGGCGCAATCCTGCCTTGCGCGGGCTGGCCGCCGAGAACGTGCTGTCGGTGGATGACCTGATCTGGCCGATCTTCGTGATGGAGGGCGACAACGACGCCCATCCCATCCCGTCCATGCCGGGCGTGTCACGTCTGACGATTGACCGCGCGGTGAATGCGGCCAAGGAAGCCCGCGATCTGGGTATCCCCGCGATCTGCATTTTCCCCTATGTGGAAGGGTCGTTCAAAACCGAAGACTGCAAGCTTGCATGGTCCGCCGACAACCTGTCCAACCGCGCCACAGCGGCGATCAAATCGGCTGTGCCGGAAGTCGTCGTGATGACCGACGTGGCGTTGGACCCGTATAACGCCAACGGCCATGACGGCATCGTCCGCGACGGGGTGATCGTAAATGACGAGACGGTGGAGGCCTTGGTGAAAATGGCACTGGCTCAGGCGGCGGCGGGCTCGGACATCCTTGGCCCGTCCGACATGATGGATGGCCGCATCGGCGCCATGCGTCGCGCGCTGGAGGCTGACGGTTTTCAGGACACGGCGATCCTCAGCTATTCGGCCAAATACGCCTCTGCCTTCTACGGCCCGTTCCGGGATGCCGTGGGCGCGTCAGGCGCCTTGGTCGGGGACAAGAAAACCTACCAGATGAACCCCGCCAATTCCGACGAGGCCCTGCGCCTTGTGGCCCGCGATCTGGCGGAGGGCGCGGATATGGTGATGGTCAAGCCGGGCATGCCCTATCTGGACATCTGTCGCCGCGTGAAAGACCAGTTCGGGGTTCCGACCTATGCCTATCAGGTCAGCGGCGAATACGCGATGATCGCGGGGGCTGGGGCCAATGGCTGGATCAATGAAGAGCAGGTGATGATGGAAAGCCTGATCGGCTTCAAACGCGCAGGATGTGACGGCATCCTGACCTACTTTGCCCCCCGCGCCGCAAAGCTGCTGAACGGATGAGCTTTACTGTCGGTCAGGTCTGGACCTTCCCTGAGACGCAAGAGCACCCGCAACTGATCGTCACCATCGGGCGCATCGACACCGCCACCGATCTGGGGGCGGATGTGTCGAATTCGGCAGTGCTGTCGGTCTCCATGTCCCCCGACGAGGACGCGCGCAAACTGGACTGGCCTGAAGTCGATCACACGCCGATTGCCGAAACCGCGTTCAACGCGGATGGCACGGGCGAGTTGGTGATGGACGGGGTCACGCCCTCCGAGGGGTTCGCCGAAGGCTACCAGACATGGCGCGACGCGTTTGATGCGGGCAATGCGGGCGTCTTTACGGTCGCCCCACCCGAAGCCTACGCCGCGATCTTGCAAATCTACGCGGACCGAGACTAGGCGCCCTCGGCGGTCCCCCGCCCATCTGGGGTGCAATTTGCGTGACAACGCGCACCGCTTGCCGTATTTTATCCACAAGGCCCGAATTTCAGAGGTCAACGGCAGTAAAATAAATATAGGCGGATCCCATGAGCATTCTCACTCGGCGCAATTTTCTTGCGACTTCCGGCAGCGCAACCATGTTGGCGGCCTGCGGCAATGGCGTAAACTCCCAAGGCGGCTCGAAAATCGACGCCCGCGTGGATAGCGCGTTTGACTTTATGTATAGCAATGTCGGCGGCACGACCGATCTGTCCAACAAGGCGACCGGCATTTTGATGATGCCGCTGGTCTCCGAGGCGGGCTTTGGCGTTGGCGGCTCCTACGGGCGCGGTGCGCTGCGGGTCAATGATGTAACCGTGGATTACTACTCGACGACGGCCGCCAGCTTCGGCTTTCAGATCGGCGCGCAGCAATATTCCCACGCCTTGTTCTTCATGACCGAGCAAGCCCTGTCCGACTTCCGCCGCTCCCCAGGCTGGACCCTTGGCGCGGATGCGCGCTATGCGGTGGCCAATGACGCGGGCAATCTGGGTGTGGACACCACAACTGCGCTGACCCCTGTGATCGCCGTGGTCTTCGGCCAGTCCGGCCTGATCGCCGGTGCGCAAGTTGAAGGCAACAAGTACAACCGCATCATTCCGTAAGGGGAAACCCGCCGGAATTAAGGTTCTTGGTGAGAACTGGCCTAGCGTGTTACGCTAGGTCAATGAGGACCGGTGCAACCCAGTTTACCCAATGTTTCGCCCTTGCGCTTCGGCGCGTGCGGCTTTTGGCTGTTCTGGTACTCGCCTTGTTGCTGTCGTCGCAGGCCCAAGCGCAGGACGGCAGCGCCGAAAAACGCATTGCGCTGATTATCGGCAACGCCGCCTACAAGAACGTGGCGGAGCTGAAAAACCCGCGCAACGACTCTCAGGATATGGCCGCCGCTCTCAAGCAGGTCGGCTTCGAGGTGCTGCTGCATACCGATTTGACCCAAGGCACCATGCTCGACAAACTGCGAGGCTTTCGCCGTCGGGCCAGCGAGGCCGATGTGGCCCTGATCTATTTTGCAGGCCACGGCATCGAGATCGACCGTGTGAACTACCTGCTGCCGGTGGATGCTGTTCTGGAAACCGATTCCGATATCAATTTCGAGGCGGTGAAACTGGAAACCATGATCTTTGCCGCCAGCGGCGCGGAGCAGTTGAGCATGGTCATCGTGGACGCCTGCCGGAACAATCCTTTTGCCGCCTCGATGAAACGCAACAATCCCAACCGCTCCATCGGGCGCGGATTGACGGCTGTGGAGCCGTCGAAAAACACTCTCGTCGCCTACGCCGCCAAGGAAGGCACGACCGCCGCCGATGGCAATGGGCGTAACAGCCCCTATGCGGATGCGCTGATCTCCTCGTTGAAGACGCCCAAGCTGGAAGTCGGGCTGATGATGCGGCAGGTGCGCGACAAGGTGCTGGCCTCGACCGGCGGGCAGCAGGAGCCGTTTGTCTACGGCTCGCTTTCTGCCGACGAGATTTACCTGAATGATCCGGATGGCGGGAACGCCACGCAACCCGCCTTTATGATCATGGAAGATGTGGTGGAGGACGTGCCGGATACCAGCGCCGCCGAGATCGTGTTCTGGAAATCCATCTCTGACCAGCATGCGGTGGAAGAGCTGCAAACCTATCTACAGAAATACCCCGAAGGCTTCTTTGCCGAACTGGCCCGTGCCCGTATCGCGCGGGCGGGCGGCGAGGTTCTGACGCCCGAGGAGCCGCAAGTGCGGCTTCAGCCGAAGGAGCAAGAGATCGACCGCGCCCTGACCCGCGACGAGATTGTGGAGATGCAGGAACGCCTGTCGGCCCTTGGACACAGTCTGGGCCGCGCCGACGGGGTGGCAGGCCGCAGGACCAAGGCCGCGATCCGCGTGTTCGAGCGCGAGGAAGCGCTGCCTGTGCTGGGGCAGCCGACATTGTCGCTGATAACGGCGCTACGCGCGAGGATCGGCGAAGACGAGCTTGCCATATGGCGCAACTCTCAGGCGACGCGGGTGGCCCCGGCGAAACCCGCCGCGACGCGCACCAAGGCCAAGGCGAAAACGCCGGTCAGAACCCGCCCGAAACCCGTGGCGGCGACACCCAAGGCGGCTAAGCCAGCGCCCGCCCCCAAGGTGGTCCAGCCAGCGCCCGCTCCGGCCCCTGCGCAAACGAAAGTCTCCAAGCCTACGGCCAAGTACAAGCAATTCTGCGCCGCCAACCGCCAATGCGCCACCCGCACCTGCCGCCGCGGCTCGCAGGGCAACTTCTTCAGCAATGCCCGCAACTGCAAGTTCTGCGATCTGTATGTGCAGCGTTGTCAGTAACGGGCTGGGTATATCAGGCTGCTCAGCATGACCGTTTGAACGCGCCGCGCTGTCCTTCAATGCGGCCAATACGACGCCAGAACACGTCATCACCAAACCCTTTGGCACGCAAAACAGGCTCGATTTCAGCCAGATAACCCATGGCGCTGCCCATATAGGCGATTTTTTCTACCATATGGCCTTGCTTTCGCAGGTCGAGCTTGTCGCCTTCCATTTGCCGAATAAACGCGGCCATGAGGTCAGGCATCATTGCGTCGTGCCAACGCGGCTCGGCGTTGCACAGGGCAGATTTTGCGATCTTTAGATCGTCTTTGCTGGCCTTCAATACTGCGCGATACAGCGCGGTCGGGTCCTCGCTAAAATATCCGACAAGGGCGGCGAACTCCGAATTGACGGGATCGTCCGTGCGCAGCAGGCGGGCATAGCGCTCGAAATAGGGGGTGAGTTCATCCGGCTCGTAGACGAACCGCAACGCGTTGAACACCGAGTAGTAAAGCACGTTTTTTTCCATCCTGCCCTGTTCAAAACGGTCGAAAACCCACGGCAGGATGCGGATGCGAAACTCCTTCTCATGGCGCAGGACGTGATGAAGGTCCAGATGTGTCCGCACCCGGGTGTCCTTGATGATCCGCTCGACCAGATCAAGTACGGACGCGGGGATATTCTCGTACATTCGGACATGGAATACGAAGCGGGCGATGACATCGTTTTCGGCTTTGGAAAACGTCGCGGCATTGGAGTCGAGTGCCAGCCTTACCATAGAACGGTCAACTGCCAAGGGTGTGGAGGTCATGGAAAACGGCTCTTCCTCTGGCACACCGGACTTGGCCCAACCAATAGCGCGCAGGGCCGTCAGATGCGTCACGTCCGAGCTGCGGGATCGGCTGCGCATGACGTCGTACCCGTTGGAGTTTACGCCGTCGAGAAGAGGTTCCAACAGGGTCGGAGACGTCATCACATGATATCTGATGCTGTTTTTTCGATAGATCGGTGCCCGCGCCGGATCACTGCCCGCATGGGCCTCAATCCTGGTGGTCTCAAAAACCTTGAGCAGCGGGTCATTGGGGAAATACGCTTTCACCTCGGAACTGCTGATCTTGGATTGCGTCAGGGTCAGGTCGGCGGGCAGGTCGGTGTTTTGGATGACCTTGATGCAAATGCCTTCACATGTATCGGAGGTCTCCGGCGCGAAGCTGTGTACCGCGTCGTTTTTGTAGGTGACGCGGACCCAATCGGCCTCCCCGCTGATGATAAGGGCCTTGCAGGCCTCCGGACACAGGTCTTGGGTGGCGGCGCTGTTGTAGTGAAGCGCAAAGCTGCGTACGCCTTGGGGAGGTGTCTTTAGCTGAATATCGGCCTCGGCAACCTTTACGGCAAGCGCCTCCACCCGCTGCTGCGCCAAATAGGACGGCACGAACAGATAGGCGGCATAGAGAGCCAGCCCCAGCACAAGGCCGGCGGATTTGAGCCCCTTGGGAAGGATCACCCAAGGCAGGAATGCCAATTGTAGTGGCAGCAGGTTGACGGGAATGAAGACCAGCAAGAAGCCAACGCCAAAGGTCAGCGCGGCGAAGATCAGCGCCGCACCCTCCAGCGCAAACACCGCCGCCAGCACCACCATGATGCCAAGCAAAATCCAATACCACATGCGGAACACCCGTTTAAGACGGGTTTATTCTGTCACGTGGTTGAGACATGAAAACGCCCGAGACGTGGCAATTCAAAGGAGTCCGCGGCTGATTTCGCGGCCCCTACCCGTCCAACGCCCTTAGCCGCTTGATAAGCGAGGACGTGTCCCAACGTCCGCCGCCGAGTTTCTGCACGTCCTTGTAGAACTGGTCCACCAAGGCGGTGACTGGCAAGGACGCGCCGTTCTCGTTCGCGGCGTCCAGACATATCCCCAGATCCTTGCGCATCCAGTCCACCGCGAAGCCGTGGTTGAACTCGTCGTCGATCATCGTCTCGTAGCGGTTCGACATCTGCCATGACCCAGCCGCCCCCTGAGATATCACCTCGACCACCGCTTTGCCGTCCAAGCCCGCCTTGTCGGCAAAATGCAGCGCCTCGGACAGGCCTTGCACCAATCCGGCGATGCAGATCTGGTTGACCATCTTGGTCAACTGCCCTGCCCCGTTCTCGCCCAGTCGTTTGCAGGCCTTGGCATAGGCGTCGATCACAGGCTCCGCGCGGTCATAAGCGCCTTCGTCGCCGCCGCACATCACGCCAAGCTGGCCGTTCTCCGCCCCGGCCTGCCCGCCGGAGACCGGCGCGTCGACGAAGCTGATCTGGCGCGCGTCGGCTTCGGCGTAAAGCTCGCGCGTGACTTTGGCGGACACGGTGGTGTGGTCCACGAAGATCGAGCCTGCGGACATGCCCGCAAAAGCCCCGTCATCGCCCAGACAGACCGCGCGCAGGTCGTCGTCATTGCCGACGCAGGCCATCACGAAATCCGCACCCTCAGCCGCCTCGCGCGGAGTGGCCGCAAAACTGCCGCCATGCTCGGACGCCCATTTCTCGGCCTTGGCGGCGGTGCGGTTGTAGACGGTGACCTCGTGGCCCGCCTTCACCAGATGCCCCGCCATCGGGTATCCCATGACGCCCAACCCCAGAAAACTAACTTTGGCCATGTGCGAGCCCTCCCTGTTTCATCTGTTTGATTATGCCTGCCAACCGATGTAACGACAGGGGCTGAGGCGTCAATAGCAAGGCGCATAAGCATGGCGGGTCAATGGGTCTGATTTTCAAATGGTCGTTGCGGCTTTTCATGCTGCTTGCGCTGCTGGCGGGGCTTGCACTGGCGGCTGTGTACTACCTCGCGTCGCGGTCTTTGGTGGATTACAACGCCGAGTATTCCGTACCCGCGATCAGTGGCGAGGTCGAGATCATCCGCAACAATTCCGGCGTGCCGCATATCTTTGCCGACGCGGATGAGGATGTGTATTTCGGCCTCGGTTTTGCCCATGCCCAAGACCGATTGTGGCAAATGGTCATGCTGCGGCGCACCGCACAAGGCCGCCTGAGCGAGCTGTTCGGCCCGCGCACGTTGAACATCGACAAGCTGATCCGGCGGCTTGATCTCTACGGCCTCGCGCAACGCTCGGTGTCCGCGCAGGACGCGAATACCATGGCCGCCCTTGAGGCGTATTCGGCGGGCGTCAACGCGTGGCTGCGCACGGTGAACCAGCAGGCCTTGGGCCGTGGTGCGCCGGAGTTTTTCATCTTCTCGCCTCAGATTGCCCCGTGGCAACCCGCCGACAGCATCGCCGTGATCAAGATCATGGGATTGCAGCTTTCCGGCCATCTGGAGGAGGAGGTCATCCGCGCTCGTGCCTCACTGCTGCTGACACCGGATCGGGTGCGTGACCTGCTGCCCGACACTCCCGGCAAGGGCATTGCCGCGCTGGATTACGCGGGTCTGATGCGAGGGCTTGACCTGCCGCGCTATGCCGCCAATACCAGCGGGCCGAAAGACCCGCTGTCGCCCTTCCCCGAGCGTGAACTGGCCGGCGCGTCAAACGCCTTTGCCGCCGCACCGGAGCGGTCTGCTGCGGGTGGCACTTTGCTGGCCAATGATCCGCATCTGGGCCTGTCGGCCCCATCGATCTGGTATCTGGCGCGGCTGGATTTGTCTTCGGGCGGCGTGATCGGCGGCACCATTCCGGGGATGCCTGTGGTCCTCACCGGGCGCTCCGACAAGGTGGGTTGGGGGCTGACCACGGCCTATGTCGACGATCAGGACCTGCTGATCGAAAAGCTCAACCCCGACAACCCGAACGAATACCTGACGCCGGACGGCTACAAGCCGTTCCGCACCGGCCAGTCGATCATCGAGATCAAGGACGCGATGTCCGAGACCATCAGCCTGCGCTGGACCGATAACGGCCCCGTGCTGCCGGACACACATTACAACCTTGGCACAATCACGCCCTTGGGCCATGAGGCCGCGCTAAGCTGGACCTTGCTGACGGACGAAGACACCTCCATTCAGGCCGCGTTGCGGATCATGCGGGCGGGCAGTGCTGCGGAGGTGATTTCGGCGGCGTCAGACTATGTCGCACCGGCGCAGAACCTGACCATCGTGGACCAGAACGGTATCGCGCTGAAAACCATCGGCCATGTGCCGCGCCGCACCCCCGCGCACCAGTCGCGCGGGCGCATCCCTGCGCCGGGCTGGCTGGAACAAAACCGCTGGCTGGGAGTGATGCCCTACGCGTCGAACCCCGAGTTTACCCGTCCGGCGGGCGGCATTCTGGGTAACACCAACAACAAGGTGATCGAGCGCCCCTTCCCCGACCATGTCAGCTATACCTATGGTGACACGCAGCGCGTGCAACGCTGGCGGCGGCTGATGCTGAACCGTCAGGTGCATACCCGCGACAGCTTTGTGGAGGCGCAGCTGGACACGGTGTCTTTCACCGCGCGCTCCTTGTTGCCGCTGATTGCCGCCGATCTGTGGTTCACCGGCGAGGCTGCGCCCGATGGCACGCCGGAACGGCAACGGCAGCGCGCGCTGGACCTGATGGCCGAATGGAACGGCGAGATGTCAGAGCATTTGCCCGAGCCCTTGATCTACGCCGCGTGGCTGCGCGCGCTGCAATCGCGGCTGATCCGCGACGAGCTTGGCCCGCTTGAGTCCGAGTTCACCCATGTGGAGCCTCTGTTCATCGAGCGCGTCTTCCGCGATGCGGACGGAGCCTCCGTGTGGTGTGACGTGTTGCAATCGGCGCCCGTCGAGACGTGCAGCGATATTTCGCGTCTGGCTTTGGACGATGCTCTGGTCTGGCTGGGCGACAAATACGGCACGGCCATCGAAAGCTGGCGGTGGGGCGATGCACATGAGGCGACCCATGACCATCAGGTATTGGGCAGTATTCCGTTGCTGTCGGCCTTCGTGAATATCCGTCAATCGACCTCGGGCGGGGATAACACATTGCTGCGCGGGCGGACTTCTGGCAAAGGGCCGGAGCCGTTCCAGAACGTGCATGCGGCGGGCTATCGCGGGGTCTATGATTTCGGCGACCCTGACAGCTCGCTCTTTGTGATGGCGACGGGGCAATCCGGCCACCCGCTGTCACGCCACTACGACGATCTGGGTGTGCTTTGGCGGCGCGGGGAGTATATTCCGATGTCGCTGGACCCCGAACTGGCGCGCGCTGGCGCTGTCGGCACGATCACGTTGCGGCCGGAATGAGCATTCACCTGATCCGCCACGGGCAGTCAGCCTTTAATGCGGTCTTTTCCGGCGGTGCCGACCCGATGATCTTTGACGCCCCGCTGACGCAGCTGGGCGCAAGCCAAGCGCAGGAGGCACGTCACAAAGTGGCGGAGTTGGGTATCCGAGAGGTGGTCTGCTCGCCCCTGACCCGCGCGCTCCAAACCGCGCGGCTGATCTTCCCGACCGAGGATATTCATGTGGTCGCCGAGACGCGGGAGCATCTGGGGCATAGTTGTGACGTGGGCCGCGCACCTGCTGAATTGCAGGCGGTGTTTCCGGATATTCCATTTTCGCATCTGCCTGATATCTGGTGGCATCAAGGGGAGCTGAATAACGTCGGCGTGCCGGTTGAACCCGCGGATGTGTTCGAGGCGCGGATGGTGCTGCTTGCAAGCGCTCTGCGCGCTCGCGATGCCCGCCCGTTGGCCGTAGTCTGCCACGGGCATGTGATTGAGGCGCTGACGGGCACGCATCCCGATAATTGCGGCATCGTGGAGCTTCGGGACTAGATACCGGCTGCCCGCTAACAGGACGGCGTTGTAGGACAGTTCGCCGCGCGGAACTGCTTGAGCAGGGTCACCATGGCATCCGTCTCGCCCAGATGCTGGCCCACGGCGCAGATCGCGGCCTGATGCGGCATGAGCGCGTCGGTGAAAGTGGACTCCCAGCCTTCGCTGACCTCCAGCATCTGCTCGGCTGAGTAAAGCAAGTGATCCACGAACGCGCGATAGGCCCCTGCCGTTTCACCTTCCATCAAGGCACAGGCATCGGCGGGTGTTGCGAAATCCGGATGGCTGACGGACAACGTGAGGTGGCTGCGATAGGCCTCGCGGGCAGAGGTGGCGGCGGCAATGCGGTCGGCCTCGTCCAGCTGCACTTTCACACCGATCAGCGCGATCACTGCGACGCAGGCTGTGACGATTGCCGCCCCCGCCTCGATCCCTACGGCGTTCCGTTTGAACCAGCTCATATCGCGGGCATCTGCTGGGTCGCGCAGTGGATACCGCCGCCCAATTCGCCCAGCGGGTCGACATTCAACGTGATGATCTCCCGACCCGGATAGTGGCGCTTCAGAGCCGCGACCGCCTCCGCATCGGCCTGCTGGTCGCCGAACTGAGCGGCGATCACACCGCTGTTGCAAACATAATAGTTGGCATAGGACGCGACAAAATCGACGGATTTGACCCGGCGGCGTTCCGGCTCGTAGATCACGTCGATGTCCAGCCCTGCGGCTTCCAGCGCGTCGTGGGTGTCAAGGGCAGCCATGTGGAACGGGTCGGCCTCGTCCGGCTCTGCGGGCAGGTTGATCAGCACCCTGCCCGGCCCAGTGAACCGCGCCAGACTGTCGATGTGATAATCGGTGATATCTTCTCCCCAAACGCCCTCGGACCAGATCATTCGTTCGGCGCCATAGGCGTCCAGCAATGTGGCTTCGATTTGGTCGCGGCTCATATCGGGGTTGCGGTTGTCATTCACCCACGAGCTTTCATGGGCGGCCAGCAGCCCGTGCCCGTCCTGCTCCACGCCACCGGCCTCGCCCTTCAAGGGCGTAGGCAACAGCGGCAGGTCGAGGCGTGCGGCCACGGCTTCGGCAATGCGGGCGTCGCGGGTGTTGACTTGCTTTTCCCCCCAGCCGTTGAACTGGATATGACGGATGGCCAATTGCTTGCCATCGGTGACGAAGATCGGGCCTGCGTCACGGCACCACAAATCCTCGGTCGGGACGTCCCAAAGCTCGACCTTGGCGGACAGCATCTTGCGGGCGCGGGAATGGTCGGGCTTTGCCGCCAGCATCGTCACCGGCTCGAACTCGGAAATAGCGTTGGCAATCCGTGCGATTGCGTCTTGTGTCATGTCCAGAAAGACCGGATCGGGATGGACCTTTCGGCTGACGGGCCATTGCATGAATGTCCGTTGATGCGGGCTTTCCTCTGGTGGCACGTAGAAGCCGTCGCCGGCCAGAACGGATGTGGGCAAAGAGGCGGCGAGGGTCATAGCGGCCCCTCCTTTAAGTGCTTGGCGTCGGTTCATAAATCATACCCTTGTGGTCATTTGCGACCGTAGGGCTGACCGGTTTCCGCGTCAAATACTCCTGTGCGGGACAGCCCTTAGCCGACCGCCCGCGTGATCATGACCCCAAGGGTGGCAGAGGTCGCAGTCAGCAGCGTGCCCCATGTCAGATCGGTGGCGACCATGGTCCATGTCCAGCCTTTCATCACCGCCAGCGAGGTGAATTCATAGGTGCCATAGCCGAACGCCCCCAAAAGGGCGGCGGTGCCGAAAACCCAAAGCAAGGATTTGTCCTCTGACAGCGCGGGGATGGAGACGAACCACAGCAAGGCCGCGATGTAGAACGCATAGAACAGCAACGCAGGGCCATAGCGGGGCTGGTCCAGAAGCAGGTCGGGGATGTAGCGCTCGAAGACGGGTTTGATCAGGTAGCTCAACCCGATGTAGTCGAGAACCAAGAACAGCCCGAAGGTGGCGACGTAGAGGATCAGGTAAGTGCTGGCCATATAAGAAAATGCTCCTTTGCGTTACCTGACGCATATAGAGCGGGAAACGGACAGGGCCACGCTTGGGCTACAGTTTTTCGAACTGGCCTTTTTGGGCCGCATTCCATGTCACCGTCAGGTTGAAACCGGTCTCTGTCTGCTCTTCGTTGTCCACGACCTCTTGGCCGAACAGCCACGCACGCGCCTTGCCGTCGGCAAAGCCCAGCTCGATCACTTCGGTGGTAGAGCCTGCGCGCAGTAAGGTCGAGACCGCGTCCAGTAGCCCGTCGACCCCTGCCCCAGTGATCGAGGAGGTCAGGAAGATATGCTCGTCGCGATCGGCCTTGTTGGTCGCGGATTCCAGCGTGTCGGCTGCCAGCTTGTCGGACTTGTTCCAGACCTCCAGCACCGGCACGTCCTTATCGACGCCCAGATCAGTCATGATCGCGCGCACGTCGCGGGCCTGGCCTTCGGATTCAGGATGCGAAATGTCGCGGACATGAAGGATCAGATCGGCGCTCAGCACCTCCTCCAGCGTGGCGCGGAAGGCGGCGACAAGCTGTGTCGGCAGGTCCGAGATGAAGCCCACCGTGTCGGACATGATGATTTCCAACCCGTCCGGCAACTCGACCGAGCGCATGGTCGGGTCCAGCGTGGCGAAGAGCATGTCCTTGACCAGCACCTCCGCCCCTGTCAGGCGGTTGAACAGCGTGGATTTGCCCGCGTTGGTATAGCCCACCAAGGCCACCACCGGATACGGCACCTTGGCGCGGGCGGCGCGATGCAGCTCGCGGGTTTTGACGGTTTTTTCCAGCTGGCGGCGGATGCGCACGATGGCGTCGTCGATGGCGCGCCTGTCGGCCTCGATCTGGGTCTCGCCGGGGCCGCCGACGAAGCCAAGCCCGCCGCGCTGACGTTCAAGGTGGGTCCATGCGCGGACAAGACGCGTGCGTTGGTAGCTGAGGGCGGCCAGTTCGACCTGCAACACGCCTTCACGGGTTGCGGCACGGTCGGAGAAGATTTCCAAGATCAGGCCGGTGCGGTCGAGGATTTTGACCCCCCATTCCTTTTCCAGATTGCGCTGTTGGACCGGCGAGACTGGGCCGTCGATCAGAACCAGCTCGACCTCGGCCTCTTTCAGGCGGTTCTTCAACTCGACGATTTTACCGGTGCCGAACAGCGTGCCAGCTTTGACCTTCGGCAAAGGCACGATTTCAGAGCCCGCGACTTCCAGTCCGGGCAAGGCGTCGGCCAAGGACACGGCTTCGGCAAGCGCCATGCTGGACAGCCTGCGGGCCTTAACGTCTTTAATGTCGGGGTGGATCACCCAAGCGCGGGTGAGGCCAGCTTCCTCGGTTTCAAGAATTCTCTTCACCGTCGTAAAGGTTGATGGGCTGCGATGGCATGATCGTGGAAATCGCGTGCTTGTAGACAAGCTGCGACTGCCCGTCGCGACGCAAGAGCACGCAGAAATTGTCGAACCACGTGATGACGCCCTGCAATTTGACGCCGTTGATCAGAAAGATCGTTACCGGAATTTTGGTTTTCCGGACGTTATTCAAAAATGCGTCTTGAAGGTTTTGCTTATCAGCGGCCATTTTTTATTGCCTTTGTTTTTGCGCTTGCTGTGCGAGTGCCTGTGAATTGGGCACACTGTCCCTGATGAATTGGCAGTATGTCTTGGGATTTCTGAGAGGTCCAGCCCCGAAATAAAGGTTTTCCGGCAGGTTGTTGCCCAAAAATCCCTGACCTTAGCGCCGCCAGAAGTCGGGGTTGAACAGCGCGATGATGGCAAGGGTTTCCATCCGGCCCAAGACCATTGCCGCGATCAGGATGGATTTGGCCTGCACCGACAGGTCGGCGTAGCTTGCGCCGTTATCCAGCGCCACGTTCACCAGCGGCCCAGTGGTCGACAATGCGGCGATGGCGAAGATCACTGCGTTCTCGAAGCTGAGGCCTGCGAAGGCCAGCGCCACGACGACGGCGGCAATCGACAAAGCGAACAGCATGAAGAATATCCACGCGATAAATGCGCCTTCACGGCGCATACCCCGTCCCAGCCTGCCGCCGCCACCCACCGAGGACGGATGGACCAGCCGCTCCATCTCGCGCAGCCCGTGTTTGTAGAGCGCGTAGAAGCGCAGCAGTTTCACTCCGCCTGCCGTGGTGGCCACCCCGCCCCCCATGATCGCCAGCCCTGCGAGGATCAACCCTGGTGTCGGCAGCGCGGACCAGTCGCGCGCGGCCTCCCAATCGGTCGAGACGAAACCAGTGGTCGTCAGGAAAGACAGCACGGTGAACATGGCGCCCCAGAAAGCCCGCACCGAGGCGAGCACGTCAGCCTCCTCGTTGACCTCGATGGCGCCGATGAAGTGGCGAAACCACAGGGCAAGCGGGACGACAACCACGAAAACAAACGCCACCCGCATTTCGGCGTCTTCCTTGAGGCTGGGCAGATAGTGCTTGTCCAGCGGCAGCGCGATGGCTTGACGGGTGACGGCGACCAGCAGGAAGGCAAAGATCACCACCTCGCCCGGAACCGACATTCCAAGGTCGATCATGGTTTTCAACGGCAGGATGCCACTGGTCGACATGGTCGCCAGCGCGATCATCAACCCATGGAAACTGCCGGTGCCGCAGATGACTTGCAGCAGCCAGATGATCACGGTCAGCGACAGATAGATTGGCAATATCTTCGCGGTGTAGCGGGCGATGCGCTGATTGGGCTCGGTCGCCTTTGCCAGTTGCGCGCCGGAGCCCGGACGCCCGCCACTGGAGGCCGTCGGGCGCAGAACCTCGAACCCGCCAAGGGTCATCGGGGCCAGCACGGCGACGGCGGCCACAATCACCAGAAAGCCACCCATCCAGCCGACCAATCCGCGCCACAGATGCACCGGATCAGGTACGACGCGCGGGGTGTCCAGAATGGACGCGCCGGTGGTGGTGATGCTGGAGACCATCTCGAAATAGGCGTTGAAGAACGACATCGATGGCCGCGCCTCGTGTAGCGGGATGGCCAGCATGACAGGCAACACCAAAAAGGCCGCGACAAGGGTCAGAAGCTGGCTGCGGGCCACATTGCGAACAGGCTGGCGAAAGGTGGCCAGCGCGATCAGCGCGGACAGGGTCAAAAACAGAATGGCCCCGTAGAAAAACGGCTGTGCCACGCGATGCTGGTTCAGCGAGAAGGCGTGGATGGCGGGGATCAACATAGCCACGGCCCCTGCCCCCATCAGCTGCACAAACAACGGCAGCCGGAGCAAAACGGGAATGGTTGAGGCTTTGGAAACTTGGCCCATGATCAGAAGAAGTCGACCGAGACCTGCAACAGCCGCTCCACCTCCGGCACGTCGGCGGCCAGTGCGAAGATCACGATGATGTCGCCCTCTTCGATCCGTGTGCCGCCTTCCGGGCGCACGATTTTCTGGCCCTTCTGGATCGCACCGACCAGAACACCTTCGGGGAAGTTCATGTCGCGAATGCGTTGGCCGGAAATCGGCGATGTGGACAGTACTTGCGCTTCGATCACCTCTGCCTCGGCGTCACCGATGGAGTAGATCTGGCGCACACGGCCATGGCGGATGTGGCGCAGGATCGACGAAACCGTGGTGGCACGCGGGTTGATATAGGCGTCGACATTGAGCGGCTCCATCAACGGAACAAGCGTCGGGTCGTTGACCAGCGCGATGGCCATGGGGCAGCCTTCGGCCTTGGCCCGCACAGCGGCCAGCAGGTTGGTCTTGTCGTCATCGGTCACGCACAGCACGGCGTCGGCGCGTTTGATGCCGGCCTCGTTCAGCAGGTCGGCACTTAGCCCGTCGCCATGCAGCACGATGGTACGCTCCAGCAGATTGGCGGCGCGTTCGGCAATTGTGCGGTTCTTCTCGATCATTTTGGCGCGGATGCGTTCGGTGCGCGTCTCCAAGGCTTGGGCGACCGCAAGACCGACATTGCCGCCACCAATGATGACCACGCGTTCTTGTTTGGACTGGGTTTTGCCGAAAATCTCCATGGTGCGCGGCACGTCTTCACGGTGGGCGCAGACATAGACCTGATCCCCGTCAAACAGCTGGTCATTGGGGTCCGGGGCAAAGATATTGCCTTCCCGCCGAACAGCAACAACCACCGCACGCAGGGTCGAGAACAGTTCGGTCAACTGCCGCAGGGGTGTGTTGAGAACCGGGCAGTCTTCTTCAAGCTGGATGCCCAGCAACTGCGCCTGCCCCGACAGGAAATTTTCGGTGTCAAAGGCGGCGGGATCGGCAAGGCGTTGCAACGCTGCCTCGGCCACTTCTTTTTCGGGGCTGATCACCACGTCGATGGGCATGTGATCGCGGCGATAAAGGTCGGAATAAATCGCGGTCAGATAGCTTTGCGAGCGCAGCCGCGCGATTTTGCGCGGCACGGAAAAGGCCGAATGCGCCACCTGACAGGTGACCATGTTGACCTCGTCCGAATGGGTCGCAGCGATGATCATGTCGGCGTCGCGCGCACCTGCACGGTCCAGCACATCGGGATAGCTGGCAAAGCCGGTGATGCCTTGCACATCTAACGTTTCCGTGGCGCGGGCGACCAGTTCCGGGTTGTTGTCCACGACGGTGACGTCGTTTTTCTCGCTCGACAGGTGACGGGCAATTTGCCAGCCGACCTGACCGGCCCCGCAGATGATAACCTTCATCAGATAAACCCCGTTAATTCGAGTGCCAAGGCATGGCAGATGGCCGCGCGCCGGTCAATTGGATAGCGCATGGCCGTTACGTGTCGGAACCCGTATCGGCCATGTCTTCGTCCTGAACCTGAGCCACCCGCGCCCCCGCTTTATTGGAGGTCACGACGCCCAAGGATTTGAGCTTACGGTGCAGGGCGCTGCGCTCCATGCCCACAAAGGCGGCGGTACGGGAGATATTGCCGCCAAAGCGGTTGATCTGGGTCATCAGATACTCGCGCTCGAACAATTCGCGGGCCTCGCGCAGCGGCAAGGTTGCAAGGTTGCCGCCAATGGTCACGCCGCTTTCGCTTGCGGGCGCCCCTTCGGATTGCGGCAGTTCCTTGGCTTCGATCTCGCCCTTGTCAGGGCCAAGGATCAGCACCCGTTCGATCACATTCTTGAGCTGGCGGATATTTCCGGGCCATTGCATGGTTTGCAGCAAGGTGACCGCGTCTTCGGCAAGTTTGCGCAGGGGCAATCCTTGCGACTTGTTGAAGGTCTCGATGAAATAGGACGCAAGGGTCGGGATGTCCTCGCGGCGTTCTTCAAGGTTGGGAACGGCGATCGGGACCACGTTCAGGCGGTGATATAGCTCCTCGCGGAACGTGCCTTCCTTGATGGCCGCCTCAAGGTCGCGATTGGTCGAGGAAATTACCCGCAGATCAACGCGCACCATGTCATTGCCGCCGACGCGCTGGAATTGCTGCTCGACCAGAACCCGTAGGATTTTGGACTGGGTGCCAAGGGGCATGTCCGCCACTTCGTCAAAGAAGATGATGCCGCCATGGGCTTGCTCCAACAGGCCCGGCTCGATGCCGCGTTCCTTGCTTTCGCGGCCAAACAGCACCTCTTCCATGCGCTCGGGCTCGACCGTTGCGCAGTTGACGGTGACGAACGGTGCCTGCGCGCGGTTGGAATTGGCGTGGATGTAGTGGGCGGCCACATCCTTGCCAGCCCCTGCCCCGCCAGTCAGCATCACGCGGCCATTGGAGCCTGTCACCTTGTCTAGCTGTGCTTGCAACGTCTTGAAGGCGGAGCTTTCGCCGATGATTTCAGCTGATGCGACCTCGCCGCGTTTCAACTGGTTGTTCTCGCGCCGCAGCCGCGAGGTTTCCATGGCGCGGGTGATCACGACCATCAGCTGGTCAATGTTGAACGGCTTTTCGATAAAGTCGTAAGCGCCTTGCTTGATGGCGGCGACGGCGATCTCGATATTGCCATGGCCGGAGATGATCACCACCGGCACATCGGGATTGTCGCGCTTGACGTGCTTGAGAATGTCGATCCCGTCCATGGCGCTGTCCTTGAGCCAGATGTCGAGGATCATCAGCGCCGGAGGTTCGGCGTTGATCTCGGCCATGCACGCCTCGGACGTGCCAGCCAACCGCGTGGTAAACCCTTCATCAATGAGGATGTCCGAGATCAGTTCCCGAATGTCCCGCTCGTCGTCTACGATCAGAATATCGCCCATATTTCTGCTCCTTAATAAACGGCCCTCAGGCCACGTTTTTGCGTTTGGCGGCTGACAGGCGCGGCAGTTTTACCACTGCCTTTGCACCCTGATGGCCTGTGTCGTCGAAGGGATCGGCGTCGCGCAGCACAAGGCTGCCACCATGCTCTTCGATAATTTTCTTCACGATGGGTAGGCCAAGGCCGGTACCCTTCGCACGAGTGGTTACATACGGCTCGAACAGCCGCGCGCGGTCTTCCGGCAGGCCGACGCCATTGTCCGAAATGTACAATGTCACGTCCTTCTCGCCGGTTTCGACCGCCAGTTTGATCTGCGGCTTGTGGCCTTCCGGCGCGCCCGCTTCCTGATAGCTCTCGATTGCCTCGCCTGCGTTCTTGATCAGGTTGGTCAGCGCCTGCCCGATCATGGTCTGGTCCAGTTCCGCCAGAATGACCGGCTCGCTGCTGTCCAAAGTTATTTCGACACCGGGCTGGCCGGATTGTTGCAGCACCACAGCGTCCTTGATCAGTTTCATCAGATCGGTCTCGCGCAGTTCGGGTTCCGGCATGCGCGCGAATTTGGAGAATTCGTCGACGATGCGCCGCAAGTCGTTGGTTTGGCGGATAATCACGTCGGTGTATTGCTCAAGGCTTTCCAATTGATCACCTGCAAGCGGGGTAAACTTGCGTTTGAGCCGTTCGGCGGACAGCTGGATCGGGGTCAGCGGGTTCTTGATTTCATGGGCAATCCGGCGGGCCACATCTCCCCATGCCGCCATCTTTTGCGCGCTGACCAGTTCCGACACGTCGTCAAAGGCCAGCACATAGCCTTCTAGATCGCCATATTCAGAAGTCCGCGTGGCAATGCGCACAAGCAGGCTTTCCAACTGGCCCCGGCGCGTGACCTTGATCTCTTCTTGTGCAGTTTCGGCACCGGTTTCGATCAGGTTGGTCAGGACCGATCCGAATTCCGGCACCACGTCTTCCAAGGTCGACGAAAGGTCGGTCTCGTCTTCCAGATCAAGCAGGCGCAAGGCGGAGCGGTTCATAAAGGTGATCTGGTTGTCGGCGTCGAGGCCAATCACCCCGGCGGTCACAGATGACAGCACGGAATCGAACAAGCGGCGACGGCGTTCGATTTGTTCTGTCGTGCTTAGAAGGGTTTCGCGTTGTACTTTAAGCTCGCGGGTCATCTGATTGAAAAGACGTCCCAAAAGCGCAATCTCATCGTCGCTTTTCGCCTCGATGACCTGCACATCCAGATCCCCCGCCCCGACGCGCTGCGCGGCACTGGCAAGCTGGCCGACAGGGCGTGCCAGGCGTTCCGCGAACCACAGGCCAAGCCAGATTGCGGCGAGGATCAGGATCAAAGCAAAGCCCAGATAGATCAGACCGAACTCGAACAGCAGCCTGCCCCGGTCGTTTTCCAACTGTTGATACAGACGGACGGTTTCTTGTGTCTGGTCCAGCAAGCTAAGAATTTCGCCGTCGACCGTGCGGCTGATATAAAGATAGCGGTCGGGATAGGCGGTCAGGCGCAACAGGGACCTGAACTCGTTATTCGGCCAGTCTTCAATGACCACGGGATTGTTGTTTTGCGCTTCCTTGAACGCGGCTTCCGGCACTGGCTCGAAATCGAAGCGGTACGATCGGTTGCCGCGCGCTTTTAGGTTGCCCGCACCGTCAACGATGAACGCCTCTTTCAGCCCGCGCTGCACTTGCTCCTGCGCTTGGGTCAACACCTGTCTCAGGTCAGAATCCGAAATAAAATTCGTAGTTTGCTTGGCGATGTTCATGTAGCCCGCCAGACGCAATGCGTCCTCGCTGAGGTCGTCATGCTGCTCTTGCTCATAGGCCTGCGCGGCGGATAGCGAGGTACCGACGACGTTTCTCACACGATCGGAGAACCAGCCCTCCAAGCCGAAATTGAGCGTTACCACCGCAAAAATTGCCACCAGAATGGTCGGGATCAGGGCGACAAGGGCAAACACCCCTGTGAGGCGCAAATGCAACTGCGATCCGGCAGAATTGGCACGGCGGGAGGCGACGATCTTCCCGACCTTCTGCGCCACCAGCGCGGCGACGGCGAGGACGTAGACCAGATCGGCCAGAAGGATGAGGCGAATGCCGTGGGATGTCGGGTCCAACTCAAACGGACCAAGACCCATGTAGGTCAGAACGGCCAGCACAGGACCCAATACAACAAGCCCGAAGGTGGCAAAATTCTGCACCCGGCGTTGCTTGCGCAACCGATTCAGCCTGTCCCAAGTCGCAGTGCGACTGTGGTTCCCGTTTTGGGTTTTCATCTGCTTTCTTACCGCCTTGCCACGTCTTGTTGATGTGATCGTCGCGCCGTCCCTGCGGCCCGATCGTCACGGTGACTGTTGCGGTTTTACATCAACTTGCGGCGCCGTGTCACGCGAATATCGAGGTCTGTCACCTTTTTTCTCAAGGTATTGCGGTTGATGCCAAGTAAATCGGCACATTTAGCCTGATTTCCGCCTGTGGCTTCCAAGGCAATTTCCATCAATGGCAGCTCCACCTCGCGCAAAATACGCTGGTACAGGCCGGGTGGTGGCAGCACCCCGCCATGCAGATCAAAGTAGCGCCGCAGATGCAGGGCGACCGAAGCGGACAGCTTGTCGGCCGTGGCACCACCCATCAAGGGCTCGGTTTCTGGCTGGCTGCCGAGGACCTGCTCGACATCCTTGTGCCTGATCTCGCCCTCGGTGGCGGTGACCGTCAAGCGGCGTACGGTGTTTTCCAGCTGCCGCACATTGCCGGGCCAGCTGTAAGTGCGCACCAATTCCAACGCATCTTTTGAAAATTGTCGCGAAGGCGTGCCGTCGCGTTCTGCTTTCAGTAAGAAATGCTGGGTTAGAAGCGGGATGTCTTCGACCCGTTCACGCAAGGAGGGCACGTTCACAGTTACGCCGCACAGGCGGTAAAACAGGTCTTGCCGGAAAGCGCCGGATTCCATCTTGGCCATCAGGTCCTGCTGCGACGTCGCGAGAATGCGCGGTGCGTCATCCGTCAGGCTGTCCAGCATCCGCACGATGCGCGCTTGGGCATCGCCGTCAAGGTCGGACACTTCGTCAAACAGGATCGAGCCACCACGGGCGCGGCTGAGGATGGTTGCAGGCCCCTCCATCGCGGCCAGATCGCTGGGCGTTGCGGTCACCAGCGGCAGGTTGCGTCGGTCGGAAAAGTCATGAATGGCGCGGGCAATCAGGCTTTTGCCGGTGCCGTTTTCCCCAGTGATCATCACCGACAAATCGGTGTTCATCACGCGGGCCACCAGGCGGTAAAGATCCTGCATGGCCGGTGTGCGACCCACCAAGGGCAAGTCGCTGCCTTCGCTGCTCGGCTCCTCCGCGCTGTGCGGTTTGGAAACCACCCGTTTGCGGTCCAGCGCACGCGCCGCGCGTTTCATCAGGTCCGGCAGGTCGAATGGTTTGGGCAAGTAGTCATAGGCGTCGGCCTCGGTCGCCTGAATGGCGGTCATGATCGTGTTTTGGGCCGAGATAATGATCACCGGCAAGGACGGGCGCTGGTCGCGAATGGCGGGCAACATTTCCAAGCCGTTCCCGTCCGGCATCATCACGTCGGAGATCACCAGATCACCCTTCCCCTCACCGACCCACCGCATCAGCGTGGTCAGCGACGAGGTGGCGTGAACCTTGCACCCTGCCCGCGTCAGCGCTTGGGTTAAGACAGTGCGAATGGTGCGGTCGTCATCTGCGACAAGTACGGTGCCGTCCATGGGTCAGGTGCTCTCTTTCGGGTGGGTCATAGGTCATGCAGTTTCGGGGCGACGGGCAGCGAGATGCGGAACACCGTGCGCCCGGGAACGGAGGTGACGGAAATCCAGCCGTCATGCTCCGAGATGATTTTCGAGACCAGCGCCAGCCCGAGGCCGGTTCCGTTTTCGCGGCCAGAGACGAAAGGCTCGAACACCTCGCCTGCAAGCTCTTGCGGCAGTCCGGGGCCGTCGTCGATGATTTCGACCTGTAACGGCACTGCGGCGCGGGTGCCGTCGGGGCGCTCCACGCGCAGGGACATCTCGTAGAAGGTGCGGATTTCGATCGTGCCGCCGGATTTGTCTGAGGCCTCCGATGCGTTTTTCAGCAGGTTCTGGAAGACCTGAAGCAACTGGTCGGAATCAGCAAAGGTGGACGGTAGCGACGGGTCGTAGTTTTCCCTGATCTTCATATGCGCGGCAAAGCCCACGGCGGCGCTTTTTTGCGCGCGATCAAGTATGTCGTGCAGGTTGACGGCGCCGCGCAAGGGCGGGCGCAGATTGCCGAACTGTTCGACTTGCTCCAACAACTTCACCACGCGACGGGATTCCTCGACGATCAGATCGGTCAGTTCAACGTCATCGCCGCTCAGGTTCATACTCAGCAACTGCGCGGCACCAGTGATGCCAGCCAGCGGGTTCTTGATTTCATGGGCCAGCATTTCGGCCATGCCGATAGCAGAGCGCGCCGCGCTTTTGGATTGCAGGTCGCGGCCCATTTTATGGGCAATTTCGCGCGGCTCCAGCAGGATCATGATGTAGCCGGGGCGATCGACAATGGTGGTCAACTGCACGTTGCACTGCACAGGTGGTTTCTCGCCCGACCCGACATCGACCGTGTTCACAAACAGGGCGGAACCGTCACGGCGCACACGGGTGACGGCCTCATCCAATGGCGCGTCGACATGCAGCTTGTCCCAGACCGGCGCGCCGCGCAGGGACTTGGCGGAGGCGTTCATGAAGGTCTCGCCCGCCGGATTGATCTCGGCGATATTGCTTTGGCCGTCGATGACCAAGCACGGGATCGGGAGCGATATCCACAAAGTGTCAAAGAAGCTGGCGGTCATGCGGCGGCCCCGTTTTCCAGCGCCAGCGGCAACAGCTTTAGGACCTTTTCGGAGGATTTCGCGGTGAGCACCTCGCGGCGCAGCGGGGCGGCGGTCCCTGCCCCGTCCATATACCAGCCCAAATGTTTGCGGGCGACGCGCAGCCCAAGCTCGGGGCCGTAGAAATCGAGCATGTCCTCGTAATGTGCCGCGACCATATCGGCCAGTGCCTCACCCGTCGGGATGTCCGGCGCGGCGGTGCCATGGAGCGTGTGCGCCACCTGTGCCAAAGCCCAAGGGCGACCCTGTGCGCCCCGCCCGATCATCACACCATCCGCACCAGAAACATCGAGCGCAGTGCGGGCAGTCGCGGCGTCGGTAATATCGCCATTTGCCACGACGGGAATGGTAACGGCGTCCTTCACAGTGCGGATGGCCGCCCAGTCGGCGCGGCCCTTGTAGAACTGGCAGCGGGTGCGGCCATGGATCGTGATCATGCAGATGCCAGCATCCTCGGCCCGCCTCGCTAATGTTGGCGCATTGAGCAGATCATCGTCCCATCCCAAACGGGTTTTCAGGGTCACGGGGATATCGACTGCGCCGACCACCGCGTCGATCAGGGTCAGCGCGTGGTCCAGATCCTTGAGCAGTGCGGAGCCGGAATAGCCGTTGGTGACCTTCTTGGCAGGGCAGCCCATGTTGATGTCGATTACGCGGGCGCCGTTGGCGGCGACGACGCGGGCGGCCTCGGCCATCCAGCGGGCTTCGCGTCCGGCCAATTGTACGGAAGTGTTGGCAAATTCCATGCCCAGTTCGGCCTTTTCGCGCACGCCGGGTTTGGCTTGCACCATTTCCTGACTGGCGACCATTTCCGACACCACCAGCCCCGCACCGAAGCTCGACACCAGCTTGCGGAACGGCAAGTCGGTGATCCCCGCCAATGGGGCGAGCAATACCGGGGGGTCGATCTGATGATTTGCCAGTTGGATGTGCAAACGCCTAATCCTTGTGCATTCGCTCACTTGGCTACCCGCTTCACAAGGTGCTGGCAACGTGTGGCGCAAGGGAATTCGCGATAACATGCCGCATTATTTGTGTTTGCCTAAAAATTAGGCGTTGGTAACGGGGGCATTGTTCTTCGGATGCGCACATCATAGACAAATCTCATGGATTTGAACCGCCCCTCTGTGGTCGCCGTGATCGTGGCGGCAGGTCGTGGCACCCGTGCGGGTGGCGAAATTGCCAAGCAATGGCAAGCGCTTGCGCGTCGCCGCGTCATCGACTGGACCTGTGCCGCCTTCTCCGCGCACCCGTCTGTGGACGAAATTGTCTTGGTCGTCCCTGACAACGCGCCCGTGGACTGGATGCCGGACGGGGTTAGGGTCGTCACCGGTGGCGAAAGCCGCGACGCCTCGGTCCTGAACGGGTTGCAGGCTGTCGAGGGCCGCTTTGATCTTGTGCTGATCCATGACGGCGCGCGGCCTTTGGTGAGCGCTGACGTGATTGACGGCGTGTTGAACGGCTTGCAGGACGCACAAGGCGCGGCCCCTGCCTTGGCGGTGACGGACGCGCTGTGGCGCGGTGACGGCGGCAAGGTTTCCGGCACGCAGGACCGCAGCGATCTATACCGCGCACAGACCCCGCAAGGGTTTCATCTGGCGGATATTCTGGCGGCGCACCGATCGCATGTCGGAGGCGCGGCAGACGACGTGGAAATTGCCCGCGCGGCTGGCATGGACGTGATCATCGTGGCAGGCAGCGAGCGGAACCTGAAGATCACCACGCCCGAGGATTTCGCCCGGGCCGAGCAATATTTGGAGAACACCGTGGATATACGGGTTGGCAACGGATTTGATGTGCATCGCTTCGGGCCGGGGGATCATGTGGTTTTGTGTGGGATCAAGGTGCCGCACGGGCGCGGGTTGCAAGGACACTCGGACGCCGATGTGGGGCTGCACACAATAACGGACGCGATTTATGGCGCTTTGGCGCAGGGCGACATTGGGCAGCATTTCCCGCCAAGCGACCCGCAATGGAAAGGCATGGCCAGCCATGTGTTTCTGGAACACGCGCGGGATTTGGCGGGCGAGATGGGGTTTGCGATCTCCAACGTGGATTGCACGCTGATTTGCGAGGAGCCGAAGATCGGGCCTCACGCTTTAACGATGCGTGAGAAGGTGTCGGAATTGCTGGATATTTCTCTGGATCGGGTAAGCGTCAAGGCTACAACATCGGAGCAATTGGGCTTTACCGGCAGACGCGAGGGGATTGCCTGCATGGCGACCGCCACGCTGGTGAAGGGGTAACGCGATGTTCTCGGTGTCAAAATTCTGGGCGACCTTCTTCTATGTCGGGTTGTTGCGCCCCGCGCCGGGCACATGGGGCTCGGCCGCGGCGGTGATCGCGGCGTGGGGCATAATAGAGTGGCGCGGCTACGTGGCACTGGCGGCGCTGACGGTGATAATGTTCGTTCTGGGCTGGGCCGTCACCTCGATGGAGACCAAGGGCAAGGACGACCACGACCCCTCGGAGATTGTGATCGACGAAGTGGTGGGGCAATGGATTGCCCTTTTGCCGGTTGCCGTCGGGATCAGCCATGCGGGCGTGTCGTTCTGGACCCTGTGGCCCGGCGTCGTGACGGCGTTCATCGCGTTCCGGCTGTTCGACATCTGGAAACCCGGCCCTGTGGGTTGGGCGGACCGCAAGGAAGGGCCGCTGGGCGTGATGCTGGATGACGTTATCGCGGGCGTTCTGGCGGCTTTGGTCGTGATGCTTGGCGCTTGGATATCCCATGGCTGATGCGGCTGAAGTTCTTGAGGCGGCGCGGGCCAAGGGTTGGCGCATCGCCACGGCGGAAAGTTGCACCGGCGGCTTGATTGCAGGGACATTGACCGAGGTCGCGGGCTCGTCCGACGTGGTGGAATGCGGGTTCGTGACCTATTCCAACACGGCCAAGCAAAAGATGCTGGACGTTACGGTGGCGTCGCTGGAAGCCCATGGCGCGGTGTCCGAACAGGTCGCGCGGGAAATGGCGGAAGGCGCACTAAAGGCGTCCGGCGTGGATCTGGCGGTGTCGGTGACGGGGATCGCGGGACCGGGCGGCTCGGAGTTCAAACCGGAAGGTATGGTCTGCTTCGGCGTGGCAACGGCGCGCGGTGTCGCGACTGAAACCGTGCAATTCGGCGCACTTGGTCGCAGCGAAGTGCGTCGGGCCACCGTGGCCCATGCGCTGACATTGTTGCTGTCCGCGCTTTCCTAACTGCCCGCTATCGCGGCACGTCACCTTGTTTTAGCCTAAAATTTCAGCACCGACGCAATCGCCCATGTTTTGGGCGGCCCTGCCTCTTTCTTCCGCGTTCCGGCCCGTTTGTGGTCTCTAACAGGACACAAAAGGAATGACCCCATGAACGGAGCGGACACCGCTTGGATACTCGTCGCCACAGCCTTGGTGCTATTTATGACTCTGCCCGGACTGGCGCTATTTTACGGCGGGCTGGTACGGGCGCGGAACGTGCTCAGCGTTTTCATGCAATGTTTCTCCATCGCCTGCGTGATGAGCATCCTGTGGCTGGTCGCCGGATATTCCATCGCGTTCGGCGAGGGCAACGCGTTCTGGGGCGGGCTGGACAAGGCGTTTCTGAACGGCGTGACGGCGGACAGCTTGTCGGGAACGATCCCCGAAGTACTGTTCTTTGCCTTCCAGATGACCTTCGCCATCATCACCCCTGCCCTGATCGTCGGCGCCTATGTGGAGCGCATAAGCTACGCGTTCATCATGGTGTTCTCGTCGCTGTGGATGCTGATCTGTTACGCACCCGTGGCGCACTGGATCTGGGGCGGCGGCTTGCTGGCGGGCGCGGAGTGGTCGCTGTTCGAAGATGGCGTGAACGATTTTGCGGGCGGCATCGTGGTGCACCAGACGGCGGGTATCGCGGCGTTGATCCTTGCAGTCTTCCTTGGGCCGCGTCGCAATGCGGCCGTCCCGCCGCACAATCCCGGCATGGTGATGATCGGTGCAGCGATGCTGTGGGTCGGCTGGTTCGGCTTCAACGGCGGCTCACAACTGGCGGCGGACGGTGGCGCGGCAATGGCGATTACGGTCACGCATATCTCGGCGGCGATGGCGTCTATTACTTGGGCCGCTTGGGAGCGCATCCGCTTTGGCAAGGCGTCGCTGGTGGGTATGGTAACAGGCACCATCGCGGGCTTGGCGTCGATCACACCTGCCTCCGGCTCGGTCGGGCCGATGGAGGCCATGCTAATTGGCGGCGTCGCGGGTATCATGTGCCAAGAGCTCTGCGGCGTGGTCAAAACCGTCCTTAAGATCGACGATACGCTGGACGTATTTGCGGTGCATGGTGTGGGCGGTATCTTCGGTATCATCATGCTGGCGGTGTTTGGTCACGCAAGTTGGACCGCGCAGCTGGGCGGGTTGGTTGTTGTTGGCATCTGGACAGCTGTTGTGACCGCCGGATTGGTAGTTTTGATCAAGATGATCCTGCCAATTCGCGTGTCGGAAGAGGATGAAATCACCGGTTTGGACCTTTCCTCGCATGGGGAACGGGCTTACGAGCTGACTTCCTAAGCCAAAATATTTGAACAAATTCAATGAGGGCGCGGGAAACTGCGCCCTTTTTCGTGTTTTTCGATCCGAATTCTCTTGAAAGCGCGTCAGCAATCCCCAAATATGTAAATGTAAATAACATTCACATAAAGGAGCGACAGATGACCCCTACCCCAACAGCCACCCACACGATGCCCCGCATGGGCTGGTTCGCCCGGGCTGAAGCCTGGCTGGACGAGCGCGGTAAGGGCGCATGGATCGCAGCCATGGTCTTTGGCTTTATCTTCGTGTGGCCCGTCGGCCTCGCCATTCTTGCATATATGATCTGGAGCAAACGCATGTTCAACACTTCCTGCCGCAGCCGCGCCATGGCGCACCGTTCTAGCCACGGGTTCAAAACCTCCGGCAACACAGCGTTTGATTCCTACAAAGCCGACATGCTGAAACGCCTTGAGGACGAGCAACACGCGTTCGAGACCTTCCTGGAACGTCTGCGCGAGGCCAAGGACAAATCCGAGTTCGATGCCTTCATGGACGAGCGTGCGGAAGCCGCCAAATCCAGCGAAGACGCCTGAATCTTCCCGCTGCGCCCCTTTTCGGGGCGCGGCACCCCCTTTTAAAACCGGAGACTCACCCCCATGTCTTTCACTATGAATGACACCTACGACGCCCTGCCCGACCCCCATGCCCAGCCCGCCTTTTACGAAGGCGTCGGCGTCAAACGCCTGTTGGCGTGGGTCGTGGATACGGTTCTGATCGGCATAATTGCTGCCGTGATTGCCAGCATCCCGCTGTTTTTGCTGTGGTTCGTGTTCCCGCTGGTGTTCTTGGTGGTGTCGTTGGTTTACCGCATCGGCTCGATCCGGGCGGCATCGGCCACACCGGGCATGCGGTTGTTCAACATCGAATTGCGCGCCCATGACGGCCAGCGGCTGGACGGGTCTGCGGCGGCGTTGCACACAATCGCCTTCATGATCGCCAGCGCCTTCTTCATCCCGCAAATTGCGTCGGTGTTTCTGATGCTGATGACCGATCGCGGGCAAGGCCTGCATGACATGTTTACCGGCGTGGTCGCGATTAACACGCCCGGCCGGTACTAAAGGCACCTTTTCACCGCACAGTTCAAAGAAATGAGAGCTGTGCGGAGACCCTCCCCAAAAAGCATTTGTGAGTCGCGAGGGGCATTGGTAGGCTCTGGTCGAACTGCTCTTGCCCGAGGCTCCATGCGCCACACACTACCCATTGCCCCCCAGTTCTACGTCACGGCCCCGCAGGCCTGCCCGTATCTGGACAAACGCCGCGAACGTAAACTGTTCACGGCGTTGCAGGGCGAGCATGCGAATACCTTGAATAATACCCTGAGCAAGCAAGGCTTTCGGCGGTCCCAGAACGTGCTGTATCGCCCCTCTTGCGCCGATTGTTCCGCCTGTTTGTCAGCCCGCATCCGCGTGGCCGATTTCAAGCCAAGCCGGAGCCAGCGCAGGTGCCTGAACCGCAATAAGGTGCTGGAGCGCGAAGCGACGTCGCCTTGGGCCACCGAAGAGCAATACGAGTTGTTCCGCCGCTATCTGGATTCGCGTCACGCAGATGGTGGCATGGCCGATATGGATATTTTCGAGTTTGCCGCGATGATCGAGGAGACTCCGGTCAAAAGCCGCGTCATCGAATATTGGGACCGCTCCGGCGATAGCCCCGAGCTGATCGCGACCTGCCTGACAGATGTGCTCGATGACGGATTGTCGATGGTCTATTCGTTCTATGACCCTGATTGGGCGCGCAATTCTCTTGGCAGCTATATCATTCTGGATCATGTGCGCATCGCGCAAGAAGCGGGCCTGCCCTATGTCTATCTGGGCTACTGGGTGCCGGGTTCCCCGAAGATGGGTTACAAGGCCGGTTTCGGCGCGCTGGAGATTTTCCGCGGCGGGGCTTGGCAGTCGATGACTGACGCCGAGGACTATGACGAAGATACGCACCCGCTATCCGTGGACCCGATCGCCGAACAGGTCGCCCGCATCAGCCTGCCGGACACCCGCGCCCCGAAAGAATGAGCCGACATATCTCGGCCTTCGCCATTGTGGTGCCGAGCTATGATGACGGGATCTCATTCTATGTGAAGCGCGCTGGCTTTCACCTGATTGAAGACACCGATATGGGCAACGGGAAGCGGTGGGTGTTGATTGCCCCCTCGCCCGACGCCGAGACACGCATTTTGCTGGCCGAGGCCAAAGGCGACACGCAGATCGCTGCCATTGGCAACCAGACCGGCGGGCGTGTCGGGTTCTTCCTGAACAGCGATGATTTCGACGCCGATTATCAGCGGATGTCAGCCGCAGGCGTCACCTTCGAGGAAGCACCGCGTGACGAGCCTTATGGCAAGGTTGCCGTGTGGTGGGATCCTTGGGGCAACCGGTGGGACTTGCTTCAACTGAAATCCTAGCCTGTGCCGGTGGCTTTGGTATCGCCCAATTCTGTCAGGCGGTTCGACAGGGCTTTGATATCTAGTATCCTGATGCCCGCTTTGGTCATTTCGATGATCCCGCGATCACGCAGACGCCCGAGTTCTTTGTTCACTGTTTGACGCGAACACCCCACGACATCGGCCAGATAGCCTTGGCTTTCAGTGAACACCGAGCCGTCTTGAGACAGCTTTTCCAGATAGACGCAGATCTTTTGCTCGGCGCTAAAGAACTGGTCGATAGATTTGAACCGGTTGTCATGGGCAAGGACGTCGTGCAAATCGGCGGCAAAATTCCGAACGAACACCTTGGAGGCCATTTTCTTGATCAGGTCGGAGCGCCGACACATCAGAACAGTTGTGTCAGACAGCGCTTTGCAGGTTCCCGCGCAGGGGCGCTCTGACAGGGTTTCGACCATCCCCAACACGTTGCCGGAAAACGCGTGGTAAATGATCGAGTGATGCCCCGTTTCGTTCACATAGCTGACTTCGATGCGGCCCTCCGCGACGATCAACATGCTGTCGGTTTGCTCGCCTTGGCGGAGCATCGTTTCGCCGGCTTTGAAGGTTCGACGTTTGCAGCTGTCTAGAAAAAACTCCTGCGTTTCGCGCGATAGGTCGCGAAGGATACTGGCGTCCAACAGCTGGGGGAATAGAACAGAATTTCTCAAGGCCAATTGCTACCTTTTAGGTTCCTATCCCGCTCAGAATGCCTGAAGAGACGCATCCAAAGCAAGAAAATGGGGAAACAAATCACTCGTTACCGAACATTTTCAGCATATACGGGTCTCGAGGCAAGACGTTGTCGGCTAGTTGACAGAAGCGGCCTGATTTCTGAGCAATTCCAATGAATTAATCATTCTGATGTGTCACATCTGCCACCCCGATCCGAGGTGGCAGATGCGCAATATCAGTTCCCGATCAGGTTCGGAAGGATGGTCACGACCGACGGGAACAGGGCCAGTAGGCCCAATGCCATCACCTGAATAAGCACGAAGGGGATAATCCCGCGGTAGATATGCCCCGTTGTGACCTCTTTCGGGGCCACGCCGCGCAGGTAGAACAAGGCGAAGCCGAAGGGTGGTGTCAGGAACGAGGTTTGCAGGTTCACCGCGATCATGATGGTCACCCATTTCGGGTCCATTGTGCCGCCGTAGATCACTGGCCCGACAATCGGGATCACGATGTAGATGATCTCGAGGAAGTCGAGCACGAAGCCCAGAACGAACAGCACCAGCATCACAATGATGAAGACCTGAAGCTCGCTGTCAAAGGACTTCAGGAACTGCTGGATATAGTGCTCCCCGCCAAAGGAAATCACCACAAGGTTCAACAGCTGCGAGCCAATGAGGATGGTGAACACCATGGATGTGACCTTGGCCGTCTCCCGCACCACAGGGCTGAGGACGCCGTAGTTCCACAACACGTAGCAGGCGAAGAACAACCCGAACATCGCGAACAGATAGGCGGCTTGTGCGACGAGGAAGGCCAGCGTGTTCTCGAAGCTGACCACCTCGATATTGACGCGTAGGTCAAAATTCACCCCGACAAGGATCATGATGATGATCGCGAAGGTCGTCAGGATCACCATACGCCCCGACCGGCCCTCGTCTTGCAGCTTGCGGTAGGCCGCAAGCATGATTGCCCCGCCTGCCCCGAGTGCCGCCGCAGGCGTCGGGTTGGTAATTCCGCCAAGGATCGAGCCCAGAACGGCGACGATCAGAACCAGCGGCGGGAACACCACGCGGATCAGGTCATTGCGCCCGAGGATTCCGGCGGCGTATTTGGCCCCGTACAGCATCAGGCCCAACGGGGCGAGCAACAGCAAGAAGGTCGTGCCGGGCGATGTCGTTGGCGCGATCAAAAGCGTGTCGACCAGCATCGCGAGCAAGATACCGGCGACCCCCACGATCAGCGGCACCGGATTGGCGGTCGGGGATACGCCCCGCGCGACCACGATCATCAGGCTGATAAGCAGCAAGCCCACAGCGATACCTGTGCCAATCGGGGCAGCTGCGGCGACCTTGGTGTCGATTGCGGCGGCCAGTTCTTCCTCAGTCAGTTTGACCGATTGGGCGACACCGCCAGCGGCGTCGATAACCTCTTGTTCGGCAAGTGCGGTGGCCCACGCTTCTTCGCCGTGCAGCTCGATCATCGCCCCTTGGCATTGCTCCGAGACATTGGTGCGCAGCGATGCGGTTTCACCCGCGTCAGAGAAGCTGTCCACCTGGAAGTTTTGGGACCCGATTATATTCACCTGCATCAACAGGATCAGCCCGACTATCAAACCGATTGGCGCGAACAAGAACCATGTCAGGGCTTCGGAGCGGCGGATCGGCTCGCCATTGGCGGCGCCAAGTTCGACCGCAGGGGCTTTGGACGGGTTCAGCACCGCGTACCCGAAGGCATAAAGCGCATAGAGCAAGGCCAGCATGATGCCCGGCAGAAGGGCTGCTTGGAACAATGTCCCGACCGACACCACCGCAGGCTCACCCAGATAGGTCAGCGCGTCGGAGCAGCCGACCTCTTGCGCGCGGGCTTCCTGTGCGGCGGAATAAAGATCACCGGCCAGCGTGCCCAAAAGCACGATCACGATGGAGGGTGGAATGATCTGCCCAAGTGTGCCGGATGCGGCGATCACTCCGGTGGCAAGTTCCGGCGAATAGTTGTTCTTCAACATGGTCGGCAGCGACAGCAGGCCCATGGTGACCACAGTAGCCCCCACGATCCCTGTGGACGCCGCAAGGAACGCGCCCACAACAACCACCGACACGGCAAGACCGCCGGGCAGCGGGCCGAAGACGCGGGCCATCGTTGTCAGCAAGTCGTTGGCGATCTTGGAGCGTTCCAGCGTGATGCCCATCAGCACGAACATCAACACCGCCAGCAGCGTTTCGATGGACGCCCCTGCCAGCACACGCTCGTTGATGCGGTTCACGATGAACGACACATTGCGGTCCAGTGCGACTTCCCAGCCTTGGACGAAAACCGGCTCGGCCAGTCTTGGCAGGTCGGGGTATCGGAACATGGATATGGTTTCGGGTTTCAGCCCTTCCGCCAGTAACGCGGCGTATTCGGCGGAGCCTGTGTCAATCGCTTGGTGGATCAACAGCCCGCCCGTATCGAGCGCTGCGATGATTGCGAAGGAAATGATCCCCGCGCCACCGATTGCGAAGGCCACTGGAAAGCCCGACAGGATCCCGCCGAACAGGCAAAGGAACACGATAATCAGGCCGATTTCGACGCCATCTAATCCGAAAAGCATTGGTTCAGCCCCTTAGTGTATATTTGCGACAAGCTCGGCGTCTTCATCGCCCAGCAGGTCTTTGTCGAGGTATTTGCCCTCACTCTCCGGCCCTTCCTTGCGTTCCAGATAGGAGCGCATGAAGAAGGCGATCGCTTGCAAGAACACCAAGGCGGTAAACATGCAAAGCAGGATCTTGAAGAGGAAGTATGCGTTGAATCCGTTGGGCGAGAACCCGATGGTTTCGATATTCCAGCGCAAGGCGCGTGATTTCAGCATCAGCTTGTCCAGCGCGTCGGAGGCCGACGGGTTCGGCACCACCAGATGCCGCCACAAGAAGAACCAGCCATAAAGCCATGTCAGCGCCGCGACGGGCATCATGAACAGCAGTGATCCGACCATGTCGATGGTCTTTTTGGTGCGGTAGCTGACCGCGGAATAAACAAGATCAACCCGCACATGCCCGCCTTGGACGAATGTATAGGTGACGCACAAGGCCACCACGAGGGCGTTGTAGAGCTTCAGCTCCTCCGCCCACCAGCTGATGTCCTTGGAAAAGCTCATACCGAAACCCATGGAGATTTCGGCGCGCGCAAAAATGCGCTGCATGAAGATGATGACGATTTGTTGCAGGACCATAATTAGGCCCGCCCACGCGGCGATCCGGCCGATGACGTTGGCGAATCCTTCCAAGGCCCGCACGCAGCCCCACATGAATTCGTTGCGCCACAGCCCGATGGCCAGCAGCACAAGAAACGCGGTGATGGCAACGAAGAACAGCTCCACCGAGGCGCCATAATAGATAAAGCGCATTAGCGCTTCTTTATGCTCCGCCGTTGGCAAGGATTGGTTGATATAGGGCACCCAAGACAGCCATTGCCCGGGATGCGTGATCGCATATGCAAAGTTGTAGAATGACATGGCGATGTTGGTGAAAAACCAGACGATTGCGTCCAGCATGGCGTGCCCCCCTGATGTCCCCGTAGCCGCCAATCCCCATGGCGGCTTGGTTGGCGTCTCGGCCCGCCCTCATAACAAGAACAGGCCGAAACAATATTTAAATCAGTGCCTTATATGGCAATGCTGACCTTAGCCCAGAACGCGGTCGCGCTGCGAACGGTAGGCGCTTTCGGATTTCTGGATCCAGCCCGAAGATGCTTTCATCGACGCTTGGTAGTCGTCGAAGATCTTCTTGTAGAGCTCGTCGCCCATGTTTTCCTGATGCACTTCATCGGAGGCCTTACCGAACGCATCCCAAACGCTGTCTGGGAATTCCAGCGTTTTCACGCCAGCCGATTGCAGGCGCTGCAACGCCGCACCGTTGTTGTTGAGGAACTGCGCGAGGTTCCACTGGTGGGCCTCTGCAGATGCGATCTCGACGATCTTCTGGTGCGCAGGCGACAGCGAGTCGTAGACTTCGCGGTTGGTAGCGATCGACAGACCAGCACCCGGCTCATGGAAGCCTGCGGTGTAGTAGGTCTTGGTGATTTCCTGGAAACCGGCCTTTTCGTCCGCCCATGGGCCGATCCACTCGGTACCGTCAATCGCGCCGGAGGCCAACGCTTGGTACACTTCAGCACCGGGAAGGTTCTGCACAGATGCGCCCAGTTTGCCCAAAGCCAGACCGCCAAGGCCGGGCATACGGAATTTCAGGCCGTTGAAGTCTTCGGGGCCATTGATTTCCTTGCGGAACCAGCCACCAGCCTGCGCGCCTGTGTTGCCGCCAAGGAAGGATTTCAGACCGAAGATTTCGCCCAGCTCGTCGTGCAAAGCTGCGCCATTGCCGTGGTAATACCAGTTGGCCAACTCTTGTGCCGTCATGCCGAACGGCACGGACGTAAAGAACGCATAGCCCGGGTGCTGGCCAACGAAGTAGTAGTCTGCACCGTGGTACATGTCAGCCTGACCAGAGGTCACAGCGTCAAACACTTCGAACGCGCCAACAAGCTCGCCTGCGGCTTTCACGTCGACGGTCAGGTTGCCGTCGGACATGGCGGTGATGCTGTCAGCGGCGTGCTGAGCGGCGTCAAACACGCCTGCAAGGCCACGTCCCCACGTGGTGACCATGGTCAGCGTGCGCTTACCTTGCGCATAGGCCGGTGCGGCCAGCGCAGTCGTTGCTGCCGCTGCGGTGCCGCCAAGTGCGGATGTTTTCAAAAAAGAACGACGATCCATAGGTGTCTCCTCCCAAAGGTTTCATCGGGTCACAGGTTACGCAATGACTCGACGGATCGTTACAAGTGTCGCGACCTTACGCAGGCTTTTCGGGAAGCTAAATACCCATCGCTGGGTAGATTGAAAAAATAATTCGCCGAACGCGCGGCTTATGGCACCTCATTGACGCGAATTGCGCCGTGGCGCATCTTGCGCGGACCATCTCAGGGAGGGACGGTCAGCTAATGTCCCGATTGTGGACCTCGATAAAAAAGCGTTTTTCGCTATCGTACCGTCAGAAGATATTTCTGCTGACGAGCTTGCCGCTTGTGCTGGCGGTGGCGGCGATTTCGGTCATGGTGACGGTGCAGTCGCGCCAACTTGCAGAGCGCGAAATACGCGAGCTTGAAAGCCAGCTGATCGAGGCCAAGCGCGCGGAGTTGAAGAACTACCTGTCTTTGGCACGCACCGCCATCGGGTCAATCTACGGCAACGCGGCCCCTGACGACGAAGCCGCAAAACTTCAGGTAACCCAAATACTTAGCGCGATGATCTACGGGCAGGACGGGTTTTTCTTTGTCTATGATTACGATGGGAACAATCTGGTCTCGCCGCGCCAGACCTTCCTGATCGGCAAGAACTGGAAAGGGCTCAGCGACCTGAACGGCGTGCCTGTGGTCGATACAATCATCGACACCGCGCGTTCCGGCGGGGGCTATCATGCTTATGACTGGGCCAAGCCCTCCACCCGCGAGACGGCGCGGATGGTCACATATGTCATCGGGCTTCAGGATTGGAAATGGGCTCTCGGGACGGGTATCTTCATCGATGATGTCCTAAGCACGGTGGCCGCCGCCGAGGCCGAGGTGCAGGCCCGTATCCAGAAAACCTTCGTCTATATCGTGCTGATCACCAGTCTTGCCCTGTTCGGGGTGTTCGTCGCGGGATTGCTGCTGAATTTGCGCGAACGCCGCCTTGCGGATGCCAAGCTGCGCGCGCTGACCGAAAGGATTATCGACACGCAGGAAGAAGAACGCGGCCGCGTGGCGCGCGAGCTGCATGACAGCATCAGCCAGATACTGGTCGGCGTGCGCTACACGCTGGAACTGGCCGCAAAGCGGGTCATGTGCGGCGATCCGCGGGCGTCGGAAAGTCTCGACAAGGGCATTGGCGGGCTGACCGAGGCCATTCACGAGGTGCGTCGCATCTCTGCCGACTTGCGCCCCGGCGTGCTGGACGATCTGGGGCTTGGTCCGGCCCTGAAATCGCTGATCGAGGAGTTTTCCCGCCGCACCGGAACCGAGGTCGAGTTCAAAACCGTGGTGTTCCGCAACCGGCTGGACAAGGACGCCAAGATCGCCTTGTACCGGATCGCGCAAGAGGCTTTAACCAATGTCGAGCGTCATGCGGATGCAAGCCACGTGTCGATCGAAGTCTTTGGTCACCGGTCGGGCGCTACCATGCGGATCACCGACAATGGCACAGGCATCGCAGCGCGACCCACCTCCGAGAATATCGGCGGGCTTGGATTGCGCAACATGCAAGAGCGGATCGACCAGCTCAAAGGCACGCTGCGGGTGCTGTCGAGCGATAAGGGTACGATTATCGAGGCCTCGGTCCCGCTGACCCATATGCTGTCGCCCGAGGCCAAGCCCCCTGCCCTCAAACCAAGGAAATCTGCATGAGTGACGCTGTAAAAGTGCTGGTGGTCGATGATCACCCGATGGTGGCCGACGGGATATGCGCCATTCTGGAAAGCTATGACGACATCGAGGTGGTCGCGACCTTAAGCAACGGTCAGGAAGCGCTGGACCGTGTGGACGAGCTGTCGCCGGACGTGATCTTGATGGATCTGAACATGCCGCAGATGGGCGGGTTGACGGCGACCGAGTTTCTGCTGGAGCGAAAACCTGATATCCGCATTCTGATCCTGTCGATGCATGATGCGCCCGAATATGTCTCCACCGCTATGTCGCATGGCGCGCGCGGCTACCTGTTGAAAGACGTGCCGACCGATGAAATCCACCGAGCCATTCAGGCGGTAATGCGCGGGGAGACCTATCTGTGTGGCGGGGCCACCGCCTCGCTGTCCCCCAATACCAGTGACGGACGCGAGTCGCTGACGGCGCGCGAGCAAACGATCCTGCTGCAACTGGCGCAAGGCAAGTCGAACAAGGAAGTCGCGGTTGATCTAGATATCTCAGTTCATACCGTCGAGACGCACCGCAAGAACATCAAACGCAAGCTGGGTATCAACTCTACCGCCGGGCTGACCCGCTACGCGATGGAACACGGCGTTCTGCAAGGAACGGGCGTGGAGTTTTGACCAAGGTCAACGCGGATTGAGGGAGATAGCTGCTAAGATGGTCGTCGAAGGAGACGGATCATGCCAGCAGCAACCGACAAGGCGGCGCTTCTTGCCGTCACCGAAAAAGAATACGAAAAACTCGATAAGCTGATCGCGGTGTTGGATGCGGATCAGGCGACGGCCGGCGAGGATGGCACGTCGATCAAGGATGTAATCGGCCATCGCGCACATTGGATCGCGCTGTTTTTGGGCTGGTATGGTGACGGTCAAGCCGGCAAGCCCGTGTTCTTTCCCGCTGAAGGCTACAAGTGGAACGATCTAAAGCGCTACAACGCGGATTTGCGGATGCGGCAGGCGGGGTTGAGTTGGGATGAGGTCAGGACGCTGCTGGCAGATCGAAAGCGCGCATTGGTCGGGCTGATCGACAGCCTGTCCGAGGATCAGCTTTATGGTGGGCCGATGAAGGGTGCCAACAACGCATGGACAACGGGACGCTGGGCGGAAGCTGCCGGAGCGAGCCATTTCCGCTCTGCCGCGAAGTTCATTCGGGCGGTGTTGCGCGCGGGTTAGCTGTATGGCGTCGGTCTTATTTCGCCGTGCCTTCGGCCCGTCGACCCGCCGGGGAGGCGCTGCCTCCCCGGACCCCTCCGAGGTATTTTTGAAGCAATGATGGGGTTAGGACAGTTTCCAGTCTTTGGTGCTGATGGGGACGAAAGCCTCGATTGCGGCGGTGGCGATCACGTGGGTTTGGTTGTTCTGGGCATCGTGCACGTCCAGGCCACCTTTGACCGCTGAGACCTCGGCGCGACCTCTTGGCAGCTCGGCTGTCAGGGCTTCGAGGTCAAGTTGATCGGGTTGTTGAACGCCGATTGTAACCTGCACCCGCATCTCGGTGTGGTCGATGCCGAGGGATTTGAACATGACGATGGAAGAATGGTGCAACGCGTCCTGAATGGCGCGTTTGGCGGCCTTGGTATAGTCGCGGCCGTAGAGGTCATTTCCGGTGCCCAGCTCCAAGATGATGCGATGCTCCATTACGCGGCCTCCATGTCGAAACTGACCATGATGGCGGCGTTGACGATGACCGTGACGCCGGAGCCGTCGGGCTTCGGGATGTCGAGGCCGCCGTGTTTGACCGTGATCGCGGGCGTTCCATAGGGAAAGATGCCGAGGAGTTTTGACGTGTCGACCGCGTCGGGATTCTGCGCGCCAATTTCGACGTCGATGATCATGTCGGATTTGTCGAATCCGAAGGCTTCCGCGATAGTGACCGAGTTGTGCCACAGTGCGTCGCGAATGGCGCGGGCGGCGGCCTCGGTATAGTCGCGGCGGCGCAGGGACGTGCCCATGCCGAACTCATGGATCATACGTGTTTTGGGCATGGCTTTGCTCCTGATTTTAGATGTCTGGAATGTTGTGAGGCTGCGCGCGATGCAGTGCAAGGCCCGAATTCGGCCCAAATACCGCGCTTCATGTCGCCATGCGGCAGATTTGCGCAACAAAAATACAAGAAAAATGCTATTGGAGACACAAAATTCAGCCAATTGGCTGTTGACCCCCCTGAATCGGCTGGTAATGTCCCCGCACACTCACGAAGGAGCATCCGGCATGGCCGATGTAGTCGTCATTCTAGTTAAGCGGTGCATGGGTCGGTAACGATACTCCATATCGGACCCCATGCGCCCCCGCCAAACACGGGGGCTTTTTTGTGAGCAGATGAAACGATGGATAGCTAAGGACAGCACGATGGCGAACAAGCAGATGACCGGCGCGGAGATGGTGGTTCAGGCCCTGATAGATCAGGGCGTGGACACGGTATTCGGATATCCCGGTGGCGCCGTGCTACCGATCTATGACGAGATTTTCCAGCAGGAGAAGATCAACCACATCCTCGTGCGCCACGAACAGGGCGCGACCCACGCCGCCGAGGGCTATGCCCGCTCCACCGGCAAGCCCGGTGTGGTTTTGGTGACCTCCGGTCCCGGCGCGACGAACGCGGTGACCGGCATGACCGACGCGCTGATGGACAGCATCCCGATGATCGTTTTGTGCGGTCAGGTGCCGACCTTCATGATCGGCAACGACGCGTTTCAGGAAGCCGACACCGTCGGCATCACGCGGCCTTGTTCCAAGCATAACTGGCTGGTCAAGGACACCGACCAGCTGTCCGACGTGATCCATCAGGCGTTCCACGTAGCCACCCATGGCCGCCCCGGCCCTGTGTTGGTCGACATCCCCAAGGACGTGCAATTCGCCAAAGGCACCTATGTGCCGCCCAAGGCCGCCAGCACGCAGCACTATGCGCCCAAGGTAAAAGGCGACATCGAGAAGATCACCGAGCTGGTCGAGATGATGGAAAAGGCGCAGCGCCCGATCCTTTATACTGGCGGCGGCGTGATCAACTCCGGCGACAGCGCGACCGCGTTGCTGCGCGAGTTGGCGAAGGAAACCGGCTTCCCCGTGACCTCCACCCTGATGGGATTGGGCGCGTATCCCGCATCCGGCGACCAGTGGCTCGGTATGCTGGGCATGCACGGGCTTTACGAGGCCAACATGGCCATGCATGGCTGCGACCTGATGATCAATATCGGCGCGCGCTTCGACGACCGGATCACGGGGCGCGTGGATGCGTTCTCACCCCATTCCAAGAAGGCGCATATCGACATCGACGCGTCTTCCATCAACAAGATTATCCATGTGGACGTACCAATCATCGGTGACGTGGCCCATGTGCTGGAAGACCTGCTGCGGGTGTGGAAATCGCGCGGGCGCAAGACCCATAAGGAAGGTCTGGCGAAGTGGTGGAAAAAGATTGAAGAGTGGCGCACAAAGCGTTGTCTGGAATACAAAAATTCCGAAACCATCATCAAGCCGCAATATGCCCTGCAACGGCTTGAGGCGCTGACCAAGCACCGCAAGGACCGCTTCATCTGCACCGAGGTAGGCCAGCATCAAATGTGGGCCGCGCAATATCTGGGCTTCGAAGAGCCGAACCACTGGATGACCTCCGGCGGTTTGGGCACCATGGGCTACGGCCTGCCCGCGTCGGTCGGCGTGCAGGTGGCGCATCCGGACGCGCTGGTCATCAACGTGGCGGGCGAGGCGTCATGGCTGATGAACATGCAGGAAATGGGCACCGCGCGGCAATATAACCTGCCGATCAAGCAGTTCATCCTGAACAACGAGCGCCTTGGCATGGTTCGCCAGTGGCAGCAATTGCTGCACGGCAACCGCTACAGCCATTCGTGGTCCGAGGCCCTGCCCGATTTCGTCGTTCTGGCGCAGGCCTTCGGCGCGAAAGGCATAAAATGCACCGACCCGTCCGATCTGGATGACGCGATCATGGAAATGCTGAACTATGACGGGCCAGTTGTGTTCGATTGCGGCGTCGAGAAGCACGAGAACTGCTACCCGATGATCCCCTCGGGCGCACCTCATAACGAGATGCTCATGGGCGAGGATACCGGCGAGGACGCCATCGGCACCAAAGGCGCGGTGATGGTGTAAGCCATGTGGGAGTGGTTTACAGCTCTCTTCGCAGCCGCTCTGCCCCCAGCCGTCGTGCCGGACTTCGACCTGAATCGCGACGTCTACCAGCAGGAGTTGCGCTTCGCTCAGGCCGCTGAGGTCTGCGTGTGCGGAACTGGATGTGACGACGCGCCGGAGGCTGGTTATCTGGTGACCGCGACCGCTACGGATACGGGAGAGGCACAGGTGCTGCATTTCTCGGACCGGATCGAAATTGACGGGATGCCCGTGACCGTAAGGCCCGCCAGCATCTGCATCGACAAACCGGCGCAGGAACCGCTGCGCCTGACACTCTTGACACAAGCGGGCTATCCGGCGAAGTCCGGCACGCCCGTGATCGACATAAGATAGCCACCCGAAATTTTGCCATACGCATGGCAGACGCAAAGCCGACACATCTCAGACACCGAAAAGAGGCCCCAAAATGTCCCCGCTGAAAATCAAAAAAGGCTCGTCCAAACATTCGGCCTATGACCTCAAGGACCCGAACGCCGACTATATCGAGCGCCACACGCTGGCCTGCGTCGTCACCAACGAGGCGGGGGTTCTGGCGCGGGTGATCGGGTTGTTCTCGGGGCGCGGCTACAACATCGAAAGCCTCACCGTGGCGGAGGTGGACCACGAAGGTCACCGCTCCCGCATCACGATTGTGACCGTGGGGACTCCCGCGGTGATCACCCAGATCAAGGCGCAGCTGGAGCGGATGGTGCCCGTCCATGACGTCCACGATCTGACCGAGGAAGGTGCCAGCGTCGAGCGGGAACTGGCTCTGTTCAAGGTGACCGGAACCGGAAACGACCGCATCGAAGCGCTGCGTCTGGCAGAAATTTTTCGCGCCAATGTAGTGGACAGCACGTTGGAAAGCTTCGTCTTCGAGATGACGGGTCATTCCGAAAAAATTGATGCTTTTGCTGACCTTATGCGCCCGTTGGGCTTGGTCGAGCAGGCCCGAACCGGCGTTGCAGCCCTGTCGCGCGGCGCCAAGTAGAGCGATCCGCGCCCCTGCAACCCGAGGCAGATCGAGTAAGTACAGGGGCACGGACCTTTCGCCACGACGAATAGTGCTGGCTCACGCCGTGGCGAATTTAGGTTAGGCCTCGGGGATCAGGCCGCCTTCTGTTGCTGCTGTCAGCTCCTCTTCGTCCACAACGCCGTCACCATTGGTGTCGACTGCGGAAAAACCTTCCTCGGTCAGGGTTGGATACACGGCCAGCATCTCGGTGAAGGACACGACGCCGTCGCCGTCGCTGTCCAGATCGGCAACAGCGGCAAATGCCGATGTGCCCATTACAGTTGCGGTAGTCAGTGCAATAAGAGCGGTTTTCATTGAACTCTCTCCATTTGGTCGTTTCAGGTTTAGGCCCGTCCTTCAGGGCCGAGCCACCTCGTTGGTGGTCTCGAGACTGTAGATGGACCCTGCCCCGCCCGATGGGGAGAGGTCCGTGCTAAACTGCTGAAAACAAGCCATTCGCTGCCGTTTCACTACGTGAACGCAGGCATGGGTTTGCCGAGCAAGCCCTCCCCTCGGCCGTTCGGCGGGAACCTTCCTACGGCTTGCACCGGTTTCGGCAGGAAGCCGTTCACGCGTCGCGGCGAGGCAAACCATGTCGCAGTGATACAAGTGATATAGCCCCGAATCTGGGAGGGTTTTCCAAATTCAGCTGTTGGGAGGCCGCTATGTCTACTGATCTCACCGCCGTTATAGCACCCATTGAACAGGCCCGGGGCCTGCCGAACGCCCATTACATCGACGAGGCGACCTTTGCCGAGGAAACCGCCGCCGTGCTGCACGCCACTTGGGCGGGCTTGGCCGTAGGGGCTGACGTGCCGGAAAACGGCGACGCGAAACCGCTGGAGTTTCTGGGGCTGCCGCTGCTGCTGATCCGCGACAAGGATGGCGATGTGCGGGTGTTCCAGAACACTTGCCGCCATCGGGGGATGATTCTGGTCTCCGAGCCACGCAAGATCGAGGGCGCGATCCGCTGCCCCTACCATTCGTGGTGCTACTCGACCAAAGGCAAACTGGTGGCGACCCCGCATGTGGGCGGTCCGGGGATGAATACCCATGAGGCGATAGACAACGACACGCTGGGGCTTATCGAAGTCCGCTCCCATATCTGGCGCGACGTGGTGTTCGTGAACATCTCCGGCACCGCCGCCCCGTTCGAGGAGATGCATGCCGACCTGATCGCCCGTTGGGCCGAGTTCGACCAGCCGATGTATCACGGCGGTGCGGACAGCAGTTTCACTTTGGCCGCCAAGACCAACTACAAGCTGGCCGTGGAGAACTATTGCGAAAGCTACCATCTGCCTTGGGTCCATCCCGGCCTGAACAGCTATTCGCGACTGGAAGACCACTATAATATCAACGAACCGGACAAGTATTCGGGCCAGGGCACCTTGGTCTATCGCCAGTTCGAGGGTGAAGGCGGCAAGCGCTTCCCCGATTTTAGTGGTCTAAGCGAGATGTGGAATGAGGGCGCGGAATATATCACGCTCTACCCCAACGTGCTGCTCGCCGCACAACGCGATCATGGCTACGCGATCATTCTTGAGCCAAAGTCGATCAACGAGACGCTGGAGCATGTTCATATCTATTACGCAGCTCCTCAGGTGGATGATGCGATGCGGGTGAAGAACACCGCGCTTTGGAAAGAGGTGTTCGAGGAGGACATCTTCGTGGTCGAGGGTATGCAGCGCGGGCGCTACGGACCGGGCTTTGATGGCGGCAGGTTCTCCCCCGCGATGGACGGCCCGACCCATTGCTTCCACGCATGGGTGGCGCAGCGGATACTGGATTACCGGCAAAGCCACGCCGTCGCGGCGCAGTGAGCCTTGATGCCGAATTGCTCGCCGCCCATGCGGCGGGTGATGTGGAGGCGTTGATCACGCTTTATACGCGGGCCTCGGAAGAAGCTGTGAAAGACGTCGCGCAGGGGTTCTACTTGACCCACGCCTATGTCTTCGCGCTGGAGGCAGGTGACGCGCGGGCCGCGGGACTGGCGGAGAGACTTCGTGTGCAAGGGCGGCTGTAACCCTAACGCGTCCCCCCCGTGTGTTCTGAAAATCTCTGAAATTGACGTAGGGCAACGCGGGCGATCTGTTTTTCTTGTATCCTACTCCCATCATTCTTGCCTCGAATTCAATGGATGCTCAAAAAAGCAAACGGGAGTTCGTGAGGCTGAACAGATGAAGGGACTGTAAGAGACGCGAGGTTATTGATGCGACGAGGTCTACATTGTTGGGCACTTCTTGTTCCGTTTCTGGCGTCTTTCGCCGTGTCGGAAACGCTCCTCTGCGATAATCCCAACGTGAGCGTCACGTTCCACCAACGCGACATTGCCGAACTGACCTGCAATGCCGTTGAACAAGCTGAAGCTTTAATTGATCAATGTGACCTGCCACCGCTTAATCGACCGGTGAGAATAGACATTGTTGACGACCTGAAAGCGGGATGCGTCGCGCTATATCATTGCGGGAAAGACCGGATTGAGGTGCTTGAGCCTCTGAAGATGCAAGCCCGGCGAAGCCCCAAAGATGCCTTTGCGTTTCTCGACATCACCCCTTATTTTCAGAGCGTTATAGTTCATGAACTCGCGCATTCGAACTTTGACGATGCGCCCTGCCCGTTTGAATCGTGTATCGCTGCGGACGAGTATATCGCTTACTCCATGCAAATCATGTCGCTGACTCCCGAGCAAAAAGCCGAATTCGTAGAGAATTCTGACTTGGACCGGAAGATAACACGCGATGAATTAAGTGCGATAATTCTCTTTATGGCCCCTACCCTGTTCGCCCGAAAGTCATGGGCGCATCTCTCACAACGCGATGATCGGTGTGGGTATCTCCGACAAATCCTCGATGGGACGATTTTGCTCGACTACGAACGGTTCTAGCGGACCGCGCCGACAAGTCGCGCCGCAATCGAGCGCAAACAACTATCTAATAAGAAAAAGGCCCCTTCCGAAGAAGGGGCCGAGGTTCACTGATCAGGCTCGTAATTATACCGCTCAAGTTTTTTTGCCTGCGGCCTGATCTGCGTCAGGGGCGAGCGCACCCGCCCCGGAACCCGAGCACTGCCCCGCAGGGGCCGCGCCGGTATCTTGTTTAGCTACAGCCGGATGTCCCGCCGCAGGTGTTGCACTTCATGCAAGTGCCGTTGCGCACCAGCGTGTAGTTGCCGCATTCGCCGCAAGCTTCGCCTTCGTAGCCTTGCATCTTCGCTTTGGTCCGTGCGTCCAGGGATGTGGCCCCCGAGGCGATTGCGCTCGTGACTTCCGGTACCAGCGTTTGCAGGGTTGCAACCGGATCGGCCGCACTGTCGAGCGCCGTGGCGCCCATCGTTGCGTGGCCCATGCCCATGCCGCCTTGCAGGACTTTCAGCTCTTGAGGCACGCGTTTGCGCAGGTAGCCGGTGGAGCTGATCTGCTTCAGCACCTCGAGCGATTTGGAGGCCGCAGTTTCCGACAGGTCGTCGATGTTCTTCAGGTTCTCGTCCTCGCCCCGACCGATATCGTCGAAGGTCGCACCCGTTGGCTTCACATGGGCCAGATCGGTGCGGTCCAAGTAAGACACAGCCAACTCGCGGAAGATGTAGTCAAGGATCGACGTTGCGTTCTTGATGCTGTCATTGCCTTGGACCATGCCTGCTGGCTCGAACTTGGTGAAGGTGAAGGCGTCCACGAACTCCTCCAGCGGCACGCCGTATTGAAGACCAACGGACACCGCGATGGCGAAGTTGTTCATCATGGCGCGGAAGCCTGCGCCTTCCTTGTGCATGTCGATGAAGATTTCACCCAGCTGCCCGTCTTGGTACTCGCCGGTGCGCAGATACACCTTGTGCCCGCCAACGACGGCCTTTTGGGTGTAGCCTTTGCGGCGCTCCGGCATCTTGGTGCGTGCGGTGGCTTTTTCAACCTCACGGATGATGATCTTTTCGATCACCTTCTCGGCCAGCACGGTGGCCTTTTCGTGGTTCGAGCCGGTCTCAAGGATTTCTGCCGCCTCGTCGTCGTCTTCCACCAGCGCTGCGGCCAGAGGTTGCGACAGTTTGGAGCCGTCACGGTAGAGCGCGTTGGCCTTGATGCCCAAGGACCACGACAGCTCGTAGGCTTTTTGGCAGTCCTCGATATTGGCGTCGTTTGGCATGTTGATCGTCTTGGAGATCGCACCCGAGATGAAGGATTGCGCCGCAGCCATCATGTAAATGTGGCTGTCGACGGACAGGAAGCGTTTGCCCTTCTTGCCGCATGGGTTGGCGCAATCGAACACTTTGTAGTGCTCTTCTTTCAGGTGCGGCGCACCCTCCAAGGTCATGGTGCCGCAAACGTGGTCGTTAGCGTGCTCGATCTGCTCTTTGCTAAAGCCTAGGTGGCGTAGCATGTCGAAGCTCGGGTTGTTCAACTCTTTGGCTGGAATGCCGAGAGTTTGCGTGCAGAACTCCTCGCCCAAGGTCCACTGGTTGAACACGAAGCGGATGTCGAAGGCGCTTGGAAGGGCGGCTTCGATCTTGGCCAACTCGGCCTCGCCGAAACCGTGGCCGACCAGCGACGTGTGGTTGATCCCCGGCGCGTTGCCGATGGTGCCGTGGCCCACTGCGTAGGATACGATTTCTTCGATCTGGTTGCTGGCATAACCGAGGTTTTCCAGCGCGCCTGTCACACCGCGGTTGATGATTTTAAAGTACCCGCCGCCGGCCAGCTTCTTGAATTTCACCAAGGCGAAGTCAGGCTCGATACCCGTGGTGTCGCAATCCATCACCAGACCGATTGTGCCGGTTGGCGCGATAACGGTGGATTGTGCGTTGCGGTAGCCGTGCTTCTCGCCCAGATCCAGCGCTTCGTCCCAAGCGGCCATGGCGAGGTTGACCAGATCTTGGTCAGGGCAGTTCGCGTGGTCCAGCGCCAGTGGCTTGATGTCCAGCTTCTCGTAGCCGTCATCATTGCCATAGGCCGCGTTGCGGTGGTTGCGGATCACTTTGAGCATATGCTCGGAGTTTTTCGCATAACCCGGGAACGGGCCCAGCTCTTTGGCGATCTCGGCGGAGGTTGCGTAAGACACACCGGTCATCAGCGCTGTCAGGGCACCGCACATCGCGCGGCCCTCTTTACTGTCGTAGCCGTAACCCATGTTCATCAGCAGACCGCCGATATTGGCGTAGCCCAGACCCAATGTGCGGAAGTCGTAGGAGCGCTGCGCGATTTCCTTGGACGGGAATTGCGCCATGGTGACCGAGATTTCCAGCGTCAGCGTCCACAGACGGCTGGCGTGCATATAAAGCTCTGCGTCGAACTTCTGATCCTTTTGGTAGGTCAGCAGGTTCATCGATGCGAGGTTACAGGCCGTGTCGTCCAAGAACATATACTCGGAGCACGGGTTGGAGCCGCGGATTTCGCCGTCTTCGGGGCATGTGTGCCACGCGTTAACGGTGTCATGATACTGGATGCCCGGATCGGCACAGGCCCAAGCGGCGTGGCCCACTTGCTCCCACAGGTCGCGGGCCTTGATGGTTTTGCAGACCTTGTTGTCCTTGCGGTTGATCAGATCCCAGTCACCATCGGCCTCGACGGCCTTCAGGAAGGCGTCAGTCACGCGGATGGAGTTGTTGGAATTCTGGCCGGAGACGGAATTATACGCTTCAGAGTCCCAATCGGTATCGTAGGTCGGGAACTCTATCGACGTGTAACCCTGCTTTGCATAATCCAGAACGCGTTTGACGTAAGTCTCTGGGATTGCGACTTTCTTTGCGTCACGGATCGCGTCTTTCAGCTGCTCGTTAGATTTCGGGTCTACGGCGTCTTCAAGTTTGCCGTCCCAACCTTTGATCGCTTGGAAGATCACATTGAGCTTTTGCTCGTGCATCTTGGAGCCCGCGACGATGGACGCCACTTTCTGCTCTTCAAGAACCTTCCAGTTGATGAACTCTTCGATATCGGGGTGATCCGCATCAACGATCACCATCTTGGCTGCGCGGCGCGTTGTGCCGCCGGATTTGATCGCGCCAGCTGCGCGGTCCCCGATTTTCAGGAAACCCATCAGGCCGGAGGATTTCCCCCCGCCTGACAGGCTTTCGCCAGCGGCACGCAGGGAGGAAAAGTTTGTGCCAGTGCCGGAACCGTATTTGAACAGGCGCGCCTCGCGGACCCACAAGTCCATGATGCCACCGTCGTTTACCAGATCGTCGGAGACGGACTGGATGAAGCAGGCGTGTGGCTGCGGGTGTTCATAGGAGGATTTCGACTTGGTCAGTTTGCCGGTCTGGAAGTCGACATAGTGGTGGCCTTGGGCCGGACCGTCGATCCCGTAGGCCCAGTGCAGGCCGGTGTTGAACCATTGTGGGGAATTCGGAGCGGCCATCTGTTTGGCCAGCATCACGCGCATCTCGTCGTAATAGGCCTGGGCGTCGGCTTCGGTGGTGAAATAGCCACCTTTCCAACCCCAGTAGCACCATGCGCCGGCAAGGCGGTCGAATACCTGCTTGGATGAGGTTTCGCCGCTAAAACGTTGATCTTCCGGAAGTTTGTTGAGCGCAGCTTCGTCCGGGACGGAGCGCCACAAGAACTCGGGGACGTTCTTTTCTTTGACCTTCTTGGTGGCCGCTGGAACACCCGCTTTGCGGAAGTATTTCTGTGCGATGACGTCGGAGGCGACCTGGCTCCATCCTGCGGGGATTTCGACGCTATCAAGCTTGAATACGATCGTACCGTCTGGGTTGCGAATCTCGGACGCTGTGGTGGTAAATTCCAGCGCCGTGTAGGCGTCTTGTCCGGCTTTCGTAAGCTTGCGGTCGATCTTCATTCGTCTGTTCCCCGATACCCAGGCGCAACATTGCGCGTGATAATTCCGTGTGACCTGCCTCATGCGGGCCGTGGTGCCGGATCGAAGACAAACTCTCTCGTCCCATGCTTGAGCATGGGCTGACATCTTGCGATGTAATGTGTCTGGAGTGTTGCCCCGTCCCGTTGCTGCTTCCCGCCACTATATGTGGTGGCTTGGGTGTCAGCTTGCACAACCTGACGTATCGAGCCCCATCGGGTCAACGGAATTTTTACCAGTTTGAGCGACAAAAATATGTTGACCTTCAGCAGGTCGGGGTTGCCGCGATTCTTTTGGCCGACCGAGCGAGAAAATGTGCACAGGACGCGCCAAAAAGAAAAACCAATCAAATTGGCCGACTTATCACTTTAAGCTAGGGTATTGAGTGAACTATCCACAGGCTTATCCACAGCGCCCAAAGCCCAATTCGATACACAAGCCCCACATGTAGGGGGTGGTGAAAGAAATTTTGTCTATATGTAGCTGAGTGGAGCTTTGTGCGATTATGTCACGCCCAATCGTGGTTAAACGGCACTTGAAAACAGAATCGCTCTGGACGCGTGGGGGCACCAGATCGCGCCACGTGACGGACATCGCCGAACATGACGCTAAAGAAGCCCCCTGAAACGGGCTCTAGAATTGATGGATGACTAAGGGGGTTAATTTTCTCTGATGTTCCAGAGGTTTAGATGGTCGGGGCGAGAGGATTCGAACCTCCGACCCCCTGTACCCAAAACAGGTGCGCTACCAGGCTGCGCCACGCCCCGACGATCTGAGGGTTTCCTAAACACCTTCTTCGGGTTTGAAAAGCCCTAACCGCAGGGCCAAAGCGCTTCATTTTGATTAAAGCTCGAATGCTGCAAAATATCGCCTGTCGAAATGCCGAATTTAGCAGCCAGACCACCGCCGATCTCCAGAACATGGGTCAAACCATCCCCACCCTGAATTGGCGTTTCGTCATGCGGGACGGCGTTCGCATGAATATGCGCGATCCGGCCTGTCGGCTCGACGAAAATCATATCAAGAGGAATCAACGTGTTTCGCATCCAGAATGCCAGAGGTTGAGGGCGCTGATAGACAAACAGCATTCCGGCGAGTTTGGGCAGCTTTTCGCGGTTCATCAAACCGACGGCCCGTTCTCGGTCGTCGTCGGCAATCTCGATACGGAACGAGATGGCCCCGAAGCCTCCCTTTATACTGACGCGGTTGTCAGAGCATGCGGCCGCAACGGGAACAATACCGGCAAGACCGGTCAGGACAATCGCAAGTGCGGTGGCTTTAATTGTGGTTGATTGCGTGGTCCCAAGCGTGGATTTCCGCAGCCATTTGGCCACGTTCCCCATCAACGACCCGAACACAGACGGCCTCTCCTGCCAGAAGGTCGGCAAGGCCGCATCTGCGCAAAACCTCGACATGAAGGAAGATATCCTCGCTTGAACCATAGGCATTGGCAAACCCGAAGCCCTTGCCCTTGTCAAACCATTTCACCCGGGCCGGAATCATTTCTACGTTATCATAGTCGGCGATGACGCTGGCGATGCCCGTGTCATCCGGATCCGCTTCCGGCGGCGTGAGCGACAGAACTTCAACCGCTTGCAGGCCACGATCAGTTTCTTGGACGCGCAGTTCTACATTGCTGGCATCCGCGACGGAGCCTTGCCCAAAGTTACGCAGCACATTTGCATGGAGCAAAATGTCGGGACCACCCTCGTCGGCGACAACAAAGCCAAAGCCTTTTACCGCGTCGAACCACTTAACCTGACCCACTACAAATCGCGTGGTATCAGCAACTTCACTATTCTGTGTCATCCACACTGCGTCGAATTTTTCGACGCCTCCAAGATTACCCATGGAGTACTCCCAACTAATGTTGGATCCACGTTCTCACATCGAGAGGTTTCAAGATAGGTAAGGGTTTCCTGCCCTCACTCCTTACGTGTACGTCAATTACGTATATTTTTGCCGTAGTTACGGACTTAGCCGTGATATCTCCCACGGACTATCCGGATCATTGCGTGCCCAGCGAAATCGGTCGTGGAGCCGCGCAGGCCCATCAGCCCATAATTCGATTTCAACGGGTCGTATCCGAAACCCGCCCCAAAACGGTGGCCTGTCGGGGTTTAAACCCTTCTCCGCCGTCACTTTCGCAACTTTTGCCATCAAGGCGCCGCGCGACGAAAGTGGCTGCGATTGCTTCGATGCCCAAGCCCCCAACCGGCTTTTGAGCGACCGCGACTTGTAATAGGCGTCCGCTTGTTCACCGTCTTCGCGCGACACTATACCACGAACACGCACCTGACGGCGCAAAGATTTCCAATGCATCACGAAAGCAGCGGTGCCGGAGCTGTCCAACTCGCGCGCTTTTGCACTTTCGTAGTTGGTATAGAAGACGAAGGCGTCGCTCTCGATGTCTTTCAAAAGCACCATACGTGCGTTCGGCAGGCCGCTTGCGTCCACGGTCGCCAGCGCGATCGCGTTTGGATCGTTGGGCTCGACCTTCTCGGCCTCAGCGAGCCAATGACGTGCGATCGCAAAAGGATCTTCGCCCGCGAATATTCCAGTTCTGTCGGTCACTCTATATTCCCACCGTGTTTCACCGCCGCACTATCGCCAATGAATTAAGGGCTCAACCCTGACGCCGCGTCGTTTTTGACCAATTGGCAAAATTATGCCTGCGCCAGCAATGGCGCTGTTCTGTTTCATATCTGCGCCTGAAGGCTCTGCCGCGACTTGATGCAGCCAGTGCTTTCGCCTAAACCATCCCAAACACAACAAGAAGTGGCCCTGGGGGACAATATGTCAAATGGATTGATGGCAGGCAAACGCGGCCTGATCATGGGGGTGGCCAATGACAAGTCCATCGCATGGGGAATTGCGAAAGCTTGTGCCGACCAAGGCGCCGAGATTGCGTTCTCATACCAAGGAGACGCCTTGCTAAAGCGGGTCCGCCCTTTGGCCGACAGCATCGGATCGAAACATGTCCTGCCCTGCGATGTGGGCGATGGCGCGTCGATTGATGCGTTGTTTGCAACGCTGGAAAAAGACTGGGGCGGCTTGGACTTCGTGGTTCACGCCATCGGGTTCTCCGACAAAAACGAATTGCGCGGCCGGTATGTCGACACCAGCGCCGACAACTTCCGCATGTCGATGGATATCTCTGTCTACTCGTTCACAGCAGTCGCACAGCGCGCCGAAAAGCTGATGAAAAACGGCGGATCTTTGCTTACGCTCACCTATTACGGCGCCGAAAAGGTCATGCCGCATTACAATGTCATGGGCGTGGCCAAGGCGGCGCTGGAGGCGTCGGTGCAGTATCTGGCCGAGGATCTGGGTAAGGACAACATCCGCGTAAACGCGATTTCGGCCGGGACGATCAAAACGCTTGCTGCCTCCGGCATTGGCGACTTCCGCTACATCATGAAGTGGAACGAGTATAACTCGCCACTGCGCCGCACTGTGACACAAGAAGAGGTCGGCAAGTCCGCCCTGTATCTGTTGTCTGATCTTAGCTCGGCGGTCACTGGTGAGGTTCACCATGTGGATGCAGGCTATCATGTCGTCGGCATGAAGGCCGTGGACGCGCCGGACATCGAGAAATGACATTAGCGGGCTTCGTTAGCGTCGCCCTTATTCATTTGCTTGCGGCGATCTCGCCGGGGCCGTCTTTCGTGTTGAGCGTCCGGTCTGCCGCGTCCGAAGGTCTGCGAACGGCCATGGGGCTGGCTGTCGGGTTCGGCCTTGCAGCAACACTATGGGCTGCTGCTGCATTGCTTGGCCTGTCCTTGCTGTTTGAAGTCGTCCCTGCCCTGTTCACCGCGCTGAAAGTCGTGGGTGGCTTGTTCCTGATCTATATCGCATGGAAGATGTGGCAACACGCCTCCGAGCCTTTGCCCGTTATTGCTGAAGGCACCGCGCCACGGTCTGTGGTCGGGGCGGTTTGGCTGGGTCTTGTTGCGATGCTTGCCAATCCCAAGCCAGCCGTGTTTTTCGGTGCCGTTTTCGTCGGATTGGTGCCGGTTGAGGCCTCCTTGGCGGACAAGCTTTTTGTCCTGTTCAATATCTTCTGGGTCGAAACCGCGTGGTATATGATTGTGGCGCGCGTCTTCTCGCTGCCCCGCGCCCGCACGGCTTACAGCCGCTTCAAATCGAAACTGGATCGCAGCTTTGGCGGTCTGATTGCCGCTCTAGGCGCTAAAATTGCCATCACCTGAGGGAACCTGACCAATGACCGACCGCCTGCCCCACGAAAAAGGCTTTCACATCAGCTGGGATCAAATCCACCGCGACAGCCGCGCGCTTGCGTGGCGTCTTGACGGGCATGGACCGGATAACGGCGCGTGGAAGGCCGTGGTCGCCATTACCCGGGGCGGCATGGCCCCTGCGATGATCGCCGCGCGGGAGTTGGACATCCGTACGGTGGACACGATTTCGGTGAAATCCTACGACAACCAGACCCAGTCCGAGGCCAGCGTTTTGAAGAAGCCGGACGACGCGTTGATGGGCGACGGCACGGGTATCTTGATCATCGACGATCTGGTCGACAGCGGCAAAACGCTGGAGATCGTGCGCAACCTCTATCCGAACGCGCATTTTGCCACCGTATATGCCAAGCCCAAGGGCCGCGCGCAGGTGGACACGTTCATCACGGAAGTCTCGCAAGACACATGGATTTTCTTCCCGTGGGACATGGCAATGCAGTATGTGAAGCCGTATCGCGGCGAGTAACAGGTCGGCTTCTAACCTCTTGTAGGGACTTCTAAATCATGCGTCTCAACCCAAATATGGCCGCTACCTTTCCGCCTCCGGTGATGGAGGCGCGGCGCTGGATTGACGGGGTCGAATTTCCAGCAGATCGCCCCCTGATCAACGTCTCTCAGGCCGCGCCTGTTGACCCGCCTCCTGCGCCTTTGCGCGAAGCTATGTCCAAATTCGTCCTCGAGGATGACGGGACGCATTTATACGGCCCTGTTTTGGGGTTGCCGGAGTTGCGGGCGGAAGTCGCATCGCAATGGACGGCGGCCTATGGTGGCGAGGTGGCGGCCGAGCAGGTCGCAATTACCTCCGGTTGCAATCAGGCGTTTGCGTCGATGATCGCGACCCTCTGTGCTGCGGGGGACGAGGTGATCATCCCGACCCCGTGGTATTTCAACCATAAGATGTGGCTCGATATGGGCGGGATTTCATCCGTGGCCTTGAAGGCAGGTGCCGGATTGCTGCCATCGGTCGATGAGGCTGCAAAGCTCATAACATCAAAGACGCGCGCTATCACGTTGGTATCACCAAACAATCCGGGTGGCGTGGAATATCCATCCGACCTGCTTGGCGCATTTTACGACCTGTGCGAGGCGCACGGCATCGCGTTGATCGTGGACGAAACCTACCGCGACTTTGACAGCCGCAGCGGTGCACCACATGACCTGTTTACCCGACAGAACTGGGACGAGACGCTGATCCAGCTTTATTCCTTCTCCAAGGCCTACCGGCTGACGGGGCACCGTGTCGGAGCGATGGTGGCCTCGGTCGCCCGTCTGGCAGAGGCGGAGAAGTTTCTGGATACGGTGACGATCTGCCCCAACCAGTTGGGGCAACGGGCCGCTTTGTGGGGGATGCAGAACCTTGCCGCGTGGCTGGGGGAGCAGCGTGCAGAAATCCTCGCCCGTCGAGCCGCGATCGAGAAACACTTCCCCAAGCTCGCCGCCAAGGGCTGGACGCTTCAAGGCAACGGCGCGTATTTCGCCTATATGACCCATCCGTTCGACGAGCCGTCCAATGAACTGGCCCAGCGAATGGTGCGCGATATCGGCGTTCTGTGCCTGCCTGGGACGATGTTCGTTCCCGAAGGTGATCCGTCCGGCGCAACGTCTTTGCGCATCGCGTTTGCCAATATCGACGCGGACGGCATCGCAGAGCTGTTTACGCGCATGGAAACCCTCTGATCCGCTTGCCCCTTTGGGGGGGACGGTTTAACAGGTTCCAACTGGTTTTCTTCTAGGAAGGTGAGACATGGCCAAGTCAGGCAAATCTAGCGCATCGCGCATCGCGGTGTGGGGTATTTTGCTTCTGTTGGTGGCAGGGTTGGCGGGCTTTGGCTCCGGCGGTCTTGGCGGCAACATTCAGACCGTCGGCAGTGTTGGCGATACGCCAATCACCGTTCAGGAATACCAACGCGGCCTGCAACAAGAGTTGGATTTTGAAACCCGCCGCCGCCAGCAGCCGGTCTCGATGCAAACCGCCTTGCAAGAGGGGCTGGACATCCGCGTGCGTGAACGTCTGGCGGCCTCCACGGCGTTGACCGAGGAAGCCCGCGTGATGAGCCTGTCCGTGGGGGACGCCGAAGTACTGCGCCAGTTGCAGCAGGTTCCCGCGTTCCAAGGGCCAAGCGGCACGTTTGACCGCGACACCTACGAGTTTGCGTTAGAGCGTAGCAACCTGCGCCCCGCCGATTTTGAGGATGACCTGCGCAAGACCGCCGCACGCGAGTTGTTGCAGCAAGCGGTGACCGGTGGGCTGACCCTGAATAAATCCTACGCCGAAACCCTGTATGGCTATCTTGGCCAGCGCCGGTCTTTCCGGTGGGCCGAGTTGAATGCGGATCTGCTGGCGTCCCCGAACGCCGCGCCGACCGATACCCAATTGCAAGCGTTCTATGACGAAAACGGAACCCAGTTCGAAACGCCAGAGGTGCGCAAGATCAGCTATGCTTGGCTGACACCGGATATGCTGGTCGATGACATAACCCCCAACGAGGACGAACTGCTAGCGCTTTATGAGGAACGCTCCGGTGAGTTCAACCAACCCGAGCGCCGGATGGTCGAGCGTCTGGGCTTTGCCGATGCCGATGCTGCAGCGGCTGCCAAGGCGGCAATTGATGCGGGTGAGACCAGCTATGACGACCTCGTGACAGAGCGCGGCCTGACCTTGGAGGACGTGGACCAAGGCGAAGTATCGCGTGACGATCTGGACGGGCCGATCGCAGACGCGGTTTTTGCACTGACGGAGCCGGGTATCACTGATCCGGTCGAGACATCGCTTGGTCCCGCGCTCTACCGTGTGAACGCCGTTTTGGAAGCACAAGAAACCAGCTTCGAGGAGGTCCGCGATGATCTTGTTGCTGAAGCCGCCGAAGATCAGGCGCGCCGTGCGGTTCTTGATAAGCTGACCGAAGTGGAAGACCTGCTCGCCGGAGGTGCTACTTTGGAAGAACTGGGCACGGATACGGAGCTTGAGTTTGGCCAGATCGAATTTTCGAAAGAAGAACAAGAAGGTATCGCAGGTTACGACAACTTCCGCGAAGAAGCATTGTTGTTGCGCGAAGGTGACTTCCCAGAGGCGCGCGAGCTGTCTGATGGCGGCATCTTTGCCGCACGTCTGGACGAGGTGGTGCCACCCGCCCTGCCCCCACTGGCCGATATCCGTGACGATGTTGCTGCGGCTTGGGACGCGGCAGAAACCAAACGCCGGTTGAGCGAGTTGGGCGAGAACTTGAAAGCGCAACTGGACGCAGGCACCGCGATGGAAGCTTTGGGCCTTGTGGGCCGCACGGAAACCGACCGAGGCCGCACCGACTTCATCGAAGGCACGCCTCCGGCTTTGCTGGTCACCGCGTTTGATCTGGAGAAAGCCTCCGACACAGCCCTGATCCCGACGGATGACGGCGCGATCTTGGTGGAGCTGCTGGATATCTCGCCGGCCGATCTTACGGCCGACCAAGCGCAAAATTTCCTGACGCAGCTGTCCCAACAGGGCAGCGCGGGCCTCGCGGCGGATGTGTTCGAGCTGTACGGCCAAGCGGTGCAAGCGCGCCACGGCCTGAGCCTTGACCAAGTTGCGATCAATGCCGTGAACGCGAGCATGCGCTAAGCATGGCCTTGTTTCCGGAATATGACGGTTTCGCCAAGCGGTACGAAGCGGGCGAAAATCAAGTGGTCTACACGCGGCTTGCCGCTGATCTGGATACGCCGGTCTCTTTGATGCTGAAGCTGACCGCTGCACAGCCCGACAGTTTCGTGCTGGAATCGGTGACTGGTGGAGAGGTGCGCGGACGGTATTCGATTATCGGCATGAAGCCCGACTTGATCTGGCGCTGCCGTGGCGAGACAAGCGAGTTGAATCGCTCCGCCCGCTTTGACCCCGACGCGTTCGAGCCATGCACAAGCGATCCGTTGACGGCGTTGCGCGAAGTGCTGGCCGAAAGCCGCATTGATCTGCCGGAAGGTTTGCCTGCGGCCTCTGCTGGGCTGTTTGGCTATCTGGGCTATGACATGATCCGGCTGGTCGAGCATCTGCCCGATGTGAACCCCGATCCATTGGGACTGCCTGACGCCGTGATGCAACGCCCGTCGGTCGTTGTTGTTTTGGACGGGGTCAAGGGCGAGGTGATCGTCGTCAGCCCTGCATGGGCGGCCTCCGGCCTGTCCGCGCGCGCAGCCTACGCGCAAGCGGCAGAACGGGTGATGGATGCGGTGCGCGATCTGGACCGCGCGGTGCCGACGGATGCGCGGGACTTGGGCGAGGAGACTGCGGTCGCTGATCCGGTCTCGAACTTCACACATAGCGGTTATCTGGACGCGGTCGAGAAGGCCAAGGACTACATTCGCGCGGGCGATATTTTTCAAGTTGTCCCGTCGCAGCGCTGGACGCAGGAATTCCCGCTTCCGCCGTTTTCGCTGTACCGCGCGTTGCGGCGCACCAACCCGTCGCCCTTCATGTTCTATTTCAACATGGGCGGATTCCAGATCGTCGGGGCCAGCCCTGAAATTCTGGTGCGGGTCTTCGGGCGCGAAGTGACCATCCGACCGATCGCAGGAACGCGACCGCGCGGAGCTACGCCGGAAGAGGACCGCGCGTTGGAAGCCGATTTGTTAGGTGATCCGAAAGAATGTGCCGAGCATCTGATGCTGCTGGACCTCGGGCGCAATGACACTGGCAAGGTCTCCAAAATCGGCACTGTGACACCCACGGAAAAGTTCATCATCGAGCGCTATAGCCACGTGATGCACATCGTCTCCAACGTCACCGGAGAGTTGGCTGACGACCAAGACGCCCTGTCTGCACTGCTGTCTGGACTGCCTGCGGGCACCGTGTCCGGTGCGCCTAAGGTGCGCGCGATGGAGATCATCGACGAGTTAGAGCCGGAGAAGCGCGGTATCTATGGCGGTGGCTGCGGATATTTCTCGGCCAATGGCGATATGGATATCTGCATCGCGCTGCGCACGGGAATCGTGAAGGACGAGAAGCTCTATATCCAAGCGGGTGGCGGTGTTGTGTATGACAGTGACCCGGAGGCGGAGTTTCAGGAGACCGTCAACAAGTCCAAGGCGCTACTTATGGCGGCGAAAGAAGCAGGATTGTTCCTGCGCGACGGGAATGGCTGACCTGTAGGGACTTGATCCTTACGAGCCGTCACCCGCCAGCATCACAGCCGAAACCGGAACCATGGCGATCCCCGCCTCTTTTTTCTCGAGCACCCATTCCACCAGACCCTTGATCGTCTCGGGATAGCTGCGCCCGACGACAACGACCGCGCCATCGCGGTTGGCATTAAAAGCAGCGCGATCCAGATAGCGTTTTATTCTGGGGCTTTCTTCCAACTCAGCATCCAGAACGCGGAAAACCGTAGCGGCGGGAATGTCCTCGCGGCGGGCGGCTTGTTGTGCGGTGTTCAACCCGCGATCATAGGTGACCAGACCGTGACCGCTGTTCCGAATGGCCCCAAGGACAGGTTGTAGCAAGGACCGGTTGGACTGGATGCGGCCATCAAGCGGATCCATCAGGCCGACCGCTTGATCCAAAATCGAGAAATATGCCTCAACGGCAACTGCGACATCGCTTGGCGACGAGGCTGTGGGAAGTTCATTGGCAATCGCAATGACCTCCATTCCGGCCTTGCGATAATCCGCCATGATGCGGGCGGCATCTGGTGCTGTGGGGTCTAGCGCGATGGTCACCGGAATAGACAATTTCATCAGGTCCGCGCGCGGAATGCCGTCTTCGCCGCTATCAATCAGGATAACGCCGAACAGGGATTTACCCTCTGCCCCTTCAACCTTGGTGGCGAATGCTTGCAATGCGCCAAGATCAGTTGGCACGGCGGCGGGCTCTGTCGGGGTGTCGACTTGCGGGGCGGGTGTGACCAGTGTCGTTGCCCCGCCAGTGCCAACGCTTGGAAGACGGTTTGTCACCACGCCGGCATCGACCTGCGGCAGCGTGATTGGCGTGTCTGCGGAGGCCACATCGACCTCCTCGTCTTGGGCGTTGCCAATTGTTGGCAGGCTGGATACGCGCGGCTTTTCGGGCGCTTCGCTGTCCACGACCTTCTCGGTGCCGGTTATCGTTGGCGAGGGGAGTTCGGACGGCTGCACGGTTGTTGTTTCTGTGTCGACCGTCGGCTCCACATTGGGAGACGCATCAGCGGTGGGCGCCTGAACCCCGGTCTCTACTTGAGTGACCGGCTCCGGCATTGGATCGGCGCTGGCAATGATGATTTCGTCATTGCCTTCGGCCTGAACGGTCGGAGCTTGCGGGATCAGCTGGGCAACCTGCGCATCGGAAGTTGCGATCTCGGCGGTGGGGCTGTCGGTGTCAACTGCGCTGCTGGTGTCCAGCTGCGGCGTGGTTGCCTGCACGACGGGCGCATCTTGTTGCTGCTCAGGGACCGTGACGCTTTCGCTTTCAGTTACGGCGCTGTTCTCGGTGACGGGTGTTGCCGTGTCGGAACTGGTTGTGGTGGCGGCGACTGACGGCACTTCGTTTGCTTGCGGAGTTGTCTCTGTTGCTTGCGGACTGACAGCCTCAGATGGCGTGGTTTCGACCTCGAGTTTCGGGGCTGCGTCAATCCGGTCCTGCGGCAGCGGCGCATAAAGCGACAACATCGTCATCACCACCACGCCTACAAACCCACCTGACACAATACCCGCGCCTAAACCTTTACCCATCGTTCTGATCCTCGCCCGACCACTTGTCGTTTTCACCCCAAAGCGCACTTCTTACGAGGCTTTTGCCCGTCTTGTTGTATGTGGGGTCCAGATAAGCGGCCTTGACCCCGGCGCACAGCTCTGGGCATTTATACCGCGACACGGAAGGCGGTGGAAAGCCCTTTCGGAGCAAAGGGTAAGATGATGCTGCTATTGATCGATAATTACGACAGTTTCACCTACAATCTGGTGCATTTCTTCGGCGAATTGGGCGCAGATATGAAGGTTGTGCGCAATGACGCGATTGATGTGCAAGCTGCAATGGCGCTGAAGCCAGAGGGTATTGTTTTAAGCCCCGGCCCCAAGACACCTGCTGACGCGGGCATTTGTCTGGCGCTGACGGCTGCGGCCGCGGAAACCCGAACCCCGCTGTTCGGGGTGTGCCTGGGGCACCAGACCATTGGCGAGGCCTTTGGCGGCAAGGTGGTTCGGCATTCCGAAATCGTACATGGCAAGATGGGCAGCTACATTCATGACGGCAAAAGCGTTTTCAAAGGCTTACCCTCTCCGTTCGACGCGACACGCTATCATTCACTGGTGGTGGAGAAAGACACGCTGCCGGACTGTCTGGAGGTGACGGCAGCACTGGAAGACGGGACGATCATGGGATTGCAACACCGCGAATTGCCGATCCATGGCGTCCAGTTCCACCCCGAGAGCATCGCCTCGCAACACGGGCACCAGATGCTACAAAACTTCCTTGATGTTTTGCCCAGCAAAACAGGAGTTGCCGCATGAGTGAGAGGCTGAAACCACTGATCGGAATCGCCGCCGAGCGCGCATTGACCCGCGACGAGGCGGAAGTCGCGTTTCAAGCGCTGTTCGAAGGCCGCGCGACACCCAGCCAGATCGGCGGGTTTTTGATGGCACTGCGCACGCGGGGCGAAACGGTCGAGGAATATTCGGCCGCGGCAGCTGTGATGCGGTCCAAATGCAATCCTGTCGTCGCACCCGAAGGCGCGATGGATATCGTCGGCACAGGCGGTGACGGGATGGGCACGCTGAACATCTCGACCGCAACCGCGTTTGTTGTGGCCGGTGCGGGCGTGATTGTGGCCAAGCATGGCAACCGGAACCTGTCATCCAAATCCGGTGCTGCAGACGCGCTTGGGGCCATGGGGATCAACGTGATGGTGGGCGCCGATGTCGTAACCCGCGCGATCCGCGAGATTGGCATCGGCTTCATGATGGCCCCGATGCACCACCCTGCCATTGCGCATGTGATGCCAACCCGTGCAGAACTTGGCACTCGGACAATCTTCAACATCCTTGGGCCGCTGACCAACCCCGCCGGGGTCAAACGCCAACTCACAGGTGCGTTTTCGGCTGATCTGATCCGACCCATGGCGGAAACGTTACTGGCGCTCGGATCCGAGAAAGCGTGGCTGGTCCATGGTGGCGACGGGACCGACGAGTTGGCCATCTCGGCGCCGTCAAAAGTTGCGGTGCTGGAAAATGGCGCGGTGCACGAGATGGAAATCGCCCCCGAAGACGCGGGCCTGACGCCACACCCGTTCGAGGACATCCTTGGCGGTTCACCCGCAGAAAATGCTATCGAGTTTCGTGCGCTTCTTGAAGGCGAACATTCAGCATACCGCGACGCGGTGCTCTTAAACTCCGCCGCGGCTCTGGTCGTGGCAGACAAAGCGGCCAACCTGCGCGAAGGTGTGGACATGGCCCGCGCCAGCATCGACAGTGGCGCAGCCAAAGCCAAGGTTGACGCCTTGGCAAAACTGACATCGGAGGTCGTATGAGCACCCCAACCGTTCTGGAAAAGATCAAGGCTTACAAGCTGGAGGAGATCGCGGCGCGCAAAGCCGAGCGGAGCCTCGCTGATCTTGAGACCGACGCGGCAAACGCCCCCGCACCGCGCGGCTTCGCTGACGCGCTAACCGATGCGGCCATCAGCGGGTACGGGCTGATTGCAGAGATCAAGAAGGCCAGCCCGTCGAAAGGCGTGATCCGCGAAGATTTCGACGTCCCTGCCTTGGCCAAAGCCTATGCGGATGGCGGGGCGACCTGCCTGAGCGTGCTGACCGACGGGCCCTCGTTCCAAGGGGCCGACGACTATCTGGTGCAAGCGCGCGAAGCCTGCTCCCTGCCCGTCTTGCGTAAGGATTTCCTTTACGACCCTTATCAGGTTGTCGAATCCCGCGCGCTTGGTGCCGATTGCATCCTGATTATCATGGCCTCAGTCGATGACAGTCTGGCGCATGAATTGGAGGACACCGCAATCCGGCTTGGCATGGATGTGTTGGTTGAAGTCCATAATGACGAAGAGCTCCAGCGCGCCTTGCAGTTGAAGAGCCCGCTTCTGGGGATCAACAACCGTGACCTGCACACCTTTGATGTAACCTTGGACACCACTCGAAAGCTGGCGCGCCAAGTGCCGGAGGACAAGCTGATCGTGGCCGAGAGCGGGTTGTTCGAGCCATCCGACCTGTCCGATCTGGCCCGCTACGGCGCGCGCTGTTTCCTGATCGGCGAAAGCTTGATGCGGCAGGACGACGTAACCGCCGCAACACGCCATATCCTCAGTGATAAACCAATGACTGGCGGGCTTTAGATGTCGGAACTGACCCATTTCGACGGCGACGGCCATGCGCATATGGTGGATGTGTCCGACAAGCCTGTGACCTCTCGCGTTGCGGTGGCCGAAGGCTGCGTGAAGATGCAGCGCGAAACCTTTGATCTGATCACCGAAGGCCGCGCCAAGAAGGGCGATGTTCTTAGCGTTGCGCGGCTGGCGGGGATCATGGGGGCGAAGAAATGCTCCGAGTTGATCCCGCTGTGCCATCCTTTGCCCATCACCAAGGTCGCGGTCGAGCTGACACCTGATGCTTCCTTGCCGGGCATTCGTATTGAAGCGACGGTCAAGACGACGGGCCAGACCGGTGTGGAAATGGAAGCACTTACCGCCGTGTCTACCGCTGCGTTGACGATCTACGACATGGTAAAGGCCGCGGAAAAAACGATGGAAATCTGTGACATTCGGCTGGTTCTGAAAGACGGCGGCAAGTCGGGCTTGTTCGAGGCTCCGCGAGGATGATCTCGGTTGCTGATGCCTTGGCGGCGGTGCTGAAACTCGGATCGCCCGTTGACGTTGAACTTGTCCCGCTCATTGATGCCGACGGGCGCGTGCTGGCGCAGGACGTCGCTGCGACACGGGACCAGCCCCCCTTTTCCGCCTCCGCGATGGATGGCTACGCAATCTCGACCGTTGATGTCGCCGCGGGAGACACCTTCACGGTGATTGGAGAAGCCGCAGCAGGTCACCGCTTTGACGGCAAGATCGACGACGGGCAAGCCGTGCGGATATTCACCGGCGCCCCGATGCCTGCTGGCGCCCAGCGGGTTATCATTCAAGAAGACGTCACCCGCGCGGGTTCGTCGATGACGTTGCGGGAAAATATCGACAAGGGCCACCACATCCGGCCTTCCGGCGGAGACTTCAAAGTCGGTGATCTGCTGACCGCCCCGCGCCGCCTGAGCCCCTCCGACGTGGCGCTGCTGGCGTCGATGAATGTTGCCCAAGTCCCCGTGCGCCGCCGTCCCGTTGTGGCGATCATCGCCACGGGGGATGAATTGGTCAGCCCCGGAGAGACACCGCGCGACGACCAGATCATTGCCTCCAACTCGCTTGGCCTTGCCGCGATGTTCCGCCGCGCGGGCGCGCAGACGCGGTTGCTTCCAATCGCGAAAGACACCGCGTCCTCACTGGAAATGGACCTGTCGCTGGCCGAAGGCGCTGACCTGTTGGTAACGATTGGCGGCGCGTCTGTCGGTGACCATGATATCGTAGCCGAAGTTGCCGGAACGCTGGGCCTTGAACGGGATTTCTACAAGGTCGCGATGCGCCCCGGGAAGCCTTTGATGGCCGGGCGTATCGGCAAAATGGCGATGATCGGCCTGCCGGGCAATCCGGTCTCGTCCATGGTGTGCGGGGAGCTTTTCATTCGCCCCTTGCTGGATCACTTCCTCGGCCTGCCCGCAGGACCACGTGCGCGGATTAGTTTGCCCTTGGCGCAACCACTCGATGCCAACAGCCAGAGGGAGCACTATATGCGTGCCATCATCGAAGATGGTGCGGTGCGGGCTTTTGATCGCCAAGACAGCTCGCTGCTGACTGTTCTGGCCGAAGCCAACGCGCTGATTGTGCGGCCACCGAATGATCCGGCCCGTGCGGCGGGTGAGCGGATCGAGGTCATCGCGCTCTAAGCGTTGACACAAAACGGGAACAGCGGTAGAACATCGGGGAACATGGCGCGAATAATGCGCCGCCATCAGGGAGTTCTGAGCCGATGCTGACCAAGAAACAGCTGGACCTGTTGAAATTCATTCACGGACGTATTCAGCGTGACGGGGTGCCGCCCTCGTTCGATGAAATGAAGGATGCGCTGGATTTGCGCTCCAAGTCCGGCATTCACCGACTGATTACGGCGTTGGAAGAACGTGGCTTCATCCAACGGCTGGCCCATAAGGCGCGTGCACTGGAGATCGTGAAGCTGCCCGACGCGATGGAGAATGGTGGCTTTAAACCGCGAGTGATTGAGGGCGACCGCCCTGCCCCGAACCCTGCCGCCATGGCGCTTGAAGGGGTCCACGCGCTGGAACTGCCGGTGATGGGACGGATCGCCGCCGGTACACCGATCGAGGCGATCAGCGAAGTGTCACACCATGTGGCTGTTCCGGGCTCGATGCTTGCGGGCAGTGGTCACCACTACGCGCTTGAGGTGAAAGGCGACTCGATGATTGAAGCAGGCATCAATGACGGCGACGTCGTAGTGATCCGCGAGCAGATCACCGCAAATAATGGCGATATCGTTGTGGCATTGGTCGAAGATCAGGAAGCCACGCTGAAGCGCTTCCGGCGGCATGGCGCGTCCATCGCGTTAGAGCCTGCGAACTCTGCCTACGAGACGCGGGTTTTGCCGGACCATATGGTAAAGGTCCAAGGTCGTCTGGTCGGATTGATCCGCTCCTACTGAGTGCGTTTGCGCTGATGTGACACCCACAGCCGGTTGCCTTGTCGCGACCGGCTGTTTTCGTATCTGAGACCCGCTTTGGTCGTGTAAATCGCGACGGCCCCACCTTTGCTGAAATCTAGGGCGGTCCATCCTGTGCAACCTTCCGGCAGCGGGGTTTCGACACGTGGCAGCACAACGATGTCATGTGTCGCGCAGGCCTCCGCGATGTCGATTTTTTCGGGGTTGGCGGCGTTAAAGACCAGCTTTCTTCCTGCGACCTGCGTGCGAATGTGATTGGGGCTAAACCCTGTGCGCGTTGCGGCTTCCGCTTGATCAGCAATATCTCCGTCGTTCTCCAGCCAAACTCTGGCAGAAAACCCGTCACCTTTGGGCTTATTCAAGGCCCGTTCCCCATTTTGCACGATCCCGATCAGGCGGCCAGTTTCGGAGATCAGCACCGCAGGGCGCTCGACATTATGCCAAAGACCGAACGCTACAAAAACCGGCACAAGCCCGACCAGCCGCCCTGTCCCTTGCCAGATGCAAAGCATCAAGCCGCCCAGCGTCACCAATGGGAGCACTGCCGGACCCGGCGCGACAATCGCGCGGGTACTGCCGTCCAAACCTGATACCAAGTCCGCGACGCGCAAAATCCACGCCAAACCAAGCTCCATTCCCCAAAGACCGATGCCCTCCAATCCCAAGGGTGCCAGACATCCGGCCAGAAGCGCGCCGGGCATCACGACAAGACCCATCACCGGCACCGATAACAGGTTAGCCAAAAGACCGTACTGTGCCACTTGGTTGAAATGCGCCGCCCCGTAAGGTGCGGTCGCAGCTCCTGCAATAAACGACGATAGCAGCAAGGCCGCCGCGCCCGAGAGCCATTTCGGGAGTATCAGGAACAGCCCCCTATCGCGGATCACGGCGAAGACCGCCACCAAGGCCGTGGTCGCCGCGAACGACATCTGAAAGCCCGGGCCGACAAGTGCCTCCGGCGTGATAATCAGAACGATAAACGCCGCGATCGCAACCGCCCTGAGGGACAATGCAGGCCGCTCCACGCAGATCGCGAGCAACATGACAGTGACCATTATGAAGGCCCGCTGCGTCGCGACATTTGCGCCGGATACTCCTAGATATAGCACGGCGGCGATCAACGCGCCGACGGCCGCAACCTTTCGAAGATTGAGCCGGAGGGCCAGTTGTGGCACTGCGGACAGCCCGATGCGGATCACCGCGAAAACCGCGCCCGTTAACAATCCCATATGCAGGCCGGAGATGGCAAGAAGATGCGCCAGATTTGACGCCCGAAGGCGGTCTAGCAACTTAGGATCAAGATCAGCCCGATCACCGGTAATGATCGCGGCAGCAAAAGGCCCTTCTTCGTCGGACATTCGGGACTTTATCGCAGTGGATAAGGCCAATCTGAACGAGTAAAGCCACAGTGAGAAACCTTGTGCGCTCCCTGCAGGTGCCAGTCGAAGCATTGGATTGCGGGTATAGCCGAGCGCGCCGAGTTGCTGGAACCACAAATGCCGTTGGAAATCAAAGCCGCCGGGCTCCACCGGTCCGGCGGGTGGTCCCAGATGTCCGGTCGTAAGCACCGTGTCGCCAGGTGCAAACGTGATCCCGATATCGTCCCCGTGAAGCGACACGCGGACGCGGAATGGTGTGCGGTGCGGCGGCACCCGTGACAGACGAACGTGATCAAGCGTCAGGCGCATCTTCTCGGACGCGGATTTGTCGATCGAGACGATGCGCCCCTCTATCGGGCCGTAATAGCGATAGGATAGAACCGGAGCGGCCACCGCTTTTGCCCGAAGGCTTGCAACAGTCGTTCCGGCGAGGACCAAGGTCAGCACCCAAAGAGTGACGGATACCCAGCTGGCTCTGTGTTGGCCCAATCCATACGCCACAAGCCACAGCGCGCTTAAGGTTGCAGCCAGCCCTGCCAGATGCCACGTCGTCGGCTCTGACGAGGTCGCGAAATACAACCCGATCCCTGCGCCCAAACACACCGGCACCCATGGAAACAGATGCGATTGTTGCCGTGCAAATGTCGCAAAAACAACCGAGCTAATGCGTGGTGATTTGGGCTCTGCCCTGACGTTAGCCGCCCTTGTCTCCATCACTGTGATTGCCTAAACCTGACCGCAAATTGGCCAGTACGTCTGGTCCAGCCTGAATTGGGCCAATCCTGCCCGAACATGCTTTCCAAAAGGTTAAACATCCTATGACAGACGCCCCTGTGGTCACCCGCTTCGCCCCTTCTCCGACCGGATACCTGCACATCGGTGGCGCACGCACCGCGTTGTTCAACTGGCTTTATGCGCGCGGACGTGGTGGGAAGTTTCTACTCCGGATCGAGGATACGGACCGTGCGCGTTTTACGCCTGAAGCGACACAAGCCATTCTGGACGGTCTGACATGGCTGGGGCTGGATTGGGACGGCGACGCAGTGAGCCAGTTTGAAAGCGCCGACCGGCATGCCGCTGTTGCGCATGAAATGTTGGCGGCAGGGACGGCGTATAAGTGTTTCGCCTCTCAAGACGAAATCGAGGCGTTTCGTGAGGCCGCACGGGCGGACGGGCGCTCGACCCTGTTCCGCTCCCCGTGGCGCGATGTGCCTGAAAGCGAGCATCCCGACGCGCCTTTCGCCATCCGGATAAAAGCGCCGCAGGATGGCGATATCACCATTCAGGACGCCGTGCAGGGCGATGTGACGTGGAAGGCTGACGCGCTGGATGACATGGTTTTGCTACGTTCAGACGGAAGCCCTGTCTATATGCTGGCCGTCGTGGTTGATGATCATGACATGGGCGTCACCCACGTCATTCGCGGCGATGACCACCTTGCGAACGCGGCGCGTCAGTCGATGATCTACACGGCGATGGGTTGGGACTTGCCTGTCTTTGCCCATATTCCGCTGATCCATGGGCCAGATGGCAAAAAACTCTCTAAACGTCACGGGGCGTTGGGCGTTATGGAATACGCGGCGATGGGCTACACGCCAGCCGGAATGCGCAATTATCTGGCGCGTCTGGGCTGGAGCCATGGCGATGACGAGGTTTTCACCACCGAACAGGCTCTGGAATGGTTCGATCTTGGTGGCATCGGCAAAGCGCCTGCGCGGCTCGACTTTAAGAAAATGGAAAACATTAACCGTCATCAGATCGGGATGAGCGATTCTGAAACCATGGTGCGAGACGTACAAGACTATTTGGCAGCAGTTGATCAGCCTGTCTTGTCGGCTGACGCGGCAAAGGCCTTTGCAAACGCGTTTGATAAACTCGACGTCACGGATAAAACTCTGGGTGATTTACTCGCAAAATTTGCGTTTGTACTTGATAAACCACCGTTCACCTTGGACGAAAAAGCGGAAAAACTGCTTGATCCGGTATCCCGTGGTATACTGACGCAATTGACGCCGCAGCTGCAAACTGCTAGCTGGAACCGTGAAGCGTTGGAGCAAACCGTGATGGAGTTCGCCGAGGCGCAAGATCTCAAATTTGGGAAACTTGCTGGCCCCCTACGGGTCGTGCTTTCAGGCCGTGCAGTTTCACCCAGCGTCTTTGACATGATGATGATCATCGGACGTGACGAGACCCTCGCGAGGCTGGCGCATGTCGTCGGTTAATACCCTCGCCGCGCTGCGGCCGGGAGCTTAAAGGAACAAAACGACGTGGCATATATTGCCATATATAACAGGAGGTTACGACCGCGTTACCCTCCAGACACACGAAAGGTGAATGTATGTCCGACAAATCCGCACGACTGATTATTGGCAACAAGGAAATCGAATTGCCGATCCATACCCCGACTGCTGGACCCGATGTCATCGACATCACCAAACTCTACGCCCAAGGCGATGTGTTTACCTATGATCCGGGCTTCACCTCCACGGCGGCTTGCGACAGCACAATCACCTTCATCGACGGTATCAAGGGTGAATTGCTGCACCGCGGCTATCCGATCGACCAATTGGCTGAAAAATCCCACTTCCTGGAAGTCTGCTACCTGTTGCTTTATGGTGAGTTGCCATCGGCAACCGAGCTGGAAGACTTCGAAGCCCGTGTTACCAATCACACGATGGTGCATGAACAAATGCACAACTTCTTCCGTGGTTTCCGGCGCGACGCGCATCCAATGGCAACGCTTGTTGGCGTCGTGGGGGCGATGTCCGCTTTCTATCACGATAGCACCGACATCAATGATGATTGGCAGCGTGAAGTAGCCGCCATCCGACTGATCGCAAAACTGCCAACCATCGCTGCGATGGCCTATAAGTATTCTGTGGGTCAGCCATTTGTCTATCCACGCAATGACCTCGATTATGCCGCGAACTTCCTGCACATGTGCTTCTCGGTTCCAGCCGAGAAATACGAGGTTGATCCGATCCTTGCCCGCGCAATGGACCGTATCTTCACCTTGCATGCCGATCACGAGCAGAACGCGTCTACATCGACAGTTCGTCTGGCGTCATCGTCCGGCGCAAACCCGTTTGCGTGTATTGCCGCTGGCATTGCGTGCTTGTGGGGTCCCGCACATGGCGGCGCGAACCAGGCTTGCTTGGAAATGCTTAAAGAGATCGGCACGGTTGACCGCATCCCCGAGTTTATCGCGCGCGCCAAGGACAAGAATGACAGCTATCGCCTGATGGGCTTTGGCCACCGCGTTTACAAAAACTTCGATCCGCGCGCGACTGTGCTCAAGCAATCCGCCGATGAAGTTCTTGAGTTGCTGGGTGTTGAGAACAACCCGCTTTTGCAGGTCGCCAAAGAGCTTGAAAAACAAGCGTTGAACGACCCGTATTTCGCAGAGAAGAAATTGTTTCCGAATGTCGATTTCTATTCGGGCATTATTCTGGAAGCGATGGGTTTCCCGACCTCGATGTTCACGCCGATCTTTGCCCTTGCACGGACCGTCGGTTGGATTTCGCAATGGAAAGAGCAGATTTCGGACCCGAACCTGAAAATCGGACGTCCGCGCCAGTTGTATACAGGTGCGACGAAGCGCGATTACACAGACATCGAAAACCGCTAACAAAAAAGGCCACCTTCGGGTGGCCTTTTTCTTAACAAACGCGGCTTAAAGCAATCCCCCATTTAGCGCCCCTCGTAATTCGCGGCGCGCTTGTCCAGGAATGCCAGAACACCTTCCCGAAAATCATGGGTCTTTCCGCATTCGCCTTGAAGCTTAGCTTCCAACAAAAGCTGCTTTTCCAAGTCGTTCTCAAAGCTGGAGCGGATGATTTTTTTGACCCGCGCGTAGGCCTCGGTCGGGCCATTCGCCAGATAAGTTGCGCGGTCCAGCCAGTGCTGGGCAAACTCCTCATCGGCAACGGCTTCCCAGATCATTCCCATAGCGCTGGCCTGATCCGCTGTAATCGGCTCTGCAAACAATGCGGCCCCCATCGCTTTGGCCATACCCACCTGTCGCGGAAGGAAGTAGCTGCCGCCTGCATCAGGAATAAGCCCGATGCGAGTAAACGCCTGTAAGAACACAGCGGATTTGGTGGCGATCACGACGTCGGCGGCCAGTGCAAGATTTGCCCCTGCCCCAGCCGCCGGCCCGTTTACAGCGGAAATCGTCGGGATGCGGCAATTGTAGATGGCCATCAGCATCGGCACATATTCGTCGCGCAATGTCCGCTCCAAATCGGTCGACGCAACGCTGGCACGGTCGCCAAGGTCTTGACCGGAACAGAAGGCCCGCCCCTTTCCGGTCAGAACCAAGACCCGTGCGCTTGCCTCTGCGGCCTTAACGGCATGCAATATTTCGGCGCGCATTTGCGTATTCAGCGCGTTCATCACCTCGTCGCGGGTAAACTCGATCACCGCCACGTTGTTGCTGACAGTCAGTCGCAGGGTTTCGTATTGCATCGCTGGTCTCCAATTCGCGTGTTGAGCGACACGATAACGAACCGGTCAGTTTAGAAAAGCGAAACGCGCCGTCATTTCAGACTTTTATCCACCACGCTCTGCCCGCCATGCTTCCAGTGCCGGATTCGTGCTGGGCCGCTGCGGTCGCGTGGCGGGTTTTGGTGGTACAAGCGGCGCGCGTCGGTAGTGCAATTCCCGTGCGCCGAAATAGAAACTCACAATGGCCCCCAAAAGCCACCAAAGCGGTTCCGGCACATAGGCAAGCCCGCGCATACGCTCGGCAAATTCCAGCGGGTCCACCATGGCGTAGATGAACAGACCCAAAGTTCCGAGAGCCAGCATCGGGCGCGGCAAACGGTTCAAGCCGTTCATCGCGCGGTCGAACCATCCAAGTCGCCCGTATTGAAACTCCGCCCCGTGTTGCGTCAGGGCTGCGGTGAACGTCTCATGGCCCAATTCCATCTGACGGGTCGCATTGGGGCGAAACACCTCGGCCACGTCCACGACCGCACCAGCGACCCCAGTGACGCCACCCCTAAGCACTTGCGAGATCAGCCCCATGCCGCCACCCGTTTGCGGTGTTCGGTGGCCGACAGGTGGTAATGCGGTGACAAGAACTCCTCGGCCCGCTTGATCCAGCCGCCTTTGCCCCCATCCCGTCTGCGCGCGTATTTGCGCGAGGCAGGTCGGCGATCTGCCAGCGCGTAATAGTAGTCGCGCCGCGCGATACCATAGGCGTCTGTCATGTGGTCGGGCGCATCCTGAAAGGCGGCATAGGTCGCGCGGATCGTGTGCGGCCCGATCCTGCCATCAACCGTCACGTCCTGCCCCATGTCGTTCAGCAGGCGTTGCAGCAGTTTGATGGCATTTGCCCCTGCGTTCACATTCATATCGAACACGCTCGCCTGTAGCGGTTGCGGCAGGGCGTCGATGCGCGGCTCGCGAAAGTAGTGGTCAATGAAAATCTCGACCGCCTGAGCCTGCGTTAACGCCCGCACATCTGCGCGGGTTACGGTCCCGTCGCCATTCAGGTCAAGCCCAAGCCGGCGCATGGTGTGAATGGTGACACCGTGATTGGTTGGGCCACCGGGATCGTCGGGATCGTTCACATAGCCGCCTTCACGACGAACAATGTCTTGAGCAATTTCGAGAACTGTTTGCATCTTTGGCCTCCGCTGCAACACGGGGCCAAAGTTGCGCTTATTTGGTTAACGGAGCCTCTAGCTACCGTTCGCCTCTTTATACACGCCTTGTTCTTTCAACGCGTCGATGACTTCGACCGGCATGTATTTTTCGTCATGTTTGGCAAGAATTTCCGAGGCTTGGAAGACGCCTTCAATGTAGCGTCCGGTGCCGACCATGCCCTGACCTTCTTCGAACAGGTCAGGCAAGATACCCTTATAGGTGACCGCGACAACCGCGTTGCCATCGGTCACATTGAAGGTGATCTCTTGCGACTCGTTGACTTTCAGGCTGCCGTCTTCGACCAATCCGCCAATACGAAACGTCTCGCTCTCGCGCGGCGGGGTTTCGACAACTTCCGTGGGTGAGCGGAAGAAGTTGATCCCGTCACGCAGAGCGTACCCGATCAACGCAGTGGACACGAGCAGCGCCACCGCAGCGACTGCGATGACCTGAATGCGGCGTTTTTTCTTGAGGCCTTTCATGGCGCGGATCCTTTACGGGAACAGCGGGGCCATCATCAGCCCCTCGGTCTCTTCTAGACCTAACATCAGATTGGCATTTTGCAACGCCTGACCGGATGAGCCTTTCGTGAGGTTATCAAGGGCTGCGATCACGATCGCGCGGCCTTCAATCCGGTCGCCAGTGACGCCGATATGCACGAAGTTGGAGCCGCGTGTCTCATGGGTCGAGGGCGCTTGACCAAAGGGCAGTACCTCAATGAACGGCTCGTCGCTATAGGCCTCGGCAAGCGTCGCGTGGATGTCTGCGGCATCGCCTTTGACATAAACAGTCGCAAGAATACCGCGGTTCATTGGCACCAGATGGGGTGTGAACTGAACCTTAACGGGCCGTCCGGCGATGGCAGAGAACTCCTGATCGAATTCCCCCAGATGCCGGTGCGTGCCACCGATTGCATAGGCATTGCTGCCTTCGGACAGTTCCGCATGCAGCAGGTTTTCCTTCAAGGACCGACCCGCACCGGAGACACCGACTTTAAGGTCAAGGATGATGTCGTCCAGATCAATCACTCCGCCCGCAATCAGTGGCCGCAGGGCGAACTGACCCGTCGCGGCATTGCAGCCGGTGCCGGCCACAAGCCGTGCCTTGGCGATGTCATTGCGGTAGAATTCCGTCAGCCCGTAGACTGCCTCGCCCTGCATCTCCAGCGCTGCGTGGTCGTTTCCGTACCATGTCTTGTAGGCTTCCGGGTCGCGCAGCCGGAAATCGGCGGACAGGTCGACGATTTTCAGGGTCTTAGGCAGTTTGGCAATGACCTCCTGCGACGTCTTATGCGGCAAAGCGCAAAAGCACAGGTCGATGTCCGAGAAGTCGATCTCGTCGATGGTCACCAAAGTGGGCAGGTCCAGATGCCGAAGATGCGGGAACACCTCGGCCATTTCCATGCCTGCTTTGCGGTCAGCCGACAAGGCCACGATGGAGAGAGAGGGATGCGTTGCGATCAACCGGACGAGTTCCGCTCCGGTATAACCGGACGCACCTAGGATGGCGATTTTATGGGTCATGACAGACTCCGTATGAATTCAAAGATGGTTTAGAAGAAAGACAGGCGCGCGGCAATCATGCCGCTTCGAACTGGATCTTTCGTCGCAGGAACTGCGTGGCGCGGTCGGTGACCTGTGCCGGATTGCCAGTGGTCAGGAATCTGGTTTGCGTTCCCTGCCCCAGCATATTCGGGTGCCGTTTGAGATAATCCGCAAGGCTCGCCGACACCAGATTGGCTTGCGAGAACACCTTTACGTCTCCGCCCAAAGCATCCTGAAACGCCTTTTGCATCAACGGGTAATGCGTGCAGCCCAAGATCGCGGCCTGCGGGTTGGGCATCCGCCGCTTCAGCGCATCGACATGCGAGCGCACCAAGGCCTCGGCCAGCATCTCGTCGCCGTCTTCCAGCGCATCCACCAAACCGCCACAAGGCTGCGTTTCGACATCGACACCAATGGCACGGAACGCCAGTTCGCGTTGGAATGCCCGCGACGCAACGGTCGCAGGGGTGGCAAACAGGGCCACGTCCCGCACGTCTACTTCGCGCGGCGGAGAATTGTCGCCCCAGTTGCGCTCGGTCAGGGCCTCGATCATTGGCACGAAGACACCAAGCACGCGCTTGTCGGTTGGCACCCAGTTTTCCTGCATCCGCCTCAAAGCCGCAGCAGAGGCGGTGTTGCACGCGAGGATCACCAGATCACAGCCCGCATCGAACAGCGACTGCGTGGCTGCACAGGTAAGGTTGTAGATATCGTCAGCGGTGCGAACACCGTAAGGCGTGTTTGCGCTGTCGGCAAAGTAACAGACCGGCAGATCGGGCATGTCAGCCGCGATCTGGTCATAGACGGTCAATCCGCCCAACCCGCTATCAAAGATACCTACTGCCATTTTCCTGCGCCATATTCACGTTTGGCCACGTTGTCGTTCAATTCGCGCCCGTAGTCCACTGCGATTTGTGGTTAGCGATACGGAACTCCGGGCAATACCGACAGCATCTCGAACATGATATTCGCCGCGGTTAGCGCAGTGTTGCCGGAAGTGTCGTAAGGCGGTGCAACCTCGACCAAGTCGCACCCTACGATGGGCAACCCGCGCAACCCTCGGATCAGCTCCAGCGCTTGCGGCGTTGTCAGCCCCCCGATTTCGGGTGTGCCAGTGCCGGGTGCGATGGACGGGTCAAGACTGTCGATATCATAGGTGATGTAGACCGGCCCTGCGCCCATGTTCTTTCTGATCTGCGCCGCCAGCGGAGACGTTGATTTGTGCCAAACCTCCTGCGCGAGCGTTAGGTTGAACCCCCATTCGCGCGGCTCGTCGAAATCCTCTGCTGTGTAGCCAGTGCCGCGCAATCCGATCTGGTAGACATCGTCGGGGCGAAGCAGCCCTTCTTCGTAAGCGCGGCGGAACACTGTGCCATGGCACTCGCGCTCGCCGAACATCTCGTCATTTACATCGGCATGAGCATCCACATGAACGAGGCCCACCGGTCCGTGCTTTTTGGCGATGGCGCGCAGGATTGGCAGGGTGATCGTGTGATCTCCGCCGATCGTCATTGGAATGACATCCTGCTTTAAGAGTGCGTCGTAATACTCTGTAATTATTCGAATACTATCGCGAAGGTTGAACGTGTTTATGGCCACATCACCAATATCCGCACATTGCAGCGCATCAAACGGGGCAGCCCCTGTCTGAACCGCATAGGGCCGGATCATCGAGCTTTCGTTACGAACTTGGGCGGGTCCAAACCGCGTTCCGGACCGCCAGCTGGAGCCGTGATCCATCGGAATGCCAACAAACGCCACGTCGAGCCCATCCGCACTTTCAACCTTTGGAAGACGCATAAACGTGCCTTGGCCGGCAAAACGCGCAAGATCGTTCCCTGAAATTGGTTGGTTTGGCATCACGCACGCTCCCGTTTGTTATAGCAATAAAGACACATCAATTCGGTCGCCACATGCGCGCCCGCAACGGCGGTGGCGTTTCCCACATCGAACGGTGGGGAAACCTCCACGACATCGCCGCCGACCATATTCAAACGCTTAAGATCGCGCAGGATGTGAAGCGCTTGCGCCGAACTCAACCCGCCAGACACGGGCGTACCGGTTCCCGGCGCGAAGGCAGGGTCGAGGCAATCAATATCGAAGGTAAGGTAAGTTTGATGGTCACCGATGATGGATTTGATCTTCTTCACCACGGCGGCCGTCCCGCTCTCATGCACTTCGCGGGCATCTATGACGTTCACGCCCATATAGTCTTCGCAAACGGTCCGGATGCCGACCTGCACCGAGCGTTCCGGCACGATCAGACCTTCCTTCACCGCCTTGTAGAACATGGTTCCGTGGTCAACACGGGCCATGTCATCGTCGGGCCATGTGTCGGAATGGGCATCGAACTGTAGCAGCGATAGCGGCCCGAATTTTTTCACATAGGCCCGCAATATCGGGAAGGTAATGTAGTGATCTCCACCAAGACAAAGCGAGCCTGCACCGGCGTCAAGAATGCCGGAAATGTGGCTCGTAACCGCTTTAGGAAAGGCTGGTATCTCCGCGTAATCAAACGCTAAATCTCCGTAGTCCGCGATGTTGAAGTCCAGCATCGGATCAATGTCCCAGCCGTAGGGCGGATCGCAGGCTTGCAACGTCGAGACTTCCCGAATAGCACGCGGCCCAAGACGTGTCCCAGGCCTGTGTGTCACTGCTTGATCAAACGGGATCCCTGTTACGGCAAGGTCTACCCCTGTGAGATCTTTGGTATAAGTCCGACGCAAGAAGCTGAGCGCACCACCAAAGGCGTTCTCGAAGCTATGCCCCCGAAAACCGTCGCGCGTCAGCGCATTGTCTACGTCGTATGCAGCATCAGTAAGCGCCATTATCCGATCCTTATCCCATCGCGTACCAGTTGATCCGTCACTTCTTTGATAGCCAATTCAAGGGTTTCCGCAACGAAATCAATCTGCGATTGCGTGATCACCAAGGGCGGTGACATGACATTCAGGTGTCCCATCGGGCGCACCATCAATCCGCGCGCCTCTGCGGCGTCAGCAATGCGCTTGCCCACGTCAAGATCATCCGGCAGCAATGCTTTGGTGGCCTTGTCCGCTACGTTTTCGACACACAGCATCAGCTTGCGTCCGCGAACGTCGCCAACCATCGGCAGGTTTTCCAACTGCCCCAAGCGATCTTCGAAATAGTGGCCGACCTTTGTGGCATGCGCGAGAAGGCCCTCGCGCTCGATAATCTCAATATTCTTCAGCGCCGCCGCACAGGCCACCGGATGGCCCGCATAGGTGAAGCCGGATGCGTACCAGCGGTCCCCTTGCATCGCGTCCCATATCCGGTCGGAAAAGATCATGGCTCCAATGGGTTGGTAGCCGGAGCTAAGGCCCTTGGCGCAGCAAATTATGTCTGGCTGCACACCAAATTCGTCCCATGACGCAAACCAATGTCCCAAGCGCCCGAACGCTGTCACGACCTCATCCGCGATGAACAGGATATCGTGCTTCTGGCAAACCTCTGCCATCCGTTTCAGGTAGCCTTTGGGTGGCACAACAACTCCGCCGGATGCCTGAATGGGTTCCGCGAAGAAACCACCCACCTTGTCGGGTCCGATTTCGTTGATCTTGGCTTCGAACTCCGCAACCAGATCATCGCAGAACTCCGCCTCGCTCCGCTCCCCTATCGCGCGATAGCAGTCTGGTGCGCTGACATGGTGGATGCCCTCTGACAGATATTCAAACTCCGGCATCTTGTCGCCGGACCGCTTGCCGATTGAAATCGTCGCGAAACTGGAGCCGTGGTAAGAACTGTCGCGCGCGATAACATGGGTTTTGTCCGGCCGACCGGAGCAACGCTGATAATACGCAACCATGCGGTAAGCGCTGTCGACAGCCGTGGAGCCGCCAGTGGTCAGATGGACATGGTTTAAATCACCCGGCGCCAGTTCCGCCAGTTTGGCGCTTAACAGGGCGGACGGTCCGTTGGTCATGTCCACGAAGGTGTTGGAAAAGGCCAGTTTCTCGGCCTGTGCGGCAATGGTTTCAGCCATTTCGCGGCGACCCAGGCCGATATTTGTGCACCAGAGCCCACCGACCGCGTCCAGATATTCCCGCCCGTCGCTGTCCCAAAGGGAGCAGCCGGACCCGCGCTCGATTACCAAGGGTCCGTCGCGGACGAAGCTTTCGAAATGGGTCCAAGGATGCAGTGCGTGGGCCTTGTCCAGCGCTGCAATGTCGAGGTTGGTGTCAGCGCTCATGATCGCTCCTTCGTCAATTATATCGCCAACCTGCCCCTGCCTTCGTGACAATGCAAGACTTGCGCCTAAGTTCATGCACAGGCAGACAGGAACTACAGCGCGAACCAAGAAGGCGACCATGACAACACCTGAACGACTCCAACTTCGCGACAAGTTTGTTGATGCGATGAGCCAGCTGGTCTCCTCCGTAACAATCGTAACGACCGATGGTCCTGTTGGTCCCGCTGGGGCGACGGTCTCGGCGATGACGTCCGTTTCTGCGGATGGGGATGCGCCGACCATGCTGGTCTGTTTGCATCACGAAACCACTGCGGCGCCCGCTATCCTGAACAACCGCTGTTTTTGCATAAACCTCTTGGGAGCGGATCAGACTGACATCGCCAATGTCTTCGCCAGTCGCACCCCTGCGCCGGGTGGTGACAAGTTCACCGCCGGACAGTTCGAGCCTATGCGGAGCGGTGCGCCGGGATTGGTCACTGCATTGGCACGGTTCGATTGCAAACTGCTGTCAGACGAGCGTATCGGCACCCATCACGTCATGATCGGCTCGGTCCTGCAGGTGGCCTGCCTTGACGGGCCACCCTTGTTGTACGGCAATCGGGCCTATCAAAATCTCGCTTAAAGCGGCTGGGCGGTTTCGACCAGCTTCGCAAAGAAGGACGCACCGATCGGGGCGATCTCGTCGTTGAAATTGTAGTTCGGGTTGTGCAGACCTGCGTCGGTGCCTTGACCCAAGAACAGGTAAGCTCCGGGGCGTTTTTCCAGCATGTAGGAAAAATCCTCAGCCCCCATCTCGCGGCCGCCTTCATCATTCACCGCCTTGTCGCCCGCAATCTGACGCGCAACATCTGCTGCAAACGCGGTTTTGCGCGTATCATTTACCGTCGCAGGATAGCCGCGTTCATATGTCAGACGCGCCTCCACACCATAGCTTGCTGCCTGCCCGGCCACGATCTCTGTCAAGCGACGCTCGACCATATCCTGTACAGTTGGATCGAAGGTGCGCACGGTGCCGTTGATATAGGCCGTATCTGGAATGACATTGTCAGCCGAGCCAGTGTGGATTTGCGTCACGGAGACCACCAGATCATCCAGCGACTTGTGGTTCCGCGATACGATGGTCTGGATTGCGTTGCAGATGCCCAAAGTCGCGACCACAGGGTCTTTCGTTTCATGCGGGTAAGCGCCGTGCCCGCCAACACCGTCGATATGAATGTGGAACGTATCCACTGCCGCCATGATCGGACCAGGCGTTGTCACAAACTCGCCAAACGGAACGCTCGGGTTGTTGTGCAACGCGTAGACTTCGCTGATGTCAAAGCGCTCCATGATGCCTTCTTCGACCATAACGCCCGCGCCGCCGCCGCCTTCTTCCGCAGGCTGGAAGATCAACGCGACACGGCCCTTGAAATTCCGCGTCTCGGCCAGATACCGCGCCGCGCCAAGAAGCATCGTTGTATGCCCGTCATGACCGCAAGCGTGCATTTTGCCGGCAACGGTGGACGCATAGTCCAGCCCCGTGGTTTCCTGCATTGGCAGAGCGTCCATATCTGCACGCAGACCGATGGTTGGCCCGTCGCCCTGCCCTTCAATGATCGCCACGACACCGCTTTGCGCAATGCCTTCGTGAATCTCCGTGATCCCGAACTCTTTCAGGCGCGCCACCACAAATGCCGCCGTTTCGTGGCAATCAAATTGCAATTCGGGATTCTGGTGCATCCATCGGCGCCAGGTTTTCATGTCTTCAGCATAGTCGGCGATGCGGTTCACGGGTGGCATGCGGGCGTTCCTTCTGGTTATCTGCGCGCAACGATCCTCCAAACGCAAAGACACTGCAATGCCTGATCTTGTCCATGATGCCTCCCAGCCCATGCCCCGCCTGATTGAAATCATGCGCCGTCTGCGGGACCCAAAATCAGGCTGTCCTTGGGACATTGAACAGGATTTCGCCTCCATCGCGCCCTACACCATCGAAGAAGCCTATGAGGTCGCTGACGCCATCGAACGCAGCGACTGGACAGAATTGGAGGGGGAGTTGGGCGATCTGCTGCTCCAGACGGTTTACCACACGCAAATGGGAACCGAGGCTGGGTTGTTTGATTTCGCCTCCGTCGCCAATGCGATTTCGGACAAGATGATTGCCCGCCATCCCCACGTTTTCGGCGACGAAAGCCGTGATAAATCCGCCGAACAACAAGTGGCGGACTGGGAACAGATCAAGGCTGCGGAGCGCGCTGGCAAAGCGCAAGGCGGCACACTGGACGGCGTCGCTGTGGGTCTTCCCGCATTGTTGCGTGCCTTGAAGTTGCAAAAGCGGGCAGCACGGGTCGGCTTCGACTGGCCTTCGACCGACGAGGTGCTCGACAAGATCGTCGAGGAGGCCCGCGAATTGGTCGAAGCTCGCGATACCCTTACTCAAACCGAAGTCGAGGAAGAGTTCGGGGATTTGCTATTCGTCATGGCAAATCTTGGCCGACATCTTGGGTTGGACCCCGAAGCAGCCCTGCGGGCCGCAAACGCGAAGTTCACCCGTCGATTTGAAGCGGTTGAGGCAAAGCTGGCCGAGCGTGGCAAAACCCCGTCCCAGTCGGATTTGTCCGAGATGGACACCCTTTGGGACGAGGTGAAGGCGGAGAGCAGGCGGTGATTACCGCGCTTTGAACAAGCTGCCCATAATCCCGCGTACAAGGGCCGTGCCGGTCTTCGTCCCAAGCGAGCGCATCATGGATTTGGCAAACGCCTCCCCCACGCTGTCACCGCGCCGCTTTCGCGTTTTGGTCTTGGAGGTGGAGCGTTTGACGCGCGTGCCGGAATACCGCCGACCTGTTTGATATTCGCGCTCGCGGGCTTCCAACTCGTCTTCCTTGGCCTCGGCCTCTTCAGCGGCTTTTGCCGCAGCTTCTGCGCGTTGTGCCAGCATCTCGAACGCTGATTCACGATCCAATGCAGTCTCGTATTTGCCCGCGACGGGGGACGTCGCGACAACAGCACGACGTTCTTTGCTGGTGATCGGTCCAAGTTGCGAGGACGGCGGGCGGATCAATGTGCGCTCCACCATGCCCGGAATGCCCTTTTTCAGCAGGAACGAGGTTACGGCTTCGCCAACCCCCACTTCCTTGATCGCATCCTCGACGTCAAAACGTGGATTTTCGCGATAGGTGTCCGCTGCCGAACGCAGGTCTTTCTGATCCTTGCGGGTAAAGGCCCGCAACGCATGCTGCACACGGTTGCCCAACTGCCCCAGAATATCTTCCGGCACGTCGGCGGGCTTTTGGGTGATAAAATAGACCCCTACGCCCTTGGAGCGGATCAGACGTGCGACTTGCTCTACCTTATCGACCAAAGCTTTTGGCGCGCCATCAAACAACAGATGTGCCTCGTCAAAGAAAAAGACGAATTTCGGTTTTTCCGGATCACCGATTTCCGGAAGCGTTTCGAACAGTTCCGACAGCATCCAAAGCAGGAAGGTCGCGTAAAGTTTCGGGGCAGACATCAGCTTGTCAGCGGCAAGAATGTTAATCTGTCCGCGCCCGTCAGCATCGACATGGAACATGTCCTCAAGGTCCAAAGCAGGCTCTCCGAAGAAGTCGGCAGCGCCCTGGTTTTCCAATACCAGCAGACGACGCTGGATCGCGCCCACTGACTGGGACGAAACGAAGCCATAGCGCAGCGCCAGCGATTTCGCATTCTGCCCGATCCAGACCAGTAAGGACTGCAAGTCTTTGAGGTCCAGCAGCGGCAGGCCTTCTTCATCGGCCACGCGGAAGGCAATGTTCAAAATGCCTTCCTGCGCCTCCGAAAGCTCCAAAAGACGGGACAAAAGCAATGGGCCCATCTCGCTGACCGTAGTGCGAACGGGGTGCCCGCTTTCGCCATACATGTCCCAGAAGGTCACCGGGAAGGAATCGTAGCTAAAATCCGAGAAGCCGATCTTGGCAGCACGTTCCATGAACGCGCCATGCAGCTTGTGAGTGTCGGTTCCTGCGACCGCCAGACCGGACAGGTCCCCTTTTACGTCGGACATGAAAACCGGAACACCCGCATTGGACAGGCTTTCCGCCAAGATCTGCAAGGTCACGGTTTTGCCCGTCCCCGTGGCACCGGCGATAAGACCGTGGCGGTTGGCATATTTCAGCAAAAGCTCTTGCGGATCCGCGTAGCCCTCGCCACCGCCGCCTACAAAAATGCTACTCGTCTCTGCCATGTTCGCCCCTAATTGCTCTCGATCGCTTTTTAAGTCGTGCCACAATAGCTTGTTAACGTCTATGTGCCAGTATCATCGGCATGCTGATGTAGCTGTCTTGGCAGCACATAGCATGACTTCCTCCCTGTCGACTGGGCCGTGTCTTCGCGACACGGCCTTTTTTTAACCGATAGAAATGTGAACAAGTTGTCGCAGGTTTACAGTTGACCGAAGCGCTTTGGATGCCTAGAGTTTGCCCATAAGTCGGCCTAGTCCGACGGGGAGAAAAATTCGGAAGAAGGGCCTGCTTGCGGGCCCTTTTTTCATTGGGGCTGTTTCTCGGCGGAAATTACCCTGCTCAGGGGCAGATTTGCGTTTTCCATCCTGACACCCCTGCACGCGCGTGTTAAACCCCTGCCAATATCAAAATTGAGTAGCAGGATCACATGTCTGAGTATTTGAAATCCCTGATGATTGGCGCCGCATTGAGCGCTGTTGTTGCTGGTGGCGCGTTGGCGCAAACTGCAACCGACACAACAACCGAAGCCGCAGAAGAAACTGCGACCGAGGCCCCCTCAACCGAAGCCCCTGCGGCCGAAGCTGAAGCCGAAGCTCCGCGCGCTGACGGCCTGAATACGGGCTCCGAAGTGGTGGAAGTTGGCAAGACCTATAAAATCTCCGATCACGGTGATTGGGAACTTCGCTGCATCAAAGCACCCGAAGGCACAAAGGACCCTTGTCAGCTGTACCAGCTGCTGGAAGACCAGCAAGGCAACTCGGTGGCCGAGATCAATCTGTTCAACCTGCCCGATGACGACAAGCTCGCCGCGGGTGCAACGATTGTGACACCTCTTGAAACCCTGCTGACGCAAAATGTTCTGCTGTCGGTGGATGGTGGCAAGGCCAAGGTCTACCCGTTCACCTTCTGCACCACGATTGGCTGTTTCTCTCGCGTTGGCTTCACGGCTGGTGATGTCGCGGCCTTCAAGGCAGGCAACTCAGCGAAAATCGTTGTGGTTCCGGCACAAGCGCCAGACCAACGTGTAGAGCTGACCATGTCCCTGAGCGGTTTCACCGCTGGTTTTGACGCTGTGAAAGCCGCAACCGAAGCTGAGTGATCGCCAGATTATCCGAAAAACTGAAACGCCGCCGCTCCGGTCTGGAGCAGCGGCGTTTTCTTTTGGGCCATGCCTACCGCCTTACGTCTCTTTCAGCCGCGCCTTTCGACCGCCCCGCCGCTTCGCTTCCGGCTTCGCCGCCAGCCCTTCACGAAGGACGAGCGTCATCGGGTGCGTCTCCGGCATGGCGTTATAGGCGTCCAGCAGACCGGTAATCGCGGCGGAGCTGTCTTGCCCGTCAGGCAGGTTGAGCGCCCAGTCCAGAAAGATCGAGCGGCACTCGCTTTCGGTGATCCCCTCGATCCGGTAGGCCTCGCGGATCAGACCCTTCCGGTCGATCATTTTCAAATCCATCTGCTGCTCCATCAGATCATTGGTGACGCCCAGTTAACCCGAAACCCGCGTCATTGCAGAAGCTGTTCTACGACTTCGGCGGTTCTTTTACGACATTCGGCGATGTCGTCGGCAAGTATATCCACTGTTTCGCGGTCGCAATCGCGTAAAAGCATGGCAATCCCGCCTGCGCCCATTTCTTCCGGTGTCAGTGATTTGGTGGACATCAGTCGTGCGGCCATCTGGATTTTGGAGAATAGCGCGTGGGCGCCCAGAAGATGCTCATACTGCGCGTCCGATAGTAATCCCGCCTGTTTGGCATCGCTCAATTGCAGGTCAATCTGGCGCGCAGTGCCTTTACTGATAAGACAAAGCGCCTGACTGAGCAGCTCTATGTCCTGCCGCCCGCCAGCGCCGGATTTCACATCCCAAGGCTGGGGCGCGCCCGACGCCTCGGCCAGCCTCACCCGCATCTCCCGGGTTTCGCGTTTCACCTGCTCTGCTTCAAATTTGCTGGCGAGTGCCTGACAGCGCACCGCCTCCACATCCGCTTGCAGCGACGCATTACCAGCAACCGCCCGTGCGCGCGTCAGGGCCAGATGTTCCCACACCCATGCATCGTTCATCTGGTAGTTTCTGAACGCCTCCAGCGACGTCGCAACGGGCCCAGACTGGCCGGACGGACGCAACCGCAGGTCGACCTCGTATAACCGCCCTTCCGCCATCGGGGCCGTCAAAGCCGTCACAAAGGCCTGTGTCAGGCGGGCAAAATAGGTGCGCGTTTCAAGCGGGCGGCGGCCCTCGCTTTCCTCGACGCCTTCGGGGTCATAGATGACGATAAGATCAAGGTCCGAGTCCGCCGTTAAGGACGCCGCGCCGACAGAGCCCATTCCCAACACAACAGCCCCGCGCCCGGGTGCCGGACCATGTTTGCGGGCAAACTCGGCTTCCACTACGGGCAACAATGCTGCCAAAGTCGCCTGAGCCAGATCGGCGTATTGAGTGCTCGCGTCTTCAGGACTAAGCAATCCCTGCAGATGATGCACGCCAACGCGGAAATGCCATTCCTTCTGCCAGCGCCGCGCGGCATCCAACTGCCCTTCGTAATCCCCGATCTCCTGCATCTTTTCGATCAGGTGTTCCGTGAGACTCTCCACATCGGGCCATTCAGCGAAAAAATCCCCCCCGATCACCGCGTCGAGCACGCCTGCGTTCTGTGACAGATAGGTCGCCAGCGCAGGAGACGTAGCACAGATATCCACGATCAGTTTGGTGAGTTGCGGGTTAGAATCAAATAGCGAAAAGACCTGAACACCTGCGGGCAAACCTGACAGGAAGCGTTCGAATTCGGCCATAGCCTCGGTGGGGCGTGTCGCCTGTCCCATCTGTCGGAGGATGGTCGGGAACACCCGTTTGAACAGCGAGACCGAGCGCTCCGAGCGCAAGGCAGGCAAGCTGCGCCATTGCTCCAGATATGTGCTGGGCGGTTCCAACCCTTCAGTCTCCGGTGCTTCTTCGGCGTCATCGGGTGCGAAAAAGCTGTCGGTGACATCTGCAACCTCTTCAAGCCGCGCAAGCAAGCCCGCGCGAAATTTCATAACGTCTTCTTCCCCCATGAAGCGCGACAACCGCTGGAACCCTTCTTCGTTCTTGGGCAATTCATGGGTTTGGCTGTCACCAATCATTTGCAAGCGGTGTTCCACCTCGCGATGCGCAACATAAGCAGCTTGTAATCGGTCCGAGGCGTCTTTGGGCACCCAGCCCGCTTCGACCAGTTGATCCAATCCCTCCCGCGTGCCGCGTACCCGAAGATGTGGGTCGCGCCCCCCCGCGATAAGTTGACGGGTTTGCGTGAAAAACTCGATCTCGCGAATGCCCCCGGCCCCTAGTTTCATGTTGTGCCCATCAAGCTGCATTTGCCCGCCTAGACCTTTATGGCTGCGGATTTTAAGCCGCATGTCATGGGCATCCTCGATGGCAGCGAAATCCAGATGTTTACGCCAGATGAACGGGCTCAGGCGTTCAAGGAACCGCTCCCCCGCCTCCAGATCACCCGCACAAGGCCGCGCTTTGATGAATGCCGCGCGCTCCCATGTCCGGCCAACGCTCTCGTAATACCGCTCCGCTGTTTCCATCGCGATACAAACAGGCGTCACCGACGCATCGGGACGAAGTCGCAAGTCCGAGCGGAACACGTACCCGTCTGCCGTGACATCCGACATCAGGCTCATCAAGGCGCGGGTGATTTTTATGAACGTCGTCCGCGCCTCAAGGTAGTCGTCAGGCTGGAAACGGGTTTCGTCAAACAGACAGATCATGTCGATGTCGGACGAATAGTTAAGCTCGTAGGCCCCCATCTTTCCCATCGCCAGAATACACATGCCCGCCCCGATTTTCGCATCGGCTTCGGTTTGGCCGGGCAGATTTCCGCGTGCGATTTGCGCGGCGGTCAACTCGGTCAAGCCACGCTGCAAACACCGATCTGCCAGCTCCGTGAGGGCATAGGTCACCATCTCAAGCGGCCAGACACCGCCAATGTCGGCAACCGCTGCCAGCAATGCAATCCGGCGTTTGGCCTGCCGGAAAACGACTTTTATATCCCCTTCGCTCTGCTCGATATCCTGCCAAACCCCGTCGCGCAGATCTTCCGCCTCACAGGTTGCGAGCTGGGCAATCCAGTCCGCTTCGCGCTCCATCAGCCCCGCCAGATACGGGCTGCACCCTGCCGTGGTTTCCAGAAGCGTGACCAACGCCTCCGGTAGCTCGCTAAACAGGCGACGCGCGTCGGTACACCGTTCGGTGTTATGAGGAAGCGGGTGTCGGGTGATGCGATCATGAAATGCCATATACCCACGATGAAAGGCCCAGCGTCTGCCGTCAACAAGCGCTTGCAGCAATGCCCGCTATGCGTAAGGTCGCACCTCATGAGCAAAAGCCTAAAACGCGTGACCAAGGCCCTCGCCGATGCGGGGATCGACGCGCAGATCGTAGAAACCTCGGATCAAACCCGCACCGCAGAACAAGCCGCCGCACAAGCTGGCTGTGTGGTGGATCAAATCGCGAAGTCCATTATTTTCAAAGGTGAAGACAGCAATCTGGCTGTGCTTTTCATCACCGCCGGCGGTAATCAGGTGGATGCAGCCAAGGCCAGCACCGTCGCGGGAGAGGTTTTGGGAAAGGCAGATGCGGACCTCATCCGCACCCAGACCGGATTTGCCATTGGCGGGGTGTCACCAGTCGGGCATCTCAATTCCATCCGAACATTCATCGACCCGCGCTTGACGGAATTCGAGTTGATCTGGGCCGCCGCTGGAACGCCAAGACATATCTTCTCGCTCGCGCCTTCTGATTTGATAACCCTGACAAACGGACAATTGGCTGACTTTACCGGTTGACCCGGGGTTACACCTGATCTTCAAACCCGGCGACCCGCGCGACCACCTTGGCCGCCCGCAACCCCGGAGGCTCGTCACCTCTCCCAAGCCGCTCCATCGTGATCTCTGCCGCCGCAGCTTGGGCTGACCGCTCTGGGCCGGGTTTAAGAACCTGTTCCAGCGCCCGTGCAATATCAACGGGCTTGCACGCATCCCCCAGAAACTCTGGCACGGTGCGGGTCTCGGACACCAGATTGACCAGAGTTACCGTATCAATCTGCAACATCGCGCGGATCAGTTTGCGTGAAAACCAGTTCATGTCATAGGCGATCACCATTGGCACGGTGTTCGCCGCAAGCTCCAAAGATACCGTTCCGGAGGCCGCCAATGCCACGTCGGCCGCAGCAAAGGCCGCGCGTTTTTCAGCAATCGCCTCGTCGGGGTTCATGCCGCGCGGATCAAGGATAACCGGCTGCCCCGGCCAGCCACGGGTCTGCTCATAGACCAATCCCGCAACCGGAGCCGCAGCCGGAACAACCACACGGATGTCAGGGCGTTGAGCGGCAAGCTTGTGCAGGCTTTCACCGAAAATACCCGCAAGTCGCGACACCTCGCCCCGCCGAGATCCGGGCAAGGTAAGTATAACCGGCGCATCGTTCAGGCCATGGATGGCGCGGAAGGCCGACGCATCCGATGCCTCAGCCAGAGGTTCCGCCACGACAGGGTGGCCCACGAAGTCGCAAGGCAGCCCTGCCCCTTCCATATAGGGTGGCTCGAACGGAAGAAGCGCCATCACATGATCGACAATCCCGATCATCCGCTCCGTGCGTTTCGGGCGCCAAGCCCAAACCGAAGGTGCCACGTAGTGAACCGTGGGAACCGCGGACAGTTCGCGCAGCTTTCGCAAGACCCGCAGGCAAAAATCGGGACTGTCGATCGTCACAACCACATCCGCGCCGGATCCGATAATATCCTCAACCGTCTCATCACGGCGTTTGAACAGGCCTCGCAATTTGGGCAAAACCTCTGCCAGCCCCATGACCGACAATTCGTCCATGGGAAATAGCGAGGTCATGCCTTGCGCCTCCATCAACGGGCCGCCGACCCCTTGAAACCGCACATTCGGGTTCAGCTGCTTCAGGCCCTCCATCAAGGCCCCACCAAGCTTGTCACCCGACGGCTCGCCCGCGATGAGGTAGACCTTCACTCGCGCACCCAGATGAACAGGCCGTGCTTTTCGGCCAGTTTGGTGCAAAGAGCGGACTGTAACACGATGACACGTCCGGCCTCCACCACAATTCCGTCCAGCCCGACCTGAACGGCACGCAGGATGGTATCCGGACCGATGGTCGGCATGTCGATGCGCAGTTCCTGTCCGGGCTTCGCCGCCTTGATCAACACACCGCCCTTGGGTGGCAGGCCTTTCGCGCGCGGGCTTTTGAATACGCCAAGCGGGGCTTTGCCCCATGGCAGATTAGCCCGCTCATGCAACAGGCTCTGCATCATGAAATCCGTGCCGGGTTGGGCCTCGATCACCAAGGGTTGCCGCTCATGCACAATACACGCTTGCCCGACATCGGCGGCGGCCATTGCGGCGATCACCTCGATGCCGCGGTCTGCGTCCCGCGCGTGTTGCTCTGACGGGCGATGACTGCCCAGATATCCGGCGGGCGGCAAAATGTCGGGCTGTATCTCGTGGGCGCCGACAGGGCGAATTCCTGCTTCCTCGAAGAAGCCCAAGACCAACCTGAGGGCGGCGTCATCCCCCACCTGCAACGCCTGCATCATGCGCGGCACAAGGGGCATGGTTTCGGGGTCGATCTTTGAGGGGTCAAGCGGAGGACGGTCAACGCGGCCCGCAAAACAAATGCGGTCCACGCCTTGGTCTTTCAACCAAGCGATAAAGCTGCCCAAGGTTTCGATACGAAATTTGCGGACCGGTTGGTCTCCGCGCGCGTCAGAGCCTTGCCATTCCATTTGGCACAGATGATAGGGCGTGTTTGTGTCTGCCAGATGCTCCAACAGAAGCTCCGGCAACTGGCCCTCACCTACAACCAGTGCCAGCATCAGCGCGGCGCGAGGAACGACCGGCCGCTGTCGCCCAGAATGAAGTCGACAACCTCGCGCACATATTCGCTGTCCGTTTCTTCGGCCAGTCTGCGGGCGCGGTCCTGAAATGCGCCATCACCCTGACGCAGCATTTGATAGGCCGCGCGAAGGGCGGTGATGTCCGCCCGTGAGACGCCCGCGCGTTTCAGTCCGACGTAATTCAACCCGTCCAACTCGCCACGCGGGGCTTGCACAAGGCCGTATGGAATGACGTCATTGGTCACCATGGTGACCGCGCCGATAATTGCGCCGCGCCCGATGCGCACGAACTGGTGGATGCCCGCAAGGCCGCCAATGATCACCTTGTCTTCGATGATGCAATGCCCCGCCAATGCGGCTTGGTTGGCCATGATCACACCATTGCCAACGATGGCATCGTGGCCGACATGCGCACCGGTCATAAACAGGCAATCGTCGCCAACCTTGGTCAGCCCGCCCCCGCCGGACGTTCCGGTATTCATCGTCACGCCTTCACGAATGCGGTTGCGGGCGCCAATCTCCAGACGGGTTTCTTCACCGTCAAATTTCAAATCCTGCGGGATTTCACCGATCACGGCGAAGGGAAAAACAACCGTCCCCTCCCCGATCGAGGTTTTGCCGGTCACGACAACATGGCTTTTCAGCTCGACACCCGACGCGAGCGAGACATTCGCCCCCACCGTGCAAAACGGGCCGACGATCACCCCGTCGGCAAGCTGCGCGCCGTCTTCTACGAACGCCGAAGGATGGACTGTCGCACTCACTTCGGCAGGTCCATCATTGCGGTGAATTCGGCCTCGGCTGCCATTTCGCCTTCGACCGTTGCGACACCTTTGAACTTCCACACCTTCGCGCCGGCCTTGCCGCGCGTGACCTGCACATCAAGGTGCAGAACGTCCCCCGGAACGACCTTGCGGCGGAATTTGCAGCCGTCGATGGCCATAAAATAAACCAGCAGGTCCTTGTCGGCCATGTCCATGGTCACACCGACCATCACCGCGGCGGTTTGCGCCATGGCTTCAATAATCGTGACCCCCGGCATGATCGGAGCCCCCGGAAAGTGGCCTTGGAAATGTGGTTCGTTAAACGTCACGTTTTTGATGCCACGCGCACTTTCGCCCGCTTTGATATCCACGACCTTATCAACCAGCAAGAACGGGTACCGGTGCGGGATGATCCGCTGGATCAAGTCAATATCGGCAGTGGTGGTGGTCATGGATATATCCTTTGGCCTTTAGCTCATTTGGGTAGCACCAGCCTACGCGCGGCACAAGTTTGGTAGGTTAGTTATCTGTGGAGCTATTGTCAGTGTCGTCAGTCGTTTCTGCGCCTTCAGGATTTGGGCGCGGCAATGGCAGTGGACCTGGGTCAACCGGTCTTGGTGATGCGCCGATTGCCGCGTCGATCCGCTCGATAGCAGCATCCGTGATGTCGATCTGGCGCACCGAAAATATAACCGCTGTGTTGTTGAGAATTGCAACCGCGCCTGTTTCCTCGACCAGTTCCAACAAGACCGGAAACGCCGCCTCGAAAAAGCGGACGCGTTCAGCCTCGGCTTGTCGCCGGATGCTCTCGGTTTTTGCAGCCTGAGCACGGCGGATACCGGTGACACGTTCGTCGAAATCAGTCGCCAGCTTCTGGAATTCTTCGGCAGACATCCCTTCGCGCTCGACCGTTAAACGACGCTCTTCTTCTTCCAGCGCAGCCTCGATCTTGCGGTTCTCCTGCGACAGATCGGTGGACTGCTTTTGCAGGTCCTCCTGCACACGTTGTCCAAAGGCCGACGCCGCATAGACGCGGTCCTGATCGAGGGTGAGGACCGGACTAGGCTGAATGCCCTGCGCCGCAATCGGGGTGGCAGCGCAAAGCGCCACCACACACGCGCTTAGTGCACGCCGCAGGGCCATAATCAGAACTTCGTGGAGACAGTTAGATCGAACGACCGCTCTTTGTCGTAGTCTTCCTTGACCAACGCCTTGGAGAAGTTAAAGCGCAGCGGCCCAATCTGTGTATCCCAAAGCAAGGATACACCAATGACCGAGCGGATTTTGAAACCATCGTCGACAGCCGCCCCGGGAACGGCATTCGTTCCGGTGTTGGTGTCATCCAGCCCCCAAAGCGAGCCGACGTCAAAGAACACGCCGCCGCGGATGCCGTACTCTTCCGGCAAGCCCAGCGGGAAATCGGCTTCCAAGCGCGCGACTGCGAAGTAATTCCCACCCAGTGCATCCTGATTGGCACTCGTAAGGTCCCGAGGTCCTACACCTGCCCCATCAAACCCACGCAATTTGCTGGACCCGAGGAAAAATCGCTCAGTGATGCGGCTGTTGCCAGTCAGGCGCGTATTGGCCCCGAACTCGAACTGCGCACGCAGCGTTACTTCCTCGCGGGCAACCTTGGTTTCCGCAGAAACCAAACCGGTGGTTTGCAGGTACTTCAAACCGCCACCAACGCCAGCGATTTGTTGCCCGAACCGCAACAAAACCCCGCCATTCGGGTTCAGCCCCGTGCGACGCGTGTCGTAGGAATAAAGAACACCAAGTGCAGATGTGAACGCAGAGCCTTCGTCACGACGAATGATGTTAGAGGTCGTGGCGTTGACGTTTTTAATCGAGTCCTTCGAAATCCGGTAGCTCAGACGCAAACGACCGTTTTCGGAAACGGGGAATTCGATGCTGGGCTCAAACCCGACATTTTGCGTATCGTAATCCGCGTATTGGCTATCCGTGGTGCGGTAATAGGCGTTCAGACCAAGTGATAGATCGCGCCCTAAGAATGCAGGCTCGATAAAGTCTATCGACGTATTCTTGTTGTCAGACCCGGTATCGAACGAGAACGAAAGGGTTTGTCCGCGTCCGAGGAAGTTTCTCTCTTTGAAGTTCACGCTCAACGACGCGCCCGCATCGGCACCGTAGCTGACCCCGAAACCCAACGACCCTGTCGTGGTTTCTTCGACATCAACGTCAACGACAACCTGCTCCGGCCCGCTGCCTTGACGTGTGTTCACATCCGCCGTCGAGAAATATCCCAAGGCGCGAATGCGTTCAGCTGCATCGCGGATCTCGCGTGGGTTGAAGGGGTCGCCCTCAACCGTTTTGAACTGACGGCGGACAACGCGGTCCAACGTCGTCGCGTTGCCCTCGATGTCGATACGCTCGACGAAAACCCGCGATCCGCGGATCAGCGCGAATTCTACATCCAGAGTGACGTCGGCATCATTGCGGGTGATACGCGGCTCGACGCGGACGAAGTTCAGCCCCTGCCGCAGCGCAAGACGCTCCATGCGGGTGATCGTGTTTTCAATTTTTGCCGGAGAGTACACCTCGCCGTCTTTCAGACGGGCGACCTTGTGATATTCGTCGGCGTCAATTTCTGGCAAATCGGAATAGGTGGTCACCCGCCCGACTTTGAATTGCTGGCCTTCCCTGACCTTGAAGCTCACGAAATACCCGTCACGCTGGCGCGTCAGCTCCGGCGTTGAGGATAGAACCTGAAAATCCACATAGCCGCGCGACAGGTAGAAATCCCGAAGCAGCTGGCGGTCAAACGCGATGCGATCCCCCACAAACGTGTCCGACTGGATGATCGAGCGCAGAAAACCTGCCTGCTTGGATTCGATCACCCGACGCAAGCGGCGGTCCGAATACGCGCGGTTGCCGATAAAGCTGATACGCTCGACCTCAACGACGTCCCCTTCGGCGACTTCGAACACCAGATCGACACGGTTGTTGGAGCGCGGAATAATCCGCGGCGTCACTGTCGCAGCAATACGCCCGGCCTGGCTATAGCCTTCGGCCAGCAACGCGGCATCGGCCTCTGCCGTGGCTGGGCTATAGACCCTGCGCGACTGGGATTTCAGCAGCGGCATGAGGTCTGCGTCCTTGAGACGCTTGTTGCCTTCAATGTTCACGCGGTTGATTGTCGGATATTCAGAAACCGTCACGACCAAGCGGTTCCCGACCGGAACCACATCCACTGTTTCGAACAGTCCGGACCGTTGCAGACGCTGGATCGCATCATTGAGCTGGCCCGCAGTGGCGCTTTTGCCGCGTTCCAAACGCAAGTAGCTCAGAATCGTTGCATCTTCGATGCGCTGATTGCCGTCGATCTGAATCGAGGAAATCGGAAAACTCTGTGCAAATGCTGGCGTCAAAGGCACCGCGCTGCTGACAGCGGCAATGGCGAGCCCGGACAGAGCAGCCCTAACGCACTGAATTTGAATGAATTGACGTGCGTTCTGCGTCGCTTTTGCGATCTTCATGTGTTTGGGTCCCGCTCTGACACTCTATATTGTGTGTTCGGTCTAGCCCGAGTCTGCACACTTGTCAAAACGAAGCCCAAAAAAGACGCGCTGAAAACAGGCGTCTTTTATCTCGGTTTGTTACAGATATTTCAGCGGATCAAAGTCCGGCGAGCAGTCCCGCTGTTGCAAGTGCTGCGACGATGGCAACCGGCCATAGCAGGCGGTCCCAATTGAGGCTGATCAAAAGGCTCAGGCCTTGATAGCTGCTTTGAATGTGTTGCATGGGTCCGTTCCCTCACGAATACGGACCCTTTTTGATCTTCAAATGTGGCGCAAATACGGCAGCTTCACGCGCAAAAGAAGTCATTTGTTAAGGCAAACACCATCAAAGACAGCAGCAAAACCAGCCCGCCCATCATCATCGCGTTCAGCGCTTTGTCGCTTGGCGGACGCCCGACAACGGCCTCATAGGCGTGAAACACCAGATGCCCACCATCCAGCACAGGTATTGGGAAAAGGTTAAGCAATCCGACCGCGGTGGACAAAACCGCGATAAACCAGATGAACTCGGCCGCACCCTGCGAGGCCATATCACCGGAGGTTTGTGCGATGCCAATCGGGCCTTGGATATTACACGAACTTATCGCCCCCGTAATCATATGCCACATGCCCGACAGGCTCGATTGCGCGATGAACCACGTCTGGCGTACACCACCCCAGAGCGCGTCCCCTGCCCCAAGCGTTTGTCGGGTCGGCTCGAAGAATGCACCGCCCGAGAAGCCGATCAGCCAACGCGTCTCGAATCCGTCAGCCGTGGGCAAATCACGTTGGCGCGGTGTCAGTGTTTTCTCCAGCACTTCCCCATTGCGCCAAACCAGTAACTCCAATGGCTTGTCTTCGTTGCTTTGGGCCGCAACTTGCACTTCGCTCAATGCGAAAACGGGAGTGCCGTTAACTGATTGGATGACATCGCCCACTTCCAGACCACCGTCCATCGCGGCCGATTTCGGCTGCAACTGGTCAATGACCGGCGGGAACGGGAATACGCTGTCAAAGCTTACTACTTGCCCGTCGCGCTCGACTTCATAGGAAACCGTCGGCGCCGGTGCTGCGTCACGGGCCGCAAGGTAGAAGCCTTCCAAATCCGTGATTTCGGCGTCGCCGATACGTAAGATTCGGTCACCTTCTTGGAACAGCTCGATCTCACCGGGCAGCGGTTTGAGTTTGCCGATGACGGCTTCATCCGTAGTCGTGCCTGAAAACAGGAATATGCCTGCAAACACCAGAATGGACAGAATAAAGTTGAAGACAGGGCCCGCAGCCACGGTCGCCGCACGTCGCCACAGGTCGGCCCCGTGCATGGTACGTTTCCGCTCGGTCTCGCTCAGACCGGTAATCGCTTCGCCATCCTTGCCGGATGCCGCGTCGGAATCTCCCAGAAATTTGACATATCCGCCAAACGGCAACGCCGCGACCTGCCAACGGGTGCCGCGTTTGTCGACGCCCGAAAACAGCACTGGACCAAAACCCAACGAGAACACTTCTGCATGAATGCCGCACCAGCGGCCCACGATGTAGTGGCCGTATTCGTGAATCGCCACGATCACGCTCAGCGCCACGACAAAGGCGACCAACGCGCCGAAAAAGCCGCCAAACGAGGGAAGCATCCCCAAAATATCCATAAACCGCCCTTTCGCGTCTCGTTATCCGGTGTCTAGCGCACCGTTGCGTCTTGCATCATGTCTTGTGTGGTCTTGCGTGCCAAATGGTCTGTGGCAAGCACCTTATCAAGGGTGAGTATGTCGCAACTAAGACCATTACGCTGCTGCAAACGGTTCAAAACTTTGTCAACAAGCCGCGCCATATCCTGAAATCCGATCTGGCCCGCAATAAACGCGTCCAATGCGGCCTCTTTGGACGCGTTGAAGGCAGCCCCGGACAGCCCGCCCGTTTGCATCACATCGCGCGCAATGCGCAGCGCGGGATATCTGTCTTCTTCGGCGGGTCTGAAATTCAGGCTTCCGATCTGCGCCAGATCTAACCGTGCGACAGGGACATGCCCGCGATCCGGCCAGTGCAGCGCATAACCGATGGCATGGCGCATATCGGGCGGTCCAAGATGCGCCATCAGCGCCCCGTCTTTGAAACCAACCAGCGCATGGATCAGACTTTCAGGATGCACGACGGCCTCGATCTTGTCCGTATCGACACCAAAGAACTCTTTTGTCTCAATAAGTTCCATCGCTTTGTTAAACATCGACGCGCTGTCGATGGTGATACGCTGCCCCATATCCCAGTTCGGATGCGCGGAGGCTTCCGCCAAGGTCGCCTTCTCCAACGCTTGGAGGGGCCAATCGCGAAATGCACCACCGGAGGCCGTGATGATGATGCGCTCGACCGCTTTCATATCCTCCCCGACAAGGGCTTGAAAAACGGCGGAGTGTTCGCTGTCCACGGGCAGAATGGTCGCCCCGTGTTTCCGCGCCTCGGCCATCAGATATGGCCCCGCTGTGACAAGGGATTCCTTATTGGCCAAAGCCAGAATCGTGCCATGACGCAAGGCGCGAAGCCCCGGCACCAGACCGGCGGCCCCGACGATGGCCGACATGAACCAGTCCGCCTTCCGGTCCGCCGCCTCAGCCACGGCAGCTTCACCTGCGGCAACTTCGATCCCTGTTCCGGAAAGAGCGGCCTTCAGATCGTCATAGCAGTCGTCAAACGCCGTCACGGCAAGATCGGCGTTGAGCGAAATCGCCTGCTCTGCCAAACGCGCCACATTCCGCCCGCCCGTCAATGCCACTACATCATACAACTCAGGTGCACGCGCGATCAGATCGACCGTGTTTTCCCCGATCGAGCCGGTGGAGCCAAAGATCGTGACTTTGCGCATCAGCCAATCAATGCCGGTGGAAAATCAACGACTTGCTCGATCAGCAGCAAGAATACCGACGCGCCCAGCATTCCGTCAAAGCGGTCGAACACGCCGCCATGACCGGGGATCAGGTTCGACGAATCTTTCACGCCCATCTTCCGCTTTACGGCGCTTTCGGCGATGTCTCCCATCTGCGACGCCATGGAGATAGCAACAGATATGCCCAATATCTCAAGCCCCACCCCGGGGACTGTCATAAATGCCGCGCCTACCAGCGCTGCCGCAACCCAGCCCGCTACGGTGCCGGACCATGTTTTTTTGGGGCTGACACGCGGCCAGAACTTCGGGCCGCCGAATATCCGCCCCGCGAAATAGCCCAGCACGTCGGTGGCGATGACCACCAAGGCCAGCCAAAGCATCCAGACAAAGCCGAAATCAACGCGGAGGATCGCAAGCCCGTAGCACGAAATCACAATCAACGCAGCAAACACCATGTAGAGCGTCCGGTTACTGGACAGCAACGCGATGCCTGCCATTGCAGGGACCAGAATGAACGGCAGTCCAAGGCCCGGTGGCAGCAAACTCACCGCCAGGAACGATCCGGCCGCCAGCGCCCCCATGGTCAAGGCGCGGTTTTGCCCTGCCCCCAGCATGCGGACCAGTTCCCAAACCAATGCCCCGCACACGAGTGTCAGCAGCGCCATAAACCAGAAGCCACCTGCCCAGACGGCACCGATCCCGACAACGGCCATGACAGCGGCCGAACTCATGCGGGCCGCCAGATCAGAAAATTTTTCAGATGATGCGCTCATGTCGCCTCCCTAGAATTGCAGGCGAACGGCCTTCAAGCCTTCACTGCGCCAAAGCGACGGTCACGACTGCCATAGCGGGCCACGACGCTGGTGAACACCTCCGGCGTGAAATCCGGCCAGTGCGTGTCGATAAATTCATACTCGGCATAGGCCGATTGCCATAGCAGAAAGTTGGAAATCCGTGCCTCGCCGGAGGTGCGGATCACCAGATCAGGATCCGGCAAAACATAGGTATCAAGGAAGGAAGCCAGCACCTCGGAATTAACCTGCTCTGGCAATAGGCGCTTTTCCGCGATCTCCACAGCCAAACGCTGCGTGGCACGGGTCACCTCGTCCCGCGCGCCGTAGTTCAGCGCAATCGTCAGGTGCGTCGTGTCGTTCTTTTCGGTCAGTTTTTCGAGGTAATCCATCAACGCCTGAAGCTTCTTGTCCAGCTTTTCGCGGTCCCCGATGAATCGCACGCGGGTGCCGAGGCGGTGCAGATAATTGGCCTCGCGCTGGATATAACGCCGGAACAGCGCCATCAAACCCGACACTTCGGATTGGGTGCGCTTCCAGTTTTCGGTCGAAAATGCGAACATTGTCAGATACTTGACGCCCAGTTCTGGGCAGGTCTCCACTGCCTGACGCACGCGTTTCGCACCCGCTTGGTGGCCGAACAGTCGGGGCCGGTTGCGCTGCGTCGCCCATCTGCCGTTGCCATCCATAATGATGGCAACATGTTTGGGCCCATTCGGATTGATATCCACAGCGCTCATTTCGTTACCTCAATTTATTATTCGTTAATCTTCTTTATCAAAAAAGCCCGCACGTGTCAGTCGATCCGTTGCGGGAAATTTCACATCTAAACCTGCATGATCTCTTCTTGCTTGTTCTCAAGCGCCTGATCCACCAGCTTGATCTGCGCGTCGATCATGTCCTGAACCGCGGACTCCCAGAATTTCTGGTCATCCTCGCCCATTCCGTCAGCCTTGGCCTTTTTGATCTGGTCCATCGCATCGCGGCGAATGTTGCGGATCGCCACACGGGCATGCTCGGCATATTGCCCCGCCACTTTCGTCAATTCGCGACGGCGCTCTTCGTTCAATTCGGGGATCGGCAGCATAATGATCGTGCCGTTTAGTTGAGGATTGATCCCTAAGCCACTCTCCCGAATGGCTTTTTCCACTTTTCCGACGAGCCCTTTGTCCCACACGTTGATCGTCACCATCCGCGGCTCCGGCACGTTCACCGTGCCCACTTGGTTGATCGGGGTCATGGAGCCGTAGGCATCGACCATCACCGGTTCCAGCATTGAGCCGGAGGCCCGGCCTGTGCGCAGCGAGCCGAACTCGGTGCGCAAGCTGGCCATGGCGCCATCCATGCGGCGCTGAATATCGTCGGTGTCTAGCATGAAATCTTCGGACATAATCGGTCTCGTCTTTGAGTTTGCTTTGTCTGCTTGTGTAGACGATGCCTCGCGCCAAGACCAGACCCCGACGGAGCCTTCAATTGACAACAATTTTCATCAGTTGTCGCGCATTATGTTTTGGTATGTCATGCCACATTAAGGTTCGGGCCGCAGACTCACACCCTCAAGGAAGGGTGCAAACATGCCATGACGACAACCACGTCGGATTTCATATATATCGGCAATTTTGCCGACATGGATACCAATGAAGGCGATTGGGATACCGAGAACCCCAACCTTGTCCTTGGTGTCCATGACGATCTGGTCATTACGACCCTGACCCAAGTGGATGGGAACAACGATGGCTTGATCAATGACGACGAGGCGGGCAACCCAAATGATTACGTAGGTTACGACGTCGGAAACGGGACGACCACGCAATGGGTCGACAGCACGTCTGAATATAATGCCATCGTCACCCTTGGGGATGGCACACAAATGGTCATCGAACTGGTTGTCATCCAAACACAAGCAGGCGACGTCTTTGTGGCCGATCTGTATAACCGGACCGACCTTGACGCCAAAGCTATCCAGTCAGTTGAACTGACATCGCTCAAGGCCAGCAATTATGGAAGCTATTATTCAGAGCAAGGCGTGTCCGGCACCAGCGTTGTATGCTTTGCCGCAGGGACGGCTATACATGGCGCGCAAGGCCCCGTTCGCGTCGAGAATATCCAGCCCGAGGACAAAATATGGACGCTAGACCGCGGGTTTCAACCGGTGCGCAATATCATGCGACGCGCGCTCTTACGCCCAGACCATAATGCGCCAGTGCGGATTGCCAAAGGCGCTCTGTGCCAGGGCATCCCGCGCCGGACGTTGTTTGTCTCGCCGCAACACCGCGTTCTGCTCACCACCCGCGTGGCAAAAAACATGCTGGGCGACAGCGACGTGCTAATTGCCGCAAAGCATCTGATCGGCTTGGACGGGATCACGCAGCAATTGCCATTCCTGCCGGTCAGCTACACGCATCTTCTGTTTGATCGCCATGAAATTATACTAGCGAATGGCGCTGCGGTTGAAAGCCTGCTTACGGGCGCGCAAACCCGTAGAATTTTGGCCGCGTCGGGCCTGCCTCCAGACCCGATGCGCCCTGCCCGAACGGTGCTTGAAGGCCCGCGTGCGCGCAGGTTAATCGCCCGCCATCTGGCCAACCGAACCCCGCGCCAAGAGCCTTTGGCCCGGAACCTGCGTCAGGAGTCCTTCACAATCGTGTAAGTCCCCTCGCCCGCCAGAATGCCCTTGAACCCGCCCGGCTCGTCCAGCGAGAACACGATGATCGGCAGGTCGTTGTCACGGGCCAGTGCAATGGCGGAGGCATCCATGACGCCAAGGCGCTTTTGCAGGACGTCATCAAAGCTGACCTTGTCATAGCGCACCGCGTCGTCGTGCTTGGCGGGGTCCTTGTCATAGACGCCATCAACCTTGGTGCCCTTGAAGATCGCCTCGCAGGACATTTCGTTTGCCCGCAATGTCGCGGCGGTGTCGGTGGTAAAATACGGGTTCCCCGTTCCGGCGGCAAAGATGCACACCCGCTTCTTCTCCAAGTGCCGCACTGCGCGGCGGCGGATATAGGGCTCGGCCACCTCGTTCATGGTAATCGCCGAAATCACCCGTGTGTGGATGCCAAGGCTCTCCAGTGCTCCCTGCATCGCCAGCGCGTTCATCACCGTGGCCAGCATGCCCATGTAGTCCGCCGTCGTCCGCTCCATCCCCTGCGCGGAGCCCTGAAGCCCGCGAAAGATGTTGCCGCCGCCAATGACCATGCAGATTTCCACGCCCATTTCGTGGACCGATTGCACTTCGCGAGCGATCCGTTCCACCGTTGGCGGATGAAGGCCGAATCCCTGATCCCCCATCAATGCCTCGCCGGAGATTTTCAACATAACGCGTTTGTAGGTCGTCTTGGAGGCATCGGTCATGGCGGGCAGCCTTTCTGGGAGTGCGATTTGAGCAGTTGCAAATTGGTGGCAAACTGTCGGAAAACGCGGAAAGTTTCAACGGCCAAGCGCCGTCCACCCGCGACAAACTGTTAATAACTGGAATCCCACCGCGCGATGTTGCCTCTGCTTGAACATATCGGAGCCGAACAGCCGGTTTTGATCGCCGGACCAACTGCCTCCGGCAAGTCCGCGCTGGCCTTGCAGATTGCGACCACGCTGGGTGGCACGATCATTAACGCCGATGCGTTGCAGGTCTTCGATTGCTGGCAGCTTTTGTCGGCCCGCCCCGATGCCGCCGAGTTGGCGCAGGCAGACCACAGGCTTTACGGGCACGTGCCCTACCGCGAGACCTATTCGACAGGGCATTGGCTTCGCGATGTAACGACGGAACTCGCCAAGCCATCCCGTCCGATCATCGTCGGGGGGACCGGTTTGAACTTTACGGCCCTCACCCAAGGCTTGGCCGATATCCCGGCTATCCCCAGTACCATACGCGCTGCGGCCGAGCAGCTGACCCGCGAAGACATGCTTCAGGATCTGGACCCCGAGACTACCGGACGCATCGACGTGCTGAACCGCGCACGCGTGCAACGCGCGTGGGAGGTTCTAAAAGCCACCGGTCGCTCGATCAGCGCGTGGCAGTCCGAAACACCGCCGCCCACCCTGCGCCGCGAAGATTGCACCGCGATTGTGCTGAATGCCCCCGTCCCGTGGCTCGACGACCGGATCATCCGCCGGTTTGATCAAATGCTGCAAAAGGGCGCGCTGGACGAGGTGCGGGCGCTGCAATCCGATTGGGATATCCAGCGCCCCTCCGCCAAGGCCATCGGCGGTCCTGAGCTTATGGCGCATCTAAATGGCGAAATTCCGCTGTCAGAGGCCCGCGACCGCGCGATTATCGCTTCGCGTCAATATGCTAAGCGCCAACGAACATGGTTCCGTGCCCGTATGAAAGACTGGACGCAGATTTCCGCCGATGAATTGCGTTTTTGACACAGAATTGCCTTAATTCGATATTTGACAGCTTGAAGGCGGGCAAACTACTACTCAGTTTGTCTATATTCGACGTTCCGGCACGACAGCATTCGCAGGACATTTTATGACCCGTCAAATTCTACCTCAAGTAGAGACCCTTGCGACCCATCAACGGTCTGAAGCATGGCGGACTGACGCAGCGCAATCTCTGGACCACCCGATCCTGTTCTGGATCACCCGTGGTCAGGGGCGCATCATGGTGGATTGCCGGATGCGTGGCATCGGGCCGAATACCGCGATTTTCATCCCGCCCCATACGCTGTTCAGCTACGAGATGTTTGCAAGCCCGCAAGGCATGGTCGTCTCGCTTCCGCGCAACGATACCTCCGGACTTCCGCGCAGGCCCGCCCTGCTGAAAGCCTCGAGCGTGCAGATGCAAAGCGAGATCACAGGGCTCATCGACGCGCTGTCGCGCGAGTTGGGTGAATTGCGCACGGGTCAGCGCCGCGCCGTCATGGCCTATGTCATGATGCTTGGCGTTTGGATCGACCGCGCCTTGACCGGACAGCCTCAGGGCGAGCTTGGGAAATCGGAACGCGTGCTGCAAAAATTCAGCCACGTGGTCAGCATTGGCCATCGCGACGGCAAATCGCTGGGCGAATTCGCCGCTGACTTGCAGGTCACCCCGACCCATCTCACACGCCTGACGCAAAATGCCGTCGGCAAGCCGGCCTCTACGCTGCTGCAAGAACGGGTGATCCAGGCCGCATGCGAAGCCTTGCTTCACACCGACCGCCCTGTGCAAGACATCGCCGAAAAGCTCGGTTTTTCCAGCCCTGCCTACTTCACGCGGGCCTTTCAGGCACATACAGGAAAAAGCCCTTCTGCGTTTCGCAAGACAAGGTAAACCTCCCGACATATCGCGCTTTTGCAATACGTTCGCCGGATCGTACTGAATTCAGCTTCCATAAATGTCGCTTTTTGACATTGCGAATGTCGTTTTTTTACCCCAGTCTGACGGTTCCAACCGTTGACGCGACCCGAAAATTGGTGCGCTATGAGGGCCGGAGCGTTGATGGGGAGACGCAAAAGCCGAAAACATTCAGCCATAAGCCAGCTGGACCGGGCGTGCTCGGTCAAACGTGCTGCAAAAAACGACAAAGTCTACAGGGAGACAATCATGACAAACCAAACCTTTACTGGCGGACCGGTTCACCCGGCCGTCGATATGTATGTCGAAGAACACAAGGCAGGCCAAATGGACCGCCGCGAGTTCATGACACGCGCAACCATGCTGGGCGTCACCGCGACAGCCGCATACGGCATGATCGGTGCCACGCCTGCCAAAGCTGCGGCACACGCCCAGCAAGGCGGCACATTGCGCATGCAGATGGAAGTCCGTGCACTGAAAGATCCGCGCACATTTGACTGGACACAGATCGCCTACTTCACCGCCGGTTGGCTGGAATATATGGTTGAGTACAACTCCGACGGCTCCTTCGAGCCGATGTTGCTGGAGTCGTGGGAGATCAACGACGACGCGACCGAGTACACATTGAATGTTCGCAAGGGCGTCAAGTGGAACAATGGCGACGACTTCACCGCAGACGATGTGGCACGTATGGTTACTGCATGGTGTGACAAAGACGTCGAAGGCAACTCGATGGCTGGTCGCTTCTCCGTCATGATCGACGCCAACACCAACAAAGCTGTTGATGGAAGCATCACGGTTGTGGACAGCCACACGGTCAAACTGAGCTTGCCAGCACCTGACATCACATTGATTGCAGGCATGTCCGACTACCCTGCCGCTGTGTATCACAGCTCGGCCACGGGGACGCCGGAAGATATGTTGGCCAACCCGATCGGCACCGGCCCTTACAAGCCAGAGTCTCTGGAAGTTGGTGTCAAAGCCGTCATCGTGCGCAACGAAGGCTTTGACTGGTGGGGCTATTCCGCTGGCAAAGGCGCGTATCTCGACAGCATCGAATATATCGACTACGGCACCGACCCTGCGGCTTGGGTTGCAGCGGCTGAAGCCGAAGAAGTCGACATGTTCTACGAAACTGTTGGCGAGTTCGTGGACGTCATGGACGGTCTGGGTTGGGAAAAGTCGGAAGTGGCTTCTGCCGCAACCATCGTTATCCGTCCTAACCAAGTTGCTGAAGACGCCAACGGCGTGAAGCCTTACGCAGACGTTCGCGTCCGTCAGGCCATCGCCAAGGCCGTTGATCGCGGTGTTTGCCTCGAACTGGGCTACGCTGGACAAGGCATTGTCGCGGACAACACGCATGTTGGCCCGATGCACCCGGAATATGCAGATGTTCCGGGCATGGAGTATGATCCAGCCGCTGCCAAGGCGCTTCTCGACGAGGCCGGCATGGCCGATTACGAGTTCGAGCTGATCTCCATCGACGATGACTGGCGCAAGAACACAACTGATGCCGTTGGCGCTCAGCTGCGTGATGCGGGCTTCAACATCAAGCGGACGATCATACCGGGCACCACGTTCTGGAACGACTGGACCAAGTACGGCTTCTCGTCGACCAACTGGAACCACCGCCCGCTTGGCGTCCAGATCCTTGGCCTTGCATACCGCTCCGGCGAAGCATGGAACGAAGCTGCGTTCTCGAACGCAGAGTTCGATGCGGCCTTGGCCGAAGCCAACTCGATTGCCAACGATGACAAACGTCGTGAGGTAATGGCGAAACTGCAGACGATCATGCGGGACGAAGGCGTGACCATCCAGCCATACTGGCGGTCGCTCTATCGCCACTCCAAGCCGGGTATCGTCGGCGGCGACATGCATATCGCTTACCTGCCGCAAATCTACAAATACGGCTTCGCTGCGTAAATCAATTCAGGTCAGGGCCGCATCTTCGGGTGCGGCCCTTTCTTCCTCAATAACCGCGCTGCCAGGGCTGCCCTGGCTCCAGACGCCCAGAAGGGCGCACATGTCGCGGCCAAACAGACAGGGACCCCAATCACATGGGAATGTTCATCCTACGACGTGTAGGCGTGATGCTGCTGACGGCTTTTTGCCTGACCTTCATCGTGTTCTTTATGACGAATCTTTACCCCAACCTTGAAAAGCTCGCCAAAACCCAAGGCAACTTCCGCATGTCCGACGAGGCCGTGGTCAGCTACCTGACCCGAGAGGGCTACATGGCCCCCCTGCCCGTCAAATACGGGCGCTGGCTGGGTGTGTTGCCCAACCATGTCACTACCAACGATGAGGGCGTGACCACCGGCAAGTGCATCCGCGAAGGCGTCAACACCGCCGAGACAGCACCACGCTATTGCGGTGTGTTGCAGGGGGAATGGGGCTATTCGTCGGTCTTCAAGGATGACGCAGGTTCGATAATCGCGAAACGCTTGGGGCTGACCGGATGGCTCGCCCTGTTGGCCTTCGCCGTGATGATCCCCGCGGCCCTGATTATCGGCGTCCTTGCAGGGATGCGCGAAGGCAGTCGGATGGATCGAACATTGTCCACCTTCTCCATCGCCTCGTCTGCGACGCCCGAATATGTCTCCGGTGTGATCTTCATCGCCGTGTTCGCCTCCTCCGCCTTCGGCCTCAAATGGTTCAAAGGCTCCGCCACCTCCGCGATGGAGGACTTCACATGGGCCAATATCACCCTGCCCGTCGCGACGATCGCGCTCTACGGGGTCGGCTATGTCGCCCGCATGACCCGCGCCTCCATGGCCGAGGTCATGACCGCGCAATACGTGCGCACTGCGCGGCTCAAAGGTGTCAGCTTCGGCAATATCGTCGTCAAGCACGCTTTGCGGAACGCCTTGATCGCGCCGTTTACCGTCATCATGCTGCAATTCCCGTACCTGCTGACCGGCGTCGTCATCACCGAGACCTTGTTCAACTACAAAGGCTTCGGCTGGATGCTGGTTCAGGCGGCCTCGAACAACGATATCGACCTTCTGCTCGGCGGCTCCGTCGTCGCGGTGATCGTCGTTCTCGTAACGCAGCTGATTTCGGATATCGGCTACGTGTTCCTCAACCCACGCATTAGGATTTCATAATGGAGCCGCTCACTTGGACTGGTGCGCTAGGCACCCTTTTGAACCCTCTCTTCGCACTTGCTGTGTTGGGACTAATCCTCGCCGTGGCCGGTTACTTGCTGGTCAGTGCTTACGAGAACGTACAAGCCGCGTTCAGCACCACCTCTGGCGGAATTGTCATGAGTGCGCCGCATTCTGAATCCTTGGCGCGTTTCATCCTACCGACCGCCGTCGCCACATTGGGGCTCGGTATGATCTACCTGCTGGCAGGTATCGTGACCCCTTACGGCACCGCTGGAATTCTGGGCGAGTTGGGCGTTCGCTTCCTGCCCGTCTGGATCGCACTCGCCGTGACCTTCTTCCTGTCGATCACCTACAAGCGCAAGCTGGGCCTCTATGGCAAACTCTTCGACAGCCCCATCGGCATGTTCGGCTTCGCCATTGTGATGTTCTGGGTCTTCACCGCCATCTTCGTGGCCATGGACCTGATCATCACCCATGATCCGCTGGGTCAGGTCTCCGGCATGAAGAACAAGCTCCCCGGCACGCCGCTGCGTGGCGCGGCAGAGGGCGACTACACCCACTACCTGCTTGGGGGCGACAACCTCGCGCGTGACGTGTTCTCGCGCATGGTCAAAGGCTCTCAGGTCGTGTTGGTCATCGCACCGGCGGCCACATTGTTTGCCTTCATGGTCGGCATCACGCTGGGGCTACCGGCGGGCTATTTCGGCGGCAAGCTGGACACCATCATCAGCTTCATGGCGAACCTCGTTTTGGCCTTCCCCGTGATCTTGCTGTTCTTCCTGCTGGTCACACCAGAAATTCGCGCCGCGGGTATCGCTATACCGGGAACGGAGTATATCTGGCGCGTGCCAACGATCCTCGCCTCGATCCTGTTCTTGTTCCCGCTGGTGTTCCTCGTGGTGCTGTTCGACTCGCGCTACTTCACCCAACCGCCCAAACGAAACCTCTATGTCGGGCTGACCATCCTGATCGGTGGGTACATCTACCTTGGCATGGCGTGGGATGCAGACCCGCTCGGGCTGATCTCCATTGATGGCGGCGTGTTGATCGTGTTCGTCTCGGTGGTCTTCGTGAACTCCCCCACCGTGTTCCGGATTGTACGTGGCTTGGTCCTCGACATCAAAACCCGTGACTACGTGGCGGCAGGGCAAACCCGTGGTGAAGGCCCTTGGTACATCATGCTCTGGGAAATCCTGCCCAACGCACGCGGCCCGCTGATCGTCGATTTCTGTCTGCGCATCGGCTACACCATCATCCTGCTGGGCACCTTGGGCTTCTTTGGTCTCGGGTTGTCGTCGGAAAGCCCCGACTGGGGCACGACGATCAACGCAGGCCGACGCTTGCTCAGCATCTATCCGCATCCCGCGATCGTACCTGCCATCGCCTTGATGAGCCTCGTTCTGGGGTTGAACCTGCTGGCCGACGGGCTGCGCGAAGAATCCCTGAAGGACTGATATCATGCCCGACAAAAAGCCGACACTTTGCCGACGCTTTGCCGACCGGCCTTCAGTGCCGAAAAAACCAACTCAGGGAGGCCGCAAAAATGGCTGACGCAGAGACCTATTCCGGCCCGATTCTGGAAATCGACCAATTGTCGATTTCCTTCTTCACCCGCCTTCGCGAGATACCCGCCGTGATGGATTTCTCTTGCATCGTGCAACCCGGCGAAGCCATGGGCCTTGTCGGCGAGTCCGGTTGCGGCAAGTCCACCGTAGCCCTCGGCGTCATGCAGGATCTGGGCGTCAACGGCCGCGTGGTCGGCGGTTCCATCAAGTTCAAAGGTCAAGACCTTGGCCAGATGAGTCCGGAGGAATTACGCAACATCCGCGGCTCCGAGATTGCCATGATCTATCAGGAACCCATGGCGTCTCTCAACCCCGCCATGCGCATAGGCAAGCAGCTTATGGAAGTGCCGATGATCCATTTCGGCACCTCCGAAAAAGAGGCCTATGAGCGCGCGTTGGAGGTGGTCACCGACGTCAAACTCCCTGACCCCAAGCGTATCCTCAACAGCTTTCCCCACCAGTTGTCCGGCGGCCAGCAACAACGCATCGTGATCGCTATGGCCTTGATGTCAAAGCCTTCTCTGCTGATTTTGGACGAGCCGACGACCGCTTTGGATGTGACCGTGGAGGCCGCCGTGGTCGAGCTGGTCAAGGACCTTGGCAAGAAATACGGCACGTCGATGCTGTTCATCTCGCACAACCTCGGGCTGGTCTTGGAAACCTGCGACCGCATCTGCGTGATGTATTCCGGCGAGGCGGTGGAGACCGGCTCCATCGAAGACGTCTTCGACGACATGCAGCACCCCTATACGCAGGCGCTGTTCCGCTCGATCCCGCTTCCGGGCGCCGACAAAAACTCGCGCCCGCTGGTCGCCATCCCCGGCAACTTCCCCCTGCCGCACGAGCGCCCTCAGGGGTGCAACTTCGGCCCGCGCTGCGACTACTTCAAGGAGGGCTTGTGCGATCAGGGCGACATCAAGATGCACAAGATCAGGGGCAATGACCGCCACGGCTCCCGCTGCCTGCGCATCGAGGAAATCGACTGGAACGCACCGATTGAGATCGGGGCGCAAACCGAGAAGCCCGAACCCGGTGAAGTCGTCCTCAAGATGGACAACCTCAAGAAATATTACGAGGTCGCCGCCTCAGCCCTATTCGGCGGGGCCAACAAGAAAGTGGTGAAGGCCAACGAAACCCTCAGCTTCGAGGCGCGCGAGTCCGAAACCCTTGCAATCGTTGGGGAATCCGGTTGCGGCAAGTCCACCTTTGCCAAGGTTTTGATGGGGCTGGAGACAGCCACCGAAGGCAAAATCCTGCTCCACGGCAAGGAGATTCAGGACGTCTCGATTGAAGATCGCGACACCAAAACAATCTCCAACGTGCAGATGGTGTTCCAAAATCCGTTCGACACGCTGAACCCATCAATGACCGTTGGGCGTCAAATCATTCGGGCGCTGGAGATCTTCGGCATCGGCGACACCGAGGCGGCCCGCGAAACACGCATGTTGGAACTGTTGGACCTCGTAAAACTGCCCCGCGAATTCGCCACCCGCATGCCGCGACAATTGTCCGGCGGACAAAAACAGCGCGTCGGAATCGCCCGCGCCTTTGCCGGTGACGCCAAGATCGTGGTGGCGGATGAACCTGTGTCGGCACTCGATGTATCGGTTCAGGCGGCGGTCACCGACCTGTTGATGGAAATCCAGCGCGAGAACAAAACCACCCTGCTTTTCATCTCTCATGACCTGAGCATCGTCCGCTATCTGGCCGACCGCGTTATGGTCATGTATCTCGGCCATGTGGTTGAACTGGGCACGACGGATCAGGTCTTCCAGCCACCCTATCACCCCTATACCGAAGCGCTGCTCTCGGCTGTCCCCATCGCCGATACCTCGGTCGAAAAACAGCATATCGTTCTGGAAGGCGACATTCCCTCGGCCATGAACCCGCCCCCCGGATGTCCGTTCCAGACGCGCTGCCGTTGGAAGGATCAGGTGCCGGGTGGGCTATGCGAAAAAGACGTGCCGCCAGTGCGGACCTTGGCGGAAGGCCATCAAGTCAAATGCCACCTCGCGGATGACATCTTGGCCCGCATGGAACCCGTCATCAAAATCGCCGCCGAATAAACAAATGCCGCGCCTCCAATCGGGCGCGGCATCTCCTATCATTGCTTCAAAATACCTCCGCCGGAGGCTCCCTCAGACGCCGTAAAGCGATTCGAATTTGTCTTCGAGATACGCCAGCAGCGGCTCCTCTGACGGCGCGAAACCACAGGCATACTCGATGGTTTCCCGCGGAGCGCGCAGCCCGCCATGTTGTTGCAAGTTGTCCTTCAACCACGCCGTTGCCGCGGATGTATCCCCACGAGACAAGTCCTGATCCAGCGATGGAACCGCCTTACGCAAAGACGCATACAGGCACCCCGCATAGACATTGCCCAAGCTATAGGTCGGGAAATAGCCAAACAGCCCGAAGGACCAATGCACATCTTGCAGAACGCCGTTTGACGGCTTGTCGACCGCAACTCCGAAATCAGCTTCAAACCGCGCATTCCACGCATCTTCCAAATCCGCGACATCCAATGCGCCGGAAATCAGCTGCCGCTCCAGATCAAAGCGCAACATGACGTGCAGGTTATAATGCACCTCGTCGGCCTCGGTCCGGATGTAGCCAGACCCCACCCGGTTCACCACGGCATAGAACGCCTCCTCATCCGCGACCCCGAAGTCACCGAACTGGTCCCGCATCTGGCCATAGAGCCAACCTGTAAATGCGCGCGAGCGGCCAAGCTGGTTTTCGTAAATTCGCGACTGGCTTTCGTGAACGCCCATCGACACGCCAGCCCCAAGTGGCGTCAGCGCATACTCGGCCCGTACCCCTTGCTCGTAGCAGGCGTGACCAACCTCATGGATCGTGGAGTAAAAGCAGTTGAACGGATCGCGCGGACTGGTGCGGGTGGTAATCCGCACATCAGTGCCGGAGCCGCTGGAGAACGGATGCACCGCTTTGTCAATCCGTCCACGTGTCAGATCATATCCGAAGGCCTCCGCCAGTTTGGCGGACAAGGCCATCTGCCCCGCCTCGTCAAACGCGCGGTTCAATGGCGCAGGCGCCTCCGCCGCAAGAACACGGGCGCGCAGATCGACCAGCCGCGGGCGCATGCGATCAAACAGGCCCTGCAGTTCTGCGCCGGTCATGCCGGGCTCATAATCGTCCAGCAATGCGTCATAGAGATCGCCACCGTTTGCAAGGCAGGCTGCCTCCTCGCGCTTCAAATCTATCATCCGGCTGAGAGTTGGTGCGAAGCCTTCAAAATCATCCTCGGCCCGCGCCTTGGCCCATATCCCCTGCCCCGCAGAGGTGTGACGCGCTATGTCGGTGGCAAGCTTCTCCGGCACCTTGGTGTTGCGCATGTAAGAGCGTTTCATCTCCCGCAGGATCGCCGCACCGGTCTCGTCGAGCGCTTCGGCCTTTGCCAGCCAGTCTCCGATCCGTCCGTCCGTGCGCCGCGCGTGTAGGACAGCCTCTAACGCGGCCATTTCCTCGGAACGCAACTCGGCGGCACCCGCAGGCATCACCGTTTCCTGATCCCACCCCGTGCGGCCCGCAACCGAGGCAAGGGCTTGCGTCGTGCGGTCTTGGGCCATCAGGTCTTCATATGCTGACATGGAGTTAAGTCCTTACAGATTGAGCGGTGGGGTAAATGCTCAAGAACCGAGCTCGCAGGATCAGGCAAATCAGGACCACCGCACCAAGTTGGTGGATGATCGCCAGATGCCAGGGGGCCGCATACAGAACGGTTCCGATGCCCAGAACCAGCTGGCCGAACATCATCACGGCGACCCAGTCAAAGGCCTGTTTCACCGCGCGGTTGGCCGCGCCGCGTGAGCGCCACCAGATGAACATGCCCAGCAGGAACAGGATATAGCCCAGCGTGCGGTGGTTGAATTGCACCAGCGCCTCGCTCTCGAAGAAATTCCGCCATACAGGGCTGTATTCGAAAGCAAGAGTCGGAAAGACGTCCCCGGCCATCAAAGGCCAGTCAGTATAGGTGCGCCCCGCGTCGATACCCGCGACCAACGCCCCGACGATGATCTGTAAATAGGCAACCGGAACGAGCCAGCTGGTGAGTATCGTGAGCGTGGAGGACCCCGACCGGCGGGCCTGCATCAGCTCGGCATCCGTGCGCCCCAGCATGAAGACATACCACGCGATCAGACCAAGGATGACAAAGGCCAATCCCAGATGTGTGGCGAGCCGATAGGACGCGACATCCAGCATCTCGCCCGTCAGGCCAGAGGACACCATCCACCAGCCAATCGCACCTTGCAACCCGCCAAGCGCCCCGATCCCGACCAAACGGCCCGTCCAACCCGTTGGGATTTGTTTGCGCAACAGGAACCAGAAGAAGCCCACAGCCCAGACCAGCCCGATCACCCGCCCAAGCTGGCGGTGGCCCCATTCCCACCAGTAGATCGTCTTGAATTCGGACAAGCTCATGCCCTTGTTTTGCAACTGGTATTCCGGGATCGCGCGGTACTTCTCCAGCTCCGCTTCCCACGCGGCTTCCGACATCGGCGGCATGGCACCCGTCACCGGTTTCCACTCGGTGATGGACAAGCCGCTATCGGTCAGGCGCGTCAGCCCACCGACGACGATCATCACCACAACCATCGCGAACAGCACCATCAGCCAAGCGCGTATCCCACGCCGGTTTCCACGGCTGGCCGCACGGTCAATCGCACCCGGTTGCGCGGTGGGTTTTTCGGCCGTTTCGACCTCTTCGAAAATGCTGCGTTTGCCTGCCATATCGTGCCTCGTTATTTCGCCATCAACCTAAGCCGCAAGGCCCAGCCCGACAAGTCAGTCGCCGCGTTCTTTCCACCGCACAAACTGTCGCAGCATTCCGTGGAACGTCTGGATATCGGCCTGCGTCATCGGCAGGCGTGACAGCATGTTGCGCAGGTTGAGCCGCATGGAATCCGCTTTGTGATCAGGGTAGAAGAATTTCGCCGTGTCGAGACGTTGAACGAAATGCTCGTAAAGTTTCTCCACCTCAACTTGTGTGGCGAATTCCGTTCCGGCCATCTCCACCACCTCCGGCGCGTCCTCGCCTGTTTGGCGTCGCCATTCATAGGCGACCAGCAAAACGCATTGCGCAAGGTTCAGCGACGCAAAGCCGGGGTTTACCGGAACCGAGATCAGCGCATTGGCCTGCGCGATGTCGACGTTTTCCAAGCCTGCCCGCTCTGGCCCGAACATGATGCCTACTTGTTTACCTGCGGCTGTCATCGCCCGCGCATGCTCCATCGCGCGCTCAGGCGTCATCACAGGTTTGGTCAGATCGCGGGACCGCGCGGTGGTGGCAAAAACATAGTCCATGTCGGCCAATGCATCCGCTGTGCTGTCGAAGACGCGCACATGATCCAGAACCCGCGACGCACCCGAAGCCGTGGCGACGGCGGCGGGGTTCGGCCAGCCATCACGCGGGGTGACCAGCCGCATCCGTTGCAACTCGAAGTTCCACATCGCCCGCGCGGCAGAGCCGATATTCTCGCCCATTTGCGGCGCGATCAGCACAACCGTGGGTTGCGCGCCGCCCCATGGGGCTTGGGATTGGTGGTCGGTACCGGACATGTGGCCTCTATCTATGGGTGAGGCAGGGTTTAGGGCTGCGCGCGCCGCCCCGCAACACCCTTGTGAGCGCCCGCAGCCCCCGCTATGACGGGCCAAACAACGGCGGAGACGACCATGGCCCAGAACGAGACTGCCCAAGAGGGCCCGGAAACCCCACAGGTTTACCTTATCACCCCGCCCGAATTCGAGCTGTCGAGCTTTCCGGACACCTTGTCACGAGTGCTGGATTCCTGCGAGATCGCGTGCCTGCGTCTGAGCCTTGCCACCAAGGACGAAGACAAGATCGCGCGCGCCGCTGATCTGATACGCGAACAAGCCCATGCCCGTGACATCCCGTTGGTGATCGACAGCCATTTCCTGCTGGTCGAGCGGCTGGGTCTTGATGGGGTTCACCTGCTCGATGGTGCCCGCTCGGTGCGCTACGTGCGCAAGGAAATCGGACCAGACGCGGTGATCGGGGCGTTCTGTGGCCCGTCACGCCACGAAGGCATGAGTGCCGGTGAAAGTGGCGCTGACTATGTGTCCCTTGGCCCGATTGGTGAAACTGTCTTGGGGGACGGCCAGATTGCCGAAACCGAGGCGTTCGAATGGTGGTCACAAATGATCGAGCTGCCCATCGTGGCCGAAGGTGCGGTCAACATCGCGGCTATCGAGCGTCTAGCGCCCTACACCGATTTCTTTGCCATTGGCGAAGAAATCTGGCGGGAGGACGACCCTAGCGCTGCGCTGAAAGCTTTGCTTGCGCCTCTGGGCTGAGTTTCAGCCCCGATCGGACGATTTTCTCACACGCGGACGCGAGGTCTTTCCGACTGTCAAACTCGGATACCTTAAGTGGACCGTGATATGTGACCGTGATTTGCCCCTGAGGAGATGCCGCCAGCGTTTGCAAAAGATGCGGGGCGAATTCCATGTCACCCCACCACCCGTAAAACCGTGGATCGGCATTGTCCGGTGATTGGTAGGACAGCGTAACGGGCTGAACATACAATACGTCGCGCAACTCCGGCGTGAAGAACGCCGCAAAGAGCGTTGATTTAAATGGTAATATTCTAATTCCATCAGAACTTGTACCTTCAGGGAAAAACAACAGCTTATGCCCTGCTAACAACCGCTTCTCGAACAACACCTTTTGAGCACGTGCCTGTCGCGGATCGCGGTCGATAAACACAGTCCCTGTTGAGCGTGCCAGCCAGCCGATACCGGGCCAACGGGCCACTTCCGACTTGGAGACGAAATAGACCCGCTTGCGCGCATTCAGCGAGAAGATGTCGAGCCAGCTGCAATGGTTCGAGACGACCGCGCCCCGCTCGGTCATCGGTTGACCTTCGGAGCGAAACTTGATCCCCAGTAGGAAAAACGACGTCCGGCAGACGACTTGGGTGATATGCGGTGTCCAGGGACGGTCGTATCCATGGATGGGTCGCTCGACCAGCCGAACAAGAAGCAGGACCGCAAGGCCGCCAAACACCAGCAGTGCAAGCGGTACGCCGCGCAGGAAAACCCTAAGCCACGCGAAAAGCCCCATCCGCAGGTTCGGCGGTGCTTCGCCGCTGTCCCACGTGCTCATAAAGCACCTTTGCTGTCGCGATCACGCGAATAGATATCTCGGTGCTTTTGCGACATGCGCGCAGTGTCCATCACCAGACAGACATCTATCGTATTGAATTCATGATCAATAAACGCCCCGTCGCCCACCATACCCCCAAGGCGCAGATAGGCTTTGATCAACGCCGGCGTGTCCTTCATCGCCTTCGGGCGGTCGATATCTTCTGGCGCGACAAGGTCCATGCGTTGATGAACCAACGCGCGCGGACGTAGGTCCGGCGGAGCCAGATGCGTGTGATGCAGGTGGGACATGGATTGCGCGACCGCTTCGACATCCGTTCCGTGATAGGATGCCACACCGAAAAGCACCTCGATCCTGTGCGTATCGATATATTGCGCAAGCCCTTGCCACAGATGGAACATTGCGGCGCCGCCACGGTAGTCGGAATGCACGCAGGAGCGCCCCAGCTCCAGCAGCCTGCGACCGGTGGCCTTCAGGGGGCCAAGATCGTACTCGCCTTCGCTGTAAAACGAGCGCCCAACTGGCAGCGCGTCAGATCTGAGCAACCGGTAAACGCCCACCACCTGCCCTGCACTGGCGGCGCGGGCATGATCCAGCAAGATCAAATGATCGAAGTGAGGATCGAAAGCGTCCCGTTCCAGCTGGGATTCGTGGTCTACATGCTCGCCATCGCCGCCGAGTTCATCTACGAAAACCTGATATCGCAAATGTTGCGACGCCCGCAGGTCGGCTTCGTCCTTGGCTAGACGGGTTTCAAACTGCGGGGCTGTTTGGGTCATTTGCCAGACTGCTTGGTTTCAGGTGCTTCTAGCAAATATGCGCCCCCGCCTCCCAAAGCAATGCTGCAAGGGCAATGCGTTAGCTGTTGAATTGGAGGGTTAGTGCAATTTTGGCACTCTCTAATGTCATCTTGCCCATATTCTCAAAATTAACCGTAAGTTTACCGTTTATGTTAGATTGAACTTGTCCAAGGCCCCAATCGGGCTCGGCCGGATTGCGCACCAGCATTCCGGGTTCCAACAAGGAGTTCATATTGTCCGACAAAGCTCGCTCCCACGTCGTTGATACAGTTTCGCAGCCAGAGGGCCTCAGAGACACTGCGTCGCTTCTGGCCTCTCGCATCTGTCATGACCTCATTAGTCCGATCGGCGCAATCAGCAATGGCATGGAATTGCTGATGATGTCCGGCTTACCCCCGTCTCCGGAGCTTAGCCTGATCGAAGAGAGCATCGCAAATGCCAATGCCCGCGTTCGCTTGTTTCGGCTCGCCTTCGGGGTTGCGAGCGGTGGGCAGCGCATGGCGCGCGGAGACATCGTCAAATTGCTAAGCGATTGTTACGGCACCGGACGCATTCAGGTCATCTGGGAGCCGACATCGGATGTCAGCCGGATGGAAGCAAAAATCGCGCTACTCGCAGTGTTGTGTCTGGAGGTGACGCTTCCGGCAGGTGGGAAAATCGTTCTGCGATGTGACCGCGGGCAGTGGCAAATGCAGGCCTATGGCAGCAAAATCCGCTTTGATCCCGCGACATGGAACCTGCTGATCAATCCCGCTGTTGACGCATCAGATCTGCAACCTTCGCAAGTACAATTCATCTTGCTGAGAGACGCGTTGGCCCAACTTGGAAAAACTGCGCTGGCTGGACATTCCGACAGTGCAGTCTCGTTGCGATACGAGTTTTAGAGCGCTTGCAAACCATCGCGGAACCGCCGCATGTTTGCCTGATAGCCCAAGGCCGAGTTGATCAGCCCTTTCTGGGCCTGCGCATCCAACTCCCGCACGACCTTACCCGGTGCGCCCATCACTAAAGATCCGTCAGGGATGACTTTGCCTTCGGTGATCAAGGCACCCGCCCCGATCAAACAGCCTTTGCCGATCTGTGCCCCGTTCAACACCGTGGCCCCCATGCCAATCAAAGAGCCTTCGCCAATCACGCAGCCGTGCAACATGGCTTTGTGGCCGATCGTGCAGTTTGCCCCGATCACCAGCGGGTATCCCATATCGGTGTGCAACACGCAGTTTTCCTGAATGTTGGACCCGCGCCCGACCGTGATCCGTTCGTTATCACCGCGTAGCGTCGAGCCGAACCAGACGGATGCCGCCTCCTCGATCTCGATATCCCCGATCAGGTTCGCATCCGGCGCGATCCAAAAATCGTCGCCCTCCGGCAGTTGCGGTGAAACACCGTCGAGCGCGTAAAGGGTCATTGGCGGGCCTCGTATTCATCGTTGAGCCGGCGCACCAAAGTCATCAATCCCGGCTGGCGCGACCGCTTCAAGCGTTCGGCGGTCAGGATCGCCTTAAGCTCTTGTTCAGCAGCATCAATATCGTGGTTGATCAGGCAGTAATCATATTCGGCCCAATGGCTGATCTCGTCCCGGCTTTTCTTCATGCGGGCTGCGATCACCTCGTCGCTGTCCTGCGCACGGGAACGCAGCCGCTTTTCAAGCTCCACGATGGACGGTGGAAGGATAAAGATCGACACCACATCCTCGGCCAAGCCAGAGTTGCGCACTTGCTGCCCCCCCTGCCAGTCAATGTCGAAAATGACGTCCCGCCCGTCACTGATTGCGGCCTCGACCGGTCCTTTCGGAGAGCCATAGAGGTTGTCGAACACCTCGGCGTGCTCCAGCATTTCGCCATCATCGACCATCTGGCGGAACTCGTCATGGGAGCGGAAGAAATACTCGCGACCGTCCTGTTCGCCGTCGCGCGGCGCGCGGGTGGTCGCGGAGACCGAAAATGACAGACTGTCATCCCATTTCATCAAGCGCCCGGCCAGTGTGGACTTGCCCGCGCCCGAGGGCGACGAAAGGATGATCAGAATTCCGCGCCGGGCTGTCATGGCTACTCCACGTTTTGAACTTGTTCACGCATCTGGTCGATCAGGGCTTTAAGGTCAAGGCCCACCCGCGTCAGCTCTGGCGAGCCTGACTTAGAACACAAGGTATTCGCTTCGCGGTTGAATTCCTGCATCAGAAAGTCGAGCTTTCGCCCTACGGGGCCGTCACTGCCCAGCAAGGCTTCCGCCGCAGCCACATGTGCGGTCAAACGGTCGACCTCTTCCGAGACGTCCGCTTTCACGGCCATCAGCGCCAGTTCCTGCGCGATGCGGTCCGGGTCGGCGCCGTCCGCGGTATCCATGATCCGCGCCAGGTTCGTTTTCAGGGTCGCCGCGACTTGATCCTTGCGCGCCTCCGCGCGCTGCGCGGCCTCGGATGTCAGCGCTGCGATCTGTGCCAGTTGCTGGCGCAACACTCCATCGAGCGCTGCCCCTTCGGACGCCCGCATAGCCGAGAACCCTGCGATTGCCGCGTCCAGACTTTGCATAATCTCGGCCTCTGGCAACGGGCCGTTGTCCATGTCGGCACGCATGACGCCGCGCAACCCAAGATAGTCAGTTGCGCTTGCTTCCGTCAGCTTCAACCCTTTGTTCTTTGCGATCGACCGCACGCGGATCGCGGACAGGATGTAGCTTTCCAAAACATGCTCATCCAGATGCACGGGACTGGCAGTGGCATCCTCATCAAGGCGCAGGGTCATGCTGATATTGCCACGGGCAAATGCTTTGGTGAGTTTTGCGCGGATGGCTTGCTCTTGCGGCATCAGTCGTTCGGGAAGGCGCAGACGAATATCAAGCCCCTTGGCGTTCACGCCTCTCATCTCCAGCACCCAAGAGGTTTGGGACGCTTGGCCGGTTTCAGAGGCGAAGGCGGTCATGGATCGGATCATAGCGGGTTAACCTATTAACACTTTAGAAACCCACTTAGGGCAACCTATGTGCCATATTAAGACAACGGTAATGATTAGCAACTTCGGGGTAGCAAGCCGCGAGGTCAACAACAACCGACGAGATTGAAAGGTACAGGTGTGCCATGTGGCCGGGGGGCCATGTCGCAAACCGCTGCTGGGGTAGACAGATGACGCAACACCGAAACACCACATCGCCAAGCGCCGAGATCGTTTCGCTTTGGCGACATCAAGCCAAGCGCGACATATCCGCAATCGGCGAGATGCGCGGCTACTGGGAAAGCCTGCGTGGAGGGCGGTTGGTTCCCCTGCGGTCCGAGATTGACCCGCGCGAAATCACGGGCGCTTTGGAATACGGCTTCATTCTGGAGCGCCTCCAGCCCGGTGCGATCCGGTTCCGCCTTGCGGGCATGCACCTAAGTGACCTGATGGGGATGGAGGTGCGTGGCATGCCGCTACGCTCGTTTATTTCGCCAACCAGCCGTGCCCGCTTTTCCGCGATGTTGGAGCGGGTGTTCACCCAGCCTGAAATTCATGAATACGTGATGACCTCCGAGGATTCGAATGGGACATGTCTGCGCGCACGTTTATTGATCCTGCCGCTGAAAAGTGACGGTGGCACCGTCGACCGGGCAATCGGGTGCTTCACTACCGAAGGTGTCGTCGGTCTTGCGCCAAGGCGCTTTCGTGTTCTGGAAACCCGTGTCACCAGCCTGATCAATGGGGAACAAACCCGCGAATTCGAGTCTGACGAGATGCCAGCTACGCCCGAACCGTTGCGCGCCGGATTCGCAGAGTTGCAAGAGGCGTTTGATGCAGAACCCCGACCACAGTTGCGGCTTGTGGTGACGGATACTCCGGACGCATAAAAAAGGCCGGGCGCAGTGGCCCGGCCTTCTAGATTTTTGCAGAAGGCCGTTAGCCCGCCGCGCGTTCTCTTGCTTCACGCAAGGACGACAGCTCCTCTGACACCAAGAACGCCAATTCCAGAGACTGGGACGCATTCAGGCGCGGATCGCAAGCTGTGTGGTACCTATCCGACAGGTCCTCGTCTGTGACCGCACGGACACCGCCGGTGCATTCCGTCACATCCTTGCCGGTCATCTCGAAATGCACACCACCCGGGATCGTGCCTTCGGATGCGTGGATAGCGAAGAACTCGCGTACTTCGCGCAGCACGGATTCGAATGGTCGCGTTTTGTAGCCGGTCGACGATTTGATCGTGTTTCCGTGCATCGGATCACAGGTCCAAACGACGTTTGCCCCCTCTTCCTTCACAGTTTTGATCAGGCGTGGCAGGTGTTCGCCCACATTGCCTGCGCCGAAGCGTGCGATCAGCGTCAGACGACCTGCCTCGTTTGAAGGGTTCAGCTTGTTCATCAGAACCTTGAGGTCTTCTGGCGTGGTGGTCGGGCCGCATTTCAAACCGATCGGGTTTTGCACACCGCGCGCGAATTCAACGTGGGCGCCGTCAGGTTGACGGGTCCGATCACCAATCCAGATCATGTGGCCGGAACCTGCAACCGGCAGCCCCGAGGTGCTGTCGATCCGGCAAAGCGCCTCTTCGTATTCCAGCAAGAGCGCCTCGTGGGACACGTAGAAATCCACCGATTGCAGAGTGTGGGCCGTTTCCTGCGTCACACCAGCTGCTTTCATGAAGTCCAGCGCGGCGGAGATGTTGTTCGCCATCTCGCGGTATTTGGCGGCCTTCTCACCCTCGGTGAAGCCCAATGTCCACGCATGGACCTGGTGAACGTCCGCGTATCCGCCTGTCGAGAATGCACGCAGCAGGTTCAGGGATGCGGCGGCCTGTGTGTAGGCTTGCAGCATCTTGCTGGCGTTCGGGATACGGGCTTCGGGTGTGAAGTCCAACTCGTTGATGATGTCGCCACGGTAGCTGGGCAGCTCCACGCCATCCTTCACTTCTGTTGGCGCCGAGCGTGGCTTGGCGAACTGCCCTGCCATGCGGCCGACTTTAACCACAGGCACCTTGGCGCCATAGGTCAGGACCATGGCCATTTGCAGCATCACCTTGAAGGTGTCGCGGATCGTGTCAGCAGAGAACTCCGCAAAGCTTTCGGCGCAGTCACCGCCTTGCAGCAAGAACGCTTCCCCGCGCGATACAGCGGCCAGTGATGATCTAAGCTTCCGCGCCTCACCTGCAAAGACCAGTGGTGGATACTTGGCAAGTTGGGCCTCGACGGCCGAAAGGGCGTCTGCGTCCAAATAATCGGGCATCTGCACGCGTGGTTTGTTGCGCCAGTCCGACTTAGTCCAAGCCTGTGCCATGGTCATATGCTCCATCTATGATAGCGTTACCAGTATTGAGCCCTGTGTATAACCGCACAGCGAAGGGCTTGCCAATGTCGAAAACTCAGCTAAGGCTTGAGTTTCGGAATCGACATGCCAAGGTCGTTTTTTGGCCTCTTGAAAGAGGCCTCAGGATTGGGAGGTCCGCTGCGTGGCTCATACTGACACATTGGGCACGGCTCAGACGGGACGACTAAAGCCGCGACGCTACGTGTTCGTGCTGATGGAAAACTTCACCATGCTCAGTTTTGCTGGTGCCGTGGACGCTCTGCGCATCGCAAACCGCATGAGACCAGGTAGTTACGAATGGGTCTTGGCTGGCGAAGGGGGGGATACGATCTCTTGTTCATCCGGCATCAGCTACAAGTTGGACATGGATCTTGTCGAAGTTCAGCGCGACGACACGCTTATCTTGTGCGGTGGTACGCATGTTCAAGAAGCCACGACAAAGCGCCTGTTGAACTGGCTACGTCGTGAAGCAAGACGCGGCGTCGTTATCGGCGCCTTATGTACCGCCTCTTATGTTTTGGCCCGCGCGGGGCTGCTGGACGGCAAGCGCGCGACGATTCATTGGGAAAATCAGGACAGCTTTACCGAAGAATTCGAAGATGTGGAGCTGACCAAATCCGTGTTCGTCGTGGACGGCAACCGCATGACCACAGCGGGCGGGACCTCTTCCATTGATTTGATGTTGAAGATTATCGCCTCAGATCTTGGGGAAGATGTTGCCAGCATGGTAGCGGATCAGCAGATTTATTCTTCAATCCGGACCGACCAAGACCAGCAACGACTGTCGATCCCCACACGGATCGGCGTGCGTCACCCGAAACTGAGCCGCGTTATCCAGATGATGGAAATCAACGTGGAGGAGCCGATCAGCCCCTCCCTTCTCGCCAAAGAGGTCGGCATGTCGACGCGGCAGCTGGAACGGTTGTTCCGGCGCTACCTGAACCGGTCCCCCAAGCGTTATTACATGGAAATCCGTCTGCAAAAGGCCCGAAACCTGTTGATGCAGACCGATATGAGCGTGATCAATGTGGCGCTGGCTTGCGGGTTTGCGTCACCATCGCATTTCTCGAAATGCTATCGCGCGCATTACGATACGACGCCGTATCGCGAACGCGGCGCGCAGGCTGCACGTCCGCTCAGTTAGGTTTTCGCAGCGCCAGAACCGCATTCATGCCACCAAAGGCGAACGCGTTGGACAAGGCAACATCGACCTTGGCGTCGCGCGCCTCGTTCGGGACGACATCTAGTGCGCATTCCGGATCGGGTTCTTCATAATTAATTGTCGGGGCAACGACGCCTTCGCGTAGCGCCATTATGCAAGCCAGCAGCTCGATCGCCCCTGTTCCCCCGATCACGTGGCCATGCATCGACTTGGTAGACGACATCATCAAGCGATCCGCATGCGCACCAAACACATCCGCCACAGCGGCACATTCGGTTTTGTCATTGGCTGCGGTCCCGGTGCCATGGGCGTTGATATAGGCCACGTCAGACGGGTTCAGCCCTGCGTCAGTCAACGCTCCCGAGATCGCTCGCGCAGCCCCTTGTTTAGACGGCATCACAATGTCGGCTGCGTCCGATGACATGGCAAACCCGATGACTTCGGCCAATATGTCGGCCCCACGGGCCTTGGCATGCTCATATTCCTCGAAGACGAAGATCGCCGCTCCCTCGCCCTGCACCATCCCGTTGCGGTTGGCAGAGAACGGGCGGCAGGCGTCTTTAGACATGACCCGCAAGCCCTCCCACGCCTTCACACCGCCAAAGCACAGCATAGATTCGGAGCCGCCAGTGACCATCGCCTTGGTCATACCCGACCGCACGAACTGAAATGCCAACCCCATAGCGTGGTTGGACGACGCGCAGGCCGTGGCGACCGTAAAGGACGGGCCTTTCAGGTTGTACTGCATAGACAGGTGCGCAGCGGCTGCGTTGTTCATTAGTTTGGGCACCACAAACGGGTGGACACGGTTTTTGCCCTCTTCATAGACCGCGCGATAATTCTCGTCTTGGGTGTTCATCCCGCCGCCCGCAGTGCCCAGCACAACACCGGCTTGCGCCGCCAGTTGATCTGAGAAGGTCAGGCCCGACTGCCCAATGGCTTCACGCGCGGCAAGCAAGGAGAACTGGGTAAAGCGGTCGTAAATGGCAATTTGCTGACGGGTGAACTCAGCATTCGGGTCGTATTTTTTGACCTGCCCGCCAATCTGGATTGCCAAACGATCAACGTCGCGAATGTCCAGCGCGCCAATACCGCAACGCCCCGCCTTGAACGCGTTCAGGGTTTGCGCGACGTCAGCCCCCAAAGCATTGATGGTGCCCTGCCCCGTGATAACAACCCTATGCACGCACTAGGCCTTCTGCTCTGCCACAAGTCCTTCGACAGCGCCAACGATGCTCTTGACTGTCGAGATGTCAAATTCGCTGGCGGACGGGTCGTTTGCGTTGAACGGCACCGAAATGTCAAACGCCTCCTCGATGGCAAAGATGCTTTCAACGAGTCCCAAGCTGTCGATCCCCAGATCCTCCAGCGTGGCGTCCATTTTGACGTCGCCCACCTCCAGAACAGCTTGTTCGGCGATGATGGCAATCACCTGATCTTTGACGCTCTCGGCCATAAGGCTACCCTCGGTCTTGTTCGCGTTGCCGGAGATTTAAGCATTCGGGGCGCGATTTACTACAATCTATTTGTCTTGTTTCAAAGACTTCATAAACCGAGGGAGCCGTCTCAGGGATTTTTGTATCTCGATATGGGTTTCCATTTTTACCGCTGGGTAACCCAGCAAAACCCGACCCGCAGGCGCGTTGGTAAATATCTTGGTGGCCCCTCCGGCAATAACATCATCCCCGACGAAAATGTTATCGTTCACCCCGCACTGCCCTGCCATCACGACGCGGTTCCCGATACGCGAGGAGCCCGCAATTCCCACCTGCCCGCAGAGCAGACAATCATCACCCACTTGGACGTTGTGCCCGATATGGACGAGGTTATCGAGCTTGGTGCCGTTCCCGATGCTGGTATCGCGGATCGTGCCGCGGTCGATTGCACAGTTCGCGCCGATCTCCACGTCGTTGCCGATGCGAACTCCGCCAAGCGAATGAATGCGCGTCCAGCTTTGTTGTGCAGTCTCGCCCTGATCGCCCAGAGACTTTCGCACGTTTTCAACGCCGCTCTTTTCGGGGGTGACAAAGGAAAAGCCGTCAGAACCGATCACGCAGCCCGGCTGCGCGATGAAGTTGTCGCCGATATGAACGCGTGCACCGATCCGAACACCCTGCAATATCAGCGCATTGCGACCAATAGTTGATCCTTCCGCAACCGAGACATGCGATGCTATGCGGGCATCCGCCCCGATTGTTACCTCGCGACCGATCACCACGAACGGTCCAATCGCCGCCCCGTCAACAATCTTTGCGCTTCGGTGGACAACTGCGGTGGGGTGAATGCCCGGCTCGATCTCCGGGCCCGGGTCCATCAACGTGGTCAGGCCCGACATTGCATAGCGCGGGCGCGGCACGAAAATGGCCGCCTTCAGCCCTAGCGCCTGCCAGTCTGCCCCTTGCCACAAGATTGCGGCCTGAGCCGCGCCCTGTGCAAGCCCATCACCGTATTTCGGATCCATTGCCAAAGCCAAGTGGTGCTTACCAGCCGATGCTGGCTCAGCCGCACCAGACACACGAATTTCGCCGTCGCCTTCCAGCGTGGCGCCCAATGCAGTCGCGATTTGGGTCAGGGTGAATTCGGTCATGACATGCTCCGACAAAAGAAAAGGCGCGCTGCGGTTCGCCCGCAACGCGCCCGAAAACCTGTAGTTATCGGTTTAACTTGCTACCGAGCACAGCGAAACCCCGGCGCGGCTCAGCGCAGAGAAAATCTGTGCATCGCGGTTGTAGACGTCATTGCGGTAATGCGCCTGCCCCTTGGCGTCGACCCATGCGGTATAATACGCGATATGCACCGGCAGCGGCTCGCGCAGGTCAACGCGACGTTCCCGTCTGGTGCGCAGCGCAGTTTGGAAGAACCCTTCGGGGTCCTTTTCTTGGGAAGAGAGCAGCGCGTAGGCGAAATCAAACGGCTTATGAACACGGATACACCCGTGGCTGAACGCACGAGACTCCCGTCCAAACAAGGACTTGGACGGCGTGTCATGCAGGTAGATGTTGTGTTTGTTCGGGAACATGAACTTCACCAGCCCAAGTGCGTTGCCCTTCGATGGGGGCTGCTTCATCGAATACGGGAAGTTCTTCGCATTATACTGCGAAAAGTTGATCGAGCTGCGGCTGACAGGTTTGCCATTGCGACCAATTATCTGAAGCTGACCTGCGGCACCTTTGTTGCGCTGCATCAGTGGCAGGTATTCTTTCGTTACGATCGAACGCGGAACATACCAGCTTGGGTTGATGATCATGAACTCCATCGTGTCGGAGAATTCCGGCGTGCGGCGATCAGAGGTGTTCTTGCCCACAACCACGCGCGACCGGAAGGTCGACTTGCCGTTTTTCATGATATCGACGTGGAAGTCGGGAATGTTTACCCAGACATGTTTCTTCTCCAGCGGGCGACTGTTCCAACGCTGACGTTCCATCGCCACCAGCACTTGCTGTAGGCGGTCCTGCGCATCCTTGTTGACTTGCGCAATTGTCGATGCACCCGCGACGCCGTCTGGCGAAAGCCCGTGGTTGATCTGGAACTTCTGAACCGCGGCTTGCATATTCGCATCATAGCTTTGCGTGGCAGATTTCCGCATATACCCCATGCGGATCAAACGGTTGCGCAGTTGAACAATTGCGCCACCGGACTGACCAGGCTTCAGCGATTTTGCCTGAACCTTGTCGCCCCAACCGCCCTTACCAAGCAGTTTTTCCAACTGAAGTTTCTCTTTTTGCAGGCGGACATATTCCGGCTTGCGCGGAGCCATCTTCTTCAGAAACGCGGCAGGGTTTGACTTTGAGAAAGCGTCAATGGTGGACGCGCGGTCATAGCGCGGCACATCCATCACCAGCAGGCTATCGACCCGGCGCGGGGTCAGAACACCAGACCGCAAGTGATCTGCATATTCCAGCATCCGCGTTGCGGCCATCACTTCCACACGGCCACGGTCACTTGGTGTCTTCGCTGCTTTCATCGCGGCCTTCAGGCCAGTGGCGTCATAGGCCCCTGTTGGCAGTCCGTGATCGCCAGCAGAAGCAAGCGCTTTGAGCAACGCCCCACGGCGACGCCCGTCTCCTTTGCCAACAAACACAGGTTTGTAATTCCGTTCGCGGTAGAACGCGGACAGCGCCTCATCTTTGGCAGCGGCTTCGGCGATTGACTGCTTAAGTGCCGTTACAGCGGCATCTGCGCGGCCTGCACCAATGAAATTTGGCAAAACAAATCCGACCGCGCCTGCGGCTATCAGTTTCATCGTCGAGCGTCTGGTCGGGGAAAGGGTCATGGCAGTTTACCTCAATATACTAAGCACAATTTAGCCCGACTACATTTCAGCACACACTGAGAGTCCATTCACAATCCCGAGCAAAAGCGGCCTTTTTTTTGCCACGTTGCGATTTGGTCACCGTTTAGGCCCTTGCGGGGCAGTCTTCCGACTTGATGCAACGCAAAGACAAATGCGCAAAATTTCGCCTATTTTCACCTTATTAACGCCTCTCTTTCAGAGTGTACTTGGTAAAAGAATCAAGTTGTGGCATAGAGTTCCCATCTGGGGACCAAAAAAGACGACGGCCGTGGCAGCGGTCTAGGGTAACTACGGGACAGGCAATAACCATGAGCAATACCAAATCCGCATTAATCACGCGGCGTGCAATCTTGGGCGCATTCGCAGCAACGACACTTACGGCTGCTCCAGTCTACTCCAAAGCTTTCGGTTTCCTCAAAGGTGCAGGTGATGTCCGTCGCCTGAAAATGTATTCCGGCCGCACCGGCGAGAAGATCGACATGATCTACTGGATCGAAGGCGAGTACATCAAAGAATCCCTGAAAGAGATCAATTATTTCATGCGTGACTGGCGGCAGAACAGCTCCATCAACATGGACACCCGCACAATCGACATTATGACTGCCTCCCACAATTTGATGGGTATTTCAGAGCCCTACATGCTGCTGTCCGGTTACCGCTCCCCCAAAACCAATGCGATGTTGCGGTCCCGCTCGCGTGGTGTTGCTAAAAATTCCCTGCACATGAAGGGTCAAGCTGCCGATCTGCGCCTGGCCTCGCGTTCCGTTGGCCAGATTTCACGTGCTGCTGTATCGTGCTCGGCTGGTGGTGTAGGCCGTTATTCCAGCTCCAACTTTGTCCACATGGATTGCGGTCCTGTACGGTCTTGGGGTCGGTAGACTAAAGCTATCCGTAACTGCCCTGCAAAGCCGGCCTCGCGTGAGGGCGGCTTTTTTGTGCGAAGCTCCCCGCTTAAATCAACAACCGGGATTTAGCGCTAAACGACCTGCGATAGATGAATGGTCATTTCAGCCCGTTCAGGAGGCTGATCACAACGACAGTTGATGAAAAATGGTGCACCCGAGAGGATTCGAACCTCTGGCCTCTGCCTTCGGAGGGCAGCGCTCTATCCAGCTGAGCTACGGGTGCCTGCGCATGGCTATACAAGCGCGTTCGACCTGCCGCAACGCCAAATAAGAACTTCTTCGGCTTGGGGTCAAATCAGGCAAACAGCTCGTGGCACAGCTCTAGCGCATCAACCAGTGCATCGACCTCTGCTTGCGTGTTGTACATTGCAAAAGACGCGCGGCAGGTGGCCGTAAGCCCCATATGCTCCATCAAAGGTTGCGCGCAATGCTGGCCTGCCCGAACAGCGACACCTTTTTTGTCCAATACGGTCGAGATGTCATGGGCATGGGCCGCACCGTCCAAAGTGAACGAAAAGATAGCGCCTTTATCTGCCGACTGCCCCTGCACGTTCAGCCAGTTCAGCCCGTCCAGCCGTGAGCGCGCGTAGTCCCGCACGGTGCGTTCGTGGGCGGCAATATTGTCCATGCCAATTCCCGACATGTAGTCGAGCGCCACCCCCATACCAATCATCTGAACAATGCCGGGGGTTCCGGCCTCGAATTTCATCGGGGCGTCATTGTAGATCACTTCGTCCTTGTGGACGTCGCGGATCATATCGCCGCCGCCGATAAACGGCTGCATCTCGGCCATCCGTTCGGACTTCACATAGATCGCGCCGGAACCCGACGGGCCATAGAGCTTGTGACCGGTAACAGGATAGAAATCGCAGCCCAGATCAGCGACGTTAACGGGCATATGGACTGCAGCTTGCGAGCCATCGACCAGCACAGGCACGCCGCGTGCATGCGCCGCGTCGCAGATGGTTTTCACATCGACCACCGTGCCCAAAACATTAGACATATGGGTGACGGCGATTAGTTTGGTGCGCGGGGTGATCGCGTCGATCACTTTTTGTGGGTCAAGATCGCCATTGGTGTCCACATCAACCCAGACCAGTTTCACCCCTTGGCGTTCTCGCAGAAAATGCCAGGGAACTATGTTTGCGTGGTGCTCCATCACGCTCAGAATGATTTCGTCCCGGGCTTCCATCCGAGGTGCTGCCCATGCGTAGGCCACCATATTGATGCCCTCGGTGGTGCCGGAATTGAAGATGATCTCGTCCTCGGACTTCGCGCCCAAGAACGATGCGACTTTGCCGCGCACAGCCTCGTATTTGTCCGTCGCCAGATTGGACAGATAGTGCAAGCCTCTGTGAACATTCGCGTATTCATGGGCATAGGCTTGGTTGATCGCGTCGATCACCACCTGCGGTTTTTGCGCCGATGCCCCGTTGTCGAGATAGACCAACGGCTTGTCATTCACCTTCCGGCTCAGGATGGGAAAGTCTGCCCTTATTTTCTGGACGTCATACATTTGCACCCAACTCCAATCCGAAAACTCCTGCAATCAGGCCTATCGCCAGCGCAATGCCAAACATCAATCCGATCAGGGAAATAACTGCTCCGGCAAAGACCAATCCCAGCGATCTGAAGCCATGCAATGCCCGTACAAACTCTAGGAAAACATAAAACACATATAGCGCACCGACCCAGCCAAACAGGATCGCAACCACCGGAGAAATCAGGAAAAACGCAATCTGCACCACCTGCAAGGCCAACAAAACGACCTGCATCCAGATCACGGTTTTCAAGCTGTCTTTTAACTCACCTCGACCGTCGAAGGCCCGACCAACATAGTGGGTGATGAACACCGACAGAACAAGCAAGCCCCAGATCACCAGCCCGAGCAGAAGCGGGCTGCTTGGGAACGGTCCATCTTCAACGATCATCTCGGACGGGACAAACAGCAACGTGAACTCGGTAAACAGCACCGAAACGACTGACACCAATCCAAGCGCGGACCAAAGCGAGTTGCGATCCAGATCAAGTGACAACACAGTTTCTACGGCGCTTTTCGGGCGGCGCAGAGTTTGGCCGACTAGGTTCAGCAGGAATGACAACATCAGCGGGCGCCTTCCAGCTCGATCAGACTATTCAGCCAGACCCAAAGAAAAACCATAAATGACACAAGAGCCACAAGCGTGGCTTGTTGTCCTGGCCCGATCAATGCGGCAACGAGCCCTTGGAACAAGACAACAGGGCCCGAGGCAAGCAGCCCCCAGAACATCGCCAAGCGTGCGTCAGTGATGCTCCCCTGCCCTCCGAGGGTATTCGCTACGAAGTGGCTTAGGCTGGCCAAAACGTAAAAGAGGATGGGTGCTAACAGCATCGTTCCGAAAAACGTACCAAGCGCCAATCCGAATAACGGCACGTCCCCGTCGCTTAGATGCGACGTGCGCGCCAAGCCGGGCAGTTGCGCGATGAAGAACAGGATGCAGGCGGCAAACAACCACCCCAGCCCTGTGGCCTCATCAGCCCCCGCCGCGCGAAAGTCCCGAGCAACCGCGCGCGGGGCGCGGTAGCTGCGAAATATGGCTTGTGCCGTCGACATCGCTTAGGTGCTGTGCCGCGAGAACCACGCCTCGAGACGACTTTGCAGGTCTGCGGCTAAATCTTCGTTCTCGATCTCGTCCAACGCCTCGCCAAGGAAAGCAATGACCAGCAGGTTCTGGGCCTCTTTCTCCGGCACACCACGCGAGCGGAGATAGAACATCGCATCTTCGTCAATCGCGCCGGAAGTCGACCCGTGAGAGCAAGCAACGTCATCCGCGTAGATTTCCAGCTCCGGCTTTGCAAGGAACTGGCTATCGCCATCCAGCAGCAGGGCTTGGCTGATCTGGTAGCCGTCGGTTTTCTGCGCCCCCGCTTTCACAAGAATTTTGCCTTGGAACACACCAGTGGCCCCGTTGCGCAGCACCTTTTTGAACACCTGACGGCTTTCGCAATTCACCGCGTCATGGGTGATAAAAACCGTGTCATCGTGATGGAACGCGTCGCCGTCACCGACACAAGCACCGCCAACATGCACTGCCGCGTCATCGCCTACGATTTCAGTAACGATTTCGTTGCGGGTCAGCTGCCCGTTGAGCGACATTGTAAAGGACTTCAATGTCGCCTCGGTAGCGACACGGGCAAAAAGATGCGTCGCGACATGGCGCCCATGCGCCCGACCTTGCGGGCGGATGTGGTGCAGTGTGCCGCCATCGGCAATATCGACCTCAAGAACGACGTTGCTGCGTGCGCCCGGAGTTCCGGTCTCCAGCAAGGTCAGCTCTGCACCCGCTTCGACCTTAATCACATGATGCAAGATCGCTTCGGACGTTTTGGAGGACTGACGGTACGAAATGTGCAAAGGCTTCTTTGGTTTGCCGGTAACCCGCACCAACATACCTTCAGTCGCTTGTGCGGTGTTTAAGGCGGCCAACGGGCGCGCGACAGGACTTTGACCCGCCTCTTCAAGCTTGCCGTAAAGCCCCTGCGCCCAATGCAAATCCAGGTCATTCACTTCGGATAAGCGCGTGATTTCGACGCCGGCCAAGTCAGGATTATCGGATTGCTCCGCGTCAAACACACCATCCACGAAAACGAGGCGGGTTTTGTCGATCGTCCCGAAAATCGGAGTGCTGGTTTGCAACGGATCGCAAGGCAACGGAGCCTCACAGACCAAGGCCGAAGGATCGGTGTAGCGCCAATATTCGTCACGCTTTACGGGCAAGCCCATTGTCTGCAAACGCATCAATGCACTGGACCGCGCGGTTGTCGGCCAGCCACCTGCCGGAACCGTCAAGCCGTCCAGGCGCGGATCGGCCGCAATTTTGGAAGCAACTGTCATCAGGCCACCTCTGCCAGCAAATCGGCATAGCCGTTGTTTTCGACTTCCAAAGCAAGCTCAGGCCCGCCGGATTTGATGATCCGGCCATCCGCCATGATATGCACCACGTCAGGTTTGATATGGTCGAGCAAGCGCTGGTAGTGCGTGATCACTAGGAAGGACCGACCTTCCGAACGCAGCGCGTTCACACCTTCGGCCACCAGCTTCATCGCATCAACATCAAGGCCGGAATCCGTCTCATCCAGGATGCACATCTTCGGCTCAAGCATCGCCATCTGCAATATTTCATTGCGCTTTTTCTCACCACCGGAGAAGCCCACATTGACGGGGCGTTTCAGCATGTCAGCGTCGATCTTCAGGCTTTTGGCCTTTTCGCGGATGAATTTCAGAAAGTCACCTGCGGACATTTCATCTTCACCGCGCGCTTTGCGTTGCGAATTCACCGCAGTACGCAGGAATGTCATGTTGCCAACGCCCGGAATTTCGACGGGGTATTGGAACGCCAGAAACAGGCCAGCCGCGGCGCGTTCTTCAGGATCCAAATCGAGCAAGTCCACATCGTCCAGTATGGCCGTGCCATCGGTGACTTCGTAGCCGCTTTTGCCAGACAGAACGTAGGACAGCGTGGATTTGCCAGAGCCGTTTGGCCCCATAATCGCGTGCACTTGGCCCGCGCCAACGGTCAGATTCACGCCTTTGAGGATTTGCTTGTCTTCATCTTCAAGTTGTACGTGCAGGTTTTTGATTTCCAACATGATTTTTCTCTCTTTCAACAGGAGCAACCCCACATGGGAAACCCATGTGAGGCGCGTGTAAGTGCATTCGATGTTTTGTTTATTCTGTAACGGCGAGTTCCGGCGGCGGAGCGAAGCCCCACTGCGTGGTTTGCGCGAAGGCTTTGAATTTCAGTGCGTCGGCATATTCCGCCGAATACATCTGCGTCCAAACGCTTGGTGCTGCGCGCGCCATATGAGGCTCGGCGTAATGTGTCGCGAAGAAGCCCGCGATAATAACGCAGACCAGCATGAACGACCGCAGGCCCGAAACGTAAAGCAGGAAAAACGCCAGTAGCGCGGACATGCCCAGCGGCCCCAAAGCTTCTACCAGCAGGCGGAAGTTGTCGAAATCCGTGGCCACACCTTGGGTCGCATGAAACGTCGCCAAGGTTCCCCCAAAGAATGAGATTATTCCCAGAATGAAAGCCACGACGACCTTCTTGACCGGAAACTTCTTCTTTTCCTGAATTCCCAAGGTCGCATCCGGAACCGGCCCTTTGCCATTCTGCTGGCGCGCGCGAATTTTGGTCAACTCGCCCGTGCCCAACAGCCCCTCGGCCACATACCCCTGGCCCGAGCTGATCCGATCCAACCGTGCCTGAAAGCTTGCGTCTGCCATGCTCATAGGTAGCCCCTCCATCCGTAAACACGGACGAAGCTAAGGTGGCAACCGGGCCAGAATATGGCAAGAAACTGGAGATTTGATGCATCCTTTAAGGTGTGGCTGGCAGGGTTTACCCCACCGACCCTTCCAGCGAGATCGCGACCAACTGCTGCGCTTCCATGGCGAACTCCATCGGCAATGCTTGCAACACTTCTTTGGCAAAGCCATTCACGATCAGCGCGACGGCGGCCTCCTCATCCATCCCGCGTTGACGGCAGTAGAAGACCTGATCGTCATCGACCTTGGAGGTGGTTGCCTCATGCTCTACCCGCGAAGAGTTGTTCTTCACCTCGATATAGGGGACCGTGTGCGCGCCGCATTTGTCGCCGATCAGCAAGCTGTCGCACTGCGTATAGTTGCGCGAATCCTTGGCCTTCGGGTGCATCGAAACCAGCCCACGATACGTGTTCTGCGCCTTGCCCGCAGAAATCCCCTTGGACACGATGCGCGACTTGGTGCGCTTGCCCAGATGGATCATTTTGGTGCCGGTGTCGGCCTGCTGCATGTTGTTGGCGATGGCGATGGAATAGAACTCGCCCTGTGAATCGTCGCCGCGCAGGATGCAGCTTGGGTATTTCCACGTCACGGCAGAACCAGTTTCGACCTGCGTCCACATCACCTTGGAGCGATCGCCGCGGCAATCGGCACGTTTGGTGACAAAGTTGTAAATGCCGCCTTTGCCCTCTTCATCGCCCGGATACCAGTTCTGGACGGTGGAATATTTGATCTCAGCGTCTTCCAGCAGCACCAGTTCCACCACAGCCGCGTGCAACTGGTTAGTGTCGCGCATGGGCGCCGTGCAACCTTCGAGGTAGGAGACGTAGGACTCCTTGTCCGCAATGATCAGGGTACGCTCGAATTGGCCGGTGTTTTCCGCGTTGATACGGAAATAGGTAGACAATTCCATCGGACAACGCACGCCCGGTGGGATGTAGACGAACGACCCGTCAGAGAAGACCGCAGAGTTGAGCGTCGCGTAGAAGTTGTCCGACTGCGGGACGACCGAGCCGAGGTATTTCTTCACCAGTTCGGGATGCTCTTTAATTGCTTCCGAGATGGAGCAGAAAATAACGCCCTTCGACTTCAGTTCCGCTTGGAATGTCGTTCCGACAGACACGGAATCAAACACGGCGTCCACAGCTACCTTGCGCGGGGCATCAGTCAGTTCTTCCGCGCCCTCGACACCCGCAAGGATCATCTGCTCTTTCAGCGGGATGCCTAGCTTCTTGTATGTTTCCAGCAACTTGGGGTCGACATCATCCAGGGACTTCGGTTTCTCAGCCATGGATTTTGGCGAGGCGTAGTAATACTGGTCCTGAAAGTCGATCTTGGGATAATGAACCATCGCCCACGTTGGCTCGGTCATCTTGACCCAACGGGCATAGGCCTCAAGACGCCATTCCAGCATCCATTCCGGCTCGCCGTTTTTCTCGGAAATCAGACGCACGATGTCTTCGCTCAGGCCTTTCGGCGCGTAGTCCATCTCGATCTCGGTTTCCCAGCCGTATTTGTACTTACCGCCCACTTCGCGGACCGCATCTACGGTGTCCTGATCTACGCCCTCTTTGACGTTGTCTACGACTTCCTCAAGCGACATGTCTGTCTCCTTGCTTATCACGCCGCCTTGGCGTGAAATTTTCGTTCTGCCTTCAGCCACGCATCCGCGAAGCGAAGAATTTGTTCTTCCGTCGTCTCGGGTCCAAGCGAAACGCGCAACGTGCTTGTTGCAACCGTCTCGTCGTATCCCATGGCCGCCACCGCTTGGCTGGCTTTGACCTTGCCGCTGGAGCAAGCTGATCCGGCAGATACTGCGTAACCAGCGAGATCCATAGCCATCACCTGCGTCTCACCCTTCCAGCCCGGCGTCGCGAAGCAGGAGGTGTTTGGCAGCCTTTCCGACTCATTCCCGACAAAAATAGTATTCTTTGCGGAAGCCTCAATGGCCTTTTCTAGAATATTTCTAAGTTTCGCAACCCGATCCCAGACTCCATCGGCCAAATCACGCACTGATTTTTCAGCCGCAGCGCCAAATCCTGCGATGCCGATGACGTTTTCCGTGCCGGAACGACGCCCCATTTCCTGCCCGCCGCCCTTGATCTGACTTTGAACATCAAGCCCCTGACGCAGGACCAGAGCCCCTATCCCCTTCGGGCCGCCCAGCTTGTGGGCGGAAATAAGCGCCATTTGCGCGCCGGACCAAGAGAAGGCGACGGGTATTTTGCCGAAGGCTTGGGTCATGTCCGAAAGCGCCAAGCCTTCGGGCAGATCTTGCAATACCCCCGTCTCAGAATTGGCAAGTTGCAGCGCGCTGTTGGCCGGTTCAGACAGGGCAACTTTACCTTTCGCATCAACGGGCAAGTCGCAGGACGTCCACGCGCCAACTGCATCATGTTCAACAGCCGCGCTTTGCAATTTGCGCCCTGCGCAAGCAAGGGCCGCGGCTTCGGTCGCGGACGATGTGAACACGATATCCGCACCGGACGCACCAAAGGCGTCTGAAACTTGAGCGCGTGCGCGCTCGACGATAGCCTTTGCAGCACGCCCCTCCGCGTGAACGGAAGACGGGTTGCCCGCCACGTCCATCGCCGCGATCATCGCGTCGCGGGCCGCCTGCACAAGCGGCATCGTCGCGTTATAATCAAGGTAGACGCGCGACATGCTCAGACCTCATCCACCACAGTGAACAGGGTTGGAACAGCTGGGCACGGGGTCAAATCATTCTCGATGACATCCGACAAACGGGTCTGGTGCAGGAACACGTAGACATGCGCCGACAGACTTTCCCACAAGCGGTTGGTCATGCTTTGCGCCTTTGAACCGGACGAGGCACCGGAGGCCCCCGCACCCGTGTGCAAGGCACTCACCGTCTCGTCCACCGCCTCCAGAACTTCGGACACGCGGATGGCGTTGGGAGATTTGGCCAGACGGTACCCGCCCCCCGGCCCACGTACGGATTCAACCAAGCCAGCACGACGAAGCTTCACAAAAAGTTGCTCCAGATACGGCAGCGAGACATCTTGACGCTTGGAAATTTCACCTAACGAGACGAGCCCGCCATCCGTGCTTTGGGCAAGGTCGGCAAGGGCGACCATCGCGTAGCGGCCTTTAGTGCTGAGTTTCATCGCGTAATCCCTCGAAAATAGGCGAATTTCGTTGACGATAGCAGGCTCAGACCTTAACTCAGTTTGACCTGTCCAGCGACTTCGCTCGGGCAACTTAGAATAATTCTAGATTACCTGAGCAATCTCGTCAACTATATGGGGCAGCTCTTAATCTGACGCAAGGAAAGACGCCTATGCCCGAAGTGATTTTCCCCGGACCGGAAGGCCGTCTTGAAGGCCGCTACCACCCCCACAAAGGCAAGCGCGACGCCCCAATTGCGATCATCCTGCACCCGCACCCGCAATTCGGCGGCACGATGAACAATCGCGTGGTCTACAACCTGCATTACACGTTCCATAACATGGGCTTCAACGTGCTGCGGTTTAACTTCCGTGGCGTTGGCCGCAGCCAAGGTGAATACGACCAAGGCATCGGGGAGTTGTCCGACGCGGCCTCTGCGCTCGACTACCTTCAGTCGATGAACCAGAACGCGAAGCATTGCTGGGTTGCTGGCTTCAGTTTCGGCGCGTGGATCGGCATGCAGCTTTTGATGCGCCGTCCGGAGATCACGGGTTTCATCTCGGTCTCGCCGCCCGCTAACATGTACGACTTTTCCTTCCTCGCCCCCTGCCCGGCATCCGGCCTGATGATCAACGGCCTTGGCGACCGCGTGGCACCGCCGCAGGACACGGTCAATCTGGTGAACAAGCTACACGAGCAGAAGGGCATCACGATCACGCACCAAGAGGTTGAAGGCGCTGGCCACTTCTTCGAGAATGATCACATGGACACACTCACCGGTTCGGTCGAGGAATACGTCCAACGTCGTCTTACGGAAAACACACGCTAATGGGCATCACCGAAGACATCGCCGACAACCTTGCCAAGAAAGCCATCGCTGTCGAAAACGAATTGGATGACGAAAGCGTCATTCCGCATGTCGCGACCCTGATCGGTGCATCTTCGCAAACCACCCAAGAAGCTTTTCTGACCGCAGTTCGCGTCCGCAAAGCCGAAGCGCGGGCTGTGAAGTTCCTGAAGGACAAGCTGGCTGGCAAGCAAGGCGAGAAGCTTCCGACCAGTGGTGATAAGGGCTAGGGCGCGAAGCCTACTGGGATGCTGATCTTGTGAGTGACAAATTATCCCGGCAATTCGCCTTTCTGAACGAAGCGGACAAACTTAAATCCGTTTTACGTGGAACCACGCTTTGCGACAGCTCGCGACGCGAGAACTCGGGCGAGCATAGCTGGCACATTGCTCTATATGCGATGGTTCTGGCCGAACATGCGGAACGTCCGGTGAATATAGACCGCGTGATAAAGATGCTTCTGCTCCATGATCTGGTGGAAATCGATGCTGGCGACAATCCTATTCACGGCGATCATGATCCTGTTGAGATGGCACGCGTGGAACAGACCGCCGCCGACCGGATATTCGGGTTGCTCCCTCCTCTACAGGCTTCGGAGTTTCGCACCATTTGGGAAGAGTTCGAAGCAGCAGAAACAGACGACGCGGTCTTTGCCAAATCCATTGACCGCGTTCAGCCCGTTGTTGCCAACCTTGAAACCGGTGGCGGCACCTGGCCTGAATACAATGTCACGCCGGAGCAGCTTGATCATCGCGTCGGGGTGAAGGTGCGTCGTGGTGCGCCTGCCCTTTGGGAACACTTGAAAGCACGCATTGACGCATGGTTCGACGCACATTAGCGCAATAATCCGCTCGACCTGCGTCATTTCCGTATACAATGGCATACCGTCTTCCCAAGCCATGCAAGGTGCGCTATGAGACGCGCAGTAGATTCCCCATTTGCCGGAGGCGCACATGTCTAAAATTAAGGTAGAAAACCCCGTCGTCGAACTCGACGGCGATGAAATGACCCGCATCATCTGGGACTTCATCAAGAAAAAGCTGATCCTGCCCTATCTGGACGTCGACCTGAAATACTACGACCTTGGCATTCAGGCCCGCGACGACACCAATGACCAAATCACTGTTGATGCCGCCGAAGCGATCAAGAAATACGGCGTTGGCGTCAAGTGTGCGACAATCACCCCTGATGAAGCCCGCGTCGAAGAATTTGGCCTCAAAGAGATGTGGCGCTCGCCCAACGGCACGATCCGTAACATCCTTGGCGGCGTAATCTTCCGCCAGCCGATCATCTGTTCCAACGTCCCGCGTCTGGTGCCTGGCTGGACCAAACCCATCGTTGTTGGCCGTCACGCATTTGGTGATCAATACCGTGCGACCGACTTCAAATTTCCGACCGGCGGCAAGCTATCGCTGAAATTCGTCGGCGACGACGGTGAAGTGATCGAGCGCGAAGTCTTTGACGCACCGGATTCTGGTGTGGTCATGGCGATGTATAACCTCGACAAGTCGATCATCGACTTTGCCCGTGCATCGATGAACTACGGCCTATCGCTGGGCTGGCCTGTCTACCTGTCCACCAAGAACACGATCCTCAAGCAATATGACGGTCGCTTCCTTGAGCTGTTCCAGCACATCTACGAAACAGAGTTCGAAGATAAGTTCAAAGCTGCGGGCATCACCTACGAGCACCGCCTGATCGACGACATGGTCGCTTGCGCCATGAAGTGGAATGGTGGCTATGTCTGGGCCTGTAAGAACTATGACGGTGATGTTCAGTCCGACACCGTTGCACAAGGCTTCGGCTCGCTTGGCCTGATGACATCCGTGCTGATGACGCCAGATGGTGACACCGTGGAGGCCGAAGCGGCGCACGGCACAGTGACCCGCCACTATCGCCAGCACCAGAAGGGCGAAGCCACCTCGACCAACTCCATTGCGTCGATCTATGCGTGGACAGGTGGCTTGAAGCACCGCGCCAAACTGGACAACAACACGCAACTGCAAAACTTTGCAGAAACGCTGGAGAAGGTTGTCGTGGACACCGTAGAGAGCGGCTTCATGACCAAAGACCTCGCCCTGCTTGTGGGTCCTGATCAGAAATGGCTGACCACTGAAGGCTTCCTCGAGAAGATCGACGAGAACCTCAACAAGGCCATGTAAGCTATTATAATATTTCGGAAAAGGGCTGGCGGAAACGCTGGCCCTTTTGCACATTCGGGTGGTGGTATTCCCTAAAAATCCGCACTAGCCTATCGGAATTGGCCCTTAGCGCGGAGAATTCCAAATGCCCAGCACTACATTTTTCTGATCGTTGCCGTGCTTGCCGAAACGGTCGGAACATCCTCGGTGCAAGCCTCGCAACAGTTCACCCGATTTTGGCCGTCCGTGCTGGCTTTGGGAAGTTTTGCCATCGCGTTTTACTTCCTGTCCCTCACGCTCAAGGTTTTGCCGGTGGGCATCATGTATGCAATGTGGTCGGGACTTGGAATCATTTTCATCGCCATCATAGGCTGGCTCTATTTTGGCCAGAAGCTGGACCTTGCTGCCGTATTCGGCATGTCTTTGATCCTTGCTGGCATCCTCGTCATTAACCTCTTTTCAACCACGGCAACCCATTGAGCATCGCAATTCTTCTTCTTGCAGGTGGTGCATCCTCACGGATGGGATCACGTGACAAGCTGATGGAAGACGTCGGAGGAATTCCACTCATCCGGCAACGCGCAATGACCTGCATTGCGTCATCGGCTGATCAAGTGCGGGCTGTCTTGCCCCCGGATAAGCCACTCAGAGCCGAGGCCCTTGAAGGACTGGACATCGACATCGTCTACAACGAGGGCGCGGCGCTTGGACTATCGCATTCTTTGCGCAGCGGATTAGTCGGGATTGCTACAGAGGCAGTGCTGATCGTTCTGGCGGATTTGCCGGACATTACGACGGCGGACCTCGACAAGGTTATCAAGGCAGCCAAGGCCCACCCGCTCGCTACCATCCTGCGCGGGGCTGATGGCAACGGCAAAGCCGGCCATCCAGTGTTGATCCGGAAGGCGTTGTTCGAAGATCTCAAGCAATTGGAAGGCGACACAGGTGCGCAGCCTGTCCTTCGACAGCACAAATCCGACACCGTTCTTGTACCAATCGGAACCGCCGCGTTGCGCGATTTGGATACCCCGGAAGACTGGAAAACTTGGCGTGCCGAACAAAAGACATAGCTGGCCAAGCGATAGAATGTCAGCGCGTCAAAGCAGCTTTGCCTCATGTGCTTTCAACACCAAACGCGCAGAACCGTAAGCCGATTGCCCGACGGTGTCGCTTAGATCAGGGAACAGCTCGAAGATTTCGCTTCGTTGCGCCTGCCCTACCCCTTTTAGCGAATAGTCACCGGGTTGGAAGCTTTCGCTCCACGCTCCGTTGGACAGGATCACCTCGTGATTGTCGAATAGGATATGCCAGTAGGTCACGCCCGTGGATGCTTCTACGACATCCACCCCATCACGCTGGCACAGGTGCTTGGCCGAGGACAGCACTTCACGTTCCTCGAACAGGACGTCCACTTGCTCGTTCATCAAAAGAACGCGGTGGTTCGGGGAGAGCAGAAGATCGCGCTCCGGCATACCATGCCCAAGCGATCCAGCCTGCACCAGAACCGGCCGCAGATGCGCATAATTCTGAAGCGCCTTCGCGCCAACAGATTTTTTCCCGATCCAGCGGATTTGCTGCAAACCATTGTCACGGGTGATGACACGGTCGCCTTCGCACAAGGCTTCGACCGGCACCTCACCTTTGGGCGTGGCAATTAATGTGCCGGTTGTGAAGCAGGGGATGATCTGTTCGATCTCCGAGAAATGCAATCGGCCCGACACATTGCCGTTGGCGTCTAGAAATTCCACGGTGCCTGACTGGCTGTCGCCGTCGGCATCGGTTGTCAGGTTCACAAAACGTAAAGGACCGCTTCCGGTCAGGTCCAGCGTGTCGAAATCGTCGCCATCAGTCCCGCCGTCGATCCGGTCGCCGGAGCCATCCGCCCCGCTTGAAACCACAAATGTATCGCGGTCGTCGCCTCCACTTAGCTGGTCTTGCCCTGCACCACCTTCGATCAGGTCATTACCTGTGCCGCCTTCGACGCGGTCGTTGCCCTCGCCGCCTGAGATAGTGTCATCGCCTTCTTGGCCGAAAATCACGTCGTCGCCATTACCACCATCAATGGTGTCATCACCTGGTTCGGTCGGGACGATAACCACGTCTTCAATCAGGTTGCCATTCATCGTGTAGCCGGTCTGCCCACCGCGTGCGGTCAAGGTGAACTCGATAAATTGCTGTCCTTCGATTTGGGTCGAGAACCACGCATTCTGATCTGACGGATTTGTATCCCGCCCGCCGGAGGCCGAGATAGTGTTCACGCCATCCTGGACAACAAGATTGGAGTTCTGGGAGGTCCCGAAGCCGCTGACAAATTGCTTGGAGATGGTAACGTTCTCGGTGCCATTGCTGGCGCGATCCAGATCACCAAATGTCCCGACCGTGTTCAGTGTCACCGGCTCGTTAGTGTTCTGGTTAAAGAACTCCATCCGGATTTCGACGGTCTCGCCACGCATCGAGGCGTTAAACACACCGTTCAGCAAAATTTCAAATCCTTCACCACCGGTTAGGTCAACCGTGAGGTTCGGGTTGGACTTCGACAGTAGGGTCAGCTTGACCTTGACCGGTGTACCATCCTCCAACGTGGTCGCGTTCAGATACTCGACGCTGGTGCCGTCAACGCTTTCATTTTGGGCATTGGCAAACTGGAGCTGCAACGGATCCGCGTCCTGCGCACCATTGCCCGCGCCGCTGGGCCCATAGTCGCCATAAACGGTATCATCGCCGTCGCCAGCATTGATCGTATCATCCAAACCGTTTCCGGTAATCGTGTCGTCTTGATTTGTTCCGTTCAGAACGTCGTTGTTTTCTGTGCCATTGATAATAGCCAAAACGTATCCCCCAAGGATAAGCAGACATGGCGCAACAGGAAAACGAGGCACCTTTTCGTCTAAAGTAGCTCGAATTCATCTTTAGTCACTAGGTCAAAGCTATCGAGAGTTTCCCCGTCAAAGCTTTGTGAGCTGACTTGAATTCGCTAAAACAAACGAGCAGAGGCCCCAATCTGGGATTGGGGCCTCACTTTATCACTCTTTACCTTTAGGACAGCGCTCCCAGACGCTGCCCCAGATTCACTCTTTACTTAAACAGCAGTTTTGCTTCGTGCTTTTTCAGCGTCAGGCGGGCGGAGGCATAGGCCTCACGACCAGCCTCACCCTGCAGCTCTGGGAACAATTCGAAGATTTCGTTCCGCTGCGAGTTGCCGATGCCTTTCAGGCTGTAGTCACCCGGCTGGAAGCTCTCTGTCCACGCGCCGTTCGACAAGACAACCTCGTGGTTGTCGAACATGAAGTGGATGTAGGTGGTTCCCATCGACGCGATGGTCTGAACACCTTCCGACGGGTTGACCAAGTGCTTAGCCGAAACCAGAACCTCGTTCTCTTCGAAGTAGAGAGCAACACGGTCGCTGTTGACCAGCATCCGGTGGTTCGGGCTTACCAGCATATCACGCTCTGGCAGGCCGTTCCCGAGGGAGCCCTTCTGGATCAGGACAGGCTGCAGATGCGGGTTGTTTTGCAACTCGCGACCGTCCATGCGCTTGGCGCCAATCCAGCGGATTTCCTGAATGCCGTTGTCACGGGTGATAACCTTGTCGCCGACCATCAGGTCTTCGACGAGGATTTCACCACGAGGCGTCGCAATCGACGTGCCAGGTGTGAAGCAAGGAACGATGCTTTCGATCTCGGAGAACTGAAGCGTTCCGATGACGTTACCGCCAACACCGTCGAGGAACTCAACAGTACCAGAGGTGCTGTCACCGTCCGCATCTACAGTTTCGCCAACGATGCGCAGCGGGCCAGACCCCGTAAGATTCAGAACGTCAAAATCGTTGCCGCCTGTGCCACCGTCGATTACATCGCCAACGCCATCTTCACCACTTGTGACCAAGAAGGTATCAGCATCGTCGCCGCCGGACATCGTATCCGCGCCTTGACCACCTATGATAATGTCATCGCCGGTGCCACCTGTGATGGTGTCATCGTCCACACCGCCGTCGATGTAGTCGTCTCCAGCATCGCCATTCAGGATGTCATCGTCATCGGCACCATAAATGGTGTCGTTGCCGTCGCCGCCATTGACTACGTCCATGCCGTTGTTCGGCACCAAATCACCATCAACATCAGCAATGTCGAGGTTATCCGGCAGACCAAGATCGGGATCAATCCCAGCGTAAACGATATCGTCTCCGGCACCTGCGTTGATCACATCGGAGCCTTCGCCCCCCACGATCCGGTCGTCGCCATCACCACCATCGATCGTGTCGTTGTCAACACCACCATCAATCGAGTCGTTGCCATCACCACCAAAGATGGTGTCAGCGTCATCACCCGTAGAGATAGTATCATCGCCCGCTCCGCCATCGACAAAGTCGATGTCGTCGTTCGGGTTGGTATCGGCTGGGAACAATCCCGGGTAGCCAAGGTCAGGCCGCGGAACACCTGACCCGCCTGTATTGATGACATCATCGCCATCGCCACCCAGCACCGAGTCATTTCCGTCGCCACCGTCAATCACGTCGTTACCGTCATTGCCCTCGATGGTGTCATCACCCGTCCCACCGATGATTGTATCATCGTTATTGGCCCCGATCAGCGTATCATCGCCTGCGCCACCATCCAAAAGGTCGGTGCCCGGTCCGCCAAGCAGAAGATCGTCACCATCTTCACCAAAGAGTTGATCTGCGCCTTGGCCCGCATCCAGCGTGTCGTCGCCGTCACCGCCATAAATAACGTCGTCGCCTTCGCCACCAGACAGGTAATCGTCGCCGGCTTCACCGTAGAGGGTGTCGTCACCCGCCTCACCGTAAACGTCGTCGTCACCTTCTCCAGCCAGCACAGTGTCGTCGCCGTCACCCGCCAACACGATGTCGTCCTGAGGGCCTTCGCCTGGCAGGAATTCGTCGTTGTTATCGATCATGTCGCCTTCAGGGTCATCCATGTAGTTGACGTCGATCAGATCGTCGCCTGCCGTGCCTTCAACGATACCGTCGTTCACCTTTACAATGACAGTCGCCGTGTCGAAACCGCCATTGCCATCGGTGATTGTGTACGTGATCGTCGCCACACCGCCAAAGTCGGCCTCTGGCGTGTAGGACAGAGTGCCATCAGCGTTGATGGTCACGTCGCCAACATCCACAGATGCCTCGGTCACGGTCAGGTCGTCGTTCTCAGGGTCGGTGTCATTTTGCAGAACCGGTATCACAACAGGCGTCAGGTTGTTGGTAGACGCTTCGTCATCCACTGCATCGGGGCCGTCATTGACGCCCGACACCGTGAAGGTGATCGTCGCCGTGTCGGTGCCGCCGTTTCCGTCGGAAACGGTGTAGGTCACGGTATCTTCACCCGCGAAATCGTCATTAGGCGTGTAGGTGATGGTGCCATCGGCATTCAAAACCGCTTCACCGTTATCGGGCTGCGTGATCTCTGTGATGGTCAGCGTATCGCCATCGACATCAGTGTCATTTTCCAACGGCGAGACGGTGATCGCGGTGTCTTCATCCGTGGTGTAGGCATCATCTTCTGCCACCGGATCATCGTTCACCGGGGTTACTGTGACATTGACCGTCGCCGTATCCTCGCCGCCGTTACCGTCGGTGATGATGTAAGTGATCGTGGTGTCGCCGTTGAAGTTCTCGGCTGGCGTGAAGGTGATCGTGCCGTCGGCATTGATCACAACGTCGCCGTCCGGAGATGTCGCTTCGATCACCGTCAGATCGTCGTTCTCTGGGTCGGTATCGTTACCGAGCACAGCGATGTCGACGGGAGTATCCTCGTCGGTGGTCGCAACATCGTCAACTGCATCCGGGCCATCATTGACCGAGCCGACCGTGACCGTAACGGTCGCCGTGTCGGTACCGCCATTGCCGTCAGAGACGGTGTAGGTGATGGTCGTCTCACCGTTGAAGTTGTCCTCTGGCGTGAAAGTCAGCGTGCCGTCAGCGTTGATCACAACGTCACCGTCCGGTGAGGTCGCTTCGGTCACTGTCAGGTCATCGCCATCCACATCGGTGTCGTTGCCGAGCACGTTGATGTCGACAGGTGTGTCCTCGTCGGTCGAGGCCACATCATCATTCGCCACCGGATCATCATTTACCGGAGCAACCTCGATGGTGTGAACCGCGATGTCTGTACCACCGTTGCCGTCGGAAATCTCATACGTGATCGTCGCCGTCCCGTTGAAGTTCGGCGCCGGAGTGAAGGTCACCGTGCCGTCGCCATTGTCGACCAGCGTGCCTTGATCCGCAGGGACCGTGGCGTTGATGACTGTCAGCTCGTCGCCGTCGGCGTCGGAGTCGTTGGCCAGCAAATCAACAGTGACCGGAGTGTCCTCGTCGGTCACGTCGCTGTCGTCTTCAGCCACAGGACCGTCATTGATCGCACCGACCGAGACAACTGCCTGACCTTCGTCTTCACCTCCCTGGCCGTCGACAACCGTGTAGGTGATTGTCGCTGGGCCGTTGAAGTTCGGCGCAGGTGTGAAGGTCACGGTGCCGTCGCCATTGTCGACAACTGTGCCTTGGTCCGCAGGGACCGAGACCGAGCCGACGCTCAAAGGATCACCGTCAACGTCTGTGTCGTTGGCGATTAGATCGATGGTGATCGCCTCGTCTTCGTCCGTGGTTTCGATATCATCAACCGCAATCGGGTCGTCGTTCACAGGTGTCACTGTCACCGTGACTTCGCCGATATCTGCGCCACCATTGCCGTCGGTGATACCGTAGGTGATGGTCGCTTCGCCGTTGAAGTTTTCAGCAGGTGTGAACACCAATTGACCGTCCACAACCTCAACCGTGCCTTGATCCGCGGGAACGCTGGCTGTTGTGATGCTTAGTGCGTCACCTTCAGTGTCAAAGTCGTTGTCCAACACGTCGATCGTGACCGGTGTGTCTTCGTCCGTTGTCGCCGTGTCATCGACAGCCTGAGGGCCGTCGTTTACGCCGATAACCTCTACGTTAACCACTGCTTCGCCGCTGTCTTCACCGCCTTGGCCGTCCTGCACCGTGTAGGTGATCTGCGCGGGACCCGTGTAGTCCGGGGCCGGAGTGAAGGTCACCGTGCCGTCGCCATTGTCAACAACTGTGCCTTGCTCGGGCGGAACCGAAACGGTGCCGATATTCAATGGATCGCCGTCGACATCTGTGTCGTTACCGATCAGGTCGATGACGACGGATTCGTCCTCGAAGGTCTCTGCAATATCGTCAACCGCCACTGGCGCATCGTTCACCGGGGTCACGTGAACCACGTGGATCGCTGTGTCCGTGCCGCCATTGCCGTCGGTGATCGAGTAGCTGATGGTCGCCGTGCCGTTGAAGTTCTCGGCAGGTGTGAACACCACCTGATTGCCCACGATCTCGACCGTGCCCTGCTCTACAGGAACGGTTGCGCCGGTCACTGTCAGATCGTCGTTCTCCGGGTCCGTGTCGTTGGCCAGAACATCGACCGTGATCGGTGTGTCCTCATCCGTGGTGCTCTCGTCGTTTACCGCATCCGGGCCATCATTAACCGAGCCGACCGTGACCGTAACGGTCGCCGTGTCGGTGCCGCCATTACCGTCAGAGACGGTGTAGGTGATGGTCGTCTCACCGTTGAAGTTGTCCTCTGGCGTGAAGGTCAGCGTGCCGTCAGCGTTGATCACAACGTCACCGTCCGGCGAGGTCGCCTCGGTCACTGTCAGATCATCGCCATCCACATCGGTGTCGTTGCCGAGAACGTTAATGTCGACAGGTGTGTCCTCGTCGGTCGAGGCCACATCATCATTCGCCACCGGATCATCGTTTACCGGAGTGACAGTGACGTTGACCGTCGCTGTGTCGGTGTTTCCGGCCTCATCTTCAATCGTGTAGGTGATAGTTGTGTCACCATTGAAGTTTTCAGCAGGTGCGAAGGTAATTGAACCATCAGCATTGATTGTCACTTTACCGTCTGGCGAGGTGGCATCAATGACAGTCAGGTCATCATTCTCCGGATCTGTGTCGTTGCCCAGCACGTTGATAGTAACGCTGTCATCTTCGTCGACCGTGGCCGAGTCATCGTTGGCATCGGGACCCTGATTGACCAGATCGCCGATGATTTGCTCGATCTCGGTGAATTGCAGGGATCCAGTGACATCGCCGTTGCTGTCGAGGAATTCGACCGTCCCCGAAGTGCTGTCGCCATCAGCATCAACGGTTTCGTTGACGATGCGGAACGGGCCTTCGCCGGTCAGGTCCAGAATATCGTAGTCGTCACCGGTTGTGCCACCGTCGACCGTATCGCCATCGTTACCACCAAGAATGGTGTCGCGACCGGAACCACCAACGATTGTGTCAGCGCCTTCGCCACCAGTCAGGGTGTCGTCGCCAGCATCGCCATAAAGACGGTCGTCGCCCACGCCACCAAACAAGGTGTCGTTGTCGTTCATGCCTTCCAGCACGTCATTACCAGCGCCACCCGTCAGGACGTCGTCGCCGTCATTGCCGCACAGAATGTCATCGTCGTCGCCGCCGTCGATGGTATCGTTACCATCACCGCCGATCAGGAAGTCTTCGCCAGCACCACCTTCTATGGTGTCGTCGCCACCTTGGCCGAAGATGTCGTCATCTCCAGTGCCGCCGGACAGAGCGTCATCGCCCTCCCCGCCTTCGATGTGGTCGTTGCCACCTTCACCAAAGATCATGTCATCGCCAGCGCCACCGTTTAGGGTGTCGTTGCCTGATTGGCCGTGGATCCAGTCGTTACCTTCGCCACCGTCAACAGTGTCGTCGCCAGACCCCATCCAGATTTCGTCATTGCCGGCACCACCGGTTGCAGTGTCGTTGCCCGCACCACCGATAATTATGTCGTTGCCATCGCCACCATCCAGCGTGTCATCGCCAGAACCACCTTCGAGACGGTCATTTCCGCCTTCGCCGTAGATGGTGTCATTGCCGTCACCACCGCGCAGCGTGTCGTTGCCGTCCGGTCCGTTGTCGACCACCGAGGTATCCGTGTCGAAGAACATGTCCGTGATGCGAACGCCCGAGTTGTTGCCCCCATCTTGGGTATGTTCGACAACGATCCGTGCAACCGGTCCGGCAATGCTCACCTGAAGGTTGTACAAATCAGAGTTCGTGTTCGCGTATCCACCGTTGCTGTTGGCGGTGTCTGCACCGTTCACACCATCCGAGTCGATGAGCGTCAGGTTGTTACCACCGGTGAGCTGGACGGGGATTTCGTTGCCATCAGCGTCGTAGGCCGTCACTTTGACCACGCCGTCACCGTCGATGTCGTTGATGTTGAAATCAACATCGGTAACTGCGGACGAGAACTCCCACTGGAATTCGCCCCGACCGTTTGAGCCGTTGGTGATAGAGGTCAAACCGCTGTCGGTGTCGACAACTTCGGAGCCGTCGTCGATGCCGTCCACATTCAGCTGCTCATCATTCAGATAGCTGTCATGATCGTTCTCGTCAGCCGTTCGTGTGAAAGTTACTTCAACATTTCCGGTGTCCTGAACGAATGTAGTATCCACTTCATTCTCGGATTGCAGGTCCCACTCGAAGCTCTCGCGCACAGTCGTGCCTGCGCCAGCGCCGCTATAGTTGCTATCGCCATAGATGATGTCATCGCCAGTCCCGCCATCGACGGTATCGTCGCCGGAGCCTGCATAGACTTCATCATTGCCTTCGCCCGATGAAATCGTGTCGTCGCCACCAAAAGCGTCCACGATATCGTCATTCGGGCCCTCGCCCGGCAGAATTTCGTCATTGGCGTCAATCATGTCGCCATCAGGGTCACCATCATAGGCCGCGTCGATAACATCATCGCCAGCAGTGCCTTCAACAATGCCATCCAATTCGCTCGTGACCTCTGGGGTTACGTAGCAAATGTTGTCGATCGCACCTGAGCCGCACAGCACTACCTCCATGCGCGCAACACCATCTGCATTGATGTTCACGGTCACTTGGCCGTTGTTTGATGTGCAAGGAATTTGAACCGTTTTGATCAGCTGCCCGGCTTCATTGTAAAGGCGAACGGTTCCGCCCTCCTCAACGTCGAGCGCGCGGAAGTTTACGACCTCGGAAGGTTCGTCAAATTCGAAAATGAATTTGCCACCACCTGCGTTGTCATCTGGATCATTGCTGTCGCCATCTTCCGACAAAATCAGGACATTGCCCAAATTGTTGGTGTGTAGATCGGAATCTCCACCCGTCGGGTTGTCAGAGTCGAACACCATAGGAGGTGTGGCAGGGTTGCCCGAACTGATGGTCACCCCATTGCTGTTGTATTGGCCATTAACAATGTCACCGGCTTGCAGGTCTTCAAACGTGAGCAGAACGTTGGGCATTCTAGTCTCCTATGACTTCGCGGATATCGGTCGATGCGCAACCGACCCCGTGAATTCGACAAACTTTTTAGCGCGCACGCGTGAAATCATCCCAACGGAAAAAACGGCGCCAAACGCCGTCAAAACACCCATCAGTACAATCGCTTCAGCCATGAATAATCCCCTTGGCATCGTGCATTTCGATCTCACCCGTGACTGAGTGAAGGCGCCAAAACAGCGGCCACACATCGACGCGGTGCCTAAACAAGGGGGGTAGTTTGGGCTTAAATGCCCAATGTCGGTGACGGATTACGTTCTGCGCCCGTTGTAAACCAACGCGCCACGCAAGCGATCACACGACGTCCCTCGCATCTGGCAGAGATGCGTCATCGTGCGGCCGCCCCCGTGGCCTATGTCTTCACCCCCCAGTTGGGCGTAGTTTGTGATACCGATTAGACAGTCGGGCAAAAAGCAGAATGTTTTGATTTGGACACAAAAAAGTCCTTTTTCAGGAATGAACCGTCGAGCCAAACAGATTGTTTCAAGGTGAATCTACGCGCTGAAACCGATGTTTTCTTATCAAATTGCGTCGCATTTAACGACGAATGATTGCGAAATTTTATAAAATATTTTCAATTGGTTACCTTCAATTCGCCTGATCAAAAAGAAACTCGGCGTTTGCAACTATTCCGAATCCGCAAAGGTAAGGATTTCCATACCTCTCGATCTACTTACGGTTTCTTTCCCTCACCTTTTCCCCCCATGAAACGGTGAGACAATCACGCCAGATTGCATCGCATTGTTTAGTAATAGTTCGATTTCCTCAATTTCTCGAATCAGATTCGTTGAAATTGCCGTAGCGGCACCCGAACCGATCTCCACCCGATCACTCCCAGGTAAGAAACAATAATATCTGGAGCAGCAAACTGTTTCCAAAATCCGTGCCAAGCCTGATTCCCTCCATATAGTTGGCAAAATTTGCACATCATTTGGTTGATCGACTAAATTTCAGCGAATTTCTGCCAGCCTGTGGATAAGTCAACGGCCAGTGCAGTTGCACATTCTTTGGGTAAAATTGGTACCCGAGGTCGGACTCGAACCGACACGCCTCTCGGCAACAGATTTTGAATCTGTCGTGTCTACCATTCCACCACTCGGGCCCCTTGTCTCGTTCGGCAGCGCGGTAGTCACCACCAGAGGTGCGTGCGGTGTAGCCAAAGCGATCAGGCGCGTCAATTCGTGGAACGCATTATCATGTCGTTTTTGATACTTCTATTCTGCGACCTACCTATAACGGTAGAAACAGGAGACACGACCATGCGCACCCTACTCAGCTTCGCCGCTGCCCTAATGTTGCAAACAGGCGCAGTACTGGCGTTTACATTCCCGAACATTGATGGCGGTGAGATCGACCTTGATGACTGGACAGGTCGCCCGGTGCTGGTCGCGAATACGGCATCCCTGTGTGCGTTCACCAAGCAATATGACGATCTTCAAGCACTCTATGACACCTACAAAGCGAAGGGGCTGATCGTCCTTGCGGTCCCCTCGGACGATTTCAAGCAGGAACTCGCAAGCTCTGAAGAGGTGAAAGAATTCTGTGCAGTTAATTTTGCGCTGGATCTGCCAATGACCCACGTCACACATGTCCGCGGCGCGCAGGCGCACCCGTTTTACAAGGACGTTAAAGCCCAGACCGGTTTCACTCCACGCTGGAACTTCAACAAAGTACTTCTGGACGGATCAGGCAAAGTCGTCGCGACATTCGGCTCTGGCGCTAATCCGATGGGGCGCAGCATTCGCAGCCAGATTGACGCTTTGCTCTCCGGCTCCTAGAACATCACCCCGACCAGCCACAATGTGAGGCCGGGGAACGCTACCAGCACGACGACCCGCACCAAATCCGACGCAACGAACGGCAAAACGCCGCGATAAGTCTGCGAAATCGGAATGTCCCTGCCCACTTGATTGATGATGAACAGGTTCATCCCCACCGGAGGCGTGATCAACCCCACCTCAACAACGATCAGCGCAAGTATCCCGAACCAGATCGCCGTTTGCTCTGCCCCCATTCCGAAGTCCAGCGACTCGATGATCGGGAAGAAAATCGGGATGGTCAGCAAAATCATCGACAGGCTGTCCATGACACAGCCGAAGATCAGGTAACATAGCAGCATCGCAATCAGCACCGTCATAGGCGCGAAGCCCTGCACTGAGACCCACTCGGCCATCGCTTGCGGGGCTTGAGTGAAGGCAAGAAACGAGTTGAACACCTGTGCGCCGAAGATGATCAGGAAGATCATCGCCGAGGATTGTGCCGTCTCCAGAATGGAGGCTTTGAAACCATCCCAATCCAGGCCGCGTGTGGCGATGCCATATAGACCGGTCGCGACCGCGCCGACAGCGGCCCCTTCCGTTGGTGTGAACAGGGCCTGAACCCCAGGCTTGAACCAATTCCAGTCCGCCGCAATTCCCCCCATGACGAGCACAAAGATCAGCACAACGGGCCATACCTTGATCAGTGTACGAAACCGCGCCTTGATCGGTTTACGCTCTGCCACAGGGCCAGAGCCGGGTTTCACCCGCACATAGATGGCAACAGTTAGCATATAGCCGAGGGCCGCAAGAATACCCGGGATCAGCGCGCCGATGAACATTTTCACAATGTTCTGCTCTGTCAGGATGGCGTAGATCACCAGAATTATCGACGGTGGGATCAGAATGCCTAGCGTGCCTCCGGCGGCCAATACGCCTGTGCTTAACGCATCAGAATAACCTCGCTTGCGCATTTCAGGCAGCGCGACATGGCCCATCGTGCTCGCCGTGGCCAAGGACGAACCGCAGACGGCCCCGAACCCCGCACAGGCCCCGACAGCCGCCATGGCCACCCCGCCCTTCCGGTGTCCCAGCCAGTCGGAAGCTGCGTTAAACAAGGCAGAACTCATGCCCGACTTGGTGGCGAACTGTCCCATCAATAAAAACAGCGGCACGATGGTCAGCGAGTAGCTGGAAAACGTGTCGTAGGTTAAGGTTTTCATCTGGCTGAGCGTGGCGGAGGGTCGCCCCAACACCACCCACGTCCCAAGAAAGCCGGTCGCGAACATCGCAACACCGATGGGAATGCGCAGGAATATCCCCACAAGCATGAGGCCGAAGCCGGACAGGGCCAGTTCCAAGCCGCTCATTTCGCGGTTTCCCTACCGGTCAGAACCCAGTTCAATGCCCGCCACACGGTGTAAAGGCTGACGACAAAGAACAACGCGGCCCCGATTGTCGAGAGCCCGAAGGGGATCCAGACGGGCAGCTGCAATTCATAGGTTGTTTCGGGGTAGTAGGGTTTGGCTCCCATGCCGAATGCGGTGCGAAACGCCTCTGATCCATATGGGAATTTCTCCGCAAACCCCAAATAGAGCCGCCAGAGTATCAGTCCCGCGACCACAGCAACGGCCAGATCACCAATCAAGCCGAATACGGCCTTCGCCCGCGCGGGCATCCGGTCAACCAAGACGTCGACCGTAACGTGACCTCGGTTTAACTGGCACCACGGTAGAAATGCAAAAATTGCGATCGCGCAGGCGGTTTCGACCAACTCGAAATCCCCCCTGACGGGTCCTAACCCCGCAAACAGGAAAAACCGCCCGATAACGGAGACGACGGTCACCAAGGCTGCGCCGACAAGCACCAGCCCGCCGACAACCGCCAACAGACGGCATAAGGCCTCAAGCACGCGTCCCACGCGGGTTTCGAATTCTGCGGCTAGAGCCATGCGTTCCTCTTACACCTGCACAAGACTGCGTGCGGTATGCGCGGAGCTAAGGGGAATTTTCAACCCGAAGAGGTCACGATGCGACATAGGATTGTTGATTTGCGCGATGACGCCAATCCCTTGCGTTATAGACGGTCGGTGCTGAAGGTGTCGCAGCTTTGCACCGTCGCCTTCTCGTAGCCCGTGGTGAACCAGCGCTGGCGCTGCTCTGACGTGCCATGCGTGAAGCTGTGCGGGTTTGGTCTGCGGCCTGCGTTACGCTGCAACGTATCATCACCGATCTGCTTGGCTGCATTGATGGCCTCTTTCAGGTCACCTTTTTCAAGCGAGTTGAACCGCGCTTGAGCATAGCGCGCCCAAACGCCTGAAAGGCAATCGGCCTGCAGCTCGATACGCACCGAAATGGCGTTGCTCTCGGCCTGGCTCACTTGTTGGCGGATTTTGTTGGCTTGCCCCAGAATGCCCAGCTCGTTTTGAACATGGTGGGCAATCTCGTGGGCCACCACATAGGCGGCGGCAAAGTCACCCGATGCGCCCATGCGGCGCGACAAGGTCGTGAAGAATTCAGTGTCAAGATAGGCTTTCTTGTCTGCGGGGCAGTAGAACGGCCCCGATGCGCCGGATGCGCCACCACAGGGGCTTTGCGTCCCGCCTTTGAACAGAACCAGCGTTGCGGGCTTATACGGGCGCCCAACCTGATCATTAAAAATCTCGGCCCAGACTTCTTCAGTGTCGCCCAATACGACCGATACGAATTCACCCGCCTGTTTGTCGGCTTCGGTTATTTCTCCACCCTGAGACGCAACCTGTCCGCCACCTGAACTTTGCAGCAGTGGCGTGACATCGACGCCGAGGAAATATCCGATCACCAGCACCGCGATGATGCCGACACCACCAATGCCGCCGGCTTTGCCGCCACGCCCCATGCCGGATTGCATACGGCGGTCTTCAATGTTGCGGCTGCTCCGCCGACCTTTCCAACGCATTTTAGCGCTCCTCATTACTGGACTTGGCATCTTTCTAGGGCCATGGTGGAACGAAGGCAAACTACCCTTTGGCAGCGCGCATTTATAAGCGGGCGCTTTAGAGGCGAAGCAGGACTTGAAATGAAGCGACTATATCACTGGACTCTGTCCTTGGCGGATCATCCATACGCTATGTGGGCGCTTGTCGTCGTGGCCTTCGCGGAAAGCTCGTTCTTCCCTATCCCCCCTGATATCCTGATGATCCCGATGATTATCGCGCGCCCGAACAAAGCGTTCCTAATCGCGGGCATCGCAATGGCGGCTTCGGTCACCGGCGGGCTATTGGGATATGCGATCGGAGCGCTCGCCTTCGAGCAAGTCGGACGCCCAATTCTCGAAGCGCTCGGAAAAGGTGACACCGCGTTGGAATTCAACGCCCGCTTTAACGATATGGGGTTCTGGCCCGTCCTTATCGCGGGGCTGACCCCGTTTCCCTATAAGGTCATCACGATAATGTCAGGGTGGACCGGGATGCCTTTGGGCACGTTCCTTGTTACCTCCATCATCGCCCGTGGCGGTCGCTTCTTTCTCGTCGCCGGCCTGCTTTGGAAATTTGGCGACCCCATTCGCGACTTTATCGAGAGGAGGCTGGGGTTGGCCCTCACACTTTTTCTTGTCGTCCTGTTGGGCGGCTTTACTCTGGTAAAATTTATATGAGCATGACACGTGCACAGATTGTAACCACGGCCGCTGGTGGCTCGGTGCTGCTTTTAGGTGGGGCGTTTCTGTTTCAGATTGCCGGTTACCCACCTTGCGAGATGTGTCTGTGGCAACGCTGGCCTCATGCTTTCGCCTTCGTCATCGGCATTGCATTTTTGGTAATTCCAAATCGCTTGCTGGCCTTGCTGGCCTTGCTGGGGGCCTTGGCAGCCGCAACGACGGGCCTGATCGGGGTGTATCACGCAGGCGTCGAGCAGAAGTGGTGGAACGGCCCGTCCACCTGCACATCCGGCGACATTTCCAATTTGACGCCAGAGCAACTGCTGGAACAAATCATGGCAGCCCCCTTGGTGCGGTGTGACGAAATCCCGTGGGCTTTGGCTGGCATTTCGATGGCGGGCTGGAATGCAATCATTTCGTTGTTTTTGGCAGGGCTTTGGATCGTCGCGGCGCGTAGATCGGCCTGAACTTAACGTTCCCGAAACATGCACAAGGCTCATTCGGGCCACCCCCATTGCACCCTAAACCTAGGTTGGTCTATAGTGCCGACAACTAGATATAGACGCCTTGAGGCGCTTCCAACACGAGATCGGACGCAACGTGAACGACACGCCGGAAACCCCTGAAAACGAAGAAGAAAACACGCCGCAGCGGATGCATCACGACGGACCGCAGATTAACATCGCCGACGAGATGAAGACCTCGTTCCTCGAATACGCGATGAGTGTAATTATCTCGCGCGCGATTCCCGACCTGCGTGACGGCCTGAAGCCGGTCCACCGCCGCATCCTCTACGCCATGCACGAAACCGGCAATACGCATGACAAATCCTACAAAAAGTCGGCCCGCCCCGTGGGCGACGTCATGGGTAAATACCACCCGCACGGAGACAGCGCGATCTACGACGCGCTTGTGCGGATGGCACAAGATTTCTCCATGTCGCTGCCGCTTCTGGATGGTCAAGGCAACTTCGGGTCCATGGATGGCGATAACCCTGCAGCGATGCGTTACACCGAGGTGCGCATGGACAAGCCTGCGGGCTCTCTGCTCGCTGACATTGAAAAAGACACCGTCGATTTTCAAGACAACTACGACGGCAAGGACCGTGAGCCGACCGTTCTTCCGGCGCGTTTCCCCAACATGCTGGTTAACGGCGCGGGCGGTATTGCCGTTGGTATGGCGACCAACATTCCGCCGCACAACCTGGGCGAAGTGATTGATGCAACGCTGGCACTGATTGAAAGCCCCGATCTGGACGAGCATCAACTGATGGAATACGTCCCTGCCCCCGACTTCCCGACCGGTGGCATCATTCTTGGTCGCTCGGGCGCAATCAAGGCTTATACCGAGGGTCGCGGCTCCGTCATCGTGCGTTCCAAAACCCATGTGGAAGAAATCCGCAAAGACCGCTTTGCCATCATCATCACCGAGATCCCGTATCAGGTGAACAAAGCGACGATGATCGAGCGGATCGCCGAAACCGCCCGTGACAAGAAGATCGAAGGCATCAGCCACGTCCAAGACGAATCCGACCGCGTGGGCGTGCGTGTCGTGGTGGAACTGAAACGCGATGCGACTGCCGAGGTTGTGCTGAATCAGTTGTTCCGTTTTACGCCGATGCAAACCTCTTTCGCGTGCAACATGCTGGCACTGAACGGCGGCAAGCCCGAGCAACTGACTCTGCGCACGTTCCTGACCAATTTCGTAGCTTTCCGTGAAGAGGTCGTCGCCCGCCGCACCGCATTCGAGCTGCGCAAAGCCCGTGAACGCAGCCATATCCTGTGTGGTCTGGCCGTTGCCGTCACCAATATCGACGAGATCGTCGCGACCATCCGAACGTCTGCCGATGCCGCCGAGGCCCGCACGCGCCTGATGACCCGCGCGTGGCCAGCGGCTGACATCGCGCAGTATATTCGCCTGATCGACGACCCGACCCACACCGTCAACGACGACGGCACCTACCATCTGTCGGAAACCCAAGCCCGCGCCATTCTGGAGCTGCGTTTGCAACGCCTGACGCAGATCGGCGTCAAGGAAGTCACGGACGAGCTGGAAGAACTGGCCAAGAAGATCACCGAATACCTCGCCATCCTGCGCTCTCGCGAGCGGATCATGGAGATCATCAGCGACGAGCTGAAAGAGGTCAAAGAGCAATTCGCCGTTCCACGCCGCACCGAGATCGTAGATTGGTCCGGTGACATGGAAGACGAAGACCTGATTGAGAAAGAGGACATGGTCGTCACGATCACCCAATCGGGCTGGATCAAGCGCACCCCACTGGCCGAATTCCGTGCGCAGCGCCGCGGCGGTAAGGGCCTGTCCGGCATGGCCACCAAAGATGACGACGTGGTCACGCAATTGTTCGTGGCCAATACACACACGCAATTGCTGTTCTTCACCACGGACGGCATGGCCTACAAACTCAAGACATGGCGCCTGCCGCAAGGTGGCCGCACCGCCAAGGGCAAGGCCATCGTCAACATTCTGCCGATCCCGACCGGTGTGTCCATCGCGGCCATCATGCCAGTGGACCGCGATGAGGCGGACTGGGGCGATTTGCAGATCGTGTTTGCAACGACCGCAGGTGACATCCGCCGCAACGCGCTGTCGGACTTCACCAACGTCATGCGCAACGGTAAAATCGCGATGAAGCTGCCCGAGGGCGTGGAACTGGTAAACGCCCGCATCTGCGACGAAAACGACGACATCATGCTGATCACTAATGCAGGCCGTGCGATCCGCTTCTCGTCGACGGATGTGCGGGTCTTCTCGTCGCGCAACTCGACAGGTGTACGCGGCATCCGGCTGAAAGATGGCCAGAAAGTTGTTTCCATGTCGGTCATCCGTCACTTCGAGGCAGACCCGTCCGAGCGCACTGCATATCTAAAAATGCGCCGTGCAATCATGGGCTTGTCTGATGATGCTGAAGTGGAGGATGAAGAAGCGCCAGCAGGCGACATCACGCCAGAACGCTACGCCGAAATGTCCGCTTACGAGGATCTTATCTTGACCATCACCAAAGGCGGCGCAGGTAAGCTAAGCTCGTCTCACGACTACCCTGTACGTGGTCGCGGCGGTATGGGCGTTACAGCCATGGACAAGGCGATGCGCGGCGGTGAGATCATTGCCTCCTTCCCCGTCGAGATGGGTGACCAGATCATGCTGGCCACCTCTAAAGGCCAGTCGATCCGCTGTCCTGTTGACGGTATTTCGTTCCGCTCCCGCTCTGCGGGTGGTGTGAAGGTCTTCGATACTGGCAAGGGCGAAGAGGTCGTCTCCGTCGCCTACATCGCTGATCAGGGTGACGAAGACAGCGACGCGGATGAGGCCCCAGAGGCCACAACCGACGAGAGCTAAGCGCATCTCAACAAATTTGCAGTTGGCCGCCCTTAATGCAGGGCGGCCATTTTGCTTTGTACTCCTGCACGCCCTGCGCTAGATCAGCGCCATGACAGATAGCATCCTCAACATCATCGGTGGCGGCATGGCGGGTTCCGAAGCCGCGTGGCAAGCTGCGAATATGGGCGTCAACGTAATCATCCACGAAATGCGCCCCAAGGTCGAAACCTTCGCCCACCGCACCGGCGATCTGGCGGAGATGGTGTGTTCCAACTCCTTCCGCTCCGACGACAGCGAGCAGAACGCCGTGGGGCTGCTCCATTGGGAGATGCGTCAGGCCGGTGGAATCATCATGGAGATGGCCGACAAACACGCCCTGCCCGCTGGTGGCGCGCTGGCCGTGGATCGCGACCCTTTTGCACAATCCGTCACAGAAAAGTTGAAAAGTCACCCGAACATCTCAGTGTCTTACGAACCGGTTAACGAGTTGCCGACCGATGGTAGCTGGATCATCGCGACCGGACCACTGACATCGCCGGAGTTGGCAAACGCGATCGCTGCCGAAACCGGTCAAGATGCTTTGGCCTTCTTCGATGCCATTGCGCCAATCATCTATTTCGACACCATCAACATGGAAAAAGCGTGGTTCCAGTCCCGATACGACAAGGGCGAAACCGAGGAAGACCGCACGGCCTACCTCAACTGCCCGATGGACAAAGAGACCTACGAAGCCTTCATCGACGCGCTTCTGGCAGCCGAAAAGACCGAGTTCAAAGAGGGCGAAACGGCGGGTTATTTCGACGGCTGTCTGCCCATCGAGGTTATGGCCGAACGTGGCCGCGAGACCTTGCGCTATGGCCCGATGAAACCGGTCGGGCTGACCAACCCGCACCAGCCGACCATTAAGGCGCATGCCATTGTGCAGCTGCGCCGCGACAATGCGCTTGGCACCTTGTTCAACATCGTGGGTTTCCAGACCAAAATGAAATACGGAGCGCAAAAGGAAGTCCTTCGGATGATCCCCGGCTTGGAAGACGCAGAGTTCGCGAGGCTTGGCGGAATTCATCGCAACACCTTCATCAATTCGCCCACGCTGCTGGACGCGCAAATGCGCATGAAGTCCAAACCACATCTGCGTTTTGCCGGTCAGATCACCGGTGTTGAAGGATATGTCGAATCCGCCGCGATGGGCCTTCTGGCAGGACGCTACGCCGCTGCAGAGCTTTTGGGGCGCGAGTTGAGCACACCTGCACCGGAGACGGCGATGGGCGCCTTGGTGACGCATATTACGGGTGGTGCCGAGGCGAAAACCTTCCAGCCAATGAATGTAAACTTCGGCCTCTTCCCTCCTGTAGTCGACGCCAAGACCGGGCGCAAAAATCGTGCCACCCGCTACAAGATGTACACAGATCGCGCAAAAGCAGCGTGGACAAGCTGGCTGGAAGACGCCCGGCTGGACGTGGCCTAAGGAATTTGCCACGCTGTGCACATGGCGGATAAATTTCTTGATAAAGTCTATGGCACCACCGACGCGGATGCGACGCGCAAGCTCTACGATGATTGGTCGGAGAGTTACGATGTCGAGATCGCGGAGAACGGCTATCAGACGCCTGCCCGCCTCGCCCGTGCTATGGCTCAGCATTGCCGAGATTTGAACCAGCCGCTGCTGGACTACGGATGTGGCACCGGACTATCTGCGGGCGAGCTTCAGACCGCGGGGTTCTCTACGATTGACGGTGCCGATCCCTCTGCCGGAATGCTCGCGCAGGCACGAAAAACGCGCCATTTCCGCAACCTGATCAAGCTGGACCTGTCACAACCTTTGCCGTTCGACACGGGCGACTACCACGCAATCACAGCCATTGGCGTGATCTCGACCGGAGCCGGACCGGCCTCGTTGATGGATACGCTGATGGACAAGTTGCCATCGGGTGGCCTTCTCGGGTTTTCGTTGAATGATCATGCGCTTGAGGATGCTGAGTACCTTGCGGGCGTTGCGCGGTTGCAAGACGCCGGCCATCTTGCGCGCGCTAAGGAATACGGCGAGCACCTACCCAAACTGGGCCTGAAATCCATGATCTACGTGTTCGAGAAAAAGTGACCTTCCGCACGCGCTTTGCTCCGTCACCCACAGGGCCGCTCCATCTCGGGCACGCCTATTCCGCGCTATTGGCCTATGATTTAGCGCAAGCGCAAGGCGGCGAATTCCTGCTGCGGATCGAAGATATAGACCAAGCCCGCGCCCGCCCTGAATGGGAGCAACAGATCTATGATGATCTGGAATGGTTGGGGCTGTCATGGACGACGCCAGTGCTGAGACAGTCAGACCGTTTGAACGTGTATCAAGAGACGCTGAGCGATCTCTGGCGGCGTGGGTTGATTTATCAATGCCATTGCAACCGAAAAGATATTCTCGCGGCTGCCTCGGCCCCGCAGGAAGGTGGCGAGCCGATTCAGGGGCCGGATGGAATCATCTATCCGGGAACATGCCGCACCAACACCTCTTTACACGACACCATCCCTTTTCCCGAAAACGCGGCCTTGCGGCTGAATATGTCTCTTGCAGCCGGATACTCTCGATTGTCGTTCACTGAGCTAGGTGAAGGACCGAAAGGTGAGACCGGATTAATCGAATTCAGCGCGGACGACCTAACTGGGTCAATCGGTGACGTGGTGCTTGCACGCCGCGATATGGGGACGTCTTACCACCTGTCTGTTGTCTTGGATGACGCATCCCAAGGGATCAGCCATATCGTGCGAGGTCAAGATTTGTTTGAGGCAACCAAGATTCATGTTGCCTTGCAACAGCTCTTGGATTTGCCGACACCCGTTTACCACCACCATAAACTGATCCGTGACGATGCAGGCAAACGCCTCGCCAAACGCGATGATGCGCGCGCGCTTTCTAAATATCGGGCTGATGGCTACACACCTGACGACATTCGCCGCATGACCGGCTTGCCAGTCTAGGTGCTCCGCCCTGTCTCCATTTGGTCAAAAATACTCAAAAACGAACGTCACATCTCGGGCGCCATCAGCTCGATTTCAGCGCCATCCTTTAGGGACGTATAAAAACACACGCGCCGGTTGGTATGGCACGCAGGGCCTGTCTGGCGCACAATCGCAAGCAAGCAGTCACGATCACAATCGACGCGCAAATCTACCAGTGTTTGAACATGGCCCGAGGTTTCACCTTTAACCCAGAACGCCTGACGTGACCGCGACCAATAGGTCACTTTCTTTGTCTCCAGAGTTTGTGCTACCGCTTCCGCGTTCATCCATGCCAGCATCAGCACCTCTCCGCTGTCATGATCCTGCGCAATCACAGGCAGTAATCCCTGTTCGTTGAAAGTCAGAGTCTTTGGGTCGAAGCGGGTCATGGGATTTACCTTTTGATAACGCAGCACTAGGACTTATCTATGGTTCTGACCCCGTTGAAAAGACCGATAGGAGCGCGAGATGTCTGAGAATACTGATCTTATCAAGCTCTATTCGGGCCAAATTCTGGCGCTGGCTGCGGAGATTCCGCATACTGACCGGCTGGAGTCCCCGCAAGCTACGGTTAAGCGCCGCTCGCCCTTGTGTGGCTCGACCGTGACCGTGGACATAACCATTAATGAAGATCGCGTTTCCGAGTTTGGTCAGGACGTTAAAGCCTGCGCCTTGGGGCAAGCGGCAGCCTCCGTCGTGGGTGGTGCCATTATTGGACGCACAGAAGATGAAATCCGGACCGCGCAAAGCCAGCTCAAGGCTATGCTGAAATCAGACGGCCCTGCCCCTGATGCGCCGTTCGACGGCTTGAAAGTTCTGCTACCCGCCAAGGAATTTCGCAACCGTCACGCGTCTATCATGCTGGCGCTGGATGCCAGCGTTGAAGCGATTGAGCAAATTAGCAAAGCCAATTGCGCATAAAAAAAGCCGCCACGTCCGGGCGGGACGCAGCGGCCAGTCAGCTAGTCTAGTCAGGTCAGATGCGCGAACCGGGAAAGAGGCAGCCGGTAAAGTTGGGGACAATGCGCATCCTGCGGTGGGTTACGGGACAAGAAACCCATCCGAGCCTAGGGAAAAGACAGCAGGCAGTTAACTCTTAGAATAGCGTGGGCATATAAAGGGCGACGGTCATCATCACACCGATGGCAGCAATGCCCGCTGCGTCTTGCGCAAGGGCTTTGGGGGATCGGGCCAGAATGTCGCGTAGATCGTTGATCATGATGAATACTCCCTCAAGTTGTTCTCTTTGTTGCACCTTTGTTCTCATTTATCCTTAACGCTGTAAAGAACTTTTTAAGAACATTTGTGAACAAAACAGACCGCCCTTACGGAACACTCACCTAACCTACTGTAATTAAACGAATTGCCTTATCCTGCTCCATTAGCCACAAAAGAACACGCGCCGCTTTACCGCGAGGAGAGCTCAGCGAAGGATCATCTGCCAGAAGTTTTCGCGCATCGCTTTGGGCCACGGCCATCAACGCCGACTGCCTTTCCAGGTCTGCAATCCTGAAGCGTGGCAATCCACTTTGCGCGGTGCCAATCAGATCCCCCGCACCACGGATAGCCAAATCTTCTTCCGATATCCTGAACCCGTCCTCGGTCTCCCGCATAATGCTCAATCGGCGTTTCGCCGTCTCCGACAACGGGTCTTGAAACAGCAACAAGCAAGTCGATGCGGCATCGCCGCGACCAACCCGTCCACGCAACTGATGCAACTGCGCCAGCCCGAAGCTTTCCGCCCGCTCGATCACCATGATCGTTGCATTAGGCACGTTCACTCCGACTTCGATGACTGTCGTTGCCACCAACACCGACGTCTCGCCCGCCACAAATTTCGCCATGGCAGCGTCTTTCTCGGCGGGAGGCATCTGGCCATGGACCAACCCGACCACACCTTCGCCGAGTGTGGCCCTCAAGCGTTTGAACCTGTCTTCGGCTGCGGTTTTATCGCTCAGCTCGCTTTCTTCCACCAGCGGGCAAACCCAATAGGCCTGCCGCCCTTCGGCAATGACACCGCGAAGCTTGGTTACCACCTCGTCGATGCGGCCAACCGAAACGGTCGCAGTGGTGATGGGTTTACGCCCGGGTGGCTTTTCGTCCAGCACCGAGATGTCCATGTCGCCATATTGTGCGAGCGTCAAAGAGCGTGGGATTGGTGTTGCGGTCATCACCAAGATGTCGACCGCCTTGCCTTTGGCACCCAGCTCAGACCGTTGATTAACTCCGAAGCGATGCTGCTCGTCGACCACAGCAAGCCTGAGATCGCTGAAATCAACATCCTTCTGGAACACCGCATGTGTCCCGACCAGAACATGAATTTCGCCCGCAGCCAGTGCTTTCAGTTTGGCCGCCCGATCCGCTCCTTTGTCGCGGCCGGTGAGCAGTTCCAAAACGATCCCTGCATCTTCCGCCAACGGGACAAGGCTTTCATGATGCTGGCGTGCCAGAATTTCGGTCGGAGCCATCATAACGCCCTGCCCGCCCGCCTCCACGGCGACCAGCAAAGCCATGAACGCCACCAGAGTTTTACCCGCGCCCACGTCGCCTTGCAGCAAGCGGTTCATGCGCGTCGGTGCTTCCATGTCTGCCGAAATTTCGGCAATGGCACGTGTCTGGGCATTTGTCGGACTGTAGGGCAACGCCTTCAAGACGCGCGACTGGTACTGACCTGTTGCCTTGCTGGAAATCCCCGGCTTCGCCCGCACGGTGGCACGCGCCAATCCCAAGGTGAGCTGATGCGCGAACAACTCGTCATAAGCCAGCCTTTCGCGCACCGGATGGGTGGCGGTGATCTCTGACAAATGCTCAGGGCAATGCGCCGCGCGGATTGCGTCGCCCCAATCCGGCCAACCCGCTTTTTTCTTTTGTGCTAGGTCTACCCACTCCTCAAGCTCTGGTACGCGTTCCAAAGCCGACAAGGCGGCTTTATGTATCACCCGTTGAGTGATGCCATGCGTCAGGGGATATACCGGCTCGAACGCTGGAATCTCCGCGCCCCGATCCACTGGCAGCATGTAATCGGGATGCACCATCTGCGCCTGTCCGTCGAAAATCTCCACTTTGCCTGACACCACGCGACGCTGTCCGGTCGGCAGTTGTTTTTGCAAGTAGTCGCCATGCGCGTGGAAAAACACCAGCCGGAATTCCAACTTCTCGTCGCGGACATGCACATGATAAGGGCGCCCGCGGGAGCGTGGCGGGACATGCATTCCAATTTCGACCTCGACCGTTACGACAGCGGGCAAGACCGCATCCTGAACCGAAGCTTTGACCGCACGGTCCACACCTGACTGTGGCAGGGTAAACAAAAGATCACGCGGCTTCTCAATCCCAAGTTGCTCAAAATGCTTGGCTGTCTTCGGGCCAACTCCTTCCAGCTCCGTCAGCGCGGAGAAGATCGGGAACAGGATTTCGGGACGCCCCGCCATGATATTCAGGCGTCGCCGATAAGGGCGAGCCACTCGTCCTCGTCGATCACTTTGATGCCCAGATCAGCCGCTTTTGTCGCCTTGGACCCCGCACCGGGGCCTGCCACCAGAAGGTCCGTTTTCGCCGAGACGCTGCCCGAGACCTTCGCCCCAAGTGCTTCTGCGCGGGCTTTCGCTTCGGCCCGAGTCATCTTTTCCAAGGTGCCGGTAAAGACCACTGTTTGACCTGCCACAGGGCTCCCATCATCTGCGGGGCTTGCCACAGGCTGGATGTCCAACTCGGCGATCAGGCGGGTGATCGAGGCATATTCCGCCTCTTGCGCAAATGCTTGCGTCAGGGACGCAGCCATCACCGCCCCGACACCATCAATCGACAGCAAGTCGTCCCACGCAGCACCCTCTTGTGCAGCAGCGTCGCGCATGGCCTGATCGAAATCAGGCCAGTTGTTATAGTGCCGCGCCAGCAGGTTCGACGCGCTTTCCCCCACATGCCGGATGCCAAGGGCAAAGATCACGCGGTTTAACGGAATGCTCCGGCGCTCGTCAATGGCATCAAACAGGTTTCGCGCAGACGTCTCCCCCCAGCCGTCGCGGTTCTTCAGCTTGGTGAGTGACTGAGCATCGCGCGCGCGCAAAGTAAAGATGTCAGCGGGTTCACGGATTTTCAGCTGGTCGTCATGATAGAACGCTTCAACCTGCTTGGCACCAAGCCCGTCAATGTCGAACGCGCCACGGCTTACAAAGTGCTTCAGCTTCTCGACGGCTTGTGCGGGGCAAATCAGCCCCCCCGTGCAGCGCCGAACCGCGTCACCTTCCTCTCGGACAGCATCAGATCCGCATTCCGGACAGGTGCCGGGGAACTGATACGGCACAGCAGTATCCGGTCGCTGAGAAAGGTCAACATCCGCCACTTTCGGGATCACATCACCGGCGCGATAGACCTGCACCAGATCGCCTTCCCGAATGTCCTTGCCAGCGCGAATTTCTACGCCCTTGCTGTCCAGACCTTTGATGTAATCCTCGTTGTGCAATGTGGCGTTGGACACCACGACGCCGCCAACGGTCACAGGCGAAAGGCGCGCCACAGGCGACAAGGCCCCCGTCCGCCCGACTTGTATCTCGATTGCTTCCAACCGCGTCCAAGCCAGTTCAGCGGCAAACTTGTGGGCGATGGCCCATCTTGGTGTCGTCGAACGGAAACCGAGCCGGCGTTGCAGCGCAAGATCATTTACCTTGTAGACCACTCCGTCAATATCATAGCCAAGATCGGGCCGAGCGGTCTCGATCGCCTTGTAATGCGCTACAAGTTCTGTTGGCCCGTTGCAGGTTGCGGTCAGCGGGTTGATCTGGAAGCCAAGCGCGCCCAAGCGCTCGATTGCGCCCATTTGCGTGTCATCCAGCGGTGCAGACAAGGCGCCCCAAGCATACGCGAAAAAGGTCAAAGGGCGGGATTTCGTAATATTCGGATCAAGCTGTCGCAAAGAACCGGCGGCTGCATTTCTGGGATTGGCAAAGTTCTTGGCACCCGCTGCTTCTTGTGCTGCGTTCAGCGCCTCAAAATCAGCGTGGCTCATATACACCTCGCCGCGCACCTCCAAAATATCCGGAGCGCCAGTTAGGTTTTGAGGGATGCTGGCAATTGTTTTGGCATTGGCGGTGACGTTTTCACCAACTTCGCCATCTCCGCGTGTTGCGGCATAGACCAGTTGTCCGTTCTCGTAACGCAGGGATAACGACAAACCGTCAATCTTCGGCTCTGCCGTGTAGGTCAAAGGGTCGGTGTCTCCCAACCCCAAATACTTTCGAATGCGCGCATCGAACTCGACCACATCTTCGTCACTGAACGCATTTCCCAGTGACAGCATCCGGACTTCATGGCGTATTTTGGAGAAGCCTTCCGCCAACGGCCCACCGACTTGATCGCTTGGGCTATCGGCGCGTTTGAGATCGGGAAACCGCTCCTCGATCGTCGCGTTCCGCCGCTTAAGGGCGTCATATTCGGCATCACTGATCGCGGGGGCATCTTTCCCGTGGTAGTCGAGATTGGCTTGCGCCAGAACAGCCGCAAGCCGGGCCAGTTCAGCAGACGCCTGATCAGCAGTAAGATCCGCTGGCTCGATTGCCTCAACTTCGCTCGCTTGTCCCACTGACCATCCCCGATGTTTGCACCATTTGTAGATATGGCGAGAATGACAGGGCGTCCAGTAGATCACACTATCGAGGGGGTTTCTGACTTCGCTCAAATGCAAAAGGCGCACCCGTGGAGGCGCGCCATTCGCAGCAATTCGGTATCGCTTAAGCGCTCGCCGCGATGCGCTTCTGCCCTGTGTCTATACTCGGTTGAGGATCCCGCAACACATAGCCCCGCCCCCAAACGGTTTCGATATTACTTTCGCCGCCGGTCGCTGTGGCCAGCTTCTTGCGCAGCTTGCAAATAAAGACATCAATGATCTTGAGCTCCGGCTCGTCCATGCCGCCGTAAAGATGGTTCAAGAACATCTCTTTCGTCAGCGTGGTTCCTTTTCGCAGGCTCAACAGTTCCAGCATCTGGTACTCTTTGCCAGTGAAGTGCACAGGTGCATCGTCCACTTCCACCGTTTTGGCGTCAAGATTCACTGCAATGCTACCGGTTTGAATGATCGACTGGGAATGGCCTTTGGAACGCCGGATGATCGCATGAATCCGCGCGACGAGCTCTTCGCGGTGGAACGGTTTCGTCAGATAGTCATCCGCGCCAAACCCGAAGCCTTTCAACTTGCTTTCGGTGTCATCTGCACCGGACAGGATCAGGATTGGGGTTTCAATGCGCGCCTGACGCAACTGGCGCAGCACTTCGTGGCCAGTCATGTCGGGCAAATTCAGATCAAGGAGGATCAAATCGTAATCATAGAGCTTCGCAAGATCGATACCTTCCTCCCCCAAATCGGTTGAATATACATTCAGATTTGCGTGAGTCAGCATCATCGAGATGGACTTGGCCGTGGTTGGATCGTCTTCGACGAGTAGCACTCGCATTATGGTGTCTCCGATTTTCGTCCCCTCAAGTCTGTTAACACTAAAGTCGAAAAGGTTAATGTGAGGTTACCACCAGGTGTGTTTATCCCTTTTCCGCTGTGTTTTGTCTATAATTCTGCAGCGACGTTGCTCGAAGAGCCTTTACACCGTGATCAGCCACCGCGTTACGCCACGATTCCAACTCTTCTTCCGACAAGCCGTATAACTCACAAGCCTCGTCTTCCGAAATCAAGGTGGCTTCGACGGCGCGCACCACCAGTGCCTTCCGGCTGGCGACCCAACGCCGGGTCGTGCGATCCGGCAAATCCGCACGACTCATGGTGGAGCCGTCTTGCAAGGTAACCATACGCGGACCTGTTTCTCGCTTTAGATACATCTACAAATCGTCCCGATTACTTATCTACAAATGCCTTTTTCGCAGCGATGCCTTAAGGGGAGGTGAAGCGAGGTCTTGTGACTAGCTAAGATTTTCCTATATTCTCGACTATCCCCGCAACGGAGGCCGTTATGGCACTGGACTGGACACCTGGACGTCTGAATTCGCTTGGCTTTGCCAAGCCCCCTTCCGAGACCCGCGTCGTTGTCGCGATGTCCGGAGGCGTGGACAGCTCCGTCGTTGCCGCGCAGTTGGCCGAGGAAGGCTATGACGTCGTCGGGGTTACCTTGCAGCTTTACGACCACGGTGCCGCCTTGGCCAAAAAAGGGGCGTGCTGTGCGGGCCGTGACATTCACGATGCCCGCCGCGTGGCCGAAGATATGGGCTTTCCGCACTACGTGCTGGATTACGAAAACGTCTTTAAGGACGCTGTGATAGACGAGTTCGCCGACAGCTATCTTGGCGGCGCAACTCCTGTGCCCTGCATCCGGTGCAACGAGCGGGTAAAGTTCAAGGACTTGCTGGAAACCGCCAAGGACCTTGACGCGGATTGCATGGCAACGGGCCATTATATCCAACGCAAGATGGGCGAGCACGGGGCGGAGCTGCACTCCGCAGCGGACGCGAACCGTGACCAAAGCTATTTCCTGTTCTCCACCACACCCGCACAACTCGACTATCTGCGCTTTCCGTTGGGCCATTTGGCCTCGAAAGCCGAAACGCGGGCCTTGGCGTCGAAATACGGGCTGTCGGTGGCTGACAAACCCGACAGTCAGGACATCTGTTTCGTGCCGAATGGCGACTACGCCTCGGTCATCGAAAAACTGCGCCCCGGTGCGGGTGAGCCGGGTGACATTGTCGACATGGACGGCAAGGTGCTTGGCAGCCATAACGGCGTGATCCACTACACCATTGGTCAGCGCCGCGGACTTGGTGTTGGTGGGCTGGCGTCGCCGCTTTATGTCGTGAAGCTGGATGTAGACAAAAAGCACGTGATCGTCGGCCCGAAAGAGGCATTGGCGACCCGCATGATCCCCGTGCGCGAGATCAACTGGCTTGGAGACGCCGCTTTTGACAGTCAGACCGAATGGCATGTTGGTATCAAAGTGCGCTCGACACGCCCGCCTGCCCCCGCCGTCATTCGCCCGATCTCAGCCACCGAGGCCGAGGTCGAATTGTTGACGCCCGAAGAAGGTGTGTCACCAGGGCAAGCTTGCGTGTTCTACGATGAAGGCTCCAGCCGCATCTTCGGCGGTGGCTGGATCTGGCGCGGTAACTAGCGAAACGCCACTATTCAGCCGCCTCGCCGAACGCCATCTTAAGGCTCTGGTATTTTCGCAAAAATGGGAAATAGGTGCAAGCCTTCTCAAATTCATCACCATCAATCGCATCGGTTTTATGGGGTGTGCGGCTGTCATTTTGATCGTGGATGGTGCGTAGATAAAAGGGCCGCAACGTGTTGACCACGGTGCTGGGATGGCGCGCTCCAATGGCCAGATGCGATGTCAGAAATGGATTTTTTACGCTGTCAGGTGGGGCCACAAGGCTGAGGCCCAAGTTAACGAAGGGCGAGTGCTTCATCGTCAGCCCCTCCAGCCGACCATTCTCGACCAACAAAGAGTATCCGCGTGCAAAGCTCAAGAAATGCGATGGCTCCCCATCGTAGCTGCGTTGCGCGACCAGTTCTGCCTCGCGCTTGCATATTTCTACGAAATCGCTGCAAACGGCATCATCATCATCCAACACAGTTTGGATAATAAACCGTTCATCTTTATAGACCTCGGTTACATGTTCGCGGAATACTTTTCCTGCAACGCGCGGTCGTTTCACAAGTATTTCATATTGGTCCTGATGAAGATATCGAGAGCACAGCCATTCAAGATGTTGCCGATACTCATCCGGCATGCGCTTGCTACATAGCAATAAAAGAGAAAACTCCTTGTCTGTCTGGTCACGAAGGCTTGGCAAAGTTATTTTTTCAAACAACTCAAAACGCCGCAGCATTCTTTTCGCATTAAACAGAAGTTGTGGTTTCTCGCTTACCTCAGATTTCCATCCGGATTTACCGAGAAATGAGAAGCGTGTTTCAAAAACGAGTTTCAAAATATGAATCCGCAAACAAAGTCGACTATCTTTCATGCTGGGTTATCGGAAAGAATTTCATCTTACCAACCCAAAGCCGAATACTGCGACCTTTAGCCGTGCATTTCTTTGGCGCGCGCCTCGAAGGCGCGAACGACCCGTTGCATGGCTTCGTTAAAAAACAATCCTGCCGCGCCCTGCAAAATGCGGTTCTTAAACTCGAAATCCACAAAGAACTCGACTTCGCATTCTCGCGGGCCGAGGTCATGAAATTCCCATGTGCTTTTGAGAAACTTGAACGGGCCATCAAGGTATTCGGTGTCGATTTTCATATCGTCGGACCACAGGGTGACCTTGCTGCCAAAGCGCTCTCGAAACACTTTGAAGCTGATCACCAGGTCGGCCAGCATGACCTCGGCGGCACCTTCATCGACGCGTGACCGGATACGTGCAGCTGAGCACCACGGCAAAAATTCGGGGTATTTTGCGACATCCGCGACTAAGGCATACATCTGATCTGCGCTATAGGGTAACTTGCGTTTTTCGCGGTGACTTGGCATAGGCGTCAGGGGCTCTGCTTGCTCTAAGGTTGACGGGGGGTGTCCCTCAATCGGACGTAAATTTCAAGGGGATAACATGTCTCATCCTGCCTATGTCATCGACGAGCTGATTTCAGCGAAGTCCATCGCGGCGCGTATCGAGACGCTTGCCCGCGAAATTCACGACCGGTTCAAGGACACAGACAAGCTGGTCGTCGTTGGCCTTTTGCGCGGATCGTTCGTGTTCATCGCAGATCTTGTACGCGAGTTGGACCTGCCGGTGGAGGTCGATTTTCTGGAGGCCTCCAGCTATGGCGACGGCATGGAAAGCTCCCGTGAGGTCCGCATCCTGAAAGACCTGCGTGGCGAAATTGGTGGTCGCGATGTGCTGGTCGTCGAGGATATTGTCGACACAGGGTTCACCCTGTCCCACGTGCTGCACCTGCTGGAAAGCCGCTCCCCTGCCCGCATCGAAACGATTGCGCTGCTCGACAAGCCCACGCGCCGCGAGGTCGACATCAAGGCCACATGGACAGGGTTCGAGATCCCCGATGAATTCGTCGTCGGCTACGGCATCGACTATGCGCAGCGCAACCGCAACCTGCCCTATATCGGCAAAGTCCGCTTTACATGAGTTGGAGGTGGCTTTGGCGTGCGTCTATCTGGGCACGGCGTCCACCATCCGACCGTCGGGTTAAGCTGGTTGTCGGGCTGATCGTCGTCTGCATCGCCATCGCCTTGATCGAGCATTATATCGGCTGGCCCGATTGGGCCCAAATGGAGCGCAGCCCGCGCGCGCCACGGTACTAAGCCGCCTGATCACGGTTTCGGCACTGGACTGAACGCAATCTCTAAGACAGATTAAAGCTACCTTACTCTAAGTCAGCCAACCTGTTTTTAGGAGCCAATATGTCCAAATCAGCATTCGCAGCCGCTTTCATTTTCGCAACCACCGGACTTGCCTTCGCAGGGCCAGGCCATGACGATCTTCCGGCAGAGGTCAAAGCCCGCCACGGTCTGATGGCAAACTACGCCCTCAACTTGGGTGTGTTGGGCGATATGGCCAAAGGTAAAACCGATTACAACGCCGAGGTCGCGGCAGTTGCCGCTGCAAACCTTGCGGCATTTGCGAAAACAGACCAGTCGCTTTTGTGGCCCGCCGACACGGATACCATGTCGATTGAAGGAACACGCGCGCTTCCGAAGATTTGGGATGACAGGGCAGATTTTGACGCCAAGGAGGCTGATATGGCCAAAGCCGCAGAAATGGTTGCCGGTGTTGCGGGAACCGACCTTGCAGCCCTGCAAGGGGCTATGGGTGGTGTCGGCGGCGCATGCAGCGCTTGTCACAAACTGTACCGCGAACCCAAATAAGCGATGCTCAAGCGCGCGATAACCGCCGTCGCCCTTGGGGGCGCCGGCGTGGCATGGTGGGTCACCGCCCCCACATACCTGTCCCATGCGGCTGAGACGGCGCTTATGACTGCCGAGCCTGATACGGTTCTAGGAGAACAGGTATTCTGGGCGGCGGGCTGCGCGTCCTGCCACGTCGCACCGGCCACCGAGGAATCCGATGCACCAATCCTGTCAGGTGGACAGGCGTTTACCAGCGACTTTGGCACGTTCTATGCGCCGAACATCTCCCCATCATCGGAGGGCATCGGTGGCTGGACGTTGCTGGAATTCGCCAACGCAGTGCAATCCGGTGTCAGCCCCGACGGCGCACACTACTATCCAGCGTTTCCATACACAGCCTACGCCAAGGCCAAGCCCGAAGACATCGCGGCGCTCTATGCCTTTATGCAAACCCTCCCCGCCGACGCGACAGCATCCCGCCCGCACGAGGTCGGGTTTCCGTTTAACATCCGTCGTAGTCTCGGTGGGTGGAAGTTCTTGTTCGGCACGCCGGATGCCCCAGACCTAACCGCCAGTTCCCCGTCGATTGAGCGTGGCACGTATCTTGCCGAGGCATTGTCGCATTGCACGGAGTGCCACACCGAACGCAACGCTTTGGGCGGGCTGGACACCAGCCGTTGGCTGGGCGGAGCAGCTAACCCGAATGGCAAGGGGCGCATCCCAAACATCACCCCTGCATCTCTGGAATGGTCAGAAATTGATTTGATGGCCTATTTTACAACGGGCCTTACCCCCGACTATGACAGCGCCGGAGGGCATATGGCATCGGTCGTCCAAAACCTGGCCCGCTTGCCAGAGACAGACAGACAAGCGGTCGTAGACTATTTGAAAGCCCTGCCCCCAGTCGCCGACAGCACGCCTTAGGCTTGGCCCATCTTGGCCAGACGCGCCTCGCGCAATTTGGCGAAATCATCGCCTGCATGGTAGCTTGACCGGGTCAGAGGCGTCGCTGAAACCATCAAGAAACCCTTACCGAACGCAGCTTTCTCGTACGCTGCAAACTCGTCAGGCGTCACGAAGCGGTCGATGCGGTGGTGCTTCGGGGTCGGTTGCAAGTATTGCCCGATTGTCAGGAAGTCTATATCCGCCGCGCGCATGTCTTCCATAACCTGCATCACGGACTGACGGTCTTCCCCAAGGCCGACCATGATGCCGGATTTGGTGAACATCGTCGGGTCCAGCTCCTTCACCCTCTGCAACAACCGCAACGAGTGGAAATACCGCGCGCCGGGCCGAACCTCTGGATAAAGGCCGGGAACGGTTTCCAAGTTGTGGTTAAACACATCTGGTCGTGCTTCAACGACGACCTCCAACACCTTGGGATCACAGCGAATAAAGTCAGGGGTGAGAATCTCGATCGTGGTCGAGGGAGACTGACGCCGAATGGCGCGGATCGTCTGCGCGAAATGCTCGGCCCCGCCATCTTCGATGTCATCGCGATCTACCGAGGTGATCACCACATGGTTCAACCCCAGCTTCTTCACCGCATCCGCAACGCGACCCGGCTCGAACACGTCCAGATCTTCTGGCGGTTTGCCGGTCGCAATGTTGCAGAAGGTGCAGGCCCTCGTGCAAACCTCGCCCATGATCATCATCGTGGCATGACCCTGGTTCCAGCATTCGCCGACATTCGGGCAACCCGCTTCTTCACACACGGTGGTCAGCTTGTGATCACGCATGATTTTATGCGTTTCTTTGTACCCTTCGCCGACAGGCGCTTTCACCCTGATCCAAGCCGGTTTTCTGGGCTGGGCATTGTCTGGACGCTTCGCCTTTTCGGGGTGGCGTTGGCTAGGGATTTTCAGGTCGCGGGTGGCCATGAGAAAGCGGCTCCTATTAAGATTGCCCAGCATATAGATGGAGAGTTGGTTTAACACTAAACGATCTAGTGTCGCAGGGGCAACCGCGCCCGATGCAACACAGCTACCCGCTTTTATCCCTCATGGTCCTGAACCACCAGCTTTGCCGCGAGTTTCGGGCGCTCTGACACGTAGGCCAGAAACGCCAAACGGCAGTCCGGCAACACATTATACAACTTGAGTTGAGTGTCCCGCGTAACCTCACTGCTCAGCGTGATGTCAATCCTGGTTGGCGTGACGGTAAACTGTTCAACGAATTCTGTCTCATTCGCAAACTTCGTGCCTTTGCCAAGTATGCTAAATGCATCTCCGTCCTCAATAAACGAGAATCTGAAGGAAGAAGGGAACTCGTATTTTTTCGGATCCTGCTGCATCACCAGCCCGAACCAGTCATCTTCATAGCGGCAGGTCGTAAAGACGTTTTCGTTATCCATGAAAAGGCTATTCCTTTCTCGTTGGACCGATGCCGGTCCAAATTTGTACTCATAAAGCGTAAACAATCCAATCCCGAGCAACATTGAACCTAGGAGAATCCGCCGGTTCAAAACGGGCTCCATCCTCGTCCAATGGCGCGCATATTGCGGTTCCACGCCTCCGAGATTGATCGCGTTCCCTGACTGACGTTTTCCTTCGCCTCCCGCGCACCTCGGATGGCATCTCCGGTCACTGGTAGACACTCATAGGGCGGAAAATCAGCGGCAGGCACATGGCGACCAGAAAGCACAGTGAACCTATAAGCTGGGCGTATCGGCCCATTCGGCGGAATATACTCCTGTACAGAGATGCCCGCGCGAGTGAGTATTTCTAGCGCAAAATTATTACATTGCCGCGACTAAAGCGAATTCTGACCTGGTGAAGCGGTGCGACCGAAGATCAGCTTGTGGGCGTTTCGTGCTTCGGGAAAGCCTATGGTCCAAAGCTTGTCAGCGTAGAAACTGCCACCACTTTTGTAATAAGCGGAATCGTTGCGCACCTGTCCCGACGCAGAAATCACGCGGCCCGAGCCTTCGGTGAACACGCTTCGAAAGTCTTGATTCGTTTTGGGATAGAAGCCAACGATGACCTTCTCGCCTGTATTTGTGCCGTCCTCCGCCATTCCGTCGATGGCAATGAAAGAGTGTCCAACATAGTCGCAACGATCAGACAGAACTGCACAAAGCTCGATCTCGAACGTGCCACACACGGCGCGCACATCGGTTCCGCTGCCGGGTTCGGCACTCGGGTTAACATGACCTCCGCCCATTCTCTAACTCTCCACCAATTGCTCGTCAGGCGCGCGGTTTTGCAAGGCTCGTGCACGTGGCATCTGTCCCGAGTAGTTCGGGGACCGCAATACCTTCGCGGTCCAGTCCAGACGGCTGTCAAAATCATCGCCAAAACGCATGGCCATATCAACAAACACCATTTGCAGCCCGCGTTGTGTCAGCCCATAACTGCCATGCGCGCGGCGCAGCAGATCGTCCAACCGCACCCTAAGCGCTTCATCATCCCCGGCCTGTTGTGCTGCGCCTTCATGCTCGGCGCGCACATAGGCCACCATTTCGAGAAGAAACCGCAACCATGACACGGCTGAAAATGCATGAAAATGCTCAGGTCTCAGGGGAAAGTTGCGCTTTGCTACAGCTGCGCTGGCCTCCTCAAGCCTGAGATCAACCAATGTGTCACCTTTAGCTAATGGCAACATCAATCGCGTGATCAGCGTGCCGCCGAAAAACCCTTCGAGCACTCCATCGGTACATGCTTCAAGAAACCCCAAGAGCATATCCGGCTCCCAAAACCGGAAGTAGTAACCCTTGCCTTGAATATCCACCATGCGGATAAATTTCCGCCAGTGCGCCTGAACGACATCGCGCGGGGCATGAGATGACATCAAGATCATCCCACCCTTACCCCACAAATGCCACGGAGCGTCAGACGCCGTGATCACATTACCGGCGAAGCGGTCGGCCTGGTCAAGCCGGTGAACAAACGGCGCCTGATCGCGCATCTCATTGGCAAGTTCGCCTGTGAACAGGCATGCACCGGAGTTGCCTTGCGCTTCGGCCAGTTCGACCACGTTAAACAGCACACCAGAATCGAGAATAGCGTGGCATGCACCGACCTCATCATTGGCGCCGTCTGCCCCCAATCAGGCGCACCGCTTCTCCGCGTCCAACTCAAGTACGCTGCCATGGTCAACACTAGTGTGTTTCGACATCGACAAAAAATTTCCTAACAATGCTGACACGCTATCAAGCAAAGTCAGTTCTATCTAACGAAGCACTCGCAGCGGGATATCCCGCCTATCCGATCATCGCGCTAACATGCCCGTTCGCATCTATATAATGACGGTGCAATCGTTGAAGGGCGATCCGCAATACAACCTTCCCGGACCGGGCCGACCAGCCCATGCGCTTTTCAGCGGCCTCAAGTCCCTCCAAAAAGCAGCAGCACCGCACGATGATATCGCTCAGCCCGGGACCCAGCTCGTCCAATGCGCTCAGGATACGTTCTCGTGCGGCTTTCGGGCCCTCGGCAATCGTGGCATCGCCGGAAAGCTCTGTGCGATCACCAGAGACCATGAAGCGGTCCCATCGCAACGCCGCACCCTGCCCCATCTGCGCGAGTTCGTAGTCCTCGCGAAACCTCTCCCCTGCCTGCACAAGGTCTGGTGTCAAAAAGGTACGGCCATCCTTGTCGCGGCGTCGGGCCAACATCGCCAACGGGCTTTCCGCCATGCTGGAGCGGCCCACACCCGCCACAGTGCTTGCGCCCAGCCTCGCGTCCCAGTCCGATTGCGAGTCGCGGAACGGGCTCGCCCCATCCTGAGCCCCTTTCATCCGCCGTTTACGGGTTACCTCCTCATCAAGATATTCCTTCAACGCAGCGCGGCCTGTCGTGGTGATGCTGTAACTCGCAACCCGCCCCGCACGCGTGCAGTTGATCCAGTCCTTCAGTGCGAAGGCCTGCGCGACTTCGCGTGAGACGACCGCCGTGCGGGTTGGTGGGCCATCCTTGAACGAGCGCAACACCACGGCTTTATCCATGTCTGAAGCCAGCGCCAGAACCGCGCCAGTTTCGCACAACCGGCGAAGGACGCGACGCGCTTCGCGTGACAGCGCTTCTTCGTCGTCCAGAAGTGCCTGCCCTTTATGCTCACCCGCTTGGGTTGCTTTAGAATAGGTTTCGGAATGGTTACGAACATGTGCGGTCATGATTGGCAGTCCTTGTAGAGTATCGGTCGGTTCACGGTGGATGAAATTGCGGCTTAGGCGATGCAGGGCCTCGTCGACCAACGGGTCATCCCGTCGGTTTTCAAAGCGGCGTACCTGCCGTAAGATCGTCGAGGCGTGGCAGCCTTCTCGCCGTGCTAAATCCCTGAGAGACAAGCCCTTTTCTGTGTGAAACAAATACCGTCGAGCTGCGTCCGGAATCCATGATGGCAGCAATCGATCCGTCGGCAATGTGGCAGTAGAAAACATGTGAGACGTCCCCCAGGTCAGCAGGGCAAAGGCGGCAAAAGCCCCTAAGCAACTCGCACAACTTGAGGTTGTATTGCTTACGAGTTGGTTAACAACGGCGGCATTTGCGTAATTTTGTTTCCAAATCGTAAACAGCCGATTGCGCAGCGGTCGCTCGGCTGATTGTCGCGCAACAGCGGCGTTCGCAGCCGTAGTTTGGCAAGGTAAATTGAACCCCGGAGCACTGCCATGACCGACCTGACCACCCAAATCACCGACCTTCGCCGCCCCCGACTTTTGGTGCGCGCGGCCCGTCATGGAATGAGTGCCTACCGCCGAAGCCGCGATCTGCGCCGCATTACAGGGCAGTCACACACGACATCGCCACGCGTGGTTGTGGAGACCCTGCTGCATCAGGAAGAACAGGTTGAACAGATACGTCTGACGCGCGACGGCACCTACAACGTCAACAAACATGTTGAGCTGCTCATCGCCTTGATGGCCGAAAGCCATTGCCTGCCGTTGGAAACACGCCAAACGGGCCGCCCGGGCTGGCGACCCAAACTGGTGTGAGGGAAACTTAGATAAAGGAATCCTGCATGCTGTCTTTCTTCTCACGGACATAGGCGCGCAGCGCCTCGTCGATGGCAGGGTCCAGATGCGGTTGCTGATAGTCGTTCAACTGCTTCTCGACCCGCGCCGTCGCAAGCGCCACGGTGTCGCGCTCGCCCTCATCCGCCCACGTCTCGAACGGTTTGTAGTCGAACAGATCAGACCGCCAGAACGCTGTCTTGAAGTTGTTTTGCGTGTGCTCGCAGCCCAGGAAATGGCCACCCGGCCCGACTTCGCGCAATGCCCCCATGGCTTGCGCGTTTTCGTCAATGCTCACGCCCTTGGCGAAGTGGTGCAGCGCGCCAAGTTGATCGGCGTCCATCACGAATTTCTCGAAAGACGAAACCAGCCCGCCCTCCAGCCAGCCGCAGCCGTGAAGCATGAAGTTCACGCCTGATAGCAGACCCATATTCAGGCTGTTTGCAGTCTCATAGGCTGCCTGCGCGTCAGGTAGCTTGGAGCCGCAGAACGATCCAGCGGAGCGGTATGGCAGACCAAGGCGACGCGCCAACTGACCCGCCCCATAGGTAATGTGGGACGCTTCAGGCGTTCCGAATGTCGGCGCTCCGGAGTTCATGTCGATGGACGTCACAAACGCACCCATGATCACCGGCGCCCCTTTACGCACCAACTGGCTGTAAGCCACACCGGCCAGCACTTCTGCCAGCACCTGTGTCAAGGTCCCAGCGACTGAGACCGGTGCCATCGCCCCGCCAACAATGAACGGGGAGATAATGCAGGCCTGATTAGCGCGCGCATAGACTTCCAGTGCACCCATCATGATCGAGTCAAACGTCATCGGAGAGTTGATGTTGATCAGCGACGTCATCACCGTGCGCCCGTCAAGGCCACCAAACAGAATCTCGCACATATCGACAGAGTCCTGCGCGCGCGAAGGCTCTGTCACCGACCCCATGAACGGCTTGTCGCTTAGCGACATATGCGCGTAGAGCATATCCAGGTGACGCTTGTTTACGGGAACATCCGTAGGTTCGCAGACCGTCCCGCCGGAGTGATGCAGCCACTTGGACATATAGCCCAGCTTCACGAATTTGTTGAAATCGGCCATCGTCGCGTAGCGACGTCCGCCCTCGGCGTCACGCACGAAGGGTGGTCCATAGACCGGTGCGATGACAAGGTTCTTGCCGCCGATCTCCACTGAACGCTCCGGATTGCGGGCGTGTTGCGTGATCGTTGACGGGGCGGTTTTGCACAGCTCGCGGGCCAAACCGCGCGGGATGCGAACGCGCTCGCCATCAATTTCTGCCCCCGCTTCGCGCCACAAATCCAACGCGTAAGGGTTGTCCACAAAGTTCACGCCGATTTCGGCCAGCACCGTTTCCGCGTTTGCTTCGATGATCTGAAGGGCTTCTTCCGTCAGCACTTCGAAGTTGGGAATGTTGCGTTCGATATACTTGGCTGTCTCGACCGAGACCGCCGTACGCTCGGCGCGACGGGCAGCACCACCGCCTCCACGGGTACGTCGACGTGGTGAATCTGTATCGGACATAGCGGGCTCCCTCAATTCGTTACAAGTGTGATTACCTCAACATCCACCGGACCAAGGCCAGAAACCGCCCCTTGCGGCGAAAAAGCGACATGGCGCAACAATTATGGTCTGGCAGGTGGCCCCTTCCCCCCGTCAAGCCTCTTGCAACGCGGGGCTCAGCCTCATAATCAGCGTGCATGACAGATCATCTCATTGACCCCGCCGCCACCCATGAAAAACTGCTGATCATCGACTTCGGGTCGCAGGTCACTCAACTCATCGCGCGTCGCCTGCGCGAGTTGAATGTTTACTGCGAAATCCATCCCTACCAAAACGTTGACGACGCGTTCCTGACAGAGTTCGCACCCAAAGCCGTTATCTTTTCCGGTGGACCGTGTTCGGTGATTGATGAAGACTCCCCGCGCCCACCGGAAAGCGTTTACGATTTGGGCGTGCCGATCTTGGGTATTTGCTACGGCCAGCAGGTAATGATGCAAGGTCTTGGGGGAATGGTTGAACGGGGTCATGGCACCGCAGAGTTTGGCCGCGCTTACGTGGTTCCCCATGGGGAACTCGAGCTGTTGCAAGGCTGGTTTCTAACGGAAAAAGAACAGGTCTGGATGAGCCACGGCGACCACGTCTCGAAAATCGCACCGGGGTTCGAGGTTTACGGCACGTCGCCAAATGCGCCGTATGCGATCACCGCCGATGTGAGCCGCAACTTCTACGCCGTGCAGTTCCACCCCGAGGTTCACCACACACCGAACGGTGCAAGGCTTTACGAAAACTTCGTGCGCATGGCGGGCTTCAGCGGCGACTGGACCATGGGCGCATACCGCGAACAGGCGATCGCTGCAATCCGCGAACAAGTTGGCACCAGCCACGTCATTTGCGGCCTGTCAGGCGGTGTAGATTCGTCGGTCGCCGCGGTACTGCTGCACGAAGCTATCGGCGACCAGCTAACATGCGTCTTTGTTGACCACGGGTTGCTGCGCAAGGGGGAGGCCGAAGAGGTCGTCACCATGTTCCGCGACAATTATAACATGAAGCTGATCCACGCAGACGAACAGGAATTGTTCTTGGGCGAGCTGGACGGGCAATCCGACCCCGAAACCAAGCGCAAGATCATCGGCAAGCTGTTCATCGACGTGTTCCAGAAATATGCCAACGAGATCGACGACGCCAAATTCCTTGCCCAAGGGACGCTTTATCCCGACGTGATCGAAAGCGTCAGCTTCTCTGGCGGACCTTCGGTGACGATCAAGTCGCACCACAATGTCGGCGGACTGCCCGAGAAGATGGGCCTGAAGCTGGTCGAGCCACTGCGTGAATTGTTCAAAGACGAAGTGCGCGCGCTCGGCACCGAACTGGGCCTGCCCAAATCGTTTATCGGTCGGCACCCTTTCCCCGGACCGGGCCTTGCCATTCGCTGCCCCGGCGAGATCACCCGCGCCAAGCTCGATATCCTGCGCGAAGCAGATGCGGTCTATATCGACCAGATCCGCAAGCACGGGCTCTATGATGATATCTGGCAAGCGTTCGTTGCGATCCTGCCCGTTAAGACTGTCGGCGTTATGGGCGACGGTCGCACCTATGACTATGCCTGCGCCCTGCGCGCGGTGACATCGGTCGATGGTATGACCGCCGATTACTTCCCGTTTGACCACGATTTCCTTGGCGAGACCGCCACGCGGATCATCAACGAAGTGCCGGGCATCAACCGCGTCACCTATGACATCACCTCGAAGCCTCCGGGCACCATCGAGTGGGAATAGGCTAGGTTAATACGAAGTTTTTCGACGCCGCGACTGCGCGTTGGAATCGCTCGACCGGAAGGGATATTCCCGCTTCAGGCTGAATTGAGCCGAATTGCGAGGTCGGTTGTAGGTCGATCCCCATCGGAACTGCCGTGAGACCGATCGTTCCTAATCCCGTCAGCTCCGGCATTTCAGCGGGCCGGATTTCCCGTTCTGTCACATCCGCCAGAAACTGAGTGAAATACTGGTTCTGGCTCATGCCGCCGTCAATGGCCAAAGCGCCCGATATCTGGATGCAGGTGTTCATAGCGTTCACCACCTCTGACGCTCTTAATGCGACACCTTCCAGAATGGACTGCACCATTTGCGCAGGGCCATGGTCGATGGAAAGTCCCAGCCAGATGCCGCGCGCATCTGGGTTCCAGTGCGGGCAGCCCAACCCCGCCAAGGCTGGTACGAAAACAAGGCCTTTTTCGAGTGCGGATGGTCGTACGAAATCGTTGATCTGGCCGAAATTCTCGAACAATCCGAGTGACTTGGCCCAGTTGAGAGCCGCACTGGCGGTGTAGACCCCGCCATCCAAAGCAAAGACCGGTTTTTCACCGTCTAACTGCCAAGCGACCGTTGGGAGCAATCCCATTTCCGGTTTGTTAACGATCTCAGCGCCCGTTACCATCAACGCGAACGCACCTGTGCCGAACGTGATCTTTGCGTCGCCTGTCTTGCGACACCCGAACCCGTAGAGCGCCGCTTGCTGATCGACGACGCTGGCCGTCACCGGAACCCTTCCATGAGCCGTTTCAATCGCGCCGAAATCACCGGTCGTCGGAACAATTTGCGGCAAACACTCCATCGGGACACCGAACAAGTCGCACAGGGTTTCATCCCATTCGAGCCGTTCCAAATTCATTAACGACGTGCGGCTTGCGGTGGTGACATCTGTTACGAATCGGCCCGTCAACCGGTCGAGGAAAAATGCATCGGTCGTCCCTAGCCTTAAGGTGCCACGCTTCCTCGCCTCTTGTACGGGCGTGCTGTTCCGAATGATCCAACCCAGTTTGCTGGCGGAAAAATATGGATCAAGCGGCAACTTGGCACGTGCCATCACCTCGGCCTCGTGCCCGTCTGCTTTAAGGGCGGCGATTTGCCCTGAAGTGCGATTGTCCTGCCAGACGAGAACCGGCGTCAGCGCCTCCTTCGTCACCACATCCCATGCCAAGCAGCTTTCGCCTTGGTTATCGATGCCGATGGCGTCGATGGGTCCAACCGCGTCGATACAGGCCCGAATGTTGGCGATCAGTTCTTCGGGATCATGCTCCACCCAGCCTTCGTGCGGATAGAATTGCTGGTGCTGGACCGCGTGAACGACCTGCGGCACGCCTTCGGGCGACAGTGTTAGTATGCGCGTGCTGGTCGTGCCCTGATCTAGTCCTGCGAGTCTCATACATCCCCCTCCGTCGTCACCACCCAGCCGTAATTTCGCGACCTGTCAAGCGGCAGCGACCACCTCAAGGCAGTGAATCCACGCAAAGTTCGTCCGTTACTGCTCTGTTTTTGATCATTTAATGATTATATTTGACCATTTGGTCACCGATTTGTTTACAAGTTTCAACACCTTGCTACAGTTGGAGCAGGTAGCTTGTGGGGGATGCCGCGTGTCGAGGACAAAAAAACTTAGCAAGATAAACGGGTTGATCGCTCAATGAGCGTCGTAGTCCTACAGTCGGCCGGCGCTCTATGCTGAAAATTGCCACGACTTATGTGCGCGTTGTCGATCGGGTGAACTACGTCCTCGGTCGGATCATGATGTATAGCCTGTTCGCGATGATTGCGATTTTGCTGTGGTCGACGATTTCCAAACAGATGTTCGTTGTCCCGTCCTACTGGACGCTGGAAATGGCGCAGTTTGCGCTTGTGGCCTATTATCTGGTGGGCGGCCCCTACTCTATCCAGATGGGATCAAACGTGCGGATGGACCTGTTTTATGGTGAATGGTCAGATCGCAAGAAGGCGTGGGTCGACAGCTTCACCGTGCTGCTGCTGATCTTTTATCTGGGGGTGCTGCTTTACGGCGGGATCGATTCCACCCGCTATTCCCTTGAGTATAACGAGCGCGCACCGACCCTGTGGCGGCCCCTGTTATGGCCTGTCAAAACAGTCATGTGCTTCGGTATTTTCATGATGTTACTTCAAGCAGTTTCCGAGCTGATCAAAGACATCGCTAAACTCCGCGAGGTCGAGCTTTAATGTCTTATGAACTGATCGCCATTTTGATGTTCTCGTCGATGATGCTGATGCTGATGACGGGGCAGCGGGTGTTCGGCGCGATTGGCGGCATCGCCTCAATTGCGGCGCTGACGCTTTGGGGGACCGGCGGGTCCGACATTCCGTTTTCTGCCGCCATGAAGGTGATGAAATGGTATCCGATGCTGACCCTGCCAATGTTCATCTTCATGGGCTACGTGCTGTCAGAAAGCCGCCTTGCCGATGACCTTTACAAGATGTTCCACGTCTGGATGGGGCCGATCAATGGCGGGCTGGCAATTGGCACCATCGGGCTAATGGTGCTGATCTCGGCCATGAACGGATTGTCGGTCGCAGGCATGGCCATCGGGGCGACCATTGCCCTGCCCGAACTCCTCAAACGGGGGTATGACAAACGAATGGTGACCGGCGTTGTGCAAGCCGGATCATCGTTAGGAATTTTGGTGCCGCCCTCGGTCGTGCTCGTTCTCTACGCGATGATCGCGCGCCAACCGGTGGGGCAGCTTTGGCTGGCGGGCATTCTTCCCGGGTTGATGATGGCGGGCCTGTTTATTCTCTACATCTACATCCGTTGCCGCATTCAGCCAGAGCTTGGGCCTGCGCTTAGCGAAGAGGATGTCAGCAGCGTTCCGCGGGCGGAAAAGATACGCTTGCTTGGGGCCGGCCTGCTTCCGCTGACGATATTTGCGTCCATGATGGTGCCATTCCTGAATGGCTGGACAAGCCTTGTCGAGAGCTCTGCCATTGGCGCCTTGGCGGCCTTTATCGCAGCTGTGCTGAAAGGCCGGATGACACGCGAGGTGTTCGAGACCTCCACCCGCATGACGTTGGCCATCTCGTGCATGTTCATGTGGATCGTGTTGGCGGCACTCGGCTTTGGCGCGGTATTTGACGGCTTGGGCGCGGTGAAGGCGATTGATAACCTATTCACCGAGCAATTGGGTCTGGACCCGTGGGTGATCTTGATCCTGATGCAATTGTCGTTCCTGCTGATGGGCACCTTCCTTGATGACACAGCCATGCTGGTCATCGTGGCACCCCTATACGTGCCGTTGGTCAAGGTGCTGGGGTTCGATCTGATCTGGTACGGCGTACTTTACACCATCACCACGCAGATCGCCTATATGACGCCGCCCTTCGGCTACAACCTGTTCTTGATGCGGGCGATGGCCCCGCCGGAGATCGGGATCAAAGACATCTATTCCTCCATCATTCCCTTTGTCTTGGTGATGCTGGGGTCCCTTATTCTGATCATGGTGTTCCCGCAAATCGCCATGTGGCTCCCCAACTATGTCTACGGAAAATAACAAACCCATTTCGAGAGGCAGTCCATTTTTGCAATCGGCCCCTGAGCAAGGTCAAACAAGGAGAGTACTATGACTTCCAGACGTAAGTTCCTGACGACAGCGACAATTGGTGGCGCAGCCGCCCTTGCCGCTCCGAGCGTGGTCAAAGCGCAGGCCCCTATCAAGTGGCGCCTACAAACCTACTCCGGCGCCCCTCTTGGCGCTCACGTGGTCAAGCCGCAGATCGAGGCGTTCAATAAGGCCGCCAACGGCGAGATGGAAATCGAACTGTTCTACGCGGACCAGCTGGTCCCAACGGGCGAGCTGTTCCGCGCGCTTCAAAACGGCACGCTCGACGCGGTGCAATCGGACGATGCGACCATGGCGTCGCCTGCGGATATCTCCGACTTCGGCGGCTACTTCCCGTTCTCTTCGCGCTACAGCCTCGACCTTCCTGTGCTGTTCAATCGCTACGGTCTGAACGAAATCTGGCAAGAGGCCTATGACGACATTGAAGGTGTCGAGTGGCTGGGTGCCGGTGCTTGGGATCCGCTGCACATCTTCACCACCGAGAAAAAGATTGAATCGCTTGAAGACATGCGCGGCCTGCGTGTGTTCGGCGTGCCAACCGCAGGGCGCTTCCTGTCACGCTATGGCATGATCCCTGTCACGGTGCCGTGGGAAGACGTGGAAGTCGCGCTGCAAACCGGCGAGCTGGACGGCGTTGCATGGTGTGGATTCACCGAAGCCTATGAAGTTGGCTGGGCGGATATCTGCAAATATGCGCTGCTGAACAACGTAACCGGCGCGTGGTGCGGATCTTATTTTGCCAACAGTGACAGCTGGGCCAAGGTGCCACCGCATTTGCAAGAGTTGTTCAAGATGTCGATGGACCAGTCGCACTACTACCGCCAGGTTTGGTATTGGGGCGGCGAAGCCGATCTGCGCGTCAATGGCGACAAGTTGGAACTGTCCACCATCCCTGCCGAGGAATGGGAAACAGTCGTCGGGGATGCGGCCGGCTTCTGGGATGAGCTGGCATCGCGCAACGAGAGGTCAGCGCGTGTCATCGAAATCTTCAAGAAATACCGTGACACCATGCAAAAGGCGGGCGTTCCCTACCGCTATTAAGTTTGAAACCTTCGAGCGGGCTGCGTGTCTGGCCCGCTCGTCTTCCCCATTCCGTTGCAATTCGGCTTGACCATTCTTCCGGAAGCAGCTTTGCAGTCGGGATGACGATTTTACCCCGCTCAGATATGCGTTTGGCTGCCCTCTGGATGACGGGTGCTATTGTGTCGTTTTCGGCCATGGCCGTCGCCGGGCGTAAAGTCACTGCGGAGCTTGATACGTTCGAGCTGATGACCTACCGCTCGATAATATCGTTGGTCTTGGTCTTGGCCATTGCTGCGTACGCAGGAACGCTTAACCAGATCAACGCCCGCAGCATTCGTCTTCATACCATCCGGAACCTTTCGCATTTTGCAGGCCAGAACATGTGGTTTGCAGCGATCACAATGATCCCGCTGGCACAGGTGGTGGCGCTTGAATTCACCTCCCCGATCTGGGTGGCCTTGTTGGCACCGTTCTTTCTTTCGGAGCGCCTGACCCCGCTCAGGATATTTGTCGCGATCCTTGGCTTTGTCGGCGTGCTGGTTGTCGCCCGTCCGGATGTGAGCCATATCGAACTAGGCTCGCTGCTAGCTTCAGGGGCTGCGATCGGGTTTGCGGGCTCCGCTATTGCGACGAAGCGCCTGACGCGGCACGAGTCTATTACCTGCATTCTATTCTGGCTGGCGCTTATGCAGGCGTTTTTCGGGCTTGTTACTGCGGGTTGGGATGGTCAGATCACTGTACCATCCGTGAAGCTGCTGCCTTGGGTTGCGCTTGTTTCTGTTACCGGGTTGGGTGCTCATTTCTGCCTGACGACGGCGCTGAGGCACGCCCCTGCGGTCATCGTCATGCCGATGGATTTCGCCCGCCTACCGCTTGTTGCGATGCTGGGAATCGCCTTCTTTTCGGAGACGGTCGATATTTGGGTTTTCGTTGGAGCGGCGATTATTTTTGGCGCAAACTACCTGAACATTGCCGCTGAGGCGCGTCGCAACAAGGCGTTGACCTAAGGGAAATGTGCGCTTTTAGCCACGCCTGAGGGACTGCGCCGCAAATTCTGCAGGCAAAACGACTGTGACGCTGGGTCATAAATTGACGCGAGCGGAATGTCGCCCCTAGGGTGGGCCAAAGTCATATTCAAGTGTTTCGGGGAGGAAACCATGAAGAACTTCGTAAGCGCCGCAGCAATGCTTGCCGCAACCACATCTCTCGCGTCAGCCGGCGGCATCGACCGTTCTGGCCAAGGCATTGGAATCATCTTCGAAAAAGGCAACTACGCCGAGCTGTCCTTCGGGTCGATTTCCCCGACTGTCTCTGGTGTCGGCGCTGGTACAGCCCCGAACCCTGCGCAGCCTACGCCGGGTCAGGCTTCGGGGAATATGTCGGGCGATTACACGCTCGTCGGATTGGGTTACAAATACCAGTTCAACGACAAAGTGTCGTTCTCGCTTATTTACGATCAGCCGTTTGGCGCGGATGTAAACTATCCAGCAGCAACGACTTACTTCGCACGTGGCTCCACAGCGACGCTAAAATCCAGCGCGATCACGGGTCTGCTGCGGTATCAGATTGACGAAAACTTCAGCGTCCATGGCGGCTTGCGCTACCAGTCTCTTGAAGCTGTAGCTTCGATCCCGTTTGTTGGTGGCTACACGGCATCCGCTGCAAAAGACTACGGCGTCGGCTATGTATTCGGTGGTGCGTATGAGCGCCCCGACATCGCACTGCGCGTCGCCCTTACCTACTCGTCCGAAGTCTCGCATGCTCTGTCCACTGTCGAAGGTGGTCCGGTTCCAGGAACCACGACGACCAATGTGGATACCCCGCAATCGCTGAACCTGGACTTCCAAACGGGCATCGCAGCCGACACGCTTTTGTTCGGTTCGATCCGCTGGGTTGACTGGAGTGACTTCCGCATTGCGCCACGGGGCTATGGCTTGGCAACCGGCAATGCGTTGGTGTCCTACGCCGATGACGTGATCACCTACAACATCGGTGTCGGTCGTCGGTTCAACGAGAACTGGTCCGGTGCGGTTTCGCTTGGGTATGAGAAATCCAATGGTGGGTTCTCGTCCAACCTTGGCCCAACAGATGGCAACATCAGCCTTGGCCTTGGCGGCACCTACACGAACGGTGGGATCAAAGTCACCGGCGGCGTGCGTTATATCAAAATCGGCAATGCACAAACTACGCTTGGTGGTGGCCTTCCTGCGTCGAACTTCAACGACAACAAAGCAATCGCTGTCGGCTTTAAGGTCGGTTACAGCTACTAATCCTACGCGACCTATGCGTTACAAAGCGCCCGATCAGATTGATCGGGCGCTTTTTCTTTGCTTTGCGCAGTATTCGGGTCGCGGTTTGATACCCTTCCCTGCTTGATGGCCAAATGAACGCTCAAAAAACAATGTCCACCCAAGCATGGGTCGAATTGGCGCTACTTGCCGTCATCTGGGGCGGCTCGTTCCTGTCCATACGCCTTGCCCTGAATGAAGTTCCGGTCATGACCGCTGTCGCGCATCGGGTGTTTTGGGCGATGCTTGTGCTTTGGGCCTATATCCTGCTTCGCAAGCTCCCCGTGCCGCGAAGCTTGAGGCTTTGGGCGGCCTTTCTGGTCATGGGGGTGCTGAACAATGTCATTCCCTTCGCGCTTATGGCGTGGGGACAGCTGCATATCGAGACCGGGCTTACCTCCATTCTGAACGCCACCACCGCAATTTTCGGGGTGGTCGTGGCCTCCGTCGTATTTGCCGATGAGCGCCTGACGCTGAACCGTGCCGTTGGTGTCGTCCTCGGGTTCTTTGGTGTGGCAACTGCAATCGGTTTGGAAAACTTGTTAAAGTTTGACATTCGCTCCACCGCGCAACTTGCTGTTTTGGCTGGAACTTTATCGTATGCGTTTGCTGGCGCGTGGGCGCGGCGGATGCTGACAGGCTTACGGCCTCAAGTCGCGTCAGCCGGAATGCTGACCGGATCCGCCCTTGTCATGGTGCCCTTGGCGATTGCGGTGGACGGCACACCATCGTTCCAACTCAGCGCTACCGCGTGGGGCGCGATAGGGTACTACGCAATTATCGCCACGGCATGTGCCTACCTGCTCTATTACCGTATCCTTGCAATGGCAGGCAGCGGCAATCTGATGATCTGCACACTGCTTGTCGCACCCGTGGCGATCATACTCGGCGCAGTTGTGCTGGGCGAGGAACTGGCCTCTAGAGCATATGCCGGCTTTGCGCTTCTTGCCTTGGGACTGCTGGTGTTGGATGGCCGCATCTTTGCGTTTTTCCGCAAAGCCCCCTAGCAAGCGCGCGTTTGCCCCGCTACCTATTTGCGCGGGGACAAGGAGCGACGCGCATGATCTACAATTCTGGCCAGGACTGGCTGCAAGCTGACGGAAAAAAAGTGCTGTTCTTCGGCATGTCCGGTCTTGGAAAAACCCATGTTTCCAACATGTTGCGCGCCTCGGGTGAGTGGTTTCATTATAGCGCCGATTACCGCATTGGCACTCGCTATATGGGTGAATACATCACCGATAATTTCAAACGCCGCGCGATGCAGGATCCGTTTCTGGCTGAGCTTCTGCGTTCGGACAGCATCTATATTGCGTCGAACCTGACCTTCGAGGACCTGTCGCCCTTGTCAACATATCTGGGCAAGCCCGGAAATCCTGACTTGGGCGGCCTCAGCTTCGCGGAATATCAAAAACGTCAGGCGCAACATCACCGCGCCGAAGTCGCGGCGCTGTATGATACGGCGCATTTCATCGACCGCGCCAAGGACCTTTACGGATACAGCAATTTCGTGTGCGACAGTGGTGGCTCAACCTGCGAGGTTGTTGATCCTTTCAATCCCGAAGACCCGTTGCTGACCGAGCTTGCCAAGAACCATCTGATGGTCTGGATTGAAGGCTCTAGCGACCATGAGGCGGAACTGGTGCGTCGCTTTAAACGCGCACCGAAACCGATGTGTTACCGGCCGGAGTTCCTGAAGGAGTTGTGGCAAGAGTATCTGGACAATCACAAATGCGCCGAGGAAGAGGTTAATCCGAACGATTTCATGACCTTCACCTACGCTCGCGCCATTTCGCAAAGAGAGCCGCGCTACCGTGCGATGGCCGATAATTTCGGGATCAAAGTTTCTCATACCGATCTGGGCAAGGTCACCGCGCCCGAAGGTCTCGACGAGTTGATCGCGGCTACCCTTGGCAACAATGCCTGATCGACCTAGTTAACAAAGCCCAAACCTAACGGACGCATTTTATGCCCATCAAGCTGCCCTCGTCTGCACTTCCTGCCTATACCGTGCTTTCGCGCGAGGGCGTGAGCGTGATGAGCGAGGATCAGGCAGCGCGTCAGGATATCCGGCCCTTGCGGATCGCGTTGCTGAACCTGATGCCGAAGAAAATCCAGACGGAAAACCAGTTTGCACGGTTGATCGGTGCAACGCCATTGCAGATCGAGCTGTCGCTCATACGCATGTCGGAGCATCAAACCAAGACCACCGCGGCCGAGCATATGGAGGAGTTCTATCGCCCTTTCCAAGAGGTTAAGGACGAGAAGTTCGATGGGCTCATCATCACCGGAGCCCCGATCGAGCATCTGCCCTTTGAGGGTGTCACGTATTGGGAAGAGTTGCGCGAAGTCATGGACTGGACGCAGACCAATGTGCACTCCACCTTCGGCGTATGCTGGGGCGGGATGGCGATGATCAACTATTTCCACGGCGTGAAAAAACATCTGCTGAATGAAAAGCTGTTCGGCTGCTTCCGTCACTCCAATTTGGACCCCGCTTCGCCTTATTTGCGCGGGTTCTCGGATGATTGCGTGATCCCCGTGTCGCGTTGGACCGAAATGCGCCAAGACGAAATCGACGCCGCCGACGGGTTGATCACCTTGCTTGGCAGTGAAACTGCTGGGCCGTGTTTGGTGGAAGACCGCAAGCATCGTGCGATATATATCTTCAACCACTTCGAATATGACAGTTGCACGTTGAAGGAAGAGTATGAGCGCGACGTCAAGGCCGGGACGGCGATTAATGTACCATGCAACTACTACCCTGACGACGACCCAACCAAGAAGCCGATGAACCGCTGGCGCAGCCACGCACATCTGCTTTATGGCAACTGGATCAACGAGATATACCAGACAACGCATTTTAATCTGGACGAAATCGGTGCTTAAGCTCGCGCTGATCGCACTGGTTTTGGGCGTCGCTGGTTGCGGGATCGCTTTGGACAAGCGGATCAAGGCCCGCACTGCCAAGGCACTGGTGGAACATCCGCCCACGGGCCAAATTCTGGATGTGAATGGAACGCCTGTGCACGTGCATATCGAGGGCAAAGGTCCCGATGTCATCTTGATCCACGGGGCTGGCGGGAACTGGCAAGATTTCACATTCTCATTGATCCCGAAACTGAAGGGCGAGTTTCGGCTTATCGCGATCGACCGCCCTGCTCACGGCCATACGGGACGGATTGCCAACCGGAAAGGCGACGTGGAATCCCTGAACGAGCAGGCTGATCTGATACATGCCACGGCTCGGTTGCTGGGTGCCGAGAAGCCGCTTATTCTGGGCCAAAGCTATGGTGGTGCCGTCGCATTGGCCTATGCCCTCAGACATCCGGACGATAGCGCGGGCCTGCTTATCGTGTCAGGCGTATCTAACCCGTGGAATGGTGATCTGGATATCTGGTATCGCCTCACGGACAGCTGGTTTGGGCGGAATGTGCTTATTCCAATGACCTCGGCTTTCGCCAACGACCAAAAGGCAAATGAGACGCTGGAGGCCATTTTCGCGCCCGACCCTGCTCCGGAAGGGTATCTGGAGCATATGGGCTACGGTCTGGCCATTCGCCCCAGTCAATTGAAGACCAACGCTATGATGGTGAACACGCTCTTGCCACAGATCAAAGAGCAGTCCCGGCACTATGGCGACCTCAAGCTACCGGTCGAGATCATTCACGGGACGGCAGATACCATTGTTGGCCACGACATCCATGCACTTCCACTGTCGAAACAGCTGCCGGATGCGCGACTGACGACACTTGAGGGCGTTGGCCACATGCCCCACCACGCGGATGAGCCAAGCACAATCGCGGCGCTGCGCAGATTGGCAAAACGCGCTGGCCTGCAATAGCTTAAGGCTTCATAGTACAGCCGAATTCAAACGAACGAGGCCTCTATGACCCTGCCTTTCGACGGTGCCATTTCGAAATTCTACAACGAAGAAATCCCCGAGGGTGTTCGCGACGCGATACGTAATGCGGAAAAAGACGATATTCTGGCGCAAAGCTATCCCTATGAGCAGCGCATGGACCGAGACGATTACGACGACACCATGAAGCGGCTTCAGGTGGAATTGATGAAGTTACAGGCATGGGTCAAAAAGGAAGGCAAGCGAGTCGCCATCGTGTTTGAGGGCCGAGATGCATCGGGCAAAGGCGGAACTATCAAGCGGTTCCGCGAGAACATGAACCCACGCAATTGCAAGATCGTAGCCCTGTCCAAGCCGACCGATGAGGAACGTGGTCAGTGGTATTTCCAACGATATGTCAAACACATGCCGACCGCAGGACAAATCACCTTGTTCGACCGCAGCTGGTACAATCGCGGCGTCGTCGAAGACGTGTTCGGCTTTTGCGCCGTCCGCGAACGGCAACATTTCTTTGCGCAAGTTCCCGACTTCGAGAAAATGCTGGTTGATGACGGGATCATCCTGATCAAGCTGTGGCTGAATGTCGGTCGTGCAGAGCAGCTTCGCCGGATGCTTGCCCGCGAGAAAGACAAGCTCAAGCAATGGAAGCTCTCCACGATTGATGTGGAAGGCCTGCACAAATGGGACGCGTATTCCGAGGCCATTTCCGAGACATTTGAAGCCTCTGATACGGCACATGCGCGGTGGACGGTTATCCGGTCCGACGACAAGCGACGTGCGCGTATCTCGGCGTTGCGCAAGGTGCTGAATTCGATCCACTACACCAACAAGGATGACAGCATCGCGATCCGTCCAGACGACTCTATTTGCGGCGGCGTGGATATGTGGAATCCAAATGCCTAAACGCGGCTATCACCACGGCAACCTCAAGCAAGCGCTTGTAGAGGCCACCTTGCGTTTGATCGAGGACAAGGGACCTACGGGCTTCACGGTGGCGGAGGCGGCCAAGCTTGCGGGGGTCACCCCCGCTGCGGTCTACCGCCACTTTGAAGGCCGTGAGGCGTTGATTGCAGAATGCGCTTTGCAAGGGCACCGGATTTTTGGTGACCTGATGGAGCATGCCTACGCCGATGGCCGGCCCACTGCACTCAAGGCGTTCGAGGCGACGGGGCGCGCCTACCTTGCTTTCGCCCGGAAGTTCCCCGGCCACTACATGGCAATGTTCGAGAGCGGCGTAAACTTGCAAGCCAACCCTGCGCTGGCCACCGCAGCGGATCGCTCGCGCGGTGTCCTGGAACGGGCGGCCCAGAAGCTGTCAGAACGCATCCCCGAGGATATGCGCCCCCCTGCGACGATGTTCTCAAGTCATATTTGGGCACTCTCTCATGGCGTGGTGGAGCTGTTCGCGCGTGGCACCCCCGGCTCCAAATCGCCCTACCCGCCCGATGAGTTGCTAGAGGCTGGTATCGGGATATATTTGCGCGGGTTGGGTCTCATCGAGCCGGACAGCTAAATTAGCAAAACGGGTTGGAAACAGTGCGTTTCAGAGGCCATAGAACTTTGACTTTCCAATGAAAATTACGATAGCGTGGGCATAGATTATATGCTCTGCACCGAGGTACCCCAATGATTTCCGGACTTTTGCTTGCCGCGATTGGGGGAACCTACGCGTCCACCTTCATTAACTTGGACAGGCCAACGGCCGGTGACAACGACATCTTTGGCACCGATGAAGATGAATATGCCAATGGCGGACCCGGTGATGATTTCATCTATGGCGGTGGTGGCAACGACCTTCTTATTGGAGGCACGGGTGATGACATCATTGACGGCAGCAGCGGGAATGACGGAATTGCTGGCGGCGAAGGGGATGATCGCCTGTTCGGAGGGCGTGGCAATGACGAGATCGCCGGAGGCGACGATGCCGACTACATGATCGGCGGGCGTGGTTCTGACACACTGATCGGTGGGTCGGGTCACGATACAATCTTTGGCCAACGCGAAGACGACGACATTTATGGCGAGTCTGGCGACGACTACATCGGTGCAGGGCGCGGAAACGATCTTGTGATCGGAGGCGCTGGTAACGACCAGATAGACGCCAATCTTGGTCACGACACGGTCAACGGCGGGTTTGGTGACGACGCGATCTATGGCGGGCAAGGCAACGACGTGCTGGCTGGCAACGAAGGCAACGACAGAATTACCGGCGGTGCGGGCAATGACGAGCTCAGCGCGGGTGCCGGCTTTGACGACCTCGACGGTGGTCGTGGCGATGACATTTTGCGTGGTGGTGAAGGGACGGATTACCTTGATGGCGGCAAAGGCAACGACATCCTTGTAGCCGGTGTCGATACGGATTGGCTAGAAGGTGGCGATGGCAACGACATTCTGGTTGCGTTGAACGGTGGCGGCGCGGACGAGCTTTTCGGCGGTGAAGGGGACGATCTGTTCGTAGTTGCCAAGGATAGTTCTGCGACGATCTACGACCACGAGGTGGGCGATCGCATCTTCGTCAACTACGACCCAACCGATGGCCCTGCCCCCTTGTTAGAGCTGCAAGATGCTGGAGACGGGTCCTTCGATCTTGTTGTTGATGGGGCGTTTTCAACGAATATCTTCAGCTCCGACCCCGAACTTTCAGTTAATGACATCGAGCTTGTTGACGCGTTGGGCAACGGCGTGAACTACGCGGCGATGACAACAGGAATTGCAAAGGGTGACGCCGTCGATGTGAATTTCGCCCCAGAACCGCAATCTGGTGAGAACATCATCGAAGGCACATCCGAAAGCGAGTGGCTGAACGGAACGTCCTATGACGACACCATACTTGCCCTTGATGGGATCGACACAGTTCACGGCGAAAGCGGCGATGATGTGATCGATGGCGGTGGGGATGATGACTATCTCTACGGCGAAACCGGGAATGACATCCTGATAGGCGGCACGGGGGGAGACTTCGCTTACGGGCAAGAGGGTGACGACCTTCTTCTGGCGAACAGTGATGGCGACACTGATGTTCTGGTCGGTGGTGAGGGTCAGGATATCTACGTTCTTGACGGCCTCGCAGACGAAGAAGAAATACAAAGCTTCGACATTGATCAGGACCAGATCATTATCGACTACCCTGCTGATGCCGCTCTTCCGGTCATCGAAATTCAACCCATCGGGTCCGGTGCCCAGATACTGGCGAACGGGGTCGAGGTTCTTGAGATATTTGGCAACGTCGAAGGTCTGACGCTTGAGCATATCGTTTTCAAAGACCTCTCTGAGGTTGAAACAACATATGCCGCCATTGATGCCGCAGCGGGTCAGACTGGCCAGGCTTATGTCCCACCACCACCGCCACCTGAGGGGATTACGCTGTCAGGTGACAGTGCTGACAACACGTTAATCGGAACCGCGGGTGACGACGTCATCGACGGTGAAGCCGGCAACGATGAAATTGACGCGCTTGGGGGGAACGACTTTATCAAGGGTGGCGCTGGCAACGACACGATCAGCGGTGGTGACGGGGATGATATCATTTCCGGACGCGCCGGAGCCGACACCATTTATGGCGGTGCTGGGAATGACACCATTGATGCGGGCACTGGCTCAAACGTCATCCATGGTGACAATGGCAACGACACAATCGCCGCCACCGGATCGACCAGTGGTGCGCTTTATGGCGATGCGGGCGATGACATCCTTATTAGTGGCAGCAACGATTTTTATAACCCTACGGGAACCCGCCTATATGGTGGCGAGGGCAATGACATTTTTGTCTTTACTGACGACACCCATTCAAGTTCCATCGGAGGGTTCGAGCCAGACAATGATCTGATTGTCATCCATTTGGCCTCTGGTGAACCTGAGCCGGACATTACCATCGACAATAGCTCCCCGTGGAATCGCCTTGAGATTGACGGCTTATACTCAATCAGCATTCTGATGGACGACAACGAGGACGGGACCGAGCGGTATCTGACGCCTGAAAACATCGTATTCCGAGACCTGTCAGAGACGGGCTACGACGCTGACGCCTTGCGAGGCGGCGCATAACGTACCCCTCCCTGCTCTAAGCCAATAAAAAGGCCACCCGCTTGGGTGGCCTTTTCCAATTTCGCAAGAACTCGAAGCTTAACGCTTGGAGAACTGGAAGCTCTTACGGGCTTTCGCTTTACCGTATTTCTTACGCTCGACCACGCGGCTGTCGCGGGTCAGGAAGCCTGCGGCTTTCAGGGCGCCACGCAAGGACGGATCATAAAGCTGCAACGCCTTGGAGATGCCGTGCTTAACCGCACCAGCTTGACCGGACAGACCGCCGCCTTTGACAGTTGCCATAACATCGAACTGATCTTCGGTGCCGGAGACGGTGAAAGGCTGGCGCAAGATCATTTGCAGCACGGGGCGTGCAAAATATGTGTTCTGCTCTTTGCCGTTCACGATGACCTTGCCGGAACCAGGTTTGATCCAGACACGGGCAACCGCGTCCTTACGCTTGCCGGTTGCATAGGCGCGGCCCAGTTCGTCACGAACGGGCTCACGGGCGATGGCCTCTGCCACGGCTGCTGCCGGGGTGACGCCTTCTGCGATGGTGTTCAACTCATCGAGGGATTGGATTTCGTCAGCCATTCTTATGCGCTCCGCGTGTTTTTCTTGTTCATGGCTTTGACGTCCAGAACTTCGGGGGATTGAGCTTCATGCGGGTGATCAGCCGATGCGTAGACACGCAGGTTGGTCATTTGCTGACGCGACAGAACCCCACCGGGAAGCATGCGCTTCACAGCTTGGATCACAACGCGCTCTGGGTGCTTGCCTTCGAGAATCTCGGCGTTCGTGCGGGACTTGATGCCGCCCGGGTGGCCAGTGTGCCAGTAGTTCGGCTTCTCGCGCTTGTTGCCGGTCAGCTGGATTTTGTCAGCGTTGATGATGATCACGTTGTCGCCCATGTCCATGTGTGGAGTGAAGGACGGCTTGTGCTTGCCACGCAGGCGCATGGCAACGATAGACGCGAGACGACCCAGAACAACGCCTTCAGCGTCGATCAGGATCCATTTCTTGTCGATATCGCTAGGAGTAGCGGTAAAGGTTTTCATGGGTTTTCCTCAAGAATTACGGCCATGGGGCTTGGAGCCCCTTGGGATGGCGTGGTTCTATAGGAACTGAGAGCGCAGTCAACGCCTTACTTCGGTATTTAATCATTTTAAAACAGTACCTTATAAATAAGGTAACAATTTACCCCACGAATTTCATGTTACATAGACCATACTCGGCGTGAGGGCCATTCCGCAAAACCAGAATACCAACCACAGCACGATCCCCAATGCTGACAACGCCGCGAGCCGATTACGACCTTTTGATACCGCAAAGATCAACAGCGGCAGCTGTACAATTGTCAAAAGGAAACCCCCGAGCATCAGGAACAACTCAACGCCTACAACAAATCCCACCATCCCCACATCCGTTGCCAACGTGTTTCGCGACAGCAGAACAAACAGCGCGAAAGCAGCCCCCCACACGGCAGGCGAAATCACGAGGGCGTCCAACCGGCTCACACCCCGACTGGGGGAATGGAATAGGTCAACGAGGCGCGCGCCACCGGCTTATCGGGCTCTGCCTCCGAATAGAGCCGCCCTTCTGTCACTGCCAGCACGCGGCCCAGTTTGAGCAGCTCCATACGGCAAAGCAATCTCCCCGGTGCAGGTTTGCGCATGAAGTCGATGGAGCAATTCGTCGTCACCGCCAAGGCGACCGGCCCCAGCACTGACAGGATGCAAAAATAGGCGCAAACATCGGCCAGCGCGAACATGGACGGGCCGGAGACGGTACCGCCCGGCCGCAGGTGCTTCTCGGACGCTGACAAGGCCATGGTCACGAAAGGCGGCGCGATCTCGACAAACTCGAAGTCGTCCGCCACTTGCGTAAAATCACGCAACAGGAACGCCTCCAATGCGGCCTTGTCCATCTTCACTTCCATACTTCCCCCCTGCCCCCGTTCGTCTTAGGCTTTGTGCTTACCGGACCAGATCAAGGGTGGAATGACAAGATGAACGATGCGTTAGTTTTTCGCGCCGATGAAGGCGCTGTTGCACGGCTGACCCTGAACAACCCGTCCAAATTGAACGCATTATCTGATGCTATGCTGGCCGCGTTGCTGTCGGCTTTGGATGAGGTGGCAGAGGATAAAGCTATCCGCGTTGTCATTCTAAATGGCGCAGGCAAAGTGTTTTGCGCAGGCCATGACCTGAAAGAGATGCAGGCGGCCCGTGCCGATAAGGACAATGGCCGCGCAGCTTGGCTAGATCTGTTCGCACGCTGCTCTGCCGTGATGGCCCGCATCCAAAGCCTGCCGCAGCCGGTGATCGCGCAAGCACACGGGATCGCTACGGCGGCTGGCTGCCAATTGGTGGCGACTTGCGATTTGGCGGTTGCAGCACATGGCACTAAATTCGGCGTTAATGGTGTGAATATCGGGTTGTTCTGTTCCACACCAATGGTTGCACTCAGCCGCAATATTCACCGCAAGCAAGCATTTGAGATGTTAACAACCGGTGAATTTGTCGACGCAGAGCGCGCGCGGGAAGTCGGGTTGATCAACCGCGTCGCAACAGGTGATCTGGCCGAGGAGACCATGGAGCTTGCGAAGACGATCGCTGCCAAGCTTGGCTCGGCGGTGCGCATCGGCAAACAGGCCTTCTACGAGCAGGCCCAAATGCCTGTGGCTGAAGCCTATGCCTACGCGGGTGAGGTGATGGCGGTAAACATGGCACTGGATGACACGGATGAAGGCATCAAAGCCTTTTTGGAGAAGCGGAAACCAAGCTGGAGTTAGTGCCACGTCCCTTTTGGATGAAAGGCATGGAAAGCAAACGCGAACATCACATCATGAACGACGTCACGCCCCTGCCCGTCGCGCACCCGAACGGCTCCAACGCTGCGTCCTTTGCCAATCTGGCGACTGTCCAAAGCAGAAGCCTGCTCGCCTTGCCATGACAGCTCTACCCCATGCTCGCGGATGGTTTTTTCCTGGCGCAGACGATCCATTGTCCACGCACGATTGCCGACTCGGATGACGCGGGCCATCGGGTCGATGCTGTTGGGTGGCAGCGCTCCGTCGTAAAGGAAAGGCCGCGCGGCGGTGTCGTACTTCACATAAGGGTTTGATCCGTAATTGTAGCCCGCTAGCGGAGCGTTCAACACAAGCCCGTCAGGGTTCCTGTCTTTGAACGCCTCCCAGCTTTCCATCCAGCTTGGTATTTGCTTGAGCCTGCGCCCTGCAAGTTGACCCACGATGCCCTCGCCCACCGCTTGCTGCCACCAACTTTCGGTTTGGCGGTCATACATGACCATGTCCGAGTTACGCAGGTTGCCGGACACCCCAAATGACAGTGTTCGTCCTGCGAGACGTCGATCAAACACCACACCCGAATTGCACAGCGGGCAGAAGGTCACGGCGATTGGCACGCCGCCCACCACGTCATTTACGATCTCATGGACCATGAAATAACGGATCGGATAGGCGCGTGGACGCTGCCCCGCAAGCTCGACCGTCATAACCGGTTCACGCGGGTTGATGCGGCGTTCGTCCGAGACTTTGAGGAATGTCGGAGCATCAACCGCGGGGATGCCGTCTTTTCCGGGACCACCGGAGCGGATTTCGCTTAGATCCACGGTTGCTTTGGAAAAGTCGGTATTTGGCCATCCCGTCGTCAGAGACGGGCTTTGCGCATGCGCGACAGACATCAACACCATCCAGATAGCGGTCACGACAAATGAAAAACGGGCCATGCTAACTCCTCCCAAAGTAGCATGGCCCGTTCACCGCGGCCTGAACAGCCCCGCTCACGCGGGGTTGATGGCGCGTTAGTCGATGACGCGGACAGCCTTCATTTGATCAGGCGCACCAAGCACAGAGCCATTGGCCCCCTTGCCCAGCTTGATCTGGTCTACCACCTCCATGCCAGAGGTCACCTTACCCACAACGGTATACTGTCCGTTCAGGAAAGAGCCCTCGTCGAACATGATGAAGAACTGGCTATTGGCGGAATTCGGGTTCTGGCTACGTGCCATGCCCACGACACCTCGGTCAAAATTGAGGTCGGAAAACTCCGCGGGCAAGTCAGGACGGCTTGACCCACCGCGCCCCGCGCCGCTGGTGTCGCCACCGGCTTTACCGAATTCAACATCACCTGTTTGCGCCATGAAGCCTTCAATCACGCGGTGGAACACTACGCCGTCATAGGCTCCTTCAGCGGCCAGCGCTGTAATTTGCTCCACATGTTTTGGGGCTACATCTTCGAACAAGTCGATAACGACCGTTCCGTTGGCATCACCGGCAACGTCGATTGCCAGCCCTGTCGCAAAGGCGGGGCTGGCAACCAGAAAAGCGCATACTGCGAGGAGTTTATTCACCGTCGCCACCATCTGCTTCTGCTTCAGGCTCTGCGGCATCATCGTCAGCCGGAGCAGCGGCACCACCGGCATCAGCGGCAACCATCACCGAAATCATGCGGTCCGGGTTCATTGGCGGCTCGCCCCGTTGGATCGCGTCGACATGCTCCATGCCTTCAATCACGCGTCCATAAACGGTGTACTGGCCATTCAAGAAATTATTGTCCGAGAAGTTGATGAAAAACTGGCTATTGGCGGAGTTCGGGTTGGCCGAACGTGCTGCGCCGATTGTTCCACGATCATGCGGCAATTTCGAAAACTCCGCAGGTACGTCAGGCATCTCAGAGCCACCGGTTCCAGCCATACGGATGTTGAAATCTTTCTCCATGTTGCCATTTGCAACGTCACCTGTCTGCGCCATGAAGCCGTCGATGACACGGTGGAAGGCCACATTGTTGTAGGCACCGGAACGTGCAAGCTCTTTCATACGCGCAGTGTGCTGAGGGGCGACGTCAGGCAGCAACTCGATCGCGACTGTGCCACCAGTCAGTTCCATCAGGATTGTGTTTTCGGGATCTTTGATATCGGCCATTTTAGGGCGCTCCTAAGCGTTTTGATTTGGCGACAAACTAGACCAGTGGCGGGCGGTGTAAACCCCCGCCAGAAACGTGGTTACAAGGTTTGCTATCCCAAACGCTCGAGCAAAGCGGCCTTGACCGAAGGTGTGACGAACTTCGACACATCTCCCCCCAATCGCGCGATTTCCTTGACCAGCTTTGATGCGATCGCCTGATGCTGCGCCTCGGCCATCAAAAACACGGTCTCGATGCTGTTATCCATGGCACGGTTCATGCCAACCATTTGATATTCATACTCAAAATCAGCCACCGCGCGCAGCCCCCGGATGATAACGGTTGCACCGACATCCCGGGCGCAATGGATCAGCAGGTTATCAAATGGATGGACGACGATCTCACACCCTGTCTCGCTGCTGATTTTGGCACTTTCGGCCTCGATCATTGCGGTACGTTCTTCCAACGAAAACAATGGTCCCTTGTCGCGATTTATTGCGACTCCGATGACCAGTCTGTCCACCAAAGAGCACCCGCGGCGGATAATATCTGAATGCCCAAGCGTAATTGGATCGAATGTTCCGGGGTATAGTCCAATACGCATAGGTCGGGCCTTTGTTAGTCATCAGCACAACCACGCAACAATATTGCGTGACGAATTGCAAGACGATTGCTGTTCCAATCGCCTTCGTGGATCTCAGGCATTGATACGGAAGCAGTCGCGCTCTGGCTCCCCCCTCCGCATAAGTGCCCCTAGTGCCCCATTATCATGCCTTCTAACGCGTCTTTTTCCATGGCCAATTCGCTTAGGCGTGCCTTCACAACGTCACCCAAAGTAATCAAACCGACCATTTCGCCATTTTCGATCACGGGCATGTGGCGGAAGCGACCATCGGTCATCGTACTCAAAATGGAGTCAGCGCGATCGCTTTTTGAGCAAGTGACAAGTTTCTTGGTCATCATGCTGTCCACGGTTTCCGAGAGACAGCCAGCCCCGCGCTTCCCGATTTCACGCACAATGTCGCGCTCAGACAGAATACCCAGAGCCGTTTTGTTATCCGAGGACACGACCACCGAGCCTATGCGGCGTTCAGACAGCATACCGGCCGCATCGGCGACCGAGGCCTCTGGTCCAATCGTCACAACCCCGTCATCCGCTTTTAGCTTCAATATGTGGCTCACCAACATGTGCGCGACTCCTCTTCTCTTCAAACATTGCGATCTATTCCACCACTGTCGTCGCAACCCTAGCTTTCCGTCAAGTGCGACCTTCCAGCCGCGACACTTCATGCCGCACCCTAACCCCCAGTTCTTGGGCAAAAAATCGAAGGCGGGAGATATTCCGGTCATCCGCATGACGCACCAGATAGAAGCTCCGCTTTAATGAAAACTGATCAGGAAGCACCCTTGTGAGCTCCGGCGCAAAAGGCAGTGCAAAGTCATGACCAATCACCAGCCCCGCGCCGACCCTTGCCCAATTGAGCTGCACAGATGCCGAATTCGATGCGAAATTGGTGCGCGGGCCGCCGATTTCCGACAGGTAGTCCAACTCGGCGTCAAAGATCAGATCGGAGATATAGCCGATCACCTTATGGTTCTTGAGGTCTTCTAGACTGTTCAGCGGTGGCGCCTTTGCAAGGTAGTCCCGGCTCGCCATCAAATGCAGGTGGTAATCCGCAAGTTTTTGACTGGTCAGCCTGCCCGCCGTCGGTGGAGACACGGTGATCGCCATATCCGCCTCGCGCTTTGACAGGTTTAGCACGCGCGGGAGGGCCACGATTTGCACTTCCAGCCCGGGATGGTCCGCGCAGATCGACGCACAGACCTGCGGAAGCAGATAGTTGGCACACCCGTCCGGCGCACCGACCCGAATCTGACCCGTCATCGCCTCTGCACCGCCCGCAGCATCGTCATGGGCGTTCAGGATCGTCGTCTCGACAACCTCTGCGCGCGAGGCCAAACGCTCTCCGGCTTGGGTCAACGCGTAGCCCTGTGGGGATTTCATAAACAGGGTAACGTCGAGCGCCTCTTCCAGACGTGCAATTCGCCGCCCGACGGTTGCCGGGTCCAGCCGAAGGGCCTTGCCCCCGCGCGACAAGCTTTCCGCGCGCGCGACGGCTAGAAAGACCCGTAAATCATCCCATTTCGGCTCCGCCATGATCATACCTACATTTTTGCAAAATGGTTTTGGGAAACTGGCTCTTTTTCTTGCATAAATGCAAGCCTAAGCTGGTGCTGAAATTCAAGGAGGATTCCATGCAAGAGCTTACCCACTATATCAATGGCGCCCATGTCAAAGGTACGTCCGGTCGATTTGCCGATGTCTACAACCCTGCGACGGGTGAAGTGCAGGCCAAGGTTCCGTTGGCCTCCGTCGACGAAATGGACCAAGCCGTACAGGTTGCGGCTGCGGCTCAACCAGCTTGGGCGGCGATGAACCCCCAACGTCGCGCCCGCGTGATGATGAAATTCGTGGATCTCCTGAACCGCGATATGGACAAGCTGGCTGAAGCCCTGTCCCGCGAGCACGGCAAAACCCTGCCCGATGCCGCAGGCGACGTGCAACGCGGTCTTGAAGTGGTCGAATACTGCATCGGCGCACCAGAGTTGCTGAAAGGTGATTACACCGACAGCGCAGGCCCGGGCATCGACATGTATTCGATGAAACAAGCCTTGGGCGTGACGGCTGGTATCACCCCGTTCAACTTCCCGGCGATGATCCCTATGTGGATGTTCGCCCCTGCAATCGTTTGCGGCAACGCCTTCATCCTGAAACCGTCCGAGCGTGACCCGTCGGTTCCGCTGATGTTAGCCGAGTTGATGGAAGAAGCGGGCTTGCCCAAAGGTATCTTGCAGGTCGTGAACGGCGACAAAGAAGCCGTCGATGCGATCCTGCACCACGACGTGATCCAGTCCGTGGGCTTCGTTGGCTCCACCCCGATTGCCGAATACATCTACGCCACAGGCTGCGCCAACGGCAAACGCGTTCAGTGCTTTGGCGGTGCAAAAAACCACATGATCATCATGCCCGACGCTGACATGAACCAAGCCGCCGACGCATTGGTTGGTGCCGGTTTCGGCGCGGCTGGCGAACGCTGTATGGCGATCTCGGTTGCGGTTGCAGTCGGTGATGACACTGCGGACCGGTTGCTCGAAAAGCTGGTGCCGAAAGTGGAAGCCCTGAAAGTTGGTCCCTACACATCCGGCAAAGATGTTGACTACGGCCCCGTGGTCACAGCGGCCGCCAAGGCCAATATCGAGCGTTTGGTGCAAACCGGCATCGACCAAGGTGCCAAGCTGGTTGTCGACGGTCGCGACTTCAAATTGCAAGGCTACGAGGACGGCTTCTTTGTCGGCCCACATTTGTTTGATGGCGTAACCACGGATATGGACATCTACAAGCACGAGATCTTCGGGCCTGTTCTGTCTACCGTGCGTGCAGAAACCTATGAAGACGCGCTGAAAATGGCGATGGACCACGAATACGGCAACGGTACTGCGATCTATACCCGCGATGGCGACACCGCGCGTGACTTCGCAAACCGGATCAACATCGGCATGGTCGGTATCAACGTCCCGATCCCTGTTCCGCTGGCCTATCATACCTTTGGTGGCTGGAAAAAATCCATGTTCGGTGACTTGAACCAGCACGGGCCGGATGCGTTCAAGTTCTACACACGCACCAAAACTGTCACCTCGCGCTGGCCCTCGGGCATCAAAGAAGGCGGCGAGTTCTCGATCCCAGTGATGGAATAGTCGGACAATTTGCGCCCTTGCCTTTTCATGGCGGGGGCGCAAAACTAAACAGACGTTCAGTTCCACGGGAGAAAGACATGGATTTCGCGCTATCCGATGAGCAAACCGCCATTTTCGATATGGCCAAAGCCTTTGGCGACGAGTTCATCGCCCCCAACGCACTCCAATGGGAAAAAGACGAGAATATCCCCAAAGACTTGTGGCCTCGATTGGCCGAGCTAGGGTTCGGCGGCCTCTATGTGTCAGAGGAAAGCGGCGGCTCCGGCCTGTCCCGCCTTGATGCCACGCTGGTGTTCGAGGCCCTGTCGATGGCCTGCCCGTCCGTGGCGGCCTTCCTGTCTATTCACAACATGTGCGCGGCCATGATCGACAAGAATGGCTCCGACGCGCTCAAGGCCAAGTACCTTGAGAAGGCCCTGAATATGGAGACGTTTTTCTCCTATTGCCTGACAGAACCCGGTTCCGGCTCCGACGCGGCAGCGCTGAAGACCCGCGCAGAGCGGACCAACGAGGGCTACGCGCTAACGGGCACCAAAGCATTCATCTCTGGCGGTGGCTACTCCGACGCCTATATCGTCATGGCACGCACAGGGGACGCTGGCCCCAAAGGGGTCTCAGCGGTTGTCGTCGATGACGGCGCTGACGGGCTATCGTTCGGCGGTCTAGAGGACAAAATGGGCTGGCGCGCGCAGCCGACCCGTCAAGTGCAGTTGGACAATTGCGACATTCCAACGGAGAATTTGTTGGGTGACGAAGGCAAAGGTTTCACTTATGCGATGCAGGGCCTGAACGGCGGTCGCTTGAATATCTCAGCCTGCTCCTTAGGTGCCGCGCAGTCTGCATTGAACAAAACGCTGGCCTATATGGCCGAACGTCAAGCCTTCGGCAAATCCATCGACCAGTTCCAAGCCCTGCAATTCCGCCTCGCCGATATGGAAATCGAGCTGCAAGCCTCCCGTGCCTTCTTGCGCCAAGCGGCATGGAAGCTCGACACCGGCGCACCAGACGCAGTGCAACACTGCGCCATGGCGAAGAAGTTCGTTACAGAAGCCGGATCACGCGTGGTCGACGGCTGCCTGCAACTTCATGGCGGATATGGATATCTGGCGGATTACGGCATCGAAAAGCTGGCACGAGATTTGCGCGTGCACCAAATCCTCGAAGGCACAAACGAGATCATGCGCGTGATCGTGGCCCGCCAGATGATTGCAGCATGAGCGACATCTCCATCCGCATCGAAGGCCGCGCAGGCCGGATCACCTTGCAGCGCCCGAAGGCGTTGAACGCCCTCACCTACGATATGGTCTTGGCGATCGAGGCCGCGCTGGACGCGTGGCGCACGGCTGACATCGACCTGATACTGCTCGACGCCGAAGGCGATCGCGCCTTCTGCTCTGGCGGCGACATCGCCGATATGTACAAATCCGGCCAAGAGGGCAATCTGGATTACGGGCGGCAATTCTGGCGCGACGAATACCGCCTGAATGCCAAAATTTTCGAATACCCCAAACCCGTCGTCAGCTTCCTGCAAGGTTTCACCATGGGCGGTGGGGTTGGCATCGGGTGCCACGGCTCTCTTCGCATTGTGGGCGACAGTAGTCAGATCGCCATGCCCGAATGCGGCATTGGACTGGTCCCCGATGTGGGAGGATCGTTGATGCTGGCCTTGGCACCGGGACGTGTGGGCGAATATCTCGGCCTCACCGCGTCGCGTATGGGGGCGGCGGATGCGATCTTTGCAGGTTTCGCCGATGCCTACGCACCGGAAGTGGATTGGCCTGAGTTGAAAGCCGGTATGATTGAAACTGGCAAACTGCCAACACTGGAGACCGCAGTTCCCAAAGGCAGTCTGGAGGACCTGGTTCCTCAGATAGACACCCATTTCGCGGGTGAGACCCTTGGCGACATCGCCCGATCTCTCGCGAATGACAGCAGTGACTTCGCGCATTCAGCCTTTAAGGCGCTCAACCGTAATGCGCCGCTGGCGATGGCGTGCTCGATGGCGATCATTCGACGGTTGAGATCAGCCAACTCGATACGTCAGGCGCTCGACCAAGAGTTCCGCTATACCTATCGCGCTGTGGCGCAGGGCGACTTCATCGAAGGTATCCGCGCGGCGATCATCGACCGCGACCGCGCGCCCAAATGGGCGCATGCGGGCCCGGAGTCAGTGACCGAAATGGATGTAAGCCAAATGCTGATGCCCCTCGGCGGCAATGCTTTGAACTGGAAGGAAATGCCATGAAGATCGGATTTATCGGACTTGGAAACATGGGGGCTCCTATGGCCTCGAACCTCGCAGCCGCAGGCCATGAGGTCACCGGCTTTGACATTGCCAACACCCCGCCTGACGGGGTGGTTGCAGCGAAATCGGTCACCGATGCAGCTACTGACATGGACGTGGTGATCACCATGCTTCCCAATGGCGCAATTCTGCGCAGCGTTGCCGATGATGTCATTCCCGCCATGAAGCAAGGAGCCACATTGCTCGACTGCTCCACAGTCGACGTGGACAGTGCGCGCGCGGTCGCAGACAAGGCCCAAGCCGCGGGCTTGAATGCCGTTGACGCACCAGTATCCGGCGGTATCGGTGGAGCAGCAGCCGGAACGCTCACTTTCATGGCTGGCGGCTCGGAGGAAGGCTTTGCGGCGGTTTCCCCCTTGTTCGATATCATGGGTCAAAAAGCGGTCCATTGCGGCCCGTCCGGAAACGGACAAGCGGCAAAGATTTGCAACAACATGATTCTCGGCGTCACGATGATCGGGACCTGTGAGGCCTTTGCACTTGCCGACAAGCTTGGACTTGATCGCCAGAAAATGTTCGATGTGGTGTCCACCTCATCCGGCTACTCTTGGGTGATGAACGCCTATTGCCCCGCCCCCGGCGTCGGCCCCCAAAGTCCAGCTGACAACGATTACAATCCGGGCTTTGCAGCTGAACTCATGCTCAAGGATCTGCGACTAAGTCAACAAGCCGCAGAATCGTCGGATGCGGACACACCGATGGGCGCCCGCGCGACAGAACTCTATACGCAATTCGTTGAAGAAGAAGACGGCGCAGGGCAGGATTTCTCAGCCATGCTGCCACGGTTTGTGTCGCGCCGACGCGGTTAACCCATCATTGCTTCAAAAATACCTCGGGGAGCGCGAGGGGCTGGCCCCTCGCCCGCCTGACCAAAAATCACAGCAATCGCTTTAAAGCGTCGTGTGATCTTCTAACTTGGGAAAGTGGCGCGGTTGACGGGGCTCGAACCCGCGACCCCCGGCGTGACAGGCCGGTACTCTAACCAACTGAGCTACAACCGCGCATCAGCCTGAATGGGTTCTAAAAGTGCAGCGGTGGCGCGGTTGACGGGGCTCGAACCCGCGACCCCCGGCGTGACAGGCCGGTACTCTAACCAACTGAGCTACAACCGCCCACTGCACGCCTGAACCCTCAGGCGTGGGGGTGGTATTATGTCCCTGCCTCGCCCCCGTCAAGCGGCGATACGACCTGCCGTGCGTTTTTCGACAATTCTGTCAAATCACTCCAGTAAACAGGGAGGCTGACAACGGCATTCCCGAACATTTCATCCGCTTTTGCCTCACCTTCCCGCCCGCCCAACCGGTTGTAGAAAGCTCTGGCGCGCAAATTTCTCTCCACCACAGTCAACCAGAGATCACACGCGCCTATCCGGGCCAACGCGTCTGCGACGTGGGCCATAAGCCGATAGGACACACCGCTTCCCCGCGCCTCCACTAGGACATGCAAATTATCAAGGTAAGGAGCCTTGCCCAAACGCACCGCAGCGAATCCCAACAGGGTGCCAGCGTCGTCGACAGCCCCCCACAGCGCATCCAAAGGTGTCAGTCCTGTGGACCATCGCCGAGTGATGTCAGACGCCATAGGCGCTCCCAAATATTCATCTGGTAGAACACCTGCATAGGTGCCACGCCAGCTTTTTAGCTGCACGGACGCCACAGCTTGCAGATCGACGTTGCCCAATTGGCGAAACGTAACCGCATCGGCGAAGGTGGGCTTACTCGTCATATAAAACTCCGTCGCTTGAATTGGAGCAGTCAGTGCGGGCGGGGGGAATGGTGGGTCGTGAGAGGCTCGAACTCCCGACATCTTCGGTGTAAACGAAGCGCTCTACCAACTGAGCTAACGACCCGACTGGCGATCAATTACCGGAAAGCAGGTAACAACCGCAACCCCAAAACTGGACGTGGTTTCGTGCTTTTTGCAGATTTATTGCAGAACCGCATGCGCTCCGTTGGAAATGTGGAACACGACGCCCTGCCCGCCCGGCAAATCCACCATTCCATCCATCGGCAACCCCAGGGCGACCACGCGCAACATGCGTGACGTTATGCCATGAGTAACGAGGACTGCAGGGCCTTTCAGTGACTGCAAAAACATGTCGCACCGACGGCGCAGCGCGCCGAACCCCTCCCCGCCCTTGGCTTGCTCGTAAAACGCCAAAGGGCCGTCGACGGTCATCTTCGCGTCACCTTCAACCGTCAGCTCGGCGCGCAACCGCCCCTGCCAGTCACCGATATCAACTTCACACAACAGCGGATCAGTCCGGATTTGTGCAGCCGAAGGTGCAAAAATCTCTACAGCAGTATGCAACGCGCGTGTTTGGGGGCTTGAGACAATTTCAAATCCGGTCAGATCGACGGCCTCCAGAATGCGTCTCTGGGTGCGGGCTTGATCAATTCCCTTGGCGGTCAGCGGAGAGTTCAGCCGCCCTTGCATGCGTCCCGCCGCATTCCATTCCGTCTCGCCATGGCGCAGGACATAAAGCTCGGGGAAGCTGTTAGACGACATAACCAAACCTCATAAATGAAGAACGCGCCCTACGGACAAACCGCGGGGCGCGCCAATTCTGGTGGGTGATAAGAGATTTGAACTCCTGACATCTTCGATGTGAACGAAGCGCTCTACCACTGAGCTAATCACCCGTTGGCGGGCGGTTTAGCTTTACTCTGCAGCCTCTGCAAGTGGGTCTTTTGGCGTCTCGGAAGCGGGCTCTTTCAGCTTCGCGCGTAGCACGACCATTTTGCCGTTTGGCGTGTCTTTCGTCCGCGCAATCTTTATCTTACCCAAAGGAGCCAGAGACAGGTTGTTGCCTGCACGCAGTGCCGTCGCCAGCGCTTCCATCGTAGCTTCCAGCGCGCGACGTGCGTCACCCTTCTTCATGCCGCTTTGCGACACCATCAGACCGACCATCTCTTTCTTGGTCATCTCGGGCGCATCGGATTGTCCGCCTGATTGCCCACCGCTCTCGGAGGTCGATGCTGTTTTGGTGGACACGATTTTTGCCTTGGGTGCGGTGTTGGCCGCCGCTTTGGGCGTCGTGCTCGCTGCGCGTGTGGTGGAGCGTTTTGTTTTTGTCGTGCCTGTGGATTTGGACTTGGTCGCCATAAGATTGCTCATTTCCGCAATTGAATAATTAGCGCAACGATACTGCGTTATAGCAAACTGTGCCACATCATTGTTTCCAAATTGGAAATACTGTGGATTTTAAGCCAGCAATCGCGAGTACAACAAAAGCCCGAATTGTTCCAGTTTTCGCGACGCTTCGGGCCATGCAGACGCCCAAGCCAGCCCATCCAGTCCCGAACCCGCCTTCAGGGCGGCAAGGTCACGCCGACCATCAACCCCGGCCAGAACCGCCGCTGCCTGTTTTGGTATTTTCACGACGTGTTTCACCCCGTTCAAGGTAACCGGTATCTGCCCTTTCGCTGCGACAGCCTTTGCCAAGGCGGCACCGGACGCCCCTTTCAGATGTGGAATGGAGCGATCATCTTGCCCCGCCTGCCGCTGCACCGCGCCAGAAGGGCGCGCGTACACAACATGGGTTTTCATCGTCCCGTCCAGCTTTTCGGCCAGCGCCATGGCCTCTACGTCATCCATATTGTCTGGACGCGGCGCGAAGCGGCTTAGATCATAAAGATATGGCTGCGGCACACCCGTCAATGTCAGCCCGGCGGAATTCAAAGCCGCGACAAGTTGGTCAATCTTGAAAGGGCGATCCTGCGAATGAAGCAAGAGGTCATAAAACCCCGCGTCGCTTTGTTTGTGATCCACGAGATTGGGGTTCAGCTTGAACGGGTGACTGCCCGGCAACGCTTCAAACATCGCTTTCGCGCGGACAAGCTGTTCTTTCGGCGGCAGCCCTTTTGTCAGTGTGCCAAACGCTTCTTGCAAGGGATATACACCTGAACGCCCGTAAGGCGCGTAAACCATGAGGCCGATCCCGCCTTCGGGAGCAAGCGCCGCGGCCAGAGCATTGAACCCCTCTTGCGGGTCCGGCAAATGATGCAGAACGCCACAACAATCGATGTAGTCAAAGGGGCCGTAATCTGGCGCATCAAGTAGGCTGCCAGTCACGAAAGTAATGTCCTTCAGCCCTCGTGCCCGAACGCGCGCCTCAGCTATTTTTCGAGAGGCTTCGGAAAGATCAATATAGGTGATTTCGTATTTCTTTCCCGCACTTGTCAGGATTTGTGAAAGTTGGATGAGGGCGTCACCTGTACCACCGCCCGCAACCAGAATTCGCGTTGTTCCCGACCAATCCCGCTGCCCGCCAAACAAGTGGTGATCCAACTCCAACGGATGCGATGGCGACCCCGTGATCAGTCGTTTCTTTTCGTCCGCCGGTTTACGTTCGGGATACGGATACGCCTCGTACTGCGCTTTCACGTCACTCATTAATTTGCCTCTTCACGGGTTATCGGATGGGCCAGAAGTCCCGCTGCCTGCTCCGGCGTCAGGTCCGCCTCGCGCACCAGATAGGTATGAATGGAAAACACGACGGCCTGGGTATCAGGTAGCCGTACCATGCATTGGCGTTCGGAGCGGATAAAGCCTGCCTGCCCCGTATCCCGCAGCTTGTCCGACCCGCGATGTGGGTGATGCAAATCCGGATCCGCATAGACTAACGCATTGCTGCGCATCAAAGGTTGCTCCGCACGGATCGCGGTGAACATGCGCTCAACGCTGCGTGCGATGCTGTCGCCGTATTCAGCGACCGGATCATGGATCGTTGTCAAAGGTTTGTTAAACTTTTCGGCCAAAGACCAACTTGCCGGAAAGCAGAGCAGCGCGCCGATCAGAACATGCGCATCACCTTGCTTTTGCAGAATGACGAAGTCTTCCTGAAACAGCGTTGAAAGCGTCTCGAAAGGCGTTTCAAAGTCAGGCACCACCGTGCGTCCGTCCGGACACAAAATCGCATCACCCGCAACGAAACCATCCGGCAGATGCGCCAGTGCAACCTGCAAAAGCTCCCGTGCCGCCTCCAGACACGTCGGATTATACATCAAGACGGTGTCTCGTCGCTCCGACATCAGTTTTGCTTTGTAAGCCAGCTGCCTCGCATAGGCGTCATCAACTTTCAGCCAGTCACCATATTCCAACGGCATCACCCCCGGTAGGCGGCGCGCGCGCGGGTTAAGCCATGGGGCAAACGGGAGATGGGATTGCAAAATCGGGTCCATATTGCCTTTAACCATCCAAATTCGACATAATCCATGACGTTTTCGAAACAGCGACGTGCTTGAGCTGTCCTCAAACTGGAGGCAACAGGGAGATGCAGGATGAACGAACATTACCGCGACGCGCGCAAGATCGACCCGACGAAGGGCGCTCGTTTGGGTGACGGCAATCTCAACGACAACGACCGCGTCGAGATCGGACCAACCCTACTGGCCTATGGCGAATGGGAGAAAGCGGGCCTTGCTCTACCCAATCTGGAGCGGATGCGGGAATACCGCTGGAAGCGATTGACCCAGCACATCGTTGATCGAGACCTTGGCGGACTGCTGATGTTCGACCCGCTGAATATCCGCTACGCCACGGACAGCACTAATATGCAATTGTGGAACACGCATAACCCGTTCCGTGCCGTCCTGCTTTGTGCCGATGGATATATGGTGATCTGGGACTACAAGAACTCACCGTTCCTGTCGGAGTTCAACCCGCTTGTCCGCGAACAGCGGTCCGGCGCGTCAATGTTCTACTTCTCTAACGGAGACAAGGTCCAGCAAGCCGCATCTACCTTTACAGCCGAGGTAGAAGATCTGATGCGGGAGCATGGTGGGAACAAGCGCATTGCCGTCGACAAGATCATGGTCGCAGGTCTCCGCGCGTTGGAGGCCCGCGGCTTCGAGGTGCATGAAGGTGAAGAAGTCACCGAACATGCCCGCTCCGTAAAAGGCCCCGACGAAATCCTAGCGATGCGCGCAGCTTGCCATTCCTGCGAAATGGCCATGTACGAGATGGAGGATTTTGCACGCATCCAAGGCCCGACGGGGACAGTCTCGGAGGACGACGTATGGGCCGTCCTTCATGCAGAAAACATAAAGCGGGGCGGCGAATGGATTGAAACGCGATTGTTGGCGTCTGGTCCGCGCACAAACCCGTGGTTTCAGGAATGTGGTCCACGCTTGATCCAGAACAACGAGATTTTGGCGTTCGATACCGATCTTGTCGGGGCCTATGGCATCTGTTGTGACATCTCGCGAACATGGTGGATCGGTGACCGGAAGCCCCGCGCTGATATGATCGAGGCGATGAAACATAGCGTCGAGCATATCCAGACCAATATGGAGATGCTGAAACCGGGCGTCTCGCTCAACGAGCTCTCCGCGAATACCCATGCCCTTGACGACAAGTATCAGGCGCAAAAATACGGCTGTTTGATGCATGGTGTGGGCCTATGTGACGAGTGGCCTTTGGTTGCCTACCCTGACAAGCACGTGGACGGGGCCTTTGACTACGAATTGCAACCCGGAATGACCCTGTGCGTCGAGGCTTTGGTGGGTGAAGTTGGTGGTGATTTCTCGATCAAGTTGGAAGATCAGGTCCTGATCACCGAGGACGGGTACGAAAACCTGACCAAATATCCGTTCGATCCGGCATTGATGGGTGAAAGCTGACACAACTGCTCACCTTGCTGTGACAATAGCCTTCCGAACCTTGTTTGGGAGGCTCGGGGGTTACATTCCTTTAGATATGTAATTCGAGCAGGAGCGTGTCTATGGGCATTGAACGCATAAACTTCACCGGCCATTCTGGTGCAACGCTGGCTGCGCGTCTGGATATGCCGGACGGGCCGCATCTGGCAACGGCGCTATTTGCGCATTGCTTCACCTGCTCCAAAGACATTGCAGCGGCCAAGCGCATTTCTGGGCGATTGGCGGGGATGGGGATTGCGGTGCTCCGCTTCGACTTCACTGGCCTCGGCCATTCTGACGGGGAATTCGAGAACACGACTTTCACCTCGAACGTGGATGATCTTTTGCTGGCGGCACAGCATCTCGACAGCATGGAAATGGCCCCCGACCTGCTGATTGGCCATTCGCTGGGCGGGGCTGCGATCCTGAAAGCCGCACCCAAGATCACCTCCGCGAAGGCAGTCGTCACCATTGGTGCGCCGTTTGATCCTGACCATGTCACGCATAATTTCAACGACGCCCTTTCCGAGATAAAAGCGAAAGGCATCGGAGAAGTAATGCTTGGCGGTCGCCCCGTCCGTATCGGGCGGGACTTTGTGGAGGACGTCTCTGCCGAGAGCATTGCCGACTGCATCCGGAACCTGAACAAATCACTTTTGATTTTGCACGCCCCGCTCGACAACACCGTTAGCATCGACAACGCCGCGAAAATTTTTCAACACGCCAAGCACCCGAAAAGCTTCGTCACGTTGTGCCAATCGGACCATCTTATTACCCGTCCCGAAGACGCCGAGTATGTTGCCAACGTGATTGCAGGCTGGGCCTCCCGCGATCTGGATTTACGTCCACCTGCCCCGCCAATCGGTGCGCCGGAGGGTGTCGTGCGTGTCACCGAGGCCGACCCCGACGGGTTCCTTCAAGACATCAATTCGGGGCCGAGCCACCACCTACAGGCAGACGAGCCGCTGGCCTATGGTGGCACCAACCTAGGCATGTCCCCTTACGGGTTGTTGGCGTCTGGCTTAGGGGCTTGCACATCCATGACGATCCGCATGTATGCGCGGCGCAAGAAATGGCCACTGACCCGTGTGTGGGTGGATGTAACCCACAACGCGATGCACGCGCAGGATGCGGGCGGGCCGTCGAAAATCGACCGCTTCAATCGCGAGATCCACTTGGAAGGCGATCTCGACAACGATCAACGGCAACGCTTGATGGAGATTGCGGACAAATGCCCCGTACACAAAACTCTGGAAAGCGGCGCTGAAATCAAGACGGTATTGGCAGACTGATCGACCAGCGATCAGTCGCGCCAGAACCGCAGGTAGTAAAAGGCGAACACAGATTCTACGGCCACGGCCAGAAGAATCCCGATACCAGCCGCACCACGAACCAGTTCAAACAATCCCAGAATGGCCAGTGCCGCCATGATTACGGCGAACGAGAGCGAGACAACCTGCCTGACTTCGTCGCTTTCGGTTTCGGCTGTGATCAAAGCCAACACGGATAACCCCGCAAACAGCATTGCTGCGCGCCGCGCAATGAAGTCCACAGACGGTCCACCCTCAATGGCGAATAGCCAGTAAATCAGGCTGGGAAAGAACAGAAGCACCACGAATAGAGCTGCAAAAATGATAAACGCAATTCTATTCAGAACCTCGAAAGTCATTCAGCCGCGACCTTCTTCTTCGCCTTTTTCGGTAGTGGTTTTTTCGGCTGCAACATCGGCTTGAGGTAGTATCCGGTGTAGGAGCCCTCGACTTCAGCCACCTGCTCTGGCGTGCCGGTTGCCACGACCTGCCCGCCCCCATCGCCACCTTCAGGACCAATATCAATGATGTGGTCCGCCGTTTTGATCACATCCAGATTGTGCTCGATCACAACGACCGTATTCCCCTGATCCACCAGTTCATGCAGCACTTCGAGCAGCTTTTTCACATCCTCGAAATGAAGGCCTGTCGTCGGCTCGTCCAGAATATAGAGCGTGCGTCCGGTGGAGCGTTTTGCCAGTTCCTTGGACAGCTTCACCCGCTGCGCCTCGCCGCCCGAAAGTGTCGTAGCCTGCTGGCCAACCTTGATGTAGCCGAGGCCCACACGCATGAGCGCGTCCATCTTTTCGCGGATGGACGGCACTGCTTTGAAGAACTCTTGCGCGTCCTCAACCGTCATATCCAGCACGTCCGCGATGGATTTGCCCTTGAACTTCACCTCCAAAGTTTCGCGATTGTAGCGCGCACCTTTGCAAGTTTCGCATTCCACATAGACGTCCGGCAGGAAGTGCATTTCGATCTTGATGACACCGTCCCCCTGACAGGCCTCGCAGCGACCACCCTTCACGTTGAAAGAGAACCGACCCGGCTTGTAGCCCCGCGTCTTGGATTCCGGCATGCCTGCGAACCAATCGCGGATCGGGGTGAAGGCCCCGGTGTAGGTCGCCGGATTAGAGCGTGGTGTGCGCCCGATGGCACGTTGGTCGATATCGATAACCTTATCGAGATGTTCCAGCCCTTTGATCGTCTCGCAAGGCGCAGGGGTTTGGCGCGCACCGTTGAGGGTCATCGAGGCGGTCTTGAATAGCGTCTCAATCGTCAGCGTGGACTTACCCCCGCCCGAGACACCGGTCACGCAGACAAACTTGCCCAAGGGGAACTCGGCGGTCACGTTTTGCAGGTTGTTGCCCGTGGCCTTGACGACAGTCAACTTCTTCTTGTTGCCCTTACGGCGCTCTGCCCTAACCGGAATTTCACGCACACCCGTCAGGTAGTCACCGGTGATCGAGCCGCTGGCCGCGACCTCTGCAGGCGTGCCATGTGCTACGACTTCGCCGCCATGCACCCCTGCCCCCGGGCCAATATCGAAGACATAGTCGGCCTCGCGAATGGCTTCCTCGTCATGTTCCACCACGATCACGGTGTTGCCCTGATCGCGCAGGTTTTTCAGCGTCGTAAGCAAGCGGCCGTTGTCGCGTTGGTGTAGACCAATCGAAGGCTCGTCGAGGACATAAAGCACGCCGGTCAGACCTGAACCGATCTGTGACGCCAGCCGGATACGCTGGCTTTCACCGCCCGACAGCGTACCCGCGTTGCGCGACAGCGTCAGGTATTCCAGACCAACATTGTTGAGAAACCCCAAACGCTCGCGAATTTCCTTGAGGATTGCACGCGCGATTTCGTTCTTTTGTTTGGTCAGCGCTGCCGGAACCTTGTCGCACCAGTCAAACGCTTCCTTGATCGACATCTCGACCACTTGCCCCGCATGCAGCCCAGCAATTTTCACCGCCAGAGCTTCGGGTCGCAAACGGTAGCCGTCACAGACCCCGCATTTGCGGTTGTTCTGGTAACGCTCAAACTCTTCGCGGATCCAGTTGCTATCGGTCTCGCGATAGCGACGTTCCATATTGGGAATGACCCCCTCGAAGCTGCGCGTGACCTGATAAACCCGCCCGCCTTCGTCATAGCGGAACGGAATTTCTTCGTCACCGGAACCGTAAAGGAACACCTGCTGCACATGCGCGTCGAGGTTCTTCCATGGTGTGTTCTTGTCAAACTCGTAATGGTTGGCGATCGCTTCTATGGTCTGCAGGAAATACGGGCTTTTGCCTTTTCGCCAAGGGGCCAGCGCCCCGTCATAGAGCTTTAACGTCTGGTCCGGCACCACAAGGCGTTCGTCGAAGAACAACTCGACACCAAGGCCGTCGCATTCAGGACAGGCCCCAAAAGGCGCGTTGAACGAAAACAACCGCGGTTCGATCTCTGGGATGGTAAAACCGGACACCGGACAGGCGAATTTTTCCGAGAAGGTGATGCGCTCCGGCTCGCCCTCTTTCGGGGCCGTCTCAAGGATTGTTATCCCGTCAGCCAGATCCAGCGCCGTGCGGAAGCTGTCTGCCAAACGCGTCTCTAGCCCTTCACGCACGACAATCCGGTCCACGACAACATCAATGTCGTGGCGGAACTTCTTGTCCAAGGTCGGCGCATTGTCCAGTTCGTAGAATTCGCCGTCGACCTTCACACGTTGAAAGCCCTGCTTGGCGAGTTCCATGAACTCTTTGCGGTATTCGCCCTTGCGATCGCGAATGATCGGCGCCAGCAAATACCCCCGTGTCCCCTCCTCCATCGCCATGACGCGATCGACCATATCCTGCACTTGCTGCGCTTCGATGGGTTTGCCGGTGGCCGGACTGAACGGAGTGCCAACTCGCGCAAACAGCAACCGCATGTAGTCATAAATCTCGGTGACGGTGCCAACAGTCGAGCGCGGGTTCTTCGACGTTGTCTTCTGCTCGATGGAAATCGCAGGAGACAAGCCGGAGATGTGATCCACGTCCGGCTTCTGCATCATATCAAGGAATTGCCGTGCGTAGGCGCTGAGCGATTCCACGTAGCGACGCTGCCCTTCGGCATAGATCGTATCAAAGGCCAGCGACGATTTCCCAGAGCCGGACAGGCCGGTGATCACCACCAGCTGATCGCGTGGAATGTCCACATCGATGTTTTTCAGATTGTGCTCGCGCGCGCCGCGCACTTCGATGTTTTTCAACTCGGCCATGGTCCACCCCGGATGCGTTGCGCCACACATAAGCCGTCTGACGGCAGGTTCCAATCGGTTATCAGAACATTAAGAGAACATCTATAGATTTATTTGATCCTCGCGCGCAATAAGACCGTACATCCGATCCCGATTGCGCAAAACAGGGCCATAACGATGCAAACGCCCGCCAACCCTGCTTGATCAAAGACCAGCACAAAGATCGGTGTACCAGCCGTCGTGCCGACATTCCCAAGCTGCGCAATCCCGCCCGTGGCGCGGGCACGGTCTGTAGGTGCCGCGTTGAAATACGGGATTGCCGCGAAAGAGGCCGCAGGGATAAGCGCCATCACAAAGAACAAGCCAAACAGCGGCCAGATCGCGGGGCTCATCAGGTAAACAAGGCCACTCGCGCCGATTGTTAGGACAAACCCTACAACCACCAGTTGGTCCGGTGGAAATCGCTTACCGAGGAACCCACCCCATAAAGTCCCGACAATACTAATGAGCGGCAGTGCAGTAATCGCCCAAACTGTCAGATTCAGCGCGACAGGCAAAACCGCCAGTAGCGAAATGTAGAGGATCGTATACCAGACAAACCCGCCTCCCGCGATCAGAAGGCGCGGTGTTGAATAGATCGTTCGATGCTCTGCAAAGTAGGAAATCGGGACAGGTTTGGCGATGCGCTCCTTGGGCAAAAGCGGGTATAACAGCAAAGCCATGGCCAACATGCCCGAACCATGCGCCACAAACACAACCGACAAACCACCCAAAGCCAACAAGCTCGGCAATAAAACGGCCGTGAGCGCCATGGAGATGCCAAAGAACGAAGCCCAGATCGCCATCACGACCGGACGGTCTTTGTCAGCAGATATGCTTGCCATTAGCGTCGGCGTCGCAACGACAATGGCCAGATGCGACACCCCTTCAGCCGTTCGAAGCAACGCGAAGATCGAAATGTGCGGCAAGGTAGCCTCCAACAGGGATAAAACCCCACCGGCCAGCAATGCAGCAGTTAGCGCGCGCGCCACACCAATCCGTGCAACCACCGAGCCGGCCACGGCACCGAGAAGGATACCAACCATCCCGACGATGGAGATCAAGACCGGAACGAACGCACCACCTTCAGGATAGGTTTCCCGCAGCACAGGCAGGGTGAGCGTCAGTTTGCCGAACTGCGCAGCAGCAAAAAGCCCTGCGACAAGCAGGGCAAACACCAAAACCCAATTTGTTTTTTGAGACGTCATGGCGTCTTCCTGTGCTGCATCGCGGGTCGCGTCAATCTGCATCTACGCACATGGTAAGCGCGCAGGTTTCCCCGCGCGCCAAATAAAATATTATGCGCCGCGCAAGCGGCTCCTTTAAGTCAAGTTTGCCTAGAAGTGAATGGCCCGTCCGTAAGCGTCCAGCACGGATTCGTGCATCATCTCGGACAATGTCGGATGCGGGAAGACCGTGTTCATTAAGTCTTCTTCAGTCGTTTCCAGCGTGCGGCCGACGACATATCCCTGAATTAGCTCGGTCACTTCCGCGCCAATCATGTGCGCGCCTAGCAACTCACCGGTTTTCTCGTCAAAAATCGTTTTGACAATGCCCTCCGGCTCGCCCAATGCAATTGCCTTGCCGTTGCCGATGAACGGGAAGCGACCGACCTTGATCTTGTAGCCAGCCTCTTTGGCTTTCGCTTCGGTAAACCCGACCGAGGCGACCTGCGGGTGGCAATAGGTACACCCCGCAATGCTTTCAGGGCGCACAGGGTGCACGTCGTTTTTGCCAGCGATCAACTCAGCCACCATAACGCCTTCGTGGGAGGCCTTGTGCGCAAGCCATGGCGCCCCTGCAATGTCCCCAATCGCAAAAAGGCCATCGACACCGGTGCGGCAATATTCATCGACGGTCACATGTGTGCGATCAATTTTCACACCGAGGTCTTCAAGGCCAAGCCCTTCAACATTACCGACAATGCCAACAGCCGAGATCACCGTGTCGAACTCGACCTTCTCCACCTTGCCATTTGCCTCGATATGCGCGGTGACTTTGCCTTTGCCGCGATCCAGTTGTTTAACCATGGTCTTCTCCATGATCTTCATGCCTTGTTTGACGAATTGCTTCTTGGCAAATGCCGAAATTTCGGCGTCTTCCACGGGAAGGATACGGTCCATGACCTCGACCACAGTCGTGTCACAGCCAAGTGTGTTGTAGAAGCTGGCAAACTCGATCCCGATAGCTCCCGATCCGATGACCAGCAGCTTCTTTGGCATCCGTTTCGGGGTCAGCGCGTGCTTATATGTCCAGACCAGATCACCATCGGCTTCCAGCCCGGGCAGTTCGCGCGCTCGCGCTCCGGTAGCCAGAACGATGTTCTTGGCCGTCAGCTCTTCAGTGCCTTTGTCGGTCTTAACCGAAACCTTGCCTTTTGCGGGAATCGACGCTTCGCCCATGATCGTGGTGATCTTGTTTTTCTTCATCAAATGACCAATGCCACCAGATAGCTGCCCCGCCACACCACGAGACCGCTTCACAACGGCGTCCAGATCGTAGCTGATCTTCTCGGCCTTCAATCCGAAGTCCTTCGCGCGCTCCATCAGGTGGAACACCTCGGAGGATCGCAGCATCGCCTTGGTCGGAATGCAGCCCCAGTTCAGACAGATACCGCCCAAATGCTCGCGCTCAACAATGGCCACGCTTAAGCCTAGCTGAGCCCCACGGATGGCAGCGACGTAGCCGCCGGGGCCCGCGCCAATTACGATCATATCAAAGGATTTAGCGGCCATGTTTTCTCACTCCAGCGTCGAAATCGAAATAGTTTAACGCTAAACTACTTTTTTGATCCAAATAACGCAACGTGAGAATCTGCCGCAACGTCATGCCCGCCATGCTGGGCTGTTAGCGTCGCCGCGCCTCTAGCTGCGCAAGTGATTGCGCCAAGAGCGCCCCTACCCGTCTGGTTCCCTTTCGCGACAGATGAAAGCCATCCAACGCAAAGTGACTGCGGTTCTTCGGATCAATCGCGGCCTTGGTCCGGACAAGCTCCACACCACGCAGGCGGCTGGCCAACAGTCGCTGTCGCTCTGTCAGCTCCTTTACCACCTTCTCACAGCGCGAAAACAAGTTCGGACGCGCGTTGCCTTCATAATACGCGAGCAGAATGACACGCGGGCCATCGTTCCGGATTTGCTTGGCAAGGTCCGGCAATACCCCGCTCGACGCATCCTCGGAGATTAACTTATCCAGAACGCTGTCGCATCGAGAGCACCCGCATTTGGCCAACAGGTCATTCGCACCGCCATTCATCACCACCCAATTCCAGTTCCCTTTGGAATATTGGGTCGGAATAACGCTTCGTGCGTTGCCTTCGGCACCAGTCAGATAGAGCTTCGCACCAGAGGCCGCGCGGTTCTCGACGTTGCGCTTCGTGCGTTTCGCAAGAATCTGAGGGATCGACGCCCCTTTAAAGCTTTGCCATTCCAACATGCTGTCACCGATGACAAGAATGTCGTCCTTGGCGTCTGCTTCGGCAGGCAACAAAACGGATACGGCAGCGCAGGCCGCCAAAAGAAGGTCGCGAATTTTTGAGATCACTTGTCTAGAATCCTAGCCCGCAGCTTTTAAAGCTTCGACGGTCATCCCGTACCCGCCATCATTGATATAGGCATCTTCGATCTGTGTTGTGCGGCGGTGAAGGGCGTCATTTCGGTACGGAAAGCGGCCAAACTTGCGAATAACCTCGCGATGGGCCTTTGCATGAAGCAAATTTCCCTCGCCCGACTTTGGCATTCGGGTCAAGAACAAGCGCACGCAGCGCTCTTGGTCTGTCACGCTTTCGGAATGCATGAGCGGCAGGTAGAAGAATTGCCGCGCGGGTTCGTCAATCTTCAGGTCCCAATTCTTGCTGATCACCGTTTTTGCCACAGAAAGCGCCAAACGGTCTGATGCGAAGGCTTTCTCTGAGCCGCGGAACATATTTCGTGGAAACTGATCTGTCAGAATAATGTAGGCCAGCACACCACTTGGGTAGGTCATCCAAAGAGAAAGCCCGCCTTCCATAGCACTTTGCCATAAAGGCTCGAACCGGTTGCGGATTTCGGCGTCCAGCGCCTCACCTCCAGCGTACCAACCCTTTTCTCCCTGCTCATCCAGCCAAAATGCAAGGACGTCCTCAGGTGTAGACATGGTAGTTCCTTCCGTGTCGCAGCCCCCAAGTGTTAATAAAAGGTTACAAGCTGCTGGCGAGACCGCAAGTCATTTTTCTGGACTTGATTAACTCGAGGACCCCTCGGCAACACCTTCCGAAGCCTCAGCAATTTCTTCAGCAGCTTCAACGTAAACTTCTTGCGCCAGCTCAGCCAGATAAGGCGTCGATCCCGGGCGCACCGGTGTGTATGGCACCGCCTCGTATTCGTCTTCTTCGGCATAGGCGGATTGGCGACGCGTCATACGATAGGCCGCATAACCAGACGTGGCTGCCATCGTCACCATAATGATCAGCCAGAACCCCTGGGGGCCAAATTGCGTCATCAGCCAACCTGTCAGCACCGGGCCCGCGATTGCGCCCAACCCGTTCACGAACAACAACCCGCCCGAGGCCCCTGCCATATCATCCGCTTCTAGATAGTCATTGGTGTACGCGATCAGCAGCGCGTAGAGCGGGTTGGTCATTCCGCCGATCACAAAGGAACATGCCAGTAGAACGGGGAAATAGTCCCCAAAAACCCAAGCTACCCCAGCAGCCGTTGTCGCCACGACCGACACGCCGAAGATCAAAATGCGTCGGTCCATGCGATCCGAGAGCCAACCAATCGGGTATTGTAGAATCATGGCCCCGACGAAAATCGAAGACACAAAGACCGAAATCTGCGCCACGCTGAAACCGGCTTGGGTGCCATATACCGCGGACATTCCGAACTGCGCCGAAAAGACACCGCCAAGCAGCAGCATCCCCACGACCCCGAGAGGCGAGATTTTATAAAGGTCAGAGAAACTCAGCTGCCGCGTAGTCCCGAATGCAGGTGTCGGAGCGACCGAGAGCAAAATGGGCGCGAACGAGATTGAGACCAGCACGGACGGGATGACAAACAGGATAAACCCACCCGGATCAGCCACGTTCAGAAGGCCTTGCGCTGCGACAATACCGACCATCTGCACAATCATATAAAGCGACAACGCCTGCCCGCGCGTTTCATTTGACGAGGCATGGTTGAGCCAGCTTTCCGCCGTGACGTAAACGCCCGAAAAACAGAACCCGATTATCACGCGCAGAATGATCCATGCGATAGGATCCGTCACGGTTGGATATAATATCAGGGCTGCAGAGATAAACGACCCAAGTGCTGCAAACACACGCACATGGCCAACCCGTTGAATAAATCCAGGGGCAAGCCGAGAACCGCCCAAGAAACCCAAGAAATAGCCAGAGGTAATTAGTGAAAGCTCGAACGTACTGAAGCCCTCAATACCACCACGCACGCCAATCAATGACCCTTGGAGGCCATTGCCAACCATCAGAAACATCATGCCCAGCAGGAGTGCCCACGAGGATTTTAAGACTTCAAACATATTTCGATCCAAATCCTGAAAAGGGCTAAGAAGTTAGTGCTGGGATAGCTGAACATCAGGGCGCATAGCCCCCTATCACCGACGCTGCAAGGCCTACGCGCGTCAAAGCCTAGGGTAACAACAACGACGAGTCCCCGTAGGAAAAGAATCTATACTCCTGCGAGATGGCGTGGTCGTAGATCTGTCGCACCCGCTCCTGCCCCATCAATGCCGATACCAGCATCATCAGGGTAGACTTTGGCAGGTGGAAATTTGTCATCAGCGCATCTGCGATCTGAAACGCATATCCGGGGTAAATGAAAATATCTGTCTCCCCTTGCCATGGTGCGATCACTCCGTTTGACTTGGCAGCGCTTTCAATCAGCCGAAGCGCGGTTGTGCCGACAGGAATCACCCTCCGTCCTTCAGCCTTGGCTGCACTGATCCGCTCGGCAGCATGCTTGGACACCTGACCCCATTCAGCGTGCATCTTATGGGTTTCGACATCATCGACCTTTACGGGAAGAAATGTGCCTGCCCCAACGTGCAAAGTGACGTGCACGAATTCGACGCCAACTTTGGACAGACGATCTAGAAGTTCGGCATCGAAATGCAAAGAGGCCGTCGGAGCAGCGACGGCACCGGAAGTCTTGGCAAAGACAGTTTGATAATCGGTCTTGTCCTGCGCATCTGCGGCACGCTTGGCTGCGATGTAGGGTGGCAACGGCATTTGTCCCGCTATCGCCAGCGCATCATCGAACGCCTGACCTTCCAGATTGAACCCCAAAACCGCTTGCCCGTCGGTGCGAGACAAAACCTCTGCCACAAGTCCGGCCGCAAACGTAATCGCCTCCCCGTCGCGGACTTTCCGAAGTGGCTTTATCAACGCCCGCCAAGTTCCGTCTGTCGTGGGTGACAACAGCGTGACCTCCATCTTCGAGATATTTCCATCCCGTTCACGGTGGCCAAAGAGACGCGCAGGAATGACCTTCGTGTCATTCAAGACCAGCACATCCCCCGCATGTAGGTAATCGACAAGATCGGTGACCACGCGGTCCTCGATCCGGTCAGGTGTTGCGACAAGCAGCTTGGACGCACTGCGCGGCACCGCAGGGCGTGTCGCAATCAGCTGCTCTGGCAGGTCGAAGTCGAAATCGCTCAATTTCATAAGTGCTGTCTCAGTTTTGTAGTTTTGGCGGCGGCTGGCGGAATATCTCCCGGAAGATGCCCGGCGTCAGAACTGACAAGGGATTAACTCCCACTTTCGGCCCGTCCGCTGATCCTTTGAGTGTATAGTTGAACCCGAACAGTCCCTCGCCTTTGCGTGGCGCGAATAACGCCCCAAACAAGCCATTCACCGCATAGATCGGGGAAACCACCCCGCGCATATCCATTCGCCGTGTTCCCGTATTGTAAATTCCGTCCATCGTGATCCCCATCGAAGGTCCGACGGCGGACGAGCTTCTGAGCGTCACACCGCCCGGCGTCAACAAGAATCGCGCTTCGGTGTTGGTGAACAGAATGCCATCCCCGGTGAGCTGTTCCAGCAGGCCGATCACACTAATCGCGGACAACAAATCAGCCAGAGCCGGAGCTTTTTTCACGCGCGTATTTGTGATCTTGAGCGCGCCGTCGAACTGACCCGGCTTTCCATTGGGCTGCAACGTCAATGACATCTCCCCACCATTCACGTTTTGCAGGATGCCTGTCGCGGATATGACCCTACCCCCGTTGTCCGATATGATGCGCACCGCTGGCCCTTTTCCCGTTGGAATAACCGTGCCTGAAATTGCGGCCTTGCCGTTCAGGTTCGCTTTGAAGGTGCCGTCGATCCCCCTGTCATTGCGAAAGCTTCCGCGGAACTGATCCATCGCGATGGTGTCGGTCACCACCAACCTGTCGAGCGCGAATTCCAATGGTGGGCCGCCCGCACTGCTCCCCCCAGTCGTGACGCCAAACTTGCGAATGTCGATCGTTCCGCCCTTGATCACCACCAACGGTTGCCGGTTCGCCCCACGCCCGACAATCTCGACCCGCGAGTTGAGACGCCCGGCAACTTTAAGCGGCGTGAACACGGCCTTATCAAGCCCGCCACCATTGGGCTTCAACGAAACAGTGCCGCGCGCATCCAGACCGCTGACCTGAGCACGCACATCATTGACCTTTGGCGTGTCGCCCATGGTCAAATCCAAGATCAACGAACCATTGGAGGCGCGTGATTTTGCCCACCCCAATGCCGGAATAGACAATCCAACACCTCTGAGGTCCGATGTCAGCTTTGCTTGCGGTGCAGCCCCTTTCGCAAGCTGGATTTCCATTTTCGCAGTTCCTTTCCCCGAAACACTGCCCTTGGGCAGGCCGACGTTAAACGCCTCAAGCATGCGGGGTGACAGTTCGATGTTGCCGTCGACCTTGCTGGTATTGCCGGTTCCTTTGCCAATTTCGCGTGACCAGACGACATCCATCGGGATGCCATCAATTGTACCCTTCCCCTCGATCGACAAGGCACCATCGCCTGCCGATACATTCATTTGGTCAGAGCGCAACACACGCCCTTTGATCAGGGTCTCTGAAACAACATCGCTCACCTTGGCCGAGACCACGTAGCCGACATCCTCGACTTCGACCTTCGGCTCAAGTGGAACGGTCAACCGCGTCGAGACGACCGCGCTTCCGGTTGCCACCTCTGGGGAAAGGTCGGATTTGGACAGGAACTCGAACGGCTCCATATCCAACAAATAAAGCGCCGCGGGCAGCGGGCCGTCCAATGTCAGATCAAAGACCGCGACCGCTGGCTTGGCTGTCATATCCGGGATTTGCATAACCGACCCGCCGGCCTGCAATGCGCCGCCGCTGGGGGCGGTGATTAGCCCCTCCGTCACGCTGAGGTTGAAGGAGTTGCCTGATATGGATGCAAAACCATGAGCACTCTCAATCGGTGGTAAGGTCTTCAGATAACTCACCTTCGCCTCTTCAAAGTCGAAGCTAACGGCGGCCTTAACGGGTTCTTCCGGTATAACGCGAAGTGCGGCATGGGCGTGTTTCACGCGCCCTCCTTGGATGTTCTCGATCAACCATTTACGCGTTTTGTCCACCGCGTTCTCGGGCCACAAGGCCATCAGACGGACATGATCAATTTCGTCAATTCCAGCATTGAGGGAAACCGACCACCCCGCTGGCAACACGTCAACTGATCCTTCCGCCAACAGCTCCGCCCCTTCGTTGCGCAGCACCAATTGGCCGATATCAAGGGCAAGTTCCGCCGGACGATAACGCAAATCCAGTGCGCCTTCCTGGAAGATTACAGGGGCTTCGAACATCCCTTCGGGTGCAAGACGGACATTCGTAAAGCGAAACTGCCCCAAAAGAGTTTGCGGGATACCCGCCTTGAAATCGAGGAGGTCCGCATGGCCGGTAGCACTTAGTCGAAGCTGTGGGGAATCCAGTGCTATCTGATCAAAGATCAAGCGCCCCGTAGCCGCCTCGTACCGGATATAGCTTTTGGAGGAGTTGAAAGGCACCGGCTTCGCCTGCTCTGTCGGGCGCAAAGCCCCTTTGGCAAGATCCAAGGTTCCAGCCAATCCGACGACCTGCCCCGCCGCATCAATTTCAGCCGTCAGCGAACCGGAAGCGGGCGCATCCAAGACGTTGAGAAAGTTCAAAGCCCCGATCTGCGCCGCAAGATCGCGGGCGCGCAAATCATTGAATTTCCCGACAAGCCGTGCCCCTTCGGAGCCTTTGGCTTTATCGGCAGAAAAAAACAGCCGCGCGGGCGGGCCGCTGGGCTGGTCAAGGTCAAAGGCCACATTCAGACCAATCACCTTGTCGCCATTGGTCAGCTTCAACTGCCCCTGCTCTACAATTGTAACCTCGCCAGTTCGCTGATCAGACAGCCGGATCGTCAGCGATTCAGCGCTCGCCTCCTCCATCTCTTCCATCCACGGCGCGTCAAGCCAGTCATCAATCTGCTTCATCACCTCGGCCATCGACCCGGCCTTAACCTGAGCGCCGCCCATCTGGGTGCCAAAAGCAAGTTCGATCTGACCGTTCTGGTTACGGTTCAACTCAAGGATTGCGCCCTGAACTTCGACTGTTTCAAGTTTGATGCGGCCAAGCAGCAGTTCGGACGTGTCGAGCTTACTGCGCAATTTTGGCAATGCCAGTATTGGGACACCACCCGCGTTGTAGACCTCGATACCGGTGAAATCGACGGTCGGGCGATACGCGTCATCCCGCAAACCAACTGCAATCGTGGCCAAGGCAATCCGTTCCCCGTCTAACTCGGTGTTCAGGCGTTGTTCAACCTGCTCAACAGCCCATTGCGGCAGCTCAATGCTGCGGCCCATCACCGATAGCAAGGCAATGATCACAAGGAAAAAAGTGAACGTCAGAAGCGTGCCGAACACCGAGAAAAACAACATGACCGCCCCCGGCTTACGGTGGCGCCACTTGGTGCGGGGTGGGTGTGCGTTATTGTCCCCTTCGACCTCTGCCTCGGGGGGGAGTGTATCTTCCTTGTTTTGCGTGCCGTCGTCGGCCATGCCACCTCGTCTTTCAGTCGGGGCGCGCAAACAGTTGCACTCGCCCCTTTATCTTTACATACAGCGCCCTACCCTCGACGACACATCAAATCGACATCAAAGGACAAAGCCCTATGACACAAATTGGCGAGCTTGCCCCCGACTTTACCCTTCCTCGTGATGGTGGCGATACTGTCACGCTTTCCGCACTCCAGCCCTCGAAGGTTGTTTTGTACTTCTACCCGAAGGACGACACTCCGGGTTGCACCAAGCAGGCCATCGGGTTCACCGAGCAATTGCAAGCCTTCAAGGATGCAGGATGCGAAGTCATCGGTGTGTCCAAAGACACTGCTGCAAAGCATGACAAGTTCCGCGATAAGCATTCTCTGGGCGTCATCCTCGTCTCGGACGCAGAAGGGGACGTCTGCGAACAATACGGGGTGTGGAAAGAGAAGAGCATGTACGGGAAAACCTTCATGGGCATCGAGCGCTCGACATTTTTGATCGGCAGTGATGGCAAAATCCTGCAAGAATGGCGCAAGGTTCGCGTGCCCGGGCATGTTGAAGCGGTACTCGAAGCGGTGCAATCCGTATGAGCACGAGCTTGCGGGAAATGTCGGTCGCGGTGCTCACCACGGCTGATCCGCGCCAGAAGACCGCACTCTCGCGCCGCTTTGCCGAAGAATGGCGAACAGCGCGCAAGAATGGCCGAAAGATCGAACTGGGCAGCGCCCAACCGCCCGACATGCCCGCGCGCCCGTCGAAACCTGAATTATTGAGCCCCCGTGACGTCGCACAGCGCAAACCCGGAACGCCGGAGGGGCGCATCGCAATGCTGCACGCTATCGCACATATCGAACTCATTGCCGTGGATTTGCATTGGGACATTATCGCCCGCTTCCCGGATGTAGATTTTCCGATGGGCTTCTACGATGACTGGGTTCAGGCCGCCGATGACGAATCCAAGCATTTCAACCTGATGGCGGATTGTCTTGAAGCGCGCGGAAGCCACTATGGCGCGTTGCCCGCACATGCAGGCATGTGGATGTCGGCCAGCGAAACCTCGAATGATATCATGGGGCGGCTTGCCGTTGTCCCGATGGTTTTGGAGGCGCGAGGGTTGGACGTGACGCCGGGCATGATCAAGCTGTTCAAGCAGGCGAAGGATCACGCTGCCGTCGACGCCCTGGATGTCATCTACTCCGAAGAAGTGGCCCATGTCGCATACGGATCGCGATGGTTTCACTTTCTTTGCGGTCGTGAAAATCTAGACCCGACACCGACCTTTCACACCCTTGTCCGGCGATACTTTCATGGTCAGCTAAAGCCACCATTCAACGAAGAAAAACGTGCTGAAGCGGGGATCGCGCCCGACTTTTACTGGCCTTTGGTCGATCAGCAAAAACCCTGAACGCGCCGCTATCGGCAAGATACCGCCAAAAATACGCGGAAATGACGCAGGTTGTCACATCCGGCGGCTTAATTGTTGCGTGGTTTACGCTCAATGTTTAAGCAACTCCAAGTTGACAGAACGGTGGGGACCCGCAGTCAGCTTTTATGTCTGGGGAAAACGGGAAGTAGAACTGTGAAAACACGTCTTTTCAGCGCACTAGATCATGCACTTGAACGCAGGTTGCCTGAACAACGCCTCTTTCTGAAATCGGAAGAAGGTACGCGCTTCATTCGTTTGCGCCCGACCATGCAGGCCGGGATCGTCCTTGGTGGCGCTGCAATCGCATGCTGGACGTTTGTCGTTACTGCTATTTTCCTGATGGACACGATCAGCTCTGGCAATGCCCGTGAGCAAGCGCAACGCGAGCGCGCGATTTACGAAGCCCGTTTGAACGCCCTGTCCAACGAGCGCGATGATCGCGCAGTCGAAGCCTCGGCGGCTCATGAACGTTTCTACGTGGCGCTTGAACAAATCTCCGAAATGCAATCGTCCCTGCTTGCTTCCGAAGATCGCCGCAACGAACTGGAAACCGGTATCGAGGTGATCCAGACGACATTGCGCAAAACCATGAAAGACCGCGACGCAGCCCGTGACGAGTCAGAAGTCCTGCTCGCTCAGATCAACGCCGATGGCAATTCCGACGCCCCTCTTCTTGCGCGCGCCAAAAGCACTGACGGCTCGGTCTCGTTCCTGACTGAGGCTCTGGAGCAGACCGCTGCAGAGCGCGATCAAATCGCCCGCGACGCCCAAGACGCTATTGATACTGCCGCTGAGCTGCGCTTCACGCTGAAGATGAATGAAGACCGCAACGAGCAGATTTTCTCGCGGCTGGAGGAAGCAGTCACTGTGTCCTTGGAACCGCTTGATAAAATGTTCCGCGCTGCAGGTATGCCGACCGAGAGCATCCTGCGCGAAGTGCGCCGCGGATATTCCGGCCAGGGCGGCCCGCTTCTGCCTGCAACAATGTCCACATCCGGTGGCGGTACTATAACCGACAAGACATCCACCCGCGCGAACCGCTTGCTCAAAGAGCTGGACCGCATCAACCTGTTCCGCATCGCAGCCGACAAATCGCCTGTGGCGATGCCGGTCAAAGCCGCCTTCCGCTTCACGTCGCCCTTCGGCTATCGCAAAGACCCGAAAGGGGCTGGTCGCCGGATGCATGCAGGCGTCGATTTTGCCGGCTCACGTGGTACCCCGATCTATGCAACCGCTGACGGAGTTGTGACTCACGCAGGTTGGCAATCGGGCTATGGTCGCCTTGTGAAGATCAAACACGCCTTTGGTATTGAAACCCGCTATGCCCATAACTCGAATATTCGTGTAAAAGTCGGTCAAAGGGTATCGCGTGGGGACCGTATCAGTGATATGGGAGCCACTGGCCGTGTCACCGGCACCCATCTTCACTACGAGGTCCGTCTCAACGGAACTCCGGTCAACCCGATGACCTATATCAAGGCAGGACGCGATGTTTTCTAAAAGCAAAATCAACGACCCAAGCGCAAAACCGGCAGAGGACAGCTCGGCACCAGCCAAGCCAGCCCCCTCGTCTTCCAGCGCTCCAAAGCCAGACTTCGCTGCTTCGGCACCTCGTCCCAAAGCGCCACCATCGTCATTGTCGACTGACCTGACAATCACCGGCAACATGAAGACAACGGGCGACATCCAAGTCGAAGGCAATGTAGAGGGCGACATCCGCGCCCACTTGCTGACAGTTGGTGAAACCGCCGTGATAAAAGGTGAAATCGTTGCTGACGACATCGTCGTCAACGGCCGCGTCATTGGTCGTGTACGTGGTTTGAAGGTGCGCCTGACTTCTACGGCGCGTGTCGAGGGTGATATCATCCACAAGACAATCGCGATCGAAAGCGGTGCCCATTTTGAAGGCTCTGTTCAACGTCAAGACGATCCGCTCAACACCGGTGCCGGTAAGGGTGCGGGTGCTGCTTCAGCGGCCAAGCCTGCTTCTCCGGCCCCTGCTTCGACTGACACTCCAAAAGCCTAGAATCTTATGGTCGAAAAAGCGTCCTTGGGCCAAGCTGATCCGAGGACGTTACCTCTTTGCGCACCCGAAAGCCGTCCCTATCTGTTGGCCGCAGCGATTCTTGCGTCCTCTCTCGGGTTCATTGATGGCTCGATAGTCGCAATCGCACTTCCTGCGATGCGCATGTCACTTGGGGCTTCACTCGTCGAAGCGCAGTGGATTTCCAACGCCTACATGCTCACCCTAAGCGCCTTGATCCTCGTTGGTGGGGCTGCCGGCGACAGGTTGGGCCTTGCACGGGTGTTTGGCGGTGGCATTGCCTTGTTTGTGCTCGCCTCGATGGCGTGCGCCTTTGCCCCGACTGCCAGCTTCCTAATTTCGGCCCGCGCGGTTCAAGGATTGGGCGCAGCCTTCATGGTGCCCGGTTCTCTGGCGCTCATCAGTCGTGCCTACCCGAAAGAAGAACGGGGGAAGGCGATCGGCACATGGGCCGCCGCAGCGGCAGTGACCTCCGCGCTCGGCCCGATCATTGGCGGCGTTGCCTTAACCGTTGGCGGTCCGGATGTCTGGCGCTGGATATTCGCTGTCAACCTGCCCTTGGGTTTACTCGCCCTTTACTTCCTTTTCACAAAAGTCGAGCAAGACCCGAGCCAACCGGAACGCGGCATCGACATTCCGGGCGGGGTTTCGGCAGTTTTGGGCCTTGGGTTAATCGCTTGGGCGCTTAGCGGCGCCGAACACGGAGAGGCTGTCTCCAAAGCGTCCCTTTATCTTGGTTTGGCTGGAATCGGTGTCATGCTTGTGTTTCTGCGTATCGAGGCGCGAAGTCCGCATCCTATGATGCCGCTATCGCTCTTTCAGAACAGTGGCTTTGCGGTCGCTAACGTCGCCTCCTTCGGCATTTATTTCGCCTTCTCAGCCATCTTGATGTATCTGCCCATGGTCGTCATCGGCGGCTGGGGCGAGTCAGAAATCACCACATCAGCCGCCTATGCGCCTCTCTCCGTATTTATCGCGCTGCTTTCAGGATATGCTGGCAGGTTGGCGGGACGCATCGGTCCTACCTCATTGCTTGTGGGAGGTTCCTTGGTGCTGGCCGCAGGTTACGCGGCTCTAGCACTTGTCATCCCGACGCAAAACTTCTGGGGCGCAGTTCTACCGGCGATGTGCCTACAGGGCATCGGCATGGGCTTGGTTGTGGCGCCCTTGTCGACTGCTGTGATGGGCTCTGTCGCACCACATGCGACCGGCACGGCGTCCGGTATCAACAACGCGGTGATCCGCATGTCCAGCTTGATCGCCGTCGCGGCTATGGGAAGCGTCGTGGCAATCGGGTATGGCGCTGCCGAGGGGCCCGCGACCTTCGGGGAAATTATGCAGGACCCTGGCCATGCTGCGGCGTCAAATGCAGCTTTCATCAAGGTTGCTTGGGCGGCCTGTGTGATCTGCCTGATATCTGCGGCAATCACCGCGATCGGCGGCCGAAGCGCAGCGCGTGGCTAACGCGGCTTAGTCTTCGGCCCGCGCCTCTGCGCGGGACTTGCCAGAGACATCTAACGCCAGCGTTGCCCCCATGAACCCGTCAAGATCTCCGTCCAGCACACCTTTGGTGTCTGAGGTCTCGTAGTTGGTGCGCAGGTCTTTCACCATCTGATAGGGCTGCAATACATAGGACCGGATCTGGTTACCCCAGCCAGCGTCGCCCTTGTTTTCATGTGCTTCGTTGATCGCCGCGTTCCGACGCTCCAATTCCATCTGGTAGAGGCGCGATTTCAAAGCCTTCATCGCGATATCACGGTTCTGGTGTTGTGACTTCTCTGACGACGTCACGACGATACCTGTCGGCTCGTGGGTAATACGCACGGCTGAATCCGTGGTGTTCACGTGCTGCCCGCCCGCACCCGAAGATCGATACGTATCAATGCGAATGTCTGACGGGTTAACGTCAATCTCGATATTATCATCCACAACCGGATAGACCCAAACAGAGGTAAACGACGTATGTCTCTTGGCTGCACTGTCGAACGGCGAAATGCGCACAAGACGGTGCACGCCGGATTCCGATTTCAACCAGCCATACGCGTTGTGGCCGCTGATTTTGTAGGCAACGGATTTGATCCCTGCCTCGTCACCAGGCGACATGGATTGCAGCTCTACCTTGTAGCCACGCTTTTCAGCCCATCTGGTATACATGCGCGCCAGCATGGACGCCCAGTCACAGCTCTCGGTGCCCCCGGCCCCGGCGTTGATCTCCAGAAATGTGTCGTTGGCATCCGCTTCGCCATTTAGCAGCGCTTCCAACTCCGCCGCCGCAGACCGCTCTTTCAGCTTCACTAGCGCAGTCTCCGCTTCGGTGACGACGTCAGCATCACCTTCCATCTCACCAAGTTCGATCAACTCGACATTGTCGTCGAGCTCTTGTTTCATGCTCGAATAGCTATCTATCGCATCAACCAGCGATTGACGGTCGCGCATCAGTTTCTGGGCTGCCTCGGCATCGTCCCAAAGGTTCGGGTCCTCGACCCGCGCGTTGAACTCTTCCAGGCGGTACGCAGCTGTTTCCCAATCCATCCGCTGGCGCAACAAAGCCAGGGATTTCTCGATAGCATCCACATTGTTCTGAGCGTCCGCGCGCATAAGGATAGTCCCGTAATTTTAGTTAGATCAAGGTGATAGGCCACAGCCCGCCGCCACGCAAGCAGGCTTCATCTTGGCAAAAATATTCCCGCCGGAGGCGCAGGGGGATTTAATACAACCCGCCCGCACTCAAAGTGCCGAAGTTCGCCCGCTTTGGAATAACCGCCTTCTTACCCGTGGATGTAGTCACCTCGGTCACCGCTGTCACATCGTCGGATCCGCGTGTGAACAAGTTCAGGTTCGACCCCATGGCAAAGCCACCGTCGATGATTGCGCCAAGCCCGTATGCCGGCTCCTCGCCATCGCGGAAATACTCAACCACGACATGGTCGCCACTTGCGTTTGCGGGCAAGACGGCACCGGTAAAACGGTCAATCTTGACGAAATAACCACCCGGCGGCACGTCGAACTTCCCGCCGCCATATTTGGCCGTCGCCTTCTTCATGAACCGGTTGAACACTGGCCCACACATGCCACCACCGCTTGCCCCCCGGCCAAGGCCGCGTGGTCGGTCATAACCAATATAGCAGCCCGCCACGATGTTCGAGGTGAAGCCCACAAACCAGACATCTTTGGCGTCGTTGGTTGTGCCGGTTTTACCAGCAGTCGGCACGCTCAGGTTCACGGTTTTCCGCGCCGTCCCGCGCTGGACAACGCCCTGCATCATCGAGGTCAATTGATAAGCTGTAATCGCATCCATCACCCGCTCACGGCTGGAGGTAATGGTCGGTGCAAAATTCGGATCAAGTGATGCAAGCTGGCAATCCTCGCAGGACCGTTTGTCATGCCGGTACACCGTGCGGCCCCAGCGATCTTGCACGCGGTCGACCAAGGTCGGCTCAACCCGCTCGCCGCCATTGGCGAACATCGCATAAGCCGTCACCATCTTCAACAAAGTGGTTTCCTGCGCCCCGAGGGCATTCGACAGGAACGGGTTCATGTCGTCATAAACACCAAACCGCTCTGCATAGCTCGCGACTGTATCCATGCCGATTTCCTGAGCCAGACGAATGGTCATCAGGTTGCGCGATTGCTCGATCCCTGTGCGCACAGGTGCTGGACCGTAAAAGCGGTTGGAGGCATTCTTTGGACGCCACAAGCCCTGAGGTGTGTTGATCTCGATCGGGGCGTCGACGATAATCGTGTTCGGTGAAAAACCACTGTCCAGCGCCGCGGCATAGACGAACGGTTTGAAGCTCGAACCCGGTTGGCGGGTGGCTTGCGTCGCACGGTTAAATACAGAGGCTTGGTAGGAGAAACCGCCCTGCATCGCCAGAACACGGCCCGTGTTCACATCCATCGCCATAAAGCCGCCCTGCACTTCCGGCACCTGCCGCAATGACCATGTGCCATCGTCACGCGGGCGGACATGGATAATGTCGCCAACATCCAACAAACTGTCTGCATTCGCCGACGCTTTGCCCAGCTTGCCGTCTTCCAGCCTTGGTCGCGCCCATTTGACGTCCGCGCCCAAAATGCTACCTTCTTCACCAGCACCTTCCACACCGACGGTCGCATTCGCCCCGTCGAACCCCAGCACCACGGCAACGCTCCAACCTTCGATGTCCCGCGGGAACACAGTGTCGTTCAAAGCTTCGCGCCATCCGTCACCTGCCAGCTTTTCGGGCTCAATCTTCGCCTTCACACGGTGAAATACGCGGCGGCCCCGGTCATAGCTTTCAAGCGCTCGGCGTAGGGAACTTGCTGCCTCTTCCTGCAATTCGCGATCAACCGTGGCGCGAATGGTCAAACCGCCACCAAAAAACTCCTCCTCGCCAAAGTCTTTGGACAACTGGCGACGGATTTCATCGGTGAAGTAATCCCGATCGGGCAGTTCTGACTTGAAGTCCGCAAAGCTGCCGCTTTGTACGGTCGACAAGGGTTTTTCGCGCGCAACCTTGTAGTCATCTTCCGAGATGTAGCCGTTCTCGAACATTTCACGCAGCACGAAGTTACGCCGTCCAGTCGCGCGTTCGGCTTCGCGAACGGGGTGATAGCGCGATGGAGCTTTGGGAAGAACCGCAAGGTAGGCCGCTTCTTCTACATTTAGCTCTGACAACGTTTTGTTGAAATAGGTTTGAGCTGCAGCTGCTACGCCGAAACTGTTCTGGCCCAGAAAAATCTCGTTCAGATAGAGTTCCAGAATTTTGTCTTTGCTCAGCGTGCCTTCAATCCGCGACGCGAGGATCAATTCCTTGATCTTGCGTTCAGCGGACCGGTCGCCAGAAAGCAGGAAGTTTTTCATGACCTGCTGCGTGATCGTTGACGCCCCACGAAGACGCCCACCCTGCGCGGCATCCAACGCAGCCTTGGCCATCCCCAGAGGATCATAGCCCTTATGCGTGTAAAAATACTTGTCCTCTGCCGAGATAAACGCCTGCTTCACAATGTCAGGGATTTCATTCGCAGGTGCAAACAAGCGTCGTTCTTGGGCAAATTCGTCAATCAGTGCGCCCTGACCCGAATAGATGCGACTGATGGTCGGCGGAGAATACTGAGCCAACGTGTCGGTGTCGGGCAAATCGCGCGAATACATAAAGAAGATCGCACCAATCAGCAGCGCTACCGCGAAGGCACCGATGCAGATCAGACTGAAGATCGACCCGAAAAAGGAAAGAATCGCGCGCAGCATTAGTTCTGCCCCCAAAAGCATGTTGAACAACATATATGTGCAGCACCGCCCGAGGTCAAAACACCCAAGGGGGGAAAACAGGCTAAAACCGGCCAGTTTCGATCACGTTTTGGCGCGATCATCATCGACCAGCCGCGATTGCGTCGTCTTCCAGCGCCCAAAGGTCGAGCGCGTCAACGATTCCAGCCGCAGCCTGACTACGCCACACCTGATCTTGCAGCCGGTCCAGATCCCTTTCGGAAGACATAAAGCCCAACTCGATTAGAACCGATGGAATATCAGGGGCTTTCAGCACCGAGAACCCAGCCTCTAGACGGGGCCGCTTGTGAAGCTTGCCCAACGTATTGCGCAACCCGTCAACCAGCGCTTCGGCCAGCCGGTCAGTGCGCGGTGTCGTTTCACGCCGCGCCAAGTCCATCAAAACGGTTGCGATCTGGTCGTCTTGTGCTGTCAGATCGACGCCGGCAAGGATATCCGTGCGGTCCTGCCGCTCCGCCAGATTGGCAGATGCCTCGTCAGAGGCCTCATCGGACAAGGTGTAAATGGTCGTCCCGGTAGCCCGCCCCTCTGCCAGTGCATCGGCATGCAGCGAGATAAATACATCAGCCCCCGCCGCGCGGGCCAGCGAAACCCTCTGAGGCAGTGAAACAAAACTGTCATCCTCTCGCGTCATGATGACATCATAGCGACCAGTGCGCAGAAGTTGCTCGCGCAGTTCCCGCGCGAATTGAAGCATAAGATCGGCCTCATCCACACCCGCCCGCTGTGCACCCGGGTCGACTCCACCATGGCCCGGATCAACAACAACCATTCGGCGGGTCTCGCCTGTGTTCGCAAGTTGCTCCTGCTGCCAAGCCGTCAGCTTTGTCACCGTGGATTTTGCGTGCTCCGAGAAATCGCTCTGGGTGGTCGGGGCAAGGGTTACCGTGATGACTGCGTCCCCGTCTTGGGGGTCGGTTTGCATACCGGCATTCTCGACCAGCATCGGCTCGGATAACTCCATCACGAGGCGCGACCAGCCATCGCGGATTGTTCCGGCGCGAAGTTCAGCAATGCGGTCTGACATATCCAATCCTGACAGATCGGCCTCAAAGGAGACTTCGCGAAAATCCACCGCAATCCTGTTGGGCGCATCGAAAACCTGAACGCGGTACGGCACCGCTTGTGTCAACGCCAGAGACAAGGTTGTGCTACCACGGTTGTCAGTCACGCGCGACGCATCCATGTCGACACGAGCAAGCGCGCGCAGGTCTTGCGACGCAGCGCTCATGGTCATCCCAAGGGACGCCAGTGCAATGAGTGAGATCAGCCTGCTCATGACCGCCTTTATTATTTTGAAGGCATCCTAACAGGATTCCTCAGACTGGCGAAGGCCCGAATTACCCGCGCTGCGCCATAAACGATGTCAGGCGCTTTATGCCTTCGGCGATATCATCCGTGCTGCGCGCATAAGAAAACCGCAATGTTGTGTGGCCTCGCACCGGATCGAAATCCAGACCCGGCGTGACCGCCACTCCGGCCTGCTCCAATATCTCGGCGGCGAAGGCGCGGCTGTCCTGCCTCAGGTCTGATACATCTGCGTAGATGTAGAATGCCCCGTCCGGCGGCGCGATCTTGTCGAAGCCCGCCTTGGGCAGACCATCCAGCATCAAGCGGCGGTTTTCCCTGTAATTCGCAAGCATTGCTTCGGTTTCGTCCCGTGCGCCCAAAGCACCGAGCGCTGCGATCTGGGCTGCGTGCGGTGCACATATGAACATATTCTGAGCCAACCGCTCGATCCGGCGCACGTGACCTTCGGGTACCACCATCCACCCCAAGCGCCAGCCGGTCATTGAAAAATACTTGGAGAACGAGTTGATGACATAGACGTCATCCGACAGCTCCAACGCCGAGACCGCGCGGCCTTCGTATTGCACACCATGGTAGATTTCATCCGAGATGAAGGCCGTGCCTTTAGCCTGACAGGCGGCAATCAAAGCGCCAAGGTCATCTTTGGACAGCATGGTTCCGGTCGGGTTGGCGGGCGATGCCACGATCAGGCCCGCAAGGTCAACGTCCGGCAATTCGGGGACGTGTCGGTCCGCGGCGTGCGTTGGAATGGCATAGGGGTCCAAGCTAAGCGCTTTGAGGATTTGGCGGTAGGACGGGTATCCCGGCTCGGTAACGCCCACCTTCTCACCCGCCTCGAACAGTGCGGTGAAGGCCAACACGAACGCAGCAGATGACCCTGCGGTGATCACGACGCGCGCCGGGTCCAGCTCGACGCCATACCAGTCCGCATAGAGCGCGGCGATGCCCTGACGCAGCTCCGGTAGGCCAAGGGCGACAGTGTAGCCGAGGGCACCGTCGTCCATCGCACGCGCCAAGGCTGCGCGCGCAGCTTTGGGTGCAGGTGTACCGGGTTGTCCCACTTCCATGTGGATGATTGAACGGCCCGCCTGCTCCAGACGGCGGGCTTGTTCCATGACATCCATAACAATGAACGGATCGACGTCGCCACGACTTGAACTTCGCATGATATCCTCGCAGGGTTGCGGTGTTTTGCGCTTCAAACCAGTCCCCGCGCTCGGGGTCAATCACTGGAAGGGACTCTGTATTGAAACTTTTGCGCCACCTGCTGTTGATCTTCATAGCTTCTTTGACGTCAGCGCCTGCCTATTCTGCCAGCCTGATCCGCGATGCTGAAATTGAACAAGCGCTCCAGCAACTTGCAAAACCCGTACTGCGGTCCGCCGGATTCGGCTCGGGCCGCATTCGGGTCTTGGTGATCAATGACCCGAAACTCAACGCGTTTGTGGTCGACGCAAATCACGTCTTCATCCATTCGGGGCTGATCATGAAGCTCAACCGTCCTGAAGCTCTGCAAGCGGTGATTGCGCATGAATTGGCCCATATTGCGAACGGCCACCTCACCCGCCGCGCAACCAATGCGCGCGTTGCTGGCCGTGTCACTGCCATTGGTATGGCCTTGGCTGCGGCCGCAGCGATCGGCGGGAATGGGGATGCAGCGGTCGGACTGGCCGCAGGAACCAGCAGTTCCGCCGCGCGGCGGTTCTTCGCCCATACCCGTGCCGAGGAATCGTCGGCGGACCAATCCGCGATGCGTTATATGGGCAGTGCCGGGCTGGATCCTTCCGCGATGGTCGACATTTTGCAGATATTCAGAGGTCAGGAGGCCTTGCGCCCGGGCAGGCAAGACCCTTATGCGCGGACGCACCCTCTGACCCAAGATCGGCTTCGCGCGGTAAAAGGCTTTGCCGCAAGCTACAAGAAACGCTCCCAACCGACCACACCCGAGGCAAGTTATTGGTACGCGCGCATGTCGGCCAAACTCAACGGGTTCCTGCGCAATCCGCGTTCCGTTCTGCGCCGCAGTGAAAGCAAAGGGAATGGCGAGATCGCCACATTGCGACGCGCCATCGCCTATCACAAAACGCCAAACCTGAAAAAAGCGTTGGCCGAGATGAACGCTTTGCTGAAAATGCGCCCGCGTGATCCTTACTATCATGAGCTAAAGGGGCAAATCTTGTTGGAAGCCCGCCAGTTCAACGCCGCCGTGGGCTCTTACAAGCAAGCAATGGCATTAGCGCCACGGGAGCCGTTGATCGAATCCGGATTGGGTCGCGCATTGCTGGCGCAAGGCTCCAGTGGTGCAGCCAAACAGGCCCTGACCATCCTGACAAGTGCAAGGTCACGCGATCCCGGCGATCCGCAGATGCTTCGCAATCTCGCGCTGGCCTATGCAAAGAATGGACAGAACGCCATGGCATCCGTTGCAACGGCGGAGCGCTATGCCGTGCTGGGTCGGTTCGATGACGCAGCCATTCACGCGAAACGCGCTATGGGCGCCCTGCCCCGTGGCTCGTCCGGCTGGCTACGTGCGCAAGACATTCTTTCCTCTGCCGAAGCGGCTCCCAAACGCAAAAAGAAGCGCAAATAAAAAAGGCCGGGCGATTGCCCGACCTTTTCTCATGTAGAACTGCGTAAGTTAGCGCCCGAGGGACCACCAGCCTTTGCGCTTCGGCTTTTCAGCCTCTGCCGTCGGTGCTGCTTCCGCGACCTCTTCAACAGGCTTCGGCTTCGAAACCCGTGTGCGGGTCTTCTTGGGCTTTGGCTCCGCCGGAGTTTCCTCATCTGCAACAATCGTAGAGGGTTCAGCCGCTGCGGGCTCCGCTGCTATGGCTGTCGTTGCCTCATCAGTCTTCGTCTTGGTCGACTTCGCTCGAGGTTTGCGCGTGCTGGTCTTTTTCGGCTTTTCAGCAGGAGCATCTTCCGACACTTCAACAGCGGCCTCTGCAACAGGTGCATCCTCGGTCTTTTTGGAGCGAGATCGTGAGCTGGTGCGTTTCTTCGGCTTCGTCTCAGCTTCAGCTTCGACTTCAGGTGTCGGTTCCGATTTCGCATCTGCGCTTTCGGTCACGGCTTCCTCAGTCTTGGTCTCTTCAGCTTTGGCGGAAGATTTAGACCGGCTGCGCGAACGCGACCTTGATTTCGGCTTCTCGCCATCTTCCGGCTTGGCCTCATCCGTGACATCCGCTTTTGCCGCTGGGGCGTCCGCTGTATCACTGTCAGCTTTCACGTCGCCATTGTCTTCACCGTTCTCTCCGGAGCCATCTTCGGAACGATTGGAGGATGACTTGGAGCGGCCACGCCCACCCCGACGACGACGGCGCTTTTTCTTTTTCGGGTTCCCGTTTTCGTCCAACTCTGGCGCATCTGCTTCTGCGACGACCTCGGCTGTTTCAACTTCAGCTTCGACTTCGTCTTCCATCTCGTCGATGTCAGACATGTCGATGCTGTCCATCGACACGACGTTCGAGGCAATAGCGTTGATCACCCGTGTCGCAGTTTTGAACTTCTCGATGGTGTAGTCCGGGCTGACCAGATGCGCATCAGCTTCCAGTCGCACGGCCATGTTGTAACGGCTTTCAATCTGGGCCACATGCTCGCGCTTTTCGTTCATCAGATAGTTGATGACCGCAATCGGCGCCTTGAGCAGAACTTCCTTCGACCGCTTGCGCGTACCCTCTTCTTCCAACTGGCGCAGGATGGTCAATGCAAGGCTGTCATCAGAGCGGATCAAGCCAGTCCCATGACAGGCAGGGCAAGGCTGTGTGGAGGCTTCCAACATGCCCGGACGCAGACGCTGACGCGACATTTCCAATAGGCCGAAGCCGGAGATACGCCCGACCTGAATGCGTGCACGGTCTGTTTTCAACTTGTCCTTCAACAGCTTCTCGACGGCAGTGTTGTTGCGACGTTCATCCATGTCGATGAAGTCGATAACAATCAGGCCCGCGAGGTCACGCAGACGCATCTGACGGGCGACCTCTGCGGCGGCCTCTAGGTTGGTTTTCAGTGCAGTCTGTTCGATCGAGCCTTCTTTTGTGGCGCGACCAGAGTTCACGTCCACCGCGACAAGCGCTTCTGTGGTGTCGATCACAATATAGCCGCCAGACGGCAATTGAACCGTTGGATTGAACATCCCTGACAGGTACGATTCCACCTGATGACGTGCGAACAACGGCATCGGATCGGTATAGCGTTTCACGAATTTGGCGTGAGACGGCATAATCATGCGCATGAAGTCCTTGGCCACACGATAGCCGGCTTCACCTTCGACAAAAACCTCGTCGATGTCTTTGTTGTAAAGGTCGCGGATAGACCGTTTGATCAGATCGCCTTCTTCGTAAATCTGCGCCGGAGCAATTGATTTCAGCGTCAGCTCACGCACCTGCTCCCATTGGCGTTGCAGGTATTCATAGTCGCGCTTGATCTCGGTCTTGGTGCGTTGCGACCCAGCCGTGCGCACAATCAAACCAGCACCCAAGGGCACATCGATCTCGTTGGCGATCTCTTTGAGTTTCTTGCGGTCGGCAGCGTTGGTGATCTTGCGGGAAATGCCACCGCCACGTGCGGTGTTCGGCATCAAGACGCAGTACCGGCCAGCCAAAGACAGGTAGGTTGTGAGTGCCGCACCTTTGTTGCCGCGCTCTTCTTTAACCACCTGAACCAGCAGGATTTGACGAACTTTGATAACCTCCTGGATTTTGTACCGCTTGGCGCGTGGTTTGCGCGGCTGGCGGATTTCCTCAATCACATCTTCCTGAGCGACACTTTCGATATTGTGGTTTTCCGAGGCCGAGGTTTCTTCGTCGTCATCGTCATCGTTATCGTCGTCGCTGGCTTCTGCGTCGCTGTTCAGATCGACCACATCCATGCCCGGAATTGCAGGTGCCACTTCGGCTTCGGTCGATGTGATTTCAGCTTCGCTTGCTTCAACCGGAGCCTGAGCTTCCGCGTCAGACGTACTGGCTTCGGCTTCGACAGCCTCCGTTGTCGCCTCTTCCGAAATCGGTTCCTTGACCTCTTCGGTCACCACCGCATCGTCAGTCTTGGACTTCTGCGACCGAGAGCGGGAACGGGACCGAGAGCGCGAAGACTTCTTCGGTTTTTCATCCTCTTCCGCTTGTTGGCGGGCATATTCCAGCTCTTCGTCGATCAGCGCCTGACGGTCAGCCATCGGGATCTGGTAGTAGTCCGGATGAATTTCCGAGTAAGCAAGGAAGCCATGGCGGTTTCCACCATAGTCCACAAAGGCCGCCTGAAGCGACGGCTCTACCCGAGTAACTTTTGCAAGATAGATATTGCCAGCTAGCTGGCGTTTGTTTTCCGATTCAAAGTCAAATTCATCAACTTTGTTTCCGTCTGCCACCACGACGCGGGTCTCTTCCGCGTGGGTGGCGTCGATAAGCATTTTCTTAGCCATGTTTTCCGATTGCATCTGGCCAACGACAAACACGCCCCGGGGGGCGCGGCATTGTTAACGGGATGTCTTGTTTGGGCGAGCCTGGACGCGGATGGCTGCAAAACGGCATGTGACGAGAGGACTCCCCCGCCATTATGTCCGTTGCTGTGCCTGTCGCGTCTCATCGCGTTCTTGTCTCCGACCATGACCTATTGCTGGTGCTGGCCTTACGAATGGTGCCACGGCGCGTTTTGCGAGCCAGCGGCGATGGCCCGAAAAGGGCCGTCAATCCTGCGGTGCTTGAGCTCGTTTTGTCCTTCGAGCATAGCTGCAGTGAAACTCTAACCGTCCAATGCGCCTGTTCGGGGCACCGAGCCGTCTTCAACACATAGTATTGTTTGCATGTCGATTACAATGAACAATCGCCGTTGTGACAGATTACTCACATTTTGCGATTACATGTGGCAGGCAGCTTAGACGTAGTCTGCCCTTTGCAATCCGTACTTTGCCATCTTTTCGTTCAAAGTCCGGCGCGGCAAACACAACTCGTCCATGACACTCGCGATAGAGCCTTTGTGGCGGCGCATTGTGTTATCGATCAACATCCGCTCGAATGCTTCAACGTACTCCTTGAGCGGTTTACCTTCGGTCGTCACCACCGGCCCCATCTCCGAGTTATCGGCCATCAGCAAGGACGCAATCGAGCCTGAACCGCGGCGGTTTTGCAGAACAGCACGTTCTGCGACGTTGATGAGCTGGCGCACGTTGCCGGGCCATGGAGCCTGCAACAGCTGAGCTGCTTCTTGCGCGGATACTTCCGGCGCGTCAGAGCCGTATTCCTCGCCGAATTGCTCTCCAAAGCGGTTAAACAATGTCAAAATATCCTCGCCTCGCTGGCGTAGCGGAGGGATGGTGATCTTCATTGCAGCTAGGCGGTAATACAGGTCGGCACGGATCAGGTCTTCGCAGGTTTTATCCTGCTCTTGGGTGTTGCAGATTGCGATGATCCGCGTCTCGGCAGGGCTGCCCTGCTCGTTAATCAACTGCAACAACCGCGCTTGCAGCGTTCCTGGCAGAGCTTCGATGTCTTCCAGCACCAAGGTACCGCCGCGCGCCTGCTCGACCAACGGAAGCTCTTCACCTTCGACGACAGGATCAAACAACTTCTTCGACAAAGAGGCCTCGTCAAAAGCGGCACAGCTTAGGGTTACGAACTTCTTACCTGCGCGCGGCCCTACTGCGTGAAGCGCATGGGCGATCAAGGTCTTGCCAGTTCCGGTCTCACCGTCAATCAGCACATGACCGTCTGCCTGCCCCAGATCAAGAACATCCTCGCGCAGACGCTCCATCACGGGCGAAGAGCCTATCAGCTTGCGCATCAATGCAGCGCCATCCGATAATTCCCGACGCAGCGCGCGGTTGTCCAATGTCAGACGTCGCGAAATGGTGGCGCGCTTGGCAAGCTGCGTCATGCGGTCGGGGTTAAACGGCTTCTCGAGAAAGTCGAACGCCCCGACGCGCATCGCCTCCACCGCCATCGGAACATCACCGTGGCCGGTGATCATGATGACGGGCAAAGCGCTGTCCTGGCTCATCAGACGTTTAAGGAACTGCATACCGTCCATGCCGGGCATCTTGATGTCGCTTACCACGATACCGGGATAGTCGCTGCCGATGCCCTTCAACGCATCCTCCGCGCTAGAGAATGTCTCGGTGTCGTAGCCGGAAAGCGCAAGCCACTGGGAAATAGACTGACGCATGTCCTGTTCATCGTCGACAATTGCAATTTTCAATGCGTTGGCCATGTGCTGGCTCCTTTTGCTGTACTGCGCCTATTCGGCGGCCTCAACTTTGCTGTTTGAGGCGGGTAATTGTGTCGGGGGTTGGGTCTTGATCGCGTCTTGACCCAAAATTGGTAGCTGTACTTCGAACACCGCGCCGCCGGCCTGACCGTTGCGTGCTGTCAAACGGCCACCCAGATCGGCAACGATACCGGACGAGATTGCGAGACCAAGGCCAACGCCCTCCCCCGGCTGTTTCGTAGTGTAAAACGGCTCGAACAATTCATCGAGGCTTTCAAGCCCCTCACCATTGTCCCGCACGCTGAGCACGGCAGTTTCACCGGAGTTCAGTAGTATTTCAACCTGAGGTTTAAGCACGCCCTTGGTCGCATCTAAGGCGTTGCGGAACAAGTTGATGATCACCTGCTCAAGCCGCACGCGATCTCCCAAAACCAGAACGGGTTCGTCGGGCAATGTCGAGATCACCCGCACATCGCCGCGCTTCAATTGCGGCTCCATCATCGACAAAGCGCCGCGCACCGCATCGCGTAGATCTACTGGTTCCAATGCGTCGCCACCTTTGCGGGCGTAGGATTTCAGCTGCTTGGTGATTGCTCCCATCCGCTCGATCAAGTCATCAATGCGTTGGAAGGAAGCTTGCGCTTCCTCGGGGCGACGTCGTTGCAGCAGCAACTTGGCACCCGCGAGATAGGTTTTCATCGCGGCCAGCGGTTGGTTCAACTCGTGGCTCACGGCGGCGGACATCTCGCCCAAAGCCGCAAGCTTTTGCGATTGGGCCAATGACTGCTCGGCGACTTCAAGATTCTTTTGAACCTTTTGCCGTTCAGCTATTTCGCGGCTCAACCGCAGGTTCAATGCCCGCAATTCTTCGCTTTCGCGGCGGAAAAAGCCTGCCTGTGTTTGGGCGCGCCGCGAGAGAACATAGAATGCCAACGCCAACAAAATGGCGAACGCCATGATCTCGATGGCAAGCACACCGTTCACACGTTCCCGAACACTCGCGTAAGTCGAGAAGGACGTGATCCGCCACCCGCGGAACGGGATACGACCAACCATTTCCATCACCGCCTCGCCGCGGAAATAGGCGTCCGGTTGTTCGATATCGAACAGGCCGCCGGTTGCCTCGAATGCACGCCTCAACGCGCTGTCCGGCGTTCGTTTCTCTAACGCCTCCGCAATATCCAAGCCCCGCCAGCGCGGGTCTGTAGCGATGACGATCTGCCCTTCCGAATTGGCGACCAGAACCGCCTCGGATGGCGAGCGCCAGCGTGTCTCAAATTGCCGCAAATCGACGTCGACCACGATAACACCGATCCCCTGCTTTTCGGATTCAATCCGGCGGGCATAGGTGAACTTGTAGGCCCCACTTTCCAGCTGCGTCGCGTTGAACACCGTCTCGTTGGTGCGCAGCGCATCTACGAAATAGGGTGAATTGCGAAACGCGGCACCCAATTCGTTCCGGTCCGACGAGGCCACGATAACCCCGTCTTGATCCAGCAGGCGCAGCGCAGCCGCCCCGATCTCTTCCGAAAACGAAATCAACCGACGGGATGTGGCCGAGAAATCATTGGAATTCAGCGCCGAGATCATCACCGGGTCACGCGACAACAGCAAAGGGACGACGCGGTTGCGCTGCAACTCGGACGTAATGGCGTTGGAATACAGGGCGAGCCGGATTTCGCCTCTGTTACGGGTGGTCTCTGTGAAGCGATCGGTGAGCCAGAGGTTGGATATCCAGATGATACCAACCGCCAGAGCGATTAACCCCAGAACAACGCCTCTTACCAGCCAAGTCGCTTTACGCGATGGCCGTGTTTGAGGGGGCGTGACCGCTTTGATGTCGGTCCCACCAGTGGGAGGCGTCGTCTTCATGTGCCCAGATTAGGTCAGTGACCGCGTACTCTCAAGCGCACCTTCGGCGGATTCACGCCAGCGCCAAAACCTCGGTTAAGGATTTAAAAACCCCCTGCCCGTCGGTTCCACCATGCGCAGGCTCGCTTGCCCGCTCCGGATGGGGCATCATTCCCAGAACACGCCGGTTTTCACTGAGAATACCCGCAATATCGCCGGTTGAGCCATTGGGGTTGCCGACATAGCTGAATGCCACGCGGTCTTCGCCGCGCAAACGGGAGAGCAAATCCGCGTCGGCGGAAAAGTTCCCATCGTGGTGCGCAATCGGCACCATGATCTCATTGCCTTTGCTGTAAGCGTTGGTGAAAGGGCTGTCTGCAGTCTCGACACGGAGCGTTTGCTGGCGGCAAACAAACTTTAGCCCCGCATTGCGCATCAACACGCCGGGCAACAGACCGGTCTCGCAAAGCACTTGGAAACCGTTACAAAAGCCCAGCACATGCCCGCCTTTATGGGCGTAATCCACAACTGCGCGGCAAATAGGCGACTGGGCTGCGATTGCACCGCACCGCAGATAATCCCCAAAAGAAAAACCCCCGGGAATGCCGATCACGTCCATGCCCTTGGGCAGGTCGGTGTCTTTGTGCCAGACCATGGAAACCTCAAACCCCGCTTGGCGGAACCCTTCGGCAAGATCGCGGTCGCAATTGGACCCGGGGAAAACGATGACGGCAGCTTTCATGGCAAACGGTCCCTTTAGCTTAGAAAATCAGTGATGACGGCCACACCCGGAGGGGTTGGCCCGTTGAAGGCAGCAAGCTCGTCGGAGACACCCGACAGCCCGATTTCGCGGGCGACAAGCGGCGACATGTCGATACGACCGCTGGTGATCAGCGCCAGCAAGCTCGGGTATTTCCAAGGCGGCATGCCGCGTGTGCCGTACAAAGCAAGATTGCCGAGATAGACGGCGCTCATGTTGATTTCCATCGTCGCTGTATGACCCACAGGCATGCCGACCTGTACATGGCGGCCCAAGGGGCGCAGGCATTCAATTGACGCATTGGTCGTGACAGGAAGCCCGAGCGCCTCGACAGACACATGTGCGCCGCCTCCGGTGATCTCTTTGATCTTTGCGGCGACGTCACCATCTGCAGCGTTCACCGCAGCTTCGGCCCCCAAGCCTTTGGCGTGAGTAAGTTTTTCCTCGACGATATCAACCACAATCACCCGAGCACCCATTGCGATACCAAGCAACAATGCCGACAAGCCGATGCCCCCCGTCCCGTGAACCGCGAGCCATTCACCCGGCTGCAATGCGGCGCGTCCGGTCAACGCGTGCCACGCGGTTGTGACCCGACATCCAAGACCAGCCGCAACGGTCGGTGAAAGGTTTTCCGGCAGATGCGCCAGATTGTGGTCAAATGGGACGGCAACATATTCCGCAAAAGCGCCGGGCTCGATAAAGCCGGGAAGTCGCTGGTTCGGGCATGTATTTTGATTGCCCTCTTGGCAGGACGGGCATGTCCCGCACGCAAGAATGAACGGCGCAATCAGCTTGTCGCCCAACTTATGCGTCGCCAACGGCCCCGCCTCTACGACTTCACCGCAATATTCGTGACCGCCGATTTGCCCCGGCTTTACGCGAGGATGCTCTCCCGTCCAACCATGCCAGTCGGAGCGGCACACCCCGCACGCCATGACCTTCAGAACGACGCCGTCTTCAGGGCAAGCGGGTTCTGCCACGTCCTCGATGGACAGCGGAGCGTTGTATTCACGAAGGACGGCGGCACGCATTAGGTAAGCTCGATCGTGTAGCTTTCGATCACTGTATTTGCGAGAAGCTTTTCGCACATGTCCTTGACCGAAGCCTCAGTTGTTCCCTCGGCCAGATCCAACTCGATCACCTTACCTTGGCGCACACCGTTTACGCCGTCGAACCCCAGAGTTCCAAGCGCGTGGCGCACGGCCTCACCTTGCGGATCGAGCACCCCGTTTTTCAACATGATATGGACGCGTGCTTTCATGATCTTTGCTCCCTCAGCTTTTCAAAACGGCGCATTCCCAGCCGTCGTATTCCCAGCCCATGCGGGCAAACTCGTCGCGCAGGCTGTCGGTTAATTGGTCGAATTCTTCGTTTGCCACCGCCGCGTAATGCTCACCCATGACACCGTCTCGGTACTGGGTTTCAGCCACGTCTAAACCAGCCTCGGCGAACAGCTCGATGGCTTGGTCGCGACCGGCCGAGCCGGCGCCGCGCATGGGGTAGGCAAAGTGGCGGACGTGACGCTCTTCCGTGCCATCGTCACCTTGTTCTGCAATTTGCGCCAGAACCAGCTTGTTGGCTTTCGGGCTACCCAATTCCAACGGCTTGCGAAACCGCACGACGATGGAATTGAGCAAACGTAAAATCACGGGGCGATATCCGTTAGTTAATCAGAGTGGGCTTGCCCAATGGCGCATTGTTATTTGGCAATACCCCAAGGCGCCGAGCAACTTCGGTATATGCGTCAGCCAGGTTACCAAGATCGCGGCGGAACACGTCTTTATCGAGCTTCTGGCCCGTTTCCATGTCCCACAAGCGACAGCTGTCGGGGCTGATCTCGTCGGCGACGATCAAGCGTTGGAAGTCGCCATCAAACTGTCGGCCAATCTCGATTTTGAAGTCGATCAGCTTGATGCCAACGCCATACATAACACCAGACATGAAGTCGTTGACCCGCAGGGCAAGTGCTACGATGTCGTCCAGATCCTGCTGGCTCGCCCATCCCAAAGCGATAATGTATTCTTCCGGCACCAGCGGATCGCCCAATGCGTCGTCCTTGTAGGAAAACTCGACGATGGGACGCGGCAGCATGGTGCCTTCTTCCATCCCCAGACGCTTCGCCATGGACCCTGCCGCGTAGTTGCGCACGATCACTTCCAGCGGAATGATTTCGACGGCGCGGATCAACTGCTCGCGCATGTTGAGGCGTTTGATGAAATGGGTCGGGACACCGATATGGCCGAGGCCGGTCATAAAGAACTCGCTCAGGCGGTTGTTCAACACGCCCTTCCCCTCGATGATGCCATGCTTTTCAGCATTGTTGGCCGTTGCATCATCCTTGAAATACTGGACAAGTGTACCGGGCTCAGGGCCTTCATACAGTGTTTTAGCTTTGCCTTCGTAGATCTTCTTTCGGCGTGCCATGAGCATCTCCTGTGGCGCGGCGTCCCGCGCGGGTGCGGGACTCGCATCCCGTTGTTAGCCGAGCCTATACGTCACCCGCGCGGGTCAGACAAGCAATGCAAGCCGCGTCACATCACCCCGCGAAGGCACCACCCCCTTGCGTCAGCGCCAAAGCATGGGCATATCAAGAGTAACAGACATCCACAGGAGCCTTAAATGACCACCTTTGATGACCGCGAGAATGCGTTTGAAACGAAATTCGCCCATGACGCAGAAATGCAGTTCAAAGCGGAAGCCCGCCGCAACAAGCTTCTTGGCTTGTGGGCCGCAGATTTGATGGGCAAGTCCGGCGACGACGCTGCAGACTACGCCAAAGAAGTGGTTCGCGCCGACTTCGAAGAGGCGGGCGACGAAGATGTTTACCGTAAAGTTGCAGGCGATCTTGGCGATAAGGCCACAGAAGCGACCATTCGCGCGAAGATGGCGGAATTGATGGCTGAAGCCAAATCCCAGCTGTTGACAGAAACCTAACACACCTTCCGACAGGTGCGTATAACGGTCGCCGGAGCATTGCCGGCGGCCTTTTTTGTTTCTCTGCGCTGCTGTTTAGCAAACGCGACCAGTACCAGACTTCGTACATGGCCTAACTCATGATCATTATGATGATTATAAATTTGATTCATCTGGGAACTCATGTGATCAGGCTCTCTGACGGACTCCGATTCAGGACAGGACCAGCCAATGACCAATTCCGACGCCCTTAGCCGCCTGCTTGCAGAGCGCGACTGGCTCCTCGCAGACGGGGCGACCGGCACCCAGTTGTTCAACATGGGGCTTAGCGCGGGCGAACCTCCGGAGCTTTGGAATGTTGATCACCCCGACCGGATCCGTCGGCTGTATAGCGATGCGGTTGAAGCGGGTTCTGACCTGTTCCTGACCAACAGCTTTGGTGGCAACGCCTCCCGCCTCAAGCTGCACAACGCACAGGATCGCGTCTTTGAACTCAACCGTTTGGCGGCTGAGATCGGTCGCGAAGTTGCAGACGCCTCGGGGCGGACCGTTATCGTCGCAGGATCGATGGGACCGACCGGCGACATCATGGCGCCGATGGGAACCCTGACCCATGAAAGTGCGGTGGAGATGTTTCACGAACAGGCCGAGGGCTTGAAGGCCGGTGGTGCTGACGTTCTGTGGTCCGAAACCATTTCTGCCCCCGAAGAACTGAAAGCCGCCTCTGAGGCCGCGAAACTCGCTGATATGCCATGGTGTGGCACCATGAGCTTTGACACCGCTGGCCGCACGATGATGGGCCTAACCTCCGCTGGGCTGGCGGCTTTGGCAGGGCGACTGGCGCAAAAACCGCTGGCCTTTGGTGCGAACTGTGGTGTCGGGTCGTCAGATTTGCTGCGCACGGTGCTTGGCTTTGAAGGGACAAATATTCCTGTCATCGCAAAAGGCAACGCTGGTATCCCGAAATACCATGATGGTCACATTCATTATGATGGCACCCCGGAGTTGATGGCGGATTATGCCTGCCTTGCACGCGATTCCGGCGCCACAATCATCGGCGGATGCTGTGGCACGACGCCAGATCATCTGCGCAGCATGCGCGCGGCCCTTGAAACCCGTCCGCGTGGTGATCGCCCGGCGCTTGAGCAAATCACCGAAAAGCTCGGTGGCTTCTCGTCGGAGAGCGACGGCACAGATGGCGCCGGACCCGCCCCGCGCATCACGCGCCGCCGCGCCCGCACTTGAACGGTATCAGCTCAGAACAAGCTGAGCTGGTCCCCGTCTTGCGTTGGTCGCATAAACAAATCCGTTCGGAGGCGCTGAAGATGCTCCGTCAAACCAATCCGTTTGCATGCAGATTTAAACCGTCGCCGCATCAGGTCGGCATGGACGCCCTGCCCCCGCATGCGGTGACCGAATGTCGAGTCATAGTCGCGACCGCCATGCATCTGGCGCACCCGCGCCATGACCTTTGTGGCATACCCCGGAAGCTCACGCGCCAGCCAATCCTGAAACAGGTCGGACACCTCACCCGGCAACCGCAAACTGATGGTACTGGCCGCGACTGCACCGGCGTCGTGGGCCTTTTGCAAAATGGTTTCCAACTCATGATCGGTCAGCCCGGGGATCAGGGGCGACACGCTCACGCGGACAGGTATACCCGCAGAGGCCAACCGTTCGATGATCTGCAAGCGGCGCGCGGGAGACGGCACCCGGGGCTCCATCGTGCGGGCAATCTTGGCATTCAAAGTGGTGATGGATATCGACGCCGAGGCCAGCCTGTCAGCGGCCATGTCTCCCAAAATGTCGATGTCCCGCTCAATCAAGCTTCCCTTGGTCACAATCGCCACGGGATGCCTGAATCGCCGCAAAACGTCCAAAACGCCACGCATGATGCGCCGGTCTCTCTCAATCGGTTGGTAAGCGTCAGTGTTGGTGCCAATCGCCAAAACATCAGGGGTGTAACTCGGGCGGCGAAACTCCCGTTCCAAGGCATGGGCTGCATTCGGACGCGCAATCAGCCGCGTCTCGAAATCCAAGCCCGGCGACAGCCCCAGATAGGCATGGCTTGGCCGCGCAAAGCAATAGATGCACCCGTGCTCGCACCCTCGGTAAGGATTGAGGGACCGATCAAACGGTACGTCCGGCGACGTGTTGCGCGTTACCGCATTGGTCACCTGTTCACAGGTGACCTGCGTTCGCAGCACAGGCAGATCGTTTTCAGGACTATCCCAGCCATCATCGGCCGCGACGCGTGTAAACCGTTCAAAGCGGCCAGCATCATTTTGCACCGTGCCGCGGCCTTTTATCCGACCGGTCAGCCGCTCCGATCCCTGTGCAGTTGCAGCATTATTTTTCATCACCCCAAATTGGAACAATGCGAGAACATTTGCAAGGGCAAGTCGGTGCAAGCTTTTGCTATGTCGCAAAACGTCGCGCCCGAAACAGCGCAGCGGCGCATCACTTTACTAACGCAAGACCACGACGCCTACGCGCGTGTTGAGGAGTTCTAAGCCTATGTCAGACGAAGAAGACGATATCATCCTGTCGGAACTCGACGATGAAGAGCTTGTCGCGCAAATGTTCGACGACCTTTACGACGGCCTCAAAGAAGAGATCGAAGAAGGCGTTAACATCTTGCTAGAGCGAAAATGGGAACCCTACGACGTGCTAACCAAGGCCTTGGTCGGCGGGATGACCATCGTTGGCAACGATTTCCGCGACGGCATTTTGTTTGTTCCGGAAGTTCTTCTGGCTGCCAACGCCATGAAGGGCGGTATGGCAATCCTCAAGCCGCTGTTGATCGAAACCGGCGCCCCGCGCGTCGGCAAAATGGTGATCGGCACAGTAAAGGGCGACATCCATGACATCGGCAAGAACCTTGTCGGTATGATGATGGAGGGTGCCGGCTTCGAGGTTATCGACCTCGGGATCAACAATTCCGTTGAAGCCTATCTTGACGCGTTGGCGGCAGAGACACCGGATATTCTGGGCATGTCCGCCCTGCTGACGACAACGATGCCATATATGAAAGTCGTGATCGACACGATGGTCGAAAAAGGCATTCGCGACGACTACACAGTGTTGGTTGGTGGCGCACCGCTGAACGAAGAGTTCGGCAAGGCCATTGGTGCCGATGCCTATTGTCGTGATGCGGCTGTCGCGGTGGAGACGGCGAAAGAGTTTATGTCCCGCAAACACAACCAAATGGCCGCTGGCTAAGCAGCCGATTATTGCAGTGTATGACGGGCCCTGCGGGGCCCGTTCGTCATTCCGCTAGCGCTTGACGTCCCGCGCACTCAGCGCAATCATGCGCGTCTTTCGAGGACACCTTGCCATGCCCTTCACGCGCCTTGCCTTGATTTTTTGTTACGTGGTCGTGGCCGCGGGGCTAACCGTATTCGTGTTTTCACAAATGCAGCCCCAGGGTCAGGCGGCGCAGGCAATTCCTGCTCTGCTGCCGCTGGCGATGCTTGCCGGTCTTTTGATCCGCGCCCTTCACAAAAGGCTCGAACGAGATGACACCTGACGACAGCACGCTTCGCGACCAAGGCCTCGCACCACAGGGCGCGGGTAAGGTATTGCTGTTGGCCTGCGGGGCGCTTGCACGTGAAATTCTGGCGGTAAAGGAAGGCAATGGCTGGGACCACATGACCCTCGCCTGTCTTCCGGCGATTTTGCACAACACACCGGAGAAGATCGTGCCCGCCGTGCGCGAAGCAGTCGCCAAGCACAAAGACAGTTTCGACAAGATTTTCGTCGTCTATGCCGATTGCGGCACAGGTGGATTGCTGAAAGCCGCATGTGACGAGATGGGCGTGGACATGGTCGACGGGCCCCACTGCTACAGCTTCTACGATGGCAACGCGGCTTTCGAGGCGCGCAACGAGGTCACATCGTTCTATCTAACCGATTTCCTGTGCCGCCAGTTCGATGCGTTCGTCACCAAGCCACTGGGGCTCGACCGTCACCCCGAGTTGCGCGACATGTATTTCGGCAATTACGAAAAGTTGGTCTATCAGGCCCAAAGCCGCGATCCGGCCTTGGAGGAAAAAGCCAAAGCCTGTGCTAAGTTTTTAGGGTTGGAATACGAGTACCGTTTCACCGGCTACGGCGATCTTGAAACTGCGTTAATATCGCAGGCTTAGGCGGCCGCAGCTACCGTGCGAATGCGTTCGACCATCGCACGCACCCCGTTGGAGCGTTGCGCGGACAAATGCTCGTTCAGCCCAAGGCGGCCCAATTCGACGGCGGCGTCAACTTTGGCGACATCGGCAACAGCCAGACCTGAATACAGCCCCTTCAGCACAGCAATCAGGCCACGCACAATCATCGCGTCGCTATCGCCGTCAAAGGTGAACACGCCCTGCTCTACCTTCGGATGAAGCCAAACCTGGCTTGCACAGCCGTCAACTTTGGTCGCAGGCACCTTCAGCGCGTCATCCAGCGGGTCCATTGCCTTGCCCATGTCGATCACATGACGATAGCGATCTTCCCAATCATCCAGAAATTCAAAGGTCTCAACTATGTCTTCAAACGCCTCTTGCGCCATGGCCTGTGCACCTTTCGATGAGTGTTCCTTTGCAGTTAACCCGCTGGTTCCACATCGTCCAGTGCAGGCCGGACTTTTCAAGTCCTCTCGGTTGCGCTACTCCATTGGGAAACACAGGCGCTGGCGGGGACTCGAGCAATGACACGCACCATTTTAGCAATTCTGGCGATAAGCCTGACCGTGAGCGCCTGCGGACGCATCCGCGACTCGCGCATTAACCCGTTCAACTGGTTTGGCCGCGACCGCGCCGAGACCGTGGCCGTCACCGACGAAGCCCTTTTGCGTGACCCTCGCCCGTTTGTCGCTCAAGTTGTTTCGCTTAAAGTTGAACCAACGCCGGAGGGCGCGATTATTCGCGCCGTCGGCTTGCCGTCCTTGCAGGGCTACTGGAATGCGGAGTTGCTGGAGGTTGATCGCGACGACCTCAGCACGCTGACTTACGAGTTCCGCGTCTCGCCACCCGTAACTCAAACCCGTCAAAGCACACAGCGGTCTCGCGAGATTTTCGTGGCGCGGGCTGTTTCGACAAACAGGTTGAACAAGGTGCGTACGATTACAGTCATTGGCCAAAGCAACCGGCGCGCAGTGAAGCGTTAAGAACGACGCCTAAAGCTCTATAATCTTTACTGAACTTCCGGAGCACGAGAGCGCGAGCTCTCCCCCGCAAAGGCGCAATGCGTCCAATCCGAACACTTCTGAGCGCCAGCCCTTTAGGGCCAAAACGTCGCGTTCGCCCAAAGCAATATCGTCCAGATCAGATGCGGTTGCGATCAGCTTCTGGGCAATTCCAACCTCTTCGGCTTTCGCTTTCAGCATCACGCGCAGAAGATCAGCCAAGGCTGAATTCATGCTTGATCGATCGCGCGCAGGCGGCACTTTCGGCAGTTTGTCAGGCGGGCAAGATACACCGATAGCAACAGCAGCCACGATACCTTCAGCAATCGGCCCTTTGCGGGCATCTCGCAGCAACAGACGGGATTTGCCGATGTCGCGTTCATCCTTGGGCTTTGTGGAGGCAAGCTCAAGCAACGCGTCATCTTTGTAAACGCGGCTTCGCGGAATATTTCGTTCCTGCGCGTAAGTTTCACGGAACTTTGCCAATTCCCGCACAATGGCAAGGAATTTAGGTGCGTTCGAGCGGACTTTGACTCGACGCCATGCAGACTCTGGATCCACGACATAAGTCTCGGGTGCGAGCAGAATTGCCATTTCTTCTTCGACCCAAGGCTTACGCCCCGTGCGCTCCAGCCGTTTGGACAGGTACTCGTAGATATCGCGCAGGTGGGTCACATCAGCCAAAGCATACAGTTTTTGCGCATCGCTGAGCGGACGTCGGGACCAATCGGTAAAGCGGGATGATTTGTCGACCGTGGCTTTCGCAATCTTGCGGACCAATGTCTCGTAGCCGACCTGTTCGCCAAAGTCGCACACCATCGCGGCAACTTGCGTGTCGAACAATGGTTTCGGGATCACGCCGCCTTCGACGTAGAAAATCTCTAGATCCTGCCGCGCTGCGTGAAATACTTTCACCACATTTTCGTCTCGGAACAGATCGTAGAGCGGTTCCAGCGACATGTCCGCGCCCGCAATAGGATCAACAAGCACGGCGTCGTTGCGGTCGTCCCCGGGGATGGCCAGCTGGATCAGGCACAATTTCGCATAATAGGTGCGTTCGCGCAGAAATTCCGTATCGACGGTGACGTAAGGGAAGTCCTTCGCCCGCTCGCAAAAGGCGGACAATTCATCGGTGGTCGTGATCGTAATGATGTCTGATGGCATGTAAGTTCTTCGGGTAATCGCTTGTTGTTGTTGTTCTTTGTAGACCGCCCCCGAGCCTGCTCTTTATTAAGCCGTTTAGGCATAAAAGGGAAGCCCAAGCCTCACGTCAACTCCAGCACCCCTTGTTCACCTTCAGCGAAACGGCGCAAAACGGCGGGGTAAAGCCTATGTTCTTGTTTAAGCACTTTGGCCGCCAAACTTGAAGCTGTTTCGCCTGGTTCAATGGTCACGCGAGCCTGTCCAAGGATGGGGCCGTCATCAAGTTCCGGTGTCACCACATGGACCGAGCACCCCGCCTCTGCATCACCGGCTTCCAGCGCACGGGCATGGGTATTCAACCCTTTGTATTTGGGCAAAAGCGAGGGATGAATATTGAGCATCCGTCCTGCGTAGCGCTCAACAAAGCCCGCTGTTAGAACCCGCATAAAACCTGCAAGGCAGATGATGTCAGGCTCGACCGATTCTAGATGCTTTACCAGTTCAGCCTCAAAAGCCGCGCGGTCTTTTCCAAATTTCCGGTGGTCCACGGACGCCACGCTTAGCCCGCGTGCGGCGGCATATTTCAACCCTTTCGCACTGGGGTCGTTTGACAAGACCAATACAGGTCTCGCCGGATGGTCATCCATCATACTGCTACACAGTGTCAGCATGTTCGAGCCGCCACCTGACACCAGAATGGCTACTTTTTTCAAAGCAGGCGGCCCGAGTAGCGAACGCCCTCGCCCGACGTGACCGCCCCGATGCGGAACACTGTCTCGCCAGCATCTTGCAAAACGCTGGTCAGCGCTTCGGCCGCGCGTGGGTCGACTGCCAACACCATGCCGATACCCGAATTAAAGGTCTTCAACATCTCGGCTTCTTCAATGCCAGCGATCCCGGCCATCCAGGAGAACACGCCGGGCAACTCCCATGTGCCAAGATCGATCTCGGCCCCCAACCCCTCAGGTAAAACCCGTGGCAAATTCTCGGTCAGACCACCGCCGGTGATATGGGCCAGCGCATGAACGCCCCCTGCCCGAACCGCAGCCAAGGCAGATTTCACATAGAGGCGTGTCGGGGTCAGCAAAGCCTCTCCCAAGGATTGCCCTTCTGCAAACGGGGCGGCATCGTTCCAGCCGTGACCGGAAGTCTCCACAACTTTGCGCACCAAAGAATACCCGTTGGAGTGAACACCGCTCGACGCGAGGCCCAACAGAACGTCCCCTTCTGCCACGCCTTGCGGCAAGGCCGTCCCGCGCTCCATTGCGCCTACCGAGAATCCGGCCAGATCGAAATCACCCTCGCTATACATCCCGGGCATTTCGGCGGTTTCACCACCGATAAGCGCGCAGCCGGAAGCCTCGCAGCCCGCCGCGATCCCGTTGATGATCGTCGTGGCCGTATCGAGGTCCAGTTTGCCAGTTGCGAAGTAGTCGAGAAACAGCAGCGGTTCCGCGCCTTGGCACACCAGATCATTGACGCACATGGCGACCAGATCGACGCCGATTGTGTCGTAATGGCCGGTATCAATGGCAATGCGCAGCTTGGTCCCGACGCCGTCGGTGGCAGACACCAAAATCGGGTCCTTGAACCCAGCATCTTTAAGGTCGAACAATGCCCCGAAACCGCCCAACCCTTCCATCACGCCAGAGCGTTTGGTGGCTGCAGCAGCGGGCTTGATCCGGTCGATCAGTGCGTTGCCGGCATCAATATCCACGCCAGCATCGGCATAGGTCAAACCGTTCTTCGGGGTCTTTGTCATGGGGTCACATCCGGCAGCAGATTAGAGTTGCGCCGACCTAGCAAGCCAGCGGGCACGAGTCTATGGCTGCTTCTTCGCGGCCAGCTTTTCTTGCATCTTCAGCTCGTTTTTCGCGCCAAATCCAAAGAAAAAGCGGCTGGCGAGCCAATAGATTGCAAATGCGATGGCAATAATGATGGCCCGCCCCAGCGGACCTACCCCGCTCAATAACTCGGACACATCAGCCAAACCGCCGAACGCCATGACAAACACCAACGAGAACGCGAGTCCCAAAGCCGCGTTTATCACCACGAAAACTGCCGACAATTTCCACGCGAACCCGCTTTCGGGCTGCTTCCTAACACGTCTCGCGTAGGTTTGGCCTGCATCCATGGCGGGAACAAGTGCGGTGGCGATTGAACCGCCTGAGCCGATGTCGAACCCGGCGAACACGTCCAGCAGGTACGAGATAACAAGCACCGCGAACATGGTGATTACAGAGACCACGGCGTAGCGCTTTAGGAGGTATCCGGTATCCATCACATGTTCCTTTTGATTTCGGGTCCGGTGTAAAACACCCGCCGCACTTTCGCAATTGATGCGTCTAAGAGACTTGACGCGGGCGTTCGGTCTGGTAGCCATCCGTTCCTAGGGGGCCTGTAGCTCAACTGGTTAGAGCAGAGCGCTCATAACGCTTTGGTTGCGGGTTCAAGTCCTGCCGGGCCTACCACTTCTCCCCTATCGCGGCAGCACCAGTTCCGCTTTCAACCCGCCCAGGTGATCGCTGTCACCCAGCCGCAATGTGCCGCCATGGGACCGTGCCACATCCGCCGCGATTGCCAGTCCCAGCCCGACACCGGAGCCTGCATTTTGGTTGCGTGATGCATCCAACCGCGAAAAAGCTTTTACCGCCTGCTCCCGCCTCGCTTCGGGAATACCAGGTCCGTTATCCTCGACACTGATCCGCAACGCCGTTTCCAGCACTGCGACTTCAACCTGCGCGAACGTCCCGTAACGCACTGCGTTGTTTATCAGATTTTCAACGGCGCGCCGCACGGAAAGCGGGCGAAGCTTCATGTTCACAGCGTCGGGAATATCTCCTGCAAGCTCAACCGACTTTCCTGCCCTTTGTGCGTTCGCGACGAGGTCCTTGACCAAGTCGATCGGATCGGCGCGCTCCAGTTCTTCCTGCGCATCAGCTTTGGCGAAATCCAGAAATGCCTCGATCAACCGCTCCATTTCGTCGACGTCGCCAATCAGATCTTTGGTCTCTTCAGTGTCCGGCTGCATCGACAGCCCCAGCTTCAAGCGGGTGAGCGGCGTGCGCAAATCGTGGCTGACACCCGACAACATCAGCGTGCGCTGCTCGATTTGCCGCTCGATCCGTGCGCGCATGTTCAAAAAGGCGGCACCCGCAGAGCGCACTTCCAACGCCCCACCCGGATAGTATGGCTCGTTCCGGCCCTTACCAAACGCTTCCGCCGCGCGGGCGAGACGTCGGATCGGGCGCAGCTGGTTGCGCAAGAACAGATAGGAAATCACCGTCATCAACACAGCGGTAAACAGCATCAGAACAAGCAATTGATGCGGGTTAGAGACAGCCACCCGTCGCCGCGAGAACGCCACTTCGAGGACGCCTTTCGACGTCTCCAAGCTGGCTTGCACAGTCTTGTCGAGGCTGACCAGATCAACCGCACGCAGCGTTTCAAATTGCTGGTCTAGCGTCTCGCGGATCGCCCGTCCGGACAAATCCGTAAAGCGACGTCTCTCCCGCACGTCTGCACCGGGGAATGTCACATCAATATCCAAAGCGTTCGCAGTCTGGATCAGTTTCGTGGCAGCTTCTTCGACATTTTTCGCATCTTCGACGATGTCCAACAATAGCTGCAGTTCCACCGAAATGTTCTGCGTCATCTGCGCTGTTACGTCTTCATACAGGCGCTGGATAAAGGCGAAGGACACGACCAGTTGGATCGTCACGATCGGCACCAACAAGATGAGCGCCGCCCGCCCGTACAGGCTGCGTGGAAGGTAGCGCTTGATTGAGAACCGTGCCATGTTCCGGATCGTAAAGCCCCTTCGCCGAAAGGAAAAGAGCGATGGCAAATTCCGAGCAAGACACGCGTAAAGCGGGGCAGCCCGTGACCCTTTCAGAGGGACTGCGCTGCATCCTTGCGCCGAACGCCTCGCCCATGACCTACACAGGCACCAACACATATCTGCTTGGCACGCGGGATATTGCCGTAATCGACCCGGGCCCGCCGGATGAAGAGCACTTGGCCGCTATTCTCTCTGCACTTGAGGCCCATCAACGCATCAGCCACATTTTCGTAACCCACTCCCATATTGACCATTCCCCCTTGGCGATGGTTTTGGCACAGATCACCGGTGCGAAGGTCTATGGATTTGGCAGCAGCTCTGCGGGGCGCGCGGAGGTGATGGCCTCGTTCACAGATTTGGGCGGTGGCGAAGGCATCGATTCGACCTTCCTGCCCGACGTCAACCTTGCCCATGACGTCCGTGTTGACGGGTCCGATTGGGGCCTCACCGCGTTGCATACCCCTGGCCATATGGGGAACCATCTGTGTTTCCACTGGCACGAGGGAGATGCAATTTTCAGCGGTGATTTGGTGATGGGTTGGGCGACATCCATGGTATCACCGCCAGACGGGCATCTCACGGATTTCATGGCCTCGCTGGAGATGCTTGCGAAGCGCGATCCGGTTGCGACCTATTTTAGTGGCCATGGAAAACCCGTGGATAACCCGTCTGCCAGACTTCAGGAATTGCTCACACATCGGCGAATGCGCGAATCTCAAATCCTTGCCTCTTTGAATTCCGGCCTTCAAACACCAAAGGAGCTTACAGCGCGGATCTATATAGGCGTAAACCCCGCACTTCTGCCCGCGGCCGAGCGAAATGTCATTGCCCATCTGATTGATCTTTCAGAGCGAAAACTTGTGAAACCCGAGCACAAACTCAGCGCAACAAGCCGGTTTTCAGTTATCTGAATTATTTGGGCAAAACCCTCTTTACGACCGGAATCGCGCTTGCTATACGCGCCTCACCGTTCCGACGTAGCTCAGCGGTAGAGCAGTTGACTGTTAATCAATTGGTCGTAGGTTCGATCCCTACCGTCGGAGCCATTTCCCCTTTGAAAACATGAGCCGCATCAGTGCAGTCTCTCTAACTTGTTCAGGTTACCGAACCGTCGGCAGTGAATAGACCTCGCCGGGTCCAAACGCAGGAAATTGCGTCGGGTCTATCCCTGCTTCAAGCACACATCTCAGCAACAGTTCTTTTGGTGCCTCACGTGCCTCGTGGGTCAACTGAAATGTCCCCCAGTGGAATCCGAGCGCTTGCTTGGCAGCGACATCGCGGAAAATGCGCACCGACTCCTCGGGGGCGACATGCTGATCCGACATGAACCAGCGGGGCTCGTAGGCGCCAATCGGGATCAGTGCGATATCGGGAGAGCCGTGTCGGCTGCGAATGTCGTGGAAAATCTTGCCATCCCCATAGCCTGTATCCCCTGCGAACCAAATCTGAGCTTTGGGGCAGTCAATCCAAAAGCCGCTCCATAGTGCCATGCGCCGGTCTCGCACCCCGCGCGATGACCAGTGGTTGGCGGGTGTCAGGCAGACAGACACCTCAGGTGACAGGGCAATCCGGTTGTTCCAGTCCTCGCAGGCGATCCGCGCGGTTCCAATGCCTTTGCGAACCGTCGCATCGGTGCCAAGTGGCATCACCATCAGCGGGCGGTGCAGCGCCTCCAGACGCCTGAGCGTAGAAATATCCAGATGATCGTAATGGTTGTGACTCAGCAGGACTGCATCAATCTTCGGCAAGTCGTCAAAATCAATCCCCGGCGCGGTGACGCGTTTGGGGCCAAGAAAACTCAACGGGCTTGCGCGGTCGGACCAGACGGGATCTGTCAGGATGTTCAATCCCGCGACTTGGATCAGCACCGTTGCATGGCCCACCATCGTAAGGCGTGGCAACTCGCTGGTTGCGGGTGGCGTCGATGGGTTCACCGGAACAGACTTTGGCCATCGCGCGCGGCCGCTTTCCCGCTGCCACCGCAGCAGATCGCGCAGCGAACGGTCGGGAGAAGGTTGGCCTGGCGAGTGGAACCGTACACCGTCGAAATGGTCACTCACCGGACCGGAATAGTATTTGTTTTTTGGCATGCGCGCCTTCTCAATCGCGATCAGTCGATCATCTTCAGGCAGTATGACACTGCTGCACCCTGACTAGAACTTCGCGATCAGGTTAATAAACATGCCCTTGTCGTCATAAGTCAAATCCGTCAGGTCATCCGAGAATTTCCCGAAATTATACCCGACACCCACCTTGTAGTTGTTCCCGATATGGCGATACGCGGCGCCCAATATGCCGTATTCCGTGACGCCCGCCTGCTCTGCCCGCAAAGCGCGCCCTTCGACCAGAACGTCCCATTTATGGGTCAGGTGGTAACGCGCATTCGCCACGACCAGCCACGCATCATTGTCCTGAAACGCCGTCGTCGCATCCGGAGAGCTTTGCGACCAGCGGCCACCCAGCTTGCCGCCCAAGGTCCAATTGCGGTTCAGATCGTAGGACGCGTCCAAGGACAGCACATGGCTTTTCTGGCGCGGGCCGGGGTCATTGGTGCCGTCCACTTCCTGCCCGTAGAGGTCATGCAGGTAGGTATACTTGAGCAGCACGTTCAGCCGGTCGTTTTCAATGGGACGATAGGCATAGCCCAAAGTCAGCTCCGCATAGCGCCCGTCAGGGATCGAAGAGCCGTCAGTGTCGGTGTAGCTGCCATCGAAACTGAACAGCAACCGTTGCTCTTCATCGATTTTGTAGCGCAGGGTCGAGACCAGCGCGATCGTGTCACCGTCACGACTGGTGTTGTTATAGACCCCGCGGTCACGTCGGTATTCCAAGCGCGCGGTGCCTGTAACACCTGTCTGGTTTTCATACCGCACACCAAAGGACAGTGCGGTGCGATCAAAGTCACCGTTCGCACTATCGTCCACGCGACCAACCTCGACGGAGGCCGAGTAGCGCAGGAATTCGGACCGCGCGTAGTTGATCCCGTAAGTCGAGGTTAGCGAACGGTGCTGCCCGAACAGATCATATGTATTCTCGGCATAGACATCGACCGCTTGGCTCAAGCGGCGGGTACCACCAACTACGAACTGACCACGGTCCTTTCCGCTCAGGTCCACGCCGTTATAGCTGCGGCCGGGATCAAGGGTGTATCCGAAATATGCTGTGCCATCCTTGCCATTGTCATAAGACAGCAGCGCCAACGCCCCTACCCCGCGCGACCCATCGGAGATTTCGCCCTCAAAGGTCCAATTTTGTGCGAATTGATATTTCACGCCTGCACCAACACGGTGATTGCGTGCCAGCCCGCCAGAGCGAGAAACCGTCGCTTGACCGAACACGGAGTATTCCAACTTCGGGTTCACCGTGATCGTCGCGCGCACAGCAACGTCAGTGCGCTTGCCTGTCTCGTCCGCCGCACCCGCGGGGGTCACCTTGTCGATATGCTCGATGCCGAAATCGTAGGTCAGGCGTTTGCTGACCTTATAGGTCACTTCCAGCCCGCCCTCGCGAGCGACCTTGCCCGCGTCATCGGTGAAATCATCATAGTAAAGACGGTAAGACAGCCGTTCAGTTGGTGCATACTCGCCGTAAACACCCCATAGTTCCTCATCAACGGTGGTCTGGTAATCCAGCGTCGAGAACCCTGCCCGACGCTTTTCGTAATACGCGCCTAGCTGGCCGTTCAGATCCGGGTTGAGGTCTTTCAGATCCACTTGCCCACGGGCCATATAGGCCTCACCCGTACCACCAACCGCATTGGTGTTGGTCACGATCAGGCCACCATCAGACGAATAACTAGACCCGAACCCCGGCCCCTCTGTGCGGGCATATTCAAGCTCCAGGAATGTGGTGTCGGAAATCTCGTAGCGCATGTCCGCGCCGTATGCCGTTTGGTCGGCGATGTCCGTCTGCTCGACCAGACCTGTCGCGCCGAACCGCAGATTATCGGTTGCCCAGAATTGCGCCCGCCCACCATAGGCGTAGCCATCGATGGTTCCTGCGGTCGGGGTGAATTCATAGTTCACAGTCAACTGGACTGTGTTCTCGCCCAGCGGGTCAGTGATCACCGTGCCACCGCCCGTAGCCCCCGTTAAAGGCCGCGTCAGCGTGATGACACCTTGCAAGTAGTTGATGTCATAGTCGCGCCCGTATACGAGCACCTCGCGACTGGTCACGCGGCCCGTGTCAGGGTCGCGGATTTCGATGGCGATGGTTTCAGAGCCAATGGATAGGTCTTGGCGTTGCAGGAAGTAAACCGAGCCGCCAGTGCCACGGAACACATCCCGACCCGGCAACGTATCTGGCTGCGCGGCATATAGATCAAGCTCTGCCCGAGGCTCGCCTTTGGACGTCGTCGCCTGTGTCTGCACATGTCCTTGGAAGCCGTAAAGCGTGCGTTCGTTGCGCAGGAAATGCGATCCGTTGACCTGACCTTTGTAGTTCCCCCACAGGGCGAAATTGCCCTCCCGCTCTGCTTTGAAGTAGAACTTGCCAGAGGTCGGCGCGTCTTCAACTATCGTACTGTCATCACCGTAAACGGGATAGGCTTTTTCACTGTCGAGCCGGAGCAGAAGGTGGCGCGGGTCTTTCTTGTCGAGGTTGCGGAATATCTCGCTCAACTCGTCTTCGCCCGTGTCTGCGCTGGCGGTGATGTTCCAACCCTTTTGCGTTTTGCCTTTCACGTAAAACGCCAACCGCCCTCGGTCGTAATACTTATCCACGGCACCGCCTGCGGCGTTCTTGCCCGCATCTTCACGGTATCCAAAGGTCAGATCCACCGTCGCCACGCCAAACCACTCGGAGCGTGGAATTTCGACGGAGCGTTGCAGGTAGATGTCCTCTCCCGCGCCGCTGATCCGTACTTCGACGTCGCGTTCGCCCGCAGGCAAGATGCGCTGCACGACGAAGCTGCCATCCGCATCAGGCTTAACATTCTCGCCCAAGGTTTGGACAGTTGCACCTGAGCGCACCCCCTTACCGTAGACGGTGATCGCCCCACCGGAGACGGGGATACCACGGACACGGGTGGCGTCGGTGCCTTCCTCAGCCTGCGCAAACAGTCCACGGTCGTCGCTGCCTTGCAGGGAAAGCGGTTCGGTCTCGTTGTAGCGCCCGCGCGCGTCATACACTCTGTGGATAGCAACAACGTCGCGGCCTTCGGGGATGGTCACTGAGACGGAGCCGTTCGGTTGCACCGGCACCACGGCCAAGGTTTTCGGTCCTGCTGCGTTGCCGATATCCACCATGCGCACCTCGCCGCGCGACAGGTAGGCGGGGTAGTTTGTCCGCGAGCGGAATGTGACAACATCGCCTGCTTCGAAGGCTTCGGTTTGATCGACGGCGACGAGGTCAAGGCGCGGTACCGCACCCAATCCGTCGAACTTCACCTGCACATCCGCGTTGGACAGCGCGATGTCAGTTTTGCGGATTTCGTCTTCTACCCGCTTGTCACCAATGACAGGTTTGCCATCGATGGAGATCAGGAAGCCATCCCCGCCAACCGCAGCGTTGCCGCGATCTAGCTCGTTGTTCTCTCCCGCGGGGACAACAACGACCTCGGACGCGTTGTCTTGCGTACAATTGGCAGGAAGAACGCCGTTGACCAATGCGCAAGAGGTTTCAAAATCCGCTTCTTGAGCAGTTACCGCCCCGCCCCACACCATGGAAGTAGAGGCAATCAAAACGGCGCGTAAGGTATTGTTCATTTTCATAATCCCGCTCCCCTACTGCACACGCTTGATGCTGCGTTCGATGTTGAGCTTGTATCTGCCGGAGCCTTTCCAGCGCTCTCGAACAAGGCTTTCAACCGCCTTCAGTCGCGCATTCGCGAGTTTCCGGTCTTCACCTTTCAGAATGTAGCTGAGCCGCAGCACCGAAGGTGTCGATTTGATCTGACCAATCAACCCATCAACCCCGCTCTCCAACGCAGCAGATGGCTTGGACGAGCTGCCAAGGAACGCCGCAGCGGTGAGGTCGATATCAACCACATTGGACAGCGACGCACCGAAGTTCAGCTTGGCGAACTTACCAGCCGTAACACGGATCACACGCGGGTTTTCCGTGGTCACGCGGTAGCCTGTGGGCAATGTCCGTGTGTCGAGTTTAAGCGTGAAGTTGGAGCCGATATCTTTCGGAAGCTCTGCACAAGGCACGTGATACCGGCCATGCTCGTCGGTCGTTATCAGCAAGCCACGCACAGTCGCCAAGCGCACACCGGGCAAGCCCGGCTCTCCCTGATCCTGATAGCCGTTCTGGTTCTTGTCATCGAAAACCTTGCCAATGATGTCGGAGCAATCAAACACATGCTCCGGCTCGACCCGCACGACAGCCGTGGCGACGTTTGAAATCGGCGCACCAGCGGCGTTGGCAAGGAACCCTCTGTTGGTCAGATCACCGTAAGAGCCGTTCGCCACCACCCGCGCCGAAAGCGTCAGGTTTATGGTTTGTCCCGGCGTCACGGTCTGCCCCGGCCATTCTAGATGCAAGCCTGTCACGGTTGGCTCAATCGCGGCCCCATCCACGCGTGCGGTGTTGGGAGTGTAGAGCATACCGGCTGGCAACAGGTCGACCAGTGTCGCGTTGGTCACTGTCGTCGGCGTATTGTTGGTGAAGGTCAGAGTGAAGTTCACCGCCTCGCCGAACACAGCCGAATTGCGGTCGGCGACTTTGGTTGCCTGCAAATCGGGCGTTCCCGCGCAGTTTTCCAGCGGGATGTTGTTGTTCAGGATGAACGGATCACCCGCCTCGAAGGTCAGGGTCAGGTAGAACGGGTTCGCCCCTGCGGAGAAGTCCGCAAGTCGGTCGGTGGCGCCAAACTCCGAGGACCCGATAGAGGCCGGATTGGCTGGAAGCAGGCTGGTCGCGTCGAGTGTCGGGCTTGCCAAACGGCTTGTCGACACGGCACCGGACGCCGGATAGGTCGGGTTGATCGTGTAGGTGCCGGCGCGGGTGACAAAGAACTGGAACTCCCCTGCACTGCCATCCCGCACGATGGTGATGAAGTTGCTGGTCCCGACACCGGTTTGTGTGCCGAATGGCCCCGTAACCGAGATTGAGCCCCCCGCAAGAATGCGCCCGTCATCCTCGCAATAGAAATAGCCCGTCGGATCGTAATCGTTTGCGTCAGGTATGCCGTCCCCGTCACGGTCCGCTGTCGCTGATTCTAGGGAGTCTGGCACCCCGTCCCCGTCACTGTCCGTCACGGCCACACTGGCGGTCGCATCTTGCGGGCTTGGCAAAAGACCGGAGGTCAGATTTGCCACGTTGTCCGCTGGCACGCCCGCCCCTTCGGTGCTGTAGACCACATCAATTTCAACCGTTCCGGTTTCGCCCGGCGCAAGGGTCGGATTCCCGCTCAACGTCGCGGTGTCGCCTGCCCCGTCAAAGGACGGATTGACCGCCGCGTCGGTAAAGCCGCTGGTGCGAACCGACAGCCCGAACGGTGCATCCCGCAACACTTCCGCCGAGCCTTCAAAAGCGCTTAGATCATCCGCAATCTGGTAGCCCTCTTGCGTCACATTGCCGGTATTCTCGACCGTCAGAGTGAACGTCACCTGATAGATCATCGGGAAGAGCGGCACGGGTTGCGACGCCGTTTTGACGAAGGTATTCGCCGGAGCGGCTTCGATCGTCGCGATCGTCGGATCGTCCTCATCATTGCCATCCGAGGGGTCGTCATCGCGGGACACATCAGAAAGCGGGCCACCGAGTGGTGTTGTCGCGGTTGCCGTTACCGAGTTGCTGACCCCGCCCGCATCGACATCGTCTTGGGTCAGGATGTAGCTCACAGTGTACGTCGCTGTTTCACCCGGATTCAGCGTTCCTTCGCCCGACCCTTCTGAAGCGCTATCAAAGCTGACGCTGGTCGGCGTCAGCGCCGCGCCATCCAGCCGACGCAAGTTCTCGATCAAGGCAACGCTGCTCAGGGTAACGTTGCCGGTATTGGCGACTTCAACCGCGAACTCGACGCGGCCACCATCAAACGGCTCATCCGCCGAAACCACACGTTTTAGCACGTCCAAGGCTGGCGCCGCCGGAATGGTCACAACGGTCGGGTCATTTTCCACATTGCCATCGAATGGGTCCCCGTCGGCTGACAGGTCGCTCACTGCGCTACCATCAGGACCTGTGCCCGAAACGGTCGCAGAGTTGGCAACGCCACCCGCATCGATATCCTCTTGCAGCAGCGTGTAGGTTGCATCCCAGATGACCTGCTCACCGGCACCGATAAAGCTAGCATCGCCGACTGGAGTTGGCCCCGTGGTCAGCGCCAGCGCACCACCACCGTTTCGTGTCAGTTGGTCGTCAATCGTGACACCATCAATATCGACATTGCCAGTGTTGGCCGCAGTGATGCGGAAGACAACTTGCTCGCCTGCAATGGAGCCTGCCGATACGACCTCTTTGGTCACCACAAGGCGCGGGTCCGACGTGATCGAAACCACGGTCGGATCGTCGGTCAAGTTGCCGTCACCATCATTGCCGTTATCCGATGTGTCACTCACCGGTGTGGTATCCGGTCCTATGGCATCGACCACCACCGTGTTCGACACACCCTGAGCGTTCAAATCCGCTTGGGTCAGCGTGAAGGTCGCGGTGTAGACCCAAGTCTCGCCCACATCGAGCCGGCCATCGCCATCCGCATCGCTTGACGCGACCAGTGCAAACGGGCTGTCCAGCGCAACACTGCGCCCGTTCAGGTTTCGCGTCATCGTGTCGGTCACGTTCACATTATCAAGGGTGACGTTTCCTGTGTTCTCTACCTGCAAAGTATAGCTGGCCAAATCGCCGACGGCGACGCCGCTAAAGCTGACCACCTTTGTGGCCTCAAGTGACGGCGCTTGGGTCGGGCCAGTCGTGATAATCGTCGCCGTGGCATCTACCGGGTTGCCCAACTGATCTGCAGCGGTGACGTCAACTGTGTTGGTCAAGCTGCCCGCATCGACCAGCGCCTGATCTACTTCAAGCGTGAACGCACAACTGCTATCCGTTGCCCCGACATTCAGCCGCGCGATCTCACACGCAGGCCCGCTATCCAAGCTGTCATCGACCGCAACATTGAACAGCGTCACGTTGCCGTCATTGGTCACGTCAAACGTGTAGGTCACAGAACTGCCCACAGGGCCGAAGGGCGACACGCTGGGGCGCTTGACCACCGACATAAGCGGATTGGCAGTCGGCATGGTTGTCGTCTCTGCGCTGGTCTCTTCCAGCTCGCCACCTTGCGGTGTCTGTGCCGTGGCCGTCGCCGTGTTCTGCACTTCGCCTGCATCAATGTCGTCTTGCGTAATTTCATATGTCGCGGTGCAGGTCAGGCTGTCCCCGCGCAACAATTCCGGCGTGGAGCAGACAAGCGTCGGGAAGAAGGGATCGCTGACGCTGACCGTGTTAAGGGTCTGGTTACCTGTATTGGTCGCAGTAAACGAATAGGTAATATCCGTGCCGACAGCGCCCGCAGGGTTCGGGCTCGACACTTTGGAGAACGTCAGCTCCGGCGTTAGATCCGCCGCCACGGTCACGTCAACCGGTGTTGAACTGACCGGAGTATCACCCGCCCCGAACAGCGTTTGTGCATAGGCCTCGTTGGTCACTTCACCCGCGTCCAAGTCCTCTTGCGTCACTTGATCAGTGCCCGTGCAAGTCAGCACTTCACCAGCGCGAAAATCGGGGTCGTTTGTCGGATCTGCAGCGGGATCGAAGCAGATGATTTCGCCAAGACGGTTGTCATAGACCGTCACCACGGAGGCAAAGGTTCGCGTCCCCGCATTGAGAACTTCGAATGTGTAGGTGATCTCGTCACCCACCTCCGCAAAAGTCGCACCTGCTTCGGCGGTCTTAGTGATCTCCAGCAAGGGGGTCGCTGCATCAGGGATGGTTTCCGTGACGGTCGGGCTGGGTGTGGTGCCGTCGGTTGCATTTGCGGTGTTGGTGACCTGTCCAAGATCTACATCAGTGGCCGTTACCGTATAGGTGGCCGTACAGACATAGGTTCCGTCCGGAGCGATCCCTTCCGTTGGGAAAGGTGTCGGGCAAACCACCGTATCAATCAGGTTATCCTCGACCGCAATCGGATCAAAAATTGTCACGTTGCCGGTGTTGGTCACTGTGTAGGTGTAGGAAATCTCGGGACCCGTGAAGAAGTCGGTTGCCAGAACTTCCTCGGCTTCTTTCAAAAGCTCCATCGCCGGGCTCTGCACAGAAGGCACTGTCAACGTCGCTTCGGGACTGGTTGTGGCACCACTGGTTGCGGTGGCTGCGTTGTCGACACCTCCGGCATCCACGTCAGATTGCAGAACCTCATAGTCCCCGAAACAACTGATGCTTTCACCCGGAGCAACTGGTGGCGCAGGACAGGTGATCGTACCCCCTGCATCGGTGATCAGGGGGTCGGTGATCGTAATCGCGTCGGTCAGCGTTACGTTGGACGCGTTGGTCACCACGAATTCATATCGCAGGATGGCGCCATCCTCGGTGAAATTCGCAGGTTCGCCATCCACGAGTCTTTTAACCAGCTCAATCGCGCGGTCTTCGGGAATGTCCAAAACCGTCGGATCGTCGCCGGTATCCCCTGCTCCGGTATCCCCGTCATCGGATGTATCCGTTACGGGAACACCGCTTAGGGGCGTGCCGCTGACCTCCGCGGTGTTCGAAATACCACCCGCGTCGATGTCAGCTTGGGTCAAAGTGTATTGCGCGGTGTAGGTCGCGATCTCGCCCGGCAGAAGCGTTCCCTGAGGTGACCCATTGCCAGCCCCCGCGAAAGCCACCGGCGCGTCGAGTGCCAGAACGGTTCCATCCACACGCGTCAGCGTATCGTCAACACTGACACTGTTCAGGGTGACATTGCCGTCGTTTGTAACTGTGATCTGGAACGTCACCACCTCATCCACGGCGATCGTGCTGGAGGTAATGGTTTTCAACGACGAGATTTGTGGATCAACAACAATGTCGAACGGCGTCGGGCTGTCTTCGCCCCCGGGCAACCCGTTGCCAGACCGGTCTGAAACGGGCGTTCCGTCCGGTGACGTGGTCGTGACAAGCACCGTGTTGTCGATCCCTCCGGCATCCACATCGGCTTGGGTCAGGGTGTAGCTTGCCTGATAGGTCCAGACTTCACCCACATCGAGAGTTGCCAATGGTGCGGCATTCCCGGACGCGAGAGTTGGCCCCGTGGTCAAAGCGAGAACTGCGCCCCCGTTTCGGGTCAGATCGTCGTCGAGAACCGGTGTTGCGAGCGTTACATTACCAGTGTTGCGAACAACGATCTCGAAACTCACGACGTCATCAGCGGCACTGCCGGTGCTTCCCGTCACTGTCTTTTCAACGGCAATACCCGGGTTCGACACTTCGACCGGCACATTGACCGTTACGCTGTCACTTGGCGGGGTTGTCCCGGCGGGGCTGGATGTGCTGACGCTTGCGGTATTGGACAACACCTGCCTCGCGTCGATATCGGCTTGCGTGACAGTATATTCGGCACTGAATTCAACCGCATCACCAGGTGCGAGGCTATCCCAAATCCCGTTAGCCCCCGCATCGGTCGAGTCGTTGGCAACACCCGCATCAACGACTTGCACGTCGCCCGCGATGCTCAGGGGCGCTGTGGTCGTGGCGCTGGTATGCGTGTCCGCCATCGTCACCGCATCAAGGGTCACGTTGCCTGTGTTACTAACACGATAGGTGTACTCGATTATGTTACCGATTTGTGCATCCGCTGTAATCGACGGTGTTTTTGTCAGGCTCACACCCGGAGTGCGCGTACCAGTGGTTGTAACGCTTGCGACTTCCGGCGTCGGGGCTTCAGCACTGGTGGCACTTGCGTTGTTCGTAATCGTTCCCGCGTCCACGTCGGCTTGCGTGACGGGATAATCCCGCGTGCACGAAACAAACTCCTGCGGCGCAAGGCCACCTGCCGGAATTGTACCACAGGCGAAGGGGCCGGGCTGAATAGCGGCGTCAGTCACAAAAGGCTGCGCGAACAGCGTCACGTTGCCCGCGTTGGCGACCGTAAACGTATAGGTGATCACGTCACCTGCCGCCGAGAAGTCGGTCACATTGGCTTCTTTGTTAAACGCAATTGCAGGCTCTGCGGGCGGGCCGAGAACCAATACATCGTCGATCCCGACCGTCGGACCGGCTCCCGCGCGTGGTGTGCCCGATGCCGTCGCCTCGTTGGTGAACGAACCGGCATCAACCTCGTCTTGCATCACCGTAAGGGTGAACACACAGCTGTCGTTTCTATCCCCAGGTGCCAGCGTGCCGACATTGCAGGTCCCTGCGATCAGGTCGTCGGTGACATTGATGTTGTCGACCGTGATGTTGCCCGTGTTTTCAACCTCAACGATGAATGTGACCACTTGACCCGGTTGGGTATAGGCTGGGTCGGTTCCGCTGATCGGCTCCGGGTTGATACGTTTCGTAACAGTTAGCTCGTCGTTCGGTGCATCGACTCCCAAAACGTTTTCGGTATCGGTTGAAACGATCGTCCCGTCGGGGGCAGCTCCGCGCACATTCGCGGTGTTGCGGACTTCCTGATCATCGACCATCGCCTGAGTGACTGTCAGCGTGCCCGTACAAATCAGCGGATCGCCGTTCGGGTCAAGGTCTGCACTGGTAACACTCGCACCAGATTGCAGGCAGCTGAGAGATGGCAGCAACGGGTCGGAAATGCTTGCACCCAAAATGGTTTGGTTGCCCGAGGCCGTTGCGGTCAGCGTGTAGGTCAATATATCGCCTGCGGACGCTGGCGTGGTGGGTGACACTTCTTTGGTTAGCGCAACCAGAGCCTCAACATCACCGCTGACGGTAAGTGTGGCAGGTTGGGACTGCACCGGATCACCCGCAAAGCTCGTCGTCGCAGAGGCGACGTTGGTTACACTCCCCCGATCAAGGTCTTCCTGCGTCACGGTGTAGGTTCTGGTACAGATTGCGATTTCCGTCGGCTCGTCGATTATGCGCGCGAAAGTGCCTCCCGACGGGTCAACGCAGGTGATGGTTTCACCCGGGAATTTGTCATCCGTCACGGTCCCGGGGGATGGCAATCCAGTATTGCCTGTGTTGGTCACCTCATAGACATAATCAATCTCGTCATTCACCGCTGCGAAAGTGACACCTGTTGCAGGTTCGGTGCGCTTGAGCACGGAGACAGCAGGTTCTGCATTCAATGGATAGATTGCACTGTTCGGCGCAGATAGGATTTGACTGGCGTCAGGCAGTGTACCCGTTGCGGTCGCCACATTGACAGCGGACCCAAGAAGGATGTCGTTTGCCGTGACGGTGTAAGGCGACGCCGGACCTGTGCAGGTATAGGTGTCAGATGGCTCCAGTATCGTTGGTATTCCGGTGCAGGTGAACGGGCCGATCTTTGGGTCACTGATGACCGTCGCAGGATCAACGGTGATCGAGACATTACCGCTATTTGTGACCACGAAGTTATAAGTGAGTTCCTGCCCCTCGAAGAATCCCGGGTTTGAAACCGGCAGGCCCGAGGCCGAAACAAAGTTCTTTTCAACAACCAGAAGCGGGTTTTGCAAGGCTGGTACAGTCACGCTGTCGCTGTTGGAGCTGAGCGTTGCGGCCCCAAGGTTAGGCCCTGTGTAGGCGGTGGCGGTGTTGGTCACTTCGCCATCATTCACGTCGCCTTGGGTCGTGCTGTAGGGCTGCTCGCAGATGATTTGCGCTGTTGGGGCCAAATCGACAGCCGTACAAACCAAATCCGTGCCGAAGCGGTCGTCGTCGATTTTTATGTCGTCAGTGATCGTCGTGTTCCCGCTATTGGTCACGACATATTCATAAATAAGCGGCTCGGCCGCTGCGGAGAAGCTGACAGCTGACGTGCTTTTCAAGCGCTTGTCCAAGGTCATGGCGAAGTTTTGGTCGGCGTTCAGTGTGAGCACAGCGTCCGGCGACGTGATCGAGCCCGCCGTTGTCGTTGTCGTGGCGCTCGCAGTGTTGGTCACGGACCCTGCATCAATATCAGGTTGTGTGATTGCATAGGTTCCCGTGCAGGTGACAACCCCCATTGGTGGTAGGCCACCCGCAGGAAGTGCATCACAAGTGACCGAAGAGATTCGGTCATCCGTGACGGTGATTGCATTCGGCAGGGTCGTATTGCCGGTGTTTGTCACATCGTAGCTGTAGGTGATCACCTGACCAAGCGTGTCGAAGTTGCCAGTCAGGTCGCTTGTCTTCACAACACCCAACGAGCGGGTTTGTGCCGGACTGTCCAGCTCGACGGTTGCACTATCACCAACGGTCGTACCATTGATCGTTGTACCGGATGCGCTTGCGGTGTTGCTCAACGATCCGCGATCGACATCCGCTTGTGTAATCGTGTAGCTGCCCGTCATCGGAACGGATGCCCCACCACCGACGGGGTCACAACTGGTCGCAGTGGCGGAAGGTGCCAAGGTCGGCACGATACAATCCAGCCCGATCAGCGCATCGGTGACCGAGATATTGTTCAGCGTGACATTGCCGCTATTGGTGACGGTAATGGTGTAGCTCTCGGAGCTGAGTGGCAGGCCGAAATCGCCGCTGGTGTCATCTTCGACTTTTGTGACGGTCAATGCAGGGGCTTCGAGCGGGCCTGTGACAGTTTCCTGAGGGGTCTCAGTTAGAGGCGTCCCGTCCGCACCTGTACCCGTGACAGTCGCGGTGTTTACGACACCGCCAGCATCCACATCGGCCTGCGTGACAGGGAAGGTAAACTGGCACGAATTGTCAACTTCACCCGGCTCAAGCGTTCCGACCGTCGTGCACAGCTGACCACGATCAGAGACCTGAACACCGTTGATGCGCACGTTGCCATTGTTGGTCACGGTGAAGCGATAGGTGATTGAATCGCCGTCAACAGTATAGCCGGACAGCGCGTCTTTTACGGCCGTGAAACTCGCGTTTCGGGTGGGCCCCGGAATGGTCAAACCAGAGGTTTGCGGCGCGACACCAGAACCCGACGCGGTCGCAAGGTTGACCACTTCCCCGGCGTCGATGTCGTCTTGCGTGACAACATGCGAGAAAGTGCAACTGCTACTGGACGCGCCCGGGGCGAGGGTCGGAATGTTACAGCTATAGGCCGCATCAAGAACGTCCGTGACAGTCAGGTTCGTCAGGGTTTGCAACCCGTCATTGGTCACCTCGATTGCATAGATCAGCTGTTGGCCGACCGTGGTGAAGTCCAAACGGTTGGCAGTTTTGTCGACGCTCAACACGCGGTCGGTAGGTTGGACCGCACGCGTCGCAGTGGAGCTATCGGTTTGCGTGTCCTGGCTGCCCGAAGCGGAAAGGCCGGTCACGCTGGCATTGTTGAGAACAGTTCCCGCGTCAACGTCCGCTTGGGTGACTGTGTAGCTGCCGGTACAGGTGGTGGACGCAGACGGTGCCAAGCTGCTCACAGGACAGCTTGCGTTGCTGATCAGATCATCGGTCAGCACGAAGGACGTCATCGTGACATTGCCGGTATTCACGATGTCAAAGCTGTAGCTCAACACCTCGTTCACAGTGGTGAAGCTCGCGGGTCCGGTCTTGGCAAAGGTGAACTGCAAGTTCTCCGCAATCGGTGTCGTCGCTGTTGCGGTGTCGGACGTAATCGTCTGCACGCCGGAGCCGTCGTTGAACGGGAAGGATGCGGACGCCGTGTTCACGACCTCGCCCGCGTCGATCTCGGCCTGCGTTAAGGTGTAGCTCGCAGTGCAGTCGAAAGACTCCCCTGCCGCAAGGAGTGTCGGCGCATCGAGTGTTGCCGGCTGCGCCGAGCAATCGACCGCTCCGACATTGGGGTCATTTACCGTGATCGGGTTGGTCGACAGCAATAATTGCGCCGTACCCGTATTTTGAACGTTGAACGTATATGTAACGGAGGTCACGCCAGCGGGAATAGGCGAAGGCGATGCCGTCTTGGTCAGCGTCACTTCGGGCGTTTCGCTGTTGGACACCGTTGCGCCATCGCTGGGCGACGTTACACCACCGCCACTTGCGGTCGCAGAGTTTACGACCAAGCCGGACTGCAGATCAGCCGTAGTCAGTGTGTAGTCGCGCGTACAGCTTTGCATTGTCCCTGCAAGCAAAGGCCCTACGAAGCACTCGAATGGTGCGCCAAGTTTGCTGTCAGTGATGGTGATCGGACCCGGATTGTCTACATTGCCGTCGTTCGTCACATCGAATGTGTAGGTGATCGTCGCGCCAAGGCTAAAGCTGGGGGCTGGCGCGCCGGCGCTTTTTGCCAGTGCCAAAGATGGTGTTTGAACGGCTGGCACCGTCAGCTCTTGCTCCACGCTTTCGATCGCGACAGTCTCGCCACGCGGGGTGGCGGATGCCGTCGCGGTGTTTGTTACGCCACCATCGTTCACATCCATCTGCAAGGTGATGTAGTCTGCGGTACAGACGATCTGGGACATCGGTGCGATTTCGGATGCGGGGCAGCTCACAGTCGTTTTGTCATCAATGACGCCGACGGCCTCTAGCGTGACATTCCCGGTATTCCGCAAAACATATTCGTAGCTGAGCGTTATCGCGTCTGCCGCAAAGCTTGTCGGGCTGGTGGACGCCAAACGCTTGGTCAGTGTCAGACCTGTCGAGCGCGTGGCCGTCACCATCGCGCTGTCACTCTCAGACAGGTTAACACCCGCAATCGAAATTTCCGCGGTGGCGGTATTGTCGATCTGACCGTCATCGATATGAGGTTGCGTCACGGAAATTTCTGCTGTGCAGGTGATCTGCCGTCCTGGCGCCATGGCGCCTGCGGGACATGTCACGGGAATTCCCAGGCTGTCGGTCACGGATGGCGGCGCAGGGAAGGTGATATTTCCGGTATTCGTTACATCGAAGGCGTATTGGACGACATCGCCGACGCTATCATACGTCCCGGTCAAGGCACGCTTGACGATGGTCAAAGCGGGTGCTGCGGCCGGTCCGCTTAATTCCACAAAGTCCGTATCCTGTACGACCCCGCCAGTCGCCGCGTCTGCGGTGACCTCGGCGTCGTTGCGAAGCAGCGTCCCCGCGGCAAAACTGTCCACGTCAGTTTGCAATACCGTATAAGTTCCCGCGCAGGTTTCGACAGCATCCGGCAACATTGTTGCAAAGGTGCAAGACAGGCCGGGGATGTTCGGGTCCGTGACCGTGATGTCCGTCAGCGTGACGTTGCCGGTATTCTCGACCCTGAATTCATAGGGCACAGTTGTATTGGCCGCACCGAACGCTGCACTTGTCGTTGATTTCTCGAGGGTTATTGCAGGAATTGCAGGTGGGCCGGTGACCGTCTCGGTATCCGTAACTGCACCCAACACACCAAAATCCGGGGTACCTTGGGTGGTTGCTACGTTGGTGACCTGCTCGGCCTCGATGTCGGCCTGCGTAACAGTGTAAGTTGCGCGACAAATCGTTTGAAACGGTTGGGCAGCACCGGACGGGCTGTCTAAAATGACTTGGTCATCGCAGGTGACGCTTCCACCCTGCGCGCTGATCCTGTCGTCAGTTACGCCTACATTGCGGATTGGAACGGAACCGATATTTCTCAGGACAAAAGTGTAGTCAATCTCGTCCCCGACGTCGTTATAGGTGGTCGGGTTGGCAGACTTCTCGATTGTCATACCCGGGGCAACCGTTTGGATGTTCGAGTTCTGCAAGCTTGGGCCGCGCTGGAAATCCCAATAGTTGTCGTTCGGGTCGTCGTCAAAAACCTGAATTGTGGTCTGACCTGTAGGCCCTGTGTCCAGCAACGAATCCATTAAGCCGGAGTTAGAGGACGCGAACCAGCCCGTGTTAAATGTGTTGTTTCCAAAACCGGTTCTAAACCCGAAGGACCGCGTGCCGTTGTCATTGGTCCGTTCGGTCGTTAGGCCAGACCAACTCCCCACATCGAAGCCGTTTATTCGCAGAGTGATGTCATTTTCATCAAAGCCACCCGGTTGGGTGTCCCCGTCATAGGCCGAAAACCGGATATGGACCCGTGCAAGGCCACCACCAAAATAGTCCCGGCAGCTTGAAAAGCCGCAATCAAGCGGGATCGGATCATTTATGGTGAAAGGATTCCCTCCCAACTCCGGACGATTGGGACGGTTGTTAAAGCCGACAAACGCGTTGGCGGGGTCGGAGAACTGGTAATATATGTTACCGTTCAGGCCAATCATGACGATGGCAACGCCCCCTGCCTCAGGGTATTCTGTAGGCAATGTGATTGACGTTCCAGGGACAGTGGACGTGAAGGTCGTGGCCTGTGCGGAGGTGGCAACCAATCCGAGCCCCATCCAAATAACCGATAGTAAGATCAGAATTGGTGCCGCAATATCGCGGGAGGTCCAGATCTTCATGCAATTGTCCCCGTCTCGAAACACTGCGCGAACTCGCAAGAGCACGCGCATCTAAAATGAGAGTTTGCGACAAGGTTTGCCCTGCTCGCGTGTTCTTGGGATAATTCGACCCGCCTCGGCTGCCTTTAGTTGAAACAGCTTGAATCAGTCTCGCAAAAGTACACGCGATCCTCAATCGCTAAAAGGGCTTGAAAGGGGGGAAAACCCGCGGCAAATTTGCAAAATGTGGGAATATCTTGTGGAATTCGTCAATATGTTGCGGCTCGCAAGGAAAACTCGCCAGCGGTGATTCTTGCGCTGTTGCCCAAACTCCCCGTCACATTTCCGCCTCATTTTTGACACCTACGCGTCAAAGTGCTATGGTGCCTTCGTCTTTAGTGAGTATTTTTATTAAACAGGAGGCCGCTAAAATGGCCTATGAAGCACCAGCCCCGACTCCAAACCCGCAACCGCAGGATACCAAGTCTCCGCGACCAACGCCGCCCGCCGGCTTTTCGGATTGGGCTAGCTTATAAAGCCCCTTTCCTCTGCGATACCGATGAGATTAAGCAGGTTCTATGACCGACCCTGTTTCCTCTATCCGTAACCTTGGCCCCGCCTACGAGGCCAGCTTGGCCCGAGTAGGCATTCAGTCAGCCGAGGCATTGCGTGCCCTTGGAGCCGATGCGGCTTACGCCAAGCTTTTGGAAAATGGCGACCGCCCCCACTTCATCGGCTTTTACGCCTTGGTGATGGCCCTTCAGGGTAGACCATGGAACGATTGCAAAGGTGCGGAAAAAGTTGCGCTGCGCGTTAAGTTTGATGCGTTGAAAGCCAAACACTTCAACAAAAATATCAGTGCGTTAGAAGCTGACCTTGATGCGATTGGCGTCGGCCTGCACCGCTAGTGCAAAGAAAAAGGCCGCACAACCTGAAGTTGCGCGGCCCTTCCCCAAATTTCTGTAGCCGAAGTCTTAGCCAACCAGCTCTAGGCCGGAGAAGAAGAACGCGATTTCTTCTGCTGCGGTCTCTGGCGCGTCGGAACCGTGTACGGAGTTTTCACCGATGGACAGCGCGAACTCTTTGCGGATGGTACCGTCTGCTGCGTCCGCAGGGTTGGTTGCACCCATAACTTCGCGGTTTTTCGCGATGGCGTCTTCGCCTTCCAGAACCTGAACAACAATCGGCTCGGAGATCATGAACTCACACAGCTCACCAAAGAACGGGCGCTCGGAGTGGACACCGTAAAACTGCTGCGCTTGGGCCAGCGTCAGCTGAATGCGCTTGGAAGCAACAATGCGAAGACCGGCCTCTTCGAACTTGGCAGCGATTTTGCCAGTCAGGTTGCGTTTGGTGGCGTCTGGTTTGATGATCGAGAATGTGCGTTGGATAGCCATGATGCGGGTCCTTACCAAGAGTGAATTTGAGGCGCACCTAGCATGGTGGTCTGCTCATGAAAAGCGCCCAATTGACACCCCTGCCCGCATAGGCGAAACGCAGGGCATGTTAAGCATGTCAGAACTCCGCTACGCCGTCGAAGGCCGTTCCCTGTTTGAGGGCGCCTCGGCCAATATCCCTACGGGTCACAAAGTTGGCCTCGTGGGGCGCAACGGGACGGGCAAAACCACCCTGTTCAAATTGATCCGTGGTGAACTGGTTCTGGAGAGCGGCACGATCACTATGCCGGACCGCGCCCGCATTGGCGGGATCGCCCAAGAAGTGCCGTCGAACGAGGTCTCTCTTCTCAACACCGTTCTGAACGCGGATAAAGAGCGCGCAAGCCTGATGACCGAGGCCGAAACGGCCACAGACCCCAACCGCATCGCCGACATCCAGACCCGTCTGGTAGATATCGACGCATGGTCTGCGGAAGCGCGGGCCTCTTCGATCTTGGTGGGTCTTGGCTTTACGCCCGAGGAAACACACCGTCCCTGCTCCGACTTTTCGGGTGGCTGGCGGATGCGTGTGGCCCTGGCCGCAGTGCTGTTCTCGGAGCCGGACCTGCTGCTGCTCGACGAGCCGACCAACTATCTGGACCTCGAAGGCGCGTTGTGGCTGGAGCATTATCTGACCCGCTACCCGCATACGGTCATCATCATTTCGCACGACCGAGAACTCTTGAACCGCTCGGTCAACGGCATCCTGCATCTCGAAGACAAACAGCTGACGTTCTATTCCGGCAACTACGACCAGTTCGCCCGCCAACGCGCCGCGCGCCGTGCGGTGCAGGCTGCGGCCGCCAAGAAACAGGATTTGCAACGCGCGCACCTGCAATCCTTTGTGGACCGCTTCAAGGCCAAGGCGTCGAAGGCCAAGCAGGCCCAATCCCGCGTGAAAATGCTGGAGAAGATGGAAACGATCACCGCCCCCGAAGACGCGGCCCGTGTGGTGTTTACCTTCCCTGAACCGGAAGAGCTGTCACCGCCGATCATCAGCACTGAAAGCGCGTCTGTTGGATACGATGGAAAAGTTATTCTGAGCCACCTGAACCTGCGCATCGATCAAGACGACCGCATCGCACTTCTGGGTCGGAACGGAGAGGGAAAATCCACTCTTGCCAAGATGTTATCTAACCGTCTTGAAGTTATGGGAGGGCGCATGTCGACCTCCAATAAACTGCGCATCGGCTTCTTTGCCCAGCATCAAGTCGACGAGCTTTTCGTTGACGAAACCCCGCTGGAACACCTTATCCGGGAACGCGCCCATGAGGGGCAATCCAAGCTGCGCGCCCGTCTTGCCAGCTTCGGCCTTGGCCCTGATCAGGCGGACACAGAAGTGGGTCGTCTCTCTGGTGGGCAAAAGGCACGTCTGTCGCTGCTATTGGCCACCCTGCCCGCGCCGCATCTGTTGATCCTCGATGAGCCGACAAACCACCTTGATATCGAAAGCCGCGAAGCCTTGGTGCAAGCGCTGACCGCCTATTCCGGCGCGGTCATTCTGGTGTCACACGACATGCACTTGCTGTCTCTCGTCGCAGACCGTCTGTGGCTGGTTAAAGACGGTCGCGTGAACCCGTATGACGACGACCTCCCCAGCTACCGGAAGCTGCTTCTGGCACCGCCAGAGAAGCCTCAGAAAGACAAGCCGAAGGCCAAGACCGCATCGCGCGATGACATCCTGGCCCTGCGTTCGGACGTGCGAAAATGCGAGGCCCGTGTCGCCAAGCTGTCGGAAATGCAGAATGAGTTGGCAAAGCGTCTTGGCGACCCGAAGGTCTATGAAGACCACATGGCCGACAAGCGCGCGGTCTGGCAGAAGAAGTATTCCGAGGTCATGGAGGCCATGGACCGCGCAGAGGCCATGTGGGTCAAGGCGCAGTCCAAACTGGAAAAGGCGGAAAGCTAAGTTCCGCCCGCCACATCAATCGCGATCTTGCCGACATGTGTTTTGGCAGCGAACGCGGCTTGGGCAGCCTTCAGGTCTCGCAGCGGAAATGTTGCGGTCACCGCCGGCCGCAATCGCCCTGCCTCCACATAGCTGATCAAGTCGGGCATGATGTTGTCCGGCTGAAAGGTCGATCCAAAGAAACTCAGGTCGCGCAGATAGAGCTTTCGCACATCCAGCTCGACAATCGGACCTGCTATCGCGCCAGAGCACACATAGCGCCCAAAATCGGCCAACCCGTCGAGCATGTCTGGAAAACCGGGGCCGGCCACCAAATCCACCAGCACATCAAATGCACCGCGCGGCGGGGTTTCATCGCGGGTTAAGATTGCGTCCGCACCCAATTCTCGCACGGCATCCGCTTTGGAAGGTGTTGTAACTGCAGTCACATGCGCCCCACGCATTTTTGCCAATTGCACTGCCGCAGCCCCAACTCCACCGGATGCTCCTGTGATCAACACACGCTCAGCCTTGAGGGATGCGCGTTGCAACATGCCCTCTGCCGTGGAGTAAGCGCAGGGAAGCGTGGCCAGTTCCAGATCGCTCCAGCTGCTGTCCACCACAAGGGCATCATGGGCGCGAGCCACGCAGAATTGGGCAAAGCCGCCATCGCATTCCGACCCCATGGTCCACACGGCGCCATCATGATTTTGCATGGTCCGTACCAAAACACGCTCGCCAATTCGGTTCGGGTCAACGTCGCGCCCGACTTGCGAAATCCGGCCACACACATCCGCGCCCTGAATGCGTGGTAAGCCAAGGGGCGTGCCGGACCATGACGCATCCACGTCCGAGGTTTCACTGACCGCATCGGTCGCCCCGCGTACGGTCTGGGAATACCAGCCTATCCGCGTGTTGATATCGGTGTTGTTGACCGAAGAGGCCGCCACTTCGATCAGGACCTCGTCGGGTTTTGGCGTCGGAACTGCAATATCGTCCCGCCATTCCAGCATATCAGGGCCGCCATGACCCGTCAGGACCATGCCTGTCATCACATTCGTCATGTCAAATCTCCCAGATATGCCGACAAAGGGTTTTCCTTCGTGAAACAAACATATAGGGCGAGGAAATGGAACTCTCTATCGCAATCACCGCCTTTGTCACCCTGTTCGTGGTGATCGACCCGATCGGGCTTGCACCGCTTTTCGTGGCGCTCACTTCTGGTATGGATTTCCGCAACCGTCTGCGGATCGCAATCCGGTCGTGTCTGGTCGGGATATTCCTGCTTACGCTATTCGGGCTGGCGGGCGAAGCGCTTCTGGACTTTATCGGGATATCAATGGCGGCCTTCCGCATCTCGGGGGGTGTTCTGCTCTTCGTTACAGCGCTCGATATGCTTTTTGAGCGACGCACCCAACGCCGCGAAGATCAGGTCGATGGGCCTGGTGACGAAGACCCTTCGGTCTTCCCGCTGGCCACGCCTTTGATTGCAGGTCCGGGAGCGTTGGCGACAATGATCCTTTTAACCGGCACACCGGGCGCGGATTTCACCTATGTGGCCGCCGTTCACGGTGTCATGTTGTCCGTGCTTGCCGTCGTCTTCGGCATGTTCTTGATGGCGGGCCTGATGGAGCGCGTAATTGGCGACACCGGGATCAAGGTAATCACCCGCCTGATGGGAATGTTGCTGGCGGCGCTGTCGGTGCAATTCGTCCTAGACGGCCTGCGCGAGTTTGGAGTGGTGGCAGGCACCTGACCTAGCCCCTATATTAGAGCTATGGATAGCCAAGACACCGCCCGCCTCATCTACCTCGTTCTGCTCGGCTCCGTGATTGCGGGATATTTTTTGATCTCCAATCGCGCCCGAATGGGCGAGATGGCGCGCCAAGCCGCATTGTGGGGATTCATTTTCGTCGGCGTCATCGTCGCTTACGGGCTTTGGAATGACGTGTCCAAAACCGTCCTACCCCGCCAAAGCACATTCGAGAACGGCCGCATCGAAGTGCCCGTGCGCAGTGACGGGCATTATCACCTGACGTTGCATGTGGGCGATGTTCCAGTGGAATTCATTGTCGACACCGGTGCAAGCAGCGTTGTTTTGTCCCAAGAAGATGCGGAGCGCGTCGGGATCGACACCGAGACTTTAGTCTTTGGCGGCCGCGCCAGCACGGCCAACGGCGAAGTCCGTACAGCGCGCGTTACCTTAGCGGATGTAAGTTTGGGTGATCTAGAGGAAGGTCGCGTACGCGCATTTGTCAACGAAGGCAAATTGGATACATCCCTGCTGGGTATGGATTATTTAGAGCGGTTCAAACGCATCGAAATAAACCGCCGCATGCTTGTGTTGGAACGCTGAAGACGCGAGCCGCAAAACTTCCCTTACGTCAATCAAAGCTTGCCAAACTCTATCCCAAGGATGAAAATTCCCCAGCAGGAGTTTGCGCCGATGGAGATTGACCCCAAAATAGAGACCCAATTGCCCGACTACGGCGAATGGCATTTTTTGGGTAAAGGGTCGCTCGGGCAAACATGGCGGGTTCGCAAACTCGACGGCACGGGCTTTGCTGTTGTCAAGATCAGGCCAATGACCGAAGCCGCCCGCCGCGCCGTGGAACGCGAGGCCGACCTGATGCGCCGCCTCAAGCACCCAGGGTTGCAGCGCTTCATCGGACAGCAAACCGTCGAAGATCAATTGATCCTCATATATCATTACATCGAAGGCCCCTCCCTCAAGGAGGAATTGCAGACCAACGGTGCATTTCCAGTCGATATCGCGCTCCAAATCATGGTGCGGGTGCTACAGGCATTGCAGGTGATCCATGACGCGGGCTTTATCCACCGCGATATCAGCCCACAGAATTTGATTTTGCAGCGGGGTCGCTTTCCGGTTCTCATCGATTTCAACGCCATTGGGCACCTCACCGAAGACAGCAATCTCGGCAGGACCACAATGGTCGGCGAATATGCGGGCAAGCCGCTATATATGACACCAGAGCAGCTGTTCGGGATGCAGCAGGGTGCCAGCGTCGATATTTGGGCCATCGGCGCCGTGCTGTACGAAATGGTCACGGGTCGCACCTACCGTAAGGCAGATACTCTAGGGGCGTTGGTCAAGGGATCACTTTCGGCTGTCGGGCCCAACGTCCAAGATGCGCCGGAAAAGCTGCATGGTCTTCTAGCGCGCTTTCTGTCCCAAGACCCCGCCGCCCGCCCAAATGCCACCGAAGCTTTGGCCGAGATCGAAGCGCTCTTGCCCCAGGCCAACAGCAATGACCCGTTCGTGGCTTCCATCGATGAATTTGGCCCTCTTCTGGAGCGAAATCTCGGGGGCAAGCCACCTTCTTCTCCGCCTGCCGTCAAGCAACACGACGACTTCGGAGACGACTTCTACATACCGCCCAGCCCACCAGAGCCGCCACCTACAAAATCCCCAAGCCCATATCCACGCGAGAAATCTGCGCGAAAGGCGTCTGGTATCTGGTGGAAGCTAGCGCTGGTGATCCTTATCGGGGCGCTTGCCGCAGGACTCGCCATGTATCGCGTCGGAAGAATGGACGCGTCAGATCCGACCGACCCACCGGCACCCTATGTTCCCTTCTGGTCCAAGCTTAGTGGGCTTGATTACACTCCGATCGCGTTTTTGGCCGCCGGATTATGCCTGATCGGGTTAGGCATCTTCGCCGCCAGGTGGCTGCGGCAACACGCCTCCAAACTGCGCGTCGGCCTGCCCCTGCAAGCGGTGCAATTGATCTCCGGCCCCGATGCGCGCGACCGATTAAGCGAGACCATATGTTTTCAGATCGACGCCTACCACGAAGCCGCAGGCCAAGGACCGGACCAAATGCTGACGCTCACCATGGTTGCGTTGGCGAAAGAATACGCGGATGCAGACAACGCAGATCAGCGCCTCAAGGCGTTGCAAATGCTCCATGATTTGCACGGCAAAGTAGCAGGGCGATTAAAGCCATGGTGGCTGGATTACGAAACACTGATGGCCCGTGGCCTTTCGCTATCCAGCCTTGCCGCCGGGTCATTGGTAGTCATTGAGGGTCTGCAACGCCTGTTCTAGCGATACGGGTTCAAACAGCCTCATCGACACTACTTACTGAGTCCTAACGGTTTTTCTTCAGAATTTTCGTGTCCTACAACCCAGTGCCGCGGGCATACTCATTTCTCGGGCTTGGGGTGCTCCGCCTTTTTTGCCCACGACCCACCATCTTGAGCCCAATATTGCGCCGTACATCCCGCCTCTGTCAGCAATTTCCACTGCTGCCTCGCGACGCTGACAGCATCACCATCATTACCGTCGAACAGGATCATCGTGCGATCCGACCCATTGACCTCTTCAGGTGCGATCTCTGCACCATCAAGACTAACAAGACAGCTTGCACCGTTCGGTGCCTCGACCGCTTCGGTCAATAAAATCGGCTGTTCCGCGTCATGCGGACCACCTGCGAGACCGTGGGCAAGAAACCCGTCCGCCTCCCACAGCTTCCCGTCCAAATGATCCAGTCTTGCGGCATCGCGACCCCTGACCGCGACACGCCACCCCGCCCCGCGTGCCTTGCCCAACAGCATGGGCAAGGTCACGTCTACGGGCTGCGTGGTCATATGGTAGAAAAAGGCAGCCCCCATGGTTATTCGCCCTCGAAATTGTCCATGATCAGGCGGTTCAATGCACGGACACCCCAACCAGTGGCGCCCTTAGGTGCAAAACCGGTTTCCTCTTTCACCGATGCCACCCCTGCGATGTCGAGATGAATCCATGGGGTTTCCGGCTTCACAAAGCGTTGCAGGAACTGTGCCGCGGTGATGGAGCCTGCGGGGCGCCCGCCAACGTTCTGCATATCCGCAATCCGTGATTTCAGCTTATCGTCATAGGCCTTGCCCATTGGCATACGCCATGCGCCTTCCTCCTCGACATTGGCGGCCTTCAGGAATGCATTGGCCAGCGCGTCATTGTTGGAGAACACACCTGCATTCTCGTGCCCCAGACCGATGATGATGGCCCCTGTCAGCGTCGCGAGGTTGATCATGCCCAGCGGCTCGAACCGCTCTTGCGCATACCAAAGCACATCCGCCAGAACCAAGCGGCCTTCGGCGTCGGTGTTTATCACCTCAATCGTGTCGCCTTTCATCGAGGTCACCACGTCACCGGGACGAACGGCGTTGCCCGACGGCATGTTTTCGACCAATCCGACAAGGCCAACCACATTTGCTTTGGCCTTACGCTTTGCGATCGCTTTCATAACGCCTGCGACCACACCAGCGCCGCCCATATCCATGGTCATTTCTTCCATGCCAGCTGCAGGTTTCAGCGAGATGCCCCCCGTGTCGAAGACCACGCCCTTGCCGACGAAGGCAAACGGCTTGTCCCCTTTGGTGCCGCCGTTCCACTCCATGACAACAACTTTGGACGGGCTGTCAGACCCCTGCCCCACACAAAGCAACGAGCCCATGCCGAGTTTTTCGAGGTCTTTTTCCTCCAGCACTTCGACCTTGAGGCCAAGGTCTTTCAGGTCAGATAATTGCTTGGCGAACTCGGTCGTGGTTAGCACGTTTGCAGGCATGTTCACCAAGTCACGGGTGAAGAATACGCCTTCGGCCAAGGCGTCCAGCCCATCGAACGCCGCTTTCACATCGTCGGGCGCATTGACCACAAAGGAAGCACCCTCATGGGCGGTCTTTTCGGCAGTTTTCTGGTCGGTGTACTCGTAAGCGCGCAAAATCATACCATAGGCCAACTCGTGGGCGCGGCGCAGGTTGCCACACAGTGCGTGGACCTTGGTCGTGCCCGCTTGCTTGGCCAGAGTTGCCCCCGCTTTGCGGGCCTCGCCCACGGTCGGGCGACGCGCCAGCTTCACAATGATCACTGCCTCGGCAGGGATATTCACCGGATAAGACAGGACCATCGCGGCGCCGTCTTCCAGCTTTTCAAAGGCATCACCGGATACCGCGCGGGCAATCGAGCCGCGCGTCAACCTGTTGACCCGTTTGGCCGTTGCATCGAGTGTGCCGGCGGGGGGCACAAAAATGGCCAGACGTCCCTCCATATCCTTGATGGCGTCAATGTCGGTGGCGGCGAAGTCTACTGGGATCAAAGCGGTCATGAGTCTGCCTATATTGGAGAGTTTCCCCATTGCTAGCGCGGGCAGAGAGCAATGACCAGAACCCCCTGTTCCACCCCCAGATTTTGCGCTAAAAAGTGTCTCAACAACTAGGGAGGACAGAATTTGGCACGATTCGACAGATACATGCTGTCGCAATTGTTGATCCTGTTCGGCTTCTTCTCCCTTGTTTTGGTATCCGTATATTGGGTGAACCGCGCGATTGGCTTGTTTGACCAACTGATCAGCGATGGCCAGACCGCATTGGTGTTTCTGGAGTTCACCCTGCTCACCTTGCCGTATGTCATCCTGATTGTGCTGCCGATTTCGGCATTTGTAGCAGCTGTCTATGTCACAAACCGCCTGAGCTCGGATTCCGAGATGGTCGTGCTGCAAACGGCAGGAGCCTCGTCCCTGCGGATCGGGCGGCCCGTGATCTATTTCGGTGTGTTAGTTGCCGTTCTGGTCGCGATCCTAGCACATGTTCTTGTTCCCGCGGCGCGTACCGAACTTGCGGGACGCAGTCAGGAAATATCCAAAGACATCACCGCGCAGTTCCTGAAAGAAGGCCAGTTCCTACATCCGACATCGGATATCGCCGTATATATCCGTAATATCACAGAGCTGGGCGAACTTGACGAGCTGTTCTTGGAAGACAGCCGCGATCCGACAGCGGTGGTGACCTACACGGCGGAACGCGCATTTCTGGTGCGCGCGGTATCCGGTCCACGGCTGGTGATGCGCAACGGGCTGGCCCAAACTTTTCATAAAGACACTGGCCGCTTATCCACGGTCGCCTTCGAAGACTTTGCATATAATATCGGGGCCTTGATCGGCCCAAGTGGCGCGCGAAATCGCGACCTCCGAGAATTGTCCACGCCAGTGTTGCTCAGCCCGTCCGAGGCGGATCTGGCCTCGGCCCATGGCGACTTGCCAGACTTTTTGTTCGAAGCGCATGACCGCTTCGCCAAATCGCTTCTGGCAATTGTCGTCCCACTTATGGGATTTGCCACTTTGATGCTTGGGGGCTTTTCGCGTTTCGGGGTCTGGCGGCAGGTCGTCATCGCCGTTGTGCTGATTATTCTGGTGCAAATGGTTTCCAACGTAGCAGAAGAAGCCGCCCGCAAAGACGCGGCATTGTTCTGGCTGGCCTACGCTGCTCCTGCCGTGGGGGCCTTGATCTCGGCCCTCTTGCTTTATTCGACATCAATGAAACGTATGCGCGGACGCACCCCGAAAGGGATACCGGCATGAGGCTTGATATTTATTTTGCCCGCCGGTTCGCATGGTCGTTCACCTTGGTGTTCGGTGTGTTTTTCGGCATCGTGTTGCTGATTGATCTGGTCGAGCAAATGCGCCGGTTTGACAGTGATCAGGTTGGCGTCATGGAAGCAGGACAGCTTGCATTGCTGAATGCCCCCGCCGCCATGTACCGTATGCTTCCGCTGTTGGTTGTGCTTGCGACCATCACGCTTTTCCTTGGTCTCGCGCGGACGTCCGAACTGGTTGTGACCCGTGCGTCGGGGCGTTCTGCGCTGCGTTCGCTGGCAGCCCCTGTCCTGACATCTCTCGTTTTCGGCGCACTTGGTGTAGCTGTTCTGAACCCCATCGTTGCGGCCACGTCCAAACAATTTGAAGTTGTCTCCGGCCGTTACGCCAATACAGGCGGGTCGGTTAGCTCCGTCTCCGAGGAAGGGCTTTGGTTGCGTCAGGCCAGCGCCGGAGGTCAGGTGGTCATCCGCGCAGAGCGCTCCAATCTGGATGGGACGCGGTTTTTCGGAGTCACCTTCTACGGGTTCAACCGCGACGGTTCGGTCAGTTACCGCATCGAAGCTGCCGAGGCGCTGCTGGAGCCAGGGAGCTGGGTTCTGTCCAAGGCAAAGCGTTGGACCTTCTCCGATCTGGAAAATCCAGAAGCCGGCGCGGTACTTCACCCGCAAATCAATGTGAAGTCCGATCTGACCCGTGATCAAATTCGAGACAGCTTCGGAAGCCCGGAGTCGATTCCGATCTGGGATCTGCCAAGGTTCATCCGGCAACTGGACCGTGCGGGGTTTTCCGCCCTGCAGCACCGAGTCTGGCTGAATATGGAGCTTGCGAACCCTGTGTTACTGGCCGCGATGGTGCTGATCGGGGCTGGCTTCACGATGCGTCATACTCGCTTCGGGCGCACTGGTCTGATGGTGTTGTTCGCGGTCCTCATGGGGTTTGGAATTTTCTTTTTGCGAAACTTTGCTCAGGTGCTTGGCCAGAACGGGCAAATTCCGGTACTGGTTGCCGCGTGGGCCCCGCCGCTTGCAGGAATCTTCCTGTCACTGGGCTTGCTGTTGCACACGGAGGACGGCTGACATGCGTGCGGCCCTGTTTGGTTTACTTATGGCTGCAAGCGCCGCAGCCCCCGGCTTTGCACAGCAGCAAGCCGTGGAAACCGCGAGCCTTGTGGCTGACAGCGTCGTCTTTGCAAGCGGCACTCAGGAATTGCGCGCCTCCGGAAATGTGGAAATCCTGCAAAACGGGGTGCGGCTTCGGGCGCAATCAATTTCGTATAACGGCGCAACTGATACCTTGGTGGTCACGGGGCCGATTTACATCATCGACAAAACCGATACCCTGATCGTCGCTGACTTTGCGCAATTGTCCGGTGACCTGCGGGACGGCGTGTTGAAAAGCGCCCGCGTGGTTTACGCGCGCCAGCTTCAGGTCGCCGCAGCTGAAATTCGCCGCACCGAGGGGCGCTACACCCAGTTTTACAAAACCATCGCATCCAGTTGTCACATCTGTGAAAGCGATCCGGTGCCACTTTGGGAAATTCGCTCGAAGCGTGTTGTTCATGACGCGACCGAGCGCCAGATCTATTTTGATGAGGCAACGCTAAGGGTCCTTGGCGTTCCGGTTTTCTATACTCCCTATCTGCGACTTCCAGACCCGTCCGTGAAGCGGTCAAACGGGTTTCTGTTTCCCGAACTCCGCTCCAACGGCGATTTGGGTGTTGGATTACGCACACCGTATTTCTTCACGCTGGGGGATCATGCCGATCTGACCTTAACGCCATGGGTGACCAGCAAAGGAGCGAGAACGCTGGAAGCGCGTTATCGCCAAAAATTCGCGAAAGGCGAAATCGAACTGAACGGCGCGGTGACCGATGACAATGTGAGCAACCTCGACGCACGCAGCTACCTGTTTGCCGACGGCACATTTGCATTGGGCCGCGGCTTTACCGGCAAATTTGACGTGGAACTGGTGTCAGACCCAGGCTACCTGCTGCTTTACGGCTATTCCGACAAGGACATCCTCGACAGCGCGATCTCGGTCGATCGCGCCCGCCGAGACGAGTATATCGGCGCGGAGCTGATCCATTACAAATCGTTGCGCGATGGCGATGACAACCGCACCCTGCCGACACTTGTGGGCGACGCGACTTACATCAAACGATTTTCCCCGTCGTCGCTTGGCGGGATCGCCACTCTGACGGCTCAGACCCACGGGCATTATCGTCGCGCGGACGCTGACCCGACAAGCGCAGGTCTGTCGCGTGATGTGGTGCGCATTTCCACCTCGGCCGAATGGCGCAGGGATTGGTTATGGAGCAACGGGATGATGGTCGCGGCCGAGGGTGCGATCTTTATCGACGGCTACAAAATTCGCCAGCCCCGCGCGAACCCGACGCTTGCTTTTGACGACACCGTGGAAGTCACACCTTATGCCGCCATAGAATGGCGGTGGCCGATGTTGCGTCAGGGCGCACGGGCTAACCACTTGCTGGAACCCGTTGTTCAACTCGTCCTATCGAAGAACAGCGTGAGCGGTGAAGTCGACAATGAGGACAGCCTGCTGGTCGAATTCGACGAGGCCAATATTTTCGAGTTTTCACGCGCCCCCGGTGTGGACAACCGCGAGCTTGGCAACCGGCTCAATCTTGGTCTGACCTACACCCGCGAGAGCCATTCCGGTTGGAAACTTGGCCTGACAGTCGGGCGCATCTTGCGTCGGGACGATCTAAACCAGTTTTCCAATTCGACCGGCCTGACCGGCTCGAAGTCCGACTGGCTTGTGGCGGCCCAGTTGAAGGTCGGCGAGAGCTTCGATCTGATCAACCGCGCCATCTTTGACGACGAATTCTCTTTCGCGCGAAACGAAATGCGTATGGGCTGGACGACGGACACGTTTCAGCTGGCCTCGACCTTCGCTTGGCTCGAAGCTGATGTGGCCGAAGGTCGGCCCACGGACACCTCGGAACTGGCCTTTGAGGGTGCTTACCGCGTGTCGCGGCACTGGACCTTGTCCAGCGAGCTGCGCTACGATTTTGTCAATGATCGCACCACCGAGGCAGGGCTAGGGATTAGCTACCAGAACGAATGCGCAAAAATGGACCTTTCGGTCTCGCGCCGCTTCACGACTTCGACTAGTGTATCGCCAACGACGGACCTGAGCCTGTCGGTCCAGCTTGCGGGTTTCGGCGCGCGGGGGATCGGCGGGGGCAGCTTCGCCAGACAGTGCAACGGATAAAGAACAGAGCAGATAATATGATGCCGAAACATGCGCTCCTGACCCGGATTTTTGCTTTCACCCTTACAGCACTGGCCTTTCTTGCGCCTGCAGCAAGTGCGCAGCAGCAAGGGCTGTTCCAGACCGCCATTACGGTGAATGATCTGGTCATCACGAATTACGAGCTTCAACAACGCGAGCTGTTTCTCAATGTGCTCCGCGCTCCCGGAAACGCAAAAACCGAAGCCCGCAAAGGGCTGATCGATGACAGATTGCGCCTGATGGAAACGCGACGCGCGGGGATTACCCCGACGGAGGAGCAAATCGTCGAAGGCATGGAAGAGTTCGCGTCCCGCGCAAACCTGACTGCTGATGAGTTTATCAAGGCCGTGAGCCAGGCTGGTGTGTCAGCAGAAACCTTCCGCGACTTCGTGATCGCGGGACTTGCATGGCGCGAGTTGGTACAGGGTCGCTTTGGTGCGCGTAGCCAAGTGTCGGAACCAGAGGTCGACCGCGCTTTGGCTCTTCAAGGCACCACGGGCGGCGCGCGGGTTCTGTTGGCCGAAATCGTTTTGCCTCTTGCCCCCCAATCTGCGGAGCGCAACCAAGCATTGGCGCAACGCCTGTCAGAGACCATTTCATCTGAAAGCGCATTCAGTGCGGCCGCACGGCGCTACTCCGCCTCCCCCACCCGTGGGCGTGGCGGGCGTCTTGAATGGCTTCCTTTGGGCAATGTTCCTCCGCAAATCCGTGCCGCCGTGCTGACACTTGGACCGGGCGAAGTGAGCGAACCACTAAACCTTGGGAACGCCATAGGTGTGTTCCAACTGCGCGGCCTTGAAGAAACCGAGGCAGGATCACCGGAAACCCAAGCGTTGGAATATGCAACCGTGCTTTTCCCGGGTGGTCGGAATGCCGAGACGTTGGCGCAAGCCAAAGCTTTTGAGGAACGCTACGACACCTGCGACGATCTGTATACACCTGCGAAAGACCTGCCGGCGGAGTATTTCGAACGCACTGTCTTGCCCACCGCTGACGTGCCCGGAGACATCGCCCTCGAATTGGCAAAGCTCGACAGCAATGAAGTCTCCACCGCGCTGACACGTCAGAACGGACAGTTCTTGGTCTACCTGATGCTGTGCGGCCGGACGCTGGATATCCCGCTGGACGAGAATGGTGAAGAAGTTGACTTGCGCAGTCGTGTCCGTGAGCAGTTGTTCAATCAACGCATCACCTCTTATGCTGACAGCTTCCTTGAAGAACTGCGCGCTGACGCGATTATCGTCGAGCAATGAACCCGCGTCCGCCCGTCGTGGTAAGCTGCGGCGAGCCTGCGGGCGTTGGCCTTGAAATCGCCCACTCTGCCTTTGCCGCGGTGCGTGGTGAAGTGCCGATGGTGCTTCTTGCCGATCGTCGGCACCTCACTAGTCCCGTGTCTGAAGTGACGTCTCTTTCAGAAGTCACTGGACAAGAGACCGCCCTGCCCTTGCTGCACCATGATTTTGCCGGCGACGCCACAGCGGGTGTTCCCGATCCGCGTAACGCGCAAGGGGTGATCGACGTTATCGCGCGCGGGGTCGAGCTGGTGAGCACAGGCTCTGCCTCGGCGCTTTGCACGCTGCCAATTCACAAGAAGGCTCTCAAAGACGGCGCTGATTTTGCCTATCCGGGTCACACGGAATACCTTGCAGCCTTGGCCGGTGTCGAACGCGTGGTGATGATGCTCGCCTGTCCTGATTTGCGGGTCGTTCCGGTGACCATCCACATCGCCGTGGCCGATGTTCCCGATGCTCTTACATCCGAGCTGTTGGAAGACACCCTTCGCATCACCCAAGCGGCGTTGATCCGCGACTTCGGGATCGCGGAGCCGCGATTGGCCGTCGCAGGACTGAACCCCCATGCGGGCGAAGGCGGCGCAATGGGAACCGAAGAGATCACGCTAATTTCCCCACTCATGGAACGCTTGTCGCAAGATGGAATGCGCCTGTCCGGCCCGATGAGCGCCGATACCATGTTCCACGCGCAAGCCCGTGCTGGCTATGACGCGGCGATCTGCATGTATCATGACCAAGCCCTGATACCGATCAAGACAATCGACTTTTCGGGCGGGGTCAACGTGACCTTGGGACTGCCGTTCATCCGCACCTCTCCCGATCATGGCACAGCTTTCGACATTGCAGGCAAAGGTTTGGCTGATCCTACCTCCACAATCGCAGCCTTGCGCATGGCGTGGGATATGGCGGGCAAGCGAGGATGACGTGGCGCAAATAGACGGGCTTCCCCCACTCTCGGACGTGATCCGCAACCATGAGTTGTCGGCAAAGAAGAGCCTTGGCCAGAACTTCCTGCTGGATCTGAACCTGACCGCGAAAATCGCGCGTCAAGCGGGTGACCTGTCTGGTTGCGATGTGCTTGAGGTTGGTCCGGGGCCCGGAGGCTTGACCCGTGGGCTATTGGCTGAGGGGGCACGGCGCGTACTTGCCGTCGAGAAGGACCCGCGATGCTTGCCTGCACTGGCAGAAATTACCGCCGCTTATCCCGGACAGTTGCAGGTAATCGAAGGCGACGCGCTGGAGATCAACCCCCTAGAGCACCTGACCCCGCCGATCCGCGTGGCAGCGAACCTGCCCTATAATGTCGGCACCGAATTGCTGGTCCGATGGTTGACCCCGAAAGACTGGCCGCCCTTCTGGCAAAGCCTGACTTTAATGTTCCAGCGCGAGGTGGCCGAGAGGATAGTCGCAGCACCGGGAAGCAAAAAATACGGAAGACTGGCGCTGCTGGCCCAGTGGCGGGCAGACGCGCGTATCGTGATGGAATTGCCCCCTGAGGCGTTTGTGCCAGCGCCAAAGGTGCATTCGGCTGTGGTCCATTTAACCGCGCTCGAAAAACCACGGTTTGAAGCAGATGCCGCAGTGTTATCGAGAGTGGTCGGAGCCGCCTTCAATCAACGTCGCAAAATGCTACGTGCCGCGTTGAAAGTCGTGGGACCAGAGATTGAAGACCATCTTCGGGCCGCAGGCATTCCACCGACAGAGCGGGCGGAGCAGGTTTCTTTGGAAGCGTTCTGCGCATTAGCGCGCGAAATCGCCCGCAGCTGATTACTCAGCTGCAGGTGTTTCATCCGTCGAAGATTCGGTCGGCTTGGCTTTAGGCTTGCGTGTCCGAGGCTTGCGGGCTGGCTTTGGCGCGGCTTCAGCCGTCTCGACCAAGCCGCTTTCACTGGAATCGGCATCACCGGAAAGGTCGATCACATCAGATTGATTGCCGCCGCCCGCACGCGCCTCTGCCGCTGCGGCAAGTGCTGCAGGTGACATATCATCAACCCGAACATCCGGCTGCTGATCTTCGTTGCGATCACGCGACTGATCACGGTTCTGATTTTGAGCCTGGTCACGATTCTGGTTCTGGTTTTGGTTTTGGTTCTGATCGCGCTTTTGCTGCTGCTCACGCTGCGCCTGTTGCTGGGCTTCATGCGCCTCGCGACGGGCCTCTTGCTCTTTCATCGCTTCGCCAAGCATACGCGCATAGTGTTCAGCGTGTTGTGAGAAGTTTTCAGCGGCAACACGGTCATTCGACAGCTGCGCATCGCGGTGCAACTGCTGGTATTTCTCGATAATTTGCTGCGGAGTGCCGCGCACTTTGCCTTCAGGGCCGGAGCTGTCGAACACCCGGTTGACGACATTAACGCCAGAGCGGTTGTTGTTGTTATTGCGGCTCTTTCCGCGCGAGCGGGACTTCGATGATCTCATGTGTTTTGGGTTCCAGCCGTTTGAGCTTCGGTCCTGTTTTTCGATCCTATCCGCTTCCAAGCTGGCGGCGTCCCCATGACGTTAGAATCGAGACCTTTTTTTGGGCTTAAGCGTAGGAGGCGCTTAAAACGCCTGCGACCTACTGCAGAAGACAAAAGCAGCCAAGCCGGTCATTTGCAAGCTGATTCTGCTAATTAACGCGGGAAATTGCCTGTTAATCAGCTATTCCGGTGCTTTTGCGCGGATCACACGATCTTTGCCGTTGAGGTCGGGGATGCAAGCGACGTCGCGCCAGCCGTGTTGTTTAAAAAGAGACTGCACAAGCGCCCCCTGATCATACCCGATCTCCACCAGCACAAAGCCGTCTTCGGTAAGGAACTTGGTGCTTTCTGCCGCGATGACACGGTATGGGTCCAACCCGTCGCCCCCCGGTGTCAAAGCGATGCGCGGCTCGAACCGGTGGACCGTTGGATGCAGGTCGCGGTAAGCAGCCTCGGTGATATAGGGCGGGTTGGAGACGATGAGATCAAAGCGTCCGTCCACCCCTGCAAACCAGTTGCTTTCGATGAATGTCGCGCGCACTTGCGTGCCGGTCAGCGCTGCGTTGCGCCGCGCCACGTCGAGGGCATCCGGCGAGATATCCGTACCCGTACCAGTCGTCGAAAGGCGCTCCGCCAGTAAAGAACACAGGATACAGCCCGACCCCGTACCCAGATCCAGCACGGTATCGAAAGGCAGTGTTAACGCAGCTTCCACCAGTGTTTCCGTGTCAGGGCGCGGGTCGAGAACTGCGCTGGAAACGATGAACTCATGGTTCCAGAACGCACGCCGTCCGGCAATGTGCGAAAACGGCTCATGGGTCACACGACGCGCGACAAGCTCAGCAAGGTCCATGTTCTGTTCGGCAGCCAGCGCCTCGAGGCGGCGTGCTTCATTGGATGGATCGGGAATACCGGCCTCATGCAACCGCACGATGGCCGAAGACAGCGCGTCGCTCATAGCCCCTGTTCGGCCAGCATCTGAGCCTGCGCGTCAGCCGTTAGCGCGTCGATAATTTCGTCCAGATCGCCTTGCATGATCTGGTCAAGTTTATACAGCGTCAGGTTGATACGGTGATCCGACATACGGCCTTGCGGGAAGTTATACGTGCGGATGCGCTCGGAGCGGTCACCGGTGCCAATCTGGCTTTTGCGCGCGGCAGAGCGTTCGTCATCCAGCTTCTGACGCTCCAGATCATACAGGCGCGTGCGCATGACCTGCATGGCAATCTCGCGGTTACGGTGTTGCGACTTCTCGGCACTGACGACGATAATCCCCGTCGGGATGTGGGTGATGCGCACAGCGGAGTCAGTGGTGTTGACGTGCTGCCCCCCTGCCCCCGACGCGCGCATGGTGTCCAGCCGAAGATCACTGGCGGGGATGTCGATATCGACTTCCTCTGCCTCAGGCAATACGGCCACGGTTGCCGCAGAGGTGTGCACCCGCCCGCCGCTTTCAGTCACTGGCACGCGCTGCACGCGGTGAACACCGCTTTCAAATTTCAATCGGGCAAACACGTTTTGCCCTTTGATGTGGGCCGTGACCGCTTTAACGCCGCCCAGCTCGCTTTCTTGATATTCGATCAAATCGAAGGTCCAACCGCGCGCTTCCGCATAGCGGCGATACATATTCAGCAGATCCCCCGCAAACAGCGCCGCTTCGTCGCCGCCCGTTCCTGGGCGAATTTCAAGCATGGCGGGCCGCGCGTCGGCGGCATCCTTGGGCAGGAGCGCCAGTTTGATCGAGTCCTCGGCCTCCGGAAGCCGGGCTTCCAGAGCAGGCAACTCCTCTTGCGCAAGTTCGCGCATTTCAGGGTCGCTCATCATCGCCCGCGCATCGTCGATATCGGTGATCAATTGACGGTAAGCCGCCACCTCGTCTGCGACAGGCTTAAGCTCTGAATACTCACGCGAAATGCCTGCAAAATCTTCCGTGTCACCGGAAGCGAGCCGCGCCTCAAGATACTCAAACCGTTCGGTGATTTGCTGAAGTCTGTCCAATGGAACCATGGGGCGTTGATGAACATTTGGAAGTGTGGGGTCAAGTGTGCTAATCTAGGGCCATGTGGAAATATGCTCTGGCTTTCGCCGTGCTGACCCTGCCAATCAGCGCTGATGTGACGTCGCCCTCTGGTAAGACAGTGGAATGCTACTGCACGGACAAATCCGGCGCGCGGGTCGAACTGGGCGAAAACCGCTGTCTGACTGTAGGTGGCCGCGTCTTTATGGCCCGCTGCGAGATGTCTTTGAACGTGCCGATGTGGCGGGAAACTGGCGGTAGTTGCGTGACGGGTTAACGACTAGCCCTTCACCGCGCCCAACCAGTGGCGTACACGCGCCTCGTTCACCCCGAAATCCGCTTTCCCGTACACCAGTCTCGCAACCATATGAACGGCAGTTTGGTCCCCCATTGGTTCCAGCTTGATATTAGTGACGTCGGGAAACCCCCAAAATTTGGAGCGCGTGACATAGGTGGCGAAAGCTTCGTTCAAATTGCCCGCCAACAATGTCGTGCCGGGAGTAGCCTCAATGCGAGCCTTCAAGGCATTCGCAACCTCTAGCACGGTGCCTTCGACCATGTAGGGCGCGATATCTCCGCCTTTGGTGGCTGCAAAGTGCCCAGCCTCCCCTTTGCTGGCGATAGTCTCGGGCTCGACATGCCATGCCTCTGGCGTAATCGGGCGCAAACGCACGATGGCAGCCAAGGCGACCACCGCCAAGATGAGTGCGACAGCTAAATATTTAAGCATTTATTCAGCCGCATCAGCTGCCATTTCCGCCTCGATCAAACTGGCGCGCTTCTCAACTTGCTCGACGATATGCTCAACCATTTGGTCATTGCTCAGCTTGTGGCTTTGTTTGCCCGCCAGATACACCATGCCGGACCCTGCCCCGCCGCCGGTGAACCCGACATCCGTCATCAGTGCCTCGCCCGGCCCGTTGACCACGCAGCCGATGATGCTGAGGCTCATCGGTGTCTTGATGTGCTCCAGACGTTTCTCCAATGCCTCAACCGTTTTGATCACGTCGAAACCTTGTCGTGCGCAAGACGGGCAGGAAATGATGTTCACACCGCGATGGCGCAGGCCTAGAGATTTGAGAATTTCATAGCCGACTTTGACTTCTTCAACAGGGTCAGCGGACAAAGACACCCGAATGGTGTCACCAATGCCGCTCCACAGCAGATTGCCCAAGCCAATGGCAGATTTGATGGTGCCGGAGGTCAGCCCGCCAGCCTCGGTAATTCCCAGATGGATCGGTGCATCCGTGATCTCCGCCAACCCTTGATAGGCGGCGGCGGCAAGAAAAACGTCCGAGGCTTTGCAGCTGATTTTAAACTCGTGGAAATCGTTGTCTTGCAGGATGCGGATATGATCCATCCCGCTTTCGATCATCGCCTCAGGGCAGGGTTCGGCATATTTATCAAGGAGATGTTTCTCCAAAGAGCCTGCGTTCACCCCGATCCGGATGGAGCATCCGTGGTCTTTCGCGGCCTTGATTACCTCGCGCACACGCGTCGCATCGCCGATATTTCCGGGATTGATCCGCAGGCAAGCCGCGCCAGCCTCGGCGGCCTCAATGGCGCGCTTATAGTGGAAATGGATGTCGGCCACGATCGGAACCGGGCTTTCCTTCACCACCTCTCGCAGGGCCTTGGTGGAGCTTTCATCGGGCGTGGACACGCGCACAATGTCTGCGCCCGCTTCGGCACATGCCTGCACTTGAGCAACAGTCGCTGCCACATCGGAGCTATCGGTGTTCGTCATGGTTTGCACCGTGATCGGCGCATCGCCACCAACCGGCACATTGCCGACCATGATCTGGCGGGATTTGCGGCGGTCGATCTGACGCCACGGGCGTATGGAATGGAGGGAGGACATGGGCCTACTAGCCTTGTGCGATTACTGCTGTTCTTTGGTGATATAGCCCTCACCGAAGAGGGTCGCAACGTGTCCTCCGGAATTAACCGTTGGCTATTCGGTCGCGGGCGCGTTCGGGTCGATTACAATTGGTGTCGTCGCCATCGCAGTCAGGACCTCCGACAACAAGGCGTCGGTGGTGTCGGCCACGGCATAGTTTTCGGTAATGACATCTACCCCGAGCGGTACATTCTTCGCCACAGAGGTGCCCGGACCAGCAGGGCCGTAGGTTTGGCCCTTGATATTGAAGAACAAAGATCCGGAGTTGCCCGCGCGTAGGGTTGGCTGCTCGTCGGTTTGTGGCAAGACATATGTCTCGCCCGCGTCGAGGATTTTCTCGAACAGTACCGACCCGTCCGCGTTGGAGATGCGCACCCATGCCGGACGGGTTGCGAACAACACTACATCTTCTGCGTTTTCGGCCAAAACCTGTGGCGTGGCGAGCGCTGGCGCGTCGTTTGCAGTGCGGCTTAGCGCGGACGACGCAAATCGCGGATCGTCCTCAACCACCAACGCCCCGTTGGAATTCGGGTCCAGCGCGGCGATGGGACCATCACGTGCCGTCAACACCGGAGCCTCAAGAGCTTGCGGGCGGTACAGACGGTCAAGGGCATCCGGTGCAGGTGCTACGAAACCCGTCGCAACTTCCGTTTGAGGGAGCGTCGTGGAAAGCGATGCGACATCCGTTGACAGGCTCGGGGATTGATCCACAGGCGCAAATTCCACACGCTGGATTTCCTGAAGCACCGAATAACCGCCGTAGCCGATCAGTCCGATCAGACCAAACAGCACTGCAATAGAGCCGATGGCACCCGGTTCGATCTTGGAGAAAATGCTTTCACCCGAAGGCGCATAGGGGGCAACGGGGCGGATTATCGCCTCTTCCCCCACCGCTTTTGCGCGAGTCTTGTTCTCTTTGCGCGAAGATGCGGATGTTCCCGATAACCCTTCGACACCAGCAAATCCGCTTTCTTTGCAGAACCGCTCAAATGCCCAATCAGGATCCATCCCCAAGTAACGCGCATAGGAGCGGACATATCCGGCGATAAAGCCGGGTGTTTCGAAAACTGATGGATCAGAATTTTCTACGGCGGCGATGTAGGTGGCTTTAATCTTTAACTCGCGCTGCACGTCGAGCAAGGATTTACCCAATGTCGCACGTTCGCCGCGCATCATGTCGCCGAGGCGCATTTCAAACGCGTCGAAACCCCGAGTCTCCTCGGTCTTTTCCGATTTGGGCTGTTTGTTTCGCCCCAACATCCGCGTCTGCCCGCTGTTATCCGTTATCCCAAAATGCGGCATCGATTCGTCCCCACGCCGCCGCATTCCATGAACAGTAGCACATCACACCCGCGTGTTGCAGTGCAGAAAAGCGGCTAACCCGCCATCTCGGCGCGATTCAGCGCACAATGGGACCACAACTCGTCCAGCGCGTGAACCAGTGCATCGACCTGTTTTGGGCCATGAACCGGAGACGGAGTGAACCGAAGCCGCTCGGTCCCGCGCGGCACAGTCGGGAAGTTGATCGGCTGCACATAGATACCGTGGTCATCCAGCAAGCGATCAGAGATCATTTTACACTTCACCGGATCACCGACATGGACAGGCACGATGTGCGAGCCGTGGTCGATGAGCGGCAGGCCCAACCCCTTCAAACGCAGCTTCAACGCAGCCGCACCGTCTTGGTGTTGCTTGCGCAATGCCGTGTCGGTTTTCAAATGAGCAACAGAGGCCGCAGCCCCCGCCGCAACAGCAGGTGGTAGCGACGTCGTGAAGATGAACCCCGGCGCGTAAGACCTTATCGCATCACACATTTTCGCGGATGCCGCGATATACCCGCCCATAACGCCATAGGCTTTGGCAAGGGTGCCGTTGATGATGTCGATACGGCTCATCAACCCGTCCCGCTCGGCCACACCGCCACCTCGGGGGCCATACATGCCAACGGCGTGGACCTCGTCGATATAGGTCAGCGCGTTGTATTCATCGGCCAAATCCAAAATCGCTTCGATTGGCGCAAAGTCACCATCCATCGAATAGATGCTCTCGAATGCGACAAGCTTCGGCAGGTTCGCCGGAACAGCTTCCAGTTGGGCTCGCAGGTCATCCAGATCATTGTGCTTGAAGATGCGCTTCGCACCGCCGTTGCGGCGAATGCCTTCAATCATCGACGCGTGGTTGAGATTGTCGCTGAGGATTACCAATCCGGGAAAAAGTTTAGGCAAAGTCGACAGAGTGGCATCATTGGCGATGTAGGCAGAGGTAAACAGCAGCGCCTCTTCCTTGCAATGCAGGTCGGCCAGTTCGGCCTCCAAACGCTTGTGGTACACGGTCGTGCCCGAAATATTGCGTGTCCCGCCAGAGCCCGCACCAGTGGCATCCAGCGCTTCGTGCATCGCCGCCAGCACTACGGGGTGTTGGCCCATGCCCAAGTAGTCGTTGCCGCACCAGATCGTCACGTCTTGCGTCGTTCCATCAGGCTTGGTCCAAACCGCATGAGGGAAGTTACCGCGCGCGCGCTCTACATCAATAAAGGTCCGGTAGCGGCCTTCGTCGTGCAGGCGTTGCAAGGCAGTGTCGAGCGCAGAGTCATAAGTCACAGGTTTGGCAGCCTTTTTGCTGTGGCATTAGAACAGTTCTACCGCGTTTAACGAATTTTGGCATCCTAGAATAGGCTACATTTTGCCACCCCACGAAAAAGACGGGGTGTAGGCCGGTCAATCCGCCACCACCACGGTACAATCTTTAGCCCCGCCACCCGACTTGGCACAAGCTGACAGCGCCCTCGCCCCGTCTCCGCCGGCAAAGCCGAACGTGCCCTGACTTGGCGAAATGGCGAAGGCCTTGGGTGCCTTCAATTTGCGGTACTCTCCCCTCAAGCTGTCCGCAGCCTCGGCGGACAGGCTCAATGGTGCTTCAGGTTTCGCGCCCTTGGGCGACACCTCGAGAACCACGACACATTTGGCCGATGATTTCTTCCGGTTGGCCTCGCAATGTTTGAGCGCTGCCGCACGCGCGGCTTCAATCGAATGGTGTTGCGCCGAGGCATTCAACCAATCGACAAACAGCCCCTCATCCGGCGACAGCGCCAGCGCGCCGAAGTAAGGAATGGTATCTTTTAGCGACAGCACGATTGCTTGCTGCTTCTCGTCCAGAAAGGAGGTCTCGCGCAGTTCGGCTACGGTGCGATTTCCCTTCGGCAAAACCCGCCGAGCATCCTTGTACGAGAGCGACTCAGCGGCCGCGCTTGTCGCTGATCCAGCCAGAATAATCGCTACACTTACGCTACGTAGAGTGGAAACCATGGAAAATACCTCAACATATAGATCATTGTTAACCGTCATTACGCGCCAAATTGACCCTAGTCTCAAGGGGGAATTGCTATTGTTTCGATACCCGCGAAAACCGGCCCTTGGTGCTGGACAGCACTGTCGTGACTGTTAACCTTATGACCAAATATTTCGGCATGGGGGCTGAACAACATGACACTGGACGCTGTATTGGATCAGGTCGACGGGGATCTGGAATCCGCCGTCGCCAGACTACTGGAACTTCTTCGCATTCCGTCGATTTCGACGGATCCTGCCTATAAGGAGGACTGTGACGCCGCTGCCGACTGGCTGGTGGACGACTTGCAAAGCATCGGCTTTGACGTCTCCAAACGCCCAACTCCGGGCCATCCGATGGTTGTCGCGCACGCGGAGGGCGAAGGCCCACATGTGATGTTCTACGGCCATTACGACGTGCAGCCCGTTGATCCACTGTCGCTCTGGAGCAATCCGCCATTCGAGCCGCGATTGGAAGACACCGACAATGGTCCCGTCATCCGTGGCCGTGGCTCGTCCGACGACAAGGGTCAGCTGATGACCTTCGTCGAAGCCTGCCGCGCCTGGAAAGTTGTCCACGGCACGCTGCCAGCCAAAATCTCGCTGTTCTTTGAAGGTGAAGAGGAAAGCGGCTCGCCGTCCCTCGTGCCCTTCATGCAAGAAAACGCGGACGAGTTGAAAGCCGACATTGCGTTGATTTGTGATACCGGCCTGTTCGGGGACAGCACCCCTGCCATTGTCACGCGCTTGCGAGGACTTTTGGGAGAGGAACTCACGATCACCGGCCCCAGCAAAGACCTGCATTCCGGCATGTACGGCGGCATCGCGCGCAACCCGATCCGCGTGTTGGCCAAGATCATCGCCAGCCTGCACGACGCCTCCGGCCGCATCATGGTGCCTGATTTCTATGACGGGGTGGAGGAACTTCCCGCCGATATCGCCCAGCAATGGAACGATCTGGGCTTCGACAACAGCGAATTTCTGGGGGAAGTCGGCCTTGGCGTTCCTGCGGGCGAGGACGGTCGCACCGGGTTGGAAATGATCTGGTCGCGCCCGACTTGCGAAGTAAACGGAATTTCCGGTGGGTATCAGGGCGACGGGTTCAAGACCGTTCTGCCATCACAGGCCAGCGCAAAAATCTCCTTCCGTCTGGTGCCGGGTCAAGACCCTCTAAAGCTGCGTGAAAGCTTCCGCGCCTTCGTACAAGCGCAGCTGCCCGAAGATTGCACTGTGGAATTCAAAGGCCACGGCGCAGGATCGGCCTCCGAGATGTCGACCGACCACCCTGCTTTTGAACAAGCTCGTGCCGCGCTGTCAGACGAGTGGCCAAACCCGGCGACCTTCGTCGGTTGTGGTGGCTCGATCCCGATTGCGGGTCACTTCAAGGACATTCTAGGCATGGATGCCATGCTGATCGGCTTTGGCAAAGATGACGACCAGATCCACTCACCCAACGAAAAATACGATTTATCCAGCTTTCACAAAGGTATCCGGTCTTGGGTGCGTGTGCTTGACGCTATGTCGAAGTAAAATGCGGCGGCGGCCTTTTGGGCCGCCGCATTGCACTACAATGGAAGCGCCGTTGTGGATTTGATTTCCTCCATCGACAGCAATGCCGTGACGTTGAATATCCGCACTTCCGAGATCAAGGCCTGATAAAACACATCATAGGCGCGCGCGTTGGCCACCCTCACCTTCAGGATGTAGTCAATGTCACCTGCAAGTCGATGCGCTTCGAGCACCTCTGGCCGCGCCTGAAGCGCGTGCAGGAACTTCTCCTGCCAATCGCTCTCATGCTCCGATGTGCGGATCAGCACAAAGAAACACGCCTCCAACCCCAGCTTTTCAGGGTCCAGAACCACAGTGTCCTGACGGATCACTCCCGCCGCGCGCAACTTCTTGATTCTGTTCCACACAGGCGTCTTGGAAGAGCCTGTTTTGCGGGCAATTTCATCAAGACTCTGTGACGCGTCCTCTTGCAGTTGCGCGAGTATGTTCCGGTCCATTGCGTCTATCTGTGCTGCCATTCCCAATTTCCCTCCATTGCGAAACATATGTTCCCAAATTCACCCCAAAACGAACATTATTCCTTATTGTATCGTATGGGTAGGCATTATTAGGAAATTTTTCTAAATATGGGGGCAAGCAACGAAGGACGCCTCAGATGAAGCACTTTCCGATTTTTATGGCCCTTGAGGGTCGTCGCGTGGTCGTCTCCGGTGGAGGCGAGGCCGCGTTGGCGAAATTACGGCTGCTTCTCAAGACGGAAGCCAACTTGACTGTGGTCGCCAGCGACCCCGCCCCCGAAATTGTAACTTGGGCTGCCGAAGGCCGCCTGACTCTGATCGCGCGCGCCATGGAAGCAGGCGACGCCGTGTGCGCCCGCCTGTTCTATGCGGCCAACGAGGATGATGCCGAGGACGCCCGCGTGGCCGATTTGGCAAATCGCGAAGGGGCGCTTGTAAACATTGTCGACAATCTTGAAGACAGTCAGTTCATCACGCCCGCCATGGTGGATCGTGATCCTGTCGTCGTGGCGATTGGCACCGAAGGTGCGGCCCCCGTTCTGGCCCGCGCTATCAAGAAAGACATCGAAGAGCGGTTATCCCCTCGATTGGGCCTTATGGCGCGTATCGGCAAAGCCTTTCGCACCAAGGCCGAAGCCCTGCCCTTCGGCGTAAAGCGTCGCGAGTTTTGGGCAGAGTATTACGCCAAAGACATCGCAACCAGCGAAGACGCCGAAACGACGTTGGATGCGTTGCTCGACAAGCACCTGTCCGCGCACGCCAAAGAAGGCCGCGTTGAGCTGGTCGGTGCTGGCCCCGGTGATCCCGAACTGCTGACATTGAAGGCCCGCAAGGCTTTGGATGAAGCCGATGTGGTGATCTATGACCGCCTTGTCGCCCCTGAAATTCTGGAATTGGCCCGCCGCGAGGCAATTATGCTGTCCGCTGGCAAGGAAGGCTTTGGCCCATCAGTCACGCAAGACGCGATCAACGAGATGATCGTCAGCCACGCCCGCAACGGCTCTCACGTTGTGCGCCTCAAGTCCGGTGATCCAACTGTATTTGGCCGTTTGGACGAGGAAATCGAAGCCTGCGAAGCTTCCGGCGTCGCGTGGAGCATCGTGCCCGGTATTACCTCTGCTTCCGCGGCGGTTGCGGCCCTTGGGCAAAGCTTCACTAAACGCGGACGCAATTCTGGCGTGCGCTTCATCACGGGCCACGACACCAAGGGCTTTGCCGATCACGACTGGAAGACCCTCGCCCGCGCAGGCGAAGTCGCCGCGATCTATATGGGCAAGAAATCCGCCCGTTTCATCCAAGGCCGTCTGCTGATGCACGGGGCCGATGCCCTAACGCAGGTGACGGTAATCGAGAACGCGTCGCGCCCCGACCAACGCATCCTCGCCACCACCTTGGGCGAGTTGGAGCCGACCTTGACCCAAGCCAACCTGACCGGCCCTGCGCTGGTCTTCCTTGGCCTCGCCCCCCGCGCGGCACTCAACGCCGCACAGCAACACGAATTGGAGACTGCGATATGAGCAAGCCCTTTATCCCAAAAGTCGTCACCGCCAATGCGTTGCTGGAAGGCGATGTGGTATACCTGACCGCTGACGATCAATGGTCGCGCCAACTTGCCGACGCCGAAGTGATCGAGGACTTGGCCCATGGCGATCTGCGCCTGCTAGACGGCAGTTCGCAACCTGACGTGGTCGTAGGCGTCTACTTGATCGACGTGGCGCTGGAAGACGGCATCCCGCAACCCACGCATTTTCGCGAAGAGTTCCGCACCCGCGGCCCATCCAATTACAACCACGGCAAACAGGCGGAGTTATTTTAATGTATCAGTACAATGACTTCGACCGCGACTTCCTCGCGGAACGCAACGCCCAGTTTCGCGCCCAGGTGGAACGCCGCATTGACGGCTCCCTGACCGAGGACGAGTTCAAGCCGCTGCGATTGATGAACGGCCTCTACCTGCAATTGCACGCCTATATGCTGCGTGTGGCGATCCCCTATGGCACGCTGAATGGCGGCCAGATGGATGTGCTCGCGAACATCGCGGACAAGTGGGACAAGGGCTACGGCCACTTCACCACGCGCCAGAATATCCAGTACAACTGGCCAAAACTGAAGGACGTTCCAGACATGCTGGACGCCTTGGGCGAGGTTGGCATGCACGCCATCCAAACCTCCGGCAACACGATCCGTAACGTCACCGCAGACCATTTTGCAGGGGCCGCGAAGGACGAGGTCGCCGACCCGCGCCCGACTGCTGAGTTGCTGCGCCAGTGGTCCACTGACCATCCGGAATTCCAGTTCCTGCCCCGTAAGTTCAAACTGGCCGTGACCGGATCGGCCAATGACCGCGCCGTTATTAAAGCGCATGATATCGGCATTCGCTTGCTGACGCGTGACGGTGAAGAGGGCTATGAAATCATTGTAGGCGGCGGTTTAGGCCGCACACCGATGATCGGCAAGGTGCTGCGGGACTTCCTGCCCAAAGCGGATTTGTTGCCCTATTGCGAGGCCATCGTCAGCGTCTACAACCTTCTGGGCCGCCGCGATAACAAATACAAAGCCCGCATCAAGATCACCGTGCACGAGAACGGCATCGAGACCATCCGCGACTTGGTTGAGGATCGTTTTGCACTGCTGAAACCTCAGTTCGGTGGCGTTGACCAGAAGATGCTCAAAGACATCGAGGCGCAGTTCGCACTGCCCGAATTCAAGAACGGCTCTGTTGCGGCGTTCAAGGACGCTTATCACAGCGATCCAGTATTCCGCTCTTGGGCGGATACCAATCTGACGGCACATAAAAACGACGACTATTCCATTGTGTCGATCTCGATCAAAAAGCATGGCCAAACACCCGGCGATGCGACCTCTGCGCAGATGCGCGAGATGGCCGCGATTGCCCGTGAATTTGCACATAACGAACTTCGTATCAGCCATGAGCAGAATGTTATCCTGCCCCACGTGCACAAATCGCACCTTCCTGCGATCCACGCCCGCTTGAAATCTGTTGATCTGACGACTGCAAATATCGGTAAGATTTCCGACATCATCGCCTGCCCCGGCATGGATTACTGCGCGCTGGCAACCGCCCGCTCGATCCCTGTCGCGCAACAAATCGCAACACGGTTTGACGAGTTGAAGCTGGAGCATGAAATCGGTGATCTGAAGATCAAAATCTCGGGCTGCATCAACGCCTGTGGCCACCATCATGTAGGCCATATCGGCATCCTTGGCTTGGACCGCGCGGGCGTGGAGAACTATCAAATCACACTTGGTGGCGATCACACCGAGACCGCCGCAGTGGGTGAACGCGCCGGACCGGGCTTCGCATATGACGAAATCGTACCAGCGATTGAGCGCCTGATCGGTGCCTATTTGCAAAACCGCGAGGATGAAAACGAACGCTTCATCGACGCCTATCGCCGCCTCGGCCTCGCGCCGTTTAAAGCCGCCCTGTATCCGGAGGTCAAAGCCGATGCCGCTTAAGGAACTCGCCGAACGTCGCAACATCCTGCACCGCAAAAGTGGTGCGGAGACGATTTTGAAACATGTCTTGGATGACGTCCAGATCGGGCGCGTTGCCATGGTCTCCAGCTTCGGCGCGGAAAGCGTCGTGCTGTTGCATATGGTCAGCCAGATCGCACCGGACACGCCCATCCTGTTTCTGGACACCGAAATGCTGTTTCCAGAGACGCTGACCTATCAGCGTGAGGTCGCGTATATCTTGGGGCTCACCGATGTGCGGGTCATCCGCCCGTCACGCGCAAAACTGTTGGAGAGCGACGTCGACAGCATTTTGCACACCATCGACCCTGACGCCTGCTGCTCCTTGCGCAAAACACAGCCGTTGGAAGAGGCGCTCGCAGAGTTTGACGGCTGGATCACCGGTCGCAAGCGGGCGCATGGTGGCGCACGCGCTCAGCTCCCGCTTTACGAAAAGCAGGACCGCAAGATCAAAGTGAATCCTCTGGCCAGCTGGGACACTGCGCAAATCGCCAATTATTTGGACAAACACGACCTGCCCCGCCATCCATTGGTGGCCCGCGGCTTCACCTCCATCGGCTGCACGCCGTGCACCACCAAGGTTGCGGCGGGGGAAGACCCGCGCGCAGGCCGCTGGCGGGGTATGGAGAAATCCGAATGCGGCATTCACATTGTGGATGGCAAAGTCATCAGACGGGAGAACGCAGCATGAGCGTTATAATCACAGACACCGGTTTCGCCCCCGATACGTGGGACCGCGGCTTCACCGATTTGGCCGATTTGCCTGCCAATGACACGCCGTGTTGCATCGACGTCGCGTCAGATGCCGACCCTGCGGGGATTGCCAACCGTTTGAGCAAAATAGAAATGATCCGCGTAGATTTTCCAAGTTCAGCCGACGGTCGCGGCTTCAGCATCGCGCGCCGTCTGCGCCTGATGGGGTTCAACGGACGCCTGCGTGCTCGCGGTCACGTCATCGCGGACCAATATGCAATGGCCCGTCGGTCCGGCTTCGACGAGGTCGAAATCGACGACGAACTCGCAGCACGGCAACCCGAGGATCAATGGCTCGCGCGGGCCGATTGGAAGGCACACAATTACCAAGCCCGCCTGCGCGGCTGATCGTCCCATTTAACAATCGCTCCAAGAGCACTAGAAGGGCCGGAGAGGTTATTCACCTCTCCGGATATTTGCTATGAATGAAGTTACAGCTATGAACGCACCCGTAAAAGCCGTCCCCACCCTGCCTGACGCGCAAACCGTCACCGAGGTAAAGCACTGGACGGACCGCCTGTTCTCATTTCGCGTGACGCGCCCTGCGTCTTTGCGCTTCCGCTCCGGCGAGTTCGTGATGATCGGCTTGATGGGTGACCCGAACCCAGACACCGGCAAGCAAAAACCGCTGCTGCGTGCCTATTCCATCGCCTCCCCCAGCTGGGATGAGGAGTTGGAGTTCTACTCGATCAAGGTGCAGGACGGCCCGCTGACCTCCAAGCTGCAACATATCAAAGTGGGTGACGAGATCATCCTGCGCCCCAAGCCCGTTGGCACACTGGTCCACGATGCGTTGCTTCCGGGCAAACGGTTGTGGTTCTTTGCCACCGGCACCGGCTTTGCCCCGTTCGCGTCCCTGTTGCGGGACCCGCAAACCTACGAGGACTATGACGAGGTCATCATCACCCATACCTGCCGCGAAGTGGCAGAGTTGGAATATGGCCGCCAGTTGATCGACGAAATCCGCACGGATGAATTGCTGGGTGAATTGATCGGCGAGGAAAACCTCAAGAAGCTGGTCTATTACCCGACGACCACACGCGAAGATAGCCCGAAGATGGGCCGCATTACCGACAAGCTACGCTCGGGTGAGCTGTTCGAGGAGCTGGGCGTTCCCCCCATGTCCCCAGAAACGGACCGCGCGATGGTCTGTGGATCCATTGGCCTGAATATGGACCTCAAGGAAATCTTCGAAGGGTTCGGACTGGAAGAAGGTGCCAATAGCGACCCCAAGCATTACGTGGTCGAGAAGGCCTTTGTGGGCTAACGCTTAAGACAACCTCGGAAATTCAAAACGCCGTGCCGGAATATATCCGACGCGGCGTTTTCTATTGGTGCAATGCCTGGGCATCATTCAAGATGTCCAGGCCCCGCAACGAGCTTTACATGCCCATTGCAGCTTTGACTTGGTCCAAGACGGTAGACAACATCTCTGGGTTGTCCTTGGCTTTGTTCAAACCTGTTTTCAGGGTTGTTTTCGCAACGGCGCCAAGCTCGGAGTTGTCGACCATTTCGACAACTTTGTCGTAGTTAAAGCCATCAACTGTCAGCAGCTCGGACATACCAGCCATCGAACCCGCGTCTGTACCTGCGTCGGTTGCAGCGTCCGCAGCTTCTGTTGTTGCGGTCGCAGCATCAGTTGCCGTGTCAGTAGTAGCGTTCGCAGCGTCGGTTGCAGCTTCCGTTGTGGCGGTCGCAGCGTCGTTGGCCGTGTCAGCTACAGCGTTCGCAGCATCAGTTGCAGCTTCGGTTGCCTCGGTCGCTGCTTCTCCAGCAGAGTTCGCAGCATCGGTCGCGGCTTCTGTTGTTGCTTCGACAGCGTCAGATGCCGCAGTTGTCGCATCGGCGGCTGCGTCAGCCGCGGCTTCGGTTGCGTCTGAAGCGGTGTCTGTCACAACGTTGGCAGCATCGCTGGCAGCGTCCGTTGCAGCGTCGACTGCTTCGCCAGCAGTCTCGGTCGCAGCATCAACAGCGTCGGATGCAGCGTCGGCGGCTTCCTCAGCTGCACCTTCAACGGCGTTTACAGCATCAGAGGCAGCTTCTGTTGCCCCCTCGACCGCGCCTTCAACGGCACCCTCTACGGCGTCCGCAGCATCAGCAGCAGCTTCTGTTGCACCTTCAACGGTTTCGGTCACAGCTTCGGTTGTGGCCTCAGCAGCATCGGACGCAGCTTCGGTGGTCGCATCGACGGCCCCTTCAACTGCGGACGTTGCGTCGCCGGTCGCTTCTTTTACAGCGTCCATGGCGTCGCCATCTTTGTTCATCCAAACATAACCGCCCACACCAATCAGTGCGAGCACGACGATGATGATAATTCCACGTTGCATAATTCTAATAGTCCCTTTGGTTTCGCAGGGTTTCCCCCGCCTGCAGCGACGAGCTATGGCATAGGAATGCCGTTTACAACGGGATTTCGCCATAGTTTTTCCCCGTCTGCCCCAAATGGGCGGAAAACCGACTTGTAGGACGGGCCGCGCCCCTCTATTTTGATGTTTCGAAACAATTGAAACCAAAGAAGGACTTCAGGCCATAGCCCGCAGACCACACAATGCGCCACCCGTGCGTGAAACCGGACCGCGCGTCAACGACCGCATCCGCTCTGATGAAATTCGCCTTATTGGCGCAGAAGGCGAAAACGTGGGCGTAGTCACGCCCGCCCGAGCAATGGCCATGGCAGAAGAAGTCGGGCTTGACCTCGTCGAGATTTCGCCAAACGCCAGCCCGCCTGTTTGCAAGATCATGGATTTCGGCAAGTATAAGTACGAAACCCAGAAAAAAGAGGCCGAGGCCCGCAAGAAGCAAAAGATCATCGAGATCAAAGAGGTCAAGTTCCGTCCGAACACTGACACCAATGATTACGACGTGAAAATGCGCAACGTGTTCAAGTTCCTAGAGAACGGCGACAAGGTGAAAGTCACCCTGCGCTTCCGCGGTCGCGAAATGGCCCATCTTAATCTTGGCCGTGAGTTGCTGGAACGTGTCGCTGACGACATCGAAGGCCACGGCAAGGTCGAGAACTTCCCCAAGATGGAAGGCCGCCAGATGATCATGCTAATCGGCCCGCTGAAGACGTAACACCGCCCCGTCTTTCCGAATTTAAAAAGCCCCGATGCGCGAACGACGATCGGGGCTTTTTCTTTGTCAGCTGCGTTTGGGGTTCCGTGGCTGTGGCCGCGAGGGGATTTCCTTCAACAGGCCTCCGACCCCCATCCCCATAATGTCTTTAGCCGACACGGGGATGCCGCAAATCAAACGCTCCAACACCCAATCGGCACCGTTTAACGCCGGTGATCGGGCACATCCGGGCAGGCCGATCACAGGCTTGCCCCCCAGCTCGCCAAGGAACAACAGATTGCCGGGGTCTACGGGCATCCCGAAATGCGCCACCTCCCCCCCTGCCATCCGCACCGCCTCTGGCGCGATGTCCCGCAAGTCGGACGTGGCAGAGGCGGTCAGGATCAACACCATATCCCCTGTCGCCCGCCGCAGCGCGTCTGACAGCGCCGAGATGTCATGGGTGCATCGCACCGGCTCATCCATTCGGGAGCCGAGGGCTTCCACCCTGTCGCGGATCGCCTTGGCCCCTTTGGGCGACACCGGACTGGCGAGCGTCGTCTCGATAAAGCTGACCCGCGCTGCACTGGCCACTGCCACCCGTAGCGCAGCCTTGCCGACTTCCCGCGTCCGCGCCACAGCATCTTTGGGTACAGCATAAGAAATAATCTTCACGGTCGCGACCATGCTGCCCTGCTCCATCCGGTGCATCTGCGGCACCGTGGCGACTGTGATCATCGGATGGATTGCGTTCAGCGCGTTGATTGCGTCCGCATCAATCTGAACCACGCCCGGCGCTGTCGCAAAGATGTTGCAACGCCCCGTTCCGACCGCGCCCAATCGCAGGTAGGCAGCACCCTCGTCCGGCACCAATGCCTGCGCCAGCGCCAAAGCCGCTTCGTCTTCGTGCACATCATCCGCCGCCAACCGGGCAACGGTCACTTCCGTTTTTCCAGCTTCGACGAGCGTATCAAGATGGGACTGCTCCAACACCAACCCTTTGCGCAAACGCTGCCCCTTGGCCTGTACCGAATGGGCAAGGATCGCACCAAGGGCGGAGGATGTGGGGACCGGTCCGAACTCCATCACGATTGCCGCAGGGTCTGGATGATCTGCGCCATGATGCTGACCGCGATCTCCGCCGGAGATTTCGCTCCGATATCCAGACCGACCGGCGCATGGATGCGCGCGATCTGTGCTGTGGTAAAGCCAGCATCGGTCAGCCGTGCCACGCGCTTGGCATGAGTGCGGGTCGAACCGAGACACCCGAGATAGAAGCAGTCCGACCCTAACGCCGCTTGGATCGCGGGATCGTCGAGTTTCGGGTCATGGGTCAAGGTCACGATGGCTGTACGGGTGTCGATGCCGAACTCCGCCAAGGCGGCATCCGGCCAGTCATGACGCAACGCCGTCTGGGGGAAACGGTCCGCACTGGCGAAAGCTTCACGCGGGTCTATTAACACAGGCGCAAACCCAGCAGTGCGTGCCATCGGGAGCAGGCTTTGCGCGATGTGCACGCCACCGATCACCGCCATACGCAAAGGTGGATTGTGCACCGCCACAAACAGACTTCCCTCAAAGCCGGATTTATCCGACCTGAAGCGTTCGGGGAAAGCGTCCGGAGCAGCCAAGCCGCGCGCCCAGCTTTCAGTGTCAACGGTGTAGGCAACCGGCCTGGACGCCGCGCGGGCCTCCACCAACTTGGCCAACAAGTCCTCGGGGATCGCCGCCCCGACAGGCTCGACCAACACGCGGATGGTGCCGCCACAGGCCAAGCCCACGGCGAAGGCCTCGTCGTCAGAAACACCGTATTCCAGCAATCGCGGCGTGCCGTCGTCCAAGGCGTCCATCGCTTCAACCACGACGGCCCCTTCAACGCAGCCGCCCGAGACCGACCCCATGATATCGCCCTGCCCCGAGATCGCCAGCTGCGAGCCCACAGGGCGCGGGGCCGAGCCCCATGTCTCGACCACCGTTGCCAAAGCCGCGCCGGTGCCGGCCCGATGCCATTTCAATGCTATGGCGGGTATGTCGTTGAGGTCAGTCGTCACGATATATCCTTGTCAAAAAGCAATTGTTCCGGCTGGATCGCACATCAACGTAAGCCACATCGGCGCGTTCGAAAAGCGTGGAGGCGTAGGGCTCCACCTGCGCGGCGGGCGTTATCTGGCCTGTTCCGTAAATAATTCGGCTGTCTTGCGAATAGGCTTTGAGCAGGTAGTCCGGCGATGTGCTCATGATCGGCGGGGCTTCTGCGCCTTGATAGGGTGTGCAAGCCTCTGCGCAAAGAAAGATCGGACCCAACTCTGCGTAGGGCTGGGGTTCTGGAAAGGGCCGCGCGGCAAGGATCAACATGATCGCGCCCTCCGGCACCTGATCAAGGCAGCATCGGCAGGGTTTTCCTTGCCCGTCGCTGACGACACGTTCCGCCGCTTGGCCATTGGCGTCGGGGCCGCCTGCCCGCACTGCGTCGACGAAAATCTGGTCATAAGATGTATAGCGCATGATGGTCTCCATTGTTGCTGCGCTTGAGTTTGACCTTGCTGATCTTTCCAATCGACCCGCTCCTTGCGCTAAAGCAGCGCCATCAGGCGCGCCTTTTCGCCCACATCATCGGGACGTGAAATGGCCTCGGCCAAGGCCTCCAGCGCCGCGATATTGTGGCCGGCGCGAAAGCTGTCGACATGGGGCAGCATGGCTTTAATGCCCCGGGCCTTCGGGGCGAACTCCTCCCACCGCAAAAGCGGGTTCAGCCAGATTACCTTTCTGGCGCTCAGATGCAGGCGGCGCATCTCGTGGGCAAGCGCATCGGGATCATCGCGGTCCAAGCCATCGGTGATCAGCAACACAACCGCCCCATTGCCCATGACCCTGCGCGACCAGTCGCGATTGAACTGGTGCAGACAGGTGCCGATCTTGGTGCCACCCTCCCAATCCTGCGCTTGCGCACCCGCTGCGGCCAGCGCCGCATCGACATCCCGCGTGGCCAGATGGCGGGTGATGTTGGTGAGTTGCGTGCCAAAGGTGAAGGCATGGACCTTGGCCCAGCCCGCGCCCTTTTCGTTGCTGACGGCATGCAGGAAGTGCAGCACCGCACGGGAATATTGCGACATGGAGCCCGAAATATCGCACAGCGTCACGAGGTTCGGCCACCGCGTGCGCCGCGCCTTCAAGGCGAAGTCTTGCATGTCCCCCCCTTGTCGCATCGCCGCTCGCAGCGTCGCAGGTCCGTCGATCAGATGGCCATTCCGGGTCAATCTGGTACGCCGCGAGACGAGTGGTATCACCGGAAGCGTCAGCTTCGCGAGCATGCGTTTGGCGGCGGCCATTTCGGCATTGCTCATCAGCTCGAAGTCGAGACTGCGCAGCCGTTCCTCGCCCGACATGGTGCGCGACGCGTCGATCTCGATCTCCGTCTCCTCGCCCTCTTCTTCGTCGCGCGGGATCTCCCGTGTGACACCTTCCAGTAAGGCTTCGGCGGCACGTTTTTCAGCAGGCTTGGCTTTGTGCTCCTCTTGGACGCCGCGGATCATCGGGCTGAGGGCGGCGATCATGTGCTCCAGATATCGCGGGTCCCGCCAAAACAAGCGAAAGACCTGAGCGAAAATCGTGCGATGTTCGGGACGCGACACGAAGCACGCTTGCAAGACGTAGAAGAAATCAGGCTTGCGGGAAAAACCGACAGCCTCGACCGCGCGGATGGCGTCTATCACGCGCCCGGAGCCGACAGGAATCCCCGCCGCACGCAGCGCGCGCGCGAACCATGTGATGTTATCAGCGAGTTTGCCGTCGGCGGGGATATCAAGGGGCGGATAGGCAGACATTCAGTTGCGCATTGGGGGCCAGCCCCCAAACCCCTTAGGTATTTTTGAAGCAATGATAGGGAAGTGCCGTTTCATGCCAGTTCTTCGCGCAGGTCTTCCAGGATGCGCTTGGCCTCGGCGCCCTGTATTTTCTGGATGTCGTCCTGGTATTTCAAAATTGCGCCAAGGGTGTCGGCGATGACTTCGGGACTCATGGCGATGACATCCAGCGCCAGCAGGCATTTGGCCCAGTCGATGGTTTCCGCCACACCGGGGGATTTGAACAGGTCCTCCTTGCGCAGGCGTTGCACGAAGCCGACTATCTCGCGGCTCAGGGCCTCTTGGGCTTCGGGCGCGCGGGCATAGAGGATCGCCATTTCGCGATCGAAATCGGGATAGTCCACCCAATGATACAAGCAGCGGCGCTTGAGAGCGTCGTGGACTTCGCGGGTGCGGTTCGAGGTCAGGATGACGATCGGGGGCTCTGCGGCTTTGATGGTGCCCAGCTCCGGGATGGTGACTTGGAAATCCGACAAGGCCTCCATCAGGAATGCCTCAAACGGGGCGTCCGTGCGGTCCAGCTCGTCAATGAGCAGAACCGGCGGGCCACCTTCTTGTGGCTGCAACGCCTCCAGAAGCGGGCGTGCGGTTAGGTAGTCGTCAGAGAATAGCTCTGTCTGCAAGGCATCGCGGTCCGTGGCGCCTGTCGCCTCCGCCGTGCGGATGGCGACCATTTGCGCGGGGAAATTCCATTCGTAGACGGCCGAGGACGCATCAAGCCCCTCGTAGCATTGCAGCCGGATCAGACGACGCCCCAACGCGGCGGCGATGGCTTTGGCAATCTCGGTCTTGCCCGTCCCCGCCTCGCCTTCCAGAAACATCGGGCGCCCCAATTTGAGCGAAAGGAACACCACCGTGGCCAAGGCCCTGCCGCAAATATAGTCCTGCTTTGCCAACAGTTCGATCGTCTCGTCGATGGACTGGGGTATTTGGATCATGCGGGGCTCCTTCCTGCGACATAGCTGCATCTAGGATCACCGCCGTCAAGCATTGCCCCCCACCAAGCGCGACTATAGTCTAAGGCAAACGCTGCATTTGGAGTTGCCCCATGAACGTCACCACCCAAATTTCCGCAAAAGACGCCCCCGACATGGCGCGTTTCGACTGGGAAGACCCGTTCCGCCTTGAGGACCAATTGACCGAGGACGAGCGCATGTTGCGCGACGCGGCCCGTAGTTTCGCTGACACCGAACTGGCCCCGAAGGTGATAGCCGCCTACCGCGATGAGACCGTTGATCCCGGAATGTTCAAAGCCATGGGGGCTGCGGGATTGTTGGGCCTGACAGTGCCAGAGCAATACGGCGGCTTGGGCGCGTCCTATGTGACCTATGGGCTGGTGGCCCGCGAGATCGAGCGGGTGGATTCGGGGTATCGCTCGATGATGTCGGTGCAATCCTCTTTGGTGATGTACCCGATTTATGCCTATGGCTCCGAAGAACAGCGCAAGAAATATTTACCGGGCCTTGCGTCGGGCGATCTGATCGGCTGCTTTGGCCTGACTGAACCCGACGCGGGCTCCGACCCCGCGGGGATGAAAACCGTCGCAAAGAAAACCGACACCGGATATGTGCTGAACGGCGCGAAGATGTGGATTTCAAACTCCCCCTTTGCAGATGTGTTTGTGGTCTGGGCCAAATCCGAGGCCCATGGTGGCAAGATACGCGGCTTCGTGCTGGAGAAAGGCATGGACGGGCTGTCCGCTCCGAAGATTGGCGGCAAGCTGTCGTTGCGCGCCTCCACCACCGGCGAGATCGTAATGAAAGATGTGGCTGTCGGCGAAGACGCGCTGCTGCCGAATGTCGAGGGGCTGAAAGGTCCGTTCGGGTGTTTGAACCGTGCGCGCTATGGCATTTCTTGGGGTGTCCTTGGCGCCGCCGAGTTCTGCATGCACGCCGCGCGTCAATACGGTCTCGATCGCAAGCAGTTCAATAAACCGCTGGCGCAAACGCAGCTCTATCAAAAGAAGCTGGCGGATATGTTGACCGAGATTTCGCTGGGGCTGCAAGCCTCTTTGCGCGTGGGTCGCTTGATGGACGAAGGCCGCGCTGCACCCGAGATGATCTCCCTGGTCAAACGCAACAACTGTGGCAAGGCGCTGGATATGGCACGGATGTCGCGGGACATGCATGGTGGCAACGGCATTCAGGAAGATTACCAGATCATGCGCCATATGCTGAATCTTGAAACGGTGAACACCTACGAGGGCACGCATGATGTCCACGCGCTGATTCTGGGCCGCGCAGTCACAGGGCTTCAGGCGTTTTTCTAGGAACACAGCATTAGAGTTTGGAACGGGGCGGTCGTTTGGCCGCCCTTTTTCGTTCTCTAAGCGGTCAAATGTTATTTCCGATCTTTTTAGTCAGAAACGCTTGCATCCTCCGCGAGATATAGTAACCAATCAAAACAGTAAGAAATACCAACCCAAACTGGATCGCTAAAAATGACCAAACCTACCGTTACCTTTCCGTTAATCGTGGCCGCCACCTTTGGCGCAGCCCTGCCAGCACTCGCCGCCGAGGAGCTGAACCTCTATTCAGCTCGCCACTACGACACGGACGAGCGCCTTTACTCCGACTTTACCAAAGCCACTGGCATCACGATCAACCGCATCGAAGGCAAAGCAGACGAGCTGCTAACCCGCATGAAGGCAGAAGGCGCGAACTCTCCGGCTGATATTTTGATCACCGTCGACACCTCCCGCCTGAAACGCGCAAAGGATGCGGGCGTGCTGCAATCTGTGGATAGCGACATCCTGGAAGCCGCCGTTCCTGCCAATCTGCAAGACAGCGATAACCAGTGGTTTGGCGTCTCGCAGCGTGCGCGCATCATCTTCTACGACAAGGCCGCCGTGGCGAATCCGCCCGCCACCTACGCCGACCTCGCAGACCCTGCGTATAAGGGCATGGTGTGCATCCGGTCGTCATCCAACACCTACAACCAGACCCTGCTGGCCTCGATTGTCGAGCATGAAGGCGAGGAAGCGGCCAAAGCTTGGGCGCAAGGCGTTGTCGACAACATGGCGCGCGCGCCCCAAGGAGGTGACACCGACCAATTGCGCGGCATCGTCTCTGGTGAATGTGCCATCGCAGTCTCCAACACCTACTACTTCGCCCGCGCGATCCGCACCGACGTGGACGGCGTATCCGCTGACATCGAGCGCATCGGTTGGATCTTCCCTGACCAAGACGGCAACGGCGCGCATGTGAACCTGTCTGGCGCTGGCATCGCCAAACACGCACCAAACCGCGACAACGCGGTGAAGTTCATGGAATACCTCGTCTCCAAGCAAGCGCAGAGCTACTTCGCTGACGGCAATGACGAATACCCCGTCGTTGCGGGCTTCAAAGGTAACGCGGCTGTTCAAAAGCTCGGTGAATTCAAGGCTGACGAGGTGGATCTGTCCGCCGTGGCGACTAAACTGCCGGTGGCACTTGAGATATTCAATCAGGTTGGCTGGGAATAAGTCCAACCACTCTAATATTCAAAGGCGCGGTGGGAAACCTCCGCGCCTTTTTATTTGCGGCGGACTTGGCGGCAGATCAGGATGACGGGCAGCAGCCCGATGGCGACGATCACTAAAGACGGTACTGCCGCCCCCTCCAACCGCTCGTCCGAGGCCAAGCGATACGCCTGCACCGCCAGCGTGTCATAGTTGAACGGGCGTAGGATCAATGTTGCGGGAAGTTCCTTCATCACGTCCACAAACACGATCAAAAGCGCCGTCAACAGGCTGGGCCGCAAAATCGGGAAATGCACGCGCCGCAGGGTGCCAAACGCCGTCTGCCCCAAAGCCCGCGACGCCATGTCCATATTCGCATTCACCGCCACCTGCCCACCCTCATAAGCGCCCAAAGCCGCGGCAAGAAAACGGATCATATAGGCCGCAATCAGCAACCAGATGGAGCCAGTGATCAGCAAGCCGGTCGAGATATCGAACGTCGCCCGCATCCACGCATCCAGCGCGTTGTCGAAATTGGCGAAGGGCACCATCAGACCCACTGCAATCACTCCGCCGGGCACGGCGTAGCCCAAGCGGGCAATCGACGTGGACAAACGCGACAACAACCCGTCATCAAGGCGCTGCAAATACCCAAGCGTCACCGCCGCGGCGAGAGTCACGAAGGCCGCAATCATCGCCAGCGTGATCGAATTCAAAGCGAACGACATATAGCGTGGCGAGAACAGGTTTTGCTCACTGCCAAATCCCATGATCAACAAGGCCACACCCGGCACAACCCAGCCAAAGATCACCGGAATTGCGCACAGCGCCATCGCGCCCCATTTTGCCCAGCCTTCCAGCTCGATTGCGGCCATCGGCTCTTGGCGTTTGGAGCTGTCGTGGTATTTCGCCCGCCCGCGACTGGACCGTTCCAGCACCGCCAGAACAAGGGCCACCATCAAGATGCCAAGCGCCAGTTGCGCCGCCCCTGCCCGATCCCCTAGCGAGAACCAGCTTGTATAGATACCCGTCGCGAAGGTTTGCACGCCGAAATAGGCAACGGTACCGAAATCGGCAATCGTCTCCATCACCGCCAGCAAAACCCCTGATGCAATCGCAGGCCGCGCCATGGGAATGGAGACGCGCAGAAAGGCCTGCCACGGCGTCTTGCCCAAGGCGCGTGCGGCCAGAAAGGACGTCGCACTTTGTTGCAAGAACGCGGCCCGCGCCAGCAGGTAAACATAGGGGTATAGCACCAAGATCAACATGACCGCCGCCCCGCCCAAAGAGCGTATTTCAGGGAACCAGTAATCCCGCGCACCCCAGCCGGTCACATCGCGCAGCGTAGATTGCACGATGCCGGGGTGGTCTAGCAAATGGGTGTAGGCATAGGCCAGCACGTAGGCCGGAAAGGCCAAGGGGATGACCAGTGCGATCTCGAGCAGTTTGCGACCGGGAAACTCCGTCATGGTTACCAGCCACGCGGCACCCGTGCCGATCATCAGCGTCCCGATGGACACCATCAACACCAGCAATGCTGTGGTGGCCGTATAACGCCCCAACACCGTATCCGCGAGATGCTCCAGCGTCTCGCTTCCTCCGGTCAACGCGGCCAAGGCCACGGCGATCATTGGCAGCAGGCACACGGTCGCCAGCACAACCGCCGCGCGGCGCAGGCTTTTGGGACCGGTGATGGTCTGACGGGGACGGTTAAGCTTCAACATTGCACCCCGTCTCTACAATCGCAGGCTGATGATGGGAAGGGATGGCCTACAAAAACGCTCAGGCACTAATGCGTCGTTTTGACCTTTTCGACGGTGAAGAAGAAATCCTCGGGGATGTCGTCTTTGAGCGCCACCTCGTCAGGGATCACATCGGGACCGGCGAGAAACACATTTGCCCCGAAATAATTGTGCATCCGCGCCAGTCGCTCCATCCGCGGGCCGGTCAGGTCCTTGTAGAAGTTGGAATAGTTCTCCGTGGCTTTCAGCTCCTCGATCTTTTCGCGGTGCTTGGCGACCGAGTATTCATGCGCCGCGCGCAGCTCGGGATCGGCCATCAGGCGGTTAAACTCGGCTTGCAGCAGCGGCAGTTTAGTCTGAGCAGAGGTATTCTTTTCCCAGTTGTTATTCATGCGAAACCAATAACTTAAACCTTGATCCCGATCGACATGGTTCACCCGCCCACGGTCACGCTTGACCAGAAAGCTCTCGGCAGAGCGCACCGCGTAGTGGTTTAGTGTCACCAGATCATACCCGTAGCTGTCCGTGGTCGAACGCCAGCCGTTGCGGATCAGTTTCTTCGGCATCGGCTTGCCGGACCCGTTCACCCATTTGATCTTGTCCCACAAGTCAGGCTTCAGCCCTTTTGGTCGGTGGACACCCATCTTCTTGTAGATGCCGATATTGCGGAACAGGGTCTTGAAGCCCCATGCCTGATGCGGTTTTCGGCATAGCTCTGGCGCACATTGCGTAAACTGTGTGATCAGGAATTCGTCTTTGTATTCATGCACATCCGCATTGCCAAACAGCCGCCAGGTCAGCGAAATCATGTTGGCGTCGCCGACGGCCTTATACAAATCGTCCAGCTTGCCCTCGCCCACATGGATGTTGATGAACTCATCCACATCCATCGAAATCGCCCAACCCGCGTTCTTGAACACCTTTTCATTGTCAGCGGCATCCAGCGCCCAGTGCTGAGGCTTCAGGTCAGTGCCCGCAAATTTGTTATCACGTCGTTGCAGAATGCCGCGTTCTTGGAGCAAGTCCAAAAGCTCGTCCGTGCCGTCGTTGCAGTCATTGGTGTAAACAAGGAAGTCATCAACACCGATGGCGCGGTGATAGGCGATCCATTCAAGGATAAATGGCCCTTCGTTTTTCATACAGGTCACGATGACCGTCCGTCCGCCATCAATGGCCTTGCCTGCGGGTTCTTCCATCTTGCTTTCGGGGGGGCGCACGGGCTTGTGCTCCCAGACATCTTGCGCCAACGCCAGTAAATGCTCGTCTTCGATCAGCGACGATTTCGGCACCAACTCCGCGGCCGAGCTATCCGGATGCCGGATCGCCATCGCCCGCGTAAAGGTCATGATTTCATCCGGTTGCGGCTCGGCATCAACGATCCGCACGAAGCGCCAAACTTTGTCACTGCCCAAGCGGGACGGCGCGATGCACCAGCGGCGGTTGGCACGAGGATTGTCAAACTGGCGACAGATATGATCCCCGAAAGTCGGCTTCTTCTTGGGCCGGACCCGCCACGGATAGATGCGCTGCCCGATAAGCTGGATAACCCCCGCCGAGGTTTCGTGAACCGCGTCGAACGGCTTGTTTTCCGGCGCCAGAATATCCGTCAGGTCGATATTCATCACCGCCCGCGCACGCCCCAAAAAGCGCCACTTGGCCCATTCATACAGCGATAACTCGGCCATGGGCGAGGTTTGCGGCTCTTGTGGCAAATCCTCCATCCGGTCCTTACCCGGTGCATCAGGAGCATTGAACGGGTGTGAGGCGGACGGAAGCGTTGCATCCCCAAGCGGTACGGACGACTTCACATGCACAAGACGTTTCAATTCCAGCTTTGACACGAGTGCTTTAAGTTTATCCTCGAAGCCTTTCTCAAATTTGGGTTTTTCGCGATCTATGACAAGGAGTGCTTCAAGCCCATGCCCCGCCATATGGTACCGCAACCAATCCTCGATCACAGCGATGGACTCGCCATTCCGCTCGACCATGCAGACATTCATGTCCTCGAACAAATCGGTTTCCGGCTGCTGCACCGGCAGTATCAACGACCCCTCTTTCAGCGCGATCGTGACCTGTGTAGACGGCTCTGCCGCCACGCCGACAAGCATTGGCCCGCCATTAATCACACGGGCTTCGCTGATCGTCGCGCAACCCTCGCGGGGTTCTGGCTCGAATGCCTCCAAAGGCGTTCCGGTTTTGAAAAACACCCGAAGCCCCATACCCCCGATGGGGTCTTCCCAGCCGATACAATCAAGAGCCACAATGCCTTGATCTTCAACAACATTCAGTTCGCGTTTTTGGTAGATATCAGTTTGCGCCATGGACCTGTCCATAACGCCTGACCAGATCAAGCGCCACCGCTTCCGGCAAATGCGCGGCACCCTCTGCCAGCAACAAGCGGCCAAAAAGCTTCAACTCGTCAGGGTCTTGCATTACCCCATCAAACCGCGCGCGATGCCATGCACGGCAAGCCGCCAGCGCATCCGTCACACCGTCCAACGCCAGCAGTTTTTCAATCTCGGCCTTGGTCGCAGGTGCCATACGGGAAATCGAAAGGTCTTCGACAGTGTTGAAGTTCCGCTCGACCCAATAGGTCAGATCAATCTGTTTTTGTTGATGGTTGGGTAGTCCGCGACCGCGCTTGAGCATAAAATCCGCCGCAGACCGCACCGAATAATGGTTCAACTGAACCAAACCGCGCGCAATCAGCTGCCCCCAAAGCATGATCTGCCCTTCATTCGACGCCACCGCGTCAGGGACGGGCGCGCCGGAGCCATCGACAATCCGGGGCAAGCCATGTCGCTCCGGATTCTTTTGCTTGGGCCGGTGAACGCCTAACTGGCGGAACGGTCCGTCGCGTCGGAACAGGGATTTGAAGTAACTCCCAATCGCCGGATAGAGCAGGTTTTCGGGAGCTGCGCGCGTGAAGCGTTCGGTCGTGAGTTCGTCTGATAGCTCCGCCTGACCCGAGTGACCGAACAGGCGCCACGGCAACAAGATCATGTCGGCATCCACTTGGGAAATTAGATCAGGAAGATCAGATAACCCACCGTCAAGATTGATAAACTCGTCGCAATCAAGACAAGCAACCCAGTCCGCAGAGGCCACAACAGGATGGTCCCAAGCTGCCTTCAGCGCCCGCCACTGAGGAGGTTTCTTGCCCTCATCCAACGGCACATGTGTCACGTCGGGGAGCAACTCCAGAAGCGCTTCGGTGCCGTCTTCGCAATCGTTGGTGAAGACAAGGAAGTCGCTCACCCCCGCAGCGCGGTGATGGGCCATCCATTCCAGCAGATGCGGCCCTTCGTTGCGCATGGTTGTGACGAGTGTGATGTTCATATGACGCCTGTTGCCCTTACGACCCGTTATTCGCGTGAAGCGAATCAGTTTTCCTTGCGTTTTAACCCCTCCTTTGCGAGAATCGAAACAATCATAAAGAGATGGCGGGGATTAACTCCGCTCACGAGAGGCAGAAACGTGTCCAAAGACTATGCAATTGCCCAGCTGTGGATCGGCGGCAATCTTTCCTACATGGAGCAGCTTTGCGCCGTGTCGTTCCGTGACGCTGGCCATCATGTGAAAATGTATACCTATGGCGACGTGGGCAATATTCCCGATGGCATCGAGATTTGCGACGCCAACGAGATCATGCCGCTTGGCAATGTGATCGCGCATAAACGCACAGGCTCTCCCGCCCCGCAGGCGGATAAGTGGCGCTACAACATGCTGGCCAAGACTGACGACCAGATCTGGGCCGACACCGACGCCTATTGTGTGAAACGATTTACAACCCCCAACGGACATTTCCACGGCTGGGAAAGCGCGCATCATATCAACAACGGTGTGGTGGGATTGCCTGCTGACAGCGAAACGCTTGCCGGACTGATCGACTTCACGTCCGACGAATACGCCATTCCCGATTGGTTTTCCGAAGACCTGAAGGCCGAAATGCGTGCCAAGAAGGAAGCTGGCGATCCGGTCCATGTCGGAGAACAGTCCTGGGGTGTCTGGGGCCCGCAAGCCCTGACCCACTTCCTGCACAAAACCGGCGAACACAAATACGCCATGCCGATCGAGGCCTTGTTCCCGATCAGCTTCAAAAAGCGTCGGATGATGCTGAAGCCGAACATGGACCTGAGCCACTATATCACCGACAACACGCTCTCGATCCATTTCTGGGGTCGCCGGATGCGTATGCGCATCATCGAGCGCGAAAATGGCGAACCGCATCCGGACAGTCTGATCGGCAAGCTGATCAAGAAGCACAAGATCGTGCCGTCGGATGCGCCTTTGCCCAAGTCCAACCCGCATCGGCCGAAAGAGCCGAAGATGATCCCCGGCACGGCAATCCCCGAGGTCACGAATGTCGACCGCAAAGGGCGCGGCATCGTGAACCTGACTGATCTGGCGGATGAGCGCGGCTTGGACCAAGGCTCCGGCAAGCACCGTTTCACGGAACTCTACCAGATGCTGTTCAGCCCCCTGCGTGGCCGCGCCATTCACATGGGGCTGCTTGGCCTGCGCGAGCCTGCGGCGGTCGAGATGTGGTTGGAGTACCTGTCCAAAGCCAAGCTGACGGGCATCGACGCGGAGGCTTATACAGGCAAGAAAGATGCTCGCCTCAAGACCGTCCGCGCGACGTCCGACAGCGTCGAAACATTGGATCGCGCGACTGCCAAATCTGACCCGTTCGATGTTGTGCTCGATGACGCCACCCATGCGTCGCACCATCAACAACACGCCTTTACCGCACTGTTTCCAAAAGTAAAATCCGGCGGGCTTTATATCGTCGAGGATTTGCGGTTTCAGCCCAAGGCGCTGGAAAACTCCGGCTACCCTCGCACCGCGGTCTTGTTCCAAGGCTATCTGCGCGAAGGTGGCTTCGCCCATCCTGACACAGATATCCAAGACGTCTTGAACGGCTTTCGCGCCGACATTTCAGGCTGCTTCATCTTTCAGGCCCAATGGCACAAAGACAAACGCGACCAAGTGCTGGTGGTGCAAAAACGATGAGCCAAAAGCACCTGATCCTGACATGTATGAAGAACGAAGGCCCCTACATTCTTGAGTGGGTCGCCTATCATTTGTCGATCGGGTTTAACCACTTTCTGGTCTACACAAACGACTGTGAAGACGGCACCGAGAAAATTCTCCGCCGTCTGGAAAATATGGGCCTTGTCACCCATCGCCGCAATCCGGCCCGCGAGGGTGCCCGCGCCTCTCATCAGGTGCGCGCCTTCCGCAAATCCACCAAGGAACAGGTCTACAAGGATCACGACTGGGTTGCGGTCATCGACGCCGACGAGTTCGTGAACATCCATGCGGGCCAAGGCCAGATCACCGACCTGACCGCAGCCGCCCCTGACGCCAAGTGCATTTCACTGGCCTGGCGGTTATTCGGCAGCGCTGATGTGACGTCTTTCCATGACGGCTTTCTCACTGAAACCCTGCGCCGTTGCGCACCCCAGCATTGCCCCAGCCCTGCACAGGCTTGGGGGATCAAGTCGATCCATCGTACCGACGCGGTGGAGCTTGTCGGCTGCCACCGCCCAAAATCGGTGCCAAATAACGACTGGGATGCGTTGAACTGGACGGGTCCCGCAGGCACCCCTTTGCCCGAAAGCTATCATAGCAGCAGTTGGCGCCTGAACCGCGAGACCATTAGCTACGAGCTGGGCCAGATCAACCATTACGCAGTGCGTACACGCGAAAGCTTCCTGCTCAAATCAGCCCGCGGTCGTGCCTTCGGCGAAGGTTTACGCGGGGCCGATTACTGGGAGGATATGAACCGCAACGAGGCCTATGACGCGACAATCCAGCCAAAACTGGGGGGGATGAAAGACATTTACGACGACCTCGTCGGTGATGCCAAGTTGGGACGTCTGCATGACCGCGCCGTGCAATGGCACCGTGACCAAATCCAGATACTGATGGAAACCGAAACCGGACGCGCATTGTTCGAAGCCATTTCGCCCTCACTCGACCTGTTCCCGGGACTGCGCAAACGAGTTGCCGCATGAGTGATGTCATCGATCTCAAAGCCCCGACCGACGAGATGGACCGCGACGCGTGGAATGCCGAGTTGCGCGCCATGGGCGAGGAGCATGGATTTTTCGAAGAACTTGGCGCAGATCACACTGCTTTGTTCGTCAAATCGGGCAAAACGCTGATTGTCACCTTCGAGAACCTTGACCACGTGTTCGAGCATGGCAATCGCCTGCCGTGGGGCTTTGACTTCGTGCAAAAGCAGGGCTGGTCGATCCTTGGCCTGATGGCGCATGACTGGACGTGGTACCGCGACGACGACGTCATCGCCTTCTTCAACCGTCTGAAGAAAGAGAAGTTTTTTGCCCAGTTCGACACCGTCGTTTTCTACGGCGCGTCCATGGGGGCCTATGCTGCCTGCGCATTTTCCGCCGCCTGCCCCAAGGCGACGGTGGTTGCAATCAGCCCTCAGGCCACGCTCGATCGCGACGTCGCCTCTTGGGAAACGCGCTACCAAAAAGCATGGAAGCGCAATTACAACAATGACTACGGCTACGCCCCCGACATGGTGGCCAAGGCCAAAGACGTGTTCATCTTATATGATCCGTTGGAGCCGCCAGACGCCATGCACGCGGCCCTGTTTCGCGGGCCAAACATCACCAAGCTGAAATGCCGGTTCCAAGGCCACCGCATCGCATCGGGCCTAATCCAGATGGGTCTATTGAAGCCCGTGGTCGGTGCCTGCGTCGATGGCACGCTGACACGTACCAGTTTTTACAAAATGCTTCGGGCGCGGCGCGATTTCCGCCGCTACCTGCGCGAATTGATCCTGCGCATTCCCGAGGACAAACATCCCCTGCTCATCGCCTATCTGGCGGAGCGGGTTCTGAGCACCGGCAATGGTCCGGTGTTTCGCCGCAAACTCAATGCGGCAAACGCGCTTTTGGAAGAGCGTGGCATAACGCCCCCCGGCAAAAGAGGGGGCCGCAAATGACGAAAACAGGCAAGGCGGGCAAGGCACATGGGAAAGATATGGCTTCATATCGGGTCACCTAAAACAGGGACCACATCACTTCAGAACTTTCTGAACGACAACGCCGACACGTTGCGCGACACGGGGCGATTGAACTTCATGTCCACGGGTCGAGCGCATATCGCGCACAACCAGCTGGCCGCCGCGGCCCGCACCGGAAACGCGACCAAGCTGATGGAAGACATGCTGCGTGAAGCCGATGCCATGCCAGACGTCACGCAAGTTGCCTCCTCGGAGATGTTGTTCAACCTGCACACCGCACGCAAATTGTCAGGCGCCGCCCCTGACGAGTTCAAGCAGCGCACCAAGGTTATTTGCTACATTCGCCGTCAGGACAGCTATCTCGAGGCGCTCTACAAGCAACTGTTGAAAAACAGCCGCATCCCGCCGGATCGCCAAGCCTTCCTCGATGACGCCAAACGCCGTCTGCACTATCTCAACACCTTCAACACCTATGCCGACTTGTTTGGTGAAGAGAACATCATTGTGCGCCCCTTTGGCCCCAAATGGTTGGTGGACGGCGATGTCGTACGTGACTTCGCGCATCATCTGGGCATGCCCATCACCCGAGACCTTCGGGTTATGGAAGGCTTCTCGAACAAGACCTTCTCGGCAGAAATGTCGGAACTTTTATCCATGATGGGCGAGCGTACCGACTTCAACACCCGTGAGGTCATCCGCGAACTTATCGCCCTGAACCACCCCGGCACCATCAAGTCCCGCGATGTGTTCTCGCGCAGCGAACGGTTGGGATTGATGAACCAAGTCACCCGCGAGAACCGCCGCCTGGTGAAGCGATTTATGCCTGATTGCAAAGACTTTTTCCAAACTGAAGACCTTGAGGGCGAGGATAGCAGCGCAAGCACCGAAGACCAGCTTGCCACCCAACTGGCAGACCGCGCCGCCGCAACCGAGGCTCTGATGACCGCCATGGGCAACCTGCAAGCCCGCCGCAAGCAGGAGGCCGAACTGGCTGCGGAAGCCGAAGAACTCCCTACCCCCAGCCCCGCCAATGACGCGTTGGAAGAAGCCCTCGCCCCGCCCACATGGTACCGCGAGATCTATCCCGGCGGCGATAAGCGTGGTTGGTTCCATTCCCACGGCAGCTACGCCGCCTCGTTTGTCGAGCGTGACACAGACCAACTTGTGGTGTCCTTCGACAACCTCTCGCAAGCCGGCAATGACGCATATGCCCGCGAGCCGTGGGCGCAAAAATTCTGTGCCGACCGCGAGTATTCCCATCTTGGAATCTACGCTCAGGAGCCCACGTGGTTTCGTGACGAGGGATTGATCGCGCATCTCGAAGGGTTGCGCGACGAAGGGTTCTTTTCCGGGTTCAAGAAAGTGGCATTTGTCGGCACGTCGATGGGCGCATTCGGCGCGTTGACGTTTTCGTCGCTGGCCCCCGGCGCCACGGTGGTTGCTTTCTCTCCGCAAACCACGCTCGATGCGGCCAAAGTCCCGTGGGAAGGCCGTTTTGCCAAAGGTCGCGCCGCTGATTGGGGCCTGCCCTATTCGGACGCCTCCAAACAAACCAAATCTGCGTCTCAAGTTTACCTGATCTATGACCAGTTCCACGAAGGCGACCGCAAACATGTCGAACGCCTGAAGGGCCGGAACCTCGTCCACCTGAAAGGAGCGGGCTTGGGCCATAAATCAGCGTTGGTTCTCAGCCGGATGAACGTCTTGAAAGACGTGATGGAAGGCGCTGTCGAGGGTACGTTGAGCGAGCTGGACTTCTACCGCGCCATTCGCGCCCGCAAGGATATCTATCTATACCGCCAAGCTATGGAAGGGTATCTCACCGATCGCGGAAACGAAAAACGGGCCGAGCGTTTCGCCAGTGCCTTCAAAAAGCGCCGCCGTTTGCAAAACACGTCATAAGGTTGCGAAATTACATGTGATGAAGAAGAAGGGCGCTTTCTGCGCCCTTTTTTATTCGATAAAGACAAGACGCTGATCGCCTTAGCCTCTGTTAAAAGTCGTAAATATCCCGAAAAACATGCCGCGCAATGTCTTCGCGGCGCAGCCCCATTTTTTCAAGTTGGGCATCGGATCGTGCGTTTAAATGTTCCATCTCGCGGATACGGGTGTTGGCGCTCGCCGCCACATCTACTGCACTTAGCAAGGACGCGAAGAAATCACTGATACGCTCGAAAAGTGCGATTGGTTGAGTTTGGCTGATATAGGCCATGTCCATCTCCGTCTGCATCCAAGCCTAAACGCTTGCCTTGCGTCAGATATAGGAGCTGGCACCCTCCGGCACGACCGACAATCGGGCAATCCCGCATTGCAACACACGCAACCCTAAGGCATCGCCTGTCCTAGCAGGCATAAACCTTGGCTGGCACATCATAGACTTCAGCCCCTTCGGGGATTGGCTCGAACACAACCGTGTTGCCGCCAACCTCTTTGGCCTTCACTTTGGCCGCGCGACGCGCATCCTTCAGGCCAATATCCTTTAACGGACCAAAGACCGCAGGAATCCCGCGCACCGTCCCGATAAACTGGCAGGACGCGACATCGGCCGCGCTGCGTTCGGCCACGTCGGCTGTGTCGTATATCTTGGGGGTACAGGCGGCCAGAACGGCCAAAATCAGTGCTGCTCGCTTCATTATTCGCCTCATAACGTGTGTCATTGGATTTATTTCACTTTGGTTAACATACTCGGATGGCCTTGCCCTGTGTAAAATGCGCACCGCGCCCGTCTCGCCGCTTCCCGCTTATCGCAGCAGCGCTTTTTGCCCCAATTGCCCTGCGCCCTCTGGCCTTGCGGCTGTCAAAGCGCTAATCACCGCCAACGATATGAGGTGCGACCTATGACCAGCTTAACCCTGACCCGCCCGGACGACTGGCACTTACACCTGCGCGACGGGGATATGCTCAAGGCCGTGTTGCCAGAGACCGCGCGCCATTTCGGTCGCGCGATTATTATGCCGAACCTCGTGCCCCCCGTGGTCACCGCCAAGGATGCCGCCGAGTATCGCGACCGGATCATGGCGGCCAAACCTGACAACTCGAAATTCCAGCCCCTGATGACGCTCTATCTGACCGAGGAAACTGACGTCAAAGACCTGCGCGCCGCCGCCGAGATCGGGCTGATCCACGCGGTCAAACTCTATCCGGCTGGTGCCACAACCAACTCTGCCTCCGGCGTGGCGGATTTCTCCAAGGTGCAACGCGTTCTTGAAAACATGGCGCAAATCGGCTTGCCGCTATGCGTGCATGGCGAGGTCACCAACCCTGAAGTCGACATTTTTGACCGCGAAGCAGTGTTCATTGACACTGTGCTCGACCCGATCCGCCGCTCGGTTCCGGGCCTGCGCGTGGTGATGGAACACATCACCACCAAGCAAGGCGCGGATTATGCGCGCGAGGGTGGCGATGATCTGGCCGCAACCATCACCACGCATCACCTCGTCATCAACCGCAACCACATCCTCGCGGGCGGCATCAAGCCGCACTACTATTGCCTTCCCGTGGCCAAGCGCGAGGAGCATCGCCTCGCCCTTCGCGCAGCCGCGACCTCCGGCGATAAAAGTTTCTTTCTGGGCACAGACAGCGCCCCCCATACAGATGCCAACAAGCTGCTGCCCTGCGGCTGCGCGGGCTGTTTCACCGCGACCAACACTCTGTCGATCCTCGCGGAGGTATTCGAACAGGACGGTGCCCTCGACAAGCTCGAAGGCTTTGCCTCGCTACATGGCCCTGCCTTCTACGGCCTGGCCCCGAACCCCGACAAGATCACCCTGACCAAAGGCGACCCCGTCACCTATCCCGACCACATCAAAACGCCTCAGGGCGATGTCACCGTGTTCGACCCTCAAATGGCGCTGCATTGGCGCGTCACCTAACCTATCATTGCTTCAAAAATACCTCCGCCGGAGGCTCCGACCTACGCCACAAGGACCGCTCATATGATCCCGACCACCTATCCCAGCCGCGAAGAAATCGCCCGCCTGACTGCCTCGATGCTGCTGGAGGTTGGCGCGGTCCATTTCAACGCCCGAGAGCCATTCACCCATTCCTCCGGCAAGAAAGCCCCGACCTATGTCGATTGTCGCAAGCTGATCTCCTTCCCGCGCATCCGCGCAACGCTAATGGATTTCCTTGCCTGCACCGTCATGCGTGATGCGGGGTTCGAGGCGTTCGACAATGTCGCGGGCGGCGAGACGGCCGGCATCCCCTTCGGCGCGCTGATGGCCGAACGTCTGGGCCTGCCCATGACCTATGTGCGCAAGAAACCTAAAGGCTACGGTCGCAATGCCCGCATCGAGGGCGTGATGAAAGAGGGCGAGCGCGTCCTGCTGGTCGAGGATATGACCACCGATGGCGGCTCCAAGATAAGCTTCGTCGAAGCGATCCGCGAAACCGGCGCCACCTGTTCGCACACGGCCCTGATATTCTTCTACGACATCTTCCCCAACACCCGCGAGGTGCTCGACGGCCACGGCATTACCTTGCACTGCCTGTGCACGTGGTGGGACGTGCTAGCGGTCGCCAAGGAACAGCAATCTTTCGATCCGGAGACCTTGGCCGAGGTCGAAAAATTCCTGCGCGACCCTGCCGGATGGCAAGCAACGCATGGCTGACGAATCGCAATTTGGCGCGCGGGTTTTTGCCAGCGCGCCAAATTGCATTTATCAGTCGCCCGTAAGGTTGCCCTTACGTTAAGATAATCGGTCAAGACCAGATTTATTTCCCACATGTTGACGAATGCGACCCTGACGTCGCAATATGCACCCTTAAAATGCCAATCATGAGTTACCCACAGGATATCCAGATTGATCCGACTCCCGTGATCCGTCATTGGTCTTATCCAGGGACAAGGGGACTGTAATGAATGATCTGAGTACGGCACCGGGTGCGGGGCCAGGCGCATCTGTGCATGTGGATGCGGGCGGGGCGTTGCCCCACAATATCGAAGCAGAGCAACAGTTGTTGGGCGCGATCCTGACCAATAACGACGTGTTCGACCGCGTCGCCTCGGTGATCTCTGCGGAGCACTTCTTCGACCCGGTCCACCGCCGCATCTACGAGACCTCTGCCGCGCGTATTCACAAGAACCTGCTCGTTTCCCCCGTCACGCTGAAGCCCTATTTTGAAGACGATGAAGGTCTGCAAGAGCTGGGTGGTCCTGCCTATCTAGTTCGTCTGCAAGGCGCGTCGATCTCGGCCTTTGCCGCCCGCGACTACGCACAAATGATCTATGACCTCGCGATCCGCCGCGAGTTGATCGAATTGGGGCAGGAAATTGCCTTGAAAGCGGGCAAGGTCGAAACCGAAAGCGACCCGCGCAGCCAGATCGTTGACGCGGAGCAGCGGCTCTATGCACTGGCCGAGGCTGGCCAGACCGAAAGCGGCTTCCAAAGCTTCCTGAAAGCCGTGACTGACGCGGTCGAGGTCGCGAACGCCGCCTACCAACGCGAAGGCGGGCTTGCGGGTGTCTCCACTGGTTTGATCGACATGGACAAGAAGCTGGGCGGGCTGCACCGCTCCGACCTTCTGATCCTCGCCGGACGCCCTTCTATGGGGAAAACCTCGCTGGCCACCAACATCGCGTTCAACGTGGCGAAGGCCTATAAGAAAGGCGTCACACATGACGGCTCCGAAGGGGCGATCGAAGGCGGCTCCGTTGGGTTCTTCTCGCTGGAGATGAGCGCCGAACAGTTGGCCGCCCGTGTACTGTCCGAGGCTGCCGAAGTGCCGTCCGAGCAAATCCGCCGTGGTGACATGAACGAGACCGAATTCCGCCGTTTCGTTGAGGCCGCCAAGTCCTTGGAATCCTGCCCGCTGTTCATCGACGACACGCCTGCCCTGCCCATCTCCCAGCTTGCCGCCCGCGCGCGACGCTTGAAGCGAACGCATGGTCTGGACGTGCTGATCATCGACTACTTGCAGCTTGTGCGCCCTGCGACAGCCAAAGACAGCCGCGTGAACGAGGTGTCGGAGATTACCCAAGGTCTGAAAGCCATCGCCAAGGAACTCGACATCCCCGTGATCGCGCTTTCGCAGTTGTCGCGGAACGTGGAAAGCCGCGAAGACAAGCGTCCGCAGCTCTCTGATCTGCGTGAATCCGGCTCGATCGAGCAGGACGCGGATGTGGTGATGTTCGTGTACCGCGAGGAATACTACAAAGAACGCGAGAAGCCCGCCGACCACGAGCTTGAGAAAATGGCGAACTGGCAAAACGAAATGTCGCATTGCCACGGCAAAGCTGAAGTCATCATCGGCAAGCAACGCCACGGTCCTATCGGCTCCGTCGAGCTGTCATTCGAGGGTCGTTTCACCCGCTTTGGCAACCTGATCAAACCTTGGCAGGACGGCGCAGGCGAAGGCGGCGGCGAGTTTTAGAACTCTATAGCTGCGACTCAGCAAAAATTGTGCTATGAGTATCGGTAGAAGCCAGTCCGTCCTGCTCTAATTCCAGGAAAACCCTCTTAACATATAGCAGGTGAGAGGCTTCCAAGAACCGCCGCAACCCAGCGGCGGTTCTGGCTTTTCAAACCTACTTCTTGCGCCCGTCGATATGCTTGCGCAACTTGGACGGTGGCGCTTTCTTGCGTCCCTTGAAAGGGTTGTCCTCGTTCTGCGAGCGCATGAACAGGCGGATCGGTGTGCCGGGCATGTCGAAGTCTTCACGCAGGCCGTTCACCAGATAGCGCGAATAGCTCGCTGGCAGCAGATCAGGATGCGAGGCCATCACAACGAATCCCGGTGGGCGGGCTTTCACTTGCGTCATGTAGCGCAGCTTGATGCGTTTGCCCTGCGGTGCGGGCGGTGGATGTTGCTCCAGCATCCCGACCAACCAGCGGTTCAGCGCCGACGTGCTGACACGGCGGTTCCAGACTTGGTGCGCTTCGAGAATGGCGTCGTGCAGGCGCTCCAGCCCTCTTCCGGTTAGTGCAGAAACGGTGATCAACGGCGCGCCGCGCAGTTGTGGCAACAGTCGCCCGAACTGCTCTTTAAGCTGTTTGAGCTTGTCCTGCTTGTCGCCTTCCAAATCCCATTTGTTCACGGCCAGCACAACCGCACGACCCTCGCGCTCGGCCAGATCGGCGATGCGCAAATCCTGCTGTTCGAACGGGATATCCACGTCCAGAAGCACCACAACAACTTCGGCGAATTTCACCGCGCGCAGCCCGTCGGACACGGACAGCTTCTCCAGCTTGTCTTGAATTTTTGCCTTCTTACGCATTCCCGCCGTGTCGAAAATCCGCATCGGAGTGCCGGACCAGTCGGTCATCACGGAAATCGCGTCACGGGTAATTCCAGCCTCGGGGCCAGTCAGCAAACGCTCCTCGCCGATGATCTTGTTGATCAGTGTCGACTTGCCCGCATTCGGACGGCCAACAACCGCAATTTGCAAAGGTTTTGAAGGGGTTGGCGGGATATATTCAACCACCTCGTCTTCGTCATGTTCTTCGTCTGTGTCGGTCAGATCAATGTCGACTTCAGGGATGTAGTCGACATGCTCTTTCTCGGCCAGATCAATCATTGGACGCAACACATAGGCCAGATCGGCCATGCCTTCGCCGTGCTCGGCAGACAGGCCCAACGGCTCGCCCAGCCCCAAGGAATAGGCTTCCATCAAGCCCGCCTCTCCCGCCTTCCCTTCGGCTTTGTTCGCAGCCAAAATCACCTGCGCATTCTTTTTGCGCAGGATGTCGGCGAAAATCTCGTCAGCGGGCAAAACACCCGCACGGGCGTCGATCAGGAACAGGCACGCATCTGCCATCTCCACCGCGCGCTCGGTAAGCATCCGCATCCGGCCTTGCAGCGACTCGTCCGTGGCCATTTCCAAGCCAGCGGTGTCGATGATGGTGAACTTCAAATCCCCCAGCCGCGCAGCGCCTTCGCGCAGGTCGCGGGTGACGCCGGGTTGGTCATCGACCAGCGCCAGACGCTTGCCCACCAGACGGTTGAACAGCGTGGATTTGCCCACATTGGGACGGCCCACAATGGCGAGGGTGAAAGACATGACAATAGCTCCGAAGGTCGGTCAGAGGCGCGTCATACAGGCAAACGGCGTCAACGGAAAGCGGCGAGTTGTCCCTTGCCCGTCATGACGTAGAGCGTGCCGTTCACAACAACCGGTGCAGAGGCGGCGCCGCCTTTGAGGGCTGTCGTGCCGATCAGCGCGCCCGATGCCGGGTCATAGCTGCGGATTTGGCCGTCACCAGAGGCCACGACAAGGCGGCCACCCGCAAGAATTGGCCCGAAATGCGCGTAAATTTCGTCCCGTTTGCGCAACTTCCGCGCTGTGTAATACGGCAACTCGGTGCCCCAGATACGCTCGCCCGTTGCGCGGTCGAGACGCAGCAATTCGTTTTGGTCCGAGACGAGGAACACGCTGTCGCCCGACGGCCAGACCGGTGAGTAAGAGCCTTCGCGGGCCGTCCAGATGCGCTCGCCCGAGGACGCTTTCATTGCCACGACGCGTCCGGACTGGTTCGCCGCATAGATCACACCGTCAACGATAACCGGATCACCGGTCACGTCCGAGATCGTCGCGTAAGCCACACCCTTGCGCTTGCCCGCCACAGACGAGCCCCACACGCGGATGCCGGATTTCTTCAGCGCCCCTGCCAGCTCGCCAGAGCTGAACGGGAACACCACCAGTCGCGGTGCGATGGCGGGACCTGCCCCGCCGCTGATTGCCGCGTTAGACGGCGTTCCGGGCAGTTGCCACTTGATGCGACCATGCGTCGTGTCCAACGCCCAGGCTTGGCTGTCGCGGCTCACCACGTAGACCAATCCACCCTCGACCGTCGGGGCAGAGGTTAGCGGCGCGTCAAGTTTCTGCCGCCACTTAACCGCACCCGAGGTGGCCTCGATGGCGAACAGTTCCCCGAATCCGGTCGTCGCGTAAATCGTGCCGTCCGCAAAGGCCAGCCCGCCGCCAGTGGCGTCGCCGTCCTTGTCCGTCGAAGGGATCAGCGCACGGCTCCATAGGGCTGCACCGTCAGAGCCGGTGGCAACCACGGTCGACGCGCTGTCCATGGTGAAAATACGACCGCCCGCAACCACCGGATCGGCTGTGATCCGCGTTTTGCGGCTGTTGCCTTTGCCGATATTGGCCGTCCAGATGGGGGTCAAATTGGCATTCAGCGCCGGATGCGAAACTTTATGGGAGTTGCTGCCGCCGCGATGCGTCCAGCTGGCATGGTTCGCTTGCGCAGGCGCGTTGAAGGCTTTGGTCAGGTTCACGTCACCGCCGCCGTCGACACCAGCGGCACCGTCAGCGCCCGGAAGCGGGGCGCGGACGTCGTAGCGTTCGCCATCCAACACCAGCTCGTCTTCGCCACATGCGCCTAGCGCCAGCAATGCGCAGATCGCCACGCCCGTCAGTGAAGTCTTGGAAAATTTCACGCCCATAGCCCCTGCTGACCCTCTCTCGTACTACTCTGCCGCGCTGTTCTGCGCGCGGTCAATTGGTCTGTCTCGGGCTGCGCCCGTATTTTACTGCGTATCCGCAAGCTCGCCGCCCAATGCCACAATCAACTCTGCGGCGCGTCGTTGCAAGCCCGGTGTGATTTTCGCTGAATCCAGCAGCCCCTGAAGGATCGCAACGGCTTCTTCCGGTTTGCCGGTTTCCGCTGCAATCAGTGCCAGCTGTTCCTCGGCCAAAGGCTGAAACGGCGCACCCGGGGCCGCCAAGGCTTCGAATGCCGCACGGCGTTCTTCTACAGGGGTTTCCGGTGGCAAGGCCAAAGCGCGCTTGAGCTTTGCAAGCTCGGCATAGACGGTGGGCACGCCTTCGGTGCCGACAACCTTGTCCAGCGTATCCATGCCGGCGTCGGTGTTCTGGGCGGCAAGCGCGTCAGCGGCGGCCAGATGGCCTGCAATCGCGGCTTGCTGCGGGTTCGATGTCGGAACCGTCGCCAACGTCGCACCGGCGTCATTTGCGTCAATTCCCGCCAGCAGCACGTCGCCAAAGCCCTCGGCTTCGGCTTTGATCGCGGATTTGCGGTATTCGTTGTAAGCGGCCCCGCCAACGATCATCAGAACGACCAGAATAGCGACCCATCCCCACTTCTTGATCATCGCGAACAAACGGTCGCGGCGAACCTCTTCGGTTACCTCTTCGATGAAGCTGTCAGTTTGGCTCACAGGTGTTCTCCGTCAATGCGTTGCGCGAGGCATACCCCGAAGGGCCAAACCTTGCCAAGGGCAAAGGCGCACCCGCGAAAAAGCTCTGTTGTTCGCTCTTAGGCCACAAATACCGCACTTCACGCACAAGTGTTGCGCGAATATACGGATTTCAGGCCCTTGCGGGAAATTCGACAAAACTATAATCTGAACCGGTCGGTTTAGCGTATACGGAACTGACGGACAAAAAATAAAGCCGAATTCGGCACAGGGAATAATTTGATGCGCTTCTTTCCGATCGTCACCGCCATTGTGGTGACCCTCGCTCTTTATCTTATCGTGTTCGAACGCGATCGGCTTCTTTCGTTCGCCTCAAATGATGCGGAAACACCCGTCACCGAGGTTGCAGTCGAGGCGGAATCCTCTGCACCCGTACCTGAGGTAGGTGCGCGTGTGGTCTCCGTCGTTGCCATGCACTCCACAGCGCAGGCCATCGACAACGCGGTCCTGCTGCGCGGCCGTACCGAGGCGGCCCGTCAGGTCGATGTCCGTGCTGAAACCTCCGGTTTGGTCAATTCCGAACCGCTGCGCAAAGGCTCTTATGTTGAGGCGGGCCAGTTGTTGTGCGAAATCGCCCCTGGCACCCGCCAGTCAGCATTGGCCGAGGCCGAAGCCCGTTTGCCCGAAGCCGAATCCCGCCTGCCCGAAGCGGAAGGCCGTGTGCTTGAAGCCGAATCCCGCCTGAAAGAGGCCCGCATCAACGATAACGCCGCCAAGCAGCTGTCTGCCGACGGTTTCGCCTCAGACATTCGCGTGGCCGGAACGCAGGCCAGCGTACAATCCGCACTGGCCGCCGTTGAGACCGCGCGTGCCGGTGTCGAAAGTGCTCGCGCCGGAATACTGGCAGCCGAGGCCGCCATCGCATCCGCGAAAAACGAGATTGGGCGTTTGCAGATCACAGCGCCGTTTGCCGGTTTGCTGGAAACCGACACCGCAGAACTGGGCGCCTTGATGCAGCCCGGCGGGCTGTGCGCCACGATCATTCAGCTTAACCCGATCAAGCTGGTCGCCTTCGTGCCGGAAACCGAAGTCGCCAAAGTTGCGGTCGGCGCGCGCGCCGGTGGCCGCACCACCGCAAACCAAACCGTCGAGGGCCGCGTCACCTTCATGTCCCGCTCCTCCGACCCTGAGACCCGCACTTTTCGCGTAGAAATCACCGTCGACAACGACGACCTACAACTGCGCGACGGCCAAACCGCCGAAATCCTGATCGGGGCTGCGGGGGAAAAGGCACATCTGTTGCCCGCTTCCTCCCTTACCCTGAACGATGTTGGCACCTTGGGTGTGCAGGTCGCGACCGAAGACAATGAAGCAGCCTTCATGCCTGTGTCCATTCTGCGCGACACCGCTGACGGCATGTGGGTCGCCGGCCTGCCGGAGGACGTGGCTGTTATCGTCGTCGGTCAGGAATACGTCACTGACGGGGTCGCGATCAAAACAACCTACGCCGGGTCCAAGTCATGACCGGCATCGTCGACTGGGCGGGCGAACGCGCCCGCATGATCATCGCCTTCATCGTGATGTCGGTGGTGATCGGGGCGTTTGCCTATACCGGACTGCCGAAAGAGGGCGAGCCGGATATCGAGATTCCTGCCCTGTTCGTCTCCGTCCCCTTCCCCGGCATCTCGGCGGAAGACAGCGAGAAGTTGCTGGTCAAAGTGATGGAGACCAAGCTGCAAGATCTCGACGGGCTGAAAACCCTGTCAGGCACCGCCGCCGAGAACTACGCGGGCGTGGCGATGGAGTTCGAATTCGGCTGGGACAAAACCAAGATCCTTGCCGATGTACGCGACAAGATGGGGCAGGCTCAGGCCGAATTCCCAGAAGGCGCGGAGCAATATAACCTCATAGAGATCAACTTCTCCGAGTTCCCGATCATCATCGTGTCGCTGTCTGGCGACCTGCCCGAACGGACGCTGACCAAGGTCGCCAAAAACCTGCAAGACGTCATCGAAGCCATGCCCCCGATCCTAGAGGCTGGTCTGGCCGGTCAACGCGACGAGATGCTGGAAGTCATCATCGACCCGCTGGCGCTGGAGGCCTACAACGTCTCGGCGGGCGAATTGATCAACGTCGTGACCAACAACAACCTTTTAATCGCAGCGGGTGAAGTGGAAACCGACCAAGGCGCGTTCTCGGTCAAAATCCCCGCCTCCTTTGACGAGCCGCTGGACGTCTACAAACTGCCCATCAAGGTCAATGGCGACCGCGTCGTCACACTGGGCGAGCTGGCCGATATCCGCCTGACCTTCGAGGACCGCACCGGCACCGCACGCTTCAACGGCAACGACACCGTGGCCCTGCAAGTGGTCAAGCGGAAGGGCTACAACATCATCGACACCGCGCAACTGGTGCGCGACACGGTCGCCGACGTGCAAAAGCAGTGGCCGCAAGAGCTGCAAGAGGCCATCCGCGTCGACGTCACCCTCGACCAGTCCAAGACCGTGGACAACATGGTTCGCCAGCTGGAAGGCTCCGTGCTGACCGCCATCGCATTGGTGATGATCGTGGTGTTGGCGTCGCTTGGCACCCGCTCGGCTTTGCTGGTGGGCTTCGCCATTCCGACGTCGTTCCTGCTGTGCTTCATTTTGCTGGGCATCATGGGCATCTCGATCTCCAACATTGTAATGTTCGGTCTGATCCTTGCCGTGGGGATGCTGGTCGACGGGGCCATCGTTGTGGTCGAATACGCCGACAAACGCATCGACGAGGGCGCGGGCCCGATGGAGGCCTATACCGACGCCGCAAAACGCATGTTCTGGCCCATCGTGTCGTCCACCGCGACGACCCTTTGCGCCTTCTTGCCGATGCTGTTCTGGCCCGGCGTTCCGGGCGAGTTCATGGGCATGTTGCCGGTCACGCTGATCTTCGTGCTCTCCGCCTCGCTGATCGTGGCGCTGATCTACCTGCCCGTCATGGGCGGCGTGTCTGGCCGCATCTCGCGGATGATTAACCGCGCCTCCGGCTTCCTGCGCCAGTTCCACATCGTAATCCGCTTGTCGCTGGTCGCGGTTGCGATGTTCGGCCTGTTCATCTCCGCAATGCAGCTGCTGAACCCCAGCTATCTGCTGCCGATCCCGCGCGGCCAAGGCGGCGTTGGCGTTATGGCCTTTGGCGGAATGTTCTTCGTTGCCATGGCTATGTTTGCCTCCACTACGATGGGCGCGGTATCCCGCCCCCGCCGCGAACGGCGCATCAATGCCGGCTACCGCCGCACCCCATTCGGCCATTTCATCAAGCTGATTTCCGGCAATCCGATCATGCCGCTGGTCGCCATTGGCGCCGTCGGGGCCTTTGTCGCCGTCACGTTCGCCACGTTCTCGGCCAACAATAACGGGGTCGAGTTCTTCGTGGAATCCGAGACCGAGCAGGCCATCGTCTATGTCCGCGCCCGCGGCAACCTGAGCCTGTCGGAAAAAGACGGTTTCGTGCGGCAGGTCGAAGCCCAGATTGCCACCGTGGACGGCATAGACTCGATCTTCGCATTCGCCGGAGAGGGCGGTTTGGACACCAATACGGGCGGCGCGACAGGTCCCTTGGACACGATCGGCCAGATCCAGATCGAGCTGGCCGAATGGGGCAACCGCCGTGACGACACGGAAATCCTTGCCGAGATGCAGGCGAAAATGGACGCCATCCCCGGAATCTACACCGAGGTTCTAAGTCAGGACCGTGGCCCTGCGGGGGGCAAGCCGGTGAACCTGCGCCTGAAAGGCGACAATTGGGCAGACCTTCAAGAGGCCACTCGCATCGCCCGCGCGAAGTTCGAGAATATCGAGGGTCTCATCACCATCGAAGACACCCTGCCCCTGCCCGGCATCGACTGGCAGATCGACGTCGATGTTGAGGCCGCTGGCCGCTACAAGGCCGATGTCGCCACCGTCGGGGCCATGGTGCAGCTGGTCACCCGCGGATTGCTGCTGGACACAATGCGGATCGACAGCTCTGACGAGGAAATCGAAATCCGCGTTCGTCTGCCCGAAGATGCCCGCGTGCTGTCCACCTTGGACAACCTCAAGGTGCGCACGCCGGACGGGCTGATCCCGCTGTCCAACTTCATCACCCGCAAACCGGTGGCGAAGCTCGGCCAGATCGACCGCGTTGACCAGACCCGTTTCTTTGATGTGAAGGCGGATGTGGCACCCGACCTCAAGAACGAGGATGGCGACATCATCAACGCCAACGAGCGGATCGCCTACATTACCGACTGGCTGGAGACCGAAAAGCCTCTGCCCGCATCCGTGACATTCGAATGGGCTGGCGACACCGAGGAAGAAGCCGAGTCACAAGCTTTCCTCGGCAATGCCTTCCTTGCCGCCCTTGGGCTGATGTTCGTGATCCTGCTGGCGCAGTTCAACTCGTTCTACAACTCGGTTCTGGTGCTGCTGGCAGTTGTCTTGTCGACGACAGGCGTGCTGATCGGGATGCTGGTTATGGATCAGGCGTTCTCCATTATCATGACCGGCACGGGGGTCGTCGCGCTTGCGGGGATTGTGGTGAACAACAACATCGTGCTGATCGACACCTATCAGGAATACTCCCGCTACATGCCACGTCTGGAGGCGATCACCCGCACCGCCGAGGCGCGCATCCGCCCGGTGCTGCTGACTACGATCACCACAATGGCAGGCCTTGCGCCGATGATGTTCGGCCTCAGCCTTGATTTCTTCGGCGGCGGCTATTCCATCGACAGCCCCACTGCCCTGTGGTGGAAGCAACTGGCGACTGCCGTGGTCTTCGGCCTTGGCGTGGCGACGGTGCTGACCCTGGTGCTGACCCCTGCCATGCTGGCGCTCAGGGTCTGGATATCGCTCGGCGCCTACGCGTCGTTGCAGCAATTGCGCGCCCTTGGTGGCCGCGGCTCGCAAACCGCCCGCGATCTGGCGCTGAACAAGAACGCCCGCAAGGTACGGGACCCGTTGATCTTGTGGTCCGACCCGACCGAGCCGGAAGCGCGAAGTGCGGATGACATTCTGAAAGCAGCTCAGAAAACCGTGAAAGCCGCAAAAGAAAAGCTGGCCAAAACCGCCGAGGACCTCGACGGACTGACGGAAGGCACCGCCGACACCGCAACCGGTAACGACGATCCGGATGGCGGGCCGAAACAGTCGCAACTCCGCGCGGCGGAATAGGGTCTCAGAGGTCGAGGGCCGCCAAAAGCCCTTGACCTCCCCGCCCCCATGTCTCACCCAGAACCTATGGGAACCGGAATTCTACATATCGACCTGAACGCGCTGGTGGACAATTGGCAGATGCTGGACCGCCAGTCCGCGACCGAAACGGGTGCCGTGGTCAAAGCCGACGGCTACGGACTGGGCGCAGGCCGCGTGGCGAAAGCGCTGGCCGGTGCAGGCGTGCGCACCTTTTTTGTGGCCGCTGTCGAAGAAGCGGCCGCCTTGCGCGCGACGCTGGGCCAAGACCCTGTGATCTATGTCTTTTCCGGCCATATGGACGAAGACACGCAAACGCTGTCCGACCTCGGCGCGGTTCCCTTATTGAACTCGCCCGAGCAGGTCACGCGCCACCAAGCACGCCTGCCCGACCATTCGTTCGGGCTGCAAATTGACACCGGCATGAACCGCCTCGGTATCGAGGCTTATGACTGGTCCCCCGAGATGAGCCAGGACGCCTCTCTGGTCATGTCGCACCTTGCTTGCGCGGATGAGCCGGATCATCAGGGCAACAAGGATCAGCTCAAGGCCTTTCTGGACATGACCGCCGGGCTATTGGCCCCCCGCTCGCTGGCCGCGACGGGTGGCATCCTGCTAGGTCCCGAATACCATTTCGACCTGACCCGCCCCGGCATCGGCCTATATGGCGGGTTGCCTTTCGGGGAGGCCAAAACCGTGGCACGGCTGGACCTACCCGTGATCCAGACCCGCACCGTTAACGCGGGCGAGGCCGTGGGCTACGCACAGGCCTTCATTGCAGATAAGCCCCGCACGATTGCCACAGTCTCGGGCGGCTATGCTGACGGGCTGATCCGCGCACTGTCCGGAAAAGCCACGCTTTATGCGGGTAACACGCCTTGCCCGTTGGTTGGCCGTGTGTCGATGGATTTGATAACCGTGGACGTGACCCATCTGGACGCGGTGCCGGACCACCTGACAATCCTTGGCCCGCAACAAAGCGTGGACACGCTGGCCGACGCCGCTGGCACTATCGGCTATGAAATCCTGACCTCGCTCGGCCATCGCTACAAGCGGTCCTATTCATGAGCCGTGTCTTGTCGCCCTTGGCCATTCTTGGCGCGCTGACCCTGTCGGCGCTGGCCGCGTTGGGGCGTCTGGCGATCTTCACCGGTCAGACCTTCGTCCACATGATCCGACCGCCGTTCTACATCAAGGAATTCGGCGCGGCGTTGATGAATGTGGGCTACTTCTCCCTGCCTGTCATCGGCCTCACCACCCTGTTCACCGGTGGCGCGCTGGCATTGCAGATCTACGCAGGCGGCGCACGTTTCAGCGCCGAGGCCGTAGTGCCCCAGATCGTCGCCATCGGCATCGTGCGGGAGCTTGGCCCCGTCATGGTCGGCCTGATGATCGCTGCCCGCGTGACCTCCTCCATCGCGGCCGAGATCGCCACAATGAAGGTGACCGAGCAGTTGGACGCGCTGGTGACCTTGTCTACCCATCCGATGAAATACCTCACCGTGCCACGCGTGCTGGCGGGGATCGTTGTGGTACCGGCGCTGGTCGCCGTGGGCAACATCATCGGCATCATGGGCGGCTGGGCTGTCGCCGTCGGCACGCTGGACTTCAACTCGGCGACCTACCTGCAAAACACCGCTGATTTTCTGGAAACCTCCGACGTCGTAACATCGCTCGCCAAGGGGGCTGTGAACGGCGGGATCGCAACCCTGATGGGCTGCTACTACGGAATGAATTCCGGTCGCGGGGCGATGGGTGTGGGCAAGGCCACCAAAGGCTCGGTCGAGGCCGCCGCCGTGCTTATCCTTGCCGCAAACTTCATCCTAACGGGGATATTCTTCTCGTCATGATCCGCTTTGAAAACGTCCATAAAGCCTTCGGCTCCAACCGCGTTCTGCGCGGGGTGAACCTGCATATCCCCAAGGGCGAAAGCATGGTGATCATCGGTGGTTCCGGCACCGGCAAATCCATCGCATTGAAGTCTGTTCTGGGGTTGGTGAAGCCCGATAGCGGCACCATTCTGGTCGACGGCAAGGACGCCACCAAAGGCGACCACGACGCCTTCCTCGCCCGCTTCGGGATGCTGTTCCAAGGCGGCGCATTGTTCGACAGCCTGCCCGTGTGGCAAAACGTGGCCTTCCGCCTGCTGCGCGGATCGCTGAAACGCCCGACCGAGGAGGCCCGCGCTATTGCGGTCGAAAAACTACGCCGCGTGGGCCTGAAAGAAGAGGTCGCAGACCGCTTCCCCGCCGAGCTGTCCGGCGGGATGCAAAAACGTGTGGGGCTTGCCCGCGCCATCGCAGCCGAGCCAGAGATTATCTTCTTTGACGAGCCGACAACCGGACTGGATCCGATCATGGCCGGTGTGATCAACGACCTGATCCGCGAAATCGTGGTGGAAATGGGGGCCACCGCCATGACCATCACCCATGATATGTCGAGCGTGCGCGCCATCGCCGACAAGGTGGCAATGTTGCATGACGGGGTGATCCAATGGACCGGCCCCGTGTCCGATCTGGACAACTCCGGCGATCCTTACGTGACGCAGTTCATTTCCGGCAGCGCCGAGGGACCGATCGAGGCGGTGCGATAAGTAGGCGCCGATCTCTGCCCCACACTTTGTCCAACAAAGTCCTCCGCCCAATACTGTTTCCCATACAGAAACAATTAACCCGATCCCTCAAGATTTCGCGGCAGCCCTCTGAAACTACGCCACATTTTGGACAAAATTCCCCGTGGTCAATCGGCGGTTTTCCGCTACTATTAATTTACCAATTTTTAACCAGTACCTTTGGGGGGTGTCTGCAATGACTGGTGCAAACCAGACTTGGCTGCAGCTTCAGCAGTTTTTTCAACGTGTAGCCCTTGTGGCCGTTGTCGTGTTTTCCATTGTTGTTATCGGGGCCACTTTGGCCGCAACCGTCGGCCTCGCGCCGTGGTTAAGTTTCACCGCAAACTATGGCGAAACGGTCGTGCCCTACGCGGGAATGATCACCCAGTTGTTCCTCGCCGCCCTTGCCGTCTCCTTGTGCTTCTATCTGCCGTCGAACCGTCGCATCCTTGAGTTGGAAAAGTCGCACCGCAACTTCCACCTCTCGATGGAAGACGTCACCCGCGCCTATTTGGCGGCCCACAAGGCCGACAAGGAAAAGCTGTTCTCCCTGTCATCGGAATTCGACTCAGTGCGCGAACGCATTATGCATTTGCGCGACCATCCCGACTTGCACACGCTGGAGCCAACGGTTCTGGAAGTCGCAGCCCAGATGAGCCACGAATCCCGCGATCTGGCATCCGTCTATTCCGAAGAAAAGGTCGAACGTGCCCGCACCTTCCTGCGCCAGCGCCAACGCGAAATCGAAGATTACCGCGAACAGATTGCTCTGGCCCAGCAAACCTGCGCCGATCTGAAACGCTGGTCCCAGCAGGTCAATGTCGAAGACAGCGTCGTGACTGCACAAATGCAGCGGCTTGAAGCCGATCTGGCCGAAATCCTGCCGCTCATCGGCTACGAGATGGCCGACGCGCCGGAGCCGGAAAACGTCGTGCCTTTGCCAAAACCAAAAACCTCGGACAAGAGCGCTGGCTAACCCATTTGACCGCTTGAGCTTTCCGGCAAAGCGCGGTTCAGTGCGCCCATGTTTTTGAAGATCGCAAACCTCTCGCTTCTGGTGCTGTTTCCCATCGCGTGGGCAGCCCCCTTGTTGAAAGCCGGGTTGCTGCCGTTCTTTTCCTTATCGGAAATCTCCGTTCTGACAGGCATCCAGACACTTTGGGGCAAGGACGTGTTTCTTGCGCTGGTGGTCACCTTCTTTGCGCTCGTAGCACCCTTCCTGAAAACCGTCGGGCTGGCACTGATCCAGTTCCGCCTCGCCTCCCCACGCCTGCTGCCTGCGATCACGGTGATGGGCAAGCTGGCGATGGCAGACATCTTCCTCATCGCGCTGTATATCGTGCTGGCCAAGGGTGTGGGCGTCGGACGGGTCGAGACCGGCTGGGGGCTATACCTGTTCACCGCCTGCGTCATCGCATCGCTCGCCATATCGTTCGCAAGCGCACGTAAGTGACGTATTATCGTCTTGCCTGCACCTAGCGCCTGAGCGAAAACACCCGTCATGGCAAAACAACCCACGCACAAATGCACCGAATGCGGCGCCGCCCATTTCAAATGGTCTGGCCAATGCGACGCCTGTCAGGCGTGGAACTCCATCATTGAGGAAGCCCCGCTAAGTACCGGTCCCGGCAAGAAATCCTTGGGCGCGATGCGTGGCAAGGCCTTGGCGCTGTCGGACCTGAACGCCAAGGACGATCCACCCTCGCGCACCGCCTCCGGCGTGGCCGAGATGGACCGCGTTTTGGGTGGTGGATTGGTCGAAGCCTCCGCCATTCTGGTGGGCGGTGATCCGGGCATCGGCAAATCCACGCTGCTCTTGCAGGTCGCAGCACGCTTCGCGCGCAACGGCATGCACGTGATATACGTGTCCGGAGAGGAATCCGCCGAGCAAATCCGTATGCGGGCCGCACGGTTGAAACTCTCGGAGAGCCCCGTGCGCTTGGCCGCCGAGACCAACCTGCGCGACATCCTCACCACCTTGGACAAAGAACGCCCCAAGCTGGTGATTATCGATTCCATCCAGACCATGTGGTCCGATCAGGTCGACAGCGCCCCCGGCTCCGTGTCTCAAGTTCGCGCCGCGTGTCATGAGTTGGTCACCTTCGCCAAACGCACCGGCACCGCGATTATCCTTGTGGGCCACGTCACCAAAGAAGGGGCGCTCGCAGGCCCGCGCGTGGTCGAGCACATGGTCGACACCGTACTCTATTTCGAAGGCGAGCGCGGCCACCAGTTCCGCGTGCTGCGCGCCGTGAAGAACCGCTTTGGCCCCGCCGACGAAATCGGCGTGTTCGAGATGACAGGCCGCGGCTTGGCCGAGGTCAGCAATCCCTCCGCCCTGTTCCTGTCGGATCGCGACAAGCCCGCCCCCGGCTCGGTGGTGTTCTCCGGCATCGAAGGCTCGCGCCCCGTGCTGACCGAGATCCAAGCGCTGGTGTCCCCTTCACCCAATCCGCAGGCGCGGCGCACTGTTGTCGGCCTCGATAGCCAGCGTCTCGCGACCATTCTGGCCGTGCTAGAATCACGCTGCGGGGTGCCGTTTGCGGGTCTCGATGTCTATTTGAACGTCGCGGGCGGCATGCGCGTGAACGAGCCCGCCGCCGATCTGGCTGTTGCCGCGGCGCTACTGTCCGCCCGCGAGGACATCTCTTTGCCCCCTGAATCAGTGGTTTTTGGTGAAATAAGTCTCTCAGGTGCGTTAAGGCAGGTCACACAAGCCGAAAACCGGTTGAAAGAGGCGTCCAAACTGGGCTTTACCTCCGCCATTGGCCCCGCGCAGAAAAAGCTGCCTCGGGTGGACGGCATGACACTGCGCACGATGCCGGACTTGGCAACATTCGTGCAGGAACTATTCGGCACCGATCCGGCGCCCTAGGAGAAGAGACGAGATGGAAGGTTTCACGATTATTGACGGCGTCGCCGCTGGGGTCATCGTTATCTCGGCGATCCTCGCCTATTCGCGCGGCTTGGTCCGCGAGGCGCTGTCTATTGTCGGCTGGATTGCCGCTGCGGTTGTGGCCTACATCTTCGCCCCGCAAGCCGTTCCACTTGCTAAAGAAATTCCGTATCTCAACACCCTGATCGAGGGCTGCGAGCCGGCCACGATCACCGCCTTCGCGCTGGTCTTCGCCGTGGCGCTGGTGGTGGTGTCGATCTTCACCCCGATCCTGTCGGGCGCGGTACAGCGTTCCGTACTGGGTGGCATCGACCAAGGTCTGGGCTTCCTGTTCGGCGTCGCGCGCGGCGCGTTGCTGGTCGTGGTGGCCTTCGTGATCTACGACCGCGTGGTGGCCGATCAAGCGATCCCGATGGTCGACGATTCGCGCACTGCCAAGGTGGTGGCACAAATGTCGGGTTCTGTAGATGAGGTCATCCCCACAGACGCACCGGGCTGGATTGTCGGAACCTATGAAGATCTGATCAGCCACTGCACCGAAACCACTGGGCAATCTGACGCATAAGCTGCATTTCAGCGTAATAAACTTGCGTTAACCCCCCAGTGCTATATCGCTGTTCGGAACCGCCCACAGAGAGACGGACGTAGCAGTATGTTCCAAGACCCAGTCGCGCCAGAAGCGCTCACCTTGCCCGCGGGCGCCCCTGCCAAGATTTGGATTCGCCATCTGGCGAAGTATCGTGACCCTAATCCGGCACGTTCTGGGTTCGAGTTGGCTGTGACGCTTTTGCCGTTCATCGGGATATGGGCCGCTGCTTGGGCGATGCTGTCGGTCAGCTACTGGCTCGCCGTCGCACTGGCTTTGGTCAACGGACTGTTTCTGGTCCGCATCTTCTGCATCCAGCATGATTGTGGCCACGGCTCATTCTTCTCGAATTCCACCCTCAGCGATTGGGTCGGGCGCGCCTTGGGCGTGCTGACCATCACGCCCTATGACGTCTGGCGCCGGAGCCACGCGATCCATCATGGGGCCGCCGGCAATCTGGACGCGCGCGGCTTTGGTGATATCGACACTCTTACGGTCGAAGAATACAAGGCCCGCAGCGCTTATGGCCGCTTCAAATACCGCCTCTACCGCAATCCCGTCACCCTGTTCTTCATCGGCCCCGCCTATGTGTTCTTCCTGGAGCAGCGTCTGCCGATCGGCTATATGAAAGCGGGCGCGAAATACTGGCTGTCCGCCATGGGCACCAATGTAGGCATCGCGGTGGCCCTTGGCCTGATCGTCTGGTTTGGCGGCATTATGCCGCTGCTGCTGGTGTTCATCCCGTCCACCATGATGGCGGCCGTTCTGGGCGTCTGGTTGTTCTACGTTCAGCACCAGTTCGAAGAAACGCATTGGGATCACAAAGAAGACTGGCAGGTTCACGAGGCGGCCCTCCACGGCTCCTCGCACTATGTCTTGCCGCCGGTTCTGGCATGGTTCTCTGCCAATATCGGCATCCACCATGTTCACCACCTTTATTCCCGCATCCCGTTCTACCGCTTGCCGGAAGTGCTGAGAGACCACCAGCAACTGGCTGACGCCAACCGCATGTCGATCCGCGAAAGCATCAAAACGGTCGGCTTGCAGCTTTGGGACGAACAAAGCCGCCGCCTGCGGTCCTTCCGCGATGTGCACAAAAACCTGCTAGGCTCGAAGTAAGCTACAGCAGCGGGCGAAGCTGCTTTAGGATCGCGTCAGCCCACATCTCGTAAACTTCTGCGCCTGGGTGAAACCCATCCTCCGCCATCTGGTCGGGGGCAAGGCTTTCCGCCGCCTTCACATGGTGGCATCCGTCCATCCCGTCCAGCATCGCGATCAACGCACGATCCCAACGCCTCCCCTGCTCGGCCAGGACCCACCTGAGCGGATCAGGCAAAAGCGGAAACGACCCTATTGGCGGCACGCCGGACACGAACACATGCGCGCACCCGAAATCCGTGCGCAGCCGCTCGCACAGTTCGCGCTGTTGTCCCAGCCAACGCCGTAACGTCGCGCCCTTGGTGATGTCATTCACCCCAAGCGCCACCACGGCCATGTCGAACGGCCCCGTTTCCTCGGCGGTAAGACGTGCCAGCGTCGCTCCCGTGGTCGCCCCGCTCACCGCGTTGAGCCGCCATGCGACACGGAGGGTCTGTGACAGCGACTGCACCAAGCGCCCCATAATGGCCTCGCGCTGATGCGCGACCCCCACCCCAGCAGCGGAACTGTCCCCGAGGACGAGCAGCCGCAGCAAAGGCCCCTCCCCGTCGATGCCTTCTCGCGGGCCGTCAGGCTCCGGCAATTGTCGGGCTGACTTTCGGGCGCGCCAGCCTTGCGCGGCCAGCAGTGGCAACAACGCCAGTTTTACGGCGGCGTCACGCATCGCGCCAAGTCCCGGGCGCGATACCCGTCAGAGACCACTCGCCCACAGCGACACGGATCAGGCGCAAACAGGGATGCCCCACGGCGGCACACATCCGGCGCACCTGACGGTTGCGGCCTTCGGTGATGGACAGCTCAAGCCAGCTGTCCGGCACAGTCTTGCGCACCCGCACCGGCGGATCACGCGGCCACAGCCAGTCCGGCTCCGCCACCGCAGCAACCTTCGCGGGTCGCGTGCGCCCGTCTTTCAGATCGACTCCGCCACGCAATTGCGCAAGTGCCGCGGCGACAGGTTTCCCTTCCACCTGCACCAGATAGGTCTTGGCCGCCTTGTATTTCGGATGCGCGATACGCGCTTGCAGCTGACCGTCATCGGTCAGGATCAACAACCCCTCGCTGTCGCGATCCAGACGTCCGGCGGCGTAAACCTTTGGCACGTCAATGTAATCCGACAACGTGGCGCGGGCCTGTCCGTCGGTGAACTGCGACAACACCCCGTGTGGTTTATTGAACAAAATGGTGCGTGACATGACCTTTTCATGCCATGCGCGACTTCTGCTCGCAACGGGGCAAAGCGCCCGTGACTTCCCGACGCAAACCCCTTATCCAGTGTCATACTCATGTCACGCGGATTCGGAGCTGCCCCTAATGACGCATGCGGACCTTGACCAAAGTCCCGAGCCTTGGCTCACCAACCCGTTTGACGACGACAAACTCAAAGAAGAATGTGGTGTGTTTGGCGTTATCGGCACTGCCGAGGCGGCCAACTTTGTGGCCCTCGGCCTGCACGCCCTGCAACATCGCGGCCAAGAGGCGGGCGGCATCGTGTCCTACGACGCCGATGCCGGTTTCCAGCAGGCACGCCGCTTCGGCTATGTCCGAGACAACTTTACATCCCACAAGGTGATGGAAACCTTGCCGGGCGAGCTGGCCATCGGCCATGTCCGCTACTCCACCGCTGGCAACAAGGGCCAGACCGCCATTCGCGACGTGCAGCCCTTCTTCGGGGACTTCTCGCTGGGCGGTGCCGCGATTGCACATAACGGCAACATCACCAATGCCGAAGCCTTGCGCAAAGAATTGGTCGAGCGCGGCTCGATCTTTCAAAGCTCCTCGGATTCCGAATGCATCATCCACCTGATGGCCCGCTCCATGGGCCGCACCATCCCTGACCGCATGGAAGAAGCCTTGCGCAAGGTCGAAGGCGCGTTTTCCGTGGTGGCGATGACCCGCACTAAGCTGATCGGCGTGCGCGACCCGCTGGGTGTGCGCCCGCTGGTCTTGGGCAAAATCGGTGACGGCTACGCGCTATCCTCCGAGACCTGCGCGCTGGACATTATCGGCGCGGAGTTCGTGCGCGAGATCGAACCGGGCGAAATGGTGGTTATCACCAACAAGGGTATCGAAAGCCATCACCCGTTCCGCCCCGCCAAATCACGTTTCTGCATCTTCGAGCATGTCTATTTTTCCCGTCCGGATTCGATTCTTGGCGGGCGGTCTGTCTACGAGACCCGCGAAAACATCGGGCGCGAGCTGGCCAAGGAAAGCCCAGTCGAGGCCGACATGGTCTGCCCCGTGCCTGATTCCGGCACGCCAGCGGCTATCGGCTACAGCATCCAGAGCGGCATCCCCTACGCCATGGGCATCATCCGCAACCAGTATATGGGCCGCACCTTTATCGAGCCGACCGAGCAGATCCGCAACATGGGTGTGCGCCTGAAGCTCAACGTCAACCGCGCGCTGATCAAGGGCAAGCGGGTGATTCTGGTGGACGATTCCGTGGTGCGCGGGACAACGTCGCGCAAGATCAAGGAAATGATCCTCGATGCCGGTGCCGCCGAGGTCCACTTCCGCATCGCCTCGCCCCCCACCGCGTGGCCGTGCTTCTACGGCGTGGACACCCCGCAGCGCGAAAAGCTGTTGGCCGCGACCATGTCCGAGGACGAAATGCGCGAACATCTGGGCGTCGACAGCCTCAAGTTCATCTCGCTGGACGGCCTCTACCGCGCTGTTGGCGAGGCTCAAGGCCGTAACCCCAAGTCGCCGCAATATTGCGACGCGTGCTTCTCTGGCGAGTATCCGGTTGCACCGTCTGACCAGATCACCAACGGCTTCGAGTTGAAGACCGCCGCGGAATAAGTCTCGGCGAATTGCTGCACTGCGGCGAAATCCCGCCGATGCGGCTACAGTCCGCTTTCCATTAGACGCCACGCCCCTTATCTGCCGAGCGCTAGACGCGTTCAGCGACAAGGATAGAGACCGTGACCGAAACGACCGAAACCCCAATCGAGGCCCTGAAAGCCGCGACGGAAGAGAACACGCTGCCGATGGCGCAGCTGGCCCTTCTGGGGACAGTAGAAACCCCGGGCGAGACCCGTGCACTGCTCCGGCATGGGAACAAGCAGGTCGAAATCGTGCGGGCCGGCGATGTGGTCGGCGGTCGCAAAATCGTAGCAATAGAAACCGGTGCGGTGATTTTTGATCGCAACGGGACCGCCCAAAGGCTCGAAATCCCCGAACGCGGCGCGCAAGACCAGCGGCCTGACGCGGCTTAAGTTGTGCCCTGCGCACGCAGGTCTAACGCCACCTTAACGCCCCCAGCTTAAACCCCACCTCGGATCCAAAACGTCGCGTGGTCTTAAAAACCCGCGTGGCACCTGAAACATTCGTGACCGCGGTATCGGCATTCCAACCGATACCATCGCGCCTCACCGGTGAACCATAACGGGCTTACATCCCCGTGAAGATGCGTCTCTGTCATGGGGCGTCGCGCAGCCACAGATCTTGTTTCAAGGCGGCCGCCTCTTTTACCACCCGCGAGACAACGAAAAACGCCGCCCCCGGTTTCACGGGAGCGGCGCCAAATTCGTAGAGTGGGTTCATCCCGCCATTTACTTGGCGAAGAATTTCATCCCGCCAGCAACAGCGAATGCGGCCAGCACGGCTTTCACCGCATCGCCCAACAGGAACGGTGTCGCGAACGCGCCTAGAACCTTGTCGAAGCTCAAGCCAGCCCAGCCAGCCTCAACACCTGTGGCTTGTGCCACGCCCAGCGGCCATGCGAGGCCCGGCAGGTAGATCAGCGCGGCGGCGACAAGTGCGGCCACCAGCATCGCCACCATGCCGCGACCCGCGGCCAGACCGGCCACATAGGCCATTGCGACAAAGCCCAGCAGGAAGCCTGCGGTCGGACCCATCATGTAAGGCAGGCCTGCGCCCATATTGGCGAAAACCGGCAAGCCAGCGGCCCCTTCGGCCAGATAGGCCAGCACGGTGACCGCACCAAGGCGCGCGCCGAAGGACAGGCCGACGATCAGGATCGCCAGCGTTTGCAGGGTCATCGGCACGGGGAAGAACGGCACGCTTATTTGCGCGGCCAGTGCGATGAAGAGCGATCCGCCCAACACCAGCAGTGTTTTCTTGGTGAATGTGTCTGCCCCGAATGCAGCTTGGGTCAAAGTCATGGCTGTTCCTCCAGCGTTATACGTTACGATCTTTTTCGGCAGCGCAGCATGGAATGTCAAGTAAATGGGCTTGATCTAGGCCCCTGCCAGTGAGAAAGACGCCGCTATGACAGAACAATCTCAGAAAATCGCCCTCGTGACAGGCGCATCCCGTGGCCTTGGGGCCGCAATGGCTGAAGGCTTGGGCGCGCGCGGATATCATGTAATCGCCCTCGCCCGCACCGTGGGTGGCCTCGAAGAGTTGGACGACCGCATCACCGCCAAGGGCGGCAGCGCCACGCTGGTGCCCATCGACATCAACGATGACGACGCCATGGCGCAGATCTGCCACTCCATTCACGAACGGTGGGGGCATGTGGACCTGCTGGTCCACGCCGCGATCCACGCAGCGCCCCTCGCTCCGATGGAGCATGTGGACGCCAAGGATCTCGACAAAACGCTGGCCACAAATATCCGCGCCACGGCACGGCTGATCCTGAACACCACGCCGCTGCTGAAAGCCTCCAAGGCGGGCCAAGCGGTGCTTTTCGACGACCCGGAGCAAGGCGACAAGTTCCACGGCGCCTATGGCCTGAGCAAAGCCGCACAAATGCGCATGGCCAGCAGCTGGCGCGACGAGACTGCCAAGACCGGCATCACCGTCCATATGCTGACCCCTGCCCCGATGCCAACCGCGACACGCGGGCGGTTCTATCCGGGCGAGGATCGCTCCAAGCTGACCGATTGCCATGCCGAGGCCGCGCGGCTGCTGGATCAATTGCCGCTCTGAGGCCCTAATCCTGCCAGATTGGGCGCGTAACTCTCGCGCCTATGAAACGTATATTGCTGTCCTTGTTGATGGTCTGCGCCTCGGCGCAGCCGCAAATTCTGGCCAAAGAGGCCACGCCGCATCAGGCTTTGGACACCCCGTCCGAAGTGTTGCCATGGCAGGCCGTTGGCCGTCTTGATCTAGGCCGCTCCGGCTTTTGCACAGGGGCGCTGATCTCTCAGAAGCTGGTTCTCACGGCGGCGCATTGCGTTTATAACAAGCGCACCGGCAAGCTGCGGGACGCAGGGGACATCGTGTTTCGCGCGGGTTACCGCCATGGCCGCTCTGCCGCCAGCCGTGTAGGCAAACGCTTCGTGGTCCATCCTGAATATGATTATGGCGGTGGCACCAACAGCTATTCCGAGATTGCCACGGATGTCGCGGTGATCGAGTTGGAGCACCCCATTAACAGCGCCGCGATCCAGCCGTTTCGCACCCACCGCCAACCATCCGCCAATGACCGCGTGATGGTGGTGTCCTATGCGCGGGGCCGCTCCGAGATTCCGGCACTGGAAGATGGCTGCAAAATGACCCACGCGGCGGCAGATGTGCTTCATTACACCTGCGATATCGATTTCGGCTCCTCCGGCGCGCCGGTCTTCGTGATGACCGATCAGGGACCGCAAATCGCGTCGGTGATGTCTTCAGGCGGCAGACGCGGTAGCCGCGATGTATCGCTTGGCGTTGCCATGGGACCGTCGGTCGACAGGATGGTGCGTCAACTTCAAACCTCGAATGCGAAGTCGAAATTTGTGAAGGTCGGCGGGGCGAAGCGGACCACAGGGGTGATCACATCGAGATTGCCGCAGATTACGAATTGATCTACTTATTTCGGCGATGACAGCACCAATTTTCAAAGTTCTTTCCGGCCCGCTACCAACCCAAAAAGGGCTATCGAATGCTATTACCGCTGGTCTAGCTCCTGCCCTTTCAGCCGGAAGTAAAGCCGCGGATTTGTTTCCTCACGACGAAGAAGGGCTTTTGCAAATTCTGCACTTTAGAAATCAAATCGCAAAGAATGCCAGCCGCCGGGCGCGGTGGTTTGGCGGCAGGCTCTTTAACCGTTTTTCCGGAGAAGACGGGACCTACATTCCCTTGTCGGGAACGCACCTACGGCAAACACTGGATGTCGCTGGCATTGATAGCCCGTCATTTGTAGTTGCCTCGGGACAATATTTGCTAAGGTTGGACATTTCCGAAAGGGCCGCAGCAGCCCTCAAACAGAGCCGCAACTTGCCAGCACCTTCGGTGTGAAGACCTAACACTCGCCGAATTCGCCCGCTTGCATCCAGTTTTCCACCCGCGCACTGCACCATTTCTCTTTATACTTCGCCGGTTTTCTGCTCTGATAGGTGTATTGTAGGAGACGTATTATGACCGATTTGAGTACCAAAACCCCGCTCGACATCAGCTATGACCAATCCGAAGGACGCCTTGTCATTACGACACCCGGCGGGCTGGTCGTGCATATCGAGGACCCGAGGGAGGTCAAAACCCCCTCCAAAACACCCGATCTGGTGATCACCCCGGACGAGGACAGCCTGCGCATTAACGCCCGCCAGTCCTTGTCGGTGAACTCCATGGGCCACTTGAACCTGTCCGGCCAGGACGGCGTGACCATCAACAGCGGCGGCGATGTCACGCTGGTGGCAGACAAGAACGTCACCACCGCGGCGGGCGAGACCCTGACGCTGAACGCGGCGGACATCAAAGCGGACGCCACCAAGACCTTCACCGGAGCCAGCGGCGAGGAATCGACCCTGATCTCTGACGGCGAGACCATCGTGCGCGGCGCGATGATCCGCATCAACTAAGGAGGCAAAGATATGCCTCCCGCAGCCCGTCTTGGCGACAACCACGTCTGCCCCATGGTCGACCCCGGCCCGAAACCGCATGTCGGCGGTCCCATTTCAGGCCCCTGCGCCCCGAATGTGCTGATTGGCGGCGCACCAGCCGCAACGGTCGGTGATATGTGCGTCTGCGTCGGACCGCCCGACACGATCACGCAAGGCTCCAGCAAGGTGATGATCAACAACAAACCCGCCGCCCGCATGGGCGACGGCACCGCGCATGGCGGCAAGATCGTCGTGGGCTTTCCGACGGTAATGATCGACTGACATTCAGCGACGGAGCAGATCCTCCTCTGAGAATCTGGCGATAGCGTTTCAATTAAACTCTGCTGTTCCGGCAGCGGCTATACCGCGACCGCGCCAGTCACCACGGCAGGGATCGGCACGGTCCAGTCCGGACCGTCTCCGTGATTTGCCAGCACCCGCGCGATGACCGCCGCCCTGATAGCCGCCGCATTCTCGGGCGGTTGCGGACGCAGCAGTGCCCCGCCTCTCGCGGTGCCTTCACGGAAAAAATCATAGGGAGCGCCGGGGTCGTTCACCTGCCATTCCGAGGCCACGACGGATTGGCCGCACTCCGCAAATCCGGCGTCTATCAACACCGGAAAAGCAAGTTCCGGATCGGCATAGTCATTGGCACCGGGCCCGGGCGGCAAGGCAATGTCTGGCGCGCCATGCAGGGCAATGGCGTCGAACACATAGCCGAGCGCAGTATCCACTTCCGGCCCGCACCAGACCGAGAACGCAAGCCGCCCACCGGCCCGCAAAACGCGGCGCGCTTCGGCCACAACTTTCGGGGGATCGGGCACATGCGGCATTCCGAAACCGATTGTAACGGCATCAAAAGACGCGTCGTCAAAATCCAGCGCCATCGCGTCACCTTCGACGAACCGGGCTTCGGGTACAGCCGCGCGCGCCATGGCCAGCATGGCGCGCGAGAAATCCAGACCCGTCGCGTCGGCCCCTGCCCGCACCAGTCCCGCTGTCACATTACCGTGCCCGCAACACAGGTCGAGGGTCTTCATGCCGAACCCTGCGCCTACTTTGTCCACCAGATGAGGCACCACCATATCCGCCGCTTTTGCGAACGCGCGCGCATAGGATTGTGCGACACTTGCATCCGCCCATTCCCGCTTTTCCAAAGCGGCGAAGGTATCAGGCTCTTGAGCGTCCGGCATAGCTTCCCTCCGTCCTGCAACAATTGACTGCCGCGAGCCGCGCAATGTCAAGTCAAGAGGGAGGCATATACGTCGCGCGCAACCTTCCTACGCCGCTTCCGCGTCCTCCGCCTGCTGGCGGTGCCACAGCGACGCATAGCGCCCGTCGCGGGTCAGCAGGTCGTCGTGGGTGCCTTGCTCCACCACCACGCCGTTCTCCAGCACCACGATCATATCAGCGTCCGCAATCGTCGACAGACGGTGCGCGATGGTCAGCGTCGTGCGGCCCTGCGCCATCTCTTGCAGCGACTTCTGGATGTCGGCCTCGGTTTCGGTATCGAGCGCCGATGTCGCCTCATCCAGCAGCAGGATCGGCGGGTTCTTCAGCAAGGTGCGCGCGATGCCCACCCGCTGCTTTTCCCCGCCCGACAACTTCAACCCGCGCTCGCCCACGGTGGTGTCGTAGCCGTCGGGCAGCTCCATAATGAAATCATGGATTTTTGCCGCCTTCGCCGCGCCCTCGATCTCGGCCCGCGTCGCATCGGCCTTACCGTATGCAATGTTGTAAAGGATCGTATCGTTGAACAGCACCGTGTCCTGTGGCACCACACCGATGGCGTCATGCAGGCTTTCCTGCGTCACGTCGCGCACGTCCTGCCCGTCAATCGACAGGCTGCCGCCATTGACGTCATAGAACCGGAACAACAATCGCCCGATGGTGGATTTGCCGGAGCCTGATGGGCCAACAATGGCCACCGTCTGCCCCGCCTGCACCTCCAGCGACACGCCTTTGAGGATCGGTCGCTCCGCGTCATAGCCGAAATGCACATCGTCCAGCCGCACGGCCCCGTCGGTCACCTGCAACGGCTTGGCGTCGGGCTTGTCGTTCACCTCGGCGGGTTGTTCCAGCAGGTTGAACATCTCGGCCATGTCGACCAGTGCCTGCCGAATCTCGCGGTAGACCGTGCCAAGGAAATTTAGCGGCATGGTGATCTGGATCATATAGGCGTTGACCATGACGAAGTCGCCGACGGTCAATGTTCCGTCCTGCACACCCATCGCCGCCAGCACCATCACGATGACCAAGCCCGCGGTGATCAACACCGCCTGTCCGAAGTTCAAGAATGCCAGCGAATAGGAGGTTTTCAGCGCCGCTGCCACATAGCCTTCCATCGCCCCGTCATAGCGCGCAGCTTCGCGCTTCTCGGCACCAAAATACTTGACGGTTTCGAAATTCAGCAGGCTGTCGATCGCCTTCTGGTTGGCGTCGGTGTCCTGATCGTTCATCTCCTTGCGGATCTTCACCCGCCATTCGGTGACCGCAAAGGTAAACCATGTGTAAAGTGCAATCGTGCCAACAACGACGACCAAGTACCAGATATTAAACACAAATGCCAAGATCACGGCAATCATCAGCAATTCCAGGATCAACGGCCCGATGGAAAACAGCAAGAAGCGCAGCAGAAATTCGACACCCTTCACCCCGCGCTCCACGATGCGGCTGAGGCCGCCCGTTTTGCGGGTGATGTGGTAGCGCATCGACAGACGGTGAATATGGGTAAACGTCTCCAGCGCCAGCATGCGCAGCGCCCGTTGCCCCACCAGCGCGAAAACGACGTCGCGCAATTGCTGGAAGCCGATATTCATCACGCGAGCCATGCCGTAGGCCACGGTAAGACCGACCGCGCCCAAGGCCAGCATCCAGCCCGCATCGCTGGCATCGCCCGACAATGCGTCAACTGCGCCCTTGTAGAGCACCGGCGTACCCACCGCGACCAGCTTGGAGATAATCAGAAAGGTCAGCGCGAACACGACGCGCCGCTTCACCCAAGGCTGGTCGTCCGGCCACAGATAAGGCACAACCTTGCGCACCACATGGAACCCGTCCTTGCGTAAATCCTGCTGCATGCGGGCGTCTGAAACTTCGGTGACCATAGGGAACGGGCTTTCTTGAATGTAGGCCGCTTAACTTAGGGCCAGCCCGCCCGAAGGACCAGTGGCGCGGGTCGAGAAAAGTGGAATTGCTTTCCCAATGCCTGCCCAAACACACATTGCGTGGGTTTCTTTACCCCCTTCACCACCGTAGACACGTCACACATTTCAAACGGCATGGCGAAGCTTCATGACCCTTATGTCCAAATTTCTGCGGTCAATCGGCCCCATTATTCCGGCTGCGTCACCGGTCGAGGCGTTGCGCGCAGGGTTTGGCGCCCTGGTCGGAATGGCCGTCGCCGGACTGTTCGTCCTGTCTCCCGCGGTCGACCTTGAGTTGGGCTTGTATCTTATCGCACCCTTCGGTGCGAGCTCTGTGCTGCTTTTCGCGGTGCCAAACAGCCCTTTGGCGCAACCTTGGTCGGCGGTTGTCGGCAACACTATAGCAGCCGTCATCGGCGTCGCGGTTTGCTTGACCGTTCCGGATGCCGCCCTGAGGGTTGCCCTCGCCGTCGCCCTTACCATCAGCGCCATGGTCCTGTGTCGTGCGGTTCATCCGCCCGCTGGTGCCGTTGCGATGACCGCCGCTCTGAACCCCGACATTGTGTCCGACCTCGGCTTTCGTTTTGCCCTTGCACCTGTCGCGGTCGGGACGTTGCTTCTGGTCGCGATAGCCGCGATCTATGCGAAACTCACCGGTCGCCACTACCCGCTCCGGCAGTTTGATGACGAGAATATTCACGGCACCAGCGACCCTTCTCCGGTGGAGCGATTGGGCTTGTCCGAGGAAGAGCTGACCAACATCCTCGACAAATATCGGCAATCTCTCAACCTTGGTGTCGAAGACCTCGCACGGTTGATCGGCGCGGCTGAAATGCAGGCCGCGACCCACCATACTGGTCCGCTTGTCGCCTCTGACATCATGTCACGCGACCTCGTCACCATTGGCCCTGATACGGTCGCATCACATATTGCAGACCTGTTTCGGCAGCATAAATTCACCGCGCTTCCCGTGGTCAGTAAAGACAACATGTTCTTGGGCATCATCTTCCAGATTCATCTGATTGCGAGCCGGATAGAAACGGCTCCGCATGTCGACCAAAGGTCGCGCACCACGATATCCGAGCGGCTTGACGCGAGCAGGGACGAACCTGCTCAGGCACATGAAATCATGGATACTAAAGGGCCGACCGCAATTCCCCAGACACCGATCTCGGCGCTGTTGTTTTTGATGTCCGAGGGGGATGTCGATGCGGTTCCAATTCTCGAAAAGGGCCGTATCACTGGCATCGTGACCCGCACTGACATGATCGCCGCACTTGCGCGCACGGCCTTACACAACGGGTAAAAAAATGCCGCCCTACCCCTCCGGCAGCGCGAACACCTGTCCGGGGTAGATCAGATCGGGGTCGCGGATCAGGTCGCGGTTGGCCTCGTAGACCCGCACATATTGCTCGCCGGACCCGAACCGGTCTCGTGCGATGGCCCATAGGGTGAACCCCGGCTGCACCGTCACCGCCGTGGCCGTTTGCGGGGCGGAGGTGGCAATCTCGGGGGCCTCGCGCTGGAACGGGGTCTCGACGCGGCTGGTTACGGTGCCGCCCGCGTCCACCTCGTCAACCCGCAAGCGATACACCCCTGCATCCACATCCGGCAACGGCGCTTCCCACGCGCCGTTCTCGGCGATGCGCGTGGTCTTCACGGCCTTATCGTTCAGGTAAACCCGAACATACCCTTGCGACGTCCCGCGCCCCGTCAAAGCCACCTCGCCCTCGGCGTCATAGGTGATCGTGTCGATCACCACATTGGCCGTCACAGGTGCGTCAGCCACAGCCTTCGGGGCTTGGGGTTGCGGGGCCGGTTGGAGCAAGGTCACGCCGGCATTATCCGCCAGCACCACCGCAGGGGCATCCGATGCGGTCGCATCTTCCGCTGCCTCTGCAGTGTCATTCACCACCGCCGGAGCTCGCGCAACTTCAGTTGCATCAGAGGCAGGCTGCGTTTCCGCCCCACCTTCAACCACCGCCTCCCCGTCCTCCGGCTTGGCGCTGGCGGTGTGAACAGGCGAAATCAGCAGCGTCCCTTCAGAGGCGATCTGCGTGCCATCAGCAAGCTCGGTGAGCATCGACAAGGTGCGCGGCGAATCTGCTGCCGGAAAATCAAGCAACACGCCGAACTTGCCCGCCGCATCCGCTTCGCCTCGCGCAATTTCCACCCCATCGAGCAGGAAAACCACCTCGCTACCGGGCTCTGCCGCGCCCGCAATGACACCGCCACCATCAGGCGCGACTTGCACCACGTCAAATGTCGGTGCTGCGGGTGCCGGGGGTTGCTCCCCCTCCGGCTCCGCTTCGGCGGCCACCTCTGCTTCAACCTGCGTAGTCGGGGTTTGCTCTTCCTGCGTATCCGCGACCGCCTGTTGGGTCTCCGGTGCGGCCCCATCGCTCGGTGTCACCGGCAGATCAGGCTCCCCCTTCACCATGTCCACCACGTCCGACGCCGCTTGCTCCGCTGTGTCCGGCACCGCTTGCACATTAGCCTCAGGCATCGCGACATCGCGGTTTTGCGTCACCAGATAGGTGCCACCGATAATGGCAATCACAACCGCGACTCCGGCCGCCGCCGCAGGTCCGCTCATCCCCAATCTGGACCAGATGGCCATACGTGTCTTCCTTCTCCGTCGGCCCTCCAAGAAAGGCGTTGTGACAGCGTAGCAGCCCCCATAGAACAAGGCAAAGCCACTTATCCGTCCGGAGACCGCCCCATGTCCCAGCAAAAATCCGTCTGTGTCTATTGCGGCTCCCGCTTTGGTGCCAATCCCGACTTCAAGCAGGCCGCCCTTGATCTGGGGCAGGCTCTGGCGGCCAATCAATGGCGGCTGGTTTACGGCGCGGGCGATGTCGGGCTGATGGGGGCCGTGGCGCAATCTACACAAGCGGCGGGCGGCGAGACCTTCGGCGTGATCCCCAGCCACCTGTTCAAGCGCGAGGTCGGCAAGCGCGACCTCAACACATTCATCGTCACCGAAACCATGCACGAGCGCAAAAAGGTCATGTATATGAACTCCGACGCCATCGTGGTGTTGCCCGGTGGTGCCGGCTCGCTCGATGAATTCTTCGAGGTGCTGACATGGCGCCAGCTGGGCCTGCACAGCAAACCGATCTTTCTGCTCAACACCAAAGGCTTCTGGTCGCCGCTGGTCGCCCTCACTGATCATATCGTGGCGCAAGGCTTCGCGGATGCGTCGCTGCTCGATTTCATCACCGTCACCGACACGGTCCCCGACCTGACGCGCCAATTAACTAATGTGCTGCGCTAACCCCATCATTGCTTCAAAAATACCTAAACCCCCGACAGCAGCCCCGATCGCAGCGGTCTGACCAAGACGTGATCCCCCTTCATCCTCCCTTCTTGCTACGCTGGTCAAAAGAATCACCGGAGGACACCCATGAAGCTCACACGACATCTTGCAGCCCCGCTATGTGCTCTGGCCCTGACTGCCCCCGCCAGTGCGACCGAGGGCGAGCGTATCCAGATCACCGGTGAGATCATCGACACGTGGTGCTATTTCTCCGGCGTCATGGGCGGGCCTGACGCGGTCGTCGGCTCGGCCCATCACACCTGTGCGCTGTGGTGCTCGGCGGGGGGCATTCCCGTTGGTCTCTTGGGCGAGGACGGCGAGGTCTATATGGTCCTGAAGATCGAGGGCGACGACCAGAACGCCTCCGGCGACACCAATCTGAACCTCGCCAGCCACGAGATTACCGCCGATGGCATGCTCTACAAGCGCGACGGGCTGAATTATCTGGTGGTCGAAAAGGTCGTGACCGATCACGGCATTACCAACCTGAACCATGAAGATTACGGCGTTGTGCCGGGCTTCGCCATTCCAGACCCCAAGAAGTGAGGGCCGTATTCATGAAACGCATCATCGCATCGGCCCTGATCGCCGCCAGCCCCGCCGCCGCGGCTGATTTCTCCGAAGGCTCCACCGCCAAAAGCTGGAATCTCTATGCCGAGGCCCCAGCCTTCTTCGAGGCCAAGGTGGTCGACATTACCTGCGAGGTCACCGGTGACTGCCCGGACAATTGCGGCGACGGCAACCGCCAGCTGGGCCTTTTGCGCGCCGCGGATGGCGTGCTGGTTTTCCCCAACAAGAACGCGCAAAGCGGCTTTCAGGGGGCCACCGTGGACCTGCTGCCGTTTTGCGGCAAGTCGGTCGAGGTGGACGGGCTGCTGATCGAGGACGAAGACATCAAAGGGGCAAGCAACATCTATCAGGTCCAAACCATCCGCGAGGCTGGAACCGAGGACTGGACCAAAGCCAACACCTGGAGCAAGGTCTGGGCCGCCAAATACCCCGAGGCCAAAGGCAAAGGCCCGTGGTTCCGCCGCGACCCGCGCGTCAATGCGCATCTGGCCGAGACCGGACATTTCGGGCTGGGCCTCGAGAAAGACGCCGAACTGATCAAGGAGCTGTTCGAGTGATCAAGCCCGTCTTTGCCCTGTTGGCGCTGTGTTCTCCGGCGCTGGCGGATCAATCCCCCTTGCCCTTCAATCTGGGCGGGGCGTTCGAACTGGTTGACCAGACAGGGACCGCACGCACGCAGGCTGACCCGCAGGGACATCCGCAATTGCTGTTCTTCGGCTATGCCAATTGCCGCGAAATCTGCTCTGCCGCGCTACCGATGATGGCGCAGGTGGCGGATGCAGTGGCTGAACAGGGGATCACCGTGACACCTGTCATGATCACCGTCGATCCGGCCCGCGACACAGTCGACACCCTCGGCCCCGCGCTGGCGCAGCATCATGCGGATTTTGTCGGGCTGACCGGCACGGCGATGCAATTGCAAGTGGCCTATGACGCCTACCAGATCGAAACCGAGGAGGTTTTCAGCGACCCCGAATACGGCCCCGTCTATGCCCATGGCAGCTTTCTCTATTTGCTGGACGCGCAGGGCAAGTTGCTGACCCTTGTCCCCCCCGTCATCACACCGGAGGCGGCGGCAGGGATCGTTGCGAAATATACCCAAGGCCAAAGCTGATGGCCGATCTGTCGAGGCGTGCGCTGCTGACCGGCGGAGCAATCGTTCTGGCGGGTGGCATGATCTATGCCGCGGGCGGGCGCAACCTGTTTTACTCTGCGATCACCGAGGCGTCGGAGGCTGTGCATATCGACCCACCCACCGCACATCAGCAGGCCGTGGCGGGTGATATCCTGTTGGTCGACATTCGCCGCCCCGATGAATGGGCACGCACGGGCTCCGGCGAAGGTGCCACCCGGCTCGACATGCGGCGTGAGGATTTCGTGGACGCATTGTTAACACTGACGGGCGGAGAGACCGCCCTGCCCGTCGCCCTGATCTGCGCGCGCGGTGTGCGCTCGGCGCGGCTTAGCAACCAGTTGGCAGCGGCGGGGTTCAGTAACATCATCGACGTGCCGGAAGGCATGCAAGGATCGCGGGCCGGACCGGGATGGCTGAAGCGCGGGCTTCCGGTGATCCGATGAAATGGCTCGCTGCATTGGCCTTTCTGGCCACCCCCGCCCTTGCCTGCGGCGACGCGGAACAGCCCTGCGAGCTGCCGCTTGGCAGCTATCATATCGAGGCACCTGAAGACGCGGATGGTTCGGTCCCCGCCGTAGTGTTTCTGCACGGCGCAGGTGGTAAAGGCACCGGTATCCTGCGGATGGGTGGCCCAATCCTGAAGCGCGGTTATGCGGTAATCGGCCCCAACGGATTGAAGCGCCCGAACTCGCGTTTCGGCTCCGGCTGGTCCTTCCATCCCGACCGGGTGCAACAACGCGACGAGCTGGCTTTTGTCCGTGCCGTCATCGACGACGCCGTCGCCAATCATGGTGTCGACCGCGACCGTATCTTGCTGGCGGGGTTCTCTATTGGCGGGTCGATGACCTCCTATCTGGCCTGCGACGCGCCTGATCTGGCCCACGCCTACGCCCCTGTGGCGGGCAGCTTCTGGCGGCCCCATCCGGCGATGGATGCGTGCAAAGGCCCTGTTAAACTGCTCCACACCCATGGCTGGCGCGACACCACCGTGCCGCTGGAAGGCCGTCCTTTGGGTGGCGGGCGCATCTATCAAGGCGATGTGTTCCAAGCGATGCAAATCTGGCGGGAAACCAACGGCTGCAAGAACATGCGCGCTGACACGTTCGACACCTCCGGCGAGTTCTGGCGGCGCAGCTGGGACACCTGTGACGCAGGTGCGCTGGAGTTTGCCCTGCACCAAGGCGCGCATGGCATCCCCAAAGGCTGGGCGGTTATGGCGTTGGACTGGTTCGAAGCGCTGGAGTAGCTATTCGGCGGCGACCTGGTCGGCATTCTCCAAAACCACCCGAATGCGGGAGCGCTCGCGCTTGGCGCTTTGGATGATCGCGGGGGCGTTGAACACCTCCGCCGTGCCAAGCTGGCGGGACGTCCATTTGAACCGCGTCAGCTTCGCGCCGCTCAGCATCGACAACGGCACCGCAAGGGCCAGAGACCCCGCGATGGGCAGCAGCCACAGCGTGATGATCCCCTCGGCCATACCTGCGACCAGCAAGGCCCCCGCGACTGTTTCCAGCGCGTGGAATTTCAGCACGGTCGTAAAGCCGTAGCGCCCGCCTTGGCGGGCTTGCGGGGACCATGTTTCCTTGAAACCGATCCATGTGCGGGCGACGGCAATGGTTTGCTGCACCATCAAAATGGGCGCGTAGAGCACCGAGACGATGATCTCGGTCACGAAGGACAGCACGAACTGCCCCGCCCCGCCAAGATCACGCAGCGACGGGCCGGAGCGCAGCAGCGCGGCCGCCCCAAGGAACTTCGGCGCAAGCAACATGCCATACATGAACACCAGAATGGCAAGGTTGCTGACATGGCCCATTTCGGGCCACGCCACCTGCGGGTTTTCGCCGGTGAAATAGCGGATGACGTTGGCTTCCTCGCCCTTGCCGATCAGCGCCCAGACGGTCAGCAACGCGAACCATGCGGGCGACAGCAGGTAGCCCATCGCACCATGGAACAGGTGGAAGCGGGTGACCGGATGAAAACCCTTGGAGCCAAGGATGTTGAGGTGTTGCAGGTTGCCCTGACACCAGCGGCGGTCGCGCAGCACGTAGTCGATCAGCGTCGCGGGGACTTCTTCATAGCTGCCTTTGACCTGCGGCATGAAGCGCACACCCCAGCCCGCGCGGCGCAGCAGACCCGCCTCGACAAAGTCGTGGCTGAGGATCAACGCGCCCTTGGAGCGGAACGTGTCCAGCCGTGGCAGCCCCGCACAAGATGCGAAGGCGGCGGTGCGGATGATGGCGTTATGGCCCCAGTAGTTGCCCTCGTGATCCGCCCAACGGGCCAGCCCCTCGGCAAGGGCCGCGCCGTAAATGGTGCTGGAGAACTGTTGCACACGTCCGAACAGCGTTTCCGCCCCGAACAGTTGCGGAAAGCTCTGGATCAGGCCGGCAGAGGGATCGTGCGCCATCTCGTCGGTCAGGGTGATAATCGCTTGACCAGACATCAGGCTGTCAGCGTCCAGCACCAGCATGGCGTCATAGCCACCGCCCCACCGCTGCACCCAATCGGCCAGATTGCCGACCTTGCGGTCGATATTGTCAACGCGGCGACGGTAGTGCAGCGCGATGTGGTCCGGCAGATTGGCGCGCAACATGGCGAAAGCGCGCAGTTCTTGCTCGGCGATGACCTCGTCGCGGGTGTCAGACAGGATAAAAAGGGTGTAGCTGTGCGGATGCTGCGTGCGGTCCAGCTCTTCGAGCATGGCGCAAGCGTTGCCGAACACGTCCCAAGGCACCTCGTTATAGACCGGCACCAACAGCGCGACGTCCTGCGCGGGCGCGGGCTTGTCCAACGCCGCGCGGCGGGGGCGCATCATGTTGACCAGCCCGACTGTGACAGTGGACACCGACAGGGAAATCCAGAAAAACGTGCAGGCGATCAGCGCGATCAGCAAGCCTTCGAACACCGACAAGCCGCCCATGGCGAACCAGTCGGTGAAGGCGGCAATCAACCCGCCTGTGGTGATGATCGCGGGCAGGAATGTCGCCAGCCGCCAAAGCCGCGTGGACGGGTCGGTCGGCAGCGCAGGTGCTGCCCCGTCGCGATAGTCCGAGGACAGGTCTTGCACCGGAAATGCCAAAGGCTGTTCCGGCGGCATCATCGGCATGCGGGTTATCGGGCCATGCGCGGTCATGCGGTCCACCTGTAGAGCCACACTTCGGTCAGTGATTTTCCGTCTTTCACCAGCTGCAACCTAAGTTCCGCCGAGGCCACGTCACCCGGCTCGAACTTGAACGCGAGACGTACGCCGCCGGTTCCCGCGTTACGCTGCAAGATGCCATCGCTAACGGTGCCGCGATTGGCACTTATAAACCGCGTGATGTCTTCGAGGTCCGCCTCCTTGGTGCCGAACGCCTCGTGATCCGCGAAGTCGACGGCCATGATGATATAGGGCTTTTCCTTGTCGTAGCCCTTGCCGATACGGGTGTTCAACACGCGCGAAACCGGCCGTGTGTCTTCGGGCTCTCCGCCCCATGCCATCTGGTAGGCGAAGCTGTAGCCCTGCCCAGCGGCCATCGGATCACGGGGCCGCCAATAGGCGACAATGTTGTCGTAAATTTCCTTGTCGGAGGGGATTTCCACCAAGGTCACCGCCCCCTGCCCCCAATCGCCTTGCGGCGTGATCCAGAGTGATGGGCGGTTGTGGTAAAGCGCCTCCAGATCGGCAAAATCCTCGGAGTGGCGGGCGCGTTGCATCAAACCGAAGCCGCGTGGATTGGTGTCTACGAAACTGGAGACCTGCAAGTTGGACGGGTTGGCCAGCGGACGCCAGAGCATCTCGCCCGCGCCATTCCAGACCAGCAATCCCTCGCTATCATGGACGGCCTCGCGGAAATCATCGAAGCGGGCGCGGTTGGTCTGGTCGAACAGGAACATCGAGGTGAGCGGGGCAAGGCCCACATGGGTCAACTCCGTGCGCGGGAAGAGCGTCGCCTCCACCGTCACATGCGCAGGTTGACCCGGTGTGATGCGGAAGCTGTAGGCGCCTGTTGTGGACGGGCCGTCGAGCAAGGCGTGGACGGTGATTGTGGTGGCGTCACTTGACGGGGCCTCAACCCAGAAACGGGTGAATTCGGGGAACTCCTCGCCCTCCGCCTCGCCAGTGTTCAGTGCCAGACCGCGGGCGGACAGGCCATAGGTTTGGCCGGTGCCGATGGCGCGGAAATAGCTTGCACCCTGGAACACCATGAATTCTTCGAAGCGGCCCGGTTTGGTCAACTCGTGGCGCAGGCGCAGGCCGGAATAGCCCAGCGTGCTGTCCATCGGGTCTTCGGCCATGGCGGCGTCGACCAGCTCTTTGGGGAACTGCTCGTAGCGTTTGAACAGCGACAGATCGAAGCCCAGCTTGCGGGCAGTGTCGCCCTCGACGATGTTGATCTCGATCGGGCGTGGAAAGTAGAGACCGGGGTGAAAGAAATCCATCTGGAAGGCGCGATCGGTGTCGGACCAGAGCGCTTTCTTGGTGTTGAACACCAGCGCCTTGTACTGGTCATAGGTCAGGTTTTTCCACGCGTCCGGCACCTCGGGCATGGGCGCGAAGTCTTCACCCGCGAGGCGCTGCGCCTCGGCCTTCAGCCAGTCGAGCGAGAACGGGACCGCCTTGCCTTTGAACATCGGCAGTGCGCTTGCGGGGGCAGCCATAGTGGCGGCCCCAAGCATGGTCAGGAAAGAGCGGCGCGACAGGCTCATGCGGCAGCCCCTTTCGCGGGTTTCCATGGTGTGCCTTTGATCCAAGCCACGAAGTAAGCCACGGCAATCAAGGCGGCGACGCCGACGAGGTTGACCAAGACAACCGTGCCTGTTTCACGGCCTACCTGATCCATCGTGAAGCCCGCGATGCGCGCGAACACCATGGAAAAGACAAACACAGCAAGGCTTTGCTGGCCGATCTTCATGATGATCTTGACGAATTTGCCCCAAGCGTCAGACAGCGCGGAGCCGCCCGTTGCAATCAAACGGTGACCGCCCACGCCCGCGACGACCCAAGCGAGGTAAGCCAGCGACAGGAATTGCACATAGCGCAGAATGGCGAAGGACGACTTGTCGATCAGCGGTTTGTTGGCAACGCGCCAGTCGATCACCGGATTGCCCTCGAACGCGCCGAACCATTCCTGATTGACCGCGCGCACCCCGATATTGGACAAGGGAATGTTGGCCACGACGATCACAGCAGCAAGTGCGATCAGCCATGTCTTGACCGGCGGGGCGGGAATCCAGCCGCGCATGAAGGCGAAACCGGTGAAAAAGCACAGTTGCCAACCGAACGGATTGAAGAACCAGTGACGGTCCGACCAAGGCTCTGCCGGCAGACTCAGCCAGAGATGACTGGCCCCGAGCCATTCCAGCACCCCTTCTTGCGCGAAAAGCCAGACGGTCACGACCACGGCGGCGGTCAACCACAGGTTAACGCGGCTCAGCGCCATGACGACGGGCATCATCACAAGGATCGCCATATACATAGGCAGAATGTCGAAATAATTCGGCACGTAGGTCAAGGAGAACAGCCCGACCAGATTGTCGGCGGTGGTGGTGACGATCCCTGTGGTGCTGCCGGTGCGGCCCTCGAAAATCGGCACGAGGTTCAGCGAGTTGATGTATTCCTTGCCGAACACCCCGAAGCTGTCCCACCACGCCACCATCATGGCGATGGTGAAGAACATGCAGATATGCGCCCAGTAGACCTGCCATACACGGTAGCCGACGCGGGCGGTGCCAAGCACCCATCCGGCGCGGTCAAACGTGCGCCCGAAGGCGATGGCCGATGCCATCCCCGAGCAGAAAACGAAGATTTCCGTCGCGTCGGAGAAGCCCCAACGGGCCGGAATCCAGCTGGTAAAGAAATTTCCCGGCGTGTGGGCGAACAGGATGATGATCATCGCAATACCACGATAAAAATCGAGCCGTGGATCACGCGTGGTGACGCCAGAAGTACCCGACGCCGTCGCGCTGGCCGCATATGCGCCCGCGGCTGGAGAAAGAGAGGAACTGGAGGCCATGGTCATGATATTGCGTTTCTTTTCGCCGATTCTACTGCGCGCTTATTCAGCAGGGACACGGGCCTTGCAAGAGCTTGCGTCACGCCCTTCGGAAATGAGCGAAAAACGGGCGGCGGCGTAGCCGTCTACACACCCCCCGCGCTTGCGTATCCGGTCTTTGAGTATGGTTTCCGCGTCATCCAGAAGGCCCGCGCGGATGCCCGCGTCGATGGTCAGACGCTCGAACACGTCGCGTTGGGCATGCGAGCCGCCTGCCCGTTGCATCGTATTACGTGCGCGCGCCAGATTGAAAAAGGCGGTCTTGTAATCCGCCTCGCCAAACGCTTCCAGTCCGGCAGCAGCGCTGAGGCCGGGGCTGGCCATGATCCGGTCCATCTCCAGCCGGTTTGATTGCGCGTCGCGATGCATGCGCCCCAGCAGCTTGGTAATCGCCTGTTTGCGCGACCCGCCGATCAGCGCCAGAAGGTAGTGCAAATCGGCAAAGATCAGGCAGCCGTCTTCGGTGCGGTTGGCCGACAGGTCTGCCAGCTCCTCCCAACGGTCGCCGACGTCGATGCCGTTCAGCTCCAACCGCGACAACAGTGAAGTGGCGTTGGAGATATCGCGGTAATCGTCGGTTTTGTCGGCACGGATCTGGGTATCGTAGAGCGCCAGCACCGCGTCGTTCTGGCCTAAATCAAGATGCATCAACGCCTTGTGCCACCACACATGGTAGCGAAAATTGTTGCAATGGGACCACGCTGCCTCGCGGCCTTCGAGCCACTTCAACCCGCCTTCGGCATCGCAGGTCATATCGTAAACATGAGCGATAGCGTGCAGACCCCACGCGTCGTCGGGGCTGACGGTCAGCCCCATGCGCCCGACGGTTTCAGCGCGGGCATATTCACCGGTTTCTTCCAACGTGAAAGCGTGACAACCCAACAGGTAGCCCCGCCCCGCATGGTCCGGTCCGTAGGCCCCCATAACCGCCTCTACCGATTTGCGCATTCCTGCGCCGTCGCCCAGCACAAAGCGGATCGCATGGCTCAGTTTCATCGCCAAAGTGTCGGCAGGATGCACCGCCAGCACGTCTTCCAGATGCTGGATCGCCTGCGTCAGACTACCCGTGTAGAACGCCTTCAACGCATCGACAAAGGAGCGTTCACGGGCGGTGATCGGGGTGGCCAGGGTCGACGCCTCCGCCAACCCAAGTGCCTCGCGGGCGGTTTCGCTCAATTCGCGGCGCCCCAGCAGCAAATAGAACATGCCCTTCACCGCATGTCCCAAGGCAAAATCCGGATCGCGGGTCAGCGTGTCACCCAGATGCGTCGGCGTCGCCGCCCCATGGGCCATGAAGGCCATCAGTGTTTTGTTCCACGCCTCAAGCGCGTCGCGGGAATTGAGCGTGGTGTCTTGCCCGAATACGTCTTGATACATGTTGTGGTCTCACTGTTGATTCTGGTGCAGACCAAGGCCCGCATCCTCTGTGATAGCGATTAGTCGGCACCGGTAAACGGTTGGGCCCGCCGAATAACGCATACGTGAGGCCGCGTGGGGGATAGGTGATCAAAAACAGGGCATGTGCGCGGCATTGCGCCGATTTACCAAGGGCTTAACGCCAGCGTCATAACGGCTTCGAGCAGGGCACGCCGTGTCGTCTCCCTGTGGTCATCGCCCCAAAACCGCCACCCGACGGCCTTAGAGGTTCCATTCTGGATGGGTAGGAATGCCGCGCAGGAGGACGCAGGATGCAACATCTAATCCAAATTCTGATCTATGCGATCGCGGGTTACACCGCCGCTTACATGGTGTTGCGCCCCAAGGCGCTGATCGATGCGCTCTTGACGGGTCCGGGTATGGGGGCGGCCGGATGGACCTTTCACCGCGAACATTACAAGCTCACTTATCCGGTGCTGGCGGTGCTGCTGGTCGTGTTGGCACTCGCCATTGCGCAAATCCCTGGCGCACCGGCCTAAGACGTCCCTGCATCACAAACTCGTCCGCACGAGGCTGCCCGCTATGACTGCGGAGCGGCCTTTGCCACCTGCTCCAGCCACTCCAGCACCGCATCCGTGTCCTCGCCGAAATGCGGTGGCGGGCGGCGATAGGTGACGGGTGTCTTCGAGAACTTCAGCGGGTTCCCGATCAACGACACCGCCCCGCCGCGCACATCGTCCCGCGCCAAGTCGACCTTCATCTCGCGTGCCGCGACTTGTTCGGAGGCAAAGACCTGCCCAAGCGTATTCACCGGCCCCACCGGAACCTTGCGCGCCTCCAGCCCGTCGAGGATGTCCTGCATGCTCCGCTCGACCATCAAACCTTCGATGATTTTCAACAGCTTGGTGCGGTTTTCAATCCGCGCAGGATTGGTGGCAAAGGCGGGGTCCTCGGCCAGATCGGGCCGCCCCAGATAGTCGCAGAACCGAGCATATTGACTGTCATTTCCGACCGCCACCAGCACATGGCCATCCGCGGCCTCGAAGGTTTGGTACGGCACGATCGTGGCATGTTCATTGCCTTGGCGTTTGCGCTCCTTGCCGGTGGTCAGATGTGCGACGCCTTCGTTGATCAGCCACGCGATCTGGCTGTCGACAAGGGCGATGTCCACATGCTGCCCCTCTCCGGTGGAGTCCCGGTGGCGCAGCGCTGCCAGAATGCCCACCGTCGCGTACATGCCGCACATCACATCCGCGATGCCGACGCCGACCTTCATCGGGCGGCCCTCCGGCTCTCCGGTCAGGGACATGATGCCGCCATAGCCCTGCGCCATCAGGTCGTATCCCGGCTTGCTGCGGTTGGGACCGGTCTGGCCATAGCCGGAAATCGAGCAATAGATCAGCTGCGGATGCGCACCCAAAAGACTGTCGTGATCCAGCCCGTATTTCTTCAGCCCGTCTGGTTTGAAATTCTCGATCACCACATCCGCCTGCGCCGCCAGTCGGTGAATGATCGACTGCCCCTCCGGTGTCGCGATATCCACGCTCACAGACAGCTTGTTGCGGTTGGCGCACATAAAATACGCGGACAAATCGGTGCGCTGGCCGTCAGGTCCGTCCACAAAAGGCGGGCCCCATTTGCGGGTATCATCCCCGTCAGAGCCGGGGTTTTCGATCTTCCAGACCTCCGCTCCCAAATCACCAAGCAGTTGCGTGCAGGTCGGACCTGCCAGGATGCGGCTGAGATCCAGCACTTTAATTCCGTCCAAAGCGCCTGTCATTTGTCCGCCCATCATTGCTTCATAAGTACCTCCGCCGGAGGCATTAAAATCTAGATCCGCCCGTCATAGGCCTTCCGGTCAATCAGGGCGGCGATCACGGTGAAGGTCTCAGCCTGCATCGCCGCCGTCAAGGCGTCTTGCAATTGCGCGCGCGAGGTCACCGTATGCCCCTCCCCGCCAAAAGCCCGTCCGATCGCAGCAAAGTCATGCGCGTCGAAATCCACCCCCGCATTGCCCATCTGCCGCTGGCGCTGTTTCAACTCGATCAGGGACAAGGAGCGGTCGACGAAGACCACGAAGATCGTGTTCAGCCCGTGCTCTTTGGCGGTGGACCACTCGCCGGCCACCATCAACGCCCCCGCATCGCCTGAAAAGCTGACCACACAGCGCGCAGGGTCCGCATATTTCGCCCCCATCGCCAGCGGCACCGCGCATCCCATCGTGCACAACGCCGAGGATTGCAGCAATGTGCGCGGCGATTGACAGGTCCACATCTGCGACAGCAATATCCGGTGCGCCCCGCTGTCCACGGTGGCGATGGCATCCTCGGGCAGCGTGTCGCGGCAGGTGGCGATAATCGCTGCGGGGCCCCATGCTTCATCTGTCGGGAACGCTGCTGCCAGCGCGGATTTGGTGGCCGCGACCTCGCCCTCAGGCCACGTGTCGCGCACCGCGCCGGATGTCGTCAACGCCCGCAAGGCGGCCCCCGTGTCACACACGAAACTCAGTCCCGCTTGGTGCATGTAATGATGGTTCGGCGCGGCCGATATGTCGATCACCCGCACCTGATCGGGATCCCACACCTCGCGCCAGCCCGGGCGCATCTCGATCGGATCGTATCCGACGCAGATCACCAGATCGGCCTGCCGCACCAAGGGCAAAAGATGTGTGTCCGCCAAAGGCGACAGCCCTGCCCCACCTAACGCTAGCGGGTGGGTCTCAGGGATCACCCCTTTGGCCTTGTAGGTGGTGATCACGGGCGCGCCCAAAACTTCGGCAAACCGCAATAACTCCGCTGCACTGTCATCATACAGCACATCCAATCCGGCGATGATCACCGGTCGCTCCGCCCCATCAAGCCAGGCACGGGCCAATGCCAGATCATCCCCGACGGGCGCGGTCCTGCCCGCTGGCGCACGGCGGCGCAGCTTCGGGGCCGCGACCGCGTCTGCCACAGAAATCGGCACGTCGATATGAACGGGGCCGCCGCGCCCTTCTGTGGCAATCCCCACCGCCTTGTCGGCCACGATGTCGGCCCCTTCAACAGTCAGGGTAAAGGTCGCTTTGGTGATCTCGTCGAACACCCGCCGGTGATCAAGCACCTGATGCGTATAGGTCAGCGCTTCATCGGGGTCGACGCATCCGGTGAGCACGATCATCGGCACCCGCTCCTGATGGGCGTTGGCCACCACATTGACACCGTTCATCGCCCCCGGCCCGACGGTGGCTACTAATATTGCGGGCGCGCCGTTCACATGATGCACCCCTTCGGCCATGAAACCGGCGGCGTTCTCGTGCTTGCACAGCACGAATTCGATCCCGGCTTTCTCCAGCGCATCAACAAGCGTCAGCACCTCGCCGCCGGGCATGCCGAACGCATGGCGGCACCCGGCCTCGAATAGCCGCTCGGCAAGCAAGTCAGCGGCGCGTTTTGGGCTGCCCATTTCCGTCTCCTTCAAAGCTCAGGACGCTGGTATCAACCGGCAGCGGCCTCAGCAATGGTCATAAAGATCACGTCCAGCTCCGATGCGGCCACGCCAAGGTCGGGGTCTGACTCTTCCATGTAAGGCGCAAACACCAATGACGGCGTTTTGTAGCTAAGCGTCGCGCCGCTTTGCGTCTGGGTCACATAAAGGCGGACCGGCGCTTCGATCATCGCCGCCGTGGACAGCGCCAGTATCCGGACGGCAAATGTGTTGTTGAACACGCCAATCACGCGGTTGCCCGGAATGGTGATCCCGCGCGCCTTGGCGGCACCTGTGGGTCCCGCTTGGGTCACCACGCCCATTTTATTGGCCTTCACCGCCTTTATGACGTCCTTCACCAGCTGGTCATAGGGTTTAGAGGTCTCCATCACCACCCATCCCGGTCGCGCAGTGACGTCCGCTGCGGCAAAGCCGGCCCAAAGGCTCAGGGCAACAATCAACATCGCGCGCATCTCATGTCTCCATTTGGTTCTAAATACTCATAAACACATGCCAGAGCCCCGCACGCATCGCCAATCACGTCTGCGCCAGCGCTTGCCAAACAGTCAAAGGGCCTCCGAGCGGCAGCTCGGAGGCCCTTTCAAACAAAACAGCGCGCAGGCATCGCCTGCGCTCAATCACATCAAGCCGGTTTATCCGGCCAGCTCCGCTTTCACGATTTTTTCGATGTCGCGCACGCTATGATTGGTCAGCGTCTTGTCGATCTCGCCAATAACCTTGTTCGATACTTCCTGATGCATGGAGTCGCGCAACTCCCCGAGTATCCCCGGGGCGGCAACAATCACCAAGGCGGCGAACCGTCCGGCATGGGCTTTCTCATAAAGCATGTCTGCCAGTTCGCTCGCGAAGCGCTCTTTGGCCAGTTCGTGCCAATCAGTGTCATCAAATGCGGAGCGGTGGCCAGGACCTCCGTCATGCATCCGCCCCGGGCGGTTGGCAGACTGGTCAATGTCTTTGGGGTTGTCCTGTTCATCCTTGCGGATCACGTCCAGATTGGGGTTCTCCCCATCTGTCAGGTTTTCAAGAATCAGGGCCTTTTCGCCATCGGCAACGACCACCCATGCTTTATGCGGAAGTTTGGTCATTGCGACATCTCCTCATTCCATTTGAGTTCGCGGGTGTTGTCTTTGGATCTGTGGCACACTGCCATGGGGACCTCCTGCGTTAAGGTTGGTTCACAAGATCAACCCCTCGCATCCGTCATAGTTCCCCAACCCAAAGAAAAACCCCGCACAATGGCGGGGTTCCTCGGCGTTAAAGATAGCCACACATTACATGCGCGAGGCGACGTTTTCCCAGTTCACCAGATTGTCCATGAAGTTGGACAGGTATTTCGGACGCGCGTTGCGGAAGTCGATGTAGTAGGAATGCTCCCACACGTCGCAGCCCAAAAGCGCGGTTTGCCCGAAGCAGAGCGGGTTCACGCCGTTTTCGGTCTTGGTGACCTTCAGCCCGCCATCGGTGTCTTTCACCAGCCAGCACCAGCCGGAGCCGAACTGGCCCGCGCCTGCGGCCGCGAACTCTTCTTTGAACTTGTCGACAGAGCCGAAGCTGTCCTTCAACGCCGCTTCCAGCTCGGATGGCATTGCGGATTTGCCCGGGCTCATCATTTCCCAGAACTGGTTGTGGTTCCACAGCTGCGAGATGTTGTTGAATATCCCGTTCTGCGCGACAGCCGATTTGTCATAGGTGCCGGTGATGATCTCTTCGAGGGACTTGCCCTCCCACTTGGTGCCTTCAATGGCCTTGTTGCCATTGGTTACATAGGCGTTGTGGTGAAGATCATGATGGTATTCCAGCGTTTCCTTGGACATGCCGGCATCAGCCAGAGCGTCATGGGCGTAAGGAAGGTCGGGAAGTGTAAAAGCCATTATCTGGGCCCCCTTGTTGGAATGAGTATCTACCTAGCATAACTGAGGGCGCGAAGGCGTGGGGTCAAGGCTCGTTTGGACAAACAAGCGCCCTGCCGCCAGCCTATTTGCAGTTGACGGGTACTCTGGAGGACGACTTGCGGCGGCTCGGTGCCGCCGAGGACTGCAGTGACGCCCTGCCCGATTTCATATCTACGCTCAGTTTATATTGCACGGTTGCCTTCAGCGGCTCGGTGAACCCTTGCCCCTTTTTGTCGGCAACCGTTTGGGCCCAGACATAGGTCACAAACTTCTTCGATTGTTTCACTTTGGCGCGGGTTTTGGCCTTGCCACTTCGGGTCGTGTATTCGACCACCGCCTCGTCCGCTTTCGCCTTCTGGCGGATCGCCACCTGTGTGGCGGACCAGTCATAGGCCTTGCGCGGCTTGCCTACCTTGCACGAGAAACTTCGGTTCTGCCCCGATTTCCACAAAGTATGAAGCATGCCGCCGTTTTGGGTCGCAGCCTTGCCCGCCGACTTGATCTTCGCGGTCAGGGCTTTGACCTGCGCGGCAGGAACGACCGCGCAGCGGCCACTTCCGGTGAACGTATCGGGGTATCCGAGCGGGGTCGCCACCACCTTATAGCTCAGGTCGGATTTGTTGATCACCGCACGAAACGCCAAGGCAGGTGTGCGGGACCCGCGACGGTCGCGCACGCCCTTGACCTTCCAAGTCAACACCAGCTGTCGCGCGTTGTCCCGCCGGACCTTGGCCGTCACCGGCACCTTCATGAAGGCGAGGATCAACGGGTCGGACACGGTGACTTTCTTGGAGGTCCCCTCGCGGGCATAGGTGAAGGCGTCAGGCACCCAGCCCGACGAGCCCGACGTTTTGGTGCATTGCACCAAGGCCTGCTGCGCCTGTGCACCCTGCGGGTTAGTTGTCAAAACCAGCGCTGCAACTATGGCGGCGAACATCCGAGAAAACATAGCAAAATCCTGTTTGGCCTATGGCAGCTTTCCTAGCCCAGAACATACAGATTGTGAACCGTCAGCGGTGGTGGCCTGTCAGAGAAATCCGACCTCTGAACCCGGCTTGGCCGACATGCTCAGCGCGTCAAACACATATTGCGCCTCGGAGCGGAAGCAGACCAGCTCGAACGTGGTCTCGTCGCGCAACCAGAAGGCCACCGCAGCTTGTGCCAGCCGTGTGCGGCGGAACATGCCTGTGGTGAAGGCCTCGCGGGACAAATCAACGGGCGAAAGTTTGGCCAGCACCTCTCGCCCGCCCTCACCTTCAATGGTGAACACCGCCCGCGCGTCGGAGACGTTGACCGCCAGCGCGTGCTCGCCTTCCAGTGCTTTGGCGAGGCGGGATGTGGCGTCGACCACCTCCGCATAAGGCACCATCACCAGCAATTCGTCGGGCGACATCCACGCGACAGCCTTGGCGCCCGCGCTGTTGCATGCGCGTTGCGCAGGGACATCGACGCCAGCGGCGGATTTGACCGCCTTTTTCAGTTTTGCCGACGACAGATCGCCGCGCAGGGTGATCATTCCGCGCAATCCTGCCTCGGTGATCATTGCGAAACCTTCAGAAGTTGCGCCTTGCAAGGCGCTGACAGCATTAGACATTTTGCTTCTCCCCTTCGGGGTCATAGAACACGGCACTGACTATTTTCGCCTGCACGATAGAGCCGTCGAGATTGGGGAAATCAATCACCTCCCCCATCCGGTCCGGCCCGTTATGGATCAGCCCCATGGCGATCCCCTTGCCCAAGGTCGGCGAATGGTAGGTCGAGGTCACGCGGCCTTGCGTGTTGCGTTGACCGTTGGCGTTGGTGCCGTCCGCGACCGCATAAGCGCCGTCGGGAAGGGTTGAACCATCGACGGTTTCCAAGCCGACCAACTGCCAGCGGTCGGGATCGGTCATGTGCACCCGCTCCTGCGCGCGCTTGCCGAGGTAGTCTTCCTTCTTCTTGGACAGCGCCCAGTTCAGACCGAGGTCTTGCGGGATGATGGTTCCATCCGTCTCGTCCCCGATCATGATAAAGCCCTTCTCGGCGCGCAGGATGTGCAGCGCTTCGGTGCCGTAGGCCGTGGCGTTGAACTCCGCCCCCGCCTCGTGCAGCGCGTCCCAGAAGGCACGAGTCTGGCTGGCGGGTACGGCAATCTCGTAGCTAAGCTCGCCGGAGAAAGAGATGCGGAAGACGCGGGCGTCGAAATCGCCGATCTTGCCCTCTTTCCACTCCATGAAGCCGAGCGCCTCTTTGGACAGGTCCATACCGCCCAGCTTCTCCAACACTTTGCGGGCATTGGGCCCAACGACGGCGATCTGGCCGTATTGCTCGGTCGCGTTAACAGTGTAGACGTTCCAGTCCCACCATTCGGTTTGCAGCCACTCCTCCATATGCCCGTGGATGCGCGAGGCGCCCCCCGTAGTGGTGTGGCAAAGCCATGTGTCGTCGTCGATCCGCGCGACCACGCCGTCATCGGTGAGAAAGCCGTTTTCAGTACACATGAGGCCATAGCGGCATTTGCCCGGCTTCAGGTTGGACATCATGTTGGTATACATCATGTCGAGGAATTTGCCCGCGTCGGGACCCTTGACGATGATCTTGCCAAGGGTGGACGCATCCAGCAGGCCGAGGCTTTCACGGGTGGCCTTGACCTCGCGGTGAACCGCCTGTTCTACCGTCTCGCCACTGCGTTGATAGCAATAAGCGCGACGCCAGTGGCCGACGGGTTCCCAATAGGCACCGTTGTCGTCACCCCAAGCGTGGAGCGGTGTGCGGTTGAGCGGCTGGAAGATATCGCCACGCGCCTCGCCACCGATAGAGCCCATGGAAATGGGGGTATAGGGCGGGCGGAAGGTGGTAGTGCCAACGGACGGAATGGGCGCATTCAAGCTGTCTGCAAGGATCGCCAAACCGTTGATATTGCTGAGCTTACCTTGATCCGTCGCCATGCCGATGGTGGTGTAGCGTTTGGTATGCTCGACGCTCTCGTAGCCCTCTTGCGCGGCGAGCTGCACGTCGGAGACCTTCACGTCGTTCTGGTAATCCAGCCACATTTTGGAGCGTAGCTTGTAGCCAGCACCCTGCGGCATTTTCCACACCGGCATGAGCGGTGCCTCATCGGTGGTATTGGCTTTCGGGGCTGCCATGCGCTTGGGCGTGTGGCCCGTGCGTTTGGCGGCGTTCTTACCTGCCTTGTCGGCGTCGGCCAGAACGGCTGTGCTGTCCATCGCCCCGCTGGCAATGCCTGCGGTGAGGACGAACGGTTCGCCATCGGCGCCTTTGGGCGCGGCGTCGGGATTCGGGCGGAAATGGGCTTGTCCGTCATCCCAGACCAGCTTGCCGCCGCAGTGGGACCACAGATGCACAACCGGCGACCAGCCGCCGGACATCGCGACCGCGTCGCACTCGATGGCTTCGCGGGCGTTGCCCTCGCCTGCATGGGTGGTGATTTCGACACCGGTGACGCGCTTGCCGCCTTTGACCTGCGCGATGGCCTTGCCGTTTTCAATGCGGATGCCCAAGCCGCGCGCCTCTTCGGCCAGCGCGCCGCCACCATTGGGGCGGGCGTCGATGATCGCAGGGACGTCCAGCCCTGCGTTCTTCAAGATGATCGCAGTGCGGTAGGCGTCGTCGTTGTTCGTGACGACCACCGTGCGGTCGCCGGGGCTGACGGCCCAGTTGGTCGCGTAGTCGCGCACGGCGGAGGCCAGCATGACGCCCGGAATGTCGTTGCCAGCGAAGGCCAGCGGACGCTCGATCGCGCCCGTCGCGGTGATGGTCTGGCCCGCACGTATACGCCATAGGCGATGGCGCGGCAGGTCTTCATCGGTGGGGGCGTGGTCGGTCAGGCGCTCATAGGCGGTGACGTAGCCGTGGTCATAGACGCCTGCGCCCATGGTGCGGGTGCGTAGGGACACGTTGTCCATCTTCTCAAGGGCTTGGATGGTGTCGTTGATCCATTCTTGAGCGGGCTGCCCGCCGATTTCAACGCCATCGACAGGCGCACGACCACCCCAATGGGCGGTCTGCTCGACCAATAGGACCTTGGCACCTGCATCACCTGCAGCCTTGGCCGCTTGCAGTCCCGCAATACCGCCGCCGACGATGAGGACATCGACGAAGGCGTAGAAATGTTCGTAGCGGTCCGCGTCGCGGTCTTTGGGGGCTTTGCCGAGACCCGCCGCGCGGCGGATGAACGGCTCGAACACGTGTTTCCACGCGGGCGCCGGAGCCATGAAGGTCTTGTAGTAGAAGCCCGCAGGCATGAAGCGCGAGGCGTAGTTGTTGACCACGCCCACGTCGAATTCCAGCGACGGCCAGTGGTTCTGGCTTTCCGCTGTCAGCCCGTCGAACAGCTCTGTCGTGGTGACGCGGGCGTTGGGCTCGAACTTGCCGCCCTTGCCGAGGTTGACGAGGCCGTTAGGTTCCTCCGCGCCCGACGCTACCACGCCGCGCGGGCGGTGGTATTTAAACGAGCGGCCCATGAGCATCTGGTCATTAGCCAGCAGAGCCGAGGCGAGGGTATCGCCCTCAAAACCGCGCATGGTTTTGCCGTTGAACTGGAACGAGACCTGCCTGGATTTGTTCAGCAGGCGGCCGCCGGTGGACAGTCTGGTGCTCATGTGATCGGGCCTTCGTCTGAGTTGGAGGGTCGGACCCTCCGGGGGAGGTATTTAGGAAGCAATGATAGGGTCATGTCGCGCCCTGCCAGTCGTTGAGGCTCCAGTCGGGGCGTTTGGCGGTGATCGCGTCGATGATGGCTTTCGGCGGCACGTAGGTCTGGGCGCTGTAGGTGCCGAAGACCTCCAGCGTGGTGGTGTCGCGGGCGGCGTGGAACCACTTGCCGCAGCCATTGGCATGACGCCAGCGCTCCAGATGCACGCCACGCGGGTTGGCGCGGGTGAACAGGTAGTGCTCGAACGCATCATCATCGGAGCCGACGGTTTCGCGTTTGATATGGGCCTGACCGCCGCCATGCAGCTCGGTTTCCTCGGCTTTGACACCGCAATAGGGGCATTCAAGGATCAGCATGGGGCGCTCCTTTGGACAAACGCGAAAAAGGCGGGTGCCGCGTGGCACCCGCCCTTATGGGGGAGGAAAACAGTGTGTTGAGTATCAGCCGCCGTCGGCAGGGACCGTAGTTGCAGGCGCTGTGACAGCGGGAGCATCGAGCGATTCTGGCGCGACCATGGTTTCACCTTCGGTGACCGAGCCGGAACCCAGCATGGCGAGCACGATGATGAACAGACCGATAAGAACGGCGGCAACAACGAGGCCGGTCGTGCCGACGCCTTCGTTGTGGGTGGTGTAGTCAGACATGGAAATACCTCCTGTGGTGAGGTGTCCATCATGGTGGGTTGGGCGCATGGCTCAACGATGTGTGGGGTTTGGTGCCGGTTTCGGCGGGGGGCAGCCGGAATGGGTGCTACACATGCGCAGGGCTTTGCCGGTTGCGCACGGCTCAGGGCAACTTGGGACCGCCCGCGCGTCTGCGCGACCGGCCCCTCAAAAAGAGTTGATCTTGGTTGGGGATCAGTTACTAGCGTCGCCAGAGACTGCCCCCTCGACAGCCTCGGCAGCGCCTTCAACGGCAGATCCTGCGCCTTCGATGGTAATGTTGACGTCATCCTGGCCAGACGGAGCTGATCCGGAGAAAATAACATAGGCGAGGAACGCCACAACCACGACCAGCGCGCCGACGACAATGCCCATGCCGGCCCCGCCGCCAGTCGTTGTTGTGGTGGTGGTGTGCGTGCGCTCTGTGTTGTCAGAGTGTGACATCTCGGATCTCCTGTGGTGTTTGCTTTCGCCACCACAACCCGTCGGAACCAGAATTGGTTCCCGTTAAACTTATGACCAAGATCGCAACACATCTTAGTGTGCCACCCCGGCGGCCACGCTCTCATCAATAAACCGGCCCTCTTTGAAGCGGTCCAGTCCGAACTCGGCGGTCAGGGGCGAGTGGCCCTTGGCCACCAGTTCGGCCATGGCCCAGCCGGAGCCGGGAATAGCCTTGAAGCCGCCCGTGCCCCAGCCGCAGTTGATGAAGCAGTTGCCCAGCGGCGTCTTCGACAGGATCGGGGAGCGGTCGCCGGTGACGTCCACGATACCGCCCCACTGGCGCAGCATCTTCAGGCGCGACAGCATCGGGAAAGTCTCGATCAGCGCGCGCACGGTTTCCTCGATATGCTGGAAGCTGCCGCGTTGGGTGTAGTTGTTGTAGCCGTCGGTGCCGCCGCCGATGACCATCTCGCCCTTGTCGGATTGCGACATGTAGCCATGCACCGTGTTCGCCATGACGACGATATCCATACAGGGCTTGATCGGCTCGGAGACCAGCGCTTGCAGCGCCACGGATTCAAGCGGCAAGCGGAAGCCCGCAAGCTCCGCCACATGGCCGGAATTGCCCGCGACAACGATGCAGAGCTTGTCGCACGCGATCTCGCCCTTGGTGGTGGAGATGCCTTTGACCTCGCCGCCTTCGCGCTTGATGGCGGTGACCTCGCATTGCTGGATGATGTCCATGCCCATGTCGGAGCAGGCGCGGGCGTAGCCCCAAGCCACCGCGTCATGGCGGGCGGTGCCGCCGCGGGCCTGAAACAGGCCGCCGAGGACCGGATAGCGCGGGCCTTCGATATTCATGATCGGGCAGATTTCCTTGACCTTTTGCGGGCCGATAAACTCGGTTTTCACGCCTTGCAGCGCGTTGGCATAGGCCGTGCGTTGGTAGCCGCGCACCTCGTGATGGGTTTGCGCCAGCATCAACACGCCGCGTGGGGAGAACATGACGTTGTAGTTCAGGTCTTGGGACATGGTCTCGTAGAGACTGCGGGCCTTTTCGTAGATCGCGGCTGACGGGTCTTGCAGGTAGTTGGAGCGGATGATTGTGGTGTTGCGCCCTGTATTGCCACCGCCAAGCCAACCCTTCTCGATCACCGCTACATCGGTGATGCCGTGGTTTTTACCAAGGTAATAGGCGGTTGCCAGCCCGTGGCCCCCTGCGCCAATGATGATGACCTTGTATTTCTTCTTGGGTGTGGGCGAGCGCCATGCGCGCTCCCAACCGGAGTGGAAACGGGCCGCCTCGCGGGCGATGGCAAAAGCTGAATAGCGTTTCATGCAAAAATTCCCTTCGGGAGGCAGCGTCGCACCCGTTTTGCATCAGAACGGGCGGTCAGGCCTCATTGGTTTCGGCATATCACATGCTACTTGCGACACGCCAGTATCAAGCACGTCAAAAATTGACGCGGGTGTGGACTTTCGGGCGGTGCTCCTCCTATCTGGAGCGGAGAAAAAAGGCGCGAACCAAATGGGCGAAATATTTGACGACATGACGGCGTTTGCCGCCGCCCTGCCCCCGATGCGGCCTGTTGTCGGGCTTGATTTAGGGACGGTGACCTTGGGTGTAGCGGTGTCCGACAGCTTCCTGTCGGTCGCCACCCCGCTGGAGACCATCAAACGCAAGAAATTCGGACTGGATGCCGCCGCCTTGCTGGCGATCATGGAAAAACGGTCAGTCGCGGGGATCGTGCTGGGGTTGCCTTTGAACATGGACGGCAGCGAGGGGCCAAGGGTTCAATCGACCCGCGCATTTGCCCGCAACCTGTCACGCCTGACCGACGTGCCGATCACCTTTTGGGACGAGCGCCTGTCCACCGTGGCCGCCGAACGTGCGCTTTTAGAGGCGGATACGTCGCGAAAACGTCGCGCGGAGGTCATAGATCATGTCGCCGCCGGGTTTATCCTGCAAGGAGCGCTGGACCGCATCCGGCATATTAAGGCGAACACATGAGCGACGACATTTGGCAACGCGACGAGGTGGAGAGCCCCTGCATCAAGGTGTGCATCGTGCATCCTGCGGAGCGGATCTGCACCGGCTGCCTGCGCACCATTGACGAGATTGGCGCATGGTCGCGTATGTCCAACGAGGCCCGCACGGCGCTTCTAGAGGAACTACCCGCCCGTTCAGCCCGCCTGAAAGTGCGACGCGGCGGGCGCAAGGCCCGCGTGGGGTAGCGTCCGGGGCCATGTGGCCCTATGGACGGTGCCATGACTGATACACTCGAAATTTTTGCCGTTGCCCCGCCGGGATTGGAAGCCGCTTTGTTGCCGGAATTCCGCGCTTTGGGATATAAAGACGCGCGCTATGGCGCGGGTGGCGTGACGATGATGGGAGGTTGGCCGGATGTCTGGCGGCTCAATCTGGAGCTGCGCGGGGCCACCAAGCTGTTAGCGCGGATCGGGACGTTCCGTGCCATGAGCCTTGCGGGGCTGGACCATCGCGCCGACGAGTTCCCGTGGGACGAGACGTTCTATTCCGGCACCACCGTGCGGGTGGAGGCGACGTGCAAGCGCTCCAAAATCTACCACGCGGGGGCTGCGATCGAGCGGGTGGAGCGTGCGCTGCTCAAGGCCGGCATGAAACCCTCCGCTGATGGCGAGGTGACGCTGAAAATCCGCATCGAGCAGAACATCGTGACCCTTAGCGTGGATACGTCGGGCGAGAGTCTGCATAAGCGCGGCCATAAGGAAGCCATCGGCAAGGCCCCCATGCGCGAAAACATGGCGGCGCTGTTCTTGCAACAGGCGGGCTATGACGGGTCCGAGCCGGTTCTGGACCCGATGTGCGGCTCCGGCACGTTTGTCATCGAGGCCGCAGAGATTGCCGAAGGGCTGCAAGCCGGACGCTCCCGCAGCTTTGCGTTCGAGGCTTTGGCGAGTTTCGACGTATCCGCGTTCAAGGCGCTGCGGCGCTCGGTCAGTGTGATCAAAGGACCTGTGCGGTTTTTCGGTTCCGACCGCGATGCAGGCACGATCAAGGGTGCGATTTCCAATGCGAACCGTGCGGGCGTATCAGCCTTGTGCGACTTTCAGTGCATGCCTGTCTCCGACGTGAAACGGCCTGACGGCCCCGCCGGTCTGGTGATCGTGAACCCACCCTATGGCGGGCGGATCGGGGATAAAAAACAGCTCTTCGCGCTTTATGCCAGTTTGGGGACAACCCTTAAAGACCGCTTCTCCGGCTGGCGCGTAGCGCTGGTCACGTCCGAGCCGGGATTGGCCAAGGCCACCAGATTGCCGCTGACCCAAGGACCAGCTGTACCCCATGGCGGCTTGAAGGTCTGGCTGTTCCAGACCCCACCGTTGAAGTAGCGCGCCAAACAAACAAGGATGCGCGCCGCAAGGCGCTCCTTTAGGTCAGGCCAGCCACGTGGCGATGTCGTCAAGTTCGGGGCGGAAATAGGCGATCATCCGGCCTTCAGGCGGTGCGGTGTTACCGTCTCTCCACGGGACGACCCCGTGCAAGGCAAGGCGGTGTATCACGTAAGCTTCACCCGGTAGTGCGTTGATTTCTATCCGGTTACAGGTTTCGAAACACTGCTTTCGCGCAGCTTGATAAGTGTCGGTGATATCCTCGGTCGCCCACTGCTCCGGCGGCACCGGCTCCAGACGTCTCGCGAAGGCGTCGCGCATAATGTGGTGACTGCCTTCCCACACCACCATCGGACTGGCTCTGGCCTCGTTCAATGGCAGGCCCAGCACGAAGCCGTGCGGTTCGTCGACATGGCGTCGCTTGTCGGGAAGTGCCAGCTTCAAACCGTCCACATGCGCCGCGTCGCGGTCGCGGCGAAAGCGGAACGCAGCGGGACTTTCCGCGTCCGAAGGTTTTGGATAGCCCTCGTAGATGACCGACACCTGCGCAGGATCGAGGGGGGCCCAAAGCCCCTCGCGCTGCAAAAACGCGATTGCCGGTCCCGCCAAGGGAGGACCGTCCGGCAAGCGCCCCTGCCCGTCATTGGGCAACAGGTTTACCCCGACAAACCACGTCTCGCCACAGCGCAGCCATTCCTTGGTGTATTGCGGGTCTTGAGCAAGCGGTATCGCCCGCTCACGCGCATGGTCGGCCCATTTGGCAGTGGCCGCGTTATGGGCAAATTTCACCCAGCCGTTGGCCGCAAAACTCATGCGGCCTGTGCGACTTGGACCGCATCAAGCGCTTGCAGCACCAGCGCCATTCCAGACTCGGGTTTATGCGCCCCTTCCGACAGGGTGCGCCGCCAGCCGCGTGCGCCGGGCTGCCCTGCAAACAGGCCGAGCATATGGCGGGTGACTTGGGCCAGCTTGCCGCCCGCGTCCACATGCGCCTCGATATAGGGCAGCATGGCGTGAACCACATCGGCGCGGGTCTTTGTTTGCGGAACCTCGCCGAAGACCTTCTCGTCGGCATCCGACAGCACGTCCCAAGGCTGGTGGTAGGCTGCGCGGCCATACATCAACCCGTCGAGCATCTGCAGATGCGGCAGCCCTGCCTCCAACGTCTCTAATCCGCCGTTGAGCGAGATGTGAAGATCGGGGAACTCGGCTTTCATCCGGTGCACCAAGTCATAATCCAGGGGCGGCACGTCGCGGTTTTCCTTGGGGCTTAACCCTTGCAACCACGCCTTGCGCGCATGGATCGTGACGCGCGAGACGCCCGCATCCCGTATGCGGCTCAGGAAATCGGGCAACACCGCTTCGGGATCCTGATCGTCTACGCCAATGCGGCATTTCACTGTGACTTCAACCGGTTGCGATTTGATCATCGCCGCGACGCAATCGGCCACCAGCGCAGGGCGTTCCATCAGAACGGCGCCGAAGCAGCCCGATTGCACGCGGTCGGAGGGACAACCGACATTAAGATTTATCTCATCATATCCGCGTTCGGCGCAAAGACGTGCGGCCTCTGCCAGTTCGGCCGGATCGGAGCCGCCGAGTTGAATCGCGACCGGATGCTCTGGCTGCGAGAACTCCAACAAATGCACGGCCCCACCGCGCACCAGCGCCGGTGCGGTCACCATTTCAGTATAAAGCAAAGCCCGTCCAGAGATCAGCCGGTGGAAATACCGGCAGTGACGGTCCGTCCAGTCCATCATCGGAGCCACAGACAGGCGGGCGGCGGCTGTCACGTCAGCGTCAGGACTGTTTTTCTCAGGCATCGGGCGTGTTCTTCTCGTTTCGCGTCAGGTTTGCGTCGGCAGGACTTCGGTCTAGCACTTTTTCCACACCGATTTCCATTGCCCAAATCGCGAGACTAAAGACCGTGTTGCAGCCCCGTTTTTCGGACGCGACTTGACCTATCGCAACTTCTGCGTCCAACTCGGCTGATACCACCTCCCTAGACATGCCTCCTACGCTTGGCGACGACAGGCAGCGCGATGTTGAGAATAGAGGACCGCCTGACAATGCCGACCGACCCGAACCTGCCTCTGGAAGACAGCGGAATTTCCAAATCCACCGACACGCCTGCGCCAAAATCCGCCGGACGGTCGCGGCTGTTTTTGATCCCGCTCTTGATGCTCACCTTGTTCACCGGCGCAGTGATCGGCATGTATTTCCAACCTCCCGGCTTGCGCGTGTTTTTCAACGCCACAGGTTTGCAGCCGGGTGCCGGAACCGAGACGCCGATTGCGGTGGCCATCCAGCAGGTCGAAAAGCAAGAACAGGTGGCGGTCGTCAGCGAAGGCGACGTGGTGGCCTTGGGCCGGATCATCCCCTTGGGCGATGTGATCAGCGTGGCGACCCCGTCCGGTGCGGGGGATGCCCGCATTGCCGAAATTCGCGTGAGCCGTGGTGACGTGGTCGCAGCAAGCGATGTTCTGGCGGTGCTGGACAACCTACCGCAATTGCAAAGCATCGCCACGTCGGCGAAGGCCAATCTGGGTGTGCGCGAGGCCAATCTGGCGCAAACCCGCGCCTCGATCCTTGCAAGCCAAGCCGAAGCCAAGGCAACACTTGAGCGCGCCGAGACCACTGCGAACGCCGCCAGTGCCGATCTGACGCGGATGACCTCCCTGCTGGAGCGGGGCGTGACCACACGGGCCGAGTTCGACGAGACCGTTGCCCGCGCCAACGAGGCTGGGCGCGACGTGGAGCGCGCCATCGCGACCTTGTCGCGCTATGCCACCGGATCCGACACCGTGCAGGCCGACATTGCCGTGGCGGAGGCCAATCTGGAAGCCGCACGCGCCGACCTTGCCCGCGCCACACAGGATCTGGAACGCGCCTATGTGCGGGCACCGGTGCAAGGGACCGTGCTGGATATCAATGCGCGCGCGGGCGAGCGTCCGCCATCGAGCGGTGTGGTCGATCTGGGCGACACCTCGCAGATGACCGTAGAAGTGGAAGTTTACCAAACGCTGATCGGGCGTGTGACCATTGGTGATCCGGTCACGGTTTCGGCCCGCGCCTTGTCACAAGAGCTTAGCGGGACGGTGACGGCCATCGGGCTGGAAATCGGGCGGCAATCCATCACCTCGGACAATCCTGCGGCCAATACCGATGCGCGGGTGGTGGACGTGATTGTGACACTTGATGCGCCGTCATCGGAACTGGCGCGCAACTTCACCAACCTCGAAGCCTTGGTGCGGATCGACGCAGGTCGCCCTGAATGAGCCGCCTTCTGACCTATCTGTTCGGGCGGCTGCCGATTGGCTGGCTCCAGCTGTCGCATAACAAGGCGCGGCTGGTGGCCGCCGTTTCCGGTGTGTCCTTCGCCACGTTGTTGGTGTTCATGCAGTTGGGCATCATGGGCGCGTTGAACTCGTCGACCGTTGCTCCTTACGGGCTGTTGAACGCCGATATCGTGATCTCGTCCGAGGAAGGCAACACGCTGACCGACGCGGGCGAGATTGCGCGGGCGCGGATGTTTCAGGCGCTTGGGGTTCCCGGTGTTGCCGACGCCACGCCGCTTTATATCGGCAACCTGCCCTTCACGCTGGACGATGGCAGCACTGTGTCGTTGTTGAGCTTCGGATTTGACGTCTCCCAGCCTGAATTCGTGTCCCCAAGCATTGCGGCCAGTTTTGGCAGCCTGACGATTGAAAACACCGTTATTCTGGACCGCGACACCCGTGGAATGCCGGCCTCTGTCATCGACACGCTTATGGCTGGCGGGCGCTACGCGTTCGAGGCGAATGGCAACACGCTGGTCGCCGTTGGCACCATGAATGTTGGTGGCGGCTTTCTGGCGGACGGGATGCTGGCGATGTCGGACCAGACGTTTCTGCGCTCCTTCCCTGCCCGCACAAGCAGCGCGCCCAACCATATCCTGCTGAATGTTGATGATGGCGTGTCGGTAGACACCGTGGTCGAGCGTCTGCGCGACGCCCTGCCCAGCGCCAATGTCAAAGTTCTGACGGCGGACGCCTCGGCGCAGGCCGATCTGGACTTCATGTCGTCGGAGCGGCCCACGGGCATCATCTTCGGCTTTGGCGTGTTTATGGGCATCCTTGTGGGCTTGGTGATCGTCTATCAGGTGCTATCCACCGACGTGGCCGACCACTTAGGCGAATATGCCACCTTCAAGGCGATGGGCTACGGCCAGCCATTCTTTCTCGGCATTGTGTTCGAGGAGGCTATCGTTCTGGCGGTCTTCGGCTTCATTCCGGGGCTGATCGTGTCGATCGGGCTTTACGCGGGACTGAGGGCCGTGACCGGATTGCCCGTCGAGATGGATGCGAGCCGTGCGATCCTTGTGTTTCTGGGCACGCTGACGGCCTGCACCATATCGGGTGCCATCGCCACCCGCCGTCTGGCGGCGGCTGACCCTGCGGATTTGTTCTGATGGCTGAGAGTTTCCCTATAGAAGCCAGCGGTTTGAACCACTTCTTTGGCGAAGGCGAAGCGCGCAAGCAGGCCATTTTCGACCTGACTCTGAACATTGAGCGCGGCAGCCTGACGATCCTGATGGGGCCGTCCGGCTCTGGCAAAACCACCGTGCTGACATTGATGGGGTGCCTGCGCGAAGTCCAAGAAGGCAGCGTGCGGCTGCTCGGCCAAGAGTTGAATGGCGCCAGCGAGGCGCAACTGGTCAGCTTGCGCCGCAGGTTGGGGTTCATCTTTCAGGCGCATAACCTTCATGAAAGCCTGACCGCGGCGCAGAACGTGCTGATGGGATTACAGGTCCATGGCAACGCCAATCCCGTCAAGCAACGCGCCGCAGCCGACCACATCCTTGATCTGGTGGGGCTGGCGGATCGCCGGACGTACTTGCCCGGCAACCTGTCGGGCGGGCAGAAGCAACGGGTCGCGGTGGCGCGGGCTTTGGTGTCGAACCCTGACATCGTATTCGCGGATGAACCCACCGCTGCGCTGGACAAGGAGTCGGGGCATACGGTGGTGCAGATGCTGAAAACGCTTGGGCAAACGCGGCAAACCACGACGGTGATGGTGACCCATGACAACCGCATTCTGGAGATGGCCGACCGGATCATCACGCTGGAGGACGGGCGGGTCGTGTCGGACAAGGTGCCCAAACGCTCGCAATAAAGCACCCAGCGCGCCCCGCGGCAGATCCATAAAGACGACTATGATCGACGACATCGAAATGTCGGGAGAGCTGACGTCAAAATAATCAAGGCTGGCCCTGAAGTCGCGTCTGGACAGCCGGTGCGCCTATGACGCCGCTATTTTCACGCTGACATTTGGCAGCCCGTCGATACCGGCCTCCATCATATCACCGCGCCCCACTGCGGAGACCCCTGCGGGAGTGCCGGTCATGATCAGGTCACCCGGTGCGAGCTCGACCAGTGTCGACAGATGCGCCACGCAATCTGCGGCGGACCAGATCATCTCGGCCAGATCACCGGTTTGACGGGGCTCTCCATTGACGGTCAGCCAGATTTCGCCAGAGGTCAGCCCCCCTGCCTGCGCCACAGGCACCAGCGCGCCCAGCGGGGCGGAGCGGTCGAAGCCTTTCGCCATATCCCACGGGCGGCCCGCCTTCTTAGCGACGGCCTGCAGGTCGCGGCGGGTCAGGTCGATACCGACGCCTGCCCCCCAGACGTGGGCCATGGCATCCGAAAGCGATATATCCGAGCCACCTGTGCCGATGGCCAGAACCAGCTCCACCTCGTGATGCAGGTCGGCTGTGGCGCGGGGATAGGCGATCTCTGCCCCGCTTTCGACCACCGCATCGGCAGGCTTGGTGAAATAGAACGGCGGGTCACGCTCGTCATTGCCCATCTCGAGGATATGTTCCGCATAGTTCCGGCCAACACAGAATATGCGGCGCACGGGAAACCGGTCAGAGGAGCCTTCGACGGCGACGGAGGCCTGAGGTGCGGGCGGGATGACATAGCTCATGATAGACCTTCCAGTGAGAATCTTTGGACGCAACCTAGCTTCACACGGATTAGTTGGACAGCGCGCGATGCATCGGGTTAGCTTTCGCGCATGAAATTTATCGCCCTAAGCCTATCCGTCCTGCTGTTTTTCACCAATCTTGCTGGTGCCGACACCCGCCGCTCCGCCGATGACCAACAACTTCGCGCCGCGGCGCGCCAGATTCTGACGGGTCTTCAAAGCCGCAGTTTCAAGACGGGCCGCGAGTTTTGCGGATTGCTGGGGCGCAACGAGGACGGCGCCATCGTCTCTACGCGCCCGCGCAAGGGGAATGCCGATGATTGCCTGCCAAACGAATTCCGCGGGCGCGGTATAACCGCCCTCGCCTCGTACCATACGCATGGGGCCTATGATCACGAGGCCGATAGCGAAGTGCCGTCGTTCGAGGATTTATCAGCTGATATCGGGGAAGGGCTTATCGGGTTCATCGCGACCCCCGGTGGCAGGCTTTGGGTCAACCTGCCCGACCGGAGCATGAGCTTCCAGCTATGCGGTTTGCGGTGCCTTCCCCAAGACCGCCATTTCCATGCAGGTGACTGGGGGTTGATCCGCGACAAATACTCCTTGCGCCAGCTCAAGCAGCGCCAACAACTCTACTAAGCCAATCTTGCGATTAATTCGCAACTAGCTTGACTTATTGCAAACGACTCGCATATAGGGAGGGAACACCATCCCCCTATTCAGAGTGGTTTCCCACCTATGCGTATTGCCCTGCCCGCCCTTCTTGCGTTTTGTCTCAGCGTGCTGCCGGTTGCTGCCGCCGACAAGTTCAAGGCCGTCACCACCTTCACCGTGATTGCCGATATGGCGTCCCGTGTGGCGGGGGATGCCGCTGTTGTGGAAAGCATTACCAAGCCGGGGGCTGAAATTCACAATTACGAGCCGACCCCGCGCGATATCGTGCGCGCCCAGAACGCCGATCTGGTGTTGTGGAACGGGTTGAACCTCGAGCTGTGGTTCGAGCAGTTCTTCCGCAACCTGCGCGACGTGCCGTCTGCGGTGGTCTCGGACGGGGTGGAGCCTATGGGCATTTCCAAAGGTCCCTACTCTGGCAAGCCGAACCCGCACGCATGGATGTCGGTGGAAGCGGCGTTGATCTATGTAGACAACATCGCGGACGCCTTTGCCACGCATGACGTCGCCAACGCCGACACCTACCGCGCCAATGCCGACGTCTACAAAGCCGAGATCGTGGCTGCCCTTGGGCCGCTCAAGGATCGCATTGCCGCTTTGCCGGAAAACAAGCGCTGGTTGGTGACCTCGGAAGGGGCGTTCTCCTACCTTGCCCGCGATCTGGGGCTGAAAGAGCTGTATTTGTGGCCGATCAACGCCGACGCCCAAGGCACGCCTAGCCAAGTACGCCAGTTGATTGATGCCGTGCGCGACAACAACATCGGAGTGGTGTTCTCGGAAAGCACCGTCTCCGCCGCGCCTGCCGAGCAGATATCGCGCGAAACCGGTGCCGCTTATGGTGGCGTGCTATATGTCGACAGCCTGAGCAGCGAGGACGGCCCTGTGCCGACCTATCTGGACCTGCTCAGGGTTACCGTTGAAACCATCGTAGAAGGTCTGGAACAATGAGTTTTGGCAGCCTGCCTGACGACGCCGCCGGTATCTGCGCCGAAGGGATCACCGTCACCTACCGCAACGGACATACGGCCCTGCGCGATGCGTCCTTCTCGCTACCCAAAGGGACGATTGCGGCCTTGGTGGGGGTGAACGGCTCGGGAAAGTCCACGCTGTTTAAGGCGATTATGGGATTTGTCCCGACATCTGCGGGCAGCATTTCCATCCTTGGTGGCACCGTGCGAGACGCGTTGCGCGCCAATACTGTGGCCTATGTCCCGCAGGCAGAGGAGGTTGACTGGACGTTCCCTGTGTTGGTCGAGGATGTGGTGATGATGGGCCGTTATGGCCATATGGGGTTCTTCCGCATCCCGCGCGCCGAGGATCACAAAATGGTCGAGAAGGCGTTGGAGCGGGTCAACATGCTGGAATTCCGCCACCGCCAGATCGGTGAGTTGTCCGGCGGCCAGAAAAAGCGCGTGTTCCTTGCCCGCGCATTAGCACAAGACAGCCGCGTGGTGTTGCTGGACGAGCCGTTCACCGGCGTGGACGTGCAAACCGAGGACGCGATCATCGCCCTGCTGCGTGAGATGCGCGACGAGGGGCGGGTTATGCTGGTCTCGACCCATAACCTTGGCTCCGTACCTGAGTTTTGCGACCGCACCATTCTGATCAAGGAAACCGTGCTTGCGCATGGGCCGACCGAGGATATCTTTACCCGTCAGAATCTGGAACTGGCCTTTGGCGGGGTGCTGCGTCACTTCGTGATGCAAGGTGCTGACCTGCATGACGACGAGGAAGACAAACGTCGCCTGACGGTTATCTCGGATGATGAACGTCCATTCGTGATCTACGACCATCACGACGAGGACGAAGAAGAAGAGGCGGACGCGTCATGATGAGCGTGTTGTGGGAGCCGTTTACCTATAATTACATGCTCAACGCCATGTGGGTGTCGGCCTTGGTCGGTGCTGTGTGCGCCTTCCTGTCGTGTTATCTGATGCTCAAGGGCTGGTCGCTGATCGGCGACGCGCTGAGCCATTCTATCGTTCCGGGTGTGGCGGCAGCTTACATGCTGGGACTGCCCTTTGCGTTGGGGGCGTTCTTCGCGGGCGGCTTGGCGGGGGCGTCGATGCTGTTTTTGAACCAGCGCACCGGACTGAAGGAAGACGCCATTATCGGGCTGATCTTCACCTCGTTCTTCGGGCTGGGGTTGTTCATGATTTCTTTGTCGCCCGCCTCGGTGAACATCCAGACGATCATCATGGGCAATATCCTCGCCATTTCCCCTGCGGACACGCTGCAGCTGGCTTTGATCGGGGGCGTGTCGCTGATTGTGCTGCTGGCCAAATGGCGTGACCTGATGGTGACGTTTTTTGACGAGAGCCATGCGCGGTCGATCGGGCTGCGGCCTGAATTGCTGAAAGTGGTGTTCTTCACCCTGCTTTCCGCCTGTACCGTGGCGGCCATGCAAACCGTGGGTGCGTTTCTGGTCATCGCCATGGTGGTGACACCGGGGGCGACGGCCTACCTTCTGACCGACCGCTTCCCCAGCCTGTTGATGATCTCCGTAGCGATCGGCACTCTGACCTCCTTTGTCGGAGCCTATGCCAGCTACTTCCTGGATGGGGCGACCGGTGGCGTGATCGTCTGCCTGCAAACCCTGCTGTTTTTGGCTGCGTTTGTCTTTGCCCCGAAACACGGCATCTTGGCCGCACGCGCCCGTGCGCGGGAGGCGTTGTGATGGAGTGGTCCCTTCCCTTCCAGTTCCCGTTCATGGTGAACGCGCTGATTATCTCGGTCATGCTAGCGATCCCTGCTGGCCTGCTATCATGCTTTCTGGTCCTCAAAGGCTGGTCGCTGATGGGCGACGCCATTTCCCACGCGGTGCTGCCGGGGGTGGTCTTGGCTTACGTCTTGGGTCTGCCCTTGGGCTTGGGCGCGTTTACCGCCGGCATGGTCTGCGCGGGACTGACGGGCTGGATCGACGAGAACTCTCGCGTGAAGCGTGACACGGTGATGGGCGTCGTGTTCTCGGGCATGTTCGGGCTTGGGATCGTCATGTATACCAAGATCGAGAGCGAGGTTCATCTGGACCACATCCTGTTTGGCAACATGCTGGGCGTCGGGCCGGAAGACATGTGGACCACCGGTGTGATCGCGGTGGTTGTTACCGGGCTTATCGGCTTTTTCTGGCGGGACCTGTTGCTGCAAGCGTTCGACGAGCAACAGGCCCGCGCGCAGGGGCTGCATGTCCGTGCATTGCATTTCGGGATGCTGGCAGCAATCTCGCTGACAGTTGTTGCAGCGCTTCAGGCGGTCGGGATCATCCTTGCGATTGCGTTCCTTGTGGCGCCCGGTGCCATCGCCTTCCTGCTGACTAAGCGGTTTGGTGTCATGCTGTGGCTGTCCATGGGGATCGCGGCTATCTGTTCCTTTGTCGGTGTCTATGCGAGCTTCTTTCTTGATAGCGCCCCTGCCCCGACGATTGTGTTGCTGATGACGGCGGCCTTCATCGCCGCCTTCATCCGCGCCACGGTGCAATCGCGGCGCGCAACGGTCTAGGCAGCCTTGCCGATCTTAGTGAGGCCAATGCAGGCAAACAGCAATGCAACCCCGCTGGCGACTGTGCGGGCTTGGTTCCAGAATTGCCATTTGGGGGAATAGCCCTCCCAGATGACCTGCGCCGCCGCGCGATCATCTGGGATGTCGACCAAAGCCAGCGCCTCGTTCATCGGGACGTTGACCGCCATGGTCAGCAGTGTTCCGAACACAAGTGACACCGTGGCAGCCACACCGAACCAGAGTGATGCACTTCCCTTGCCCGCCAGCTTTAGCGCCAGTGCGGTGAGTGCCAGTACCACGGGCGTGCCAAAGAAAGCAGGCGCGAAGACAGCATTTCGGACCGAGCCGTTCATCGCGTTCATCGCCGAGATGGCTGTACGCGGGTCGAGCGTGTCCAACCCCCACATCGTCGAACAGACCCACGCGTAGAAGAACCCGAATATCGCCCCTGCAAACACGGTGGAGATTACGGCAAATGACTTGGCAGATTGTTGCATGGTTCTTTCCTTTCAAAAATCGTACACATCTATACGGCTTTACATTTTCGTACACATGTGTTCGGTAATATTCAAGCTATTAAAGAGGCTAAGGTGCGGGCAGAGCGAAAAGACAAGCGGCGATCAGAAATCGAGAGCGTCGCGCTCGAAGTGATGCGCCAGCGCGGGTATGAGGGCGCGTCGATGCTCAACATTGCCAAAGCGGCCAAGGCTTCGAACGAGACCTTGTATCGCTGGTATGGCGACAAGCAGCAGCTGTTTCTGGAGATCGTGAAATCGAATGCCGCGGATGCGGAGGCGGCTTTGGACAAGGCGCTTGCCGCAGATTTGCCGCCCGAGAATATCCTTGAGGAAATGGGCAAACGCATGCTGCACCTATTGCTAGGGGAGCGTGCCGTTGCGCTGAACCGCGCAGCGGCGTCAGACGCGAGCGGGCATCTTGGCGCGGCCATCGCGAAAGGCGGGCGCGAGCGGGTGTTTCCAAAAATCGTGCTGCTTATGGGCGCGCTGCGTAAGGCCGGATTGATTGATCCGCCCGACGATGAACAGGCCGCGATGTGGTTTCTAAGCTTGCTGATCGGCGACCTGCAAACGCGCCGCGTCATCGGCACATTGCCGCAACCGACCCGCACGCAGATCAACGAACATGTCGAGACAACCTTGCAGGCCTTTTACCGCCTGTGCGGCCCCCGCTAAAGCGGCGTGAACAACGCGCGCCGGTAGATGTGCCATGTTGCGTGGCCAAGGACCGGCAGGGCCAGAAACAGCCCCAGAAACATCGGCACCATCGCCGCCAATACAGTCACCGCGATAATCGCGGCCCAAAGCAGCATGACGACGCGATTGCGCAACACGGTGCGGATGGAGAAGCCCATTGCGGTCATGAAATCAATCTCGCGATCCAAAAGCAACGGCATCGAGACCACGGTGATGGAATAAGTGAACAAGGCCACGAGGCCGCCCACAAGAAGCTGAAACGCGATCAGCATCATACCGTGCGGTGTCAGGAACATGTCCCATGAGGTGGTGATGTTGATCAGCTGCATATTGCCTAAGAACATCGCGAAGGACATGTGGGCAAAGAAACTCCAAAACAAGAAGATGATGACCAGCAAGGCGCCGATCCACGGCAACTGCCTGCCCCGCTCTGCCCAGACAACCGACAGGACCGAGGACCAGCCCAACGGCTCACCCGCTTCCAGGCGGCGGCTGACTTCGTAAAGACCCACCGCGGCAAAAGGGGCGAAGATCGGGAACCCCAAGGCCAGCACCAAAGTCCATGTAAAGGTTCCGGCCCCCCAATAGATCAGTCCTGCCCCGCACAAAACGTAGAAGGCCGAGAAGAAAAGCCCGTACATGGGCGCCCGCGTAAAATCACGCCACCCTTCGCGAAGCGCTCGAAACAGCTCCCATAGGGTGACGGTTCCGATTTCAGGGCGTGGTGAGGCGGCAATTTCGGTGTCTTCAGTCATGGCTCATGACAGCACAAGTTGAGGCGCGCGAGCAAGCATTAGCTGTCTTGCGGAACAGTCTTTCAAATTAAATTTGAAATACGAAAAGATTAAGATGATGTAGCCATAAGGTAACAAAGGATGACCATCATGCGATACACACGAGATTTGCGAGGCCACGGGCCTACCCCACCAAACGCCAACTGGCCCAATGGCGCGAAGATTGCTGTGCAAATTGTCGTTAATTATGAAGAGGGTGGCGAGAATTGCGTCCTGCATGGCGACGCCGCATCCGAGGCGTTCCTATCCGAGATTGTTGGGGCCGCAGCATGGCCGGATCAGCGCCACTGGAATATGGAATCAATCTACGAATATGGCGCCCGCGCCGGTTTTTGGCGGTTGCACCGGCTTTTGAAAGACCTGCCGATCACGGTTTACGGCGTTGCCACGGCGCTTGCGCGCTCCCCCGAGCAGGTCGCGGCTATGAAAGACGCGGGCTGGGAAATTGCCTCACACGGACTGAAATGGATCGAATATAAAGATTACGCGCCAGAAGACGAGCGCGCGGACATGGACGCCGCCGTAAAGCTGCATACCGAGGCTGTCGGCGAGGCCCCGCGCGGGTGGTACACGGGCCGCTGCTCGGAGAACACCGTGCGACTGGTGACCGAGCATGGCGGTTTCGACTATGTGGCAGACAGCTATGCCGATGATCTGCCCTATTACGTGCGCTATGACGGTCGCGACCAGCTGGTGGTACCTTATACGCTCGATTGCAACGACATGCGCTTTGCCACGCCGCAAGGGTTCAACTCGGGCGATCAATTCGAGGCCTATCTGCGCGACAGCTTTGATGCGCTGTACGAAGAAGGCAGTGACGGCGCACCGAAAATGCTGTCGATCGGGCTGCACTGCCGCTTGATCGGGCGTCCGGGCCGTGTGCAGGCGCTGAAGCGCTTTTTGACGTATGTGAACGGGCATGAGGGCGTGTGGTTCGCCACCCGCGAACAGATCGCGCAGCATTGGATGGCAGAGCACCCGCCGACCCCTGCAACCCGCCCGACGATGATGGATAAAGTCACGTTTATAAATACTTACGGCAGCATCTTCGAGCACTCTCCATGGGTTGCCGAGCGCGCATGGGATCTGGAACTCGGCCCTGCGCATGACAGCGCGGAAGGTCTTTGGAATGCCATGGCACGTGTTTTCCGTGCGGCCAGCCCGACGGAGCGGCTGGAAGTGTTGGACGCACACCCTGATCTTGCAGGAAAGCTCGCGGCCGCCAAACGGTTGACGGCGGAAAGCACTACCGAGCAAGCGAGCGCGGGGCTGGATTCCCTGACTGACGAGGAACGCCAAGCCTTTACCGACCTGAATGAAGAATACGTTGCAAAGCACGGATTTCCATTCATTATTGCGGTTCGTGACAACAACAAAGCCAGCATCCTCGCGGCCTTCCACAGCCGCATCAACAACGATAGTGAAACCGAATTTGTCGAGGCCTGCAGACAGGTTGAGCGAATCGCGCAACTACGCCTACAGGAATTATTGCCATGAGTTATGCCATCCCACCCGCAGGCCTGCCGTCGCAAGCAGATGACTTAACCGGAACGGCAGTTTTCACGGAAGCCTATGCGTTTATGCCGGCTGGCGTGATGCGCGATATCGTGACGAGCTTCATTCCGCATTGGGACAAGTCGCGCGCATGGATCATCGCCCGCCCGCTGTCGGGCTTTGCGGAAACCTTTTCGCAATACATCATGGAAGTCAGCGCGGGCGGCGGCTCTGACCGGCCAGAAGACAACCCGGACGCCGAAGCGGTGCTGTTTGTGGTCGAGGGGCAAGTCGAGCTGAAAAACAGCGCTGGCACCCATGTGTTGAAGGAAGGCGGCTATGCCTACCTGCCTGCGGGTCAAGGTTGGACGCTTCACAACCGCAGCGACAAGAAGGCGACATTTCACTGGATCCGCAAGCGCTACGAAGCTGTCGACGGCATCCCCTCACCTGAGGCCTTCGTGACCTCGGACGCCGAAACCGCACCAATCGCTATGCCCGACACCAACGGCGCATGGGCCACGACCCGCTTCGTCGAGCCGACGGATTTGCGCCACGACATGCATTTCAACATTGTGACGTTTCAACCGGGCGGATTGATCCCGTTCGAGGAAACGCATGTGATGGAACACGGGCTTTATGTCATAGAAGGGACAGCCGAATACCTGCTGAACCGCGATTGGGTCTCGGTCGGCCCCGGCGATTTCATGTGGCTGCGCGCGTTCTGCCCGCAAGCCTGCCGTGCCACAGGCGACGGGCCATTCCGCTATCTGTTGTATAAGGACGTGAACCGTCACGCGAAGCTGCCATGGTGATCCGCACCCAGCCTTTGACGGCTGACGCCTTTGCGCCCTATGGCGATGTGCTGGACTGCGCGGGCAACCCTGACAAAATAATCAACGAGGGCCTGTGCGGGCGGTTCCATGACCGTGCCGCATTGGACTTTGAAGATGGCCACGCGGGCGTCAGCCTGTTTCAGGCGCAACCGCGCGCGCTGCCCTATGAGTTGACGCTGCTGGAGCGTCACCCACAAGGCTCGCAGGCGTTCATACCGATGAGCTTTGATCCGTTTCTGGTCATCGTCGCGGAGGATCTGGGTGACAGGCCCGGCGATGTTGCCGCGTTTTTGAGCGCTGCCGGGCAAGCCATCAATTTTCACAAGGGCACGTGGCACGGGGTTTTGACACCCCTTCATGCGCCAGGGCTATTTGCCGTTGTCGACCGGATTGGTGACGGGGCGAATTTAGAAGAATACAGGCTGGAAGAACCGGTCCTGATAGAGCGCGGGTAACGCGCCATAGAGCGGTCACACTATCCAGTGTGGCCAAAGAAACAGTCGAACGGGGAGAACGTCATGGCTGATAATTCACTAGGGACCGCAGAACAACTGCGCGATCCGAACTACACACCGGCTCTCGCGAAAGCGATTCCACTTGGCATCCAGCACGTGCTGGCCATGTTCGTCTCGAACGTGACACCTGCCATCATCATTGCCGGCGCCGCCGGCTTCGGTTTTGGCTCGGACGCAGGCGCGCAGGGTTTCCCTGACATGACCTACCTGATCCAGATGTCGATGCTGTTTGCCGGCATCGCCACATTGTTCCAGACCATCGGTTTTGGCCCAGTTGGCGCGCGTCTGCCAATCGTTCAAGGCACATCGTTTGCGTTCATCCCGATCATGATCCCGCTTGTTGCCGGCAAAGGTGTTGAAGCTCTGCCTGCCTTGTTTGGCGGCGTCATCATTGGTGGCCTGTTCCACACGCTTATCGCGACATTCATCGGCAAAATCCGCTTCGCCCTGCCACCTTTGGTGACAGGTCTTGTGGTGACAATGATCGGTCTGGCTCTGGTCAAAGTGGGCATCCAATACGCTGCCGGTGGCGTTCCTGCCATCGACAAGCCGGAATATGGCTCGCTGTTGAACTGGTCCGCCGCACTGGTGGTGGTCTTCGTGACCTTGGCGCTGAAGTTCTACGCCAAGGGCATGCTGGCCGTGTCTGCGGTCGTGATCGGCATCTTCGTGGGCTACCTCTATGCCATGACCGTCGGCATGGTGACCCTTGAAGGCATCGCCACCAGCTGGGGCCGTGCGGCGCCTGTCGCCTTCCCGATGCCGTTCAAATACGGCTTCGAGATGAGCTTTGCTGCGATCATCGGCTTCTGCCTGATGGCCTTCGTGTCAGCGGTTGAGACCGTGGGCGACGTCTCGGGCATCACCAAAGGTGGCGCGGGTCGTGAAGCGACTGAGGAAGAAATCACTGGTGCGACCTACGCGGACGGTATCGGTTCTGCGGTTGCCGGCGTCTTTGGCGGCTTCCCGAACACCTCGTTCAGCCAGAACGTGGGCCTGATCGCCATGACCGGTGTGATGAGCCGCCATGTTGTGACCATCGGCGCGATCTTCCTGATCATCTGTGGCTTGATCCCGAAAGTTGGCGCGGTGATCCGCACCATCCCGATCGAGGTCTTGGGCGGCGGTGTGATCGTGATGTTTGGCATGGTTGTGGCCGCCGGTATCTCGATGCTGTCGGACGTCAACTGGAACCGCCGCAACATGGTGATCTTCGCGATTGCCCTGTCGGTGGGCCTTGGGTTGCAGCTTGACCCGAAGGCGGTGCAATACCTGCCTGACACGCTGCGCATCCTGATGACATCCGGCCTGCTGCCTGCAGCGCTGATTGCCATCGTGCTGAACCTGATCCTGCCGGAAGAGCTGACAGGCGAGGCCACAGAAGAGGTATCCGGCGGCATGGCAGGTCATGGTGAAGGCTCGCTTCCAAAGAGCTAGGCATACCAAATGAAGTTGTGAAACGGCCCCGTTGGAAACAGCGGGGCCTTTTTGCTGCGGTGCCCCCTTGGAGCAACGCAGGCTTCAGGTTAAGGCTATGGGCAACAATGCGAGGCAAAATTATGAGCACCCTGACCTGTTTCAAAAGCTACGATGTGCGTGGTCGCTTGGGCGACGAGTTGAACGAAGACATCTGCTACGGCATCGGACGGGGCTTTGCGCGCTCCATTGAACCGGAAACAGTGGTGATCGGGTATGACATTCGGCCGACCTCTAGAGCGCTTGCCGGGCAATTGGCTGAGGGGCTTCGTGATGAAGGTGTCGACGTCATCGACATTGGTCTGTGCGGCACCGAGGAAGTGTATTTCGCCACGTCGCACTATGAGGCCGGTGGTGGGCTGATGGTCACCGCATCGCACAACCCCATCGACTATAACGGCATCAAGATGGTGCGGGCGGGCTCGCGGCCTATTTCTTCGGCGGATGGTTTGGGCGAGATACAAGCCTTGGTGGAAGCGGGCGACTTTGGCCCTGTCAAAACCCGCGGCACGTTGGAGCAACGCAACTCTCGGGACGCCTATGCCGACCGCGTGGTGGGGTTTGCGGACGTCTCGACATGGCGGCCCATGAAAGTCGTGGTCAATGCAGGCAATGGCGTGGCTGGCCCCGCCTTTGACGTGATCGCAGACAAGCTCGGCGCGCCGGTTGACTTTGTGCGCCAACATCTCACCCCTGACAGCACGTTCCCCAATGGCATCCCGAACCCCCTGCTGGAAGAAAACCGCGCACAGACTGCCGAACTGGTGCTTTCCGAGGGTGCGGATATGGGAGTGGCTTGGGACGGCGATTTCGACCGCTGCTTTTTCTTTGACGAAACCGGAGCCTTCATTGATGGCGAATATGTCGTGGGCCTTCTGGCCGGCGCGTTTCTTGGCAAACATGCGGGCGCGAAAATTATCCATGACCCGCGGGTGATCTGGGCGCTGCTTGATCTGGTGGAAGCGGGCGGCGGCGAGGCCGTGGTGTCCCAATCGGGCCACTCCCACATCAAAGCGAAGATGCGCGAGGTGGACGCGGTCTATGGCGGCGAGATGTCGGCGCACCACTATTTCCGCGATTTCATGTATTGCGACAGCGGGATGATCCCGTGGATCTTGCTGATCGAACATATGAGCACGTCCGGCAAGAAGCTGTCTGAACTTGTCGCCGATATGCAGGCGCGGTTCCCGTCCTCGGGGGAGATCAACTTCAAGCTTGCCGACAAGCAACCTGCGATTGATGCGTTCGAGGCGACCTATTTGCCGGATGCAAAGGGCGTTGACCGTCTGGACGGGCTGTCACTGGATTACGGGGAGTGGCGGGTGAACCTGCGCCAGTCCAACACCGAAGCGCTGCTGCGCCTGAACGTGGAAACACGCGGCGACCGCGCGCTGCTGGCCGAGAAAGTGGCCGAGATCAGCACGCTGATCACCGAGGCCTGACCCGAGTTGCAAATACAAAACGGGCGGTGTGCACCTACGCCACCGCCCGTTTCTTGTCAGATCACGCGGACTTGCGTGCCGACGGGGCACAGCTCGAAAAGCTGTGCGATCTGTTCGTTATATAGACCGATGCAACCGGAAGACGAGCGGCGCCCGATCTTGCGTGTGTCATGGGTGCCGTGGATCAGATAGGCAGGCCAGCTCAGATACATCGCATGGGTGCCAAGCGGGTTACCGGGGCCCGGCGGCATATAGGACAGGTCCGGGTTTTCAGCGATCATGTTCGCGGTTGGCGTCCAGTCAGGCCCAACCCGTTTGCGCACGATCTTGGTATAACCGCGCTTGGTCAGATCCTCGCGACGGGGCACCGAGGTCGCGAAAACGCGGTAATCGGAGCCGTCGGAATTCCAGTAATGCAGCGCGCGCGACGTGGTGTCGGCCACGACTGTGGCGACGCCCAGCGTGTCAAAATGGTCTTGCCATTGCTGGTATTGGAAGCTTGATGCGTTGCGGCGCACGCCTTGAGGCGTTTGCGGGACGTCCAGCTCATCGACAGGCGTTTCGACAGACTGCGCCCGCAACAGCGCAGGCGTGACCAAGGCCGCCGAAGCGGTAGCAAGGAAGAGACGACGGGAATGCTTGATGCTCATAGGTTTCGGGCCTCTGGCTTTTGTTACTGTTTGGGACCGACTAACAGGTTGCTGGCGTGCCAGAAACTCACATCTTTGTCATGCGCCGGGTGAGGTCGATCATGCGGTTGGAGAAACCCCATTCGTTGTCGTACCAGCCGAACACCCGCGCCATGCCACCGGACTGGGTGACATGGGTCTCCGGCAGCGCCATGACGATGCTTTCAGGCCGCGCGCGCAGATCGGAGGACACCAGTGGTTCGTCCGTGGTCCCGATGATTGCCCCTTTTGCGGCAATCAAGACATCATTGATTTTCTTTTCGCTGAAAGGCGTTTGCGCCTGAAAGCTCATGTCGATTGCCGACACTGACGCCGTCGGAACCCGCACCGAAGTCGCGAATATCCGCCCCGCCAGATCGGGCAATACCAGATCGGTGAGTTTTCCTGCGGAGGTCGTGGTCGGCACCATCGACAGCGCGGCGGCGCGCGAGCGCACCAGATCGCCGCGCGGGGCATCGACCGTAGGCTGCGACCCCGTGTAGCAGTGGATCGTCGTCATATGGGCGGTGACCAGCCCGAAAGCGTCGTCGATCACCCGCGCCAAGGGTGCCAAAGCATTGGTGGTGCAGGACGCGCAGGAAATGATGGCCTGATCGGCCAAGGCGTCATCATTGGCCCCCAGCACCACAGTTTGATCGGCGGTCGGACACGGGCCGGAGATCAGTACCCGCCCCGCCCCCGCACGCAACCCGCGCTCGGCAAATTCCCGCGTTGTGGACTTGCCAGTGCATTCGAGGACCAGATCAACGCCGTTGAGGTCAATTTGGGACAGGTCGGGATTGTCAGTCAACGGATAGCGCGCGCCGTTGATCGTCAGAGACTCTTTGTCATAGCTGACGTCCCCCGGGAACGGGCCAAAGACGCTGTCATGTTTCAATAAATAGGCACAGAGTTCCGGTCGCGCGATGTCGTTGAGAGCTACGATTTCAAAGCCGTCACCCGCAGATGTGGTTGTTAACAAACGTAGAATGGAGCGCCCGATGCGCCCCAACCCGTTGATCGCAATCCTCGCCATGCGCCCGCCCCCTTCGCCTTATGGTTCGCTGAATTCCCCCGACACTAGGCCGTTACAAAATCCCAATGGAACCCCAAAAATGTGGGGAGGCAATTGAAGGGTTAGCCCGCGTCGCGGATTTGGGCGACAAGGTCTTTCATCTGGTCCAGCTCAATCGCGCCGGGTGCTATCTGGTCACCGAAGATAAAGGCAGGTGTGCCGTTGAGGTCCAGCGCACGGGTCAGCTGCATGCTGGTCTGGATATGGGCCACAACCTCTGGTGCATCCATGTCTTGCTTGAGTTGCTCGATATCCATCCCAAGCTCTTCGGCGATGCGGATGACGCTGGCCTCGTTGGCACGGCCCTCGTTGCGCATCAGCGCATTGTGGAACGCTTCGTATTTGCCCTGGCTGCGCGAGGCGAGGGCTGCGCGTGCTGCGTACACACTTTCTTCACCAAGGATTGGCCATTCGCGCATCACCACACGCACATTGGTGTCGTCGCGGATCAGCGCGTGAACGTCATCGAAGGTGCGCCGGCAATAACCGCAATTATAGTCAAAGAACTCGACCACGGTGACGTCGCCATCAGGATTGCCCAGCACAGGCGCGTTGGGATCGCGCTCCAACACGGCGCGATTGGCCGACAGTACCGATTGCGCTTGTGCGGCATCGGCCTCCTCTTTGCGCGCTTGCAGGGTTTGCAGTGCTTCCATGACGATTTCCGGATTTTCGCGGATGGTTTCCAGCACCAGTTCCTGCATCTGGGCACGGCTTAGGTCTTCTGCGGAAGCTGAGGTTGCGACAAGGCAAAGCGCAAGAGCAGTCGAGGTGGCAAAACGGATCATTGGGCAAGCTCCTTGGCAGCCGGAAAAGTTGACGCGACCGTGATGTGCGACGCCGCGATTGTCAAACACATGGCAATCACGAGGCGGTGACACAGCGGCAAAAGCACTTGCCTTTGCCGCCCCTTTCGGAGGACCAACAAGCCATGAGAATTTTGGCCACCCTTATCGTGATCTGGCTGTCCGCAGCTTTGTCCCCTGCCCTTGCCGCGTCATCACTGGCGTATCAAAGCGATCAACTGACCGCGCGCCTGCTTACAGCGGAAAATGCGGTAACGCCCGATGCGGGAACAGTATCGGCAGCGTTGCAGATCGAGCTTGCTGACGGTTGGAAAACCTACTGGGAAGCACCGGGTGCCGTGGGTTATCCGCCGGAACTGGATTGGGAGGGTTCCTCCAACATCGCAGGCGCAGAGTTGTTGTTCCCCGCCCCGACGCGGTTCGAAGCTTTCGAGATTGAAAACTACGGCTACGCCAAGGGAGTTACCTTTCCCATTCAGTTAATGCTGGAGGAAGCAGGCGGGGCCGTGGTCGTCAACATGTCGGCAAATGTGCTGGTATGCGCAGAGTTGTGCATCCCCGAGACGTTTGATCTGTCGTTAACGCTTTTGCAGGGGGAAGGCGGCATTGATGCCGATGCCGCCGCTGAAATTGCGCGTGCTGCGGCACTGGTTCCGGCCTCGCTGGAAGATGCGGCCATGAGCAACGCCCGTTTTTGGGTGTCGCCTGACCAGACCGAATTGCAAGTTGCAGTCGACAGCGATGAGGCGTTCGGCAGCGCTCTTCAGGTGTTCGCCAATATGGGGCTGGACGCGGCATTTGGCGCGCCTTTGTTCGACATATCCGCAGACCGGACATCGCTGGTCGCGACCTTGCCGATCCTGTCCGCTCCGCCAACGCTGGAGCCGTTCGAGGTCACACTGTCGGATGGCAGACGCGCGGCCAGCTTCATTGCCGAGACCCCAAATGACGAACCGCTGCTGTCTCGGGGAACCGCAGCGAGCCTGTGGTCCATCGCGCTGATTGCACTTTTGGGTGGCTTGATCCTGAACATCATGCCCTGCGTGCTGCCCGTTTTGACCATCAAATTCGCCTCGGCCTTGAAATCCAGCGACCAGAGCGCTGGCCGCATCCGCACGGGCTTCCTTGTCTCGGCGCTTGGCGTATTAGCCTTCATGTGGGCGTTGGCGTCAGTGTTGCTAACGATACGCGCAGGCGGCGGGCAAATCGGTTGGGGGGTGCAGTTTCAGAACCCTGTGTTCCTTGGCATCATGATTGCGCTTATCTCGGCCTTTGCGGCCAATATGGCGGGACTGTTCGAAATTACCCTTCCACAGCGCCTGAACACCTCCATGGCGCGGCTGGAACATGGTCCGGGCCTGTTAGGCGATTTCGCGACGGGCGCGCTTGCGGCCGTGCTGGCGACCCCGTGCTCTGCACCTTTCCTTGGCACCGCAGTGACATTCGCGCTGGCTGGCAGCGGGTTTGAGGCAATGGTGATCTTCACTGCGCTCGGACTTGGATTGGCCACGCCTTATATCGCCGTCGCCTTGCGCCCGTCTCTTGTGCAGGCGTTGCCGAAACCCGGCCCATGGATGGTGCGGGTCAAATGGGTCATGGCGGCCCTGCTGGCGCTGACCGCGATCTGGCTTGCATCGGTCATGGCGCTTGTTGCGGGTTGGGGTGTTGTGCTGACAGTGCTTGGCTTGCTCGCCGCAGCATTACTGGCGATGAAAACCTTGCGCCAAAGGCAGTTAGGCAGCTTGATCCCTGCGCTGTTTGTTGTGGCGGCGGTGATGGTACCTGTCGTGCTGCGCCCTGCACCGCAAGCGATTGTGCAAAGCGCGGATTGGGCGGCGTTCGATGAAACCACAATCGAGGAGCACGTCGCCAAAGGCAAGGTCGTGTTCGTCGACATCACCGCGTCGTGGTGCCTGACCTGCAAGGCCAACAAGGCGCGAGTTCTGGACCGCGATCCGGTGGCAAGTCTGCTGACCTCGGACGGGGTTACCGCTATGCGAGGCGACTGGACCCAGCCAGACCCCGTCATACTGGCCTACCTGCAGGAAAACGGCCGCTTCGGCATCCCGTTCAACATCGTCTACGGCCCTGAGGCCCCCAAGGGCATCGCCCTGCCGGAGTTTCTGAGCACCGATGCGGTGATGGAGGCCTTGGCCGCCGCCCGTCTTTAGTTTCCGAGCGCCGCCAGCCCCTGCTCCACCGTCACGCGGCGCGGATCGTCTTCGGGCAGCTTGTCGGTCAATGCCTTGGCGCTCTCATAGGCGGCGCGGGCGTTGTCGCCTTCGCCCAATACACCGTAAGCGCGGGCCAGTTGTAGCCAGCCTTGCAGGTTGTCAGGCTCGTCTTTCATCCGCTCGGCAAGATTACCGACCATTGTGCGCACGAATTCCTGACGGTCTTCGGCAGACATTTCCGACGCAGCATCGACATCGGCGGCCGACGGGCCGCGCGGTGCGTCGGGGAAGTCCGGCAATGTGGCAGGCTCCAGCCCCAACAAGTCGCCCAGACGGTTGATTTCGCGCAGGTAGAACGGCATCCAAGGCGCCGGAGCGGTCTCCAGCGCCAGACGGTCCAGAAGCGACTGGCGCGCTTGCTCTGTCTGTCCAGCCTGCCCCAAAGCGACGGCGTTATAATAGGTGCCCGCAGGGTTTAGCGGGTCCAAGGCAATAGAGCGTGCGATCGCCTCCTCGGCAGTCTTGGTGACCGTTCCGTTCTCCGCAGAGATCAAGGCTTCAGCGTATTGCGACCACGTGGCCGATGTGGCCCCGTCACGCTCCACAATGCGCGAATAGGCGTAGGCGGCATCGCCGTAACGCCCCATATTGCCATAGGTTGTCGCCAGCAACTCCCAGCCACGGGTCTCGCCGCCATCAGGTTCGCTTTCCAGCTTGGTGCGCAGCTGCGTCGTCAGCTTGTCGAGGTTTTGAGCCTCGGTCAGCTCGGCAGCCCGTTCGGTAAACGGTATGGACGGGATCGTCGGTGCGCCAAGCTGCGTGTAAAGCGCGGCCCCGCCCAATGGCGTGAGCAAAGCGCAAGCGATCAGCAGCTTGCGCCCTGACAAACCACCACTATCGACCGGACCGCGCCCTTTGTCGGCAGCGATCATCCGGCGTTTGATTTCGGTGCGCGCCGCCTCGGCTTCGACGCCGGATATGATCCCGCGCTCCGCATCGCGATCGACTTCACCCAACTGGTCGCGGAAAATGGCAATCGCCCCGTCTGCGCGGTCCATAGCCCCTTCGTTGCGGCGCAAAAGCGGCCATAGAAATGCAAGCATCGTCAGCAGCGCAAGTGCGGCTGCGGAAACCCAAAAGATCATAGGGATTTGTCCTCTTCCATGAGCTTGGCCAATTCGGTTTCCTCTTCGGCGCTCAAGTGGGTGTCTTTGGTTGCGGGTCTGCGCGGGCGACGCGACAGCGAAATCGCGACGGCGAGGCCCCCAATGAACAGGATGGCGAATGGTCCTAGCCAAAGCGCATAGGTCGAAGGCTTGAAGGGCGGCTTAAACAGGACAAAATCGCCATAGCGCAGCACAAGGAAATCATAGATTTCCTGATCGGTATCGCCTGTCACGAGCCGCTCGCGGATCAGTACCCTAAGGTCACGCGCCACGCCTGCATTGGAGCTGTCTATCGGCTCGTTCTGGCACACCACGCAGCGCACATTTGCCGAGATTGCACGGGCGCGTTCTTCCAGCGCAGGGTCCGATAATACCTCGTCCGGTTCCACGGCGAAAGCAGGGGATGCCAGCAGGGCAAGCGCAAAAAGGCACGCGCGGATCATTTGCGCACCTCGTCCAAAGCGTCCATGAACCGTTTGAGACCATCGCCCACAACAGGCCCCGCGAACCGGTGGCGGATGATGCCATCGGCGTCGATGATGAACGTCTCCGGCACGCCGGAAATGCCCAGATCAATGCCCGCCCGCCCCGCGTAGTCGGAGCCGAGGGCTGTGTATGGATTGCCCAGTTCTTCCAACCACGTGGCGGCGGCTTCGGGTTTATCTTTGTAATTGATGCCGATGAGGGTCAGCCCCTCCTCCTGCCCAAGGCGGGTCAGGTTGGGATGTTCGGCACGGCACGGCGCGCACCACGAAGCGAAGACGTTGAGCAGTTTGATGCCCTCCATCTTGGTAATGTCGGCAGTCGTCAGGCCGGGACGGTCGACGCCCTCGATTGGCCCAAGGTCAAGCTGTGGGACAGGTTGCGAGATCAACACGGAAGGCAGTGCCGACGGGTCGCGTCCACCGGACAGTCCCCAGATGGCAAAGCCGCCGATGATCAGGGCCACCAACAATGGCAGCGCGAAGAGTAGCCGTTTCATCTGATTACTCCGCCGGTGTTGCGCCAACCGGCGCGGCTTTGGATTTGCGTGGCGCACCGACGCGAAGCCGACGATCCGACAGGGACAACCCGCCCCCCAGCACAAGGAACACGGTGCCGATCCACAGGAAGTTGACCAGTGGCTCGTAGAGTATGCGCAACGTCCATTTGCCCTTTGCGCCCTCAGCCGCAGGTTGCGCGATGGAGGTATAGAGATCTCCCGCCAAGGTTTGACGGATCGAGCTTTCAGTCGTGGACGAGCCTGCTACCGGATAGTCCCTGCGCTCTGGATACAGTTTGGTGACAAAATCACCGTTCCGGGTCACGTTCAAGGTGGCGACTTGCGCGATGTAGTTCGGGCCTTGCTGGCGCTCGATGCCTTCAAATGTCAGCTCGAAGCCTGCGATCTCGACCTGCGTGCCGGGGCTGGCGAAGGTGACGATGTCCTCTTTCCAAGCCGACGACCCCGTCGCGCCCATCGCCAAGATTGCCACGCCCAGATGCGCCAAGGTCATACCGTGGGACGCACGGGGCTGGCGGCGGATGCGCGCCACGGCGCCGGGCTGGAACAGCTTCACGCGTTTGATCCATTCCTGTGCCGTTGCAACCAAAAGCCAGACCGACACACCCATGGCGATGATCGCAAGAACCGGGCCGCCCGTGGTGATATACCAGACGACCAAGGCCGCGATGACCGCGATGGCGAAGGCCAGTTTCAGGCGGGACAGCACGCCGCCGATATCCGCCCGTTTCCATGACAGGAACGGGCCAATGCCCATGACCAGCAGCAATGGCAGCATGATCGGGATGAAACCGGCGTTGAAGAACGGTGGCCCGACGGAGATTTTGTCGCCGGTGACAGCCTCAAGGAACAACGGGTAGAGCGTGCCGAACAGCACAGTCGCCGTGGCCGTGGCCAGCAACAGGTTGTTAATGAGTAACCCTGCCTCGCGGGAGATGGGCGCAAACAATCCGCCACCTTCCATCGAAGGGGCGCGCCATGCGAAGAGCGCCAGTGAGCCACCGATAGAGACAAACAGAAGGCCAAGGATATAGACGCCACGCTCGGGGTCGACCGCAAAGGCGTGGACCGAGGTCAGCAGACCGGAGCGCACGATGAATGTGCCAAGCAGCGACAGCGAGAAGGTCAGGATCGCCAGCAGGATGGTCCAGCTTTTGAAGGTGTCCCGCTTCTCGGTCACGATGGCAGAATGCAGAAGTGCTGTACCCAGCAGCCACGGCATGAAGGAGACGTTCTCGACAGGGTCCCAGAACCACCAGCCACCCCAGCCAAGCTCGTAATAAGCCCACCAAGAACCAAGCCCGATACCGGCGGACAGTGCGGTCCAAGCGGCCAAAGTCCATGGGCGCACCCAACGCGCCCATGCAGGGTCCACGCGCCCTTCGATCAGGGCGGCGACGGCGAAGGAGAACACGATGGAGAAACCGACATAGCCGACGTAAAGCAAAGGCGGGTGGATCGCGAGGCCGATATCTTGCAGCAGCGGATTCAGGTCATTGCCGTCCAAAGGGGGCGGAAATATCCGTGTGAACGGGTTCGAAGTGAACAGCATGAAGCTGATGAAGCCCACGGAAATCCACGCCTGCACAGAGAGCGTGCGGGCCTTCAACGCCTCGGGGATATTGCGCCCGAAAAACGCCACCGCCGCGCCAAAACCTGCGAGGATGAAGACCCAAAGCAACAACGAGCCCTCGTGGTTGCCCCAAGTGCCCGCAACTTTGTAGATCATCGGCTTTAGCGAATGCGAGTTATTGACCACGTTCACCACAGTAAAATCAGAGACAATGTAGCTGCGCATCAAGGCTGCAAACGCAAAGGCGATGAGCGCGAACTGTGCGAGTGCGCTGGCCTGAGCGGAGCGCATCCACAACGCGTTCCCCCGCGCGGCCCCCATCATCGGCAGCACGCTTTGCACTAATGCGGCGATCAGGGCCAAGGAAAGGGCGAATTGTCCGAGTTCAGGGATCATGGGCCAGCCTGTCTAGAGGGTTTGATCTAAATGCGCGCAAGCGTGAAGGAAGGTCAAGCAATCCAGCCGCGACGCGTTGACCCGATTGATCACATTCCGGCTATCTGGCCGCTCAAGACCGTGTCGCGCGCAGCAAGACAACACCAAGCAGCGTGATCATGGTCGAGACAACCTTGCCAAGGCTGAGGCGCTCGCCCATCAGGAGCACTCCGATCAAAAGCGCGAAGATAATAGATATCTCGCGCAGTGCCGTCACAAGCGCGATGGGTGCTTGGGTAAACGCCCACATCACAAGACTAAACGCGACAAACGAGGCCGAGCCGCCAACAAAGAATATCTTCTTCCCCTTGATTGGAAGGTCACGCAGGACCTGAGGCGTTGTCACCGCCATGAAGACAACAAAGAGGACCGCGTTGGCGATGCCCAGCCACGCGTAGAACCCAAGCGCCGTTCCCGCTACGCGCGCGCCCAAACCGTCCACAATGGAATAGCTGGCGATAAAGCAACCCGTGGTCAGCGCCATGGCCGTTGCACGACCGTTGCGCAAGCCATCTGCCCCCCGCACCAAGGAGATGCTCAGTATCCCTGCAGCGATGGTGACCACCGCCAGGATTTCCATGCTAGATAGGTCTACCCCAAGGAACACCAGCGACACGACGGCTACCAGCAATGGAGCGACCCCACGGGCGATGGGATAGATCTGTGTCAGGTCCCCAATTCTGTAGGACTCAAGTAAAAAACACTGATAGCCAAAATGCAGGGCTATACCTGCAAAAAGATAAGGATAGGACGCCGGGTCCGGCGCGGGCACAAAGGCCAGCATGGGCACGGCAATTGGCAAATGACCGATCACCACGGCTGCCATATTCAACCGCTTGTCAGACCCACTTTTTACCAAAGCGTTCCAAACGGCATGCAGCAAGGCGGCCGTCAGAACGGCAAAGAAAACCAATGATGTCATGCGAGGACGCTAGGCCGCAACTCCTTGGGCAGCAAGTGGTTTTGCGGAGTGATCTTGATTCAGGTCAAGGCAGTTTAAGTCATGTTTTGTTAAGGTTTGCGCGCTGAGCAAGCAGCCCTTTTCATTCCAACACCCGAAGGCCCATATGACCACATCAAAAGCAAACGCCACACCGACAGCACTCAAACCAGCCCATGATACCATCACCGGGTTCGAGCAAGGGGAGTACCCCTATGCCAAGAAGCTGGGCCGCGCGCCTTACGAGGCCGAAAAGGCCGCGTTGCAGGTGGAGTTGCTGAAGGTCCAGCACTGGGTTCAGGAAACCGGACAGAAGTTCGTTTTGCTGTTCGAAGGGCGTGATGCGGCAGGCAAAGGCGGCACGATCAAACGCTTCACCGAACACTTAAACCCGCGTGCGGCGCGTGTGGTGGCCTTGAACAAGCCCACCGACGAAGAACGCGGCCAGTGGTTCTTCCAACGCTATGTGAAGCATTTGCCGACGGCTGGCGAAATGGTGCTGTATGACCGGTCATGGTACAACCGTGCAGGGGTTGAACGGGTGATGAATTTCTGTGCGCCAACCGAGTATCTTGAATTCATGCGCCAGACCCCTGAATTCGAACGCATGCTAACCCGCAGCGGAATCAAGCTGTTCAAATACTGGTTTTCGGTCACGCAGGAAGAGCAGAAGCGTCGCTTCGCGTCACGTGAGACCGACCCGCTGAAACGCTGGAAGCTGTCCCCCATTGATCGTGCCAGCTTGGACAAATGGGACGACTACACCGAGGCGAAGGAGGCGATGTTTTTCTATACTGATACGGCAGATGCGCCATGGACTGTTATCCGCTCGAACGACAAGAAGCGTGCGCGGCTTGCTTGTATCAAGCACTTCCTGTGGCAACTTGACTACCCTGACAAGGATGACAGCGTTGCGACCCCGCCGGACCCGAAAATCTACCATCAGGCCGAAGCGGTTGTGCACGATTCAGACCACATCCTGTCGTCCTCGCTGCATCCCGCAAACCGAAAGGGATAAGCGCCACACTTGACCCAACGCCCTGTCTAAGCGCAATCTGATAACAATTTTATTGCTTTTCAAACGCGCGCAGACCTTTTCCTGCGCCCATTTTAGACAGGGGGCATCCCCATGGGGATCATTCCACCCCGCCTGCGGCCCCGCGGCCGTTTGGTTATCGCGCCCAAGCATCTTGGCATCCTTGCGTTGCCGGCATTTGTGCTGCTGGCCTCTGAATATATTCTGGGCAACTTTGGCAACAGCGCGTTGGTGCTGCCGGAGACGGTGACAGTCACCCCTGCCCCGTTGCTGGAACTGACGTCCCGTTATCGTTTCCTGTCGGCATGGTTTTTCTACTTTGCCGTCTGCGTGATTTTCATTGCGGTCTTCTTTTCGGAACTTTGGTCCCAACACAGCCCGAGATCTGCTGTCCGCATATTGCTGGGATTGGTCGCCGTTGTCGCGTTCACGATGGTGTTCAACACGCTAGAGCCCGCATGGATGGGCAGTTTTGAAGCCTATGAACTGCTGGGCAAAACCCTCTTCGTCGACGCCCTGAGTCCCGGATGGCTCAGGGCGTGCGAGACGTCTCTTGTTTGCGACGATGAAGGCGCCTTTCACGGGATGGAATTTTTGCTCGACAAGGCGAACCACATCACGTCCCTCGCCGCAGCTGCCGTTATTGCCGGAATGGTTCTGGCGCTTGCCCGCCCGCAGGGCCCGCATCTTCTGAGCCGCGAAGGCTTGGCCGCAGAGGCTGAAATCCTACGCCGCGCGCAAGACGCATCGACCAGATACCTCTATTGCTCCGGTATTTTGCTGAGCGTGGGGATGGTGCTGGTCCTGTCCTGGATGAAGTGGCCCGGACCGATGATTGCCGACCCCGATTTGCGCGCGCGTCATGCGGAACTGGTCAACGCGATCTCGCTCTACCGCGGGGTCAGCTATTCGGTGCTCATCCTGAGCTATTATATGCCCGTGAGCCTGATCCTGATGGTGCGTATCGAGCGGTTCCACGACGCGGTGGCTGCCCATGGAAGCCCCGAGGTTGGCGCGCAGGTCATGGGGTTCGACATCAACAGGATCGCGTCGCTGGAGGCCTTCAAAAAGATCGTGGCGATCGTCTCGCCGATCCTGGCAAGCGCGTTGGGTGCGGCAGTGACGTTCGAGGGGATTGGGGGCTGAACTTCCAAGGATCGAGACGGGCGCAAAACGCCCATCTCGTTAGTTGATTACTTCAAAGCTTCGTCCGTGATTTCAGCAGTCCAAGCCCCTTCCGGTGTTTTGGTGATCACCGGATCAGAGCCACCGGCAAGCAGCGTTGCCACCGTGCGTTCGTAATCCGCCTCGTCCAGCGCCCCGTTGGAGCCTGCGGTCAGCTTGGCAATCTCGCGCATCATGCGCTGCTGGTGCGCCTCGGTCTGCGCGCCGGATTCGTCATTCTCCAACACAATCTCTGCGGCCTCGTCAGGATTTTCCTCAGCGTATTTCCAACCCTTCATCGAGGCACGCACGAAACGCACCATTTTGTCTTTGAAGGCAGGATCATTGAGGTTGTCCTCAAGCACATAAATGCCGTCCTCCAGGGTTGCGACGCCCTGATCCTCGTATTTGAAGGTCACCAGCTCGTCTTCGGACACGCCCGCATCCAGCACCTGACCGAATTCGTTATAGGTCATGGTGGAGATGCAATCGGCTTGGCGTTGCAGCAGCGGATCCACGTTGAAGCCCTGTTTGAGAACGGTCACCCCATCCTCGCCGCCATCGGTAGAAATGCCCTCTTGGGACATCCAGCTCAGGAACGGATACTCGTTGCCGAAGAACCAAACACCAATTGTGCGACCCTTGAAATCTTGCGGGCCGGTGATGCCCGTGTCTTTCCAGCAGGTCAGCATCAGGCCAGAGGTCTTGAACGGCTGCGCGATATTGACAAGTGGCAGCCCCTTTTCGCGGGCTGACAGCGCCGATGGCAACCAGTCCAGCATGACGTCCGCCCCGCCGCCTGCAAGCACTTGGGCAGGTGCAATATCAGGTCCCCCCGCCATGACGTCGACGTCCAAGTTTTCTTCGTCGTAAAAGCCCTTATCCTTGGCGACATAGTAGCCTGCGAACTGGGCTTGCGTGACCCACTTAAGCTGCAGTTTCACCTCATCGGCTGCATGGGCTGTCGTCGCCATGGCCAAGGCCGCGGCGGTCATCAGTAGTTGTTTCATTTGTTTCTCCTCCAGGTTGATACTCTTGTTATACGTTATTTCCGTTGTGACGGGTGCCAGAAGGTCACCGATTTTTCGACCAGCGCAACGACGCCGTAAAAGGCCGACCCGGCAAGGGCCGCGACCACAATCTCTGCCCAGACCATATCCAGCGCAAGCTGGCCGACCGAGGTCGAGATGCGAAAGCCCATCCCCATGGTAGGTGAGCCGAAGAATTCGGCAACGATCGCGCCAATAAGTGCCAGCGTTGTCGAAATTTTGAGCCCGTTAAAAATGAACGGCATCGCTGCTGGCAAGCGCAGCTTGGTGAGGCTCGGCCAGTACCCCGCGCCATAGGTACGCATCAGGTCGCGTTGCATGGCGGTGGTCTCCTGCAACCCTGCGACCGTGTTCACCAGCATCGGGAAAAACACCATGACGACGACAACTGCCGCCTTGGACTGCCAGTCGAACCCGAACCACATGACAAGGATCGGCGCCGTGCCAACAATCGGCAGCGCCGCCACGAAGTTACCGACAGGCAGTAATCCGCGTTTCAAAAAGTCGTACCGATCAACCAGTATGGCCGTCAGGAATGCGGCACCGCAGCCGATAATATATCCGCTCAACGCGCCTTTGAGGAATGTCTGTTGCAGGTCAAGCCAGAGCGTCGGTAACTCGCTGAAGAAAGTTGCAAGAACATGGCTCGGGGCAGGCAAAATAACCAACGGTACATCCAGACCACGGACCAAAAGCTCCCACACAACAAGGATAGTGAGGCCAAAAATGGCAGGAACCGAAAGCCCGATGGTGCGGGTGTTCGCATTCTCGCCTGTCGCGAGCCGGACATTTAGCACCCACATGGACATCCAAATGAGCAAGGCAAGCACGACCAGCATCATGACAGGCCCATCCTCTTCAGCGTGAGCCTTTGGGCAATCCCGATTAACAGAACCAAAGCCGCTGCAAGAGCTGCCGCGAGGACCAGAGCCGACCAAATTTGCACCATTTGCCCGTAGTAGCTGCCGGTGAGCATGCGCCCGCCCAGCCCGCGCGCACCGCCCGCAGGCAGTTCCGCGACAATGGCCCCGACCAAGGCCGCTGCGACACCAATCTTCAAGGACGCAAACAGGTAGGGCATCGACGCAGGGAGCCGTAATTTCCAGAACCCTTGGTTTTGCGACGCGTTATAGGTCTTGAGCAGGTCAAGCTGCATAGCATCGGGCGCCCGCAGGCCTTTGACCATGCCAACAACGACAGGAAAAAAACTTAAGTAGGCCGAGATGATGGCTTTCGGGATTAGCCCTTGAATGCCGATCGAATTCAAAACGACGATGATCATCGGCGCAATGGCGAGGATAGGGATCGTTTGGGACGCGATGGCCCACGGCATAACGCTCATGTCCATGGCCCGATTGTGAACGATCCCGACGGCCAGCAGGATCCCTGCAGCGGTGCCGATCGCAAAACCTAGAAGTGTGGCACTCAGCGTGATCCAGCCGTGATACACCAATGAGCGTTTTGACGAGACATTCTTCAGGACCGTCGTTTCCCATAAATCCTGTGCCACTTGGTGGGGGGCAGGCAGGCGTGGCCGATCCTGTGCATAAGTCGCTGGAATGGCAAAGCTGTTACCAAAGACCAAACCGAATGAGGATAAATCGCGGCGCTCGATCGGGTTATCGGGGGTGACGACAGCCCCTGCCCGCTCCAAACCTGTCAGCGTCTCTTTCACGTTCATGAAGGGAACAGCCGCATACCACAGGGCGAACATGGCCGCGACGACTGTCAAAACAGGCAATCCCTTACCCATGATACGCACCCTCCCCTATCATTGCTTCAAAAATACCTCCCGCGGAGCGGTTCGACATTTCGTCCAGCGCCCAGTTCACCGGTTGGGAAAATAGGTGTTTATGAAGCAGTGATGCTAAGGGTTTGTTCACCAATTCAGAGCTACGTTTTTTTTGCGGAACAGGCTGAGGAGCCGATGGCCGTAAGCGGTGATGGGATGCAATGGCATCACGTTTCCAGCGCCCCGGCTCTTTGGGTCGGGGCGCATTTGGGGCAAAGTCAGTCATCCTCATGCCCCGCTCGAAGCCCTTCGCGCACGCGGTGGGCAATTTCGATGAACTCCGGCGAATCCCGAATATCAAGAGGACGTTCTTTTGGCAGCGGGCTTTCGATCACATCGGTAATGCGGCCGGGGCGCGGGCTCATCACTACGATCTTTGTCGACAGATACACCGCTTCCGGGATCGAATGGGTGACGAAAGCGATGGTTTTATTGGTCCGCGCCCAAAGCGCCAGCAATTGCTCGTTCAGGTGGTCACGTACGATTTCGTCCAAGGCCCCGAACGGCTCGTCCATCAGCAAGATATCAGCGTCGAAGGCGAGCGCGCGGGCGATTGACGCGCGTTGTTGCATCCCGCCGGAAAGTTGCCACGGAAATTTCGCACCAAAATCCGACAGCTCAACCAGGTCCAGAACGCGCGCAACGCGGTCATTCTGCTCGGCTCTGGAATAGCCCATAATTTCGAGTGGAAGTTTGATGTTTCCGGCAATCGTGCGCCAAGGGTAAAGCCCGGCGGCTTGAAACACATAACCATAGGCGCGGGCGCGCCGCGCCTCGTCTGCCGTCATGCCATTGACGGTCAAGGTTCCGCCAGTCGGAGTTTCCAGCCCGGCGATACAGCGCAAGAATGTCGTCTTGCCGCAACCGGACGGGCCAATAAAGCTGACAAAATCACCCTGAGAGATATCCAGCGAGACATCTTTCAAGGCATGGACCGGCGCATCTGCGGTCTGGAACGTCAAATCCAACGCATTGGCGGAAATGACTATCGAGTTTGCGTTCGGGGCCATTTAAAGTGGCCCCGCTGCAAAACTTAAGCTGCTGGCATATCCGTCGGCATTTCTTCCGCTTCGGCTTCCGCCGCAGCACTGTATTTCGACCAGACGCCACCGATCGCAAAGGCCGCGAAGATGAACATCGCGTCGGCGATCGCTACGTCGTTGATCCAAGTACCCAATGCAAGCAGGCCGAGTGCCAGCACCAAGAGTAGCTTCGTGAAGAGAACTTGCATGTGTAAACCCCTCTGCGTGTCCCGTTTGTGGGAAGAGGTTTTGCAGCGTATTCAGGCAATTCTGTGACACGATCCGGGCATTTCCTTCATTATTGTCCATTTCGGCGCCATTAAACTCCTGCCGGGATGTTGAGCGGATTGCGTTCGATCTTGCGGGGTGTGTTGAGCGACTTCCACTTGCTGAGCGCCTGAGACGCGCTGGCAAAAGCCGGACGGCGGACGAATTTGCCGCGACCGGGCTGGGGTTGCGAATTTTGACCATAGGCCCAGACCACATCACCGCGCGACAATGTATAGCGCGCCTGCGCGGTTACGGTCATGCCTTCGAACACGTTGTAGTCAATAATCGACTTCTGGGTACTCACAGCGATTTCACGACTGATGGTCGGATCCCAGACAACAACATCGGCGTCCCCGCCAACGGCAATACCCCCCTTCATCGGATAGATGTTGAGAATTTTTGCGATGTTGGTCGAGGTTGCCGCCACGAATTCTTCCGGTGTCAGGCGACCGGTTTCAACACCAGTGGTCCAGAGCATGGCCATTCGTTCCTCCAGCCCGCCCGTGCCGTTGGGGATGGTGGTGAAGTTGTCGAGACCCATTTGCTTTTGCTTGTCGGTGAAGGCCGCATGATCGGTGGCGACGACTTGTAGCGACCCCGATGACAGCCCCGCCCAAAGCGACGCCTGATGGTCCTTCGAGCGGAAGGGTGGCGACATCACGCGGCGGGCTGCATATTGCCAGTCCTTGTTGAAATACTCGGTCTCGTCGAGGGTCAGGTGCTGGATCAACGGCTCGCCGTAAACACGCATGCCTTTCTGGCGCGCCCGACGGATGGCCTCGTGGGCCTGCTCGCACGAGACGTGGACGATATAGAGCGGCGTGCCTGCGGCGTCAGCAATCATGATCGCACGGTTGGCGGCCTCACCCTCGACCTCGGGCGGGCGGGAATAGGCGTGGCCTTCGGGACCGGTGATGCCCTCGGCCAGATATTTCTGCTGCAACTCCTGCACGATGTCGCCGTTCTCGGCATGCACGAGCGGCAATGCGCCCAACTCGGCGCAGCGTTTAAAGGAGGCAAACATTTCGTCGTCCTCCACCATCAACGCGCCTTTATAGGCCATGAAATGCTTGAATGTGTTGATACCGCGCTCTTTAACAACGGCTTCCATCTCATTGAAAATGTTCTCGTTCCAGCCGGTGATCGCCATGTGATACGAAATGTCGGTGCAAATCTGGTCGCGCGATTTGCGGTCCCAATCGTCGATGGCATTCAGCAAGGAGCCGTCTTCCCCCGGCAGGCAGAAATCGACCAGCATGGTCGTGCCGCCGGCGGCGGCGGCGAAGGTGCCGGATTCAAATGTCTCGGCAGCCGTGGTGCCCATGAACGGCATTTCCAGATGTGTGTGCGGGTCGATCCCGCCGGGGATGACATAGGCACCTTCGGCGTCAATGGTTTCGTCGCCCTTCAGGTTTTCACCGATCTCGGCGATCTTTTCGCCCTCTATCAGCACATCGGCCTTCCAGTTGCGATCTGCGGTGACAATCGTGCCGCCTTTAATGACTTTGCTCATCTGCGTCTCCCTTCGTGTCTTTCAATCGGCGCAGGCCTTCCCGCCTGCGGAAATGTCTCGGTCCTTCATCAGCAGGTGGAATCCAAAGTCCTTGGCCTGCGTACAGGTCGCGTCCCAGTCCAGCCCTGCCTCCGTATATTCCACCACAAGGACATCCTTTCCGGCGTCCAGATATGGTTGGGTTTCCTCACAGAAGTCGTATTCAAAGCATTGTTCGAGCAGCAGGAAATCCATCTTGTCGACCAAATCCGGTATCAGCTCCGGCGCGTTTTTCTGGGCGATGGTAAGCCCCTTGCTATGGGCATAATCGGCAAGAGCGCTGGTATAGGCCAAGCTATCGGCCTTGGTAATGCCGAACCCGTTTTCATTTTCGAACAGGTCAATGTTGTCAGGCTCCACCCCGACGAACCCCATTGCGGCACAACGGTCGATACGCGCCTTCATGATGGTCGTCACCTCCGGGCTGCGGATATCGACATAGACCTCATCGGGCCAATCGCCCAAAGGTTTGCCGACAACATGGGCCGGAAAATCGGCGGCATCGTCGCGGTAGTCCTCACGTGTGCCGACACTGATGTAGCAAACCGGTTGCGTGTCGCGGGACTGCAATTGCGCTATCTGCTCTGGTGTCACTGCATCCATGTCGGTGATCAGGAGCGACACCCGCACGGTCAAATCCAGCGGCTCGGTCAGTTGCCAATCCCAATGCGCGGGCTGCTCCCCGCCGATTATAAATACAGCCATGGGTACAGTGAGAAACATCGGAAGATTGGCCATCGCTCTACTTCCTCCGGATCGCGAAGGAGGTTCGCCGCGCACCTGATCCGCGCATCACCACCATGTCAATCAGCACCGCATTCTTGTCGATGGAATAGACAGCACGGCGGATTTCGTTGGTCAAACCGGGGTTCTTGGCTCTCGGGTCAAGCTCCGTTTTAGAGCGCCAGACGCCGTCCTGCTCGGTGGTCTCAGAGACCAGTGCGGCAACGCGACCCGACCGGTCAATTGCCTTGTAGCGACAGGTGCCGAGGACCGCGAAACAGTCATGTGGCGCGTATCTGGTGACGTCGGATGTGATGTTGGAGCGGGACGATCGAAACCTGTTATCCGTGGTCAGACCCACGGGAATAAACAACTGGTTGCCCCGTGCCCGCACGGTGGTTTTGCCCAAGGCTTCCGCGATGACGGCAGCCACCTGTTCGAGGTTCTCCGCCGCAGGCAAGGTCAACACCATCTGTCCGCTATAGGTGTAGCGATTGCCGCTGCGTTTGCGCGATGTGAGGGACATGGTCGCAGGAACAGGTGCCCCGTCATTTGTTAGGATAAAGTTATAGGTCGCTTCCGATGGCGGGCGGATTGCGTCCAGATCAGCCTCTGCCCCAAGTCCGGGGCGGATCGTCACCGACCCTTGTGGCGCGGCACAGCCCGCAAGCGCGAGGCCGACCTGCACAACAAGGGATTTAAGGTGCTTCACCCGACGATCTCCGCTGTTTCGACGACCGCGTGGAACAGGACGTTCGTGCCGGCTTCTGCCCATTCGGGGCTGATCTCCTCGGCCTCGTTGTGACTTAACCCGTCCACGCATGGGCACATCACCATCGCGGTCGGGGCGACGCGGTTTATCCAGCACGCGTCATGCCCCGCGCCGGAAATCAGGTTCATATGCGAGTATCCCAGCCGCTCCGCCGCGTTTCGAACTGCGGTGACGCAGCCTTCGTCAAAGGTCACCGGGTCGAAGCCGCCAACCTTCTCTAGCTTGATCCCCAGCCCCATTTCGTCGCAAATCACCTGCGCACCGGTGGTCAATCGCCGCTCCATATCCTTGATCACCATCAAATCCGGCGAGCGGAAATCAACGGTGAACACCACCTTGCCCGGGATCACATTACGCGAGTTTGGATAGACATCGATATGCCCCGCCGCGCCGACTGCATGAGGCGCGTGCGACCATGCAATCTCATCCACCAGCTCCAGCACCTTCGCCATGCCCAGCCCTGCGTTTTTGCGCATCGGCATCGGGGTTGAGCCGGTGTGGCTGTCCTTGCCGGTGATTGTGATTTGCGTCCAGCTAAGACCCTGACCGTGGGTAACCACACCAATTTCTTTGTTTTCAGCTTCAAGAATGGGGCCTTGCTCGATGTGCAGCTCAAAAAAGGCGTGCATTTTGCGGGCGCCCACCTCTTCGTCACCACGCCAACCGATGCGCTTCAACTCGTCGCCGAATTCCTTGCCGTCCGCATCTTCGCGCTCGTAAGCCCAGTCCTGCGTGTGAATGCCAGCAAACACCCCTGAGGACAGCATGGCAGGCGCGTAACGCGTGCCTTCCTCGTTGGTGAAGTTGGTGACAATAATCGGGCGCTTTGTCTTGATATTGAGGTCGTTCAACGTGCGCAGTATTTCCAAACCGCCCAAGACCCCCAGCACCCCGTCATACTTGCCACCTGTCGGCTGTGTATCGAGGTGAGAACCCACATAGACCGGCAGCGCGTCAGGGTCCGTCCCTTCACGCCGCGCAAACATATTGCCCATTTGGTCAAGCCCCATGGTGCAGCTCGCGGCCTCGCACCAGCTTTGAAACAGGGCGCGCCCTTCGCCATCCTCATCGGTCAGGGTCTGGCGGTTGTTGCCGCCCGCGACGCCGGGGCCAATCTTGGCCATCTCCATCAGGCTGTCCCAAAGCCGCGCGCCGTCAATCTTCAAGTTTTCGCCAGGTGCTGCCATTTGAATGTCCCCCAGTATTTGACCAGTCGGTCAAAGGAAGGCTACCAGTGGTCAAGGGGCTGTCAAGGATTCCCCTTGGAAAATCCACCGCCAATGCGGCAAATGCGAACGAAAGAGGCATTTCTCCATGCCAGTCGGACAAGACGCCAAACGCCCGCGCACGCGTATCCAGCAACGCAACCGCGACTTGATTTTAGGGGCCGCGCTGGAGGTGTTCTCGACTCACGGGTTTCGCGGCGCGACTCTGGACCAGATTGCCACCGAAGCGGGACTCTCTAAGCCCAACCTTTTGTACTACTTTCCGTCAAAGGAAGCGATCCACAACGAATTGTTGTCCGGCCTGATGGACACTTGGCTTGACCCGATGCGCGCGTTGAAATCCAGCGGTGAACCGATTGGGGAACTGCTGGCTTACGTTGACCGCAAGCTGGAAATGAGCCGACTTTATCCGCGCGAAAGCAGGCTATTTGCCAACGAGATTGTGCAAGGTGCGCCACGCATTCTTGAGGCGCTAAAGGGCGATCTGAAAGAGCTGGTCGATGAGAAGGTCGCGGTGATCCGCGACTGGACAAAACAGGGCAAGATTGCCGATGTGCATCCCTATCATCTGATCTTCTCGATCTGGTCTTTGACCCAGCATTATGCCGATTTTGACGTGCAGGTGCGCGCGGTGCTGGGCGACGAGGAGCCGTATGACGCGGCCCCCGCCTATCTTCGCGAAATCTTCCTTAAGATACTGACCCCTTAGGGCTATTCAGCGGCGCAGGCTCCGGGATTATTCGGGTGCGTCGTCCAGTTGGCGTATTCTTTTTCGACCACTTTGCCGGTCCGTGGATCGACCTCGCCTGGGGCCATTTGCACCATGGTGATGCAATCCTCCACGGGGCAGACATCCACACACAGATTGCAAGCCACGCATTCCGCGTCGATCACCTCGAACACGCGATCCTCGGACATGGAAATCGCCTGGTGCGACGTGTCCTCGCACGCCGCGTAGCAGCGGCCACATTTGATGCAATCGTCCTGACTGATCTTGGCCTTGGCGATGTAATTCAGGTTCAGGTACTGCCAGTCGGTGACGTTCGGCACGGCCATTCCGACAAAGTCCTGAATGGAGGTGTGGCCCTTCTCGTCCATCCAGTCGGACAGGCCAGAGATCATTTCCTGAACCACCTTGAACCCGTAGGTCATGGCAGCCGTGCAGACCTGCACATTGCCGCAACCAAGGGCCATGAACTCCGCCGCGTCGCGCCATGTGGTGACCCCGCCGATCCCCGAAATGGGTAGGCCGTGGGTTTCAGGGTTGCGGGCGATTTCAGACACCATGGACATCGCAATCGGCTTGACCGCAGGGCCGCAATAGCCGCCATGTGAGCCTTTGCCGTCGATGCTGGGCTCAGGGCTCATTGTGTCGAGATTCACCGCGGTAATCGAGTTGATCGTATTGATCAGCGACACCGCATCCGCCCCGCCCCGCATCGCAGCAGCCGCCGGTTTGCGCACGTCGGTGATATTCGGGGTGAGCTTCACGATCACCGGCTTTGAGTAATATTGCTTGCACCAACGGGTGACCATTTCGATGTATTCAGGCACTTGGCCAACAGCCGCACCCATGCCGCGTTCCGACATGCCATGCGGGCAGCCGAAATTCAGCTCGATCCCGTCAGCGCCGGTTTCCTCGACCAGCGGCAGGATGTCCTTCCACGCCTGCTCTTCGCAGGGAACCATCAACGAAACGATGATTGCGCGGTCTGGATAGTCGGCTTTGACGCGTTTGATTTCTTCCAGATTGGTCTGCAACGGACGGTCGGTGATCAACTCGATATTGTTGAGGCCAAGCAAGCGGCGGTCGGCACCATAAATCGCGCCGTAGCGTGGGCCGTTGACGTTGACGACCGGCGGGCCTTCCATGCCCAGTGTCTTCCACACGACTCCCCCCCATCCGGCCTCGAAAGCACGGCGGACGTTGTATTCCTTGTCCGTGGGCGGCGCGGAGGCCAGCCAGAACGGGTTGGGGCTTTTGATGCCCAGAAATTCTGTTGTCAGGTCAGCCATGTGTAAGGGTCCTTTCCAAAGCGCCATCAACCGTCGCAGGGCAGATAATGCGTCTCTTCGTTATCGAGGTTCGTTCCAAGGATCAGTGTGCCATCCGCTGCGCCATGCAACGTCATATGCGTCAGGCCCTCTACGATTATTTCATGGACGCCGACCATCCCGCCCTCGGCGGTGTCTACGGCATAAACATTGCGGCATGCGACATCCGACTGCCAACGATCCTGCGCATCCAGCATAATTGGCGTGGCTTGAGCTTCGCAGATAGTGTGCTCGTTGAAATAAAGATTCTCGCTATCCAGGTGCATTGTCTCTCCGTTCATGCACCAGTCACCCCCCAAAGGTGCGGCACATACAGAACCGGCCGAACTGACCAGAAGAGCCAAGGCAATCGGCAGCTTGGTCATGGTGTCTTGGCCAGAAAGCTGGCGTGAATATCTTCAGCCGCATCGCGTCCCTCGGCCACCGCTGTCACGGTCAAATCGTCCCCGCCGGACGCGCAATCGCCACCGGCCCAGATGCCCTTGACGGAGGTGCGTCCCGCGCCTGTCACCGCGATCTTGCGACCGTCTAGTTTCAATGCTTCTGGCGCAGCTTCCAACGTCTGACCAATGGCCTTGAACAACTGGTCCGCTTTGATACGGAAGGTCTCTCCGGTGCCTTTCAGCGCGCCGTCCTTTGTTGTGGTGTACTCAAACTCCGCCTCGGCCACTGCGCCGTTACCGTGAACTGCGACGGGTTGCGCATTGGCGATGATGCGCACGCCTTTGGAGGTTGCCAAGTCTTGTTCGAACCGCGATGCGCCCATCTGGTCCTGCCCGCGTCGATAAACGATGGTCACATTCTGCGCGCCCAACAACTTGGATTGCACGGCAGCGTCAACGGCGGTCATCCCGCCCCCGATCACGACGACATCACGCCCGACAGGCAGCGCCGACAGGTCTGACGCCTGACGCAAATCAGCGATGAAAGAGACGGCGTCGGATACGCCCTCTCTCTCCTCGCCGGCGGCGCGCAGGGAGTTCACGCCGCTTAACCCGATGCCGACAAACACCGCGTCGTATTCGTTTTGCAATTCATCCAAGCTTAGCTCGTCGCCAAGCCTTTGGCCCGTCTCGACCGTGATCCCGCCAATCTTCAGCAGCCAGTCGACCTCATGCGCCGCAAAATCATCGGTCGACTTGTAGGCCGCGATCCCGAACTCGTTCAGACCGCCCGCTTTTGCGCGCGCATCGAACAGTACGACGTCATGACCATGCATTGCCAGCCTGTGCGCACAAGATAGGCCCGACGGCCCTGCCCCGACGACGGCGACGCTTTTCCCGGTCGACGCAGCTCGGGTGAAGGGATGTTTGCCAGCATGCATCAGCGTATCCGTGGCGAAGCGTTGAAGGCGGCCAATCTCGACAGGCTTGCCCTCCGCCGCTTCGCGGACGCAGGCTTCCTCGCACAGTGTCTCGGTCGGGCACACGCGGGCGCACATCCCGCCGAGGATGTTCTGGCTTAAAATTGTCTTGGCCGCAGCTTCCGGCGTGCCGGTCTGGATCTGCCGCAGGAATAACGGAATGTCGATCTCCGTGGGGCATGCCGTGATGCACGGCGCGTCGTGGCAAAAGTAGCAACGATCCGCCGCAACGGCGGCCTCGTGCGGCGCATAGGCCGGATGCAAATCGTCGAAATTTTGCGAAAGCGTCTCGGCACTCAGTCGGCCGGACGTGATACCGGGTGTCAGGGGCGTGGCGTCGGGCATGGTCTCTCCGGGCTGCGTCAACTTGCCCATTCAGAGTGCCACAGTTTAAAATTTTATCAACTGGTAAAATTTCGACACTGCAAATTTCTACAAGTCGAAGCCCTTGCCCGGCCCCCGATCCAGCCGCCAGCAATAGTCCGGCCCGTCCTGCGGGAACAGCGACGTCACCAGCGGATCATGGCCCGGTATGATCAGGGATCGGTCGGAGGCCAGCTTGTGCAATCGCGTGAAGCCGTCGAGCATGTTTTGGAGATCAACGACGATCGGGAACGGCTTCTTTTCAAATACATTTTCGTAGTAATGTGCCGCGTCAGACGCAAGGCATAGCCACCCTGCCTCCGTGCGCACCCTGACCGCTTGCAGGCCGCGCGAATGGCCGCCCAGACAATGCACAGTGACCCCTTCGGCGACCTCTCCGTCCCCGTCGTGAAAGACGCAGCGCCCTTGATAGACGCGCTTGACCGCTTCGCAGACATGATCCGCCGTGAACGGCATTTTCAGCGTATCGTGGCACATGCAGGGGCCAGTGGCGTAGGCCATTTCCGCCTCTTGCAGGTGAATCGTCGCGTTGGGGAACAGGTGCAAGCCGCCTGCATGGTCATAATGCAGGTGGGTCACGATGAGTTGGTTGATGTCCTCTGCCTTCAACCCGATCCCTGCCAGCGCGTCGCGCGGGTCACGCAAGATGGGGCGGTCGCGCAGCGCGGCTTCACCGGCGTCGTATCCGGTGTCGACAAGGATAACCTCAGCCCCGCGCCGCAACACCCAGATGAAATAATCCATCGCATGAGGCGCATCATGGTTGTCGTCAAAGATAAAGCTGTCTGCCCGCGTCCGGCTGTTCCGGTCCGCGTATTTGAGGGCGTGAACCTGCCAGTCGGTCATTGGTGAACTTCCTTGAAGAAGCGGACGTTTTTGTCTTTCACCATCCCCTCGGTCGTCGACTGGAGCGTGGCATAATGCGTCGTTTTGGTATGGGCCTCGAACGCCGCCTCGTCGTCATAAATTTCGTAAAGGAAGATTTCGGTCGGGCGCTCGGGATCCATGCACACATCGAACTGCCTGCATCCCGGCTCGGTCGACAAGGAGGCTTTCGCGTTGATCAGCATAGCCGCCTTGAAGGCATCAAGGTCAGCAGGAACGATGTCGAAGGTCACGGCGAGGGCAAACATGGGATGGTCCTTGGATCATTGCATACATTAACGTATACGTTATTAAGGGTCAAAACGTCCATTCATAAAGCCGGATACAACGAACAATGACAAAGACTTTCAAGATTGCAGTTTTCAACGGCGACGGCATCGGGCCGGAAATCATGCAGCCGACCGTCGATTTGCTGGCAGGAATTGCGAAAACATCACAGACCTATGGCCTCGTTTTTGATGCCGTGCGGGCCGGTGCCGCCCATTACGCAGAACATGGTGAGAGCCTGCCCGCCAGCTCTCTGGCGACCGCACGCACCGCCGACGCGATCTTGCTGTCCGCGATGGGGCTTCCCTCCGTGCGCTACCCTGATGGTACTGAAATCTCCCCCCAAATCGAAATCCGCAAGGAATTGCAGCTTTATGCTGGCGTGCGCCCTGTGCGCATCGTCCCCGGTCAACCCACGCCGCTGGCACTGAAAGGCGGGCAAGCGGTGGACTTCGTTTTGATCCGCGAAAGCACCGAAGGCCTGTTCCATTCCCAAGGCACCCGCGATGTGCGCAATGACGCCGCCGCCTACGAGACGCTGAAGATCACCCGCGCGACCTCCGAGAAACTGTTCCGCTTTGCCTTCTCGTTAGCGAAGGCGCGCAAGGCGGCGGGGCGCGGCAGCGGGCGGGTCACCTGCGTGGACAAGGCAAATGTCTTCGCGGCCTTCGCCTTCTTTCGCAAGATTTTCGACGAAGAGGCCGCACGCCATCCCGACCTGACATCAGATCACGCCTATGTCGACGCGACCGCCCTATGGATGGTCGAAAAGCCGTGGGTCTTCGATGTTATGGTCACCGAGAACATGTTCGGCGACATTCTGTCAGACCTCGGCGCAGGTCTTATGGGCGGCTTGGGGCTGGCCCCGTCAGCGGATATCGGTGATGATCATGCGGTATTCCAGCCGTGCCACGGCTCCGCCCCCGACATTGCAGGGCAAGGGATTGCCAACCCGTTCGCGATGATCCTTTCGGCGGCAATGATGCTCGACTGGTTGGGCGAAACCCATGGTAACACAGAAATGGCCGCCGACGGGGTACGCCTGCGCGAGGCAGTGGAGGCGGCAATCGCAGACCGCGAAGGCGTGACGCGCGATCTTGGCGGCACCGCTACCACGGCAGAGGCCGCAGCTGCGATTGCTGCGCGCTTGACATGAAGGTCGCGTGTCTTGGCGCGGGCTACTTCGCGCAGTTCCACTATGACGCGTGGCGACGCCTTTCAGGGGTCGAGCTTGCAGGCGCGTGCGATCATGACATTGCCAAAGCCGAGACCACTGGCGCGCCTGCATTCACAGAATTAAGCGCGATGCTGGATGCGGCGCGCCCCGACATTCTGGATATCATTACACCGCCACCCAGCCATGCCAGCGCAGTTGCAGCGGGGATTGCGGCGGGTGTTGAAGCCATAATTTGCCAGAAACCGTTTTGCTCTTCTCTTGAGGAGGCGCGTCAGGTGACGGAACTGGCAGCTTCGGCGGGTATCCACCTCATTATTCATGAAAACTTCCGCTTCCAACCTTGGTACCGCAACGCCAAAAAGCTTATGGAGGACGGCGAAATTGGAGCGCCATTGCAGCTGACATTCCGGCTTCGTACGGGGGACGGGCAAGGGCCGGATGCCTATCTGGACCGCCAACCCTATTTTCAGACCATGCCGCGTCTGTTGGTCCATGAAACGGCGGTGCATTGGGTGGACACGTTCCGGTTCCTGTTTGGCCGCCCCACCGCAGTTTACGCCGACCTGCGACGACTGAACCCTGCGATATCCGGCGAAGATGCGGGTCACATTCTGTTCGAGTTTCCCGAAGGCCGCCGCGCCTTGTTCGACGGCAACCGGTTGTTGGACCACGCTGCCGAAAACCACCGGATGACCTTGGGCGAAGGACTGTTCGAAGGGACCGAGGGCACGCTCTCGCTGACAGGTGACGGGGCATTGCATCTGCGGCGCTTTGGCGAGGTGAAGGTCGACACTGTCCTTCCTGCCCGCGCATGGTCCGGTTTTGGCGGGGATTGCGTTTTTGCGTTTCAGCGGCATGTTCTCGAAGGGCTCACGAACGGGCAGCCCTTCGAAAACGAAGCGGCGGATTATCTGTTTGTGCGCGAGGTTGAGGAAGCGATTTATCGCTCCTCGGAATCCGGCACGCGTGTGGAGGTTTAGACATGGGGCAATCACAAACCGAACAGGCACTCTCGCGTTTGCGGGAGATGGTCTTCAGTGGAGAACTTGCCGCCGGATCAAACCATTTCGAGGCTGATCTCGCGGACAGGTTGGGCATGTCCAGAACACCCGTGCGGGAGGCCGCGTTGACGATGAAAGCGCAAGGATTAGTGGATGTGCAGCCCCGACGCGGCGTCCGTGTTTGCCCGATCTCAGCCGAGGATATGGCCGATATTTATGACGTTCTATGCGAACTGGAAAGCCTCGCCGCCGCCCGCGCAGCGGAGCGTGGATATACGGCTAACGACCTACAGATCGCGCAAAACTGCATTGATGCTATGGACGCGGCGCTCACGGATAACGACCGCACGGCTTGGGCAGAGGCTGATGACAGGTTTCACGCGGAATTGGTGCGGCTGGGCGGCAATGCGCGGGTGATCGAAATCGTGGCGCGCTATACCGACCAGGTTCGACGGGCGCGGATGATGACGCTGCCGCTGCGTCCGCTGCCGGTTAAATCCAACGAAGACCACCGCGCGGTGCTAGACGCGATCCAGATCGGCGATGCTGCGCGCGCAAGAGACCTGCACCGCGCGCACCGCAACGCAGCACGTTCTCTGCTGACCGGTCTTATCCGTGATCTGGGATTGCACCGGCTATAGTACGGTGTGATCGGGCCGCACTTGAGTGCAGCCCGACCCGCTCATTCGCTGTTCAGGTTGTTGGGATCGAACACATTGCCAAACGCACCCGTTCCGGAGCTTGGTGCAGGGTCTGGCTTCGGAGCTTCCTCTTCGGACAGATTGCCCGGCGCGAACACGTTGCCAAATGCACCGCTGTTCTGCGGCGCGTTTGCCGGAGCCTGCGCTGGTTGCTCGGCTTCTTCGGCCGCCCTCGCCTCATCTTTGATACGACGCGCTTCGCGAAGCTCTTTGATCCGCTGCTGGATTTCGATCTGCTTGGCTTCACGCACCTGAACTTTGCATGCCTCAGGGCTATATTTCTGCGCGGTGCCAACAAGGACGATCACCACGAAGGCGAGCAGAACAAGCAGGATCGCAGCAGGATTGCCTGTCATGAAGCCGGGCAGCACACCAGATTTATTGGCTGATACTTTGCCTTGCTGGACAGCCAGTTTGCGTTCTTTGTTGCGGTTTGCCGCCTCGAATGCCAACGCGGCAAAGATCGTCAGAACAATGATGATGAACGCCAGCGACGAGATCGACGGGTTGATCCCCAACCGCACCTTTTGCGCCAGCACGGTGGTCAGGGTCTTGTAGTCGATGATGGTGAAGGTGGTGGTGTTATAGTTCTCGAACGAGGCGAGAAACGCCAGCACGGAGGCCGACGCAATGGCCGGACGCATGAAAGGTAGCAGTATTTTGCGAAACGCTTGGGTGTGGGTCGCGCCCAAGTCCAACGCCGCTTCGGTCAAGCCGGTGTCAAAGCGTTGTAGGCGCGCGACGAACACAAGCATCGCATAAGACGCGATGAAGGAGGACTGGCCAAGGATGGTCAAGAATATCCCGTTGTGGAACAGCCCGTGCAGGAACGACCCGTCCGTTGCCCCAAGTAAGGCCCCTGCCCGATCCCAGAACACCAGCGTCGAGATGCCCAGCACCACGCCGGGAATAAGAATCGGCGCGATGATCATGGTGTAATAGGTCGAGCGAAGTTTCGGCCACACTTGCGTCAACACGATGGACGCCGCCAGCCCCATAGAGACCGACAGGATGACCGTGCCGATGCCGATGACGATGCTGTAGTAGATGCCGTCGCGGATGTGCTTGTCGTTGAACAGGACGTCGAACCACTCAAACGAGAAGCAGGCCCATGGCGACACGGTCGGGAAGCTGGAGGAGTTGAACGCCGTGAGGCTCATCACCACAAGCGGGCCCAGAAGGTAGCTAAAGAAGATCAGAAGATAGGCACCAAGGGCAACGCGGATAAGGTTGGCGGAACTCATTTGCCGATGTCCCCCATGTTGACCTTAAAGATCTTCATCACCGTCAAAACGATGATGATCGTCGAGGCCAACAAGACAATCGCGTAAGCCGCGCCCTGCTGCCAGTTCAGCGAGTCGTTGAACCACTGATAGACCAGCTGCGTAAACCAAAGACTGCTTGGCCCACCCAAGATTTGCGGTGCGGCCAACGCGCCCGCCGACAGCATGAACACCATGGTCGCGCCGGACACGATACCGGGTTTTGCGTGGGGGATGACAATGCGGCGGTGGATGCGCATCCAGCTGGCCCCCATGTCACGCGCCGCCTCGATCTGGTTGCGATCAAGGCTTTCGATGACGTTATACATCGGGAACAGCATCAGCAGGATGTAGGCATATCCAAGCCCCGCATAGAGGGCGATGTCTTGCCGGATGAAGTCAATCGGCTCGCTGGTCAGGTGCAGGAACATGAGAGCTTCGTTCAGCAAGCCACTGTCTCCAAAGATAATTCTAAGCGCGAAGGCCCTCAGAATTTCGTTGATCCAGTACGGGATGATCAGCAGAACAACCAGCAGCCGCACAAAGCCGGAGCCTTTGGATTGCCCAAGGAAATACGCCAGCGGGTAGCACAGGAAGATGTTGAAGATGGTGACCAGCATCGCCGCAATAATCGTGCGCACGAACACTTTAAGGTCGACGGTGTTGTAGGTCTGATGCGTCGTATCCGAACCGTAGATCAAATGCTCATAATTGCTCAGGGTGTAGACATCTTTCGGGCCGCCCACCTCGGCAGGTGGCAGGTTGAAGCGGAAGGAGTAATCCAGCATCGACAACTGCGGCAGGATGATCAGGAAGATCAGCCAGAAGGACACCAGCCCGATCAGCAGGCAGCCCATAACAACGCCGTTGTTTTTGAAGAAGTCGGAGAAGATCATTTTCTTTTTCATCGACGTCTACTCCGACGCCAGTTCGCCCGCGGGCATCGTGACGGCATTCGACGCGTCGTAGCGCAGCGACAGGTTCTCGCCCCGCACCGAGATGCGATCCTGCCCCAGATTGGGAACTGACATCTTGATCTGCTTGCCGCCATCGCCTTGGAGGAAGACGCTGAACGAATTGCCCTCGAACTCTTCGTTGATCACATTGGCTGAAATCGTGGTTTTGCTGTCCGCGTCGCGTGGCGCAAGCTCAAGCGCCTCGGGGCGGATGAACATCATCGCGTCGTCACCCACGGCCAGTTTGCCAACTTGCGCAGGCGTAATCCGTGACAGAAGATCGCCGGATCGGTTCGTGGTGATCACCGCCTCATTGCCGCTGATAGATTTAACCTTACCACGGAAGACATTGTTTTCACCGACAAAAGAAGCCACAAACGGGGTCGCGGGATCGTCGTAAATGTTGTGACCTGTGTCGATTTGGTCAATCACACCCGCCTTCATGACGGCCACGTTGTCGGACATGGTCAAGGCCTCGCCCTGATCGTGGGTGATGTAGATAAAAGTGATCCCGACCCGCTGCTGGATTTCACGCAATTCAGTGCGCATGTGTTGGCGCAGCTTCAAATCAAGCGCCGAAAGCGGCTCGTCCAAGAGCAGCACATCAGGGTTCGCACACAGCGCCCGCGCGATGGCAACGCGTTGCTTTTGGCCGCCGGACAGCTCGCTTGGCAGCTTGTCGCCCTGCCCGCCCAAGGCGATCATGTCGAGCAGCTCGTCGGCGCGTTTGCGGCGCTCGGCAGCACTGGCGCCCGCGACCTCCATCGAGAAGGAAATGTTCTCCCAAACCTTCATCAACGGGAAAAGCGCGAGGTTCTGGAAGATCAACGCCGTCGGACGCTTGTTCGGACCGATACCCGCCATGTCGTTGCCACCGATCAACACGCGGCCTTCACTTGGCTCAAGAAAGCCCGAGACAGCACGCAAAATCGTCGTTTTCCCACAGCCCGATGGCCCAAGGAACGAGAAGAAATCGCCGCCGTTGATATTCACATTTGCATCTTTTACGGCTGTAAAGTCGCCGAACCTGATCGTGATGTTCTCAAGATCAACTGCTACACCAGAACTCATGTAGTCATTCCCCGTTGTCAGTTTTAGTCCGAGCCCTGTACCGAGCCCTTGGTCGGGGTTATCCCCTTGCAGTCCGGCCACATCAAGGATGCCGCCGGACCAAAGTCATTTAAGCTTATGCGCTTTGGAACTTGTTCACAAACTCCGTGCGCACATCGGCGTACCACGGTGCTTCTGCTGGCCATGCGTTGAGATTGGCCAAAGCGTCGCCCGGATAGGCTTCCGCGAAGTTTTTCGCATAGGCTTCGCCCGCCAGCTTGTCCGCCCCGAGGATCGGGGAGTTGTAGCCGTGCTGGTCAATAGCCGGACCTGCGTTTTTCGGATCGAAGGCAAACTTGATCAACTCGTATGCTTGATCAATGTTCTTCGCGCCTTTTGGCATCGCCAGACCGTCAACCCATGCCATCGCACCCTCTGCCGGTGCTTGATACGTCACAGGCTCGCCCGCTGTTTTGAGCGCAAGAGGTGGACCGTCCCAAGTCTGGCCGACAACAACACCGTCGTTCAGCAGACCGTTTTTCTGCGTATCGGCGTCGTTCCAAATCAACTTAAGGTTGGCTTTGCGTGCGATGCACCAGTCGGCAATCATACCCCAGGTTTTGCGCATGTTCTCTTCGGACTCGTAGGCAGCCCAGACAGAGCCCGGATCCATTTCGCCAGACGCTTCCATATAGAGGCCTGCACATAGCATGCCGGAATGCGCACGGATCATGGTCTTGCCCGCGTTCTCTTCGGACCAGATTTCGCCATAGCTTGGCACGCCGGACGCATCCGCGGGCGACCACTTGTCTACTCGCCAGGCCATGCCTTCCGTACCCCAGATATGCGGAATCCAGGTGTTGCCGCCGAAATCCCAAGCGTCCGGACCGATTTTGGCCATTGCGGGGTTTGCGGCATCAATTGGAATGCGGGTCATGTCGAACGGTTGCAGAAGTTCTAACGGCCCCCATTGCAACGAGCGGTTGTTGGTCGGGCCGATCAGATCAGCGCCGGAGCCTTGCGAGGCTTTCATCTTGTTGATCAACTCCTCGTTGGAGCCGATACCGATGTAATTCACCTTGATGCCGGTCTCGGCGGTGAAATTTGCCAGCATGTCTTCAGGCCAGTAATCGGACCAGTCCATCAAAGTCATCTCGCCGGATGTCGCAAATGCCTTGGACACCAGTGCGGGCGTTGCCAACGCGGCCACACCAGCGACCGCACCGGACTTGAGGACCGCGCGGCGGCTAAACGTGTTTCGAGTGTTTTTCATAAAGTTATTCCCTCCCGGAATAGTTGGAGCACCACAGGATGTCGTGCCTTTCGCAATTTTCATACCCAGTTATCTACAGGGTTTTTGATGTCACTTTTGTTACACGCGCCCCACTGTGACAGCCCGAAGCGTTCAATGGCCCCTCACTTTGTCCCACAGAGGGTGTTACGCATCGCAGTTTCAGTCAATCGGTGGGCTCCGATATTCTTAGCGCTACGTCTCGTCCGGCGCATGCTGACGCAATTTCATGCGTTTGCACAAGTACGCGCTGTTCAGGGCCGGCGCGCAGTTTCCGCCCCCAGATTTGTTCGCCGTCGCACTCTGCAATCAACTCCCCATCAACGTGTTGAGCAACACGAAGTTGAATGTCTCTCATGCCTCCGACGTCTTGTGATAAAACGATATTTTGAGGCACGGCATAGCGCAGACGGTGGTCGTTCACCGAAACCCTTACAGATGGTTCGGATTCTGGCAATAGTCCCGCAAGGTCCCGAGCGACCCATTGACCGGTCCGCCCTCCCTCTGACCAACTCCATCCGGCCGTCTCGACGGGGCGCAAAACATTCCCTGTGGCAAAATAAGTGGGGTCGGACATCCGTCCCCATTGATCGACCTGCGGACCACCGGTTGCCGGATCAACCAGTAGATGACCACTACGGGCAAGTGCCGCCTCCGGCGTGAACTGGCCGCTGAGAATAACGCCGTCGCACTCAATGCGACTGATTTGCCCCTTGGCGTCTTCAAGCACGACGCCTTCCACCTTGGTGTCGCCCAGAATTTCAACCAGGCGCGAACCCGTGTGGAGCGCCACCCCGGCCAGCCTTGGGAACAACGCGCAGGGCCAGCGTGCGGTGACACGTTCGTTGCCTTCAATCATCGCCACGGGACGAATTCCGGCATGGCGGCAGGTCAGGATGGCCGAGAAGGCGACAAGTTCGCTGCCGACAATAACCGGTCGCTGGAACGGGCGGCGCTTTGTCAGATACACCATGGATTGCAACGCACCCGTATTCACAACGCCCGCGACACGGGGCCCAGAGACCAGCCGCGCGGAACGCGGGGTTTCGCGCACACCGGTGGCGAGGATCACCCGTTTTGCCTTCAGTTCAGTCACCCCGGTTGGTGTGACCAACAGCAGATTGCCACCGGCACGCGCTTCGACAACGGTTGTGAGCGTGCGGATATCGACGCCTGCCGTCTGTGCCGACGAGACAAGGCGGGCTGCGTAGCTCGGGCCGGTCAAAAGCCGGTTGAACTCCCGCAATCCAAAGGGCGGATGGCCGCAGTGGCGCGGAATACCGCCCGCCTCTGCTTCGCGCTCCAGCACGACGACCCGTTCCACACCTGCGGATTTCAGCGCACTCGCGGCAGCCAGCCCAGCGGGCCCACCGCCGATAATTGCGACATCAACGTCACTCATGGGGAAGTTTCTCCGCCATCGCGGACACGAAACAGCCATCGGTGAGTTCTGCCAGCCGCGCGGAGCAGTAAAAGCCCTGACACCGCCCCATAGTGGCTCGCGTTTGCCGCTTCAGACCTGCCAACGACCGCGCAGGCAACGGGCCATGCAAAGCGGCCTCTATTTCGCGCCTTGTGACCAATTCACAGTGGCACACCACCTCGCCCGCGCCGTCTTGCTTCCAGTCGCGTAGGCCAGCCTCTGACAACATGTTGGCTTTGGGAATTACAGGGTCGGGCAGCTTGTCATGCGATGCTCCCATGTTCTCGTACAGGCCATACACGTGCCGCGCGATCCCCAACGCGCCGCTCAGGCCGGTCGAGCGGATGCCGCCCACGGTGATCCAGTTCTGCTCTGACGTCGCACTGATGCGGTATTCTTTCTGTTCGGATGCCGGACGCAGACCCGCATAGGTCGCCGTTACTGGCATGTCCTTCAAGGCGGGGACTTTGTTTATGCCATCCGCAATCAAAGCCTTCAGGGTCTCCTCGTCGGTAGAGGCGTCAGTGCGGCTGTCCTGCTCCTCGGCTGTCGGGCCGACGGCCAGATTGCCGAACACCGTGCGGAACACGACAATCCCTTTGGTTGTCTCGCTGGGGACTGGCAAAATAATCGCTGATACCAAACCGCTGGCGGCCTTGTCGAATACAACAAACTGCCCCTTACGCGGTTTGACTTCGAAATGCGTCTCGCCCAGCAATGCACGGTTGACCGTATCCCCGTACAGCCCAGCACAGTTGATCACATGGCGAGTGCGGAGGGTTCCGTTTGTCGTCACAACGCGCCACTCGGCACCATCGAACCCGCCATCGGTTACTTCGCAAGAGGTAAAAACCTTCGCGCCGTTCTCCATCGCCTGACGCAGGTAAACATGGGGCGCGGACCACGGATCAATGAGACTTTCGCCGGGGACATGGACCGCCCCCAAAGCGTTCCGACTGAGGTTTGGTTCCCGTGCGCGCAAGGTTTCCGCGTCGACCAGTTCGACATCAGTCACACCGTTGAGATGCGCTTTGGCCTTGATGCTTTCGAGGTTGCGCAATTCGTCTTGGGTCCACGCAACGACATAGGCCCCCGCATTGTCCTGCACCAATCCCAAGCTGTCGCGAATGGTCTGGTATTCCGCATATCCGTCACGAATACAGGCCAGTTCCAACGAGCCTTCGGGGGCATCAAAGCCGGTGTGCAAAATCGCGCTGTTTGCCTTACTGGCACCGTCCAGAATGTCGGTACTTTTTTCCAGCACTGCGATGCGCGCACCTTCCAAGGTGAACCTTCGCGCCACTGCGCAGCCAACCACACCTGCACCGACCACCACCACATCAAACAGTGATTGATCCAAGTTTGCGCCAAAATTTCCTGATGATCGCTGTTGATGTATTGACAATCCGTGACCAATTATTGACCGTTTGCTGACCACTTTTGTAGATTTTGTGACCACGTTAGTCAATATCATCGGAAAACTATGAAAAAGCACAAAAGGCAGGCCAAGCTGATCGAATTGGTCAGAAAGCGGGAGGAAGTGTCAGTCGAAGAGCTGGCACGGCTTCTTGAGGCATCGCGTGAAACTGTGCGCCGTGATCTGACACAGCTGTCCGATCGGGGCAAAATCCAAAAGGTGCATGGCGGCGCGACCCTGCCCCGCGCCCTTGGTGAAGGGCATTTCCAACAGCGAATGTCTGAAAACGTCGACGCCAAAATGAAAATCGCGAAACTGGCCGCCGGGATATTCAAGCCGGGCGAGACGTTGTTGTTGGACACCGGCTCGACCACGTTATTTCTGGCCGAGGAACTGGCCAAGTCCGCAGGGCTGACAATCGTTACGAACTCTACCGAAATTGCCCGCACCATTAGCAAAGGAAATAGCGGCAACCGCGTGTTTTTGTTGGGGGGCGAGTTTAGCGCGGCCAACAACCAGACACTTGGGGCGATGGCGACAGCGCAGCTTCGTGCATTTCGTGCCCATCACGCTGTCTTGACCGTTGGCGCAATGGATGCGCGAACTGGGGCGATGGATTTCAATTTTGACGAAGCACAGGTAGCGCGGGTAATGATCGAGCAGTCAAACGAGGTCACCGTGCTTGCCGATGCTTCCAAATTCGAGGCATTGGCATCGTTTGAAGTGTGTCCGCTGTCCTCGATCCATCGTATCGTTAGCGACGGCCCCGTCCCGAATGACATCCGCGAGGGACTTGTTGCCGCTGGCAAGCAAGCCGTGATCCTCGAATGAGCCGCCCTGTGACCTCCAAACTCCTAGACCAATCCGATGGGCCAGCCTTCGAGGTGATCAACCGAAGCGGCCAGAGCCCCGTTGTGCTGGTCTGCGAACATGCTGCCAATCGCGTGCCGGCTGGGTTAGACAACCTAGGCCTGACCGAAGAACAACTTGAGGCGCATGTGGCATGGGACCCCGGGGCTTCGGCGTTGGCCAGACGACTTAGCGACACGTTCGACGCACCTTTGGTCGAAGCGCGGTTCTCGCGTCTGGTTTACGACTGCAACCGCTCCCCCGACGCCCCCAGTGCAATGCCTGCAGATACCGAATTCTGCACGATCCCTGGCAATGCACATGTCACCGAAGCCGACCGCGCGGCGCGCACCAAAGACATATACGAGCCGTTCCACGCGGCGGTTGCCAAGGTTCTTGCTGAGACACCCGCGCCCGTTCTGGTGACCATCCACAGTTTCACCCCCGTTTTCCACGGCAAGACCCGTGACGTCGAAATCGGACTCCTGCATGCCGAGGACACCCGTTTGGCGCATGCGATGATGCCAACGCTTGAAAGCTCTGCTTACGACGCCCGTTACAACGCGCCCTATGGGCCGGAAGATGGCGTGTTGCACAGTATCGAAAAGCACTTGTCGGATCGGCGGCTTCCTTATGTAATGATAGAAGTCCGCAATGATCTTCTCGCGACTGACGCTGGCCTGTCCGACATTGCCACCCTACTCACACGAAGCCTCACTCATGCGCTCTCGAGCATGGGTGTTCCCCATTCCCTAGCCAATCCGGATGTATCTGATGCCAAATAAATTAACCTTCGACGCACTCAAAAAACAAGTGAAAGCCGGAGAGATCGACACGATCCTTGTCTGTCTGGTCGATATGCAAGGGCGCTTGATGGGCAAGCGCTTTCTAGCCCAGCATTTCGTCGACAGTGCGTATGAGGAGACCCATTGCTGCAACTATCTGCTGGCGACCGATCTGGAGATGGCGACGCCGGACGGCTACGCCTCCACCAGCTGGCAGTCGGGCTATGGCGACTATGTGATGAAGCCGGACTTGGAAACCTTACGCCCCGTGCCTTGGCTTGAGGGAACGGCGATGGTGTTGTGTGACGTCCTTGATCACCACACGCATGAGGCTGTTCCGCATTCCCCACGCGCCGTGTTGAAAAAGCAGCTCGAGCGTTTGGACGCGCTTGGATTTAGTGCGGCGATGGCGACCGAATTGGAGTTCTTCCTCTTTGAGAAAAGCTACGACGAAATCCGCAAAGGCGGCTTTCGCGACCTGACCCCGATCAGCGGCTACAACGAGGACTACCATATCTTCCAGACCACCAAGGAAGAGCATGTGATGCGGCCCATTCGCAACCACCTCTATGCGGCGGGTATCCCGATTGAGAACACGAAGGGCGAGGCCGAAGCCGGTCAGGAAGAGTTGAACATTCGATATGACGCGCCGATGAATTGCGCCGACCACCACACGATTGCCAAACACGCGATCAAGGAGATCGCTTGGCAAAATGGCCATGCGGCATCGTTTTTGCCGAAGTGGCATCAAGACCGCGTCGGCTCGTCCAGCCACATTCACCAGTCACTTTGGAAGGACGGAAAGTCCGCGTTCTACGACCCGGACGCCAAGCACGGGATGTCCGACCTGATGCGCCACTACATGGCTGGCCTGATCAAATACGCGCCGGACGTGACCTATTTCCTCGCGCCATATGTGAACAGCTACAAGCGGTTCCAGAAGGGCACCTTCGCGCCGACCGGCACCGTGTGGTCCATCGACAACCGAACCGCGGGCTTCCGGCTATGTGGCGAAAACACCAAGGCCGTGCGTGTGGAATGTCGTGTTGGCGGGTCTGACCTGAACCCGTACCTGGCCATGGCCACGCAATTGGCCGCGGGCATCGCGGGCATCGAAGAAAAGCTGGACCTGCAACCTGCGTTGACCGGTGATGCCTACGAAGACACAGGCGCAAAGCAAATACCTGCCAACCTGCGCGACGCGATGGTGACGTTGAAAGGCTCCGACATGCTGCGTGCGGCGCTTGGCGACGTGGTGGTGGATCACTATCACCGCTGCGCAGAAGTGGAACAGGAAGATTTCGAGCGCGTTGTCACCGACTATGAAATTGCGCGCGGATTTGAGAAAGCCTGAGGGGGAAGACCAGTGACCAAAACTTTAAAATGCATCTCTCCGATTGACGGATCGGTGTTCGCTGAACGCCCCGTATTGAGTGCCCCCGAGGCCGAGGCCGTCGCCCGCACCGCGCGCGACGCCCAACCCGCGTGGTCCGCACACCCCTTGCAAGACCGCATTGATCTGGTGATGGCGGGCGTCGCCGCCGTTGGCGCGATGAACGACGAGATCGTGCCAGAGCTGGCCCATCAAATGGGTCGTCCGATCCGCTATGGTGGCGAGTTCGGCGGGTTTAACGAGCGCGCCAGCCACATGGCCGAGATCGCGCAGGGCGCATTGGCAAACATCGAAGTCTCCGACGATGGCGACTTCCACCGCTATATTCGCCGCGTGCCACACGGCGTCGTTTTGGTCGTGGCCCCGTGGAACTACCCCTACATGACCGCGATCAACACCGTGGCCCCTGCCCTGATTGCGGGGAATAGTGTGGTGCTGAAGCATTCCACCCAGACCTTGCTGGTTGGCGAGCGCATGGCGGCGGCCTTCCACAGCGCTGGCGTTCCGAAAGAGGTCTTCCAAAACATCTTCGTCGACCACGTCACCACGTCGCATCTGATCGGCAATCGCAGCTTTGATTTCGTCAACTTCACCGGCTCTGTCGGTGGAGGTCAGGCCATGGAACGCGCGGCAGCGGGCACCTTTACTGGCGTCGGGCTGGAACTTGGCGGCAAGGATCCTGGCTATGTGATGGAGGACGCTGATCTGGATGCAGCGGTCGATACGTTGATCGACGGGGCGATGTTCAACTCCGGTCAGTGTTGCTGTGGGATCGAGCGGATTTATGTGGTGGAGGCCCTTTATGACCAGTTCGTCGAGAAGGCCGTATCTATCGTGAACGGATACAAGCTTGGCAATCCGCTAGACCCTGAAACCACCATCGGCCCGATGGCCCATACCCGCTTTGCAAACGAGGTGCGCGGGCAAATCGCGGAGGCAATCTCTGGCGGCGCGAAGGCGCATATTGCCCCATTCGCAGAGGATGACGGCGGCGCATATCTAACCCCGCAAATCCTGACCGAAGTGACCCATGATATGCGCGTTATGCGCGAAGAAAGCTTCGGGCCTGTTGTCGGCATCATGAAGGTTAAAGATGACGCCGAGGCGATTGCGTTGATGAATGACAGCGAGTTCGGCCTGACCGCGTCGCTTTGGACAAAAGATATTGAGCGCGCCCAACGGGTCGGTGACCAGATAGAGACGGGCACGGTGTTCATGAACCGCGCCGACTACCTTGATCCGGCATTGTGCTGGACCGGCTGCAAGAATACCGGACGCGGCGGGGGCTTGTCGGTCATAGGCTACCACAACCTGACACGTCCGAAATCCTACCATCTGAAGAAGGCACACTAAGATGAACCTGACTGGCAACTGGTCCTACCCGACCGCTATCCGTTTTGGCGCAGGGCGCATTTCCGAAATCGCTGACGCGTGCAAATCCGCTGGCATGTCCAAACCGTTGCTGGTCACGGACAAGGGGCTGGCGTCGATGGAGATCACCACGCGAACGCTTGACCATCTGGACGCGGCGGGGTTGGGGCGCGGGCTGTTTTCCGAAGTCGACCCGAACCCCACGGACAAGAACGCCGAAGCTGGCGTCGCAGTCTACCGCGAGGGCGGGTATGATGGCGTCGTAGCGTTTGGCGGCGGCTCCGGACTTGATCTGGCGAAAGTTATCGCGTTTTGGGCAGGCCAATCCCGCCCGCTGTGGGATTTCGAAGATGTCGGCGATTGGTGGACCCGCGCTGACCCCAACAAGATCGCGCCGATCGTCGCCGTTCCGACCACGGCTGGCACTGGCTCTGAAGTCGGGCGCGCCAGCGTGATCACCAATTCGGAAACCCACGAGAAGAAGATCATTTTCCATCCCAAAATGCTGCCCACTGTGGTGATCTGTGACCCTGAGCTGACGGTTGGCATGCCCAAGTTTATCACCGCAGGTACCGGCTTGGATGCCTTCGCCCATTGCGTCGAGGCCTTTAGCAGTCCGCATTACCACCCGATGAGCCAAGGGATAGCGTTGGAAGGTATGCGACTGGTGAAGGAATACCTGCCCCGCGCCTATGAAAATCCGACTGACCTAGAGGCCCGTGCGCATATGATGTCCGCCGCCGCCATGGGAGCCACTGGTTTCCAGAAGGGTCTGGGCGCCATTCACGCGCTGAGCCACCCGATTGGGGCGGTCCATCACACCCATCACGGCACGACCAACGCGGTATGCATGCCTGCGGTGCTGCAATTTAACAAAGACGCGATAGCGGCGCGGTTTGATATGGTTGCAGCCTATCTTGGAATCGCTGGCGGTTTTGACGGGTTCTGCGCCTATGTGGACGAGTTGAACGCATCGATGTCGATCCCGAAAACGCTGACGGAGCTGGGCGTCAAAAACGCGGACCTAGACCTGTTGACCGACGCCGCCTTGCGCGACCCGAGCACGGGCGGCAATCCGGTCGAGATGACGGCTGCGAACACCAAAGCGTTGTTCGAGGCCATTCTCTAGCCGCCACGTTAAAGGCGTTGGCGGCGTTCCCTGCGCCGCCAACTTCGCACTACGCCTTCACACGCTCCATTTTTGGATCATACAGCGGTGCCAAATGGACCGTACACGGAACCCGTTCGGTCGCGACCTCCAACTCGTAGTCGCCATCCATCACATAGTTCGCATCAATGGCTTCATCCGAGCGGACATAGCCGTAGCCGATTGATTTGTTGAGCGTGTAGCCAAACCCGCCGCTGCTCAGCCAGCCGACCCGCTTGCCGTTCCGGTAGATGGTTTCCCGACCGGACAGCACAATATCAGGGGCCGCGGTGAAGCCTGCGAGTATCTTCTTCACCCCATTGTCACGCTGCGCCTCGGCTGCTTTGCGCCCTTTGAAGTCGATGTTCTTTTTCAATTTCACTGCCCACGCCAAACCTGCTTCGGCGGGCGTGTGGTCGGGGCCGATATCTGCCCCCCATGCGCGGTAGCCCTTTTCCAAACGCATACTTTCAATCGTCCGGTATCCTGCGTCTCGCAACCCGAACTCCGCGCCTGCTTCCGCTAGTGCGGAATAAACCGTGGTGGCGTATTCCACCGGCAGGTGAAGCTCCCAACCCAGTTCCCCCACATAGGTGACCCGCAAAGCGTTCACCGGGCATCCGGCTATGCCGATGGTCTTTGCCGTGCCGAACTTGAACGCTTCATTCGAGACGTCCGCATTGGTGACCTTTTCAAGAATGTTGCGAGCCTTTGGACCCATGAGTGACAGCACCGCATATGCGGAGGTCACATCGACCAGTTGCGCGTTCATGCCGTCAGGGATGTTGCGAGATATCCATTCGAAATCATGGGTCGCGAAGCCGGTACCGGTGACAATGTAATACTCGTCCCGTGCCACGCGGACTGTGGTCAGGTCGCACTCTATGCCGCCACGATCGTTGAGCATTTGGGTGTAGACCAGCGAACCCACCGGCTTCTGCACGTCATTGGCCGCAATCCAGCTAAGCGCCGCCTCGGCGTCCGGCCCCTTGAGAACAAACTTGGCGAAGGAGGTCTGGTCGAACAAAACCGCAGCTTCACGGCCGGCTTTGTGCTCCTCTCCCACGACGTCGAACCAGTTCTGCCGCCCGAAGCTATAGACGTCTTTAGGCTCCATTCCCGAAGGCGCGAACCAGTTTGGCCGCTCCCATCCCAGCTTCTCGCCAAAGCAGGCCCCTTTGCCTTTCAGCGTCTCGTACAATGGTGACTTCCGGCAGGGCCTGCCGGAGCTGTGCTCCTCGAACGGCCATGCCATCGTGTAATGTTTGCCATAGGCCTCGACGGTGCGGGTGCGGACCCAATCGGTGTCGAAATGCGGGCGGCCAAAGCGGCGGATATCCACGGGCCACAGATCAAATGGAGGCTCGCCCTTGGCGACCCATTCCGCAAGCGCCATCCCTGCCCCGCCGCCAGCGGCGATGCCGTAGGCGTTGAAGCCTGCACCGACGTAGAAGTTCTTCAACTCCGGCGCTTCGCCCAGAATGAAGTTCCCGTCCGGCGTGAAGCTTTCCGGCCCGTTCACCAGTTGCTTGATGCCAGCGGTCTGCAAGGCTGGCACGCGCCCCAAAGCAAGTTCCACGATCTGCTCAAAATGGTCAAAATTGGAGTCCAGCAACGTGTAATGGAACCCTCTCGGAATGCCATTGAGCGCCCACGGGATCGGGTTCGGCTCATAGCCGCCCATAACCAATCCCCCGACCTCTTCTTTGTAATAGGTCAATCTGTCGGGGTCGCGCAGCGTCGGCAGGTCTGACGTCACGCCGTCGATCTGTTCCGTGACCATATACTGGTGCTCCATCGGAACCAGCGGCACATTCACCCCGACGGTCGCCGCGAAATCGCGGGTCCATTGGCCGCCGCACAGAATGACCTTTTCGCATTCGATGAAGCCCTTTACCGTCATCACACCTTTGATCACGCCGTCTTCAAGCTCGATCTTGGTGACCTTTGTGTCCTCGAAAATAGAGGCCCCCGCCATGCGGGCGCCTTTGGCAAGTGATAGCGTGATGTCGGACGGGTTGGCCTGACCATCGGTCGGCATGTAAGCTGCGCCGACCACATCATCGACATTCATCAAAGGCCACAAATCTAGCGCTTCTGTTGGTGTGAGCAGCTGCATCTCCAGACCGAACGAGTGTGCGGTCGTTGCCTGCCGCTTGACCTCGGTCCAGCGTTCCTCGTTACACGCAAGGCGCAGGCCACCATTCATTTTCCAGCCGGTTGCTTGGCCTGTCTCCTTCTCCAACGTGTTGTAGAGATCAACCGAATAGCCCAGCAATTGCGTAATATTGGCGTTGGACCGCAACTGCCCAACAAGCCCCGCGGCGTGGAAGGTCGTGCCGGATGTCAGTTTCTGCCTCTCCAGTAAGACAACATCGGTCCAGCCAAGTTTCGCCAGATGATACGCGGTGGAGCAGCCCACGATACCGCCCCCGATAACGACGGCCTTTGCACTGGTTGGGAAGGTGCTCATGGTGTTCCTCACATTGCTTTGAAGTCAGAGAGCGCGGCATTAAATCGCGACATGTTTTTTCGGGTGTATTCGGCGTAGTCGAAGTCGATCTCGGAGTGGATTTCCGACACCATGCTCCACATGGTTTCGCGCAGCAGGGAGGCGCATTTCATCGCCTGATAGCGATTGCGTAGCTGGTCCGTCACAGGGGTTTCGAAATAGGTTTCCAACAGCCAACTCTCTTGCCGTTGGTTCAGTTCATTGTTGGATGCGAGCCCTGCGAGATCGAACAGCGGGGAGTTGAAACCGCCATATTCCCAATCCAGCAGCCACAACCGTTTTCCATCATCTATGAAGTTGGCCGCGAGCAGATCGTTGTGACCCAGAACTATCTGAACCGGCCCGACGGACCGCTCCAGTTTGTCTGCGGTTTCCAGCAGGTCCGGCAATATTTTGGTGTAGCTTGACCGGCCATGTTTCAATGTCGCCGCATAGTCACGCAGGACATGGAAAACCCAGAATGTCAGAATGGGGCCACGCAGGAACCGGACCGCATCGGAGTGACAGGTTTTGAGCAATGGAACGATCCGTTCCAGCATCGCGTCTTGGCGTATTGCTTTCTCGTCCAATGTGCGTCCTTCGACGAAGTCCAGCACCATGATGCCGGGCTCTGTATGCACAATAGCTGGTGCGATCCCCGCCGCATGTGCCGCTGCATGCGCGGCCTGCTCGTTAAAGCGCATGATCTGGTGCAGTACGATGTCCTCACCTACACGCACCACGTAGCGCTTGCCCTGATCCCAGACCGAGACGTTGAAATTGGTGATTCCGCCACCCAAAAACTCGATCCCCTCCGCGGCGTTCCAGATGGGCAAATTCGAGACCTTGTCCAAGGCTCTTTGTTCAGCTTCGGTCATGTTGCCATCCCCATTTTAGTGCGTGCCCTGGTGGCGAAAGCGGACAATATGCGATCGGCAATGATGGCGATGAAGGCCACCGACAGCCCCGCAACAATACCTTGTCCGGTGTTGGCTTTAGTCAGGGCGATATAGACCTCCTGCCCGAGGTCACGCGTGCCGACCAATGCGGTGATCACCAGCATGGACAGCGCCAGCAAGATGGTTTGGTTCAGGCCCAGCAGCAGCTCTGGCAAAGCCATGGGCAGCTTGATCCGCCAAAGCAGCTGCCTTGGGGTGCAGCCGGACACCAGCCCGGCCTCTATGAGTTGTGGATCGACGCTGCGTACGCCATGCGCCGCGTAGCGGACAGCAGGGGCCATTGCATATAGCACCACTGCGACCATGGCCGAAAAATCGCCGACGCGGAACAGCATCACGACGGGGATGAGATACACGAAACTTGGCAGGGTTTGCAGCGTGTCGATGAACGAGCCGATGATGCGGTTTGCCCTATCGTTTTGGGCGGCAAAGATGCCCAAGGGGATACCGATTGCCGAAGCGACCAAAACCGAAACCCCGCAAAGATAGACGGTGACCATCGCTTTGTTCCAAAGGCCGACGGCCGCGATGAATGCTGTCAGCACCCCGCTGAGAAGCCCAAGTCCGATACCGCCGACCCGCCAGCCGATCAGCGTCATCACGATGATGCCCCACGCCCAAGGTATCCCTACGAAGAAGCGTTTCACGGGCAAGAGCAGGTAGGTCAGGAACACGGTTTTGACCGCCTCGAAGGCTTCGAAGAAATTGACGTTAATATAGCCGATGACGTCCGACCAGAACGTGCCGGTCGAAAGGGTCATGCTTTTGGGGTAGTCCTGAACGGCAGGGAAGATGTAGGACAGCAGGAAGGTCCCAACCGCCACGACCACCACGGTCACAAGCCAAGGATGACGCTGCGCGAAGTTCTTGGTGGTGTGGTTCGCCACCTCGTCGGGAACCCGTGTGGCGAAGGCCTGACTGAGCCGGTCCAGCGCGATTGCCATAACCACGATGGCGACGCCTGCCTCAATTCCGCCGCCGATATCCAGACGGCGCAACGCGGTCAAAACGTCATACCCAAGCCCGCCCGCGCCGATCATCGAGGCGATGATGACCATGTTCAACGACAGCATGATCACCTGATTGACCCCCACCATCAACGTGGGCGCAGCCGAGGGGATAATAACCTTCCACATCAGCTGTCGTTTGGTGCAGCCGACCATAACGCCGACGTCGTGAATTTCGCTTGGCACCCCTCTCAGGGCGACGATTGTGACGCGCACCATCGGGGGCATTGCGTAGATGATCGTTGCGACCAATGCCGCGACCGGACCGAAACCGAACAGAAACAGGATTGGCACCAAGTAGGAGAAAACCGGGACGGTCTGCATCAGGTCCAACACGGGCCTGATCATGGTTTCAAAAAGTGGCATGCGATACGCAAGTATGCCCAGCAGCAAGCCCCCGACTGCCCCGATAGGAACTGCGATCAGAACCGAGGCCAGCGTCACCATTGCGCTGTCCCATTGGCCAAAGATTGCGAGGTAGCCGAAGCATCCCGCCATCAACGCGGCCAGTTTCCAGTCGCGCGCATAGTGGCCCATTGCAACCAAAGTGACGATGACGGCAACCCAGCTAAGCGACGGCGCCACATCCACCGCATCGCTGCCCAGCCCGACTGAAAAGCCGTCGATCAGCGCGTTCCGCGCGAAGCTGTATGGCGCTTCTATCAGCGCGGATATGAACCGCGTTAAATCGCGAAAGCTGAACAGGCCGAAACTGGCATCCTCGACAAGCCATTGCATGAAGGCGCTAATATTGGCTTCCAGATGCAGTTGCGCTTGGGCGGGGTATTTGATGATCCAGCGCGCACCAAGGGCCTTGTAAAGAGGAAAGGAATAAGCCGACAGCGCCCATGTGACCGCAAAAATTGGCAGCCAGAACAGGGCCGCCTTTTGCAGGAATATGCGGCGCAACAGGTTCATTTCTTCAGTACCCGACCGACCAACACGTCAATGACAGCTTGCCTGCCAATCGTCCCGACCGCGTTGCCATCGTCATCGAGCACCCTGAACGGCATATCACTTGCCTCAAGCAGGTCCGCGACCGCTTCGATGCGCTGGCCGATGCCCACTTCGCCTGATGTTTCGATGTCGGCACCTCCGCCTGTCATCACCGCACCAACAGTGAGTACTTTCGAGCGCGACACATGGCGGGTGAATTCTTCGACGTAGTCTGTCGCGGGGTTCAGAACCAACTCTTCAGGGGTGGCGACCTGAACCACTTTGCCGTCCTTCATGACGGCGATCCGGTCAGCCAGTCGAATGGCCTCGTCAAAGTCGTGGGTGATGAAGACGATGGTTTTATGCAAAAGATTTTGCAGACGCAGGAACTCATCTTGCATCTCACGACGGATCAACGGGTCAAGCGCCGAGAACGGCTCGTCCAGAAACCACAGGTCAGGCTCGACCGCCAGGGATCGCGCGATCCCGACGCGCTGCTGCTGACCGCCTGACAGTTGACGCGGATAATATGCCTCGCGGCCCTTCAACCCAACCAGTTCTATGACCTCCCGCGCCCGCGCCTCGCGCGCAGTCCGCGGGACACCTTGCACCTCCAGCGGGAAGGCCGTGTTCTGCAGAACGGTCAAGTGTGGAAGCAAGGCGAATTGTTGAAACACCATGCCCATTTTCTTGCGGCGGATTTCAATCAGCTCGGCTTCGCTTGTGGTGAGAAGGTCTTTGCCTTCAAACAGAATCTCGCCACCCGTCGGCTCCACCAATCGCGACAAGCACCGCACAAGGGTGGACTTCCCGGACCCCGAGAGCCCCATAATCACGAAAATCTCTCCCTGCCGGATTTGCAGGTTCACCGCACGGACAGCCCCGATCAGCCCGTTGGCCTTTAGCGTATCTGAGCTGGGATTTCCGTTATGCTCGCTGTGAATACGTGATGCCTGAGAGCCATAGATTTTCCAGACGTTCTTGCAGTCCAGTATGATGGGTTTTTCCATAACATCCTCAGATGCAGGCAAATCGGACCGGGAAAGCCGGAGATATCGCGCATGATAGATTTGTCGGGTGGGCTCGTGCGCCCACCCCTTTGTCGCGGGGCTTAGTTGGCGATCCAAGTGGACCAAGCCGCCTCATTGGCCGCGAGCCAAGCATCGGTCACCTCGTCAACCGATTTGCCGTCCAGATCGACAGCTGCAACCATATCACCCATATCGTCATTATTGACCGAGAAGGCTTCGATTGCCTTGGCAGCACCCGGCCAAGTTTCGGCAACGGTTGAAGACGCAACTTTCCAGATCGGACCGGTTGGCTTGCCGCAATCATAGGCCATCGAGGTGTTCATCCCGACAGACGGATCATTATAGCACTCGGTCGAGTATTCAGGGAATTTTACGAAGCTGCCTTCATACTTGGTCGGTGCCCAGTGTGGGGCATATATCCAAAGCACGATCGGTGCCTTGCGCTGGTAGGCACTTTCAAGTTCGGCGAACAATGCGGCGTCGGTGCCTGCGTGAACCACCTCGAAATCCATACCCAAAGCTTCGACGCGTTCATCATCAAAGCCTCCCCATGTCACCGGTCCACCCAGATAGCGGCCCATCGGTGCAGTCTCGGGCGTGGCGAATTCGCTGGCACAATCGTTCAGCGCTTTCCAGTCGGGCAAGCCCGGGCAGACCTCTTCCATATAAGCCGGATACCACCATTCCTCGATGGCAATCATGCCGGTTTCGCCCATGTTGACCACCTTGCCTGTCGCCGTGGCCTCGTCCATGGCTTCGCGGCCGGTGGTTTCCCAAATTTCCATGGCAACGTGCAAATCGCCCGTCTTCAGGCCCGCAAACTGTGCAATGTAGTCGGCCTGTACATATTCGACGTTATAGCCCGCTTTGGACAATACCTTGCCCATGAGGGTCGTTGTGACCAGTTGACCGGTCCAGTCATGCATCGTCAGCTTGATCGGTTCTTGAGATTCAGCAGCAGCCAAGGCTGCGCCAGCAATGCCAAGCCCTGCGACGGCAGCCGCGCTAAAAGTGAAAATACGCATAGAATTCCCCTGTCTTGTTCGAGTTACAGACCCAGAGCCCCCCAAGAACGCTGGATTCGGTTTGTTCTTAACATCGAAGTTTCAACACTCAGCGCCACATATCAATAGTAAAACCACATTTGTGTGGTTTTTATTGTGGCTGAACCGTGTAATTTGTGGCTTTCTGTATAAATATTCTACGATTCCTGAAAGACCCGCTTATGAATGCGCCCACCTCATCCCATGCCAAAACCAGCCAAGATGCGCAGATTTCGCACCGTGCGAAGGAGATTTTGGACCTGATCACGGTGGCGGGCGGCAACATGCGGATTCAATCCATTGCGACTGCGCTGGATGTTTCCGAAGAAACGGTGCGCCGGAATCTCAAGCCCCTCTCGGAAGGAGGGTTGGTGAAGCGGGTGCACGGAGGGGTCTATCTCCAGCAAAGCTCCAGCGAGTTGAGCTTTGCACAGCGCATGGACGAAAACCCCGTCCCAAAGCAACGCATTGCAGCCCATATCGCGGGTTTAATCAGCGACGGCAGCTCGCTATTTCTCGATATCGGTTCAACGACTGCATTCATCGCAAAGGCCTTGCGCACCCACAAGGAACTGCTGGTCGTCACCAATTCTGCGGCGGTTGCCCATACATTGGCCGCGCATAACAACAACCGGGTTTTCATGCCAGGTGGGGAACTACGCGCCCATGACGGCGGCATTTTCGGGGCGCAGGCCATTGAGTTCATCCGTCCATTCCATATGGACTTTGCTGTCCTTTCGACGGCGGCGATCAACGCGACCAACGGGTTCATGCTGTTCGACCTTGAAGAAGCATATTATTCCCGCGCGATCATCGAGCGCGCTCAAACGCGGATCATTGCGGCCGATAGTTCCAAGTTCGGGCGCACGGCGCCCATCTCGATCGGACCCGCGTCCGATGTAGAGTTGTTGATTACCGATGCCGCACCACCGCCCGACATCACAAATGCAGCGCGCGGTTGGTCTACTGAAATCGTCGTCGTTGGCTAGAACATAAACAAAGGACGCACCTACATGCCCGATACTCTTGATACGCGCCTTGAAACGGTGCTCGGCATCACCGAGGACGCCGGCCGCATCTCACTCGCGCATTTCGAAGGTGCTTTGCGTATCCACACCAAAGACGATGCCAGCCCCGTTACAATCGCGGATCAGGAAACCGAGCAGTATATTCGGCGCCAACTCGAGGCCGCATTTCCCGAGGACGGGATTTTCGGCGAGGAGTTCGACAACCTGCGGCTGGACAGCAAGATCATCTGGGTGATCGACCCAATCGACGGGACCAGATCCTTCATCGCGGGTGTTCCATTGTTCGGGATGTTGTTGGCTATGGTTCAGGATGGCAGCCCTGTCCTGGGCGTCTGCCGCCTTCCCGCATTGAGCCAAGTGTTTTCAGCAGCCAAGGGCATGGGGGCGACGCGGAACGGGGTCGCCATGCAAACCTCCGGCCAGACCAAGCTGCGCGACGCGATGCTGTTCATCAACGAGGGCGAGAATATCTACGCCAACGAGCCGGATGTTTTCGAGCGCCTCACCAAAGCAGGCAAGCTGCGGCGCCTGTCTTACGACTGCCAGCCCCACGCATTGGTCGCGTCAGGGCAAATTGATGCCGTGGTCGACTACAACCTGAAGCCATATGACTACCTCGCCATGGTTCCGATCATCGAAGAAGCCGGTGGCGTGATCACCGACTGGCAAGGGGCAACCTTGGACTTCAACTCTGACGGTCGCGTCGTTTCGGCAGCGACGCCTGAGCTACACGCCGAGTTGTTGACGCTGCTCAACGCGGACTAGCCGCGAACAGCGCTCAAGTGGCCTGAAAATTCGGGCGAGGTCATCAACGCCTTGCACCGCTCGAACCGCCCGACCGAATAGGCCCAGAAGTCCTCTGCCGGATTGCCATCCGCATGTTGGATCAGCCCCCAAAGCGTCCAGAGCAGATCACACATCGCTTTGTAGATCACCATTCGCCCCATTTGCGCGGCGGTTGGCGGCGCGCCGAAATAGGCAGTCAACATTTCAACGTCTTGGGAGGCAGTCAAACCCGCCTCAACCGACAAATCGCCCAAATCCCACAGGGCGTCATTCATGCCCGAATACTCGAAATCAACGATCCACATTCTGTCGCCGTCATCCAAAAAATTCTCACAAAGCGGGTCGCAATGGCTCGGCACCAATTTCCCCGGTTTGTCCGAAAGCAACTGCTTGATCGGCTGCGCTTCGGCCACAACGGTGTGATAACCGTCCGGCAGGTTTGTGTCCTTTTGGGACAGCACGTCCAGATACTCGTCAATCATGGCGAACAATTCAAAACGGAATTGGAAGGCACTCGGTGCGTGATGTAGCTGGCGCAACGCTACCCCTGCCCTTGCGGGAGCCCCCGCACGACTTTGAAACAGATCGGGGGTCATGGTTACAATGTCTTCGATGCACTCATTGACCATGACACCACTTGCGCTGTCAGCCCATAGAACCGCAGGTGCAACACCGGCCTGATGGGCCACACGCGTGTTGTGAATCTCGACCTTGCGGTCGATGTAGTCCTCGGTCCCTTGCCCGGGAATGCGTACCACCACGCTACGACCCGCAGTCTCGACGCGATAGACAAGATTGGTCAATCCGCCCATGCGTTGGATGTCTACATCCGCGGCATCAATACCGGCAAAGCCGTCGACCTTCCGCAGCACCTCAAGAATTCGGGTTTCGTTTTCGTCTGTCATGTCTTGATCCCCCTATTCAGGCCTTCAGCCGCGTATTCTGCGGGTCATACTGTGGCCCGAATACGCGCGTGATTTTGTGTCGTTCTCCAAACACTTCCAACTCAAAATCGCGCTCTTCTGACAGATCAGACGGCAGGTAGCCAAAGATGATCGTCTTACCCACGCTATACCCGAACCCGGCACTTGTCGCGACGGATACGGTTCTGCCGTCTTTTACGATGGTTTCACCACCCGTGGTGGGCAGTTGGCTGTCGCAAACAAATGTACAAAGGTGCTTGTCAGTTCCGTTGGCCTTTTGGTGTTCAAGCACCGCGCGCCCTATAAAGTCGGATTTGGTTTTCAGATGCACCCGAAAGCCCAGCCCTGCCTCGATTGGTGTATAATCTGGAGTGATGTCGGCGCTCCAATAAAGATAGCCTTTCTCCAAGCGCAAGCTTTCAATGGCGCGATAGCCAACATCGCGAATGCCATGCGCCTGCCCTGCTTGCTTTAATGTATCGTAGACATGCCGCGCAAACTCGGTGGGGATGTGCAATTCCCAGCCCAGCTCTCCGACATATCCAATTCGTGCTGCCAGAACTGTGGCAGCCCCGACGACGATTTGCTGCGCCGTGCCGAAGGGAAACGCACCGTTCGACACGTCCTGTTCGGACACGCTTTGCAGCACATCACGGGCCTTGGGGCCGCATATATTTACGACGGCACGGGCCGAGGTCACGTCGATCAGATGAGCCGACCCATCGGTAAGCAAAGCGCGCCTGATCCAGTCGCTGTCATGCACGCCGAAGCCTGATCCGGTCACGATATAGAACCGGTCGTGCGCCGTGCGCGTGATCGTCACGTCGGCTTCAATTCCACCCTTCTTGTTGCACAGCTGCGTGTAGATGACAGCGCCCACCGGCTTATCCATGTTGGACACAGCGATGCGTTGCAAAGCTGGCAAGGCGCCTGCACCGATCAACTCGAACTTGGAGAAACTGGACTGATCTATAAGAGCAACGCCTTCGCGGACCGCCTGATGCTCTTGCGCCGCATATTGCTTCCAGCCCGGATTGATAAACGCCAGTTGGTCAACCGGATCGACCCCGTCCGGTGCAAACCAGAGCGGACGCTCCCAGCCGTTTTTAGAACCAAAGATTGCGCCGCGTTGCTGCAGCCGCTCATGAAGTGGACTTAGTCGCAGGTTACGCGCCGTTTCCGCTTCCTGTCCCGGATAGCGCATCTTGTAGTGATGGGCGTAGTGTTCGACGGCGCGGGGATACATGAATGCCTTGGTGGCGTGATGCGGGCTGAAGCGGCGCACATCCAGCGGCCAAAGATCAAGGCTGGGGCTACCGTCGAGGATCCATTCCGCGATCATCTCGCCCGCACCACCACCCGCCGCAATCCCGTAAAGGAACCCCGTCGACAGCATCAGGTTTTTCAGGTTCGGGGCCCAACCCATGACAAAGTCACCGTCTGCGGAATACGGGATCGGTCCGTTGATGACTTGGCGGATGCCCACCTCGTTGACGACCGGCGTCACCTGCCCCGCCATTTCGGCCAATGGTGCAAAGCGGTCCAGGTTGTCGGGTAAAAGCTGGCGGATGAATTCTCCGGGAATGCCCTTGTCGCCGAACGGCAAGGTGTCGTCTTCGTAGCCGCCGATGACCAATCGCCCACCGGCATCGGGCTTGTAGTAAACCAACCGCTCCGGGTCGCGCAGTGTCGGCAAGCCTTTCACCAGCTCGGGATCGGGCAAAGGCTCGGTGACAATATACTGGTGCTCCACCGCGCAGGCCGGGACGATCACGCCGAGCTTCGCCGCCAGCTCGCGGCTCCACATACCCGCGGCCAGAACGACCGTTTCCGCCTCGTAGTCGCCTTCGGTGGTCATCACTTTTGTAATGCGGTCGTCTACGATCTTAAAATCGGTAACTTTCACACCTTGCAGGATTTTCACCCCATGCATCCGCGCCCCGCTCGCGATGGCTTGGCACAGGCTGGCCGGGTCAACATGCCCGTCGGACGGGATAAACGCAGCGCCCTCCAAACCTGTCGCGTCAATATAAGGGAACAGCGCTTTCGCCTCGTCGGGCGAAATCATCTCCATTTCGAGATCGAAGCTGCGGGCCATTGTCGTCAAGCGCTTGGCTTCCAGCATCCGCTCTTTCGTTGCAGCAAGACGAAGGCTGCCGACTTTCTTCCAGTCAAACGCCATCCCCGTCTCGGCTTCCAGCTGGTCATACATCGCGACGGAGCGTTTTAGCATCCTTGTTGTATTGCGTGACGAACGTAGCTGTCCGACCAGTCCAGCGGCATGCCATGTCGCCCCTTCAGTCAGCGACGCCTTCTCTAGAAGAACCACGTCTTTCTCGCAGGACTTTGCCAAATGATACGCAATCGAGCAGCCGATGATGCCGCCACCAATGATCAGATGCTTCGCTGAATGTACCGCCATGACACGCCTGTTTTGCTAATTTCCCCTCCTATGAGGCTTCCACTCAAAGCAACATTTAGCAACATATTTTTTGCTTTTTGTTGAATTTCAGCCTTGAGGCACGATTTCGCATCCCATATTTTAGCTGAAATCTTAACACGGGCGCCCAATGTCAAAGCACGAGCAAGAAATCCTGTCCCTCGTAAACCTGCGGGGAACCATCACCGTGGTTGAGCTGGCTCAGACATTGGATGTCTCTGACCAGACGATCCGGCGGATTGTGAAGCCGATGGAAGAGCGCGGCGTGGTTCGAAAAGTCCATGGCGCGCTCATCAGTACGCAGGAAGTTATGGACCCGCCGTTCCTTGCGCGGATGAACAAGAACCGCGCGGCAAAGGTTGCGATTGCCAATTGCGTTGCCGATCTGGTGCAGGACGGGTCGTCACTGGCCATAGATACCGGCTCCACGTCAGGGTATGTTGCTCAGGCTTTGCGGCGGCGGAAAAACCTGACAATTGTGACCAACTCGGCCTATATCGCCAGCACCTTGTCGATGATCGAGGGAAACCGCGTGTTCATGGCTGGCACCCAGTTAAGAAACCATGACGGCGCAGCGTTTGACCGTGCGGCCTTTGACGTTATCGCAAGTCTCACGGTCGAGCATGCAATTCTCTCGGCCTCCTCGGTTCACCCGACACGCGGGTTTCTGGCCTTCGATCAATGTGAAATCGACATCGCACGCGCGATGATAGATATCTCTGCACGAACAGTTATGGCCGTTGATGCGACGAAGTTCTCGGCAAGCGGCTCTCTGCCCTCACTACGCATGCCGGAACTGCGCGCGGATGATGTGGTTGTTGTCGACCAATCTCCGGGAGCGGCGTTCTCGGATTTGATTGACCCAACGCAGCTGGTTGTTGCGGCAGGCCAATAGGCTACACGCGGCGACCTTTGTCATTGAACGCCATCTCGTCGTCAGCGCCCCAATCCACGCCGACCGGATCGCCCGCAACCGGAAGAGGCATCGCACCATCCTGCCTGACCGTGAAGGTCTCGGTTCCCGAATCCATACGCAGGTGAACAAGGGTCTCGGCCCCGAGCGCTTCGGTGAACACCACGTTTCCGCCCAGCTTGCCTTGCCCCGAGGGCAGCAAGGTCACATGTTCTGGCCGTATGCCGATTTTGGAGGCCCCCTTTGGCGCGTCCGGCACCAACGCCGCGTCGATGAAGTTCGTGGCGGGTGAGCCGATGAAACCGGCCACAAACTCGGTCTGCGGGTTGGAGTACACTTCTAGCGGCGCGCCGATCTGGTCGGCCACGCCACCGTTCATCACCACCATGCGGTCGGCCAGTGTCATCGCCTCCACCTGATCGTGGGTCACGTAAAGCGCGGTGATGCCAAGGCGCGATTGCAATTCCTTGATCTCAAGCCGCATCTGCACGCGCAACTTGGCGTCTAGATTGGACAACGGCTCGTCGAACAAAAACACCTTGGGCTTGCGCACAATCGCCCGCCCCATGGCAACCCGCTGGCGCTGCCCGCCGGACAACTCGCGCGGCTTGCGTTTCAGGTAGGGTTCCAGTTGCAACATCCGCGCGGCCTCGGCCACCCGCTCGGTGATCTCGTCCTTCGGAGTCTTGGCGATCTTCAGGCCGTAGGCCATGTTTTCCTCGACCGACATATGCGGGTAGAGCGCGTAGTTCTGGAACACCATGGCAATGTCGCGGTCCATCGGCTCGACCCCATTGACCTGCGCTCCGTCGATCAGGATCTCGCCAGAGGTCACGGATTCCAGCCCAGCGACCATGCGCAGAAGCGTGGACTTGCCGCAGCCGGAAGGACCGACGATGACGATGAATTCGCCATCCTCGATGTCGATATCCACGCCATGAATGACATCGGTCTTGCCGAAGGATTTCTTGATATTGTCGAGCTTGATCGTTGCCATTTATTTCTCGCTATCCACAAGTCCGCGTATGAAAAGTCGCTGCATCGAGACCACCACAATCACCGGCGGCAGCATCGCCAGAATGGAGGTCGCCATGATCACCGGCCAATCGGCATAATCGTCGCCGCTGGGGAACATTTGCTTGATGCCCATGACGATCGTGTTCATCGACGGGTCCGTGGTGATCAGCAGCGGCCACAGGTATTGGTTCCAGCCATAGATAAACAGGATCACGAACAGCGCGGCGATGTTGGTGCGGCTCATCGGCAGCAGGATGTCCCAGAAGAACCGCATCGGTCGCGCGCCATCGACGCGGGCGGCCTCTGCCAACTCGTCCGGCACGGTCATGAAGAACTGGCGGAACAGGAAGGTCGCCGTGGCCGACGCGATCAGCGGGAAGATCAGGCCGCTATAGCTGTTGAGCATCCCGAAGCCCGCGACAACCTCGTACGTCGGCACGATCCGCACCTCTACGGGCAGCATCAGCGTCAGGAAAATCAGCCAGAAGAACAGTCGCCGACCGGGGAATTTGAAATACACGATGGCGAAGGCCGAAAGCAGCGAGATCAGGATTTTTCCAAGCGCGATGCCCATGGCCATGATCAACGAGTTCATCAGCATCAGCGCCACCGGCGCGTTGATGCCGGAGGTCAGCGCCTTGGAATAGTTGGTCAGGAACTGGTCACCGGGCCAAAGCGGCATGGGCGGGCTGATGATATCCGACTGGGTCACAGTGGACGCGACAAAGGCCAGCCAGATCGGGAAGAAGATGACCAGCACCCCGATGATCAGCCCCACATGGGTGAAGTAGTGGCCGATGCCACGTTTCTCGACCATGCCCTCGTCCAGAATACGCGCCATCAGTAATGCACCCTTCGTTCGATGAACTTGAACTGCACGATGGTCAGCGCCCCCACGATCACCAGCAAGATCACCGATTGCGCAGCGGAGGAGCCAAGGTCCTGACTCACGAACCCGTCCGAGAAGACCTTATAGACCAGAATGGTCGTCGCCTGCTGCGGCCCGCCGGAGGTGATGGTGTGGATTACCCCAAAGGTTTCGAAGAACGCGTAGACTATGTTGACCACCAGCAGGAAGAAGGTGGTCGGGCTGAGAAGCGGAAACACGATGGTGCGGAACCGCGTCCAGAAGCGCGCACCGTCGATGGCGGCGGCCTCGATCACCGATTTCGGGATAGCTTGCAGCCCAGCAAGGAAGAACAGGAAGTTATAGCTTACCCGACCCCAGCTTGATGCGACGACGACAAGGCCCATGGCCTCAGCCTCGTTCAGCACGTGGTTCCAGTCATAGCCCAAGAGGCCCAGATACCATGACACCACGCCCACGCGGGTGTTGAACATGAAAAGCCAAAGCACCCCCGCCACGGCAGGGGCCACGGCGTAGGGCCATATCAGGAGCGTGCGGTAGACGCCGGAGCCTTTGATCAGCCGGTCCGCCAGCACCGCCAGATACAACGCGAAGCCCATGGACGTTACCGTGACCAACAGTGAGAAAACGGCGGTCGTCACGAAAGACGCGCGGTAGTAGGGATCGCCCAAAAGGTATTCGAAATTCCCCAGCCCAACCCACCGCATGGACAGGCCGAACGGATCAGGGATGAACAACGACTGATAAATCGCCTGCCCCGCCGGGTAGAAGAAAAACACCGCCGTGATGATGATCTGCGGCATCAGCAGGCACATCGGCAGAAGCCAGCCTTTAAAGGTGACGCGCTTTTCCATTCAGAGTATTCGCCCCTTCAATCAGTCGCAAGTGCAAGGCGCTGGAGTATGTCCAGCGCCTTGCAAATTTGGTTTAGCGGTTTGCTTGTTCAAAGCGGCGTAGTAACGCGTCGCCGCGCTCTTTGGCGCTATCAAGGGCAGTTTGCGCGTCCTTGTCACCGGCCCAAACAGCTTCCAGCTCTTCGTCGATGATCCCGCGGATCTGGTCGAAGGAGCCCAAACGCAGACCTTTGGAATTGCCGGTTGGGGCTTTTCCGGTCATCTGCATACCAGCAATCTCGGTGCCTGGGTTCGCGTCATAGAACCCTTCTGCCTTGGTCTGCTCTGCAGCTTCTGTAGTGATTGGCAGGTAACCGGTGTTCTGGTGCCATTTAGCCTGAACGTCGGAACTGGACAGGAAGGACAGGAACTGGGAGACGCCTTTGTATTCCTCGGCGTCATGGCCAGCCATGACCCAAAGAGACGACCCGCCGATGATGGTGTTTTGTGGGGCGTTGCCCGCACCTTCCCAATACGGAAGCGAGCGAATGTCAAAGTCGAACTTCGCCTCTGCCTTCACACCCGCATAGCCAGCAGAGCTTTCGGTGAACAGCGCGCATTCGCCTGCGCGGAAGTTGGCGCCGCCTTCGTTGCGTCGTCCGGTGTAGATGAACTTAGCGTCTTTGGCCCACTGCCCCATCGCTTCGATATGGGCGACCTGCACAGGCCCGTTCAGCATCAACTCTGTGTCGAGACCGGCAAAGCCGTTCTCCTTGGATGCGAACGGCACGTCATGCCATGCCGACATGTTCTCCAGATGGACCCAGCTTTGCCAAGCGGTGACCAGTGGGCAATCCTCGCCGCCGGCCTTCAGGCCGTCGAGCGCCTCGCCCACATTCTGCCATGTGGACAGGTCCATGTCAGGATCAAGGCCCGCAGCGGTGAACGCGTCGCGGTTCACATACAAAACCGGCGTAGAAGAGTTGTAAGGAAGTGACAGCATGTCGCCATCGGTGGTCGTGTAGTACCCTTTGACAGCGCCCATGTAAGCGTCGGGGTCAAACGGTGCACCGCCTTCTGCCATCACTTCGTAGACCGGGTTGATCGCACCTTTTGCCGCCATCATGGTGGCTGTGCCAACCTCGAAAACCATCAGAATATGCGGCTGCTCACCGGCGCGGAATGCAGCGATGCCCGCGTTCAAAGTCTCGGAGTAGTTGCCCTTGTGGCTGCCAACGACAACAAAGTCTGACTGGCTTGCGTTGAACTCTTCGATTTGCTCAGCAAGCAGCTCTCCTAAGCGTCCGGTGAACGCATGCCACCACTGGATTTCTGTTGCAGCATACGCGTTTGATGACAGCGCGATGGTCGACGCGAACGCGCCGAGAAGTGTTCTGATCTTCATGATGTCCTCCCAGACTCACTAATGATTTCTATTCGATACCACCAGCTTAGCGGTACGGTTGCGAGCGTGGCAAGTCTGTTGGGCCACACTGGCCTAACCCCAGCACCCGCTTGCCTCGCGCAAGCTCTAGGTCTTGAAAGTAACAGGAAAAAGACGGCTGGTCACAAATCTTGCATCCCGTCGCCTCGCCTCTTCGTAAGCGGTGCTTTCATGTCAGGTAAGCCCGAACGCGTTTGAAGGTCACTATCCCACTCAAAACCAAATCCGGCGGATTTAGCTTGTTCGTGGCTGCCGCCAGCGTGTTGCGCGTCGCTCGACCACACCGATGACGCCGTATTCAAGGACAAGCATCAACGCCACAAAGCTCAGCGCGTAAGCGAGCACGTATCCGGTTTCAAACAGCTGGAAGTATAGATGTATCTGAAAGCCGACCCCGTCACTGCGACCCAGAAATTCAACGACCAGCACGATCTTCCAGATGATCGCCAACCCATTGCGGGTGCTGGACGCGAGATACGGCCATAGCTGAGGTAGGATGACATGACGCAACCGCGTTAGCACCGACATGCGATAGGCCTGCGACATCTCTTTAAGTTTGGGGTCAAGCGCGTGCACACCTTCGCGAACGGTGACCGCAACCATCGCTGTCTTGTTCAAGGCGACCGCCGTAATGGCCGCCACTTCATTAAGCCCGATCCACAAGTAGCACAGCACGATCACCACCAATGCCGGCACATTCAGCAGCACCACCAACCACGCCCCGAACCAGCGATTAAGCGTGCCGTTCATCCCCATGGAAATGCCAATAACGATGCCAAACGCCATGGCCAGTATGAACGCTAGTAAAACGCGTCGCAGTGTGGCGAGCACATGACGGGGCAATTCGCCCGAGGCAGTTTCGCTAACAAAAATGCTCCAAACCTCACTCGGACTTGGCAACACTGTCGGGTCTGCCCCCCACCACGCGGCAACAGCCCAAAGGGCAACCAGTCCGGCAAGGGAGATCATAACCACAATGGTTTGATTTTGAGGTGACGGGCTCGACATTGCCGTCAGACTGTCACGGAAAGACCTGTGCGCCCAAGGGCTAATCAACGCGCTTATACCTTAGTCGAATAGGGAGCGCGCCCGCGCCCACCTAATCTGCAGTTATGTTGGGAGGCAAATCACTCACTGCGCTGGTTTGGGGCGCGGCCCTTTGGGTCGCTTGCGCCGTGTCGGTTATTGCGGAACCGTTGACCCGCGAAACGCTAGCGCCCTATATCGTGCCGCCCATGTCGTTGGGTGAACCGCTCAATGACCAAGGTGTCTGGCAATTGCTGAACTCTGGCGGGGCGGAAGCCGGATACGTCTTCGAGACAGAACCCATGGCCCCGCTTCCCGGCTTTTCCGGTGCCCCGATCAACATGCTGGTGGTTCTTGATCTGGACGGCCGGTTTCTGGACGTCAAACTCATCTCCCACAACGAGCCCATTTTCGTGTCGGGCCTCGGCGAAGCTCCATTTCACAAATTCTTCGAGCAGTATCGCGGGCATTCCATCTCGGACAGTTTGGTGGTCGGCACGCCATACGGCGGCGACGGAGGCGGGTCAGCCCTTGTCTATCTGGATGGGGTGACCAAGGCGACGGCCTCGGTGCGGATCGCCCATGAGAGTTTGCTGGCCGCGGCCTTGAAGGTGGCGCGCGAGAAGATGAACGGCATCTCGACCGGTCCGCCAGCTTATCCTAATCTCGAGTATTCCGAACCGCTGGACTGGGCCGCGTTGGTCGAGCAAGGCATCGCGACCCGCAAAGTGGTTACCAACGCCGAACTCAATGCTGTCTTTGAAGGTACCCTTTGGGAAGATGACGACCCGGAAGCGCAGGATGATCCCAACGGAACATATCTTGATCTTTGGATCATCGACCTCGGCCCGCCGTCCATTGCAAAGGCGGTTTTGTCCAAGGACAGCTACGAAGAACTGCGCGAGTTCATGTCGATTTCAACGACGGACGAACCCGTATTGCTGGTCGAAACTGCCCGCCATGGGCTTATCACCGAAGACTTCGTGCGAAATACGGCGCCTGACCTCATCAGCGCCGATCAGGGGGGCTTTCCCGTAGCATTCCGCGACGCCGATATCTATGTCGAGATGAACAAAGACCTGCCCGAAGACATTCAAGATGGCGCCGCGCTGATTTTGCGCACGGACCGACGCCTCGGGTTTGATCCGGCAGCTGACTGGACCCTGCAAGTCAAAGCCCTTCGGTCCCATGGCGTGTTCCAACCCGAAGTCGGATCCGTCACGTTGACCGCAACCCACACAACGCCGGAGCGGTTCTATTCGCGCCCCGAAGTCGTCAAACCCACGCCGCCTTGGGTTGACGCCTTGCGCAATCGGGCCACTGATCTGGTCATACTTTGCGTTTTTCTGGCGGGGCTGGTCGCCCTGCTAGGCCTGCGCCTCAACCGCTTGGCAGGACACAAGTTCTTCACCCCGATCCGGTTAGGCATTCTGGCCTTCGTGACGGTGTTCATTGGCTGGTGGGGACAAGGGCAGTTGTCCATCGCAACCCCAATGGCGGTTCTTCGCACTGCGAAAGACAGCGGAAGCTTCGCATTCTTGCTTTATGATCCGTTTTCTTTGGTCATCTGGGCCGTCACCATTCTTGGCTTTGTCCTCTGGGGTCGTGGGCTTTTCTGTGGCTGGCTGTGCCCATTTGGCGCGATGCAAGAATTTGCGCATCATTTGGGGCGTCTATTACGTCTGCCGCAGATCGAGCCGTCGGTGAAATGGGATCACCGTTTGAAATGGCTGAAATACGCGGTGCTGGCGGGGCTAGTTGCGATCATTTTCACCACCCCTGCCCGCCTCGACAAAGCCATTGAGGTGGAGCCGTTCAAGACCGCAATCACCACCTACTTCATCCGTGAATGGTACTACGTAGCCTACGCCGTTGGCCTTCTGCTCTTGTCGATGGTGCTGTTCAAAGGTTTCTGCCGCTACCTTTGCCCGCTTGGGGCCGTCATGGCGATTGGTGGGTTGGTCAGGGGTCGCGACTGGATTGCACGCCGCACCGAGTGTGGCTCTCCGTGCCAGCTGTGCCGCGTCAAATGCAACTACGGGGCGATCAAGAAAACTGGTGAGATCGAGTATTCAGAGTGTTTCCAGTGCCTGGACTGCGTCACGATCCACGATGACGAGACGCAATGCGTCCCGCTGATCCTCGCCGCCAAGGGACGCAAAATCGGGATGGCCGCCGAATGAAACTGACACGCCGCCGCTTTCTTACCATCTCTGCCTCCTTCGCCGCCTTCCCTGCGCATGCGAATAGCTGGCAGGGACGCGCATTCGGGGCCGATGTCAGCATCACGATCAACGGCCCGAGCGATTTGGCAAAACCAGCCCTCGCCGAAGCCCGACGAACCATTCGCGAAATTGAGCAATTGTTCAGCCTGTATGATCCAGCATCCAGCCTGTCCCGTTTGAACAACTCTGGCGCACTCGTCGATCCGGGCCGTCGCTTCCTTGCGCTCATGAGAGCCTCCGATGATGCCTACCGGATCACCGGTGGTCTGTTCGATCCAACCGTGCAGCCATTGTGGCACGCGCTTGCAGAAGGGCGCGATCTGACCGCCGCGCAGGTCGCAATCGGATGGGAGAGAGTCAGCTTCGACACTGATCGGATCACCCTTGATGCTGGCCAATCATTGACGTTCAACGGAATCGCGCAAGGCTTTGCCACTGATCTCGTCGTCGACGCACTAACGCGCAGCGGCTTGACGAATACACTGGTCAACATTGGAGAGTATCGCGGCGTCGGCGGGCCATGGAGCATCGGGTTAAGCGATCCTGATCACGGCTACTTCGGGTCACGCGCACTCTCTACGGGTGCTGTGGCGACCTCTAGCCCCTCAGCGCTTAGTCTGGGTTCGCAAGCTCATATTCTACACCCCACCGCGCGCCCTCAATGGTCGACGGTGTCGGTCGAAGCCGAGACCGCCACGATGGCCGATGCCTTGTCCACTGCGCTGGTATTGGCACCGCGTAACATGGTTGGAAGCATCGCCCGCGCCGCGGGGCTTCGTCGGGTGACACTGGTGACGTTCGACGGCGATTTGACCACGATTTAACCAGGCACGAAATAGGCCCCGCCAAGGTGGCGGGGCCTGCCAATCACTCAATGAAAATCGGGCTACGACGCAGCCGCGACTGCCCGCTTGGTCATCACTGAAACCAAATGCGCGCGATACTCTGCCGAGCCGTGCAAGTCCGCGATCAAGTCGTCGGCGCTCACGGTGAGACCATCCAAAGCACCCGCCGAGAAATCTTTCGACAGCGCCTCTTCGGCAGCGCTCCAGCGATGCACACCCTCGTTGGAGGCCCCTGTGACAGCCACCCGAACTCCATCCGCCGTTTTCGCCACGAACACACCGACCAGCGCGAAACGCGAGGCAGGCTGCACGAACTTTTGGTAGTTGGCTTTCTCGGGGATCGGAAACTTGACGGCGGTGATGATCTCACCCTCGCCCAGTGCTGTCTCGAACATGCCGACAAAATAGTCATCCGCCGCTATCTCGCGTTCATTGGTCACGATGGTCGCGCCAGACCCCAAAGCCGCCGCCGGATAACACGCAGACGGGTCATTGTTGGCAATGGAGCCGCCAATCGTGCCGCGACTGCGCACAGCCGGATCACCGATATTCGCGGCCAACTCCGACAGCGCCTTGTAGCTACCATCCGCCGCAACATCGTCGTGGGTGGTTCCACCGCCAACGGTGAGAATACCACCCGCAGAGGATATCCCCTTCATTTCAGCCACGCCAGTCAGCGAGACCAGCTTTTCTGGGCTGGCCAAGCGTTGCTTCAGCGTGGGAATCAGGGTTTGCCCGCCCCCCAACGCTTGCGCGTCTTCATTGCTCAGCGCGGCTACGGCCTCGGCCACGGTTGCGGGACGCTCTATGTCAAATGCATACATGTGCTCTCTCCTCTCAAGCGTTCTGCATGGCCGACCACACACGATGCGGGGTCATTGGCATGTCGATATGGGTGACGTTTTTGCCGCCCGATTGCAACGCGTCGATCACTGCGTTCACCACTGTCGGAGGTGAGCCAATCGCGCCCGCCTCGCCACAACCTTTCACACCCAACGGGTTATGCGTACAGGCATTCCCTTGGCTGTGATCGACGGTGTAGAAAGGCAGGTCATCTGCGCGCGGCATGACATAGTCCATGTAGGACGCGCTCAGCAACTGGCCGTTCTCGTCGTAGGTGGTGTTTTCCAACAGTGCCTGACCGATGCCTTGGCCCAAGCCGCCATGCACCTGACCGGTTACGATCATCGGGTTGATGACGTTGCCGAAATCGTCCACGGCGGTCATGCTTTCCACCGTCACCTTGCCGGTATCGGGGTCGACCTCGACCTCGCAGCAATAGGCGCCCGACGGATAGGTGAAGTTGGCCGGATCGTAGAACGCGGTCTCTTCCAAGCCCGGCTCGATATCTTCGAGCGGGAATTCATGCGGGATGTAGGCTTTAAGCGCCACCTCCCCGAAGGTCACCGATTTGTCCGTGCCAGCAACCGAGAACACACCGTCTTTCAGCTCGATGTCGCCATCGGACGCTTCCAACATGTGGGCCGCGATCTTCTTGGCTTTGTTTATGATCTTCTCGGTGGCGCGCACTACGGCGGAGCCACAGACAGCCAGCGAACGCGAGCCATAGGTGCCCATCCCGAACGGGATTTTGGAGGTATCACCATGCACGATATCGATGCTTTGCGGATCAATGCCCAGCATTTCTGCCACCACTTGCGGGAAGGCCGTCTCGTGGCCTTGGCCGTGAGAGTGAGCGCCCACCATGACGGAGAGGTTCCCGGTCGCGTTCACCCGAACAGTCGCAGCGTCATAAAGACCCACGCGAGAGCCCAGCACACCCACAAGGTTCGACGGAGCGATGCCGCAAGCCTCAATATAGGCGTTCACGCCGAAGCCGCGCAGTTTGCCCTTCTTCTCGCTCGCTTTGCGGCGGGCCTCAAAGCCGGCCATATCGGCGACCTTCTCCATCTGGTCCATCAGCGCGTCATAGTTGCCGCTGTCATATTCCAGACCCGCCGCACTCGCGAAGGGGTACTGATCCGGCTTGATGAAGTTCTTCCGGCGCAACTCAATCGGGTCCATCCCGATCTCGCGGGCCGCTTTGTCGATGACACGCTCCAGCGAGAACGTGGCTTCCGGCCGTCCCGCGCCGCGATAGGCGTCAACGGGCGCGGTGTTGGTGAAGACCGCCTTCACGTTCACATAGACGTTGGGAACGGTGTAGTTACCCGCCATCAAGGTGCCGTGCAGAAAGGTTGGCGTCGCGGTCGAGAAGTTCGACAGGTAGGCACCAACATTGGCCATGGTTTCGGTGCGGAAGGCGAGGAAGTTGCCGTCTTTATCCAGCGCCAACTCGATCTTGGTGACGTGGTCACGACCATGCGCGTCCGTCAGGAACGCTTCGGTGCGATCTGCCGTCCATTTCACAGGGCGGCCAATCTTTTTGGCCGCCGCCAGCACCAAGGCCTCTTCGCCGTAGTGGTAGATCTTGGAGCCAAAACCCCCGCCCACATCAGGTGCGATTACGGTCAGCTTATTCTCTGGAATGCCGAGCACAAACGCCGAGATCAAAAGCCGGGTCAGGTGCGGATTCTGGCTTGTGGTGTGCAGCACGTATTCGTCGTTGGCGCGGTTGTATTGCGCCATGGAACAGCGTGGCTCCATCGCGTTTGGCACCAGACGGTTGTTCACCAACTCCAGCGTCGTGACGTGATGCGCACCTTTGATGGCAGCATCCGTTGCGGCGCGGTTGTCTTCGATCCAACCCCAGTCGAAACACTGGTTGGTGCCGATCTCGTCATGCACAAAGTGGTCGGCCGCCAAAGCGTCCTTCATGTTCACAATGGCAGGCAATTCTTCAATGTCGGCCTCGATGGCCTCAACCGCGTCTTTAGCCTGTTCAATTGTTTCAGCGATAACTGCCGCATAGGCGTCACCAACGTGACGGACTTTGCCGTGCGCCAAAACTGGGCGCTTGGGCTCGTGCATCGGCGTGCCGTCGCGCGAGTTGATCAGCCATCCCGCAGGGTTGCCGCCGACCTCAACGAAGTCTTCGCCCGTGAACACCGCCAACACACCGGGCATGGCTTCCGCCGCCGAAGTGTCGATGCTTTTGATCACACCATTGGCCACGGTCGAGCGCGCAAATACCGCCGCCGTCTGGCCGAACATATTCATATCATCGCAATACTGACCGGTTCCGGTCAGGAAGCGGACGTCCTCGCGGCGGCGCGTCGGCGCGCCAATTCCACCATCTTTGGGCATGAAAATTCCTCCCTAATTATCTGTATTATTCGGCGGCGATGGCGCTGACGTCCTGTCCGGACGCGGCCATGATTGCCTTGACGATGTTGTGGTAGCCCGTGCAGCGGCAGATGTTGCCTTCAAGATACTCGCGCACCTCGGCCTCTGACGGCTTGGGGTTGTCCTTCAGCAAAGCTGCCGCAGACATCACCATGCCCGGTGTGCAGAAGCCGCATTGCAACCCGTGATGCTCTTGAAACGCCGCTTGGATCACGTTCAGTGAACCATCCGCGTTGGCCTGACCTTCGATGGTTGCCACATCAGCCCCGTCGGCTTCCGCCGCGAACATGGTGCAGGACTTCACCGGCTTGCCGTCCACATGAACAACGCAGGCCCCGCATTGCGAGGTGTCGCAGCCGATATGTGTACCGGTCAGGTGCAGGTCTTCGCGCAAGAAAGAGGACAGCAGCGTGCGCCCCTCCACCTCACCCGAGACGGACTTGCCGTTGATGGTCATCGTTACTTTGGTCATCCTATCCTCCCTTGGATATCTTTGTCTTGCAGGCGCGATCCGTCAGCTTACCAGCCGTTTGAACCAGCCCTTTTTCTTTGTCTCATCATTGCCACCTGCGGCGTCTTCCTCTTCGCCCGCGACGGGTGCGCCAACGGCGTCCTGGAAATTATTGAAGAACTGATCCGCCATCTTCTTGGCGAACCCGTCAATGATGCGAGAGCCAAGTTGCGCGAGCTTGCCGCCAACCTTGGCCTCCACCTCATAGTGCAAAATGGTGCTATCGCCCTGCGCCTCTAGACGCACATCAGCGCCACCCTTGGCAAATCCAGCGGCACCACCTTTGCCTTCGCCCGAAATCGTCATGCTCACCGGCTCGACAATCTCGCTCATCTGCACGGCACCTTTGAAGGTCGCCTTCACCGGCCCCACCTTCTGCACGACTGTCGCCTCAAAGCCTTCGTCGGCAGAGCCGGTCATTTCCTGGCATCCCGGCACGCAGGCTTTCAAAACTTCTGGGTCCAGCAATGCGGCCCATACGGTGGCCACATCAGCGTTGATTTCTCGGCTGTCACTCAAATTCATGGCAGATTCCGTTTCCTTGTTGTGGCTAATCTACGTTCACGTCCTGCCCCCGCCTATGAGACTAAGGGCGTAGAAGCGCTTGCAGCATCAGCGATCCGGGGGCTGAAAACTCAGCCCGAAACTTTCGTAAATTTTCGCGATGCGACCGTCTTGCAGCGCGTAATTGATGGCGTCATCAACAGCGTAAGACAAGGGGCGGTAGCGAAAATTCACTGCCACACCCAGCGTCCACTTGCTTACAGCGAAGCCTGCGAGAGGTGGTTGATGCACCGCAGTGCTGTCGTTTAGTCCAAATTCCAGTTGCGCCAACGGGCCCATCGCAGCCTTGGTCTGACCACCCACGAGCGCCTCCATAGCAAGTCCCATATCCGCGAAGCGCTGCACGTGATTGGCAAGCTGACCACCCGCAAAGGATGACAGGTAGAAGTCAGAAATCGAGTCGTTCTCCACTGCAACAGGATCAAACCTGAAATAGGCGGGCACCGGCTTTTCGTCAGGGTAGCTCTGTTTGTCGTAGGCAATCGCAATGGACTCGGACGCGTATTGCCCTGTGAACACCACTTGCTCTACGCGGCACTTGAAAGCGCTGTCATATGGGATCCGCATCATCACGTTGGAAATGCGTCCCCCGACGATTGGCCCCACCCAGATATTGTTGCGCAGGTCGGCTTCTAGATTTTCACCGGCGGCGACAAAATTAAACCGCGCCTCAATACCCAAATCTGCCGCAATCAATTTGGCGATCTCGACATCTACGCCTTGCGCCTTGCCAGCCTCCTCCCAACTGTAGGGTGGATAGTCTGCATAAACGGCAAAAAGCATGTGTCCTTGATCCTGCAGCACATCTAGTTCTTGCCCGACAACATCGCGCCCGACATTTTGCGGGCGCTCTTGCGGGATATAGTCTGCGCAGGGATCAGCAGCGTGGGCCTGCCCCGCCAAGAGCAAGCCCACAACCACCAGGGAGAGACGCTTTACGCCGCGCATCATTGTCAGTGCGCTGCAGACAGGCCGATGGTCAGCGTTTCCGCTGCCGATTTATAGGCATCAGTTGTGCCATCAATGAGGTTCGCCGCACGATACGCGACCGAGTCAGCAACAGGTGCGCCCGACAGGGTTTCGATACTGCCTGCGATTTCGGTCAAGCGCGCTCTGATCGCATCTGCGTCTGCGCCATTCGCATCGGTCGCATAGCCCGCCAACTGGTCACGCAATTCCTTGAGCTCGTCCGAGACCTCTTCCATCGCATCGCTGTCAGGACGGGTCTCAATATAAGTGCGGATGGCCCAGGCTGCATCCTGTCCCAGCAGTTCGCCGAATGCCGGCATTTTGGTAATGCCGTTTTGGGTATAACCAGTGCGGAACCGCTCAACGTACCATTCGTCGCCGTATTCTTCAGCCTCAAGGAACCGCAAATCCGGGGCCAAGCCACCTGAAACCACTTCCAAACCGTGGCAGCGCGCGCAGTTCTGGTTGTAACCGGAAGAGCCGATCTCGACAGCTTTCCGCCAAACCTCTTCCCCTACTTCGGAGGCGCGGTAAGGGTTTTCTGTCAACCATTCCTCACCCGTCTCCGGCAAGCCTGCGGTATCAACGGGCTGCGGGTTCACATCCCCATGTGCATAGGCCAAAGTGGTTGCCGCAAAGACGGCACCTGCAGTCAATAAACCTTTGAACGAAGTGTTGTGCATTCCTGTCCTCCCAGAACGGCGCATTTCCCTTTAACTGCTTTTATGACAGGCCCGATGCTCTGCGGTATTGGACTTTGGTTGTGGTCCGCCGGACTTCGCGACCAAAGTCTCATTCGACCGCTCGTAAGTGGCTTGTTAGCCTCAACGGTAAGGGAGGACACTTTATGCATCGGGTCATAATTCTGGCAACCGCCTTGCTTTGCGGGCAAGGCGCATCGGCTGACGTTGCGCTGAATGTTGGGTATCTCAGTGTCGAAGCGCCCCGCCCTCCGACACTGTCTAATCTCGATCCCGTTCCTGCCAACATTGGCTTGGCAGGCGCACAAACTGGTCTGCAAGACAATCTGACCACCGGCAAGTTTCTTGGCCATGGTTATCGCCTGACCGAAGTCGAAGTGGCCATTGGAGAAGACCCTTTGGAGCCCGCCCGCGATCTCCTGCAATCGACCTCATTCATTCTATTGGACGCCCCCGCCGAGACGCTCACCGCAATCGCGGATCTGCCCGAGGCGCAGGGCGCTATCTTGTTCAACACATCTGCCGGGGAGCTTTCATTGCGTGACACAGAGTGTCGTGCCAACCTTCTGCACAGCTTGCCTTCCGACGCGATGCGTACCGACGCGTTGGCGCAGTTTTTCGTCCAAAGACGCTGGGACGATCTGGTGATGATCTCTGGCAGCTATGCGCAAGACCAAGCCTATGCCGAAGCCATGCGCCGCTCTCTCAAGAAGTTCGGGATGGCGCTATCCGAAGAAAAGTCTTGGGCGTTTGATGCCGACATGCGCCGCACGGCGTCTCAGGAAATTCCTTTGTTCACGCAAGACCTCGGCGACTACGACGCCTTGATCGTGGCGGATGAGTTGCACGATTTCGGTCGCTACGTTTTGTATAACACTTGGGAGGCGCGCCCTGTTGTGGGTTCCGAAGGGTTGTCTGCCGTCACGTGGTCCCCCGTGATCGAGCAGTGGGGTGCGGCGCAACTACAAAGCCGTTTCTCCGAGGCCCACGCACGCGACATGGCTTCGCAAGACTATGCCGCTTGGGCCGCCATGCGCAGCTTGGGCGAAGCCGTGACACGCACCAATAGCGCGGACCCCGACACGCTGCGGAGCTACATTCTGTCTGACAGTTTCGAGCTTGCCGGTTTCAAAGGCCGCCCGCTCACCTATCGCGCATGGAACGGGCAACTACGCCAACCCATCGCCATCGCCCACCCGCGCGCCTTGGTGGCCCAAGCCCCGCTTGAAGGGTTTCTGCACCAAACGAACGAACTTGATTCACTGGGGCTCGATCGCCCCGAAAGCCAATGCGAGGCCTTCCAATAATGCTCCCCATCTCAAAACATGTCATCGCAGGCGGCACCGCCTTCTTGCTCTGCTCAACGACGACCCACGCCGGTGAAATCTGGGTCACGAACGAGAAAGACGATACCGTCTCGGTCATCTCAACCGAAACCTTGGAGGTCATCCAAACCTACGAAACTGGCGAGCGCCCGAGGGGGATTACATTCTCCAAGGACTTCTCACGCGTATATATATGCGCATCAGACAGTGACGCGGTGCAAGTCATGGACCCGAACACTGGCAAAATCCTTCATGACCTTCCGTCCGGCGAAGACCCGGAACAATTCGTCCTACACCCAGATGACAAACACCTCTATATCGCCAATGAAGACGACGCGATTACCACGGTGGTCGACGTAGAAAGCCGCAAGGTCGTTGCGCAAATCGACGTCGGCGTGGAGCCGGAAGGAATGGCTGTTTCCCCCGATGGCAAGGTCGCGATTACCACCTCCGAAACCACGAATATGGCGCATTGGATCGACACCGCGACCCAGCAGTTATTCGCAAATACCTTGGTCGACAGCCGCCCGCGTCACGCCGAGTTCGTCAAGGATGGCTCCGAGATGTGGGTCAGCTCGGAGATTGGTGGCACGATCACTGTTTTCGACACGGCGACGCAAACCGAGAAGGCGAAAATCAGCTTTGAGGTTCAAGGCGTTCATCCTGATCGCGTTCAACCAGTCGGCTTCGAATTTACCGAAGGCGACACACACGCCTTTGTTGCTCTCGGCCCCTCAAATCACCTCGCTGTTGTGAATGCTGCGACGTATGAGGTCGAAGATTACATCCTTGTCGGCCGCCGCGTCTGGCACATGGCCTTCAACGCCGACAGATCGCAACTGTTCACGACGAACGGCGTGTCCGGCGACGTCACCGTTGTTGACGTCGCTTCACGCAAAGCACTCAAATCCATCAAGGTTGGTCGTTTTCCTTGGGGCGCAGCGTTTCGCCCCTAGGGACCACCTTCCTGAATTTCCTCACCAACTTCGAAAGGAAACTCCATGCGCTCAGTTCTCCTGGCCCTCATCCTCGCCACCTCCGCAGTACATGCAGAAGGCTTTGGCGCAGCCGGACTGCTCTCCGGCAAGAACAAAGAAGACCTGCCACCAATTATCCTGTCATCGGGCGCACCACTATCCGATGCCCCTTGGGTTCTGAAATCCGGCACATATTACGAATTCGAGATCCAAGGTGACGGATCGCAGGAACTGGCTTTGGTCGGGCCAGAGTTCTTTCGGGCGATCTGGATCGACGAAATTGTGGTGGAAGGATTGGAAATCCGCCCTCTCGGCCTCGACAGCATCGAATTTGACGAAGCTGGTGAAATGGAAATAGGGTTCGTGGCAATCAAGCCGGGACGTTATTATCTGAAAATACCGGGGACGACTGGCGAAACCCAACGCGTTGAAATCACCATCGAATGACTGGACTGAAGGTCTCCAATCTTAGCTATCACTACGGCGCGAAGACCGCGTTGGACGAGGTGAGTTTCGAGTTGGAGAAAGGCAAGTTCTGCGCCCTGCTGGGTCCGAACGGAGCTGGAAAATCCACGCTGTTCAACTTGCTGACGCGACTGTTCGTGTCACCGAACGGGCAAATTGAGATCGCAGGTCACGATCTGTCACGATCGCCGCGCAAGGCATTGGCACAGCTTGGGATTGTCTTCCAGCAAACCACTTTGGATCTAGACCTGACAGTGCGCCAGAACCTGTCTTACTTCGCAGCGCTCCATGGCATATCCGGCGCTGACGCAACGCGCCGCATTGATGCATCACTGGACCGACTAGGCATGCTGGAACGCGCCGACGAGAAGGCCCGCACGTTAAACGGTGGCCACAAACGTCGCGCAGAAATCGCACGAGCTTTGATCCATAACCCCATGGTTTTGCTGCTTGACGAGCCAACGGTCGGCCTTGATGCCGCCGCACGGGCCTCCATCACAAGTCACGTTCATGACTTGACCGCTGACGGTACAACAATCCTTTGGGCGACCCACCTAACCGATGAAGTGCGCGATGACGATAGGCTCATTATCCTCCATCAAGCACGTATTCTGGCCGATGGAACAGCGCGTGACATAAGCGGTAAAGCCCCGCTGCAAAGCAGGTTTCTAAACCTCACCGCGGCGACAGTATGAGCCCCTACCTGACCTCCCTGCGCGCCATCGTTACCCGCGAGGCGTTGCGTTTCATCCACCAGCGCGAGCGCTTCGTTGCAGCACTTGTCCGCCCGCTCATCTGGCTGTTGGTGTTCGCCGCTGGGTTCCGCGCTGCACTTGGCCTGAGCATTATCCCGCCCTACCAGACCTACATCACCTACGAGACTTACATCGTGCCCGGATTGTGCGGAATGATCCTTCTTTTCAACGGGATGCAATCCTCTCTTAGTTTAGTTTACGACCGCGAAATGGGCTCGATGAAACTCCTTCTGACTAGCCCGTTGCCACGATGGTGGTTGTTGTTTTGCAAGCTCCTCGGCTCCACCATCATCTCGGTTCTGCAAGCCTATGCATTTCTGGCAATTGCAGCCGCTTTCGATATCACCATGCCTGCTATCGGATATGTCACGGTCCTGCCCGCGCTGGTCGTGGCAGGGGTCATGCTTGGGGCGCTTGGTCTGCTTTTGTCGAGCTTTATCAAGCAATTGGAAAACTTTGCTGGCGTGATGAACTTCGTAATATTCCCGATGTTCTTCCTCTCTTCCGCACTTTACCCACTTTGGAAAATGGCGGAGTCCTCGGAACTGCTCTACACAATTTGCGCGTTTAATCCGTTTACACACGCCGTGGAGCTAATCCGCTTCGCGCTTTATGCCAGCTTCAACGGACCTGCCTTCCTTTGGACAGTGCTCGTGACAAGCATGTTCACCGCAGCTGCGCTGTGGGGATATAACCCCGCCCGAACCGGAATAAGTCGCAGAGGCTGACCTAATCTACGACCATGACGTGGGTGAAATTCAGGCGGGGTTTGCTATTCTAGCCACAACAACTTGGGAGATGTGCAAATGAACAGACTTGTCCTCATTGCTGCTTGCCTGCTTGTTCCAGTGTCTGCCGTTTCAGGCGAAACAGCTTCGCGGACCATTGAGGGACAGCACGGAACACTGAACCCGCAAGACACGGGGATTGGCATGCTCAAGCGTAAAATCGAGCTAGGAATGACCGATACGGTAACTTGCGCGATGGGCTATTACGTCACCAAATCCGGAAGCCACGATCTTGCGCGCAAGTTCTTCAAACAATGCGCGGAGGCGGGATATACCGGTGCGATGACGTGGATGAGCCAGCTGGAAAACAACGGGCTTGGTGGTGAATACAATCCGGACGCCGCCACCGCATGGGACAAGCGCGCAGCCGATGCGGGGGATCCTGTTGGCAAATTCAACTACGGCATCGGTTTAATCCGTGGCTACGGTGTTGACCGGAATGAAGACCTTGGGCGTCAGTATGTCGACGAGGCGGCCAATGACGGGCTACAGATTGCAAAGCGGCTGCAAGGCGCGGACTATGATTTGGATGAAGTGACACCGGACGCCGACAATTGGAAATACGCGCCCTTGTTCTGAACATCGCTGATCACCTTGGCTGGCGTTCCCCCTAAAGTAACAATGCGGCCGGCGAGCTTTCGGGCTTCCTTTGCGACATGGGTAACCAGAATTGTGGTCACCTGATGCGCTGCTCTCAGAGTGGCAAACAGCTCCATCATCTCCGCAACCAGCTCGGGGTCGAGTGATACGAAGGGTTCATCCATCAACAACAAGTCTGGTTTGACAGCAAAAGCTCTGGCCAGTGACAGGCGTCGTTGCTGCCCAAGGGACAATTGCGACGGAAAATCATCTTCCCTGCCCGCAAGACCGACATCCGCCAATGCCTGATCCGCTTCAGTCACCGAGACTCCGGACGCGATGCAAATGTTGTCGCGCAAGGATCGCCACGGCAGCACGGTCGGCTCTTGAAACACCATCGCAACCACGCCTTCGACATGGCACTGACCGCGATAGTCGCGTTCCAATCCGGAAATGATCCGCAGAAGGGACGTCTTCCCGATGCCGGATGGCCCCACCAGTGCCAGCGTCTCGCCTCGCTTGACCTGAAGCGACAACTCTCCCAAAATCGGCAAGCCGCCAAAATCCAGCGAGGTGATCTGTAACTTCAAAACCGGTCTCGTTGTGTCCGGCCCTGAGGTGGTGTTGCTGGTCACCGCGCGCAGCACATCAGCTGCCGCTCTGCAAGAACGTGCCCTCGGGCAACTCTGTTGCTTTGCCCAACAAGTCTTCGCCCCCTAGCTTGACCATAAGCGCGAGCATGCGGGCTGCCGCCGCCTCGTCAACGGGACCCGCGTCCGGTATGCCCGCGCGGAAGCCCGCTTTCAGCGCCTCAAATTGGGCATCCGTCTTCGCGTTCATATTCGGGCGCAAGCGGTCCCACTCGGCGTCGTCCGCGGCCAGAATTTCCTTGGCGGCGCGCGACGCCGCAGCCATCCCGTTAACCAGATCTGGGTGATCCCGTAGCAATTCGCCTTTCACGACATAGCCCAATAGCGGCGTGTTGGGGTCGAGCCCCAGATCGCTGGCTGCATCTGCAACGTCCACCAGTTTGCGCATCCCTGCGGCTTCCATCTTCGCCATGAAGTGCCAGAAATTGATCGCGCCGGCGGTCTCGCCAGACAGCGCTGTTTTGAAGATCAGCGGTGGGGCGCCGAAGACCTGCTCGGTCTCTGCGGCCAGATCCAAACCGTAGTTCTTTTCGGCATAGGCGCGCAAAATTAGCCAGCTTTTATCCAAAGGCCCGCCCGCGATACCGATCTTGGTTCCTTTGAGGTCTGCAAGTGTTTGCGCCGTGCTGTCCTTGCCGACCAGCAAACCGCCGACCGCCTTGGAATACGGGATGAACACATAATCTTTCCCCGACGCCCTTTGCCGCGCGACCCAAAGCCAGTCGGAGACGATCACATCGGCCTCACCGCCCTGAAACGCGACTTGCGCGGCAGAGCTGCCCGCCATGCCCTGCACCTGCAGATCAAAGCCGTTCGCGGCATCCAACCCGTTTTGTTTGATCGTGTTCAACTCCCAATTCACGGTGCCAAACTTCAAAACGGCAGCCCGCAATGCCGGAGCCTCTGCCCAAGCTGCCGTCGTCAAAAGGGCCGCGACCATAGCGCCACCGAGCGATTTAAAGAATGTCATGTATGCCTCCCGTTTGTCGCAAGACTACCACTGGTCAGCCCTGCTGAAATACGACCAAAGGATAACGTGAGAACCGCCGAGAGCTTGATGCAGATCAACTTAGCGCATCCCGGACACATGCATCCCTTACACGACCTAAACAGGAGATTTGATATGGGACGCACACAATTTTTCAGCAGCCTCGCTTTTGCAGCAGGACTTGCCAGTAGCGCAGCCTTCGCCGGAACTGCCTTTGAGAACGTAAAGGTCGAAGCGGGTAAAACCCTGTTCGATGCCGAGTGTCATAGGTGCCATGCGGATAATTCATCTGACCCGTCATACGGCCCCACTCTGATCGGCATTGTTGGCAGGCATGCCGGTACTGTCGCCGATTACGAGTATTCAGAAACGCTCGCCAATGCTCCAATCGTTTGGACGCCCGCCGCCCTCAGGGCGTGGATGGAAGATAATCAAGGCTTCATGCCCGGCACGAAAATGCGTCACGTGGGCATCACCGACCGCACCGTTCAAGACTTCATATTGTCCTATTTGGCCACGCTCAAGAACTGAAGCGCCGATCAAAATCCGGCGCGGCGGCTTAAGGCTGTCCGCGCCGAGCGCCTGTGAGTCGCATCAAAACCATGATGCCGCCTCGCTGTGTCAAGGCGCTTGGGGTCTTACGACCAATGTTCAATATCTAGAAACAGTCTTTCTAAGAATACTCGCCCTCGGGTCGGTCTGCGCTCTGGATTGGTGCGCGACCTTATTGGAACGGCAAAGGGAGGAACCACAATGAACAGGTTCGTAATGGCCGTGACAGCCGCAGTTTTGGCAACAGGTGTTGCACATGCGGAAGTCACCGAAGAAATGCTTCTGAACGACACGGCGTCGACTGGCGACGTGCTAACGAACGGTATGGGGCGTCATCTGCAACGCTACTCGCCGCTGGAAACGCTCAATAAGGACAACGTCAAAAATCTGGTTCCTGCGTGGGCCTTTTCGCTTGGTGGCGAAAAACAGCGCGGGCAAGAGACACAACCGTTGGTCCACGAAGGGGTGATGTATATCACCGGATCGTATTCACGCATGTATGCGATCGACATCAAAACAGGCAAGGAAATCTGGCAGTATGACGCCCGTCTGCCTGAAGGCATCCTGCCTTGCTGTGATGTTGTGAACCGTGGGGCCGCGATCTTTGGCGACAACATTTATTTCGGTACGCTTGACGCACGGATGGTGGCGCTGAACGCGAAGACCGGCGACGTCGTCTGGAACAAAAAGATTGCCGACTACAAAGCGGGTTATAGCTACACCGCTGCGCCGCTGATCGTCAGAGGCTTGGTCATCACCGGCAACTCCGGCGGTGAATTTGGCATCGTTGGCGAAGTGCAAGCCCGCGACGCTGAAACGGGTGATCTGGTTTGGACGCGCCCCGTGATCGAAGGTCACATGGGCACCCTGAACGGTGAAGAATCTACCATGACGGGTGAGCTGAACGCGACTTGGCCCGGTGACATGTGGAAGACAGGCGGCGGGGCCACATGGCTTGGCGGATCATACGATGCCGACACGGACACTTTGGTGTTTGGTGCAGGCAACCCTGCCCCTTGGAACAGCCACCTGAGGAACGCCGGCACACCGGTTGAGGGCAACAAAGGCGACAACCTGTATGCCGCTTCCCGCATCGGCATCGACCCTGCTACGGGCGAGATCAAGTGGCACTACCAGACCACCCCACGCGAAGGCTGGGACTATGACGGCGTGAACGAAGTGGTGGCCTATACCGACCGCTCCGACAACAAGCGTTGGGCCACGGCTGACCGGAACGGCTTTTTCTATGTGCTGAACCGTGAGGACGGTAAATTTGTCTCGGCTGTGCCTTTCGTGAAAGACATCACTTGGGCGGAAGGCATCGACGACACCGGTCGCCCGATCTTCATCGAGGAGGGTCGCCCGGGCGATCCAACGGCAGCAGCCGATGGCAAGAAAGGCGAAGTTGTCTTTGCGTCTCCGTCCTTCCTTGGTGGCAAGAACTGGATGCCGATGGCGCACTCGCCCAAGACAGGGCTGTTCTATGTGCCTTCCAACGAATGGGGCATGGATATCTGGAACGAGCCGATCACCTACAAAAAGGGGGCTGCCTATCTGGGCTCCGGTTTCACCATCAAGCCGAACTACGAAGACCACATCGGCAGCTTGAAGGCCATCGACCCCGACACGGGTGAAATCAAGTGGGAGTTCAAGAACGACGCTCCTCTGTGGGGTGGTGTAATGACAACCGCAGGCGGTCTTGTTTTCACCGGTACTCCAGAGGGTAACTTCATCGCATTTGATGACGAGACAGGCGAAGAGCTTTGGTCCTTCCAGACCGGCTCCGGCATCGTTGGTCAACCAATCACGTGGGAGCAGGATGGCGAGCAATATGTCACCGTGATTTCCGGTTGGGGTGGCGCTGTTCCACTTTGGGGTGGTGAGGTCGCCAAGAAAGTGAACTACCTCAACCAAGGTGGTCTGCTATGGACATTCCGTCTGCCAGCACAGCTTGCGGCTAACTAAACCGATCAAAAAATATTGGACGCCCCCTTCTATAAAGGGGGCGTCTTTCTTTTCTTGGACTAAGACCTTTTGGTAAGTGACCGCGACCGTGTCAACGCGCTAGTCTATCCTCATGACACCACATGGCTTGCCCACATCTGATCCTATCAAGCAGCAATTGCAGCAAGGCTGGGCTTTGATCATTGACGATCATCCCCTCTTTTGCGACGCGTTGGAACTCACGCTGAAGTCGGTCGCAGATTTCAGCGAAGTGGCAACGGCCGATTGCCTTGAAGCCGCGCTTCAACGGCTCGACGGGCAAACGCCACCTTCGTTGATCCTGCTTGATCTCAACCTGCCAGACGTGAGCGGCCTTGACGGGTTGATGCGCTTAAAGCGTCGCGCCGAAAAGTCACCGGTCGTGATCGTGTCTTCTATGACTGACAACTCAATCATCAACGGTGCCATCGTCGCCGGAGCCTCGGGCTTTGTTCCAAAACATAGCCGCCGCTCGATCTTCAAAGAGGCGATAGAACACATCGCAAATGGGGGCATATACAAGCCATCCGGTTTCGTTGAAGGAAGCGCCTCCGAGGAAACGGGAGAGACCGTCTCGCGCCTTTCCTCGCTGACCAATCAACAGGCCCGTATTCTGGAGCTGATCTGCGAGGGCAAGCTCAACAAACAGATCGCCTACGACCTGTCGATTGCGGAGACCACGGTCAAAGCTCATGTCACTGCGATTATGCGCAAACTCGGCGTTCAAAGCAGAACACAAGCCGTATTAGTGGCGCAGGATGCTAAATTTGCAAGGGTCTTGCCAAGCTCTGATTGAGCACCGTATCGTCGGGCTCAGGGAGATTAATTCAGCATGTTGGTTGACGGTGGGACTGCAGACGTAACCGCATTGAACGACCGTTCTCATTCGGGCATTTTGTGTACTGCGCAAGTGCCGTGGACGAACACGTCTCCTGTGACTCAGATACACAAAGAGCTTGGTTCGACCCATTTCAGCGCAGTCGCGTTGTTCGTCAGCCCCCTTGCCGATTTCAGCTATGTGGTTGCCGAAGCCGAACAGTGTTTTCCCGATACGGATGTTCTCGCCTGTACGACGGCCGGAGAGATTGGCAACACCGGGTATGACGAAGGGCTCATTGTTGCGGTCGGCTTTCCCAAGTCAGGGTTTGCAACCAAATCCCTGCTGATTGAGGGCATTCAGGACCTGAACGCCCAACCCGTCATCGACCGTATCGCTTTGGAACGTGTTGCTTTGCAGGATCAAAATCCTGACATGGAACACGGCTTTGCCTTCCTTGTGGTCGACGGGCTGTCACTTAGCGAAGACACCTTGGCCGCGACAATCTCCCCTGCCCTGCGTGACCTGCCAATCTTTGGCGGTTCGGCTGGCGACGGGATTGATTTCAGTGAGACGCTCGTTGCCTTGAACGGCAAAATTTCCAGCAATGCGGCTGTTCTGACCTTGATGAAAAGCCGCCACAAAGCTCGTGTCTTCAGTCTTGACCACCTTGTGCCCACCGAACGGCAAATGGTGGTGACCGAAGCTGATCCGGACCGGCGTATCGTTAAGTCGATCAACGCAGAACCCGCCGCTCGTGAATACGCGCGGATTGTCGGCAAGGACCCCGAACAACTCGACCGGTTCACTTTTGCCTCGCATCCTGTCGTGGTGCGGATCGGCGGCACCCATCATGTTCGGGCAATTCAGCAGGTAAACGATGCGGGTGAATTGGTTTTCTTCTCTGCTATCGACGAAGGAATGGTTCTGACGGTCGCGAAACCGGACAACATGGTCGAACACCTTCGCCGCAAGATGGAAGAACTGTCCAAGGACGGTGTTCCTGCCAACATCATAGGGTGCGATTGCATCTTGCGGCGGATCGAGGCCGAACAAACTCAGATGAGCCGAGAGCTTTCCGATATCTTGTCCTCCTTTCGGGTAACCGGATTTTCGACCTACGGCGAACAGATTGGGCCTTTGCACGTGAACCATACGATGAGCGGCGTTGCCTTCTACCACACCGAGCCATCTTCAGAGTGACCTCAGATGTCGTTGATTAACCCCGCCGATTCAATCGAGCGCCAGAACGAGAAGCTGTTGCAGATCGCGCAGTCTCTCATGCGACGTGTGGAGCAAAAGAACGAGCAGTCCGGCCTTGCCTATCAACAGTTCGAACGCGCCGCGTTGCTGGAGACGCAAGTTCGCGAGCGCACGCGTGCGCTGGAGCGAACGCTTGATTTGCTTCAAGATTCAAACGCTCGCCTTGAGGTCGCAAATCTTGAAACGGAAACTGCGCGCGCCAACCTGACTGAAGCGATCGAAACGATCAACGAAGGGTTCGCACTCTTTGACACCGAAGATCGGCTGGTTCTCTCCAACAGTCGTTTTTGTCGCGACTTGCTGGATATCGAGGAACGGCTGGTCGCGGGACTTCCGTTTCAAGACTATGTTTCTTTGATCTCCAGCAGTCGCTTCCTTGCTCTGCCCGAGAAACAGCAGCCCCAAGAATGGGCCCAGAAACGGATGCAGCGCCACGGCGACGAGCATGTTGTGTTTAATGTCCGGCTTCTTTGGGACCGTTGGTTGCAAGTCAGCGAACACCGGACATCTCGTGGCGGCACCGTTATCTTGCAAACCGATGTGACTGACATCATCCGGCTGGAGCGTCAGGAACGCGACAAGATGCGCGACCAGCAGGCCAAGATGCTGCAAGCCACTTTGGATCATCTGAACCAGGGGGTCTGCATTTTCGACCACAACCAAATTCTTGTCGGTTGGAACAAGAAAATGGACGGTATGCTCGCCCCCCCGCGCAGGCGCGCAGCGATAGGTATGGAATTTTCCACGCTGTTGGACCGGTTACGGGATGATCTGGTTTTCCATGACGGATTTGACGCCGAACATCTCAGCAAATGGGCCAACCATTCCATCAGGCGTCGGCCCATGGCGTTCGAAGTTAGTCGTGGTGGCACTCAAATTTTCAACGTCTTCGCGCAGGAAATGCCGGATGGCGGGTTTGTGATCAGCTTCACAGACGTCACCGCAGAGCGCGAAACCGCGCGGGCGCTGTACGAGATGAACGAGTTTCTTGAACGTCGCGTTCAGGACCGCACGCAAGAACTGGGCGTTGCACTGGCAGAGGCCGAGCGGGCCAATGCCTCTAAAAGCCGGTTTGTGGCAGCGGCAAGCCACGACCTCTTGCAACCGCTTTCCGCAGCAAAACTCTTCATCTCCTCGTTGCCCGACAAGGTCGAAAATCCGGAAGCACTGGAGGTTATCGCAAAAACCGAAACCGCATTGATGGGCGCGGAACAAATCATTGAGGCCCTGCTCGACATATCAAAACTCGATGCAGGCAAGGCGGTCTTTAAAGTTCAGCCGCTCAGCCTGTCGCGCATCTTCGCCCCGCTTCGCGACGAGTTGTCTCCGCTGGCAGACAAAAAGGGTATCGAGCTTAGGATTGTAGATTGCGATTTGAGCGTGCGCAGCGATCCGGGCTATCTGCGCCGGATCGTTCAAAATCTCGTATCCAACGCGATCCGCTATACCAGCCAAGGTCGGGTACTTGTCGGTGTAAGACGCGTTGGGGAACGTGCAAAAATCGAGGTCTGGGACACCGGACGTGGCATCCCAGAAAGCGAACAGCGTACGATTTTTCAAGAGTTCCACAGGCTTGACGCCACCAATTCGGAGGCGGGGCTTGGGTTGGGTTTGGCGATTGTTGAGCGTGCCTGCAAGGGTCTGGAGCACGAGTTGAACCTATGGTCCGCACCAGGTGTCGGGAGTTGTTTTTCACTGATGGTTCCAGTCAACGATGCGAAAACGGAGCGTGCGCAACCTGAAGAAGCCCCTCAATCCCGAGACGCAAAGAACCTGCATGGCCTTTTATTCATGCTTGTTGAAAACGACCCCCAGCTGGCAAGTGCCATGTCGATGATGATCGAGGGCCATGGCGCGTCGGTTATCCATGCAAATAGCGCTGAAGAAGCGACCGCCCTGCTTCATGAAATCGAACTGATACCCGATGCGATGCTTTTGGATTACCACCTCGGCTCCGGTCGGACAGGCACCGAATTCTACGAATCTCTGTCCGCTGATTATCGGGACGTCCCAACCGCCATCGTATCAGCCAACCGCTCCAAAGAGTTGAAAGACACATGCAAACGCTTGTCGCTGCGCCTGCTTGAAAAGCCGATCAGCAAAGAGAGCCTGAGAGGCTTCCTGTCCCAAATCCCGACGGCGCGCCACGTAGAGTTTTAGGCCATTCCCGATGTCATTAGGCGTCGCGGTCCATGATCCACTTCACCTCCGGTGCTGGTAGGAAGCGCCATTTCCGAAGCGGCCCGGCCATCACGTTCAGATAGTACATTTCGAACCCATAAGGCGCGCCGCAAGGATGGTGTCCACGCGGCACCAGAACCACATCCCCATCGGCCACCGCCATCGTCTCGTCCAGTTGCCCGTCGTCAGTATAAACGCGCTGAATACCAAACCCGTTGGCCGGGTTTAGCCGGTGGTAGTAAGTCTCTTCGAGGTAGGTAATCCGTGGGAAGTCATCCTCGTCGTGGCGATGACTGGGATAGGAGGACCAGTGTCCCGCTGGCGTGAATACTTCGGTCACGAGCAAACTATCCGCGTAGTCTTCGTTCTCCATTGCTATGTTGTTGATGTGGCGTGTGTTGGTGCCTTTACCGCGCTCTGTCAGCGTGATGCCATCCGGCCCGATCCGGCGCGCTTCATGTCCGCCCTGCCCCGGTGCGGAGCAGACCGCGATGATGCACTCGGTTTCAGCCACCGCCGCCCAATCGGTTCCGTTCGGCAGGTAAAGACAATGCGGCGGCGTCTTTTCAAACACGCTCATCCGGTCCCCTAAAACGCCCCAATCACGGTCGGCGCCGTGTATCGCAGCCTTTCCTTCAACCATGACAAGGATCACCTCGCGATCACCCGTCGCTTCCGCGATGCGTTCACCGACCCGCAAACGATGAAGCGCGAACCCGACATAACGCCAGCCAGCCGATTCAGGCGTGATGTCATGCACCTTGCCGTGGGTGCCGAATGGTTTTCGCTGAAGATCCGCCATATCGGGGCTACCTTTCGTTTTGATCAAGAACCTGAACTACATCAGCGCGTGCCGACTGCCAGAAACCCTGCCTCTAACCTTGTGCCACCATATGGCGCATTAGGATAGGGCCGGGCTCAGTACACTGGCTAATAGTCTTTCTCGAAGAACACACCGATCCCCGTGTCGCCGTCACTGCTCAGGCGGCCGCGAACAGTCACTGTCGGGCTGACCTCAAGGTTGAGGTTGATCTGGCTTTCTCCGTCACTCTTGACGGTGACATCCGTGTAAATGTTGTCCGAGATATACTTGCCCGCTTTCGCTTGCGTGTTGCCGTCCGCGTCGGTTCCTATATCCAGATCGTCGACACCAAGCTTGTCGCGGAGGCCGTCGGTCAGACTAGTCCCGCTCCGCCCCGCCAGCGTCTGAACGGCCAAAGCCAATTGAACCGCCTGAAATGCCGAGATTTGCGTTACTTCCCGTCCAAACAGCAACAAGGACAGCGCTTCTTCCTCTGGCAGCTCTGGCGACGAGGTTACTGTCACTTCCGGCTCGGATGCCAAGCCCTCCAACAGAAGACCAACCGTGACGTCCTCGACCTGAGACGTCGCGGCGAACTTGATTACCGGATCAAAGTCACCGCGCAATCGCACAGACCCTTCGGTCAGGTTTAGCCGTCTTCCCAACAAATCCAGACGACCGCGGATCAAATCAAATCCACCGACGGGATTCACGTTATTGGTGGTACCTGTCAGGCCCAAAGTGCCGCCCAGTTCCGCATCTAATCCTCGTCCGCGTACGAACAGGCGGCTTGGAATGCGTAAAGTCAAATTCAGTGGAAACCCCGGGGAGCCCCTCTCTGCGGTATCGTTTTCCTTGTCCAAACCCGCAAAGCGAAGCGTTCGTCGAACATCTTGCGACGGGTTCAAGTGGCGCAGTCCTTCCAGTGCGGAATAGGAGGGGCCAAATTGCGGTATCCTGATCTCTGCTGTTTCGACGTCAATTACACCCCCAATTGCGGCTCCACCAAGCAGCGCCCCATTTACAGTCAAGCGCCCCCCAAGGGTGGTTTCAAACAAGGACGCATCGCGCAAGGTGACGCGCTGCAGGTCGGCAGCTAACTGGGCGTTGTAGGGGGATGTGAGCGAGACCGGTCCGCTCAACGTTACCCTCCCGCCGGTAGACACGCCCGCTTCAAACGACAACTGCGCCTGTCCACCAGAGAGCCGGACCTGCCCGTTGATTTGGTTTAGCGCCGTGCTTCGCGCCGGAATGGCCAAGCGGCCGTCAACAAGGCTCACTTGTCCGGATACGGATTGCAACGCCGGTGGTCCGTTCACCTGAAGATCGAACCGCGCAAGTCCGGTCAGGTTTTGCCCCGGTAGACGCGCATTGATCAATGCCAGAGGGGCCGAGCCGTTCAATGCGACGGCGACCGTCGAAAAATCCTCTGCCACACGACCGTTGGCCGCAACGGCAACGCCACCGGGACCTTGTCCTGAGGCATCAATAGCCCAGGACTGCTGCTGCTTCACCGCAGTCCCGCTGACATTTGCCGGTCCGGGAAAATCGGGGACGATCAAGCCCAGATTGGCAAGTGACACGCGGTAGTCCAGTTGCCCCGACTCCGGCCCGAAGCTTCCACTTACCTGAGCATCAATGGCCGACCCGTCGACTTCCAGACTTCGAATGAGTGTGACGCCCGCGACATCGCGCGTTGCGGATAAATCGAACCGCGTGGCCCCTCGTAACAACGGCTCGAGCGTTGGTTGACCAAACGCAATTGATTGCGTCTGACCGCTGGTCGAAAGATCGAAACTGCCTCTCAAAATGTCCGCATTTCCCGACGCTTCGAGGTTTATCCCACCAGAAAGCCCCTGCCCTGCCAGCTTGGAGAATGCCGACAGGCTTTCAACAACTGCTGTAACCGTGCCATCTACAAGAAGGTTGTCATCTTTGAAGCCCCGCACCGTGCCGCGATAATCTGCCTGCGTTCCGCCGGGCAAGGACGCGGTTGTAGCAATGGTCCAAACGTCGGCGTCTTGCGTCGCTTCAACCGTAAGGTCGGCGGCACCACTCAGCTCGGGGAGGGCTTTGGCAACATCAGGCAATTTCGCACGCAACATGGCCACGCTTCCGTCTGTCTGTAACGTGGCGCTTGCGTCTATGCTTGCGTGGTCCGTCGCTATTTTCAGAGGCTCTGCCTTCAGCCCGTTCTCGTCACGCGAAAGCCCCAAGGTCAGCTTGCCCTCACCCGATAACAATGGGTCGAGTTGGGCGATACCGGTGGCAAGGTTACGCGTTGTCCCGTCGAAATTAAGATCTAGAACACCGGTCAAAGGTTCCAGTGCCCCGGCAACGGCGAGATTCGCAGCGCCCGATAGATCAAACTGAGCAAGTCCGGCAAAACGAGACAGATCCTCGGCGATCACCTGTAGGTCAGGGATAACTTTAATAGCCTCAACGCTGTCGGTCGCATCGACCGAAAGCGCACCCGTCAGGCCATAGTCGCTGCCCGACAGGTCAATTTCACGCACACTCAGCACGCCGCTATTGGCCCACTCAAACAGGAGCCCGCCGCGCAGTCGATCCCCGACAGCTTGCGCGAGCGCCGCATCTTGTAAAGCGATGCCCTCAACCTCCAGCTGCAAGGTTCCGTCAACACTTCCGGCAACTTTTTCAATGGTGCCCGCAGCATCGAACTTGGCCAAGTCCAGCCGCAGACCGGTTTGTTCCACCCCGCTGGCGCGTCCCAGAAGTTGCCAAGCCTCACCAGCCTCGGCATCAAATGTTCCGAATAACTCAACTCGCTTAACCGACGTCGCAGGTCCGGGAAGCGGCAAGACGACGGTGACGCCTTCCGGTGGCACAATTTCACCATCCAGTTTCAGTTTATTGGGCCAGCCATCCGCACCGATTTCGGCGGATCCCTTTATTTGCATTGCAGCGGTTTGGAGGTTCAATTCATCAAGGTTGATACCGCCATCCACCGAACGGTCCCCTCGTGCTATAAGCTGGATATTGGTGCCAAGAAACTCGGCGAATTCCGGCACGAAGACCGGCGCCACGTCTCCGCTCAAATCCACTGCGAAGCCGGTGCCACCGTCGGCATCCGTTTTCAGCTCAACCACGCCTTGAAGGCGATCTTCACCATCGGTCGCAAGCAAAATATTCGCACTGAAATCAGTGACCGGATCATCGCCTTGAACCGTGAGTGTGATCGACGGGTGGCCGGGTATGTTGAGCAATTTTACCGCGATCCCGTCCGCAGGTTCAGACAGGTTCAAATCCAGTAACAGGTCGCGCGAGGTGTTGTCGAACTCAGCCGCCAGACTGAAATTCCCAGCTTGGTCCAAGCGTTCGATTTCAAGCACAGCAACCCCGGCACCGTTGGCCAAACGTGCATTTCCCGAAACGGATACTTGCGCCGCTTCCCCGAACACCCCGGCAGCGACGTTGACAGCCCCGATCTTGAGGCTGTCGACATTGACCGACACAGGCAGGTCGGGCAGCGAAAATGCCCCGCGCGCCTCTGGAGTAGGTAATGTTGTGTCTGGAGCTACCGGCTGCCTGATCAGATCAATTGTATCAACTGATATTTCGGCAATCTCGATTTGACCGCGCAACAACGCGGAACGGTTCCACGCCAGAGAAACACCGTCTGCGCTGAGCCAAACCCCTTCCGTATCGGCAACGGTAATACGCTCGACAGTCGCACGCGCACTGAGCGCACCCTCGAACCCTTCGAGCGTGACCTTCCCGCCATCGCTGGACAGCGCGTCCTCCAGCAAGCCCTGAATATAGCCGCGGTCGCTGTTTTCCTGCTGTGCGAACGCCGCAATCGGGGCAAACACAAGCAGCAAGCAAAGAAGCAGACCCCGCATCAGAATGCCTGCCCTATGCCGATATAAATTTGAACGCCATTTCCAGTGTTACCAGCAACAGGGGCAGCAACGTCCAGCCGGATCGGACCCACCGGTGTTTTGTAGCGCAGGCCCAGGCCTGCCCCCGCGTGCCAGTCACCATTGCCTAAACTGTCCGCGCCAACATATCCGGCGTCCACAAATGCAACGACTCCGATCGTGTCGGTGATCGATTGGCGCACTTCACCGGACAGGCCCGCGAAAGAGCGGCCTCCCAAAGATCCACCGGCGACAGGTGTTGCGAGTGATTGGTAGGGTTGGCCACGCACCGTACCACCACCGCCAGAGTAAAACAGAAAGTCGGGTGGCGCGTCTTGCGCTGTCACGCCGATCAACGAGCCCAGCTGCAATCTGCCAGCCAAAACCGTCCTCTTTTCAGCGCCAACCGCATAGTAACCTCGTGCATCGAAGCTCAGATGAGCCCCGCTTCGGCCCTGAACTGACTCGTAAAACGGTGTCGCCTTACCTTTCAGATATATCCCTTGGGTTGCATCCAGCCGGTCATCCCGCCCGTCATAAGTCAGCGCAATCGGGAAGCTGAACATCTGCAAGGTCCGCTTGGTATTCGGGGTGGCGTATAGGTCGGTCACGCGCGAATAACTGTACCCGATCCCAAGCTCGCCCGTCAGCCGCTCGCCGAATTCATGCGAAGCACCGATAGCCAGCTCGACCTTCTTCTCGATATAGGCTTCTTCGTCGGTGTAGTAGGTCCCGAATTCGGCAAAGAACAAGGTGTCAGGGCCATACACAGCCGGTTTTTCAAGGCGGAAGGACAACGCATAATCTATGCCGCTCGACGTTCCGCCGATCTGGGCGATCTCCGAGTCGATGCGAAACAGTTCCGCCCCACCCAGAAAGTTCCGGTGCAGCCAATACCCAGACACGGTTAGACCGTCCAAACTGGACAGCTCCAACCCGCCACCGATGCGACGTGGCTTTCGGTCGATGACGTTGATCTGCATATCAAGCGTGCCATCTTCAGATATCTCGTCGGCCTCTGTCACCTGAACCGACTTGAAAGTGCCGACTTTACGCAACCGCGCGGCAGCCTTTTTCACAGCGTCAGGGTCAAAGACCTTACCGCTCGGCAGGCCTGCGATGTTTCTGACGCGCTTCTCGCGCACGGCTGTCTCGCCAGTGACCGCGACTTTACCGAAGGTGGCCCGCCGCCCTGTCGCGATCGCTACGTCCACATCAAGCTGTGCCGTATTGTGCCGCGCCAACACCGACTGATCGGCAACCTCCGCTTTCGCGTAGCCAACTTGTCGCCAGTCTTCGACGACCTCTTTCACCGTACTGCGGACGACATCTGCAAGCGCAGGCGCGCCCGTTTTGAAACCGGACTTCAATGGGCTGGTGTCAACCAACGGACCGATATTCGCTCTCCCGAACCGGAAAGGACGTCCGGGTTCTACGCGAATTTGCACAACGTCCACGCGCGCAGGTTCACGAAATGGATCGATGAGCGCCGCCTCGCGGCCGTCCACAAGCACGCTCACGACCGATGAATAATACCCTTTTGAGTACAACACTTCGATGAGTTGGGCATATTCCGACCGTGCGGCCGTGATCACATCACCGGTCGTTACATTCCCGTCCAATGTCCTCATGACTGAATTTGCCTGCAGGCTTTGCTGCAACTCGGCGTCCGCGCTGCCGATCAACTGCACATCCACGCGCTCAAGCGCGCTCGCACTTCCGGAAAACACTATCCCGAAAATGCCAGCGGTTAAGAGACGAATTAGTTTATACTTGATCATCGACGTTGCACCCTAGACCCAGACTATCCGAGGCGCGCGCAAGCCACCATCGCTTTAGCGCATCTCGGCATCAATCGTGCTTGACCCGACCAGCCGAACACGCGCTTCTCTTTCAACGCGCGCCGCTTCTTTTTTGTTCCCAATCAATGCTGCCATTTGCGTTGGTCAAGCTGCACTTTCTCCGGTCTCTTCGCGCTTTATTTCAACCTCTGCAAGACAAAGCGCCACGGCAAACACAAGTGTGAACATGGCTCGCAAAATCTCCGCCCAACTCAACTTTTGAAATTCAGAGCAACCATGACGGAGGTTCAATACCCGCATGCCCTGTGACCGCGGCTTGCACGCACTCTTCCAGACTTCCAAATCGCACTTCGCACCCTGTCAGACCGTTAGCGTAATGGGAGTATTTCCCCGAGTTGGTCATGAGAATTTTGGTTTCAGGAGGGAACACAGGCTCCGTGATCGAGCACCAGCAAATATCGGCAATGACTTGAGCGCCAGCACACCGAAGCACGTCAACTATGCCCTCCAACACCGCGTCTTCCAACACTTTTCGACCGACTGTTACGATCATGGCAGTCTGTGGGTCACAGGTCTTTCCATGCAGAAATTCTGCGAGCTTCCGGCATTCTGAGAGCGAGGCATGAGGGCTTCCGATCGCGACAAGGTCGACCTCTGCATCGCCCGTATTGAACTCCTGCCAAACCAAAGCCAAATCGCGCGGTGTAATATCGAAAACCGCCGCGTGGGCCACGAGCGGTTGCTCACCCTCTGGCGTATGACCACGGACATGCAGCATCGGAGCCGCCGAGGTCGTGCCAAACGCCGCGCATAGTGCTTTCAGGTCATCGGAGGATGGCGAGGCATGCTCCAATCCCGTCAGAACAGGAATGCCGCTGGGCGATTTGCAACCTGCCAACCATCCCAACATCGGCCACAGGGCGTCATCATAGGTCTCGGGCAACACGACGCGCAATTCACACACAGGCGCGCGATTGGCGTCGAGATACACGCCGGTATTCGGTGCGCGACCCGTCATGGCTATGAACAAGTCCAGGTAATCCGGGTGTTTCTCGGTTCGTGCGCCGAGCACGGAATTTGCATAGATCACAGCATTCGACTCGGACCAGCCAATGGCCTCGCCCAATTGTGGCGTGTCGTCCAAAAGGTAGGGGGCGCAGGTAAAGGTCGCGCGCGCGCCCATATTCACATAGGCATCTGCAAGACGGCTGGCTTTATTGCCAAAATCAGGTACCACCCCTTGAGATGACCAATTTTTGCGGTCGACCGAAATCGCGTTGATCGTGGTGGGTATGCGGGTCTTCGCCCCCATCTTGTGCATCTTTTCTGCGAAGTCGAGATTGGCATCATGGGCAAGAATACAGCCGTCGATATGCGCGCGGCTCACATCGACAAGATCACACGCGACTTGCGACGCCGCCATCATGCACAAGACTTCCATCGCAACTTGCAGCGCTGGCCCTTCTTGACCGGTCAGCATGGCTCGGTCGGTGTCATTCAAAACCAATTCATCCAGATCAGGATGTGATAAGGCCACTGCCTGCCCGTCAAAAAACAACTCGTTCCCGCTAATTTTTGCGACGGTTGCTTTGGACAAGTCGTCGTAGACCATTGGGGAGAGCCGTAATATGGCGACCGGACGGTCGAAAAGGCGCTCGGCGATCATCGCGCCCAGTGTCAGGATGTCCTCATCTTCGCGAAACACGAGCGCGGCAGGGGCGCAGCCATTCCGGGCCAATTGCAACAAGACCCCACTGCCGCTGCACGACCCGCGCGAGCTTGGCATCAAAACAATTTTTCCGGCAAGGCAAGCTCCGTGATCGGGATGGTGAGCATCAATGATCACCCCCGTATCAGGATCGACTCCGCCCCAAAAACTCAGCCCCTCCACACAGGTCAGGACGTCCCCTTCGGCGTTGTTTTGGACAAGGATCATCGCAGTGGGTGCGTCGGGCACTTTCAACATCCTCGCTCACAGCTTTGAAGATCACTATCCCGGCGACAACCCACGAAGGCGCTCGGACCGGCGGCGTAGCATTTCTAGGACGAACAGCAGCGCGACCGAAACTGCGATCAGGATCGTTGCCACGGCTAGAATGGTCGGGCTGATTTGCTCACGCAAACCGGTGAACATTTGCCATGGCAGCGTTTTTTGTCCGGCCGAGCCCACGAAGAGAACAACCACAACCTCGTCAAACGACGTGATGAAGGCGAACAAGCCGCCCGAGACGACGCCCGGCAGGATCAATGGCATCTGCACGCGGAAGAAGGTAGTGACCGGTCCTGCGCCCATGTTGGCCGCAGCACGGGTCAGGGATTGATCGAAGCCCACCAAAGTTGCGGTCACGGTAATGATCACGAAGGGAATGCCCAACGCTGCGTGCGCAAGAACAACGCCCCAGTAGGTACCCGTCAGCGTGAAGGGCAGCTCAAGCTTTCCGTAGAACGGGATCGGGATATAGGGGTTGGAATAGAAGAAATACATGCCCGTCGCCGAGATGATCAGAGGCACAATCATCGGTGATATCAGCACCGCCATAATCGCCCGCCGGAACGGCACATGGCTTTGGGACAGACCGATGGCGGCCAAAGTCCCCAAGGATACGGACAACAGAGTTGCCACAGGTGCGATCTTCAACGAATTGCGCAAGGCCAGTTGCCAGTCGGAGTTGGTGAAGAAATCCTGATAGTGCTTCGTAGAATAGCCCGCAGGATCAAATGCCAGCATCTCTGGCGTGAAGGTAAAGAAGTTCTCTGCGTTAAACGACAGCGGGATGATCACAAGGATCGGCGCGATCAGGAAGAAGAAAATCACCCCGCAAATAACGCGGAAACTATAGTACCAGACGCGCTGGCCGGTTGATGCATATGGTGGCAATCCAGACATGTCTCAGCCCCCCAGCTTTACGTTATCAATGCCAACGATCTTGTCGTAGACCCAGTAGAGAAGCAGCACCACTGCCAGCAGTATGGATCCCAAGGCCGCCGCTAGACCCCAATTCAGAGAACTGGAAATGTGGTAGGCAATCCGGTTGGAGATGAAGACACCTTTAGTGCCCCCCACCAGTTCCGGTGTGATGTAGTAGCCAATCGACAGGATGAACACGAGAATGCACCCTGCTCCGATCCCCGGCACAGATTGCGGGAAGTAAACCCGCCAGAACGCCGTCCAGTCGGTTGCGCCCAAAGACTTGGCCGCCCGCAGGTAACTAGGCGGAATTGTCTTCATCACCGAGTAGAGCGGCAAAATCATGAACGGCAACAGGATATGCGTCATGGCGATGATCGTACCCGTCTGGTTGTTGATCAGTTGCAGTCGCCCGTCATCGGCAACGAGGCCAATCCAGACCAGAACGTCATTGATCACGCCTTGCTGTTGAAGCAGTACTTTCCATGCCGATGTCCTGACCAGCAGCGACGTCCAGAACGGCAGCAACACAAGGATCATCAGCAGGTTGGCCGTGCGATCCTTCAGGTTCGCCAGCAACCATGCAATCGGGTAGCCCAAGAGCACGCACATACCCATGATCGACAGTGACATGATCATAGTGCGAATAAACAACACAACATAGATTCTCTCGCTCTCGGGCCGCGCCTCGGCGCCATCAGGACCTTTGAGCAAATCAACGGAGTTCAGGAAGTAGCCATTGGTGTATTTTGGCGCGTAAATCTTGATGGTTTGCCAAACATCAATATCCAGCCAATTCTTGTCGACTTCCACGAATTGTTCGCGCAGCGAAACGGGCTCTACCCCCGAAACATCGACCGCAACGGGTAGTGAAGCTCCGGCGACTGCCTCGTTGTAGAGGGAGGTGTAGACAAAATCCCATGGCTCTTCTTTGGCCGGATCGTCGTTGTCGACCTCCACGATCATTTTGGCCCAAGCATCATACGTCGCCGCAGTGACAGGCACAGCGGCGCGGACGGTGTCGTCACCCATCCAAGCGGCCCACTGGCTTGGGTCGGCATAGGCGGGGTCGGCATCGCGGAAAGCATCGGCATATACGTCGGTATCGAACCGCTTTACGCGGCGACCGGACTTGCGAAACAGCGATGAAACGCCAGTGAGTTCATAATTCAAGCGACTGCCCAATCGCGTGTGGGATTTGTATTCAGTGGCAAGCGCCATATCGGTGTAGAGCGCGTTAAAAACCGCCTCGCCCGGCGCTTCTCCGCTGGAGCTGTCCCAGCTCTCAAGCGCTTGGACAGTTCGGGGCAAGGTATCCGACACGATTTCGTTTTCAACGGAGCGGAACAACATGTCAGCGATTGGCATCACGAAAGATACCAGGATGAATATCAGCAAGGGGGCGATCAGGGCCAGCGCGCGCAACTTCTGACGGCGCAGGGCGCGGTTAAGTGAGGCCTTCAGGGGCCGTCCATCTGCTGCCAAAACCTCTGTCACGTTTTCCGCCCCAGTCTTTGAAAAGTTCGTTCAAGTGAAATGGGGCGCAACACACGGTCGCGCCCCATAACAATCATTTTATTTAGACAACCATGCCTGGAATTTTGCGTCCAGATCATCACGGTAATCAGCCCACCACTCGTAGTTATACAAGAAGGTGTTCTTGGCGTTGTTTGGATCGGTTGGCATATGTGGTGCCATCTCGATACCCAAGTCAGCGTGCTTGCCGACCAGCGGTGCAGAAGACGCACGTGCAGGACCGTAAGCGATGTACTTGGACTGATCCGCCAAACGCTGTGTATCCGTTGCGAACTTGACGTAATCCAGCGCACGCGCTTCGCGCTCTGGGGTCAGGCCTGCGGGGATGATCCAGCCGTCGAGGTCGAACACCTGCGCGTCCCAAAGCATTGCAACGGGCTGCTTTTGCTCTTCGATCAAGCTGAACAGACGACCATTGTAGGTCGAGCCCATGACGACTTCTCCATCAGCCAGAAGCTGCGGCGTATCGGCACCGGCCGACCACCAGATAACATCGTCTTTGATAGTATCGAGCTTGGCAAAGGCTTGAGCCTGACCTTCTTCGGTTTCCAGAACGTCATAGACTGCGTCCTTGGCGACGCCGTCACACAGCAACGCCCATTCCATGTTGTTGATCGGACGCTTTTCGAGCGAGCGTTTGCCCGGATATGCATCGGTGTCGAAGATCGCACAGATGTCGGTAGGAGCAGTGTCACCCACAAGATCCGTGCGGTAACCAACTGTGGTCGAATAAACGATCTGCGGAATGAAGCATTCGGAGACCAGCAAGTCGCCAAAATCGTCCGAAGCTTTGGATCCGTCATCGCCATCTGCCAGTTGCGTGTCAGCGTCAATTTCCAACGCCAGACCTTCGTCGCACAGGCGGATCGCATCAGATGCAACAACATCGACCACATCCCACGTCACGTTGCCCGCTTCGTTCATCGCACGCAGCTTCGCCACGGCTTCGGCAGAGCTTTCATCGTTGATGATATTGACGCCGGTATTCTCCATATAGGGTTCGTGATAAGCTTTTTGCTGCGAGTTGGAATACGCGCCGCCCCAGCTTACGATCGTCATTTCATTGGCCATATGCCCGTCAGCAAAGGCCATTGAGGCCGTCAGCGTCAGGCAAGATGTAGCCATCAGTTTCAGTGTCGTTTTCATGTATTTCTCCCAGTGTTTGCCCGGTCTTTTGTCGAAGGTTGGAGCGTTCCGGGCGACCGCTCCACCGCATGCATCAGGCGTCGAGCGCCCGGCAATCTTCAGGCATCCAGCCAATTTCGATCGTTTGACCCGGCTTTAGACGGGCTTGATCGGGTGCGTTACGTGTCTTGATCACAAACTCGTCCGTGCCAGCGACGCGCAACCGTGTTCTGAAAATATCACCCATATATATGAACTCAAGCACTTCGGCTTTCAGCGTGTGGGCGTCGTCGTGCAAGCGATCCCGATTGAATTCCACGCGTTCGGGTCGGATCGAAACTCTCGTGCGCTCCCCGACCTTTGTGACGTTGACAGGGACAGCGTCGATGATGTCACCGCTGTCCAATTTCACAATGCAGGTATCGCCTTTGATCTCTTGAACAACGCCATCCAAGGTGTTGTTTTCACCAATGAATTGCGCGACGAAGCTGTTCTGCGGCTTCTCGTAAAGCTCGTCTGGCGGGGCCAGTTGCTGGATACGTCCGTCATCAAAAACCGCGACCCGGTCAGACATGGTCAATGCCTCGGTCTGGTCGTGGGTGACGTAAACCGTGGTGATCCCCAGCTCATGGGCAAGGTTCGTAATCTCAAACTGCAATGTTTCCCGAAGCTGCTTGTCGAGGGCGCCCAAGGGCTCGTCCATCAAGACCAGTTCCGGCTCGAACACCAAAGCACGTGACAGTGCAATCCGCTGCTGCTGACCACCCGAAAGCTGTGCGGGGCGGCGTCCTGCGAAATCGCCCATCTGGACCATGTCCAAGGCCCGCTTCACTTTCTCTTCGCGCTCGGACTTGCCGGTTTTGCGAACTTCCAGTGGAAAGGACAGGTTTTCAGCGACGGTCATATGCGGGAACAGCGCATAGTTCTGGAACACCATACCAATGCCACGCTTGTGCGGCGGGATATTGTTGATCGAAACACCATCAAGCAAAATATCCCCGTGGGTGGCTGTCTCGAACCCTGCCAACATCATTAGGCAGGTGGTTTTGCCCGATCCTGATGGGCCAAGCATTGTTAGAAATTCGCCCTTGGGCATGGACAGATTGAGGTCCTTTACGACCAAGTTTTCCCCGTCATAGCTTTTCTGAACGCGTTCAAAAGCTACGAATGCGGACTTATCTTCAACCATCGAGACCATTTCCCCCAAATGACGTCTCACGCACGACACGCGAGTTTGTCGAATTTCGGCAATCCTGTCTGCTCAAGGTCCAGAACACAACCGGAATTCCAGAGAAAGGCCGTAAAGCCTTTCCCTGAGAGCATTTTTAGCCAACGACATTAAAGTCAGGACCGTAAGGATAGCCCGTGATATTGTCGTTTCCGTCCTCGGTAATGACCAGAATATCATGCTCTCGATATCCCCCTGCCCCAGGTTGGCCATCGGCGATCGTCAGCATTGGCTCCATGGAGATTACCATGCCCGGCTCCAACACCGTGTCGATATCCTCGCGCAATTCCAGCCCAGCTTCACGGCCGTAGTAGTGTGAGAGTACGCCGAAGGAATGCCCATATCCAAATGTGCGGTATTGCAGCAAATCACGCTCCGCAAAGAAGGTGTTGATTTTCTCGGTCACCTCCGCGCAGCTTGCACCGGGCTTGAGCAGGCTCATTCCGTATTCATGGGCGGCCACGTTGGCCTCCCAAATTTTCAGGCTTGCCGGATCGACTTCTTCGACAAACAGGGTCCGCTCCAACGCAGTGTAGTAGCCCGAAATCATCGGAAAGGTGTTGAGGCTGAGGATATCCCCCCGCTCCAGCTTGCGCGATGTCACCGGATTATGAGCCCCATCGGTGTTAATCCCTGATTGGAACCACACCCAAGTGTCGCGGTACTCGGCGTCAGGAAAGCGTTTGGCAATTTCCAGTTCCATCGCATCACGGCCTGCCATGGCAACGTCGATCTCACGCACGCCCGCTTTGATGGCGTCCTTTATAGCGTAGCCGCCGACATCGGCGACATTTGCACCGGCGCGGATCAGATCAATCTCTGCCTTGGACTTGTGCATCCGCTGGATCATTGTTGCGGGTGCAATGTCTTTGGATGATTTCGGGCTCAGGAACTCATCCAGTAGCGCCTTTTGCGCAAGACTGATGTGATCCCCTTCATATCCGATGGTTTTGCCCGATCCGGTGACAGACTGAATAGCGCGCCAGTAGTTGTTCCGCTGCCAGTCGGTATAGGTGATGTTGTCGCCATACCCACGGCGCCACGGTTGTGCTGCATCAATGCCCGCGCTGAATGTCACGTTTGCGTCGGCAGTCACGACCAAGGCGTAAGGCCGCCCGAAGGAACAATACAAGAAGCCGGAATAATAGGCGATGTTGTGCATTGAGGTGAACACGCAGGCATCTACATCTTCTGCAGCCATCGTGGCGCGCAGCTTGGTCAGGCGCGCCTCGTATTCCGCATCAGCGAAAGGAAGAACTCTCTCTCCCTGGTGAAACCGGTAGCTTTGTGGACGGTCCATTTGGTACTCCTTCGTTCCGCAAACCGAGAGAGAATGAAGGAAAAGATCCTTCCTCTCCGCAGCAGCGGCTAAGCAAGATCCCGGCGTTCAGGACGAAAACTCAGGGGTGCACCATGTGCAATGACGACGCCATCGTCAGCCCAACGCCTGCAATCTGTTCAAGTTGGGGGATTCGGGCAAGATTTTTTTTCGGGTTTAGAATTCTCGATGCAGCCTCAGAATTTTTCAGGGATCAATCCCTTTTCAACACCCAATTCCTGATCTTGCGCAAGCAACCTGGCTTCGCTTGCGAATTCGAAATCCAGTTTCCACGCGCTTGCATAGCGACTGCCGTGTCGGGCATGGATTCTATCTGTCGTGCAGGATCCAGAAGGTTTTCTGAGTTGGCAAATCCCATGTGACTCTGCGACCAACCAGTTTGAAGCACTCACCTGTTCACGTTCAACGACACGCTGTGTTTTTTGGCCTCGCGCCGGAAGTTCGGCTAGGGTTTCGCGGGCTCATAATATCGACCGAATTGCTGTCTGATTTTACTCAATTTTGGATCGATGTAGGCGGTGCAAAAAGGCTTCTTGGTATTTGATCTGTAGTAATCCCGAAACTGTTCTGGCGATGGTTTGAACCCGTCAAAGGGAAGCATCATTGTGATAATGGAATAATCTAAGTCACTTTGCGAGGCAATGATATGGCACCCAACCACGTCTGCCTGGCTATCGCTATATTGTTACACCGCACTGCGATATTAGCCGTGCAGCATGATCGACAAGAAGACTGTCATTGAGACACAGGCGAGCAGTTCCTGTTCGCCGGGAAAGTCGAATTCGTCCATCATGATCAGGGTAAATAGGATAAAGGCCAAACCTCTTGGCCCGAACCAGCCCAGAAACAGTTTTCCCGCAAGGCAAGGCCGGTTCCCAATAGCGACAGCCAGATCGGCAAAATGCGCACAACAGTCAGGAACAACACGGCCAGCGGCTTCGGCCATCAGATCGCGGTTCTGGGCAAAGGCATTTGCGCGGTGTCACTTTCAGGTGCTCGAAAGAAACGATTTCGGCGAATCTAACCCTAGCCCCTTTTTGGCGAACGGATACCTCACCTATCGATTTCGCCAAGCCTGAGTGCGGCTAAGAATTCCGCGCGAGGCAATTAAGTGAAATATCCGCGCGCCAGCATTCGTATAGAAAATCATCATCCCCATCGCCGCGGCCGGAGCAATATCACCGGCGTCGTCCATGTTCAGAACCGCAATTGATGCGAGAGACGTTGTCGGTGAGTAAAGAAACACAACAGCAGAAACCGTCGTCATCGCGTTTACAAACAAGTAGATGGAAATATCAAGAATTGACGGCAGGCAGACAGGAACAGTTACCCGACCAAATAGCTTAAGCGTCGGCTGCTTGAGCGAAGCTGAAACCGATTCAAACTCCCGATCCATCTGCTGGAGCGCCGTCGTCGCCGTAAGATGCGACACAGTATAAAAGTGGGTCACCGTGCACACGACAAGGATCGCCATCGTCCCGTAGATCGCGTGCAGCGGATTGGCGGGATTGTTGAAGAAGAAAATGTAGGCAAGCCCCAGAACCATCCCGGGAATGGCCATAGGCAGCATTGCAAACATCTGAAAAATCGCGCGGCCGGTCCTAAACCCATTGGATTTCTCGACGAGGTACGCCCCGAAAAAGATTATCGCAGTACCGACAATCGCGGTAAGTAGTCCCAGTTTGATCGAGTTGTAATACGCCCCCCAACCACCGCCGTCCATGCGGTCGAATTGGTAGTTATTCAGGCTAAAGCTCAGGTCATACGGCCAAAACTTTACCAACGCGGCGAACTGGCAAACAGCAAGCATCCCAATGATGAAAATGCCAATGAGGCTCGCATAGCTGAACAGAATCCAATCGGCCTTTTTGTTTGGTTTTGGCTGATAAGGAACCGACCGGGCCGAAAGCAGCGCGACCTGCTTGCTTTGGACAAAGCGGTCAATTGCAAACGCAAGGATCGCGGGCAGAACTAGGACCACCGACACCACGGCGCCCATCTCAAAATTCTGCTGACCGATAACCTGTTTGTAGATATCCACCGCCAACACATTGAACTGTCCGCCAATGACTTTGGGCAGGCCGAAGTCGGTAATGACAAGGTTGAAAACCACGAATGCCGCCGAGACCAAACCATACCGCGCGCCGGGAATAGTCACAGTCCAGAAGGTCCGCCACGGCGTCGCACGCAGCGAGGTCGCAGCTTCGTAAAGCCGTCCGTCCGAGATCGCCAAGGCCGTCGATATAATCAGAAACGCATGTGGGAAGGTGAAGAACACTGATCCGATGACGATGCCAATCGGGCCGTAGATGCTGGCCCCGAACAGAAGTTCCTTCAGCATGCCTTGGTTGCCAAACAGATACACCAGCGCGATGCCCGGCAACAACGACGGCACCAGGATCGGGGCCATCGCTATCAGCCGAAATAACCCCTTGAAGCGCATGCAGGATCTGCTCAAAGCGAATGCAAACCAGAACGCAAGCGTCACTGTGACAATTGTGCTGATGGTGGCGATCAGAACCGAGTTCTTGATCGAATTTGAAAGCGCAGGTGTGTCGAAGTAGGATTGAAAGTTTCCGAACCCGATGGATTTGACGGGCCGAAGCTGGACGCGTCGAAAGGTATTGCTGTCCAATTCGACCCAATCAGTACTGTCAGTCAGCGTGGACCCGACCAGAAACCGGCCTTCATCGGTGGTGTTGCGGATGCGGTATTTGACGGGGCTCCGGAAGCTGAAGTCAGGAAAGAACTGGGTCACCCCAAGTCGACCGTCAGACCCTGCGATCATGTCGCTGTCTTCCAAAACCTTCAGCTGCTCATTGAGGTCGTTCAAGGAGATCGGGTTCGAAAATGTGGTCCCGGTTTCGTCACTGACCTGAACCTCGTAAGAGGACAGGTCGAATTGAAACGTCGAAAAGGATTTCGACAACATTGCATAAAGGGGGAACACCATCGTTATTAGCAGGTACAAGCCGATTACGACCATGCTGCCGCGCATGATGATGTCATCGCGAGAGAGCTTCCCCTTGATGATTGGGCCGGGGGGAAGGTTGTGCTGGGTCGCGTCGGTCATTCCACCGCCTCCGGTCGCTCAAAAGCCATCAAACGGTTCTTTGGAAGTTCCACAGTCATCGTTCCGCCCTCGGCGAGGCTAAGCCTGCGCACGGCGTTGATCGAGAAATCTGCGATTAACTCACTCTCGCCGAAACGCTTGTGTTGTAACCGGCAGCGCCAGAACGATCCGAGGAATTCCATCTCGCTCACAACGACTTCAAGGGCGTTCTCCTCGGTTTCGACCACGTCGTCAGACCCGAGTACATGCGCCTCATCTCCGTGAGGAATAACGTCTTCAGGGCGAATAGCTGCGATAATCGGGTGACCCTCAGGGAAGTTATGTGACAGGGACTTCATCGTTCCATTGCCAAAGCTAACGGCACCACTTGGACCCGCCGTCGCCGGAATCTGGTTCATTTCACCGATAAAATCGGCCACGAACAGTGTTTTGGGGGTGCTATAAATTTCGGTCGGTGTCCCAACCTGCTCTATCACACCATCTTTCATGACCACGATACGGTCGGCCATCGCAAGGGCCTCTTCCTGATCATGTGTCACCATAACTGTCGTCACACCGAGTTTGCGTTGCAGTTCCTTGATCTCGTGGCGCAGATAGACGCGTACCTTTGCATCAAGCGCTGAAAGCGGCTCATCAAGCAGCAGCAGTCCGGGGTTGGTCGCGATTGCGCGCGCCAAAGCAATCCGCTGTTGTTGCCCGCCGGACAATTGCGCCGGATATTTTTTGCTTTGGTCGGCAAGCCCTACCATCGCGAGAAGCTCGGATACGCGATCAGTTATCTCGACCTTTGATCGCCCGGTATTCTCAAGTCCGAACGCCACATTCTTTTCAATCGTCAGGTTCGGGAACAGCGCATAGGATTGAAATACAATCCCGAAATCACGTTCAGAGGGCGGGAGGTTTGAGACATCCTTGCCGCCTTGATGCACACTGCCTTTGGTCTGCAGGTCCAGTCCCGCGATAGCACGCAGCAATGTTGTCTTGCCGCAGCCCGATGGCCCCAAGAAGCAAATCAACTCACCTTCATGGATCTCAAGCGAGACGTCCTTGAGTGCGAGGAATTTTCCGAAAGCTTTCCAGAGGTTTTCAATTTTGAGATAGGGTTCTGATCCGTCAAAAGGCACGGGCAAAGATCCTTTTTGCTGAGCTAAACAAATTCCGCGAAAGGAACCTGTCGTCTGGAAAGGGGGAAGTTGAAGCTTATGGGAGCGAAGGGCGCCTTCTCTGGCACCCTTCATTAGTTAAGATCGCTTACTTAGGATCAGACTTGCCATCATAGCGGCTTGCCCATTCCTTCAAGATTGCAGCCCGATTGTTCGCTGCGAACTCGAAATCGTTGTCGATCATGGCGTCCAACAGGTTTGTTGGGAAATGCTCAACCGGTTTGGCGATGCCCGGATACGCCACAACCGCGTAACCGACATTGTACATTTCGTTGGCTTCTTTCGTGATCGTGAAGTCAACCAACTTCTGCGCGGCTTCCAGATCGTCGGTACCAGCCACGATGGCAGTGGCTTCCATATCCCAGCCCACACCTTCTGAAGGTACGATGATTTCTAGGGGCGCCCCAGCAGCTTTGGATTTTGCTCCGCGGAATGCGAAGGAAACACCGATGGGAATTTCACCCGAAGCGGCAAGTTTACAGGGTGCTGAACCAGAATGCGTATACCGCGCAATGTTCTCGTGAAGTCCGTCCATGAAGGCCCAGCCATCATCTTCACCGAAAATCTGCAACCAGCTGGACACGTCAAGAAAACCTGTGCCTGACGATGCAGGGTTGGGCATGATCACGTGGCCCTTGTATTGGGCGTCCGTAAGGTCTTTCCACGACGTTGGCGGGGTCAAGCCAAGTTTCTCTGCTTCCACGGTGTTATAGCAGACAGATGCGACCCACGCGTCCATGCCGACCCACGCAGGAGTTTCATCCTTGTCGACGAATTTCGGATCAAGCTTTTCGACGCCAGCAGGCGCATATGCTTCCAGCATCCCTTCGGATTTGAGCAGCAGCAGCGATGTTGCAGCCAGCCCCCAGACAACATCGGCCTGTGGGTTATCCCGTTCCGCCAGCAGTTTTGCGGTGATAACGCCGGTTGAATCGCGGACCCAATTGATCTTGATGTCCGGATGGCTCGCGTTGAACGTCTCCGCGTAGCGGGCCAGATCTTCGGCCTCGATCGCTGTGTAAACCGTCAATTCCGCCTCGGCGAAAGCGGCAGTGGCGCTGATCGCAAGAGCAGCGACGCTTGTCATAGTTTTTTTCAGTATAGTCATGTGTTGTATCCTCCCATCGGATTAACCGAAGACATTCTTATGTGCTTTCGGCGATATCACTTTACACTCGCAGAATTCATTAACAAGCCAAATTGATATTTCCTTTGAACGCATAGGAATTGCTTATGCATAAAGAGTGCCCGAAGCCGTGCTTTTAGAACGGAGGGCTGCGCTACCGTTCTGAGTGTTAAAATCCTTATGCTACGTTGATGTGTCAGCGGTTGGCACTTAACCATTGACCAACTTCGCACCATTTAGCCCTCCGCGCGGACTCGTTCTGATTTCGGATCGTAAGGCGTACGAAGATGAGCCGTAGCGGCACACCGTTTCCCCGCCACATCAACTTCAAATGAATGGCTCTTGATAAATTCCGCCTTCACCGGTTCGGCCGCATTGATCTCGCATAGCGCGACGGCCGCTCCCAGCGTGTGCCCGTATCCGGCGGAGCGCACCTCACCTATCTCCACGCCATCGCACAGGACCGCTTCACCGCCCCAAAGTTGAACTTCTTCATCCTTGACGACCAGCTGAATGATCCGCTTGTTAAGGTGATCGGGATCTGCCTTCGCGGCAACAAGTGCCTCCCTTCCGATGAAACCACCAGGCTTTTCGAAATCGACAGCAAAGCTGAGTCCGGCTTGCAAAGGCGTTATGTCGGGCGTCAACTCACGGCTCCAAGCGCGGAAGCCCTTTTCAAGGCGCAAGCCATCAAGCGCGTAATACCCAGCGTCAACAATGCCATGATCCTGCCCTGCCCGCTTCAAGTCTTCGTAGACCCCGACAGTGAACTCAACCGGAACAATCAACTCCCATCCAAGCTCGCCAACATATGTCATGCGGTTGGCCCAGACGGTGGCGTAGCCCAAGTCAATCTTCTGAACAGTGCCAAACGGGAATGCAGCGTTGGACAGGTTGGCCTTGGTGAGTTTTTGAAGGACTTGGCGTGATTTAGGCCCCATGACGGCCAAGACGGACCAAGCCGCCGTCACGTCAGTCAGAAAAACATGGGCATCTGCCGAGAAGTTCTTTTCGATCCAGTTAGCATCTCGGACGGCCTGCGCCGATCCGGTAATCAACAAGAACTCCTGCTCTTTTAGCCGCAAAACAGTCAGGTCGCTCTCATACCCGCCCCGTGCATTCAAAAGGCCCGTGTAAACTGTGCCGCCGATAGCCACGTCAATGTTGGCCGCGCAAATTCTGTTGAGTTCCGCGCAAGCATCCCGCCCTTGAACAAGCAGTTTGGCAAAAGAGCTTTGGTCAAACACGGCAACATCTTCGCGCGTCGCCTTGTGTTCTGCGGCCACTGCGTCATGCCAATTCTGGCGACCGAAGCTGTAATTGGTTTCAGCCGCGGTGCCCTCCGGCGCGAACCAGTTTGCCCGCTCCCAACCCATCTTGGATCCGAACACTGCATTCTTCGCAGCTAGCCGATCATAAAGTGCGGAACGGCGGAAGGGCCGTGCAGTGTCCAACTCGCGATTGGGCCATGGCATCGCATAGTGCAATCCCAGCGTTTCTTTGACGCGGTCATGAAGCCAGGTCGGGTTATTGTTGAAATCAGCAAAGCGGCGAATGTCGACGGCAAAGAGGTCCGATGTGGGCTCTCCTTGCACGATCCACTCGGCAAGGGCGCGGCCTGCCCCGCCGGCACTCGCGATCCCCATCGAGTTGAAGCCGGCTCCGACGAAGAAGTTCTTCAGTTCAGGCGCTTCGCCAAGCAGGTAGTTATTGTCAGGGGTAAAGCTTTCGGGGCCATTGTAGAATTTCCGCACGCCTGTGGTTTCCATTTCCGGAACCCGGATCAGGGCATTTTCGAGCAAAATTTCGAACTGGTCCCAATCATCCGGCAACAACGAGAATTCAAATTTGTCAGGAATACCATCCATACCCCAGGGCTTCGCCTCTGGTTCAAACCCGCCCATGACCAGCCCGCCGGTCTCTTCTTTGAAGTAAACGAAGCCATCGGGATCGCGCAAAACCGGAAGGTCGGGATTCACGCCTTTCATTGTTTCGGTCACGATATACATGTGTTCTGCCGAATGAAGGGGCACGTTTACACCGCACATCAGGCCAAGGCGGCGTGCCCATTGGCCCGCACAATTCACCACAATTTCAGCCTCGATCCGACCCTGATCTGTCTCGACGCCGGTTACCCTGCCCTCCTTCGTCAGAATATCCGTGACTTTGATCCCCTCAATCACCTTTGCGCCGCGCATTCTGGCACCTTTGGCAAGGGATTGGGTCAAATCGGTGGGGTTGGCCTTGCCATCACCGGGCATCCATATGCCACCTTTGAGGTCATCCACCTGCATGACCGGCCACTTTTCTTGTGCTTGCTGCGGAGTGAGAACGTCAACATCAACACCTTGCGCGCGGGCCGCTGCCGCCGTGCGCATCAACATCGTCATGCGATCTTCGGAACGCGCTACCGTGACTGACCCGCATTGCATCCAACCCGTTGCAAGCCCTGTCTCTGCCTCAAGGTCGGCGTAGAGTTGTGTCGAATAGCGGATCAGATTCGTCATGGCAGGTTGGCTGCGCAGTTGGCCGACCAATCCGGCGGCATGCCATGTGGTTCCGCAACTCAACTGCCCCTGTTCAAGCAGCACCACATCGTTATGGCCCATTTTTGCAAGATGATAAGCAACAGAGCACCCGACGATGCCGCCGCCCACGATTACATATTGCGCTCTTTCGGGAAGTTCAGTTTTGGCCATGCCAACTCTCCAATGCAAATTCGCTTTGCATTAGATTGCGTTACTTTGCAAAACTTGGCAAACTAAATCTACGCCTCGGAAGCGATATCAAGCCGATATCCTCGTTGCGATATCGCGCGCCGGATATCATCATCTGGCGCAATATCCGTCACGATACGTGTCGACTTCGGAGGTGCTTGAAATACTACATGCCCGACGACACCAAATTTTTGGCTATCGGCCACCATAATCGGATGTTGTGATTGGGACAGCATCAGGTGGCGCATGCTGGACGCCTCGCGGCTGAAGTCGGTCAAAAACGCTGACGGGCTAAGGCCACCCGCGCTCACGATGGCAAAATCTGCGCGGTATCGCGCGACGCTTTCCAGCGCCTCAACACCCTGTACGGCCATTTCGGTCACATCGACTTTGCCACCAATGATCACCAGCTCGGCTGTTGCTTGGGCGATCACCTCAGCAACTTTAAGATCATTGGTATAGACGATCAGGCCGCTATGATGTGTCAGGGCTTTGGCCAGGGCGAGTACGGACGACCCGTTGTCCAAGAATAGCGAAGCTCCGTTTGGAATTTGCGACGCTAGAAACTGGGCGATCAGGGACTTGCCCTGAATATTCAGCTTGGACCTGCGGGTTATGGGCAGTTCGCTGGTGCGGATCTTGGTCGCGCCGCCGCGTATCTTTTCAAGCTTTTTATGTTGGGCCAGAAGCTCGATGTCTTTGCGAACCGTTTCACGCGACACGCCAAGCTGTTCTGTCAGTGCCCGGATAGAGACCGTCGGCTTTTGGTCAAGCCGCTCAAGAATAATCGCGTGTCGCTCTGTCGCCAACATCGGTGGCTTTTCCTATCGTTCCGCTGATCAGGTGGAAAACAACAGCCTAACGCTGACGCACGTCAAGGTCATCATAGTCCTGCTCAATCAGGCGTGTTTCAAGCAGCTGGCCGCCCCTGTGAAGGAGCGGATAAGCAGCCGAGGCTATGTGGCTGTTAAAGTCACGCAACGCGCCGACGGTTTCAAGATGAATGTCGCTGGAGTCGAAACTGATCTGGACCCCTTCGCTCAGACGCTTCAAATGGCGCTTGCGACTTTTACGCTCCAGCCGCGCCATTTCCTGTTTTTCCTCCAACAGCAAGCGCGCACTTTCAAGATCATCGGAAACGAGAAGGTTAGAGGCCAGCAGCAAGTTCGCTTTGGTCCGCTCATGCATATTTGTAATTTCTGAGGCCCCGTCTTGGGAAAACCGGATGCCCTTTTCGTACATCTCTTTCGCGAGGGGGATCATGCGTTTTGCCACGATGTCCCCCGCAGTTTCCACAGCAATCGCATATTCGGTGATTTCGCGAACCCGTTTATTTTCCTGCTTGGAAAGGCCCGTGTTTTGCAGCGTCGCTGCATAGCGCCGAACATCGTCCAATGCCGTGTTCACGAAAGTATCTTGCGATAGAACCATGCGGGCCCGGTCAGGATCATACTTTGTGTAGATATCCATAACCGGAGTCACCATGGTCTCGACCAATTGGATCATGCGCAACACTTCACGCTTGAGGTTCGTGATCGCCAGATGCGGCTTGTCCAGAACGGCTTCGTCAAGCGTCGTTTTATAGAGCGGAGATTGTTCTTCTGCGGTAGGAAGGTCGTCAGGCAGAAATTTCAAAAAAGGGCGTTCCAGCCTGTGCGCAAAGATCAATACCATCAACAGAAGCGCGTTAAACAATATGTGTGTGTTGATTAACGTCTGTGCGGAGGTCTCAGATCCGAAATATTGCAAAAGGCCAAACTTGTTGATCACATACAGGGCAATCAGGGCACCGCTCCCGCGCACCGCCAAATTCGCCACTGGAACCCGCCTTGCCGCGTTTTTCATTCCCCGACTGAGCCACACAGGAATGATAGCGCTGCCCAGATTGGCACCAAGCACCAAAGACACGCCAGCAGCAACCGGGATCGCGCCAATCGAGACCAGCGTCACACACATCAAGATGACCGCTACACTCGAATGCATCAAGAAAGCCAATAAGGCCCCGACGATAAATGCCGTCAGGAAATCCGTCGCAAGATAGTCTGCAATTACTGGCAAGAAAGTGCTGTCGCGAATGGGGTCCATCGTTTCTCGAAGGTACCGGAGCGAAATCAGAATGAAGGCAATGCCAAGTATTATTCGGCCCGCTTGGCGAAGCTTGCGTTGCTCTGACTTGACAAAAAGACCGCCGCCGACCGCCAGTAGAACTGGGACCAACCACGCCAGATCGAAAGAGAACACCTGAATCAAAAGTGCTGATCCAAGGTCTGCCCCCAACACGACGGACAAGCCGACACCGAACGAAATCGCGCCGGTCGCGGAAAATCCGGCGACCAACAACGCCACCGCAGCGGAGCTTTGCAAGATAATGGCAAGCACAAGGCCCGTTGCACCGGCGCTCACACGGTTGCGGTTCTCGGTGACGACACGCTTGAAAGACGACCCAAAGGCGCGCTCAATACCGGTCCTCACCATGCGTACCGCAAACAGCAGCAGCATTGTGGCGCCCATCAACTCAACAATGAATGAGATAATGATCATTGTTAGACATTCACCCCAGCGATTGTCGCGATGCCCAGGCCCACGATTAGAGCAGCGAGCAAACGATCGCGACGGGGGCCTTCGGAGAACCAAAACACGCCCATCAGCGCAGCAAAGATTACGGATGTTTCACGCAAAGCTGAAACGACACCCAACGGGGCTTGCGTTTTTGCGTATAGAACCAGCCCGTAAGCCGCCCCAGAAACGACCCCGCCAAAAAGACCAATCGCAATGGCGCGGCCAGACATATTCTGAAGTCTCTCCCATCGGCTTGTGAAAACGAATACCACGACGAAGAGTTCGGACACGAATAACCAACCGATGTAGCCCGTCGGACTGCCCGAGACGCGGACTCCAACTCCATCCACGATGGAATAGCTTGCAATAACAACGGCGACACCGACGGATGCGACCAGCCCGGCACGGGAAATGCCAGACGTGAAAACACCTCGCGCCAAAAGCAGGATGCCTGCAGAGACCGCGAGAACACCCAGCCAAACAACCAAAGGCAGCTCTTCGCCCACCCAAATCAATGCGCCAACGGCAATCAACACGGGAGAAAGGCCACGCGCGATAGGATAAACGATGCTCAAATCTCCGGTCCGGTACGCGATGCTCAACAGCGCGTAATACCCCCAGTGAATGACCGTCGAGGCAACAATATATGGAATCGCGGCCGAGGATGGGGCTGCGCTAAACGCCAAAAGCGCAAATCCCGGGATAACATGCCCCGCAGCGACAAGGCCCAGCACGATCGTCCTGTCACCTGCGCCCTTTACGATGGCATTCCATAATGCGTGGAGAAACGCAGCGAAGATGACAATGAGGAAGATGCTCAGGCTCAAGGTTTGCAACCCTGCACCGCATTTTCGACAATGCTGAGCGCCTCGTCCAAATCATTGCGGGAAATCGTCAACGGCGGTGAAAGCGTTAGCACGTTTCCCGCGCTGATCTTGAAACTCAGACCGTTCGACAGGCAGGAATAATAGATCTGTTCAGCCAGTTCAGGCGCCGGCGTGCGGGTGTCTTTGTCTGATACGATCTCGATGCCAAACATCAAGCCTCGTCCCCTGATATCACCGACATTGGGATGGGCGCCCAAGGCTTCACGCAAACGATCTTGTGCGTGGGTGCCAAGCGTGGCGGCACATTCGACGAGCCCTTCGTCCTCGATGATATCCAGTGTCGTTAAGGCGGCCCGTGCCGTCACGGGGTTTTTCTCGTGAGTGTAGTGGCCGATCGCAAAGTCACCCGCCACATCCAGATCACGTCGCGCCACGACTGCGGCTATCGGCAAAATGCCCCCGCCAAGCGCTTTTCCAAGCGTGACAATATCAGGAATAAAGTCGTCATGCTGAAACGCAAACATCTCGCCTGTTTTGCCAAGGCCCGTCGGAATTTCATCCATGATCAGCAATGTGCCGTGACGGTGGCAGGCCTCTTGAACTGATTTCCAATATCCCGCCGGAGGCACCACAGGAACCGCGCGCATCGGCTCGGCTATGACAGCGGCCACATCCCCTTCGCGTTGCAGGACGTAGTCGACCATCTTGGCGCAGGCCAACCCGCAGTTTTCCGGCCCCGAATGACCGTAGGCGCAGTGATAGCAATGGAATGGTGCGACGTGTTCGGCACCCGGAAGCAATGGGCCGGCAATATGGCTGCGGAAAGTGGCCTCGCCACCGACCGACGCTGCACCAAACCCCGCGCCATGAAAGGAATCCCAAAAGCTCAGCGTTTTGAATCGTCCTGTTGCGGCCCGTGCCAAACGCAGAGCAACTTCATTCGCGTCAGATCCACCGGTGGTAAATAGCGTTTTGCCCAGATTTCCCGGCGTGATCTTCTCCAGCCGTTCGGCCAGCGCGACGGAGACGTCATTGGTAAAGCGCCGTGGAGAGAAGGAAAGCTGGTCCAGCTGATCCTTGATCGCGGCAACCAAACGAGGGTGACCGTAGCCGATATGATGAACTGAATTGCCATGGAAATCCATGAAGCGTCGCCCGGCCACATCTTCGATCCAGATGCCTTCCGCCTTTGCGATCGTGGAGACGCAAGGGCTGGATAGACTCTGATGAAGAAACGCGTCGGCGTCACGTTGCAACAAGCCAATGGCCGCGGCATCGGTTTCTTTCGATGACCAACCCTTGCGGGCTGCTGATGTGTTTGGCTCGCCTTCTGTGTGGATCGTCGCGGGCATTTGCGGTCCTAATAAAAAAGCAGGGCCAACGTGGCCCTGCAGTTAAGGGAGAGGTATGCCCTAGCCCGGCCAAGGCAGGGAGTATGTCTTGACGTTTGTGAAGAATTTCATCGCTTCAATCACGCCCTCCTTCACACCGTTGCCACTGTCCTTGATGCCGCCAAACGGGGACATTTCGATGCGGTAGCCCGGTTGTTCCCAAATGTTGCAAGTCCCGACGTCCAGACCGTTGATATAGGCAATCGCGCGGTTCAGGTCGTTCGTGCAAACACCTGAGGAAAGCCCGAAATCGGTCGAGTTGGAGATCGCCATGACTTCTTCGTCATTATCCGGCACCCGAACGATAGGGATGATCGGGCCGAAAGTCTCCTCCATCACCAACTCGCTATCGTGGGGGACGTGGTCCACAACAATCGGAGGCAAGAGTGCACCTCGACGCTCGGGGTGGTACAGGATTTTGGCTCCCTGCTTCTCGGCCATATAAACACGATTTTCAAAAAGTTCCGCGGCCTGCGCATGGATGACGCAACCCAGTTCCGTTTCAGGATCCTGCGGGTCGCCAAACTTGATCTTCTTGGCTTTCGCCAGCACCATGGGAACAAATTTTTCCGCAACAGATTCCTGCACAAGAATACGCTTGATCGCTGTGCACCGCTGGCCAGAGTTTCCAGTCGCGCCAGCCACCGCGATTGTCGCGGCTTTCTCAAGGTCGGCGTCGGTCAGGTCGTTGCAAACAATCAAAGGGTCATTACCGCCCAGTTCTAGCGCTTGGCGTTTATAGCCGGCTTTGCTTGCGATAATTTTGCCAACTGGCACGCCGCCGGTGAAGGTGATGATATCAATGTTTTCATTGGTGATCATCTCGTCGCCAATGTCCTGCGGCATCCCCGTGACGATCTGGAACATCTCTGGAGGCAAACCTGCCTCATAGAGAATATCCGCAAGCGCAATCGCTGTCAGTGGCGTCAGTTCGGTGGGTTTGCAGACCATGCAGTTATTGGTTGCAATGGACGGCGCAATCTTATGGCTCACCATATTAAGCGGGTGGTTGAACGGAGTGATCGCACTGATCGCCTTCACCGGCTCGCGGGTGGTGTAAATCTTGCGCTCTTTGCCATTGTGGGTCAGGTCGCAAGAGAATATCTCGCCGTCATCATTCATCGCCTGACTGGCGGCAAATTGATAAACGTCCTGCGCGCGTTTGGTCTCGTAAATTGCGTGCTGATGGCAGATGCCAAGCTCAAGCGTCAGCCACTTGGCCAGATATTCCCGCCTCTCACCAATCAGCTCACCTGCGCGTTGCAGGATTTGACTACGCTCATAACGGCTGAGCTTAGGCTTGTAATTTGCTGCAATTTCAAATGCTTTTGCAGCATGTTCAGCTTTGCCTGCCGGAACTGTGCCAATCACTTCGTCGGTGTACGGATACTTCACCTCTACAACATCATCGGTAAACACGATTTCCCCGCCGATGCGCATGCCTTCATGGCGTATGTCGATTTTGTCCGTAGTGGTCATGCTTCTACCTTTTCCATCGCTGCGGCTTGAGCCGCATAAAAGAACGCGTCGAAATTGCGCAACACAGGTGCCGACGGCAAGTCGAGTACACGGTTGCAGATAAACGGCACCTCTTGTTCTGTCAGGCCACCATGGCTGCGCAGTGGTTCGTTCAGCGCAGCAAGGTCATGGCGGTGGGCAGAAGTCCCGATTGTCATATTCTCGGTCGAGATCATCACGATGTCACCAATGCGGTCACCGGGCAATTCGAAACGGCGGACTGCTTCGGCTTTGTCCATCACTTCGAGAATTTCAGGACGGGCAGCCAAACGGGCAATGATGTCGGCTTGGTCTGTACCTTCTGGCAGATAGGCTGTGCCAAAACCGCCAAGCGCACCATGGTGCACCACATAGGGGTCGGTGATCGGCAGGATCACCCGGGCAGCGGCCTCACCGAGCCATTGATCAAGCAAATCTTGTACGTAAATGACCTGTGGGTCGCCGTTCGCGTCGTGCTTCGGCTTCATCCCGTGATCGGCAGTCACGACAATCGCGGCGCCAAGTGCGTCCAGCTCTGTCAGATACTTGTCAAACATCTCGTAGAACGATTTTGCTTCTGCTTGGTCGGGGGAATATTTGTGCTGCACATAGTCGGTGGTAGTCAGATACATCACGTCCGGCTTCCACTCTTTCAGCAGCTTCACACCCGCGGCGAAAACAAACTCGGAAAGTTCGGCGGAATAAACCTCTGGTTGTGCCATACCCAACCATTTGCTGGCGGCATCTTGGCCGTGTTCAGCCTTGGTTGACGTGTCAGACCGTTCCGCCGAGAAACACTTTGCCCGGTCGTCGTCAAACTTCAAACCAGCCCCCAAAAGGGCGCGCAGTTTGTCTTTCGCAGTCACAACGGCGACCCGCGCACCAGCTTCGTAGAACTTGCTGAAAATCGTAGGGGCCCGCAGGAAACGGACATCGTTCATCATAACTTCTTCGCCCGTCTCGGGCTCGTATAGATAGTTGCCGCAGATTCCGTGCACAGATGGCGGACGGCCGGTTGCAATCGACAGATTGTTGGGATTGGTAAAGGATGGAATAACAGAATGGGCAAGCCGATCAGTGCCTGTCTCACGCATGCGCTTCAGCGTTGGCATCAGGCCATCGGCGATGGCTTTTTCCAGATACTCTGGTTCACACCCGTCTAGACAAATTGCAATGGCACAGGTTTTGGGCGTTGCATAAGTGCGGTCATTCGCGACGACAGTTTTTGTAATTGGCATCAGTTTTTCCTTCTGCGCTATGCAGCTAGTTTTTTGCGTTCATCAAGTGCCGCTTGGGGCGGCGAGGCATCATTTACACCCATTTCAGCAAGGGCCTGCGCAGCGGCCTCGACCACCTTGCGCATGACGTGCTCGTCCATTTGGCCAATACAGCCAATGCGGAAACTATCCACAACCGTAAGTTTTCCCGGGTAGATGATAAATCCACGTTCTTTCATCAATTCATAGAATTTCTGAAACTCAAACGCAGGGCTGGCAGGGCAGAAGAATGTAACAATAATCGGGCTTAGCCAGCGGTCGGCAAGTAGGGTTTCAAAACCCAACTCACGCATTCCCTCAACCATCACGTCACGATTTCTCGTATAGCGTGCCCCGCGCCCCTTCACACTTCCCTCTTTCTCGTGGGCGTCGAGCGCCGCAAGAAAGGCTGCGACCACATGGGTCGGTGGCGTAAACCGCCATTGGCCGGTTTTTTCCATCGCGGCCCATTGAGCGTGAACATCAAGCGACAACGAATGGCTGTTACCTTTAGCAGCCTCCAGTTCATCGGTTCGCGCGATCACAAAACCGAAACCCGGAACACCTTCGATGCATTTATTGGCCGAAGACACCATTGCCGCATATTTGGTTCGCTCTACGTCCAAGGGAACTGCCCCGAAGGCAGACATGCTATCAATCAACACTTTCCGTCCGGCAGCGTGAGCAACATCTGCAATTTCCTCGACAGGGTTCAAAATCCCGGAGCTGGTTTCACAGTGAATGATCAAAACATGGGTGATCGCCGAATCATCAGCGAGGATGGCCGCAACTTCATCACCGCGTGGTGGTAGATAGTCACCCTTATCAAGCAGTTTGAATGCACGGCCGAGGCACTCCATCGTTTGAGCGGCGCGCAGACCGTAAGCACCGTTGGCCAAAACCAGCACTTTGCCGTCTTTTGGCACAAAGGATCCAAGCATTGCCTCAACACAATACGAACCTGAGCCTTGAATGGGCACACAATCGTACTCGGACTTGCCGGAACCCAGAAGCGCGAGCAACTGCGTTCGCATCTTGCGTGTCATTGCGCGAAACTCGTCATCCCAACTGCCCCAGTCGCGCAGCATGGCCTCTTTCACGGCATAAGATGTTGTCAGTGGCCCGGGCGTCAGGAGATAGGGTTCTCCGAGTCTTGGCGGCTCAATAGTCTCAGTTTCGCTAACCATTTCAAGCTCCTTGGGCAACCTTGCCTTACCCTTTGTCTAGAGGTGACCAGTCCATATGGAAAATTGTTAATTGCGATGATATCAAAAGTTGTGCTTATAGGTGAGAGTAGCAGAAAAATCTCAACTTCAAGAGGTCATCAATGCGATATAGCCAAATAAGGGCATTTCACTATGTCGCCATCAGTGGCGGGTTTTCCCGTGCTGCCGAGGCCCTGTCTTTAACCCAGCCAGCAGTGTCCGAGCAGGTCAGGAAATTGGAAGGCGATCACGATGTCTTGCTCTTCAATCGCGATCGCAAGCAAGTCACATTAACGCCAGCAGGTGAGCGGTTGTTGCTTGCGACCAAACAGTTTTTTGAAGTTGAACAACAGATTTCCGATGTACTGTCTGAAAACCGGGCAGCGCTGGACGGAACTCTTCGAATTATCGCTGATAGTGCCTTCCACCTTACCCACCGCCTAAAAGCTTTTCGATCCAAGCATCCCAAAGTGCTTGTCTCGGTTCAAACCGGTAACACTGCGGACATATTGACCGCATTGCGCAACTATGACGCCGAGATCGGTTTGGTCGGCAGCTTGAATCCCGGGCCGGACATGGAGATCACAAACCTGGGCACATCCCCAATCGTCGCCTTTGCGTCCAGAGACCTTCTGAAAAATCCGACTAATAAAATAACTATTAAGGAACTATCACAGTACCCTCTGGTTTTTCGCGAGAAGGGGTCGAAAACGCGACAGAAGCTGGAAGAGGAAGGTTTGCGCCAACGCGTCGAGCTCAAACCTGCTTTTGAAGTTGAAGGTCGTGAAGCCGTACAGGAGATCGTAGCAGCGGGCGTGGGAATTGGTTTTGTATCGGAGGCAGAATTGGGACGTGACGAGCGCCTGATAAAGTTGCAGTTAGATTGCCCGCAATTGACAATGTCCGAGTCATTAATCCACCTGAAACAGCGCAGCGACGTGCTACTGATAAGAGCGTTTATGGCTTGTTGAAACACACTTGGCTTTGGTCGCGCTACCTAACCTCAGTCCGATGACCGCATCTCTCTTATCAGGTAACGCTATTTGGACCCGTGGCCGTAACCGCATTCTTCCTGCTTGGCCTCACTTGGATCAACCCCTGCCACTACACTCGACCGCGCTGCGTCCTTAGCCTTGCGGGCCTGCACCAAGCTCACGTGGGTATAAGCCCAAATAAAAAGAAGCCGCTCCTTACCGTCTAACCCGTTCTCGAACAGCCAGTGCTTTCACCGCTAATATTGACCAATGCAAAAGCCCTTCGAGATCCGACACTTAATAAGATTCATCGCGTGGCTTTAGGTTTCTGACCAAAATATCTGACAAGGGCATGTTGGGGGATCGCGTCAAACGCTATCAAGCGACGCTGGACAACAAAGCATCGCAAAACCCTTATAAAACAGGGCTTTTCGGATGTCTTTGGAGTAATTCGGATGATAAAATGGTGCCCCCACACGGACTCGAACCGCGGACCTACTGATTACAAATCAGTTGCTCTACCAGCTGAGCTATAGGGGCACTGCGCGCGCTTATAATGCGATGGGATGTGATTTCGCAAGGCCGTAAATGCAACATTTGCCCCTTCAATTTGCTTTCGCGTTTGATTGCCTGCCGACAGGTCGATAAACAGGCGTGAACCCGCAGACATTCGCAAGGCCTCGCTCGCATGGAAATCGTTCTACACGTCGGCGCGCACAGCACGGACGAAGATAACCTTCTGAAATGCCTATATAAAAATAAGGCGGGGCTTGGGCAACGCGGGATTATCATTCCTGAACCCTCGCGCTACAGGCCGGCCATCCGTGAAACCATGCAGGCCTTGGTGGGCGATGTCGCGCCGATCGAGACGCAAGAAGCGTTGCTTGATAGCATCATGGACGAAGACCAGGCGGAACGTGTCGTCCTGAGCCACGAGAGTTTTTTTTGTGTGCCAGGACGCAGCATCGGCAATGGTGAGTTTTATCCAACAGCCAGCTTAAAGGCCGCAAGATTGCGCAACCTGTTTTCGCGTGAAGACGTGCGGTTCTGCATTGCCGTGCGCAACCCTGCCACCTTCATTCCAGCGGTGTTTGAGCGCGCCAAGGACCCCAATTTCGAGCACTTCCTCGATGGCTCTGACCCGATGGCGCTGCGATGGTCCGGCCTTATCACGCGCATCCGGTCCATGGTGCCGGACGCCCCCATTACGCTCTGGTGCAACGAGGATACCCCGTTGCTTTGGCCGCAAATCCTCAAGGCAATCGCCGGTACCGATGACGGTTTCCGGTTCGAAGGCGTTAATGATTTCCTCGGCACGATTATGGGCCGCGGCGGGTTGAACCGTTTGGAAAGTTATCTGGAAACCCACCCGCCCCAGACCGAAAACCAGCGCGAACGTATCATCGCGGCTTTCCTCGACAAGTTTGGCGCGGCTGCGTTGGAGCAGGAAATCGACCTTCCCGGCTGGACCGAGGCCTATGTAAACCAGCTGTCAGAGTTCTATGACAGGGATCTGGAATTGCTTGATGCAATGCCCGGCGTCACGTTTTTGACGCCGTAGCCCACCTACATTCCAAGCGCTTCTTTATACAGTTCCAGAACGGCCTCTTCTTCCGAGATATCCTGCGGATCACGCTTGCGCAGCGCCATTACCTTCCGCAGCACCTTGGTGTCGTAGCCTCGGCCTTTCGCCTCGGCCATCACCTCTTTTTGTGCCTCGGCGATGTCTTTTTTTTCCTGATCAAGGCGCTCGTAACGCTCCACGAATTGGCGCAGCTCATCTGCGGTGACACGGTAGGTGCTATCGACGACGGAGGTGTCAGACATTGGCGTGGTTCCTTGACGCTTGAATGGATCAGAGCCCAAGGGGATACTAAGCCCCGCCCCTGCCTTCAAGGTGCAAACGGTTGCGACATGCGCCGGAACGGGCTAGTCCACCGCCACAGACACCAAGGAGCGTATACCATGTCCAATCTGATCCCCCTCGGGGCTGTGATTACACTGATGGGTCTTCTTGGCCTGATCTGGTGCATCTACAAAGTCGCGCGCGCGCGCAAACAGGGTCTCAGCGACGAAGATTTGCGGGCCGTCATGCAAACAACCGTCGGGTTAAACCTTGGCGCGCTGCTCTTGTCGGCGGTTGGTCTGATGATGGTCGTGCTTGGAATTATCCTTGCCTGAGGTCTAGATCGAGCCTGCTTCAACCATAAAGTTGTTCGCCGTGCACATCGCCGCATCGTCGGAGGCCAGAAACAACACCATGCGCGCCACATAGATCGGGTCGATCAGGTCGGGCAGGCATTGGCGGTCGCGGTGCTTCTCGATGGATTCGGCCGTGACCCACAATTCCTTCTGTCGCTCGGTCATGATCCAGCCCGGCACGACGGTGTTTACCCGGATACGGTGATCCCCCAGATCGCGGGCCATTGTGCGGGTCAGCCCGTGCACTGCAGATTTGGCGGTCGCGTAGGCAGGGAAACCACCCCCCGCCTCCATCCAAGAGTTCGACCCCAGATTGATGATGCTGCCTTGTCCTGCCTCGATCATGCCCGGCGCCACAGCTTGGATTGCAAAGAACATGTGACGCAGGTTGTTTTGCATGCGTTCATCCCAATACTCCGGTGTCACGTCGCGCCAGTCATGGCGGTCGTCGCGGGCAGCGTTGTTGACCAGAACGTCAAACCCGCCGAGTTCCTCAGCCAATGCTTCAATCGCAGTTTGCATCGCTGATATATCGCGCAGATCGCACAAGGAATGGGACGCGCCGGTTGCTTGCGACACCTGCGCGCTTGCCACCGCATCACGGTCCAGAAAGGCCACCTTCGCTCCCTGACCGGCAAAGGCCGCGACCGTCAAAGCCCCGATCCCCGACGCGCCGCCAGTTACCAAAACGCGTTTGCCTTTGAGGCTGGGGTAAATGGCGAATTCGGACATAGGGGAACTCCTAGAGACGTTTGCTTACGACGGTCGAAATCTGACCTCACACTCCCGCGCCAAGAAAGAATATGCAACGGGCAAAGACCATCATATGGGGATCGCAGGCGTGGGTTTGATTAAGCACGGCATGGCCAACCCGATGGGCGGCGCGATGACCACTGGCGGCGACGGCCCGAGGACGACGTGCAAATCAGGTCGGTTACGTCGCCAAAGCCTAGCCAGCGTTCAGGTCGGCGAATTTCTGGCGCTCCTGCGCCAGCATCGTCAACACAGGTGCAGCGCCCCACAAAGCCGGCTCTTCGGGTTCCAACACTGACAGGCGCGATGCGATGATCGACGGCGTTGTCGCGTCGGCGTCCATCATCGGGCCGCCCCTGCTGCGCGGGTAGCCAAAACCAAGCATCATGACAACATCAATGTCGCTGGGTCGCGCCGCCACACCTTCGCCCAACAAGCGCGCACCTGCATTCACGATTGCCAGCAATATGCGGTCACGAATGTCACGATCCGAAAACTTGCGTGGGGTGATCCCTTTTTGCGCGCGGTGCTCCGCAATCAGTTTCAGCACATCGCCATTCGGCACGCCTTGGCGTTGCCCTTCGGCGTAAATGTAGTAGCCGCGTTTGGACTTCTGACCCAGCCACCCATGCTCGACCATCTTATCGGCAATCTCGACATACCGCGCATCGGGATCGCGCGGCTTGGACTGGCGACGTGCATAAGCAATGTCGAGGCCAGACAGGTCTGCCACCTGATACGGCCCCAATTGAAACCCGAATGACCGCATCGCGCCGTCGATCTGCGCCGGCGTTGCACCGTCTTCCAGCATAATATCAGCTGCGTGGCGGTAAGCTTCCAGAATGGAATTGCCGATATATCCCGCTCCGAACCCGGCATGAACCCGCGCCCGCACCGGCGTTTTTCCCAAAGCCCGCACAAACCCCTGCGCCGTCATCACAGACTGCGCAGAAGCGGCGTCATGCACCCCGACCTCAACCAACTTGTTGACTTGCGCCGGTGCAAAGAAATGCAGCCCGACTATGTCTGCGGGACGCCCGCTCGCCTCGGCGAGGGCAGCAAGGTCCAGATAGGAGGTGTTCGTGGCAATTACCGCGTCAGGCCTCGCCAGCGCGCCAATCTCTGCCAACATTTGCGCTTTGAGGTCGAAGTCTTCCGCAATGGCCTCAACAATCAAATCCGCCTCGCCCAACGTGTCGAGCTTGTTGGTCAGTTGTAAATGCGTCAGGGCAGCAGCACCTTGCGCCTCCGACAACCGCCCCTTGGCGACGGAGCGCTCGTAATACGCGCCAATGCGCTCCAGCGCCGCGTTCACACCGCTCTCACCCTGCTCGACCAAAGTGACAGTAAACCCGCTTTGCAGCGCCGCGATGGCGATACCTGATCCCATCATCCCGCCGCCGACGATTGCCACACGGTCTACCTGCGCTGGCTTGGCCTCAGTTGCTTCGGGGAACTTCGCGGCGGCGCGCTCTGCGAAAAATGCGTGACGCAGGCCTTCGCTTTCACGCGACGCGATGCAGTCCTCGAACGCGGATCGCTCCACCTCCAAACCCGTCTCCATCGGCAGCAGCAAAGCGGCTTCGACGCAATCGACAATCTTGTGCGGTGCGAGCGCGTTTACGCCCAATTCCATCGTGACCTGTTCACGTCGCGCCGCGACCGACGCCATATATCCCACACCATCGACAAGATGCGTCCTATTGGCGCTGGTCGGTCGCGTCACAGCGACGGAGCGGGCATAGGCCACGGCTTCCGTGCGCAAGTCATTGTCGGTGACAAGGTCTATCAACCCCATCTCTACGGCAATACCCGCGCCGACCTGATTGCCCGTAAGCATCATATCAAGCGCCAGTTCCGGTCCGATCAGTCTGGGCAGCCGCTGCGTACCCCCGGCCCCGGGAAGGATGCCAAGGTGAATTTCCGGCAATCCCATTCGGGCAGATTTCGCTGCAATGCGGTAATGCGCAGCCATCGCAAGCTCCAGCCCGCCACCCAGCGCGGTTCCTTGAATTGCCGCCACCACAGGTTTCTGCGCCCGCTCGATAAGGTTGCACAACTGCCCCAAAGACGGCTCTTGCGGTGCCATATCGAATTCGCGGATGTCCGCCCCCACCGGAAATGTGCGTCCATTGGCGGCAATCACAACCGCGTCGGTTTTGTCATGCGCCACTGCAGCATTTAACGCAGCCGCAATCCCGCGGCGTACAGCAACCCCAAGCGCGTTGACCGGCGGGTTCTCGATCACAATAAGCGCGACATTGCCTTGGCGCTCGAGCCGGACGGGGTGTTTTGGGGCCTGTTTCATATGGCTTTTTCGCTTGGTTCATGGGCGATGTCTACTGCCTGTTTGATCAGCACCGGTATCGCAGCCGCGTATTTTTGTGCGGCCTCGGGATTTGAGGCATTGCCCCCCTGCGCCCGCGCCACGACACCTTGCAAAATGGCGGCCAGACGGAAGTAGCTGAACACCAGATAAAACGGCCAGTTTGCGGGTGGAGCGATCCCGCGCTTGTCACAATATCGCGCTACATAGGCGCGCTCCGATGGCAGGCTCAAGCTTTCGCGGTCCAGTCCGCCCAACCCGCGCATTCCGCCCTCATAGGGCAAACGCCATTGCATGCATTGATACGCCAAATCCGCCAGCGGGTGCCCCAAGGTGGACAATTCCCAGTCCAGCAAGGCGATCACCTCCGGCGCATCTTGCGCGAACATCATGTTGTCCAACCGGTAGTCCCCATGCACCAATGCCACCTGCCCGTCATCATCGGGCAAATGCAGCTCCAACCATGCCATGATGCCTGTCATCCCGCGATCCGGTGTATCGACCGAGGCAAGGTATTGCCGCGACCAACGATCAATCTGCCGCGCAAAGTAATTCCCCGGCTTGCCGAAACTGCTCAAGCCCACGTCAGCGACATCGACGCTATGTAATGCCGCCAGCGTATCGGCCATTGCGTCATATATCGCGCCACGTTCGTCCGAAGTCGCCTCAGGCAAGCTCGGGTCCCAGAAAATGCGGCCCTCCAGATATTCCATCACAAAGAAGGCGCGCCCCAACGGGGACGCCTCGTCAGTCGCCATGTGCAGCATCTTCGGCACGGGAACAGGGGTCTGGGCCAAACCCGCCATGACTTCGAACTCCCGCTCGACCAGATGCGCGGATTTCAGCAAAACGCCCGGAGGTTTTGACCGCAGCACAAAGCTGCCCGTGTCGGTAATCATTTTGTAGGTCGGGTTCGATTGACCAGTCCCGAATTTTTCAAGGCGTTTGATATCCCCTAACTCCGGCATCTGCGCGGCAAGGTAGGGGTTCAAGCTGGCAATCATTAAATCTGTGGTCCCGCCCATATGCCGACATTACCCCGCTTTGCGCGATTGACAAGCGCCGCTCTGCCGCCGACCCTCTGCACAAATCTCAGGAGGCACATTATGGATTTAGGGATCAGCGCCAGACTGCGCCCCATCCGCGACGCGGTGATCGAAATGGTACGCGATGACATCGCGCCCCTTGATGCCAAGTATTTCTCTGAAGTCGAGGTCGGCAATCGCTGGGAATTCACCCCACGCCAAAGCGAGATCATCGAAGGGTTGAAAGCCAAGGCCAAGGCGGCGGGCCTGTGGAACCTGTGGTCGCCCGTCACAGGCCACGCGCTCTCAACCGTCGAATACGCCTATCTGGCCGAGGAAATGGGCAAAGCCCACCTTGCCCCCGAAACCTTTAATTGCAACGCCCCCGACACTGGCAACATGGAAGTGTTCGAGAAATACGGCTCCGACGCCATGAAGGCGCAGTGGCTGAAGCCGCTGCTGGCGGGGGATATCCGCTCCGCCTACCTCATGACCGAACCTGATGTGGCCTCCTCCGATGCGACCAACATCGCGCTGTCCTGTGTGCGCGACGGTGACGACTACGTGCTCAACGGCGATAAGTGGTGGGCAACGGGTGCGGGCGATCCCCGCTGTGCAGTTTACATCGTTATGGTGCGAACGTCCCACGACGGACCGAAGCACCAACGGCACTCGATGATCGTTATGCCCTCCGACACGCCCGGCATCGAAAAACTCCGCGCGATGGAGGTCTACGGCGATGACGAGGCCCCGCACGGCCATATGCATATTCGCTTCACCGATGTCCGCGTCCCTGCCGAAAACATGCTGTTGGGCGAAGGGCGCGGTTTCGAAATTTCGCAAGGTCGTCTTGGCCCCGGCCGCATCCACCACTGCATGCGTGCCATCGGCATGGCCGAAAAAGCGCTGGAGCTGATGATCCGCCGCTCGCTATCGCGCGAGGCCTTCGGCAAACCGCTGGCGCAGCTTGGCGGCAACTACGACTATATCGCCAATGCGCGCATGCAGATCGAACAGGCTCGCCTGCTCTGCCTCAAGGCCGCATGGATGATGGACCAAGGCGACGCCCGCGCCGCCGCGCCGTGGATCAGCCAGATCAAGGTCGAGGCGCCGCGTATTGCGTTGGAAATCACCGACCAAGCCGTGCAAATGTTTGGCGCGCAGGGTATTTCCCAAGACACCCCCCTCGCCCGCCAATGGGCACATCTACGCACGCTGCGCCTTGCCGACGGTCCCGACGCTGTACATCGCCGTCAAGTCGCCCGCGCCGAGCTTCGCAAATATACGCAGGAGAAAGTCTGATGACCGAACTTCGCTACACGGCCAAAGACACCGAGTGCATAGGCTACGTCGCCCGCCCCGAAGGCGCAGGCCCGCACCCCGTCGTGATCGTCACCCCCGCCTATCACGGTCTTGATGATTTCGCCCGCAGCAAGGCGGACTGGCTGGCAAGCTTGGGCTATATCGGCTTCGCCGTGGACTATTACGGCGAGGGCCGCACCGCCCACGACGACGCGCAAGCCTCGGAGATGATGCATGTCCTGCAAGCCGACCGCGCAACGCTCTTGATGCGGATGCAAGCCGCGCTGGACACCGCTCGCGCCCTGCCGGACGCAGACAAATCGAACATTGCGGCCATCGGCTTCTGTTTCGGCGGCAAGGCGGTGCTGGACCTCGCCCGCTCCGGTGCCACACTCGCGGGCGTCGTCCCGTTCCACGGCATCTTCGACGCGCCGCCATCCGGCTGTTCCAAGATGAACACCTCCGTTCTGGTGCTTCACGGCTGGGACGACCCGCTCGCCACGCCGGATCAGGCAGTGGGTCTTGCCAAAGAACTCACCAAGCATTGCGACGACTGGCAGATGCTGGCCTTCGGCCATACCAGCCACGCCTTCACCAATCCGGCCGCGCAAAGCCCCGAAGCAGGCATGGCCTATGCACGCTCCTCAAACGACCGCGCCTTCGCCGCATTGCAAGCCTTCCTCGAAGAACGCTTCGCACAAAGCTAGACGCGCGCCTCAACCCGAAGTAACTGGTAGCCATGGACATTCGCACACTCTCCCCCGACTTCGCAGTAACACCTCAAATCCACATCTCGGACATCGAGGCGATCAAAGCCGAAGGCTTCACTCATATCATCTGCAATCGCCCCTCGGCCGAAAGCGCCCCTGGCGACAAGCCCGACGATATCGAGGAGGTCGTGTTAGCCGCTGGTTTGACTTTTTGCGACAATCCCGTGGTTATGGGGCAGCTTACAATGGACAATGTCGAAGCACAGAAAGCTGACGGCAAAGCGCTCGCCTATTGCGCTTCCGGCACGCGCTCCGCCATCGTCTGGGCCTTGGCAGAGGCGGGCAAACAACCCACTGCCGACATTCTGGATGCGCTGGACAAGGCAGGCTTCCCGATGCCGCAGCTTGGCCCCCAGATCGACGCACTCGCGAAAGACTAGCACATGGATGATCCGCAACACCGCTGGCACGATATGGGCGGCGACGCCGCTGGTCCCGTCCCCATGGATGGCCACGACTTTGCCATCTGGGAAAAGCGCGTCGATGCGCTGGTAATCCTTGGGCAGCAGCGCGGCCATTTCACCGTCGACGGGTTGCGTCGCGCTTTGGAGGACATGGGCGAGCAGGCGTTCGAGAGCATGACCTATTACGAGCGTTGGGTCACATCCCTCAATCAAAACCTGATCGAGGCGGGCGTCTACTCACTGGAAGAACTCGGCACCAAGATGGAAGAGGTCAAAGCCCGCGGTGATACCTACGGCGCGGTGCAGTCGTGACCCTGTCACCAGGCACCAAGGTCCGCATCAAGACCATGGCCCCCTTGGGCCACATCCGCACGCCACATTACCTGCGCGGCAAAACCGGCGTTGTGGAGCGTGTCCTCGGACCGTTCAAGAATCCCGAACAACTGGCCTACATGGTCCCTGCCCCAACGCGCACCCTCTACCGTGTGCGCTTCGAGATGGGTCATATCTGGCCCGACGCCGAAGCCCCGCAAGACACGCTGGACGCCGAAATCTACGAGCATTGGATCGACCAAGATGCCCCATGATCATCACGACCATGACCACCTGTCCCCCTCCGGCCACCCGTATCGCAAGGACAATGACGGACAGCTGACCTATTGGCAGACCATGGAAATCGCCATCCGCGAGCTAATGGTCGAAAAGGGCGAACTGACCCCTGCGCAAATCCAAGCGCAGATCGACGCGATGGACGCCCGCTCCCCCGCCAACGGAGCCGCCGTGGTCGCCCGCGCATGGACCGATCCCGAATTCAAGCAACGCTTGCTGGAAAACGGTTCCGACGCCGCCCGCGAAATGGGCTTCGACATTGGCCCAATGCATCTGGTGGCAGTCGAGAACACGTCAGACACCCACAACCTGATCGTTTGCACGCTCTGCTCCTGCTATCCGCGCAATCTGCTTGGCCTGCCGCCTGACTGGTACAAGACCCGCGAGTACCGCTCCCGCGCGGTGCGCGAACCACGTGCGGTGCTGCGCGAGTTTGGTGTCGAGCTACCCGCCGACATGACTCTACGCGTCCACGACAGCACCGCCGACATGCGCTACATCGTGCTGCCCGCGCGCCCCGAAGGCACCGAAAACCTGACCGCCGAGGACCTCGCCAAGCTGGTCACCCGCGACAGCATGATCGGCACCGGACTGCCTAAAGCGCCCTGATGGCGGAAAACAACGTCGCGCGGGGCATCGCCTTGATGATCGCGGCCACCCTCATGTTCACCCTGATGGATGTCTGCGCCAAGGCGCTCTCCACCCGCGTGGACACGGTGCAAACGCTTTGGGCACGCTACACGGTGCAGATGGTGGTCGTCGCGCTCATCGTTTTGCCGCGACTGCGCTCGGTGGTCCATACGCAGCGCCTTGGCCTGCAAGTGTTTCGCGCCTTTGCACTGCTCGCCACCACGGGATTTTTCTTCTTCGGTTTCAAGAAGATGTCGCTTATCGAGACCACGGCCCTCATGCAAATCAGTCCTATTTTCATCATGGTCGGCGCGGCGGTGTTCCTTGGCGAAACTTTCGGCTTTCGCCGTGCAGCGGCGGCGGCGGTTGCCCTTCTCGGCGCGATGATTGTTCTGCGCCCCGGCACGGATGCCTTCACCCCCTATGCGCTGCTGACGCTCTGCGGCACCATCTGCTATTCCAGCTACGCGCTCGCCACCCGCTATGCGGGGCGGGGCGAGGATGTCTGGACGTCGCTTTTCTACACCGGCACCGTCGCCACGCTGGTTCTGTGCGTCATGGTCCCGTTCTTCTGGCAACCACTGGAGGCCTCCGACCTGCCCTACATGCTTGGCGTCGGCCTGCTTGGCACCATGGGCCAATTGCTGCTGATCCGCGCGTTGTCCATGGCCCCCGCGTCGCTCCTTGCACCGTTCACCTATGTGGCATTGATTTTTTCAACCGTCTGGGGCGTGGTGTTCTTCGACAATTACCCCGACGGCCCCGTCTATATCGGGGCGCTTGTTATCGTCGGGGCCGGGCTTTATGTCTGGCACCGTGAAACACGGGTTAAAACCAGCTAACACATGGCATTAGGCAACACAGCAACAGCGCGCCGCGGCGTGGGCGAATTCGTCTCCTATCTGGCCATTCGAGGCGTGATCGGCATTGCACTCGCTGTGCCCTATCGCTGGCGGGTGCCACTGGCGGGCTGGATCGTGTCGCGCATCGTGGCCCCCTTGGCGGGCTATTCCAAACGGGTGCGCGAGAACCTCGCCTATGTCTGCCCCGACATGCCGCAAGCCGAGGTGGACCGCCTCGCCCGCGCAGTCCCCGACAATGCTGGCCGCACGCTGATCGAGATATATTCCGGCAAAGGCTTCACCGACCGTTTCAAACACGCGCCCCTTACTGGAGAAGGAGTGGCGGCGCTTCGCCAAGCGCATGCAGACGGGCGACCCGTCGTCCTCGTCACCGGACATTTCGGAAATTACGATGCCCCGCGCGCGGCGCTGATTGCAGCAGGGTTCAACGTCGGCGCGCTCTACCGTGAAATGAACAACGGGTTCTTTAACCCGCATTACGTCGCCGCGATCAGCAAGGTCGGCACGCCGGTCTTCCCGCGAGGGCGTCAGGGATTGGCAGGATTAATCAAATTCCTGCGGGGCGGCGGCATGGCAGGCTTTCTGGTCGACCAGTACATGTGGGACGGGGAGGATTTAACCTTCTTCGGCAAGCCCGCCCCGACGGCCTTGTCCGCCGCGGATCTGGCCTTGAAATACAAGGCTTTGGTCATTCCCGTTTACGGAATACGCCAACCGAACGGTCTGGATTTCGAGGTGGTTTGTGAAGCGCCCATCCCCCATTCGACACCCGTTGAGATGACGCAGGCGCTCAACGATTCACTGGAGGCATTGGTGCGCAAACACATGGATCAGTGGTTCTGGATTCACCGCCGCTGGAAGCCCGAGCAAGCAGAGCTGCGTCACTCGATTCTCGCCGCAGCCAAGATGGGGCCGGACGATCCGTCCTGAATAAGAACCACCGCCGGGTGATCCCCCGGTGCGTCCGCCTGCATGTTCAGGTCTGCATCACCATTCCAGTCGCCGACCGAAACCATGCTTTCCACCACATTATGGTAGGTCACATCCTTGCCCGCGTTCTCGCCGGAGCGGATGCTAACAACCCGTTCGCGCATGTAGCGCACGACCTGAACCAGCATGTCGCTTGGCAGGTCCCCGATCCGTCGGGCTGAAATTTGCAAAACGCCAGAGCCGTCACGGCTTAGCTTCAACGAAACCATCTCCGGCGCATTCTTGTGCTGGTCAATGAATTTGGCCAGTTGCATGGCCTTGGTGCCAACGATCTGATCCGTTCCACCAATGACCATCTGGGGCGTGTAGATCATCGTACTTTTGGCCGCACGGGCATAGCCGCGCTGTCGCGCCGTATGTGCGGGGTCGGCAAATTCATCAACCCAGCCAAGGTAGTCCCAATAATCCACATGCAGGCTCAACGCGATGACGTCTTCGCGGTCTGCCAACTCGCCCAATATCGCATCAGCCGGCGGGCAGGACGAGCAGCCTTGCGACGTGAACAGCTCTACCACCACAGGTCCACCGGCAAGGGCTGGCGTGGCGCTGGCCAAGGTTAATGAGGCAAGTGCGGCGGCGGTTAGGCGTTTGATCATATCAATCTCGGATTTCCATATGCGACGTCTTCCTATCTAGGCTGTCACTCCATCGCGCGCCAATCAAGCCTTTGCGAGCAGTGTGTCAGAGCCATCGCCGTGTGGCTTGCATATAAGTCTCGGCCTCGGCCCCGAACACCGCCCGAAGGGAGGCTTCCTCCGGCACAATGAAACGCTTGTTTATGATCATAACGAAAAGCGGGATCAGGATCAGGCACAAAACTTGCCCCCGCCCCACCACGGCGGCGGCCAGAATAATTGCCATGCCCACATAGATGGGATTGCGCGATAGCTGGTACGGTCCTTCAACGATCAGGTTTTGGGGCGTGTGATGTGGCTCGATTGTGGTCTTGCGCAGCCAGAACCAAACCGCCGACCACGCGATCAACACCAGTCCAATGGCGATCCCGCCCCAACTCACAACTTCAAGCAGGGGCGCATCGACGCGCCATGGCAAAAAGCGCGCGGCAACCCAGTTCACACCCATAAACAACAGCAGCCAAATCGGCGGTAGGTCGGGGAAATTCTTCATGCCTTGATACTGCCTTTAGCGCGGCTCGAAAGGAACCCTTGCCACATAAAAAAGGCCCGCCGCGATGATCTCGCGGCGGGCCGAATTTTCAACTCAGATGGTTAGGACACAGCCAAGTCACGCAGCACGTAGTGCAAAACGCCACCATGCTCGATGTATTCCTTTTCGATGGCTGTATCGATCCGGCATTTCAGCGTGATGTTTTTAACCGTGCCATCCGCCATGGTGATCTCGCAAGGCACGTCGGATAGCGGCTTCAGATCGCCTTCAAGGCCAGTGATATTCACTGTTTCCTCGCCGGTCAGACCAAGCGATTTGCGGCTGTCGCCACCGGTGAACTCGAACGGGATCACACCCATACCAACAAGGTTGGAGCGGTGAATACGCTCGAAGCTTTCCGCAATGACGGCTTTGACGCCCAAAAGTGCGGTGCCTTTGGCAGCCCAGTCACGCGAGGAACCAGCGCCGTATTGCTCGCCCCCGAAGACAACCAGCGGTGTCCCTTGCTCTTGGTACGCCATCGCCGCGTCAAAGATCGACGCTTGCTCGCCGTCCGGCCCTTTGGTGTAGCCACCTTCGACCCCGTCCAGCATCTCGTTCTTGATGCGGATGTTGGCGAACGTGCCGCGCATCATGATCTCGTGGTTACCACGGCGCGAGCCGTAAGAGTTGAACTCGCGTGGGGCCACTTGACGCTCGATCAGGTACTGACCCGCAGGGCTGCTTTGCGCAAACGAGCCCGCAGGGGAGATGTGGTCGGTCGTGATCATGTCGCCCAGAACGGCCAGAACTTTGGCCCCTTCCACGTCCGCGATCACGCCCGGCTCTGCCGACATGTCTTGGAAATAGGGCGGGTTCTGCACATAGGTGGACGTCGCAGGCCAGTCATAGGTCAGGCTGTCCGTCGTCTCCACGCCCTGCCACTTTTCGTCGCCTTTGAACACGTCCGCATATTTTTCGCGGAACGCTTCGCGGGTGACGGTTTGCTCGACCAGATCGGCGACTTCCTTTGAGGTTGGCCAGATGTCCTTCAGGTAGACGTCATTGCCATCCTTGTCTTGGCCCAACGGATCTTTGGCGATGTCGATATTCATGTCGCCAGCCAGGGCATAGGCCACAACCAGCGGAGGCGAGGCGAGGTAGTTCGCGCGCACGTCGGGACTGATGCGCCCTTCGAAGTTGCGGTTGCCTGACAATACGGAAGTGGCGATCAGGTCGCCCTCGTTGACGGCTTCGGACAGTTCCGGCGCAATGGGGCCAGAGTTGCCGATACAGGTGGTGCAGCCGTAGCCCACAAGATTGAAGCCGATGGCATCCAGATCCTCTTGCAGGTTTGCGGCTTCCAGGTAGGCCGAAACCACCTGAGAGCCGGGCGCCAGCGAGGTTTTCACCCAAGGCTTGCGGGTCAGACCCAGCGCACGCGCCTTGCGTGCCACAAGCCCTGCCCCGATCATCACATAAGGGTTCGAGGTGTTGGTGCAGGATGTGATCGACGCGATCACGATGGAGCCGTCATGCAATCTGTAATCCTGACCTTTAACGGCATGGGATTTGTGATGACCAACATCACCCGGAATGTGCGTCGGAGCCGGTTGTCCGCCCTCGCCCGTCCATTCTTTTTTCTCGTCTGTCGGCGCACTTTTCTCGGGGCGCTGACCTTTGATGTACTCGCCAAAGGCTTTTGCGGCTTGATCAAGCGAGATGTAGTCCTGCGGGCGTTTCGGGCCAGAGATGGCCGGAACGATGGTGCCCATATCAAGGCTTAGCGTATCGGTGTAGATCGGGGCATAATCCGCACCTCGCCAGAAGCCGTTCTCTTTGGCATAGGCTTCAACCAGCGCGATGGTCTCTTCCTCGCGGCCGGTATTGGTGAGGTAGCGCAGCGTCTCGTCATCAATCGGGAAGAAGCCACAGGTCGCACCGTATTCCGGTGCCATGTTGGCGATCGTCGCACGGTCTGCCAGTGGCAGATTGTCGAGGCCCTTGCCGTAGAATTCCACGAACTTACCAACCACGCCCTTCTCGCGCAGCATCTCTACCACTTTCAGCACGAGGTCAGTGCCGGTGGTGCCTTCGACCATGGCCCCTGTCAACTCGAAGCCCACAACTTCAGGGATCAGCATGGAAATCGGCTGGCCCAGCATCGCGGCCTCGGCCTCAATGCCGCCAACGCCCCAGCCCAGAACAGCAGCCCCGTTAACCATGGTGGTGTGAGAGTCGGTGCCGACAAGCGTATCAGGATAGGCCACCATCTCGCCACTTTGGTCCTTGTCCGACCAAACGGTCTTGGACAGATACTCAAGGTTCACCTGGTGACAGATGCCGGTGCCGGGCGGCACAACGCGGAAGTTGTTAAACGCGGACTGACCCCATTTCAGGAAGGTATAGCGCTCCATGTTGCGCTCGTATTCACGGTCGACGTTCATCTGGAACGCGCGCGGGTTGCCAAACTCGTCAATCATGACCGAGTGGTCGATAACCAGATCAACAGGGTTCAGCGGGTTGATTTTTTCAGGATCACCCCCAAGGTTTTTCAACCCGTCGCGCATCGCAGCCAGATCGACCACGGCAGGCACGCCGGTGAAGTCTTGCAGCAGGATGCGGGCGGGACGGTAAGCGATTTCCTTGGGGTTCTTGCCGCCTTGCTTGGCCCAGTCCGAGAACGCCTTGATGTCGTCGACATGAACCGTTTTCCCATCTTCAAACCGCAGCATGTTTTCCAGCACCACTTTCAGCGCGGCGGGCAGTTTGGAGAAGTCGCCCAAGCCAGCTTCTTCAGCCGCCTTGATCGAATAATAAGCGAAGGTTTTGCCACCGGCACTTAAGCTGCGGCGGGTCTTGGCGGTGTCTTGTCCGACGACGATAGGCATAGCTGGGACTCCCGTTTGGATATGGAAAGTGAATTCTGGAGCGGTCATGCCCCAAGTTTTACAGGCGATCAAGGGGGCATAACACCCTTCTACCACTTTTTGTATACTATTGCATACATTTTTACCTGTTTTCGCCACGCAACCGATGCGCTAGGCGTGTTTCGATGAATTTTGGTGTCGAAAATCTGGCCTGCCGACGTGGCGAGGTAACAGTGCTCACTGGCGTAACTTTCGAAGTCGCAGCGGGTGAGGCGCTGATCTTACGTGCGCCCAATGGTGCGGGCAAGACTACACTGCTGCGCTGTTTGGCGGGCCTGACACCACCCGTTTCTGGCGTGCTCAATTTCTCGATCGAGGATGTCGCCTACGCCGCCCATGCGGACGGGTTAAAGGCGCAACTAAGTGTCGAAGAAAATCTGCAATTCTGGGCCGATATCTTCGGCACCCACAATATAACCCCCGCCGTTGAAACCTTCGATCTGGAAAGCCTGCTCACGCGCCGCGCCCAAGATCTCTCCGCCGGTCAAAAACGTCGCCTGTCACTGTCGCGCCTGATGCTCACAAGACGCTCAATCTGGGCGCTGGATGAACCCACGGTCTCGCTCGACACTGAAAACGTCGCCCGCTTCGCCGCCGCCATCACCGCGCATCTGGCACAGGGTGGTTCCGCCATCTTGGCCACCCATATCGACCTCGGCTTGCCCTCCGCGCGCACGCTCGACCTCTCGCCTTACCGCGCAATCCTGCAAGACACCCCTTCTGATGATCCCTTTCTGGACGAGGCGTTCCTATGATCGCCCTCCTCCGCCGCGACCTGAGACTCGCCATCCGCGCGGGCGGTGGCTTCGGCCTTGGCCTCGCCTTTTTCCTGATCCTCGTGGTGCTGGTGCCCTTCGGCGTCGGGCCAAACTCCGACATCCTGTCCCGCATCGCCCCCGGCATCCTGTGGGTTGGCGCGCTGTTGTCCTGCCTGCTGTCGCTCGACCGCATCTTCCAGCTTGACTACGAGGATGGAACGCTCGACCTGCTCGCCACAGCACCCCTGCCGCTGGAGGCCGCTGCAACACTCAAGGCGTTGTCCCACTGGCTGACCACCGGACTACCATTGACTATCGCCGCCCCATTCCTTGGCGTTTTGCTCAGCATGCCAAGCGGCGCAACCCTCTGGTTGGTGGCCTCTCTCGCTATCGGCACCCCCGCCCTTTCCATGCTCGGCACCTTCGGCGCGGCGCTGACCGTAGGCCTGAAACGCGGCGGGTTGCTGGTCTCTTTGCTGGTGCTACCGCTCTATATGCCGACGCTGATTTTCGGCGCCGAGGCCGTGCGCCGCGGGGCCGAGGGCTTGCCCGCCACCACCGCCCTGCTCCTGCTTGCGGCTATCACTGCGGGCTGTGCGGCGTTGCTGCCCTTCGCCTCCGCCGCCGCCCTTCGGATGAACCTGCGCTAGAACACGCGCGAATGTGACATTTGGCCCGCCGCAAATCCCATTGCCCCGCGCGAAAGCATCCCATAACAGTAGCCCATGTCGATCTGGGAATACGCAAATCCGACCCGCTTCATGCAGACATCTGGCAAGCTATTGCCAACGGTGGCTGTGTTGTCTTTGCTGTGTCTGGTCATTGGCCTGATCTGGGGGTTCTTCTTTACCCCGGACGACTACCGCCAAGGCTCCACCGTCAAGATCATCTATTTGCATGTGCCCAGCGCGCTGATGGCAATCAACGCGTGGCTGATGATGCTGGTCACCTCGCTGATCTGGCTGATCCGTCGCCACCATGTCTCCGCCCTTGCCGCCAAGGCTGCGGCACCGATTGGCCTGACCATGACACTTATCGCATTGATCACCGGTGCGATCTGGGGCCAACCGATGTGGGGTACCTATTGGGCATGGGACCCGCGCCTGACGTCGTTCCTGATCTTGTTCCTGTTCTACCTTGGCTACATGGCGCTTTGGGCCGCGATCGAGAATCCCGACACCGCCGCCGACCTCACCTCGGTCCTGTGCCTCGTCGGCTCCGTTTTCGCGCTGCTGTCACGCTACGCGGTCAATTTCTGGAACCAAGGCTTGCACCAAGGCGCGTCCCTGTCGCTGGATAAGGAGGAAAACGTCGCCGACGTCTTCTACCTGCCGCTGCTCGTTTCAATCGCCGGATTCGTGCTTTTGTTCCTTGCGCTGGTCTTGCTGCGCACCCGCACCGAAATCCGTATCCGCCGCGCGGGCGCCTTGATCGCGCGCGAGCGCCTTAGCTAACCGCAGCCCTCTAAAGGACGCATCATGCCCGATCTTGGAAAATACGCCGACACCGTGCTGTCCGCCTATGCCATCACCATCGTGATCCTGATCGGCCTTGTCGCACTGTCCGTCTGGCAATCGCGTCGCGCGCGCGCCCGCCTCGCCGAGATCGAGGCACGCCGCGATGCTGCGAAATCCCGTTGATTTCATCTCAATAGATATATCTGATCTGATCTGACCAATACCGCTCCATCCGGTGCAGCGAATGATTGATGGTATCAATCCCGTCATTGCCGAGGATGCCGTTTTCTTCCAGACCAATCGCGTGCCGTTCGAACAGATCGGTCACATGCTGGCGCACCTCGCGGCCCTTTTCGGTCAGGCGCACGCGCACCGAACGCCGGTCAATCTCGCAGCGCTGATGGTGCATATAGCCCATCTCCACCAGCTTCTTGAGGTTGTAGGACACGTTCGATCCCTGGTAGTAGCCGCGCGATTTCAACTCGCCTGCGGTCACTTCGTTCTCGCCGATGTTAAACAGAAGCAGCGCTTGGACCGAATTGATGTCGAGGACACCCAACCGCTCAAACTCGTCCTTGATCACGTCCAGCAGAAGCCTGTGTAACCGCTCTACCAAGGCAAGGCTTTCCAGATATCCGGTCATAAACATGCGAGCCTGTGGGCTGGCGACGGGGTTGTGCATACTCATATTTTGTTCTCCGACTGCGGGTGCTCGCATAGCCGGAATAGTCGGAGAATCACCAATAAACGGTTAAATGCGGGAAAATCTTCGCTAAAAGATCTTCGATCCCTTAACCGCTTGCTCAATCAGCCCTGCGAACCGCTCCGGTGCTGCTGCCTGCCCCGAGGCCCATTGGTACATGTCGTGGTCGCTCTCGCTCAGCATCTCGTCATAAAGCGCCAGATCGGCATCCGACAGCCCGTCAAGCCCATGCGTAGCAAAGCCGCCAAGGATCAAATCCATCTCCTTGATGCCGCGCCGCATGGACCGAAGCTTCAGCCGCCGCAGCTTCGTCTCACGCGGCTCGCCTTCGGGACCAAGCTCCTTCATTCCGGCGTCCGCAACAGGGTGCCCAGACGCTTCTCCAGCCGCCCCAGATGATCCGCCAGCCGCGCGAATTCCGCCTTGGTCCGGCGCATTTCCAAAAGCACATCCTTGACGTCACCCGACAATTCCACCTCACCCACAGGCGCGTCCAGACCGTCCCCCTCGCCGGTCAACAGCCAGCGCATGGAGACATTCATCATCCCCGCCATCATCGACAAACGGTTCGCGCGCGGTTCGTCCACGTCGTCTTCCCAGCCGCGGACCGTCTTCAGCTTCACACCCAACTTCTTGGCAAAATCTTCCTGCGTCAGCCCCTGCGCGTCGCGCGCGGCTGCGACCCGATCCCCGAATGTGGCGTTATCGTTGCTGAAATAGGTGTCTTGGTCGTCCATTTCCGGCTCCTTGCAAGGGCGTTATCGCTTGATTGCGTTCGGGCCTATCCGTAAGACCCTCTTGTCCATTGTTCAACCTGACGAGGCGTCACATGTCCTTCCTTTCCGAGACTCTTTCCCGCGTAAAACCGTCACCGACCATTGCCGTGACCCAGAAAGCCGCAGAGCTGAAACGCGCAGGCAAGGACGTGATCGGCCTTGGCGCGGGCGAGCCGGATTTCGACACGCCCCAGAACATCAAGGACGCCGCCGTGCAGGCCATCGCCGACGGCAAGACAAAATACACCGCCCCCGACGGCATCCCCGAGCTGAAAGAGGCGATCTGCGCCAAGTTCAAGCGCGACAACGGGCTGGACTATACCCCCGCCCAGGTTTCGGTCGGCACTGGCGGCAAGCAGATCCTCTACAACGCGCTGATGGCGACCCTGAACGAGGGCGACGAGGTCGTGATCCCCGCCCCCTATTGGGTCAGCTATCCCGACATGGTGCTGCTGGCGGGCGGCACCCCCGTGATCGCCGAAGCGTCCCTTCAGACCAATTTCAAGCTGACCGCCGACCAGCTTGAGGCCGCGATCACCGACAAGACCAAATGGCTGATCTTCAACTCGCCGTCGAACCCCACCGGCGCGGGCTATTCGTGGGACGAGCTGAAAGAGCTGACCGATGTGCTCATGCGCCACCCCCATGTCTGGGTCATGTCCGACGACATGTATGAACACCTCGCCTATGACGACTTCAAGTTCTGCACCCCCGCGCAGGTGGAGCCCGCCCTCTACGACCGCACGCTGACGGTCAACGGGGTCTCCAAAGCCTACGCCATGACCGGCTGGCGCATCGGCTATGCCGCTGGCCCCGAAAAGCTGATCGGGGCTATGCGCAAGGTGCAGTCGCAATCCACCTCCAACCCCTGCTCCATCAGCCAGTGGGCGGCGGTCGAGGCGCTGAACGGCACGCAGGACTTCCTTGCCCCCAACAACGAGACCTTCGTGCGCCGCCGCAACATGGTCGTCGAAATGCTGAACGCCGCCGAAGGCATCACCTGCCCGACGCCGGAGGGCGCGTTCTACGTCTACCCCTCCATCGCGGAATGCATCGGCAAGACCACCGCCGCAGGCACCAAAATCGAGGATGACGAAACCTTCGCCACCGCCCTGCTGGAAGAACACGGCGTCGCAGTCGTCTTCGGCGCGGCCTTCGGCCTAAGTCCCAACTTCCGCGTCAGCTACGCGACCTCGGACGAGAACCTCAAAGAGGCCTGCACCCGCATCCAGACCTTCTGCGCGGCGCTTAAGTAGCCATTTCCAAGACCGCGCCACACCCGGCGCGGTCTCGTCTCCAGCTTGAAGCTATGCAAGTTGTTTGGCCCGCATTTTATCTAGATTTTCTACAAACTCCTTTGCACTCAACCCCTTAACAATGGAACGCGAGAACAGCGCTTGTTGGGTTTCAGGTGCAAGCCCGTCTTTGGGGGGATCGCGGTCCAAATTGGTCGGGAATGAATATCCTTCCGCAGTCGCAGCAATTGCAGCCTCTAGGGCTAAAACGCCCAATGTACTGTTCTGGTGTGCGGCCAGCGCATGGGGATACAGCAATTTGCACATCTTATCGCGGTCTACCGTTTCCATGGCACGCCCGAACGCAGACGACACCTGCAACAAGTTGGCCATCCGGTGAACATCACTGCTCGTATTTGCGCCGGCTGCATGAAAGAGCGCAGGGTTGAAAAATAAAGCATCCCCTTTCGCCAGCGGCAATTGAATGTAACGCTCCTCAAACAGCGCCCTAAAATCGTCCCGTCGCCACGCGGCATAACCTGCGCGGTAAAGTTGCGAGAACGGCAAGAGCTTTGTCGGGCCACTTTCAACCGGCATGTCACAATGTGCGACGGCACCTTGCAACGTCAAAGCAGGTGAAAGGTCGTGAACATGCGCAGGATATTCCGCACTAATCTCGGCCGTTTGAAAGCCGAGGTGATAGTCTCTGTGGGCTTGCTGCGCCGCACCGCCGGGATGAACCAGATTGATCTGGGCTGTCATCTGATAATTCGGACCAAGCCATGCCTCGCACGCCGTAGTGATAGATGTATTAGCGAAATATCGTAAAAATACATCCGGAGCCTCTTCGCACAGCTTTTGCAAAGAATTCCATATCCTGTCATTGGACCCCGACGCCGCGAAATGGTCACCTCCGCCGCCGCTTGCCAGTTTTTCTGATGCAATGATCTGCTCGTAGATCGCAGTGGCCTCGTCCAGGACGACAGTGTCGGCGTAAGCCTCGCGCAGAACCAGAACACCCGCGCCCGCCTGAAGGACGCGCGCCCATTCGGCCATAATTGTCCGACGCCGTTCTTTGTCCTCAAGCGATGGACGCAATCTGGACATGTCATAAATCGGGACATTCTTTTGGATGTCGTCGGCGTTCGGAACCGTTGACGCGTCCGCAGTTTGATCGATGAGCGCAGTGAATGCGTTCAGATCACATGCCGCACTATCAAAAAACCCTGCATCAGTTTCGATCTCGTGCTTCATTAAATTTCTCCCTCTGTCGCGCTCATTATGCAGAAACGAGCCTTGATTGGTTCTGCAAAAAACATCAGAAACACATCAAATGACACATCGGTTTCCAATTAAAGAAGTTGCCAGACAGTCGGGACTCAGCACCGCGACAATTGACCGTGCGCTAAACAATCGCGCGAATGTCAGCCCGCAAACCAAGGCACGTGTTGCTGCAGCCATTTCAGAACTTGAAGGACAAGAGGCACAATTGGCCGCCCGCGGGCGACGTCTGTTTTTTGATTTTGTGATCGAAGCGCCAACGCGCTTTAGCCGTGAAGTACAGCAAGCCGCAGAACAGGCGTTACCACGTATTGGGAGCGCCGTGTGCCGTCCAAGGTTCCAAGCGCAAGAGGTTATGAACGAAGACGATGTCACCGCGGCTTTGTCGCGCATCGCCAAACGTGGCAGCCATGGCGTGTGCATCAAAGCGCGTGATCTGCCGATGATCAGAGCGGCAGTGGATCAATTGATCGCATCAGGCATTCCTGTGGTCACGTTGGTTACTGACCTGACCACGACGAAGCGCCTTGCCTATGTCGGCCTTGATAATCAAAGCGCAGGGCGCACGGCGGCCTATCTGATTGCGAAAACAGTCGGCGACAGTGAAGGAACAGTCCTGACCTCAAGAAGCAATGATCGGTTCTTGGGGGAGGAAGAGCGAGAAGTGGCGTTCAAGGCGACTCTGACACGACTGTGTCCAAACCTGCGCATCATAGATGCAAGTGGCGGCAGCGGCGTGTATTTTGAAACATCGCGCATCACGCAGAGTATTGTCGCAGGTCTGGACCAGATACGTGCCGTGTATTCGATGGGCGGCGGCAATTCGGCGATTTTGAATGCCCTCGAACAGAACGGGTCACTGCCTGATGTTTATGTGGCCCACGATCTGGATCACGACAACAGACGGTTAATCGAAGATGGCCGTCTCAGTTTTGTACTGCACCATGACCTTCGCGTGGATCTACAGAACGTGTTCCAAGCCTTCTTGCATCATCACAAGCTCACGCTCGTTCCGCTTTGCAACACGATGTCTCCTATTCATGTCGTTACGCCCGAAAATATTCCACCCCAAAACAAACGTCTCTAGACGCGGACATTGCGCAAGGTCAGGCGCGCATATCTTGCAGCTGACCAAGTATATTTTGATAGTTGTCAACGCCCTGCGCACCAGTCACCAAATGCTGGCGATCAAAGACCATCGCCGGAACACCGCTGATGCCTTGTTGTGCCCAGAACGCCTGTTCTTGGCGAACTTTGGCTGCAAACCGTTGATCGACAAGCACAGCAGCGGCCTCTGCCGGATCCAAACCAATCTCAGCGGCGATATCAACCAACACCGCGTCATCAGACAGGTTGCGCCCATCGGTGAAATGCGCCGCAAAAAGGGCCTGTTTCAGGTCGTGCATACGGTCTTGTGTTTTCGCCCAATGCAGCAACTGATGCGTTTTGAATGTGTTGTGCATCCGAAATCCGTCTTCAAATCGGAATGCAAAACCAAGCTCTTCACCGCGCGCCGACATATTCGCCTGGTTCGCATCTGATTGTTCCCGCGTCGTTCCGTATTTTTCAACCAGATGCTCTCGCATATCCTGGCCCGTTGCGGGCATGTTTGGGTTAAGCTCGAACGGATGCCAATGGATTTCATGATCCACGCCTCTCGATTCCAAAGCAATGGCAAGTTGGCGGTAGCCGATGACGCACCAAGGGCACATCACATCGGAAACGATGTCGATACGAAGTGGTGTGTTTTGATCCGTCATGGTTTTTTCCGTTCGAAATATGCGTTGCAGGCAGGTGTTACGACTTTGCAGCTTCCAGCAAAGTGGTCGCCGATAGCCGACCAAAACCATTGGCCGCCTTTGGGCTGGCACCCGTAATCAGGCGGCGGTCGACGTGACATGAACTATCCGCTTTGGTGTTTATGATCTGTGCGCCGAAGCCGGTCAATTTCTCGCAAACCCACCATGGCATCGGCCCGGGCAAATACCCGATCATTGGGGTTTGTTTGTCCACTGAATCCGGGAACACAGTCATTTTGTAGCCCGCATATAGAAAACCCTCATCATTCTTTGCAGCCAAAAGCGCAGCAGGTCCATGGCATAGCGCGAGAGTGAACAAGTCATTCCTATCGGCCCAATGCAGCACTTCGCCAACATCAGTATTGTCTGGCAGCCCGAGCATAGCACCATGGCCTCCGGGAATAAAAACAGCAGCATAAGACACCGTATCGTCCATCGTGTTCGCAACAAAATCTGCGAGACTGCCGGGGTTTGCAAAGGCATCTGCGTAATCGCGAAATAGCCCTTTCACGTCTGCATCATACGCAGGCATTGCCCATTCCTCGATCGCGACAGGTGCGCCGGTGGGCGTTACAATATCAATTTCAAACCCCGCGTTCATAAGGTGAAACATAGGCAGGCCCATCTCGACGGGATGGTTGCCCGTCTAGAACTTTTTGCCGTTGGCCATCATCATATCGCGTTCTTCGGTGCAGATCATTAGCACACGGTTTCTGTCACCCGTATAAGGTTCGGCATAAGCCCCACCGTCGTAATCCGTGGTGGGCGACGTTCCCAACTTTATCGCTAATGGTGAAGGGCTGAATGCGCCGTCGGTTGTGGGTGTCGGTGTCGCGCGGAACAGTTTGCGTAGAATACCCAAATCAGTTGACCTCCGTGACGATTCTGTCGCGGGATTTGCGGACTTTTTCCATTGGAAGCAACCAGTCGCCAGTCTCGGCGCGATAGCCCAAAGGCATCAACACAACCGACCGTTGACCGCGCTCTTTCAAACCAAGGATCGTGTCTACGGTATCGGGATCAAAGCCTTCCATTGGTGTGCTGTCGCGTGTTGGCGACCGGTGGAGCGTACTTGTCGTGATCTCTTTGGCCGAATACGGGACGCTGCGGTTCAATGAGCTCAAGCGCAATCTTGGTATCTCGCAACGGATGCTTAGCCTGACCTTGAAAGAGTTAGAACGCGACGGTCTTGTTAACCGAACCTATCACCCAACAATCCCGCCGAAAGTCGAATACAACCTCACTAAAATGGGTCAGTCATTCAGAGAGCCGGTGAGTGCCTTGGGCTATTGGGCACTGGAAAACCTGTCCAGGATCGATGCCGCCCGCGAAACCTATGACGAGGCCAGCGTAAACTAGGTACCCATCCGAAGAGCCATGATCGCGTCAAAGAATGCAGACACCGGCGCAACTGTAGCGCGTTCACTCTTCGTCTGCGTTGGGTAGGTTTACCCACCACCTGACTTTGCGGTTGCAGTGAAAGTCTGGGCCGCCGAAAGCCCAACTTGTGAATTCACTTTCGTTCGGCGCACGTCCGTCAATTACACTAGCTTTGACAAGTTTCATTGATGACCGTCTGGACAGGTCATTCGCCGTACGCGGCCGTGACGATAATCTCGACCTTCAATGTATCCCGCGCAAGGCGGGCCTCTCCGCAGGCGCGGGCCGGTGCGTTTCCGGCTGGCACCCATGCGTCCCACACTGCGTTCATCTCATCGAAATCTGCCATGTCCGACAGCCAGATAATTGCCTGCAAGATGCGGTCGGGCGATGATCCCGCCTTCACCAGCAATGCCTCAACGCGCGACAAGCAGTCTTTCGTTTGCTCCGTTACAGTCGCGCCCTCACCGACCTGTCCGCATAGGTAGGCAACGCCGTTATGCTTAACGACTTTGCTCATGCGCTGCGCGGTATCAATACGTTCAACCATGTAAATCCTCGCTTGTTTCCGATGCCGCCATTGCGGCAATTTCACCCAATGTCACAGGTTTGATTGGCGGGCGAATACGGTAGTGGCCGGTGATGTCAGGGGCAGTTCCGTGCGCGTCGGACAATATCTGCGTCACTGTAAGTCCACAGTAGCGCCCTTGACACGGACCCATCCCCGCCCGCCCGAAGGCTTTGGTCTGGTTTGGCCCGAGGCATCCCAGATCAGCTGAACGCCTGATGTCACCGGCGGTCACCTCTTCGCAGCGGCAGATGATGGTCGTATCTTGCGGGGAAAGCGCACCCGCATAAGCGGGATAGGCGGTGTCGATAAAGGCGCGCGCGGCGCGCTCTTTGCTCAGTCCCGCCCTGAGCGGTTGCGCTGCTGTATCGCGCTCCGATTGAGTGAGTGTCTCAAGCTCGTGCGCGATTGCCAGTGCTGCAATTTCGCCTGCAAAGGCTGCAGCCTTTGCTCCTCCAATTCCGGCTCCGTCACCGGCGATGAAAACTCTGGGAACGTCCGTGCGCCCCCAATCGTCGCAGTCCGGCACGAAACAGGCTTGGAGATTGTCCCAGTGATGGCGAACGTCGACGGATCGTGCCGTTTGCGTATTCGGCACAACGCCGTGATGCAGCAAAACAGTATCGCAGGCGATGCGCTGCGTCTTGCCACCACTGCTGAAGGTTACAGCCTGCGCAAACTGATCACCCTCGATGGCGATATCAGTCGCAGCCGCGTAGCGCGGAATCCTCCCACGGCGCAAATCCCAAAGCATCTTTTGCCCCTTGAGAAGATAACGCCAACCACGCAACGCACCGCCAAGATGCCGGAGGGATCCAATAAAATCCTGACGCGTCTGGGTTTCGACCAGCGCGAGCGGCGGAACACCAGCCCGCACCATTTGCGATGCGATCAGGTAAAGCAGCGGTCCGGACCCGACCAACACAGCACGCTCGCAGGCAACACCAGATTGTTTGAGAAGGATTTGCGCCGCGCCTGCAGTCATGACGCCCGGCAAGGTCCATCCGGGCAAAGGCATCGGCCGCTCCAGCGCGCCGGTGGCGAGCAAAATACGTTTGGCACAGGCAACCGCCCCGATACCCGCTTGCGTGTAGGACACCTGTGATCCGTCTTCGATCTGCCAGACGACGGCCCCTTTCAGGTGGGTGATGTTCTCGTGGTCAAGGCGCTGCGTCAGTTTTTGCCCATCGGTAAAGTCCTTGCCGAGGATATTACCGCGCAGGGCGCTGACACGCTCCACGTCACGGTATATTTGCCCGCCCGCGGCAGGCTGTTCGTCGAGTATCAAGACCGTAAGGCCGCAATCTGCCGCGCGTCGGGCAGCGGACATCCCTGCAGGGCCAGCACCGACAATGATCAGATCGGCTTCACGCATTGCGGTCCCCTTTTGCGGATGGCATTTTGATTTCCATACCCGCTGTCACGGCCAGCATGCAGGCCTGCTGCGTCACGCCGTCGATTTCCACCAAACAGTCAAAGCAAGCGCCCATCATGCAAAACGGCCCTCGTGGTGCGCCTGAAACCGGTGTTTGACGAAACGGCATGATGCCAGCGACCAAAAGAGCTGCTGCAAGGTTCTCCCCGGTGGGCAGACGCAAATCCTGTGTGCCAAAACGAACGTCGACCAGAGCCGCATCCGGCGCGGGGGTTAACTCGCGGAAACTAGAATCGGGCTTCACTGAACATCTCCAAATCCGGGGCTTCGTCCGCTGCTTCCAACCAGTGCGGCAGGAAAAGGGCATGGGCAGCCGCAAGCGTGATGCCGCTGTGACAAGTCACAAGATAGGCACCGGGCATTTCGGTGCTTTGTTGATAAATCGGCAAGCCATCGGGCGATAATATCCGCAGCGCGCCCCAACTGCGCACAAGTTGTGCCTTGGCCAAGGCAGGAAAGGCTTCAATGGCTTCTGCGGCCAGACCAGACAGACCCGGCTGGGTTACGCCATCGTCCAGTCCGACCTCCTCATTGGTCGCCCCAATCTGGATGCCGCCTTCGTCGACCTGACGCGCAATCAGCGAGGGGCGGTTGATGAGCTTTGGCATCTTCTCTGTAATCAATACCTGCCCGCGTTGCGGCCTGATTGGCGCTTTGAACCCCAATTTTGGTCCAAGCGACATGGCACCCAGTCCGGCGGACAACACGGTTTTCCGCGCGCGTATTTCGGTTCCGTCGGCGCAGGTAATGTTGAAAAGATCAGTCTTGGTGACATCCGTCACCTGTTTGCCATTCAGAATGACCCCGCCCAGCCGACGCACATCATCGGACAACGCACGCAACAGCTTCAGCGGATTTGCGTGACCGTCCTGATGGTGCAGGATCGCGCCTGCCACTTTGGGGCCGATGGCCGGTTCTTCGCGCCGAAGCGCGTTGTGGCCAAGCACCTCGTAAGGATAATCGCCACCAAGTTCGGCTTTCAGCCTTTCATACTTAGCGACCATGTCCTCGAGGCTCTGTTCAGAGAAATGGAAATCATACCCGCCGCGTTGTTCAAGGCCGAGGTCAAACCCAGTTGCATCTGACAGCTCTGCTGCAAAGTCTGACCATGCGGCCGCTGAACGTTGCGACCATCTGGCATAACCCGGCGCGCCCATGCCCTTGCCTTGCACCCAGACCAGACCGAAATTGCCCCGACTGGCACGGAACGATCCATCGTCGCCGTCCAGAACGGTGACCCGCAACCCGCGCTTGAGCAAGCCCCAGGCCGTTGACAGGCCGACAATCCCGCCTCCGATAATGGCATAGTCTGATGTCATGAAAATTCTCTCGGGCGTGTCGGGGCGACATTTGATGCCGCCCCGATAGTTACAATTACTTCGCCGCAGCTGCAACTTGGTCCAGGATCGCCTGACCCCAATCCACACCAACGTCTTCCAGAACAACAGGCCAGACTTCAGCGCGAACTTTTGATGCCATCGCGGCAAGATCGTCCTCGGACAGCTCGGCAACGGTTGCGCCAAGATCGTCAATCAAACGCTGTTCGTTGCGTGCTTGATCGTCCTCAGCCACGGTCCAGCGCGTGGCCTCGAATGATGCGGCCTCCTCTTTGAGAGTGGCCTGATCTTCGTCGGAAAGAGCAGCAAAGCTTTCGTTGGAAATGATCATATACCAGACTTCAAAGTGGGTGTTGGCCGGAACATAAGTTGTCGTCACATCGCGGAAGGATGCGTAGTAGCCTTCGGCACCCGAACCGATCACACCGTCAACAACGCCCGTTTGCACGGCAGTGAAGGCTTCGGAAAACGGGATCGGGGACGGGATGTAGCCCAATGCTTCGCCCAACAACTGGAACGCTTTGATGCCCGGTACGCGCACTTTGATGCCATTTGGCTCGGTGCTGGCCGGATTGGGGTTCTCAACGTTAAGTGCGATCCCGCCAAAGTAGACAGGATAAGCCGCAAGCACGGTGATATCCTGCTCGGCATACAATCCGTTCATCACTTCGCGGACTGCACCGCCCGGCCCGTAGATCGTTTGAGCCTGCGCCCAAGTCGCCGCAAGATACGGGAACGAGGAAATCTGCATGCGCCGGTCTGCGGCAGCGGCAGCTGGCTGCGTCGCCATATCAAGCGCGCCAACGCTGATACGTTCCTGCACGGCAGTGTAGTCACCAAGCGCAGATGCCGGGAACAGTTGAATATCGATCTCGCCGCCCGTTGCCTCGGCAACCGATGCGGCAAAGGTGCGCAGTTCAACGTCGATAGTCGTGTCCTGTGGGCGCACGTGGCTCATCTTGAGGGTTTCGGCGATTGCTGGTGAAACCGCCATCAGGGTTGCCAGCGCAGTTGCGAGAAGTTTCGTTTTCATGGGTTTTCCTCCTTGTTAGGTGTCGTTTGGTAGTCAGGTGAATGCCGGTGATTAGTAGCCAAAGAGGCGTGGCAAGAAGAGAGACAGGTCAGGCCAGAACGAGGTCAGAAAAACGACGGGGACATAGCCGGTCACGATCAGGAACATCGCGGGCGGAATGACTTTCGTGACTTTAACCTTTCCGATCCGCGCGCCGAGATACAGGATCGAGGCATAAGGCGGTGTCACACCGCCCATCGCGGTGTTGACGCCCATAATCGCGGCAAACTGTACCGGCGTAATCCCGATGGCAGTCATCAGGGGCAGCAGAAGCGGCGCAATCAGGATAATCGCCGTGATGTCGTTGACGACCATGCCAACCAGAAACAAAAGGATGTTGATGAAGATCAGCAGCACGATCTTGTTTTCTGTGATGGCAAAAATGCTTGATACAATCTGCTGGGGGATGCTCTCGTAGACGAACATCTGGCTCAGGATCATGGAAAAGAGGATCATGAACATAATCGCGCCCACCGCCGTGGCGGCCTCTTTGCCCGCTTCAAAAAAGTTCGACAGACGCAGACCCTTGTAGATCAGAAACCCGACCGGCACCGAATAGATCACGGCAACGGCGGCCGCTTCTGTCGGCGTCATGATCCCGCCATAGATACCGCCAAGAATGATGATCGGCATCAACAAGGCTGGAAACGCATGGACGCCGCGTTTGGCGACTTCTGACGAAAGTTCGCTGAAGGTTGGTTTGTCATCGAGAATGAGGTTGAACTTGCGGCTCATCCAGAGGTTCATCACTGAAAAGCTGAACATGATCAGCAGACCCGGGCCGAGGGTGGCAAGAAAGCAGGCCAAAATCGAGGTGTCGGTGACCCAGCCATAGACGATCATCGTTACGGAAGGCGGGATCAAAAGCCCAAGGATCGACGAGTTTGCAATCAGCGCCGTTGCGTATTCCCGCGGATATCCGCGTTTCTCCATTTCAGGGATCAGAATGGGGCCGATGGCGGCAATTCCCGTCAGGCCCGACCCCGATATGGCACCAATGACCGCACAACTCACAGCCGCAACCACGCCGAGGCCGCCACGGATATGGCCGACAAAGGCGTTCACGAACCGCAAAAGCGACGCGGCAATCCCGCTCTCGGCCATGATCGTGCCTGCCAACACGAACAGCGGAATGGCAAGGAGGATCGGGTTGCCCAGCTGCTGGACGCCCCATAGCATCATGCCTTTCATGGTCACATCACCGATGAAATACATCACCATCAGCGCCGCGCCAAAGCAGTAGGGCAGCGGCACGCCGAGCGTCAGCGTAATCACCAGAATGGCAATGGCGAGGAGTGCAATCTCAATCATGCGACTGTTCCGTTCTTCAGGCTGAGGATGTGTTTGACGAGATGCCAAGCGGTGTAAGCCATCATCAATGTGACCCCTACTACCAGTGCTACGTCCGAGTAGAATGTGGGGATGTAGAGCGTCGGGCTCTCGCGCCAGACCCGCCAGGCATATTGGGTATAGTCCCAGGCCCAGCTGAGTATCCACAGACCCACGATCAGGCTGATCACCTCGCCGACGATGGCGAGTATTGTATGTGCCCGCTCGGATGAGATGAAAATCTCCAAGACGTTGGCGCGAATGTGAGAGTTTTCTCGCGACGCGTTGATCGCCCCGAAAATGTAAAGCCAGATCGTTGGATACAGCATCGTTTCCTCAAGTCCCATGACCGGGATCTGAAGAACGTAGCGCGTGATCACCTGAAAGAACTGACCCAGTGCCACGAAACAGATAAGCGATGTAAGCAAGATAGCCGCGAAACGATCCATGGTGCCCCCCACATGAATTTCAGTTGACGTCACATCACCGATCTCTTGCTATAAATTCAAATCGAAAATATCACTGAATCCATAACAAGGATTTATGGCATGCTTCCCAACTTAACGCTGCGGCAACTTGATACCTTTCGCGAAGTGATGCGAAGCGGTTCGATTTCAGAAGCAAGCCGCACCCTGCTCCGAACCCAACCGGCAGTCAGCACAATGATTGCGAACATTGAAAAAGAGCTTGGTTTCAAGCTGTTCGTTCGTGAGCATGGACGGCTTACTCCCTCACCGGAGGCCTTCTACCTGCTCGAAGAAACCGAAGAGGTGCTCGACCGGATGGGGCGCACAGTGCAGACAATGGCAGAGTTCGGCACGCTTGACCGGGGCCACCTGAGAATCGCATGCCACCCCGCCGCGTCCGGATTTTTTATGCCAAGAACGCTTGCTTCTTTTCTGAAAGGACGACCAAACGTCAAGGTGGACCTTATGATGCGTGCGTCTCACGTCGTTGAGGATCTGATTGCCTCGCAGCAATTCGACATCGCTCTTGCGGAAACCCCTCAAGAGCGTGGATCAATAGACATTGAAGTATTTGAGCCCAAATGCGTGATTGCCATCTCCGAGCACGACCCGCTTGCTGCAAAGGATGTTCTGACCCCAAACGACCTGCGCGATTACCCCATTGCGACCCTGTTCGCAGACCATCCCGTAACGATTGCAACCAATGATGCCTTTGCCCAGTCGGGCACTCCGTTAAACCGACGGTTCGTGCTGCGGACATTCCTTCCGGCGCTTGAACTGGTCGGCGCCAATCTCTGTGCTGCGGTCGTCGACCGCATTACGGCACTAACCAGCCCGGTTGAAGGGGTCGTATTTCGCGAATTTGATCCCTCGATCATCAGTAGCGTGGCGATACTTGTCCCTGCGCACCGTCCCCCATCCGTAATGACGAACGCTTTTCGGGACCATTTGCGTGAACAGTTAAGCCAAATCGAAAGCCACATCGTAGGAAACCAGCATGGATTACAGAGCTGACCCGTCCAACTACCGCAGCGAATGTCCGGTTCTGAGACGGTGTTAGATTGTGGACTTCTCGTTCTAAGAAAACGTTCCTAGTACGCATCACAGCTACATAAACAAGCAAACGTTGTTTCTTACCAAGGCATGTTCCCGAAATATGCTCTTCTTGCGACGACATCATGAGCCATGGTTGCCAGGGTCGTAAGATCGAACACTGGCAACTGCAATTCTTGCTGGAGCCGTGCGGCGTAAGGCGGCATGTCCGTACACTCCAGAACCAATGAACGAATGTTCGGCGCGTGGGTCATCAGCTTGCGTGCGGCTTCCATGATCTCTGCCTCTATCAGGTCGGTGTCCATCGCAGTTCGTTGGTACTCCAAGATAACTTCGGCGAATTCGGTGCTGTCCTCCATGCCCTGAACAACTACCGGAATATTGTCAGCGCCGATGGCTTTGAAATGGGCATCAGTGAGAGCCGAGGCATCCGCCGTCAAAATGCCGACGGGGCCGGATGCGCCTGTCATGTGGAAGGCCAATGGCACTTGGATCAGGCTGGAGGCAAAGACGGGGATGTCTACGGCGGCAGCAAGCTCTTGTTGGAACAGGGCCAAAAATCCGCAACTGCCGGTGATCGCGCGGACCCCTTCACGCTCAAGTTTTCTCGCGCCTTCCAAAAAGGGTTCTAACAGGTCTGGCGTCGGATTGTTCAGCAAGTCGGGCACTGTGACGCCGTCGATCATCTCGTAGAGAACGGGGAATGGCAGGCTGGAAGGGTTCTTTATGTGGCCGGGCGGTTTCGGGAAATAGCTCTCTAAGCACAAGACGCCGATGGTTGCGCCGCATATGTTTTGTCCGCCTTGGTAAAGGGTCATGATGTGTGCTTTCGGGTTAGAACCTGAGCGGTTCAAATGGGGAGAGGTCTGTGTTTGGGGCGACGCCTGCGACGAGATCGGCGATCAACTCGCCGGTTTTTGGGGCCATCATCAGTCCGTAATGCGAGTGGCCGAAGGCGGCATAGAGACCGGGGTGGTTTTTGATTTGCCCAAGTGCGGGGAGGCTGTCGGGGAAGGACGGACGACGGCCCATCCATGTGGTCATCGCGCCGGTGTTTAGGTCGGGCAGCATCGCGTGGGCCTGCTTGGCCAGCAGCTTTTCCTTGCGCGGGTCGGCGGGGGCATCGATGGCGGCGAACTCGGATGAGCCTGCGACGCGGATACCGTCGAGCATGGAACTGGCGACGATCTTGGCGTCCACATCCATGACGGAATTGTTGAGCGTGACATCGGGGTTGGCGAATGCGACATGGTAGCCGCGCTCGGCGGCGAGTGGCATTTTGAGGCCAAGGGGTTTGAGTAGATCGGCGCTCCAGACGCCCGCGGCGAGGATAAGTTTGTAGGCTCTGATCATGCCGGTGGAGGTGGTCAATTGCCAGCCCGTATCGTCTCTTTGCAGGGCCGTGATTTCAGCACGAATGATTTCTGCACCTTGAGCGAGGGCCTTTTGGGCCAGAATTTCCGCGATTTGGCCCGGAGCGCGTGCGCGCGCTTGGCCTTTGATCAGGACCGCCGCCTTGAAGTCGGGAGAGAGGGCGGGTTCTACCTGCTTGATTTGGTCGCGGCCGATAAGTTCAAGCTCCGCGCCTTTTTCCCGGCGGATCTGGAAGCCGAGGTCACGCAGGCTGGCACTGTCTGCATTGCGGAATGCATGCACATACCAGCTGTCGGCTACGAGGTTTTCATGGCCTGTGCCCTCAAGATGGCGGCGGTAGAGCATCACGGAGGGTTGGCAGAGGACCTCCATCGCGTCGGATGCGGCGCGGGCGGAGGCCTCGCCGGAATGGGATAGAAAGCGCAATCCCCATGGGATCATCTTGGGCCAGAAGCTTGGTCTGACGGACAAGGGCCCATCCGCGCTAAGCAGCATCTTGGGGATGGATTTCCAGATGCCCGGCATGGCTTGCGGGATGATGGACCAAGGCGAGATGACACCGGCATTCCCGAAAGAGGCTTCCTGCCCGGGCGCGCCGCGGTCGATCAACCGGACCTTCACGCCGCGTTCCTGCAGGGACAAAGCGCAGCAGATGCCGACGATGCCAGCCCCGATGATGGTGACGGGCTCCTCCACTTCAGGCAGGGGTCGGCGTGGACCGACGGGCGAGCATTTGCGTGATAATCACGGGTGATGCGATGATCAGCGCGACCATGTCAGCGGCCAGCGACGGAGCCACGAAGACCAAGCCTGCAACGGCCATCAGGATGCGTGACAGTGTTCCCATCGGGGCAAACCAATAGCCCACCACAGCTGTCGATAGCGCAATAACGCCCGCGATACAGCTGGTAGCGGTGTAGCTGAACTCCCAGATATCGAAGCCGGTGGAGGAGACGAATAAAAGCACCGGCGCGTAGACGAACGCCATTGGGGCCACAACTTTGCCGAGCCCGAGCGAGAAGGCCGAGAGCCCTGTTCTGAACGGGTTCGAATTTGCAATCGCGGCGGCGGCATAGGCCGAGGTACAGACCGGCGGTGTGATTTCGGACACGACGCCGTAATAGAGCACGAACATGTGGCTGGCGATGGGTGGCACGCCAAGCTGCGCAAGTGCCGGCTGCGCGACGGAGACCAGCATGATGTAGAGCGCTGTGGTCGGGATACCCGCCCCCATCAGGATACACGCAATCGCGATGAAGACGAGCGAGATGAACAGTTGCAGATCCTGCACCGTGAACCACTCGACCAAACCGCCAAGCGACAGGAAGCCGAACATATCTGAGGCCAGATTGCCCGCACCTTGCGTGACCATGAAGCCGATGCGAAAGCCGATGCCTGTTGTGTTGATGACGCCAACAACGATGCCGACGGCGGCGGAGGCTGCGCCCACAGCCAGCGCATATTTCACACCAAGTTCCATCGCTGCAGACATTTCAGGGATCTTGATACGGTCCTGCGGGTTGAGCGTGGCGATGGCCGACCCCGCACAAAGGATCACGGTCATGGACAAATCGAACCCGCCGCCAGAGAATTTCCATAGGACAAAGGCAATAAAGGCAGCAGAATAGATCAGTGTCGGCGGTTCGCGCAGGCGCGACATGCCTGCGACGACAGCCAGCGAGATTCCGCAGAAGGCCGACATGAACGGTGTGTAGCCAGAAAAAAGAACCACGAGCAGGCCGATCAAAGGCACGATATTGGCCCATCCTTCAGCCCAGACGGATTTGAAGTGCGGCAGTTGTTCCTTGGTCAGACCTTTCAGGTCCAGCTTGCGGGCCATCAGGTGAACAACGGTGAACACGCCCACATAGTGCAGCAGTGCGGGGAAGATCGCGGCGATGACGATGGTGGTGTAAGGCAGCTCAAGGAACTCCGCCATGATAAAGGCGGCGGCGCCCATGATCGGGGGCGTGATCTGGCCCCCTGCCGAAGATGCAGCCTCCACCCCGCCTGCGAAATGGCCGGGATAGCCCAAGCGTTTCATGTTGGGGATGGTCAGCGCTCCGGTTGAAACCGTGTTGGCAACCGATGAGCCCGAGATCGTGCCGAAGAAGGCGGACGAGACGACGGAGACCTTGGCAGGCCCGCCGGTATAACGGCCTGCGAGGATCGTGGCGTTGTCGATAAACAGCTGCCCCAGCCCTGTGCGTTGCGCGATGACGCCGAACAGGACGAAGTGGAACACGATTGTGCTGACGACCCAGAGAGTGACCCCGAAGATGCCCTCTTGCGGGAAATACATCGATGAGACGAAGGTTTTGAAATTCACGCCGGGATGTTTGAGCAATCCGGGGAAATACTGACCAAACAAGGCGTAGCTGATGAACAGACAGATGATCAGCGGCAAGACCCAGCCCAAGGTGCGCCGCGCAATGTCGAGAACCAGTACGATGATGATGACGCCGAAGAAGACGTCATAGCTGTTGGGATTGCCCATCCGGAAGGTCTGTTCTTCGATGCCCAGCATCGGCACGCCGCGCCATGCAAAGCCCACATACAGCGCCGAGGCGACACCGAGGATCATGAAGACAAGGTCGTAGATCGGTATATTGCCGATGCGCAGCGCGCTTGCCTTCATCGCAAACAGGCTTTTCGCCCCGACAATGGGAAAGAACGCATAGGTGAGGATGAACAGGCCGGTCAGGTGCCAGCCCATATGCCAGTGATCTGCGGGCAGGCCAAAGCCTGCGGTGATGTAATGGTAGATTGCGAAGCTCAACGCGACGGCGCGCAGGATCATTCCCGTGGTGGGGCCAACGGCGCGGGTAGCGGAGCCTTCGTCGTATTTTTCTTCAATCGCGGCAAGCTCTTCGGCGGTCAGCTCATGGGTCTCGGTCTGGTTGGTGTTCGACATGACAGATGCCCCCTTGGCGCGCGTGCAGTTGGAGAATGGGGTGCCCCACGCTTGAGGGGGCACCGCCGGTCCTAGTGACCAGTTTGGTCAGTGAGACTTACTTCAGAAGGCCAGCTTCTTTGTAGAACTTCTCTGCACCCGGATGTAGAGGCACGCCCAAGGCGGCGACGCCGTCAAGCGCGGTTTCTGCCGTGATCTGCTTGCCTTTGGCATGGCCGTTATCGAGCAGTTTGCGGGTGTTGTCGTTCCACAGCGCCTTTGTCAGACCGTAGACCAGCTCTTCCGACAGATCGGACGACACGACCAACATTGCCGACACGGCTGGGGTCATGATGTCCTCGTCAACGCCCTCATAGACGCCGCCCGGAATTTTGGACGGGATGTAGGCGGGGACGATCTCGTTGATCTTGGCAAGGTCGGCTTCGCTGAAGGAATGCAAGCTCATGCCCTTGGTGGAAGACAGTTGCACCATGGCGGCCACAGGCCAGCCTGCGGCATAGAAATACGCATCAATCTGACCATCTGCCAGACGTTCTGCGGACTGGCTGTTGTTGAGTTCTGCTTCTTCCATGTTGTCACGGGTCACACCCCAGGCTTCGAGCATTTGCAGCACGGCGACTTGCGTGCCGGACCCTGCTTGCGCGATGCCGACACGTTTGCCCGCCAGATCACCAAGGTCATTGATGGATGCGCCTGCGGGCATGACGAGGTGAAGGTCCTCGGGGTAAAGGTTTGCGACAATGCGTAGTTTGGGATGCTCTTTGCCTTCAAACTTGCCTTCGCCCAGATACATCGATCGGGTGACGTCAGCGGCGGCAAGTCCAGCTTCCAACTCGCCATTTTGAACGGCTGCGTTGTTGAATACGGAGGCTGTGGTCGATTGCGCAATCGCGATCAGACCGGGCACGCCGCACTGGCCGCCGTCATCGCAGGCCCGCGAACCGGGAGGGGCGGAGATGCCGTTGGCGATGGTGCCGCCGATGGGGAAATAGGTGCCGCCTGCACCGCCGGTGCCGATGCGGAAAAAGGTCGGGTCTTGTGCGACCGCTGGCACTGCCAACGCGCCGGCCAATGCGATGCCCGCTAAGGTTTTGATCATATTCATTGTCTTCTCCCAGTTGATGAATTCAAGATTCGGTTCAGCCGAATTTTGTTTCCATCAGGTTATGGAAAAATCACATAAAGACAAATTTGTTATATTTCACAAAAGGAAAGTTTTCCTTATACATCTCGTATGAACTTTACCCAACTCACCGTCTTTCGCGAGGTGATGGAGTCCGGCTCCATCTCTCAGACCGCCAAGAAACTGGGGCGCACCCAGCCAGCGATCAGCCACGCAATCAAAAACCTGGAACAAAGCTTAGGGCTGTCCTTGTTTGAGCGGCGCGGCAGGCGCTTGGTGCCAGTTCCTGAGGCGCAATACCTTCTCGTCGAAGCGACCATGGTACTTGATCGGCTGTCGACCATTTCGGGCACGATGAAGGGACTGAGGTCAGCGGAGACAGGAAGCTTGAACGTGGCGGTGATGCCCGGTCCGTCCGCATTCATTTTCCCCAAATTTATCAGCAATAACATCGGGGAAGATGCCAATTTTCAGACGACCATTTCTTCGAGAAGTTCTCCGCAGATACGAGAGTTGGCCAGTACGCAAAGCATCGACTTCGGCTTTTCAGATTTCGATGGGCAAGAAGGGAAGCTGCCGCAATACAGATCGGAAACCATTAGCTCGGATTGCTTTTGCGTTTTGCATCGGGATCACCCGCTCGCCCAGGCTGATGCTGTCACCATTGCGGATCTGGATGGTGAATCCATAGGGACGCTGCACGGCAATCATCCTTTCCCGCGCAAGCTGGCGCTGGCATTCGAGCAGGAAAACGCTTCATATGTGTCCCCTATTGAAGCGCAGTTCTTCCTGCCTCTGATACCATTCATAAGTCTTGGACATTGCTGTGCGATCGTGGATCCGCTGACTGTAGTGACAGAGCGAGAGTTGGATATTTCCAGGGGTCAGGTCGTCGTTGTGCCTTTTGACGCGCCCATACGATATGAATATGCAACTTTGACACCGCTGTATCGCCCTCTTTCGCAATTGGCGACACGGGTGAAGGAAAGCTGGATGGAGAGCCTTTTCACGATGATAGACGACATCGGCGCACGCGCGGAACTCGGGGTTCCGTAAACTGACGCCTTGCGCCTTAGGGTATCCCGTTAGCGGCCTATATCGGCCCCCTCACCGCTTCCTCCCCAACCGCACCAGCGCAATCGCCGCCACGGCGGCCACAACCACCGCTGTCAGCAAGCCTCCCCAATCAGCGGCCAGAGTCGCCAAGGCTTCCAGATTTGACCCGAACGCATACCCGAGCGTCACATATGCGCTGACCCAGATGGCCTCGCCCAGCGCATCGAGAATGGTAAACGACAAACGCCCGTATCCGGCGGCACCTGCCGCGAAATTCACCCACGGCCCCAAGGGCGCTACGGCCCACGTGCTGAAAAACACCGCCACGCCGCCCCAGTTGCCGACAGCGTCCTGCGCCCGTGCATACAGCGCCGCGCGCCTTGGCTTGGCCTCCAGCCGCTTGGTCAGCCAGCTTCCGCCCCACCGGCCCATCTGGAATCCCGTCTGGTCCCCTGCCAATGCCGACACATAGGCGACCGAGATGACCTGCCACAGTACCAGATCCCCTGCGGCGGCAAATGCGCCCCCCGCCAGCATCACGGCAGAGGTCGGGACAGGCACAGCGAGGCAGGAGAAATAGGCCGACAAGGCGACGATTACCAAGCCCCATCTGGCAACAAGCTCAAAGAAGAATTCGGTCATGGGTGCTTGGCCTGATGCGCTGCAATAGCCGCCTCCAAGATCGCGATGATCTCCTCGACGTCGACGCCCCGCGCCTCGGCAATTTCTTCCAGCGAGGTGCGCGGCGTCCCGCCCTCGATCCTGTCACCCAGCGCGTCCGAGACAACTTTCGGCGGTACTTGCCACGAGCGCACAACATAGCGCGGCGACATCCATCCATCTATGGGCTGAAACTGATTGGCCTCGTCTTGCCAGAATATAAAGGACGCTACCGCGCGAAAGCCGAACACCCCGATGAAGGCCAGCGCGATACAAAGCACCCCGATCAAGGCGTAGCGCAGAAGTTTCGTGCCGTGATCCGGTTCAGCCTGATCCTTACCCATCACCCGCGTCGCTCCTCTGGCCGCTATTGTCAGCGCCAGCAAAGCAGAGCCTTGGTCAAACTTCCAGTGCCGCACCTGCGGCCAATCTTCGCTGATGGTGCGGGTGGGGTGTCGCCGCTGCTTGTCCTGCGGCAATCACCGTCGCAAGATATCTCCCAAACCAAAGCGGAGGCCCCCATGTCCGACTACGAAACCCGTTTCGACGCCGCCCTGTCAGAGCTTGAGGTCGCCGGCATCTGGCGCTCCAACGCCCAGCCGCCCTACGTTTGGGTCATGCGCAGCGTGGGGCTGCACCCGCGCCTGCCCCACTATCTTCCCTTCTGGCGGGCGGCCTTGGGCCAAGGCCTGTTCTTCGGCGCATTCTGGGGTCTCATCATGTACGCCACCACTTGGGGGCCACAAAACATGCCCATGGGCGTCATGCTTGTCTCCTCGGTGATCGCGGGCGCCTTCTTCGGGCTGTTTATGGCGTTGTATTACAAGCACTGCCGACGCCGCTATAACCTGTCGGATTGGAAGGACCTGCATAGCGCGCCCAAGGGGGAATTTGCCGGGTAAATCCCTGTTTCCTCAATGCCCTGCCCTGTGTTAGCGTCCCCCAAACCAAAACAAGACGGGTCAAACCGAGCATATGTCAGCCGAGCTTCCAGAGTTTTATTTTCGCGTTCGTGAGAACGGGGCCACCGTGTTTCGGGTGGATACCGAGAACCGCCAGCGGCGCATCGAGATGTCCGAAATCGCCGTCGTCAATATCCGCAATGGCCAGATCAAGCCCCATGGTGACCACGAGATCAGCGCCGAGGAGCTCGAGGTCATCGAGGACTGGATGGACGAGCGGACAACCGTCCTCGCCACTCGCGAAATCGACGATATCTACCGCGCCATCGACTATCTCAACCTGACCACCCACTGGGCGCAAACCCGCGCCGAGGAGGACCAATTGGACGAGGTCACCGACGCGCTGCTGCTGGCCATGCACGATCTGCGCACGGTGCTGGTCCGCAAGAAAGCCGACCGGCTGCTGAAGGAAGACTAGCCGCCCTTCCCCCAAAAAACCCGCCTGTCGCAAGCCCGCCTCGGCAATCCGCCGCCGTACCGGACCGCGCACCGTAGCATCGGCCAATCACCGCTGGCGTGGTCCGCCTTTGATCGCAAGGATTGGCTCAAAACGCGTCGCAGCCCCCGTGGCCGTTTCCCCACGCTCCTTCCTGCGTCATGACCTCGGTCGAGGCAGATCGCAACTCAAGGAGACACACCATGGCAATTGCCACAGATCTCGAGCGCTACATGCTCGACCTGATCAACGACGAGCGCACGTCCCGCGGCCTCGACACCCTGCAACTGGAGCAAAACCTGAACGCTTCGGCCGATGCGCATTCCGAATGGATGCTGGAGGCCGACGTGTTCTCACATACCGGCGCGGGCGGCTCGTCCGCCACGCAACGTATCGAGGCCGCCGGTTTTGATCTCGACGGCAGCTGGCAGACGGCGGAAAACATCGCCATCCAGTCCGAGCGCGGCGACCCCGGATACGAGGACGACGTGGCACAGCTGCATGAAAACCTAATGGACAGCCCCGGCCACCGCGCCAATCTGCTGGACCCTGATCTGGACTATATCGGCATCGGAATTGATGTCGGTGACTTTGACTACGGCAGTGGCGAATACAATTCGGTGATCGTGACCCAGAACTTCGGCTCCACGCAAGGCGAGGTCGATCTGGACACAGGCAGCGCGCCCGCCCCAGAGCCAACCCCTGAGCCAACGCCAGAACCGACACCGGAGCCAACACCAGAACCGACACCGGAGCCGGAACCAACACCGGAACCAACGCCGGACCCCGAACCGACACCGGAGCCGGAACCTGAACCCGCGCCAGACCCGGCCCCCGCACCTCCCGCCGACCCCTCCGGCGGCTTTAACCTGGACGAGCTGCTCGCCAGCCTAGAGAACGGCGATTTTTTCCAGTTCGCCTTCGACTGCGATCCTGATACAGGCAAACGGGCGGATGAAACGATCGCACAGCTGGACACGGAATTTGCAGGCACACCTGCAACGAACTGGTTCGACATGGCGGCTTTCGATATCGGCGGCGCGCAAACCATGCTCGACACCTTCGACTTCAGCTTCGACTTTATCTAGATCAACGAGGGGGCAGGCGCAGACCAGCGGCTGCCCCTCCCGCTAGGCGGCCTTCAGTTCGGCATACCGCCGCGCAAAGCGCCACCACAGCGCGCCCGCCGCAAACATCAACCCGATCACCAAACCAAGCCAGACGCCGACGCCGCCATAGCCCAAACTCACCCCCAGCACGTAGCTCGCCGGAATGCCCAAGCCCCAATAGCTCAGCGCCGCCGCATACATCGGCCAGCGGGTGTCCTGTATGCCGCGCAACAAGCCCAGCGCCATCACCTGCCCCGCGTCGACCAGTTGGAACAGTGCCGCAACGGCCAGCAAGCCGGCACCAATGGTCAGAATGGCGGTGCGGTCAGGGCTGTCGGGGTCAAGGAAGCCCGTCATTAACAGCTCCGGCACCGTCAGGAAGGCGATGGTTGCCAAGACCACGGCCCCCATCGACAGGATCACCACGGCGCGGGCGCCCAAGGCCAGCCCGTCCCAATCCTTGCGTCCCAAGGCACGCCCCGCGCGCACGGTGGCCGCTTGGCTCAGCCCCACATGGACCATAAAAGTCGCGGCGGTGATTTGCAGCGCAATGCCATGTGCCGCCAAAGGCAAGGTGCCAATCAGCCCGATGATCAGGGCCGAGGCCGAGAACATCCCGCTCTCTGCCAGATTGGTCAGCCCGATGGGCCAGCCCAGACGGAACACTTCGCGAAATGCTTCGGGGTCCGGTCGCCAGATGCGCTGGAACAACACATGCTCCCGCGTCGCCGATCCGCGCACCACGTAGACGCCCAGCACCGCCAGCGTCACCACCTGCGAAATCACCGAGGCAATCGCGGCCCCGCGCAGCCCGAGTTCCGGCATCCCCAAATTGCCGAAAATTAGCGCGTAATTCACCAGCACGTTCAAAAACACGGCCATAATGGTGACCCACAGAACAACGCCGGTGCGCTCCAACGCGGCAAGGTAGCTCTTGATCACCATGACCAACAGGGCCGGAAACAACCCGAACCCTGCGATCCTCAGATAGTTCTGCGACAGCGCCGACAATTCGGGATCCTGCCCCAAGGCCCGCAACAACGGGTCTGACCAGATCATCAACGGCAGGAACGCCAGCGCATAAAGCGACGACAGCCAAAGCCCCATGCGGGTGACGCGGCGGATACGGGTGCCATTCTCCGATGCTGCAGCCTCTGCCACCATCGGCATCACGGCGAAGGAGAAGCCCGCGCCCATTATGAACACCACGAAAAAGAACGACGTCGCCAGCACGCTCGCCGCCAGCGCGGTCACGTCATACCACCCCAGCATGATCGTATCGACCATATGCACGGCAAATTGGGCCAGATGGGACCCGACCAGGGGCAGTCCCAAAATCAGGACGGCGCGGAGATGCTGCGGAAATGTCATCCGTCCAGCCTTAGAAGCAAGACCGCGAAGGGGCAATCCAAATAGCGCGAAGCTGCCATTTCTGGCGGCCTGAAATGCCATACCGATGTCGTGTTTCGGTCAAGCTGCGGCTCCAATCAGGCGCCAAATCACGTAAAGTTAACTTCAAACCGGGCTGTTTCATCGTGGCCCGCCTCGCAAATGCGAAACCAGTAACAAGAGCAGTGTTAAAAATGACCGAACAGTTAAGTAAGCAGCCCCCGCGCCGCACGATCTCCCGCTTCCTGCGTGATACCTCCGGCGCGGTGGTTGTCGATTGGATCCTCCTGACCGCCGCAATCGCGGGCATCAGCATGGCCGTGGCCACCACCATCAACACAGGGATGGAAAACGCCTCCACCGACATCAAACGCTGCATGAAAATTCAGGGCAAGATGTGGACCCGTGACAATGGCGACGATTACGCCAGACGGATGAAGCGCATCAAGAACCGCTGTAGCAAACTGTAACGGACAAGGGCGCGAAACCGCCCTTCCCCCTCCTCCGTCACTCTGCCATAATCACGCTCAAACCAACAAAAACGAGCAGCGGTATGAGCGACCTTCTTTCCAGTGGGCCAGATGACTACAACGCCTCCTCCATCGAGGTGCTGGAGGGGCTGGAGCCCGTCCGCAAACGTCCCGGCATGTATATCGGCGGCACCGACGAGCGCGCGCTGCACCATCTGGTGGCGGAAGTCCTCGACAACTCCATGGACGAGGCCGTCGCCGGGCACGCCAACCGCATCGAAGTCACGCTGAACGCCGACTACTCCGTCACGATCAGCGACAACGGGCGCGGTATCCCGATTGATCCGCACCCCAAGTTCCCCGACAAATCCGCCCTCGAAGTCATCCTCTGCACGCTCCACGCAGGCGGCAAGTTCTCCGGCAAGGCCTACCAGACCTCCGGCGGTCTGCACGGCGTCGGCGCCTCCGTGGTCAATGCGCTCAGCGACAGCATGGTCGTCCAGGTCGCCCGCAACAAGGAGCTGTTCGAGCAACGCTTCTCCCGTGGTCTGCCCCTTGGCCCCATCGAAAAAATCGGCCCCACCCAGAACCGCCGCGGCACCACGGTGACCTTCCACGCCGACGCCGAAATCTTCGGCAACCACCGCTTCAAGCCCGCCCGCCTGTTCAAGTCCATCCGCTCCAAGGCCTATCTGTTCTCCGGCGTGGAAATCCGCTGGAAAACGGAAATCGACGACGGCGAGACCCCCGCCACCGCCACCTTCCACTTCCCCGGTGGCCTGTCGGATTACCTTAAGGAAACGCTCGGCAAATCCACCACCTATGCCGACACCGCCTTCGCAGGCACCGTCGACTTCAACGAAAAGTTCAACGCCGCGGGCAAGGTCGAGTGGGCGATCAACTGGACCCCCGCCCGCGACGGCTTCATCCAGAGCTACTGTAACACCGTCCCCACGCCCGAGGGCGGCACCCATGTCACCGGCTTCTGGGCCGCGATCCTCAAGGGCATCAAGGCGTATGGCGAGCTGACCAACAATAAGAAGGCCGCGCAGATCACCCGCGACGACCTGATGTCCGGCGGCTGTGCGCTGGTGTCGTGCTTCATCGCCGACCCCGCTTTCGTCGGCCAGACCAAGGACCGCCTGTCCACCGAGGCCGCCGCCAAATATTGCGAGGCCGCCGTCCGCGACCACTTCGACAACTGGCTCGCCTCCGACACCAAATCCGCCGGTGCCATCCTAGATTTCCTCGTGCTCAGGGCCGAGGAACGCCTGCGCCGCAAGCAGGAGAAGGAAACCTCCCGCAAATCCGCCACCAAGAAGCTGCGCCTGCCCGGCAAACTCACCGACTGCACCAGCAAAACCCGCGAAGGCACCGAGCTGTTCATCGTCGAGGGCGACTCGGCGGGCGGCTCCGCCAAGGGCGCGCGCAACCGCGTCACGCAGGCGCTGTTGCCGCTCAAGGGCAAAATCCTCAACGTGCTGGGGGCCGCTTCCGGCAAGCTGCACTCGAACTCCGAGATCAACGATTTATGCGAAGCTTTGGGCGTCGGCATGGGCACCAAGTTCAACGTCGAGGATTTGCGCTACGACAAGATCATCATCATGACCGATGCCGATGTCGACGGCGCGCATATCGCGTCGCTGCTGATGACCTTCTTCTTCATCCAGATGCGCCCGCTGATCGACCAGGGCCACCTCTACCTCGCCTGCCCGCCGCTCTATCGCCTGACCCAAGGCCCCAAACGGCTCTACGTCGCTGATGATGTCGCGAAGGAAGCCGCTATGGCGAAGGGCTTGGGCGGCAAGGGAAAAATCGACGTGCAGCGCTTCAAGGGTCTGGGCGAGATGGATGCGAAGGATCTGAAAGAAACCACAATGGACCCCGCCTCCCGCGTCCTCATCCGCGTCACCGTGCAAGAGGACGAGCCGGGCGAGACCGGCGACCTGGTCGAACGCCTGATGGGCAAAAAACCGGAACTGCGGTTCGAGTATATCCAGCAGAACGCCAAGTTTGTTGAGGATGTGGATGTATGATAATTTACTTGAGACAAAATTTCTGTAGCGAATTAAAGCATATAGGCAGGCCCTAGAATTGGTAAGAATAACAGCCGTTGATTGTACATTCTCTGGAAACTTCGGCAATTCCCTGCCCGCCTTCTGTTCGAATTGCGGACCAACTTCAATTTCTGTTCCTTTTTCAGGGGAAGGCATTGAGAGCATATCATTGAGCAACACCACTCATTCGTGCCAGAAGTGTGGTCAATTGCTTAGAGTAAAAGATGCCTACTATGAGTTCAGAGAACGGGTTGTTGAGACCCTGTCGCAAGCTAAGATCACACGACAACAGGCGAGGCGCTTTGCACTAAAGGCAGACAAGTACACAGATATTTCTACTCTAGAGTTTCAAAGTCAATTCATCAATCCAGCTTTCGCTGAATTAACGAGAGCCGCAAAATCAGAAAAAGACACAAAAACTGCAATTGAAATAATCAAGGATGTTGCCAAAATTTGTGTATTGATTGCTGGAACAGCTGCGGCAGTGGGAGGCGGGCTCATCACAGCTGATGATGTCTGGGATCGATACCAGAAAGATGAACTATTTGAGCCTCATCCGGAGACCCCACTAGATCAAGTTAAAGACAGTTTCCAAGAAAAAACCGAAGAAGAATCCAACCACTCCGAGCAACAGGAAATTCCTAGAAGTGGCGAAAGCGGCACAGAAGTGTAACATCAAAATTCCTGATTTTCAGCTTGCGCTATCTAGCACATGTTGGCCTGTGTTGCGACATCTCACATTCTCAGGCCGCTCGCTTAACCAACCTGTAAGGTGGGTGGTTCCGAGCCAACGGCGAGGGTTCACCCACCACGCCGCCAATCAAACACCGCCTCCCCGCGCTCTCCAGTCGGTGGGTGAACCCCTCCGGCTTTGCCGTCGGGTACCACCCACCCTACATGCTCGGCCCCGACCACCCCGCGCGCGATGTCGCGGTGGATCGACGAATACGGCCACTCCGCCGCCCGCACCACATATCCGTGCTTCACTGGATTGATCCAACAATACTCCACATGCGCGCGGTAATCGGCCTCGTCGCGGATGCAATGCTCCCAAAACCGCCGCTGCCACACCTTGCCCTCTTGGCGCATGACCTTCGATCTCGATCGTAGGGTGGGGTTCCACCCCACCACTCCACCACCATTACCTGCGCCACCGGTGGGTTGAAAACCCACCCTACCAACCGCCCGTGTAAACCGCCCCTTGATCGCGCCCCACCGCGTCGAAAAATCCGCGTCCCCTTCCGGCAATGTCCACACCGCATGCAAATGATCTGGCAACACCACCATCGCATCCACTTTGAACGGACGCTCCGCCCGCGTCTGGCGCACCGCGTCGCGCAACACATCGACATGCTCCACCAACAACCGCCCACGGCGGTCGGCGAGGTTCACTGTAAAGAAATAGCTGGCCCCTTTGGACCACAAGCGGCGGTAATTCGGCATGGGGGGCACATTGCCCCAAACCGGTTAAGCAAGAGTAACCCCTACTCCTGTACCCCTTCCAAATACCCCACCAGATCAATCACCGGCTGGCTGGTCATGATCATCACCCCGTCCTCGCCGCGGATGGTCTCGCCACGGCCCTCGAAGAACTGCCCAAAAACCGGCATCGGGCTGCCATGCGACACCAGCGGGTCCCGCCCGTCGATCCGGCTGATCGCACGGACACGCGGAAAGACCCCGTCATTCTCGGACGCAAGCCGGGTCAGGTCCGTCGGCTGGATCACCAAGACCGAGTTCATCGGCCCGCCCCCCTTCGCGTCCACCCCGTGGCAGGTGGCGCAGTATTGCATGAACAGGTCGCCACCCGCCTCCACGTCCTGTGCTGCGGCGGTGAGTGGGGCCAGAATTGCGACGGCCAAAGCGATGGATCGGATCATGATGTGCACTCCTCTGCTGACACGTCCAAGTCTACAGGGCGACCGCCCCTCACGCCTTGATATGCGTCAACCGCGCTTCAATGCCCGACGCAAAGCCGACGCTTTGCCGACCGTTTGCAGACCGCAAAAATCACTCCGTTTGAAGGCTTCGCAGATACTCCGCCACCAGCAGCAACGGCTCCGGCACAGGCGTCATCACCCCGTCCAGTTCGATCTGGTCCATCGGCCCCGAAAAGAAGCTGCCAAACTCCGGCATCGCCGTCTCGAACGCCGGATTCCGGTGGAAACCGTCAATGGTGCTCAACACCCGCTCCATAGGGAAAACGCCTTTGTTACGGGCACTTAAGGTCGTCAGGTTCGCTGGCTTGCGCTCCAGACCCGACGCCACCCAGCCCGATCCGGTGCCATCCGCGCCATGACACGCCGTGCAATTATCCGCAAACAACTGCGCCCCTGTGGGCGGCTCCTGCGTGCATCCTGCCAACAGGCCAAGTGCCAGTAAATAAACAATTTTCATCTGCGCCTCCATTCGTTTTGCGGTAAGACTAACAGCTTCAACGCCCCTCGTCTTGCGCCAAGTCAAACCCTCTTGCCCTAGTCGCGAAGACTTGCCACTGTGCGCCATGCGCACGCTAATTCTCCTTGCTTTCCTGAGCCTTACCGCCTGCGGTCGCCCCCTGTCCGAGGCCGAGATGCGCTTCGCGGCCGAATTCCACGGTCCCGATCTCGACACCTCCAAAGTGCGCATCCGTCAGGCCCCTGTCCTGAAGCTTTATAACGCCACCTACCCGACCCCGCCCCGCACCACCTGTGCGCAGAAAATCCTGCCGCCAGTGACCGAGCCGACCATCACCAGCGCCCCGGGCGCCACAGTTTTATTCAATACAATCAACGTGAACCCGGACTACATTGCCCGAGACTACCTGCCCGCCTACCCGGACGCGGCCTTGCTTCTGGCGTCGATGTTTCTGGCCCATGAGTTGGTCCATGTCTGGCAATGGCAAAACCGCGCGGCCACCGGCTACCACCCGCTCAAAGCCGCGCAGGAACACCAAAGCCACCCCGACCCCTACCTGTTCGAGCTGTCCAACACCGCAGAGTTTCTCGATTTCGGCTACGAGCAACAAGGTGCTATCGCCGCAGAATACGTCTGCTGCGCCGCCCTCGCCCCCAAGGCCCCACGCACCACGCGGCTGGAGCGGCTAATGCAACCCCATTTCGACCTTGCCGCCATGACAACCCGCCTCGACAACGCCAAGATGGTGCTACCATGGAAAGGGGTAGAGTTGGACGGCATCTGCGATTAGCCTGAACAACTGGAGGGATTCTTGATGAACACATACGATTTGTCCGGCCGCGTAGCCGTAGTCACCGGCGGCGCTCAAGGTATCGGGCTGGCTGTGACCGAACGCCTTCAGGCCTCAGGTGCAAAGGTTGCGGTCTGGGACATGCAGGACGCGACCTCCGGTGACTTCAATACCATATGCGACATCTCGGATATGGCATCAGTCAAAGCCGCACTCACCTCCACGGAAGTCGCGCTTGGGCCTGTCGACATTCTGGTCAATTCCGCAGGCATTGCAGGCCCAAACGCCCCGATCCAAGACTATGACGACGACGCATGGGCACAGATCGTCGCCATCAACCTGACCGGCACATACAACACCAACAAGGCGGTGCTGCCGGGCATGCAGGCCCGCGACTATGGCCGCATCCTAAACATCGCCTCGATTGCGGGCAAGGAAGGCAACCCGAACGCCTGCGCATATTCGGCGTCCAAGGCGGGCGTCATTGGCTTCACCAAATCCGCAGGCAAGGAAAACGCAGGCCACAACATCGCAGTGAACTGCCTGACGCCCGCCGCTGCCCGTACGCCGATCTTCGACCAGATGAGCGAGGAGCATATCGGCTACATGCTTTCCAAAATTCCCCGCGCGCGGTTCCTGGAGGTCGAGGAAGCTGCCAGCATGATCGCGTGGATCGTCTCCGCCGAGAACTCGTTTACCACTGGTGCTGTGTTTGATCTGTCCGGCGGTCGGGCGACATATTGAGCGCAACCCCACGGACCATTGTCAGCATCATCGGCTATTCGCTTGTTGCACTCTTAATTGTGGTTGGCGGATCTGTAGCTATCCTTTCGAAATTCGAGCCGCAAAAATCCGTTATGTACCAAACAGTTAAAATCACAGCACGCGGTCCCTCGAGCGTGAACGACGCCTCTGCGGCGAGAAGTGAACCAATTATCGAAATACGGCTGGCAGATGGACAAACGCGCCACCTGCCCAGCCTGTATTACGCCATACACTCCGAGCTTGAGATCGCCTGTCTCAACATTAGCAAAGGCCGGTTCAGCGGCGCTCAAAAGCTGGCACTGGTGCCGATAGAGATGTGCAAGCCGAGGTGACATGACCCAACTCAGAAAGCTGCATTTTTTGCCCCACTGCACCAATAATGCCCGCTTGCCCCGCTATCGCGCCCATGTTTCACTTTGGCACAAATATTCCCGCCGGAGGCTCCGCCCGTGAGCAACACATCCTACGCCCTGATCATGCTCGCCGCGGGTATCGGCATCCCCGTGCTCGCAGCACTGAACGCCAGTTTGGGGCGCACTATCGGCGCACCTGCGGCGGCGTCTGTCGTGCTGTTCGCGGTGGCGTTAATTAGCGCGCTTGTGGTGGTTCTGATCACCGGTCCTGCGGCGATTGCCAGTGTCGCCAGCGCTCCCAAGCACCTCCTGTTCGCAGGTGTGCTTATCGCATTCTACGTGTTGACCATCACCTATATCGCGCCGCATTTCGGCATCGGTAACGCGGTGTTCTTTGTGCTACTGGGCCAGCTCATCTCTGCTGCGCTAATCGACCATTTCGGCTTGTTCGGCGCGCTCCAAACGCCACTCACGCTGACGCGGGCGACAGGTATCGCCGTTATGGCAGCCGGCGTTTTCCTGACCCAGATAACAGGCCGTGCCTAAGCGAGCTGTGACAGCTTGCTCCAAAGCTCGTCTGCGACCTGAACAACCGTCGCTTCCGCGCGCGATGCGCCAGGGATACGCGCGCCGGACTGCTCTGCAACCGCGTCGACCACACCTGCCACGCGCGCATCGAAGGCATCCGTGTAAGTACCCGGATCGAGCAACAGGTAGAACTGCCCCAACCCGTGCGGCGGGCCATCCGCCAGCTTCAATCCGCCTACATCCAGCGAGTTGACAGAGCCTGTCATGGCCGCGGCCATCACCTCGCCCATCAGACCAAAACCCCACCCCTTATAGCCGCCCGCAGAGACCAGAGCGCCTTCCAGCGCGGCTTCCGGATCGGTGGTCGGCTGGCCCTCCGCGTCCACAGCCCAGCCCAAAGGAATGCTCTCCCCTGCGGCCTTGGCCATGGTGATTTTACCCAAAGCCACAGCGGAAGTGGAAAAGTCGAAATGCATCGCCGGCGCGTCCTGCCCCGGCACCGTCATGGCCATCGGATTGGTGCCGATCACCGCTTTGTTGCCCCCCGGAGGGGCCACAACGGGCGACGCATTGGTGAAACCGATCCCCACCAGCCCATGTGCCGCGATCTGCTCGGTAAAATACCCCAGCGAGGTGCAGGTATGAGCGTGGGCGACCGCCAGCGATGCGGTGCCGTTTTCCTTGGCCGCCGCAATGGCCTCTGGCAACGCGCGGGCAAAGGCCGCTTGCGCAAAACCGAATTTCGCATCCGCCTTGACCGATGCAGGGCGCGGGCGTGTGACCACAGGCTCCACATCACCTTTTACGCGGCCGGAGGCCAGTTGCAGACAGTAGCTTTCCAGATAGTAGAGGCCACAAATGACGTTGCCGGTCTCCTCGGCGCGGCGCACCGCGCGGGCGACTTCCGCCGCCACCCAAGGGGCCGCCCCGTGACGGGTCAGGGCCGCGACACTTAGGGTTTCAATCTCGTCAAGTGTCACTGCAGCCATTATCTATCCCGCCTTTTCTTCCAGCATCATCCATTCTTCTTCGGCGGCGTCGAGGACAGCCTGCCGCTCCACCAGCGCATCCGTGGCCTTTTGGAACTTGGCCGGATGGTCGGTGAACAGGTTCGGATCAGACAGGAACTCGACCAGTTTGGCAATCTCTGCCTCCAAACGTTCCATTTCGGCAGGCAAGGCTTCCAAGCGGTGCTTCTCGGTGAAGGACAGCCCACCGTCGGATTTCTTTTCCTCGGCTGCCTTACGCCCCTTTTCTCGGCGCGTCTGCACGGGCTTGTCGGACAGGACCGTGTCGTCCCCGCCTTCGATGGCCTGCGATTTGTAGTCTGACCAGCCGCCCGCATAGACGGTCGCTTTGCCATCTTTCAGCGCCACAGTGGTTGAAGCGACGCGGTCCAGAAAGTCACGGTCGTGGCTGACCAGAATGACCGTGCCGTCATAATCGCCGATCAGCTCCTGCAACAGGTCCAGCGTCTCGATGTCCAGATCGTTGGTCGGCTCGTCGAGGATCAGCAGGTTGCTTTCCCGCGCCATGATCCGCGCCAGCAGCAGGCGGGCTTTCTCGCCGCCCGACAGGGATTTTACCGGCGCGCGGGCCTGTGCTTCGTCGAACAGGAATTCCTTGAGGTAGCCCACCACATGCTTGGGCGTGCCGCGCACCATGATGTGGTCGCCCTGCCCGCGCACGCGGGTGGTCGGGTCTTCGGTCAGCGACGCCCACAAGGTCGCCTCGGGGTCCAGCGCCGCGCGGTTCTGGTCGAACACCGCCATTTCCAGATTGGTGCCGATCTTTACCGTGCCGGAGTCGGGGGAGATTTCGCCGGTCATCAGCTTAAGCAAAGACGTCTTCCCCGCCCCGTTCGGCCCGACCAAAGCGATGCGGTCGCCACGGTTCACCTTCAGCGAGAAGTTCTTGACGATGGTCTTGTCATCTAAGGACAGCGACACGTCCTCCATCACGAACACCTGCTTGCCGGATTTCGGCCCCGCCTCCAATGCCATCGCGGCAGAGCCTTGCCGTTGAATCTGGCTGGCGCGTTCCGCCCGCAAATCCTGCAACGCCCGCACGCGGCCCTGATTACGCTTGCGTCGCGCCGAGATGCCCTCGACGGCCCAGCGGGCCTCGGCCTTGATCTTGCGGTTCAGCTTGTGGCGTTGCTGGTCTTCCTCTTCCCACATCTTGTCGCGCCATTCCTCGAAACGGTCAAACCCCGTTTCCTGACGGCGCACCTGCCCGCGATCCACCCACAGGGTCGCGCGGGTCAGCGCGCGCAGGAAGGCGCGGTCGTGCGAGATCAGGATAAATGCAGCGCGGGTCGAGGACAGGTGCGATTCCAGCCAGGCAATCGCCTCGATATCCAGATGGTTGGTCGGCTCGTCCAGCAGCATCAACTCCGGCGCTTCGGCCAGCAGCTTCGCCAAGGCGGCACGACGACGCTCCCCGCCAGAGGCCGCGGACACTTCGGCCTCAAGATTCAGCTTCAACCCTTCAGCCGCGCTCAAAAGCTTGTATTCCTCGCTTGGGTCCATCTCGCTCAATGCGAAATCGCCCAACGTCGCAAAGCCCGTCAAATCAGGGTGTTGCTGCATGTAGCCGGTGGTCACGCCCGGAGCGAGGAACCGTGCACCCGCATCAGGCTCGATCAGACCGCCCATGACCTTCATCAAGGTCGACTTGCCCGAGCCGTTGCGGCCCACAAGGGCCACGCGGTCACCGGGCTGAACCACGAGGCTCAGGTCTGAAAACAAGGGATCACCGCCGAAGGTCAGCGATATATCGGTGAGTTGTAAATAAGGTGTACGTGCCATGGGACCACCCGCTACGGCGTCGCGGCAATGGCGTCAACACATCACCCTGCGATGGCACGTAAAAGCTTCTTGCGGGCGGGGGGAATCGCGCTGATTTCCAGCCCCGTAAAGACATGCAGGGTGTTCAGGTCGCGATCGACCACCGCATGATCGCTGCCCCAGCCACCCATCATCAGGTAGGTGCGCAACAAGGGCGGCATCGCACTCATCGCGGCCTTCAGGTCAGGTCGCATCAACCGCAGCTTGCGGGCAAACGGAAACACGAAAGGCGCTTTGACCCGCGGCAACCAGCGTTTGGGGGCCAAGTGGCGGTCTTTTAGCAACGAAAACGCGTCCAGATAGGCCACCTCCGAGGTTCCTTTGAAGGATGAGCAGCCGAAAAGCATCTCCACCCCTGCCTCGTCCACATATTTGGTCAGCGCCCCCCACGCGACGCGCAGGATGTCGGGATCGGCATGGTCCGGGTGCACGCAAAACCGGCCCATTTCGACCATCGCACCTTCGAATTTTGCCAGTTTGGACAGGCCGTAATGCTGGGCGGAATAGCTCTGCTCGATGGCGCGTCCGTTATCCAGTGGCATCAGGCGGAAGCAGCAGACCAGCGTATTGCTCGACACGTCTTCAACCAGCATGTGCAAACACTGGTCGTCAAAATCGTCGGCATCAAGTCCGGCGGGCGCGTTGCGAAACACCAGCGCGCGCAGACGTTGGGTTGCGTCGACATCGGCGGGGCCTTCCGCAAAGCGGGCGACATAGCGGCCTTTGCTCAGCAACGGCATATCTATCGACCTCCGGCACCAGTGACCCCATTGGTGAGGCCACTTTCTTCCAATTACCTAAGTATCATACAAGCACTTACGCAAGGACGCGTCGGTCTGGAAGGCCGGTTAGGGCAGGATTAGTTGTCGCCCAGCGCCTCACCCAAGTCGATCCGGCCGAAGTTGCGGATGATCTGGCGAATGAAGGTCACATCGCGCACCGTGGTTTCGGTGACGCGGCGCGACAGCGTAACGACACGACCGTCTTCCAGCCCGAACCGTTCCACATTTTGCAGCACATCATCACCGCTAAAGCGCAAGGCGACGACCTGACGATCAATTTCCTGAGGCTTCTTGTAGGCGTAGTGGCGCATTTTGCTGCCCACATAGAACCAGTCACCACCGCGTAAGACACCGGACGAGGACGGCTTGCCAACAAGCTCTTCAACGGTTCCGCGTGTGTCGACGCCGACAGTCAGCGACTGCAGGTCCTCTTCAATCGGGATATACCCGTGATTGCGGATGATCTCGGAGCAGCCTGCCACGACCAGCAGTACCGTCGCTGCGACCAGCTTCACCAGCCGCGAGGCCTGCTTGTTCTCACCGTGCCGCATGCGCGACCCCCGTTTTTTGTTCGTGTCTTGCTCTACTCGGGCCCAAAGGCTTAGAGAAGGACTTACAGAAGGACGCGCAAGTGATCAAGAAAGATAGCTCTCCTATGGCTAAGACAACTCTCCTACGGCTCGCAGACCTGCCCAGCCGCAAAGCCACCCAGATCAGTTACATCCCCGATACCGACGCGATGGCGCAGTTGGCCGAGGAGATGGACCTGAGCGCCCTGCGCAAAATGCGGCTGGAAGGAACGCTCCAGCCGCTTGGTAACAAGGACTGGCGTCTGGAGGCCCGTTTTGGTGCAACGGTCGTGCAACCCTGCGTTGTAACGCTGGAGCCTGTGACCACACGCATTGAGGAGCCGGTGTTGCGCCAGTACCTGTCTGACTGGCAGCCCCCGACAGATGCGGAGGCCGAAATGGATGGCGACGACGTCTCCGAGCCGCTGCCGGACGCGATCGACATCGCAGAAGTCGCGGCCGAGGCCCTTGCGCTGGCCGTTCCGCGCTACCCACGCATTGACGGCGCGAAACTTGCCCAAACTGATTTCACCGAACCCGGTGCGGAAGCAATGACTGACGAAGATGTGAAGCCTTTTGCGGGTCTTGCCTCGCTGAAAGCCAAGCTGGAAAACCCAGACAAACACTAGTCCCGCACATAAGCGTCGCGAATCTCTTGCCAAACGCAACGGAATGGGTATTTTCCGCGCTTCTTGAGATTATGGCTCTGGACGTGCCGCGCCTGAGGCGTTAGACGCCCACGGAACGCCGTCGACAGACGCTACATTGACACACGGGCCAACGATGGCCCCTTAAACACCAAAGGTTGAGACATGGCCGTCCAGCAGAATAAAGTATCCAAGTCGCGCCGCAACAATCGCCGCGCCCATGACGCGCTGGTGGCTGCGAACCCGAACGAGTGCAGCAACTGCGGTGAGCTGAAACGCCCACACCACGTTTGCCCGTCTTGCGGCCACTATGCAGAGCGCGAAGTTGTCGCTCTGGCGAACGAAGTCGATCTGGACGACGACGCCGCTTAAGCCTAGGCTGCGTCGCAACAATAATGCGGCAAACAGGCAGGCTTCCGGTGAGTTCAACTGACACAGTCATTTCTATTGACGCTATGGGCGGGGACTTGGGCCCCGCCGTTGTCGTTGAGGGTATGGCAAAGTCTGCCGCAATAAACCCCGATCTTCGCTTCATCGTGCACGGCGACAGCGCCGAGCTGGAGAAACACATCGCAAAACGCGGCATCACGGACCGCTGCGATATTCGCCACACCGATGATGTGGTCACCATGCATGAGAAGCCGTCCCATGTGATGCGGCACGGCAAGAACACGTCAATGTGGTCGGCCATCGACGCCGTGCGCGCGGGTGACGCCACTGTCTGTGTCAGCTGCGGAAATACCGGCGCGCTGATGGCGGTCTCCATGATCCGGCTGCGCAAGGTGGCAGGTGTAAACCGCCCCGCCATTGCCTGCCTCTGGCCGTCGCGCAATCCCTCCGGCTTCAACGTGATGCTTGACGTCGGCGCCGATATACGCGCCGATCAGGATGATTTGCTACAATACGCCCTTATGGGTCTCAGCTACGCCCGCAACGGCTTCGGCCTCGCCCGCCCGCGCATCGGGCTGCTGAATGTGGGCACCGAGGAGCATAAAGGCCGCGCAGAACTTAAGGTCGCCCACGAGATGATCGAGGCCGCGGCAAAGTACAATGACTTCGAATATGTCGGCTTCATCGAAGGTGGCGACATCCCGTCTGACCGCGTCGATGTGATCGTGACCGACGGATTTACCGGCAACGTCGCCCTTAAAACCGCCGAAGGCACGGCGAGCCTGATTTCCGGCAGGATGCGTGAGTCGTTCCAGCATTCGGTCTTCTCGCGCTTCGCGGCCTTGCTCGCTTATCCGGCCTTGCAGCGGCTCAAAAAACGTATCGACCCGCGTCAGGCGAATGGCGGGGTGTTTTTGGGCCTCAACGGCACCGTGGTAAAATCCCACGGGTCGGCGGATGCCACTGGCGTATCGGCGGCGATCAAACTGGCGGTGCAGCTGGCTCAATCAGGTTTTGGTGAGAAGCTGGCGGCGCGGGTTGCATCCATTACCGAAGCGGGTCAATCTTCAGAACCGGCTTTGAAAACGCCGGATGCGACAAAGGGCAAATCCAACACATGAGCATGATCCGGTCCGTTTTGCGTGGCATGGGCCACGCCCTGCCCGAACGCGTCGTCGAAAACGCCGAGTTTGAAACTTGGATGGAAACCAGCGACGCGTGGATCAAGTCCCGATCTGGCATTGAGCGCCGTCACTTCGCTGCCGAAGGGCAAACCACCTCCGATCTGGCCACCGAAGCCGCGCGCGCAGCGCTTGCAGATGCGGGCATGGACCCCGAAACGCTGGACGCGATCGTCGTCGCCACCTCGACCCCCGACACAACTTTTCCCTCTGTCGCGACCATGGTCCAAGGTAATCTTGGCATGAAAAGCGGCTTTGCCTTCGATGTGCAAGCCGTCTGCGCGGGCTTCGTCTTTGCCATGTCCAACGCCGACGCGCTGATCAAATCCGGTCAGGCCAAGCGGGTGCTGGTCATCGGTGCGGAGACCTTCTCGCGCATCATGAACTGGGAAGACCGGACCACTTGCGTTCTGTTCGGCGACGGTGCCGGTGCCGTGGTTCTGGAAGCCGTAGAGGGTGATGGGACCCCGCAAGATGCAGGCATCCTCGCCACTGACCTGAACTCTGACGGAACCTACCGCGACCTGCTTTATGTCGATGGCGGCGTCTCCAAGACCCAGACCACCGGCGTATTGGTGATGCAAGGCAAGGAAGTCTTCCGCCACGCCGTCGAGAAGCTCGCGAAAACCGCCGAAACCGCGCTTGGGAAAGCCGGATTGAGCGACGCGGATGTCGATTGGGTCGTGCCACACCAAGCCAATTTGCGCATCATCAAGGCGACTGCCACCAAGATGAATATCCCCATGGATCAGGTCGTCGTGACCGTTCAGGACCACGGAAACACCTCTGCCGCATCGATTCCCCTTGCCCTGTCGGTGGCCAAGTCCGAAGGCAAATTTGCACCGGGACAGTTGCTTGTAATGGAGGCGATTGGTGGCGGATTGGCATGGGGTGCCGTGGTTTTGCGCCTCTGAACGGGGAAAACCCGCCTAAAGCGCGCATAAAGGGTGCAATACAAGCCCTTGATATTGACTCGGAAATTCCCCCAAGCCTATCGTCTTGAAAACAACGACAAGGGGGACGACATGACTGCCAAAACATTGACCCGCATGGATTTAAGCGAAGCCGTGTTCCGAGAGGTCGGCCTATCGCGCAATGAAAGCGCCGATTTGGTCGAAAGTGTGCTCAAGCACATGTCAGACGCGCTTGTCACCGGACAGCAGGTTAAAATTTCGTCTTTTGGCACATTCTCGGTCCGTGAAAAGTCCGCAAGGGTCGGCCGCAACCCCAAGACGGGCGAAGAGGTTCCGATCCATCCCCGCCGCGTGCTGACATTTCGTCCGTCGCATTTGATGAAAGATCGCGTGGCCTCTGGCAACAAGTCCTGACCCGCCGATAAGGGAGGTCTGATTTTATGGCGACCAAAGCCCGCGATGCGTTCCGCACCATTTCAGAAGTGGCAGACTGGCTAGATGTGCCGGCTCATGTGCTGCGCTTTTGGGAAAGCAAGTTCAGCCAGATCAAACCCGTAAAGCGCGCAGGTGGCCGCCGCTACTACCGCCCTGACGACATGCTGCTGATTGGCGGCATCAAGAAGCTGCTGCATGACGACGGCATGACCATTCGCGGCGTGCAAAAAATGCTCAAAGAAGACGGCATCAAGGTTGTTGCAGCGCTGTCGCCCTCCCTTGATAGCGTTGACGAGGCGGCCTCTCCACGCACCGCACAACGCAAAGCCGCCGTTCCGGATGTCGAGGACGCGGTGGAGGAGACACCGGCCGAGGAAACACTTCCCGCCGAAGATCAAGAGGCCGTCGCCGCTTGGGACGCCGATGCGAAAGAGGAAACTCCGGCTTCGCAAGAGCGCGCGCCGCTAGATATTGAGCCACCCGCCGAGCAGGACGTACCGGAAGATGCACCGGAGGCCCCGTTCATCGACGTGGAAGAAGAACCGCAGTTCGGCGGCGACAATATCGTTGAGCTTCCACCGCGCACCGATCCGGAACCGGAGCCTGAAGTCGCAGCCGCGCCAGAGCCAGAGCCAGAGCCAGAGCCAGAGCCAGAGCCAGAGCCAGAGCCAGAGCCAGAGCCAGAGCCAGAGCCAGAGCCAGAGCCAGAGCCAGAAAATGCCGCCGCGACGCCCGACGCGCAACCGCAAGTCGAGCCGGAAGAGCCTCACCCAGAGGCCGAAGAAGAGCCTGTCGCCGACAAAGAGCCCACACCAGAGGTGGCCGCGCGGGAGAAAACCCTTCCGCCCCCCGCCGACGCGGCCCCGCCTCCCGAGCCAACGCAGGAAGGCTTCCAGCTTTCCGACGCGCAATTGGCGGCGCAAGCACTCAAACGCAAGCTGCGCGGCACGCCTGCGCAAAAGCTAAGCGCACAGGGGCTTGCACCGCATGTTGCCCGCCTGCAAGCGCTGCGCGACCGGCTTGCCCGCGATCTGTCCGGCCAATAGGCCGCTGTGCGCCGCGATGTTTCCTCCGGCTCCGCAATATTCTGGCCAAAGCCCTTGCCACCGCTTGGAATTTGGCTATGACATGACGCCATTAGTCGGGCTATGGCGCAGCCTGGTAGCGCGTCCGTCTGGGGGACGGAAGGTCGCAGGTTCGAGTCCTGCTAGCCCGACCAATAACAAAACGCCCGTGTGCTCAAGCGCCGGGCGTTTCGTGTATCCAGGGGGAAGATAGTGGTTGATTTCAATCGTGGCGTGCTCGCCGATCACCAAATGCAAGCAATGGTCGAGTCCGGTGCGATTACCGCCGAGGAGCCGATCAGCGACGGCCAGATCCAGCCCGCATCCCTTGATTTGCGCCTTGGCACCCATGCCTACCGGGTCCGCGCCTCTTTCCTGACGGGCCGTGACCATCCGGTGGAGCGTCGCCTTCATGATTTCACCATGCACAAGATTGACCTGACCAACGGGGCCGTATTGGAAAAGGGCTGCGTCTATGTCGTCCCGCTGCTCGAACACTTGGCTCTGGCCGAGGATATGTCCGCCGCCGCTTCCGCCAAGTCCTCCATCGGGCGTCTGGACCTTCTGACCCGTGTAATTACCGATTATGGCGTGGAATTCGACCGCGTCCCTGCGGGCTATATCGGGCCGCTTTATGCGGAAATCTGCCCGCGTTCCTTCTCGGTCGTGGCGCGCACGGGCCAAATGCTCAACCAAATCATCTTCCGCGTCGGTAAAACCGTCATGGACGACGACGAACTTCGCAGGTTGCACGCAACCTCCCCCATCGTCTCGGGCGAGGCGGTGATCTCTGACGGTCTCGGCTTCTCGGTCGATCTGAAGCCCGAACGCGGTGATCTGGTCGGCTACCGCGCCAAGCCGCATACAGGCGTGATCGACCTAGACAAGCTGGGCCACTATGATCCGTCGGACTACTGGGAGGAGCTGCGCACCGATGAGGGCCGCATCATCCTTGATCCCGGTGCATTCTATATCCTCGTCAGCCAGCAAAGCATTGTTATTCCACCGAATTGTGCCGCTGAAATGGCTCCCTACCTTGCAATGGTTGGCGAGTTTCGCGTGCATTACGCGGGCTTCTTCGACCCCGGTTTCGGCTATTCCGCCGCAGGTGGAACAGGCTCGCGCGGGGTGCTGGAAGTGCGCTGTCATGAGGCCCCTTTCGTTTTGGAGCACGGTCAAACCGTGGGCCGTTTGGTTTACGAACATATGTCCGAGGTGCCGACGCAGCTCTATGGCACCGACATCAAGTCGAATTACCAAGGCCAAGGCCTAAAACTGTCGAAGCACTTCAAGACGCCAGCATAACGCAACACGGGCAGCCCGTTAGAGCCGCCCGTGGAAATAAATCGGTGTCAGACTAGGGCCAAGAAAACCCTATTTCATCGAGTTGAAGCCAACCATGTTGCCCTCGGTGTCTTGGCACAGGGTAATCCAGCCGAACTCTCCGATGGAAAACTTCGGTCGGATGACCACTCCTCCGGCTTCAGCGACCCGCGTTTCTTGCACTGCGGTGTCTTCCACCATGAAATAGACGATCGTGCCTCCGACGCCCGGCGAGGCGTATTCAGCCTTGGTCAAAGCGCCACCGGCCCCGTAAGCCCCCATATCGGCAGGAAAGCTCATCATCTGTGACTGACCTGTGGGATCATCCATTTTTTCAAGCGTCTGGCCCAATACGGTTTCGTAAAAAGCCACGGCACGGTCCAAGTCGTCCACGTAGATATCAAACCATCCGACTGCGTTCATTTTAGACATCTTCAACTCCATTATTTGTCGATCATGTCCTTGATCTAACAAAGCCGAGTTGCCGCGTATTGTAGATATCAGACATCAAACTTTCGGGAGTACTTTCCTGGCGTGTAGCCTGTAGCCTTCCGAAATGAATGGATAAAATGCGACTGGTCCGCATAAGACCACGTGTCCTTGCCGTTCAATGCCTGCTGTAATCGCAGAATCTTGAGGAAGTCATGCGGAGCAAATCCGGTGGTCCGTTTCAGCGTTCGCTGTAGTTGTCGCGTCGACAGGTCCGAAAGCTCGGCCATGTCTGCTACTGTGTGAATGTCGTCGAGATGCTGGAATACCTTCTCGGTAACGGGGTTTGGCGCAACCAGCTTGGCGTCAATCAAAGCCTCGACAAGCTGCGACAAGATCGCTTGCTGGTCGACAAAACCGCAATCCGACAGGTCACGGTTAATGTCGAGCAGGGGCAAATCTCCCGCATAGGGCGCGTCCACCATTCCGTGAGAGACCTGCGCCTCATCGCCCTGCCAAACACCAGGCAAGAAGCGGATGTTTACGAAGTGGAACCGCTTGCCCAAGTTGAACTCTTCGGACTCGGCGCGCAGCTTCGATACCCCCGCGACTTTTCGATCTAACTGGTCGAAAACGATATAGGCACAGGCATCCGGCAACGCATGAAAACGGTAGTCTGCAAGCAGTGTACCATCCGTCTTAAGCTCCAGAAAACGGTGAACAATTCCACGCAAGTGGCTTGGTGGCTCTGCCTCGACAAACTGCACTTCCGGCACAGCTTTGTCTTTGCCGTTTCCTTTGGGATCGTACATGAGGCTGTTTTAAAACCGCCCGATCCGGCGGCTCATCCGCACCGCTTGCTTGGCGCGTTTGGTTTGCTGTCCGGCCGCTTGGCGTTGCTCGGGCGTCAAATCCTTGCCGCCTTTCCCGCGTTTGGCAGCCACGTCGATGCCCTTGTTGATCCCCAAATTGACCATGCGGCGCATGACCATCCGGATCACCATGTTTATTATCTGGTTCATCTCGCCTCTCCTGCGTTGCCCCTTATAAATAGGGCTTAATCCTCGAAAAGCTCGTTCTGGCCTTCCGGGCTTTCATCTTCGTCGTCCACGTCGTCGCTGCCCATCGCGGCACCGGGCAGAGGTCGGTTGTCCAGCAATCCGGCAGACCGCAGCTCTTTCAGCCCCGGCAGATCGCGGGCATTTTCCAGACCGAAATGGTCTAGGAAGCCTTGCGTCACCACGAAGGTCACGGGCCGCCCCGGTGTCATGCGACGACGCCCGAACCGGATCCATTCCATCTCAATCAACTGGTCCACAGTGCCACGCGACACGGACACACCGCGAATTTCTTCGATTTCGGCGCGGGTGACGGGCTGGTGATAGGCCACAATCGCCAAAGTCTCGATCGCCGCGCGCGACAGTTTACGCGTCTCGACGGTCTCTTTCTGCATCAAAAAGCCCAGATCGCCCGCCGTACGTATCGCCCAAGCGTCGCCCACGCGCACCAGATGCACGCCACGCCCTTCATAGCGCTTCTTGAGGTAAACCAGTGCTTCCGCAGGGTCCGCCCCATGGGGCATACGGTCGGACAATTCCCTGATCGTCACAGGCTCGACCGAGGCAAACAAAATTGCCTCCACCATCCGCTCCTGCTCGCCCATGGGCGGGGCTTCGAACAGGGATTCTTCTTGTTCTTCAGACATCTAACTGCCCTTCTTGCGAATTTGTATGGGGGCGAAGGCGTCGCCCTGCCGCAGTTCAAGTTGCCCCTGCTTGACCATCTCAAGCGAGGCTGCAAAGGTCGCAGCCGTCGCGGAGCGGCGCTTCACCGGGTCCGTCTCCCAGCCATCCGGCAGCCACGAATTCAGATCCGACCAGTCACCCGCATAGCCGATCAGGCTGCGCATCCGGTCCAAAGCCTGTTCCATGGTGAACACTTTCTCGCGGTCCATCACAAAGGGGCGGAACTCATCCTTGGTCTTAATCCGCGCATAGCCTTGCATCAGGTCGAGCAACGTCGCCGTATAGGTCACCTTGCGCACCCGCGTGACGTCTTCGGGCAGGCCACGGGCAAAGAAATCACGCCCCAACTGGTCGCGCGCCATCAGCTTGGCCGATGCCTCGCGCATCGCGCTCAAGCGCTCTAGCTGGAAAGCCAGATGCGCCGCAAGCTCTTCCCCCGACGGTCCTTCTTCTGACGGATCAGGGGGCAACAACAGGCGGGATTTCAGGAAGGCCAGCCATGCCGCCATCACCAGATAATCCGCAGCAAGTTCCAACCGCAGCGCCTTGGCGCGTTCGATAAAGACCAGATATTGCTCGGCCAATTGCAAGATCGAGACCTTGCGCAGATCGACTTTCTGCGTCCGCGATAGGGTCAAAAGCAGGTCCAGCGGGCCTTCAAACCCGTCGACATCGACGATCAACGCCTCGGCGGCCAAGCGCGCTTCGACAGTGCCCTCGTCCCACTCTATTCCGGTCTGGTCCTGCTCGCTCATGCGCTACCTTGCAACTAGGGTGCGAAACTCCGCTTCAAGCGCCGAAATGTCAATATCTGTTGGGGTTTTGCGATAGGCGATTGCCCGCGTTGCGCGCGTGACCATCGCGTCCGTCATCGGTCCGCATACATCCGCGACAGCCTGCATTTCCGCCATCTTCCCGTTGCAATGCAGCGCAATATCGCAGCCCGCATCCAGCGAGGCCCGCGCCCGCTCCGCCACCGTGCCAGACAGCGCTTCCATGGAGATGTCATCGGTCATGATCAGATTGTCGAACCCGATATTTTCGCGGATCATCTTCATCGCCTTGGGAGAGGTCGTCGCGGGCAGATCATCAATGCACGGGAAAACGATATGCGCTGTCATCCCCATCGCCATATGGGTCAGCCGTTTGAATGGCGCGAAGTCCAGCGCGTCGAGCTCGTCGCGCGAAACATCGACCCGTGGCAAATCCTTATGCCCGTCAACCACCGCACGGCCATAGCCAGGAATATGTTTGAGCACCGGAAGCACGCCGCCGTCCAACAAGCCCTGCTCGGTCGCAAGACACATCTCCACCACCGTATCGACGTCCGAGCCATAGCACCGGTTGCGCAGCACAGGGTGGCTTTCGGGCCAGATCACATCTGCCAACGGCGCACAGTTCACGTCGATCCCGACCTCGAACAGCTCCTCGGCAATCATCCGGTTGCGCAGATACATTGCGCGCGCGGCGTTCGGTCCGGCCATGTCCATCTGGTCCAAGGCCGGTGGATATTCCCGCCATTCCGGCGCCCGCATCCGCTGAACGCGCCCGCCCTCCTGATCGATCAAGACCGGAGCATTCCAGCCCACAGCATCCCGCAAATCCGCCGTAAGCGCCGATAATTGGTCGCGATTTTCCACATTTCGGGCAAAAAGGATAAATCCCCAAGGGTTTGCGCTTGCAAAAAAGCGACGTTCCGCGTCCGAGAGCTTCACCCCCTCGCAGCCAAAAATGTATGCGCCTGAGGGCATTGCTTGAACCTCTTAAACTAGGCTCGCTTCGTGCACTTGCACAAACCGAACAAAGGACCGTTTAACGGGCCAGTACGGGGATACACGCGGCTTTTCCGGCCACAAGGACCGCACAAAAGCGGCGCGAGGCGTTCAGATCGTCGAAACCGACCGCGCGAAGGCGGTAGAATTTCCGCCCACCAGAGGTGGCTTCCTGAATGACCCGCGACTTGCCGTCGATATAGTTCTCGAACCGCGCAGCGATTTTATCCCATTCGGCGCGTGCGGTTTCCGCGTCGTCAAACGCGCCCAACTGCACCAGTCGTGTTCCCGATACGATGCTCGCCGGATCGACGTCTTCCGTCGCTCCGCCACCCACTGCCGATACGGCGGAGGCGACGGCAGCCTGCGCTTGCAACGCTGCCAAATCAACTTTCGGCTTTCGGGCTGGCACGGGAGAGCGGCTCACACCCGGAACTTTCGGGTCAAGAATGGGGCGCGCAAGGTTCAGCGCGGCCTTGTCTTCGGCAGGGGCCGTACTTTCCAGCGGCTCCACGCCGTCGGCCATTCGGTCCGCCAGCGCCAAAGCGGAGGCCACATCATCATCGTCGCGCAGCTCGCCGTTCAGCGACACCATCGTGCCTACGGCTTCTTCCACGACGCCTTCGGCTTCGACTTCAATTTCGCTCGGTGAGGCAACAATCGCGTCTTCCTGCGTCAAATCAATCGGCTCTGGCGCAAGGATCACTTGCGGTGTCGGCCCTTCGGCCTCGCCTTCGGATTGCACAGAATTTACAGCCAAACCAGTATGTTGCGCCAATTGACCACCGGGATCAGCGGGTTGCACACGGGCCGGTCCTTCCAGCGCGCGGATCACAGGCACATCGGTGACGTCGCGCACGGTCAATTGATAGCCCCAAACGGCCAACCCAAGCACCAACACCACGGAGCTGCCAGCGCCCACAAGGTTCATCATACGCGAAAAACCCCCTTGTTGCGGGGTCGCAGGCGCCTCAAACGCGCCGAATTCCATATCTGCCATACTCGCCTCTCCGCCCCCGAATTGGTTTCGGGTGGTCTGTCTTTAAGCCTGCTCGTGGCTCCTGGACCGGGCGCGGATCATTAGACGTCAGCGCATCTCTTCGGCAGGAGCCACGCCTAGAATACCAAGACCTGCGGAAATAACAATCGCCGTGGCACGTGCGAGGGCAATTTTTGGCAAACTCGCGCTTTCACTGTCCTGCAAAAAGCGCAGTTCCGGTACATCGTTGCCCCGGTTCCACAGCGCATGCAGCTCTCCGGCCAGCTCATAAAGGTAGAACGCGATGCGATGCGGCTCGTTCGTGCGGGCCGCGATCTCCACCAAACGCGGCCATTCCGCCAGCTTCGTCGCCAGCTTCAGCTCCGCCTCGTGGGTGTTGCCCGACAGGTCCACCTTGGCCAGCACCGCATCAGAGGTACCCCAGCCTTCAGCCTGCGCCTTGCGCAGCACCGAACACACCCGCGCATGGGCATATTGCACGTAGAAAACCGGGTTATCCTTGGACTGTTCCAGCACCTTGGCAAAGTCGAAATCCAAGGGGGCATCCTGCTTACGGGTCAGCATCACGAAGCGCGTCACATCCGCACCGACCAGATCGACCACATCGCGCAAGGTCACAAAGGTCCCTGCCCGTTTCGACATCTTGAACGGCTCGCCATTTTTGAACAAGCGCACCAGTTGCGTCAGCTTGATATCCAACGGCACGCGGCCATCCGACAGTGCCGAGACCGCCGCTTTCATCCGCTTCACATAGCCGCCATGATCTGCGCCGAACACGTCGATCAGCTCGTCAAACCCGCGCTGCACCTTGTCGTAGTGATAGGCGATATCCGGTGCGAAATAGGTCCATGCTCCGTCAGATTTCTGGATCGGGCGATCCACGTCATCGCCATGCGCAGTGGAGCGGAACAGCATCTGTTCGCGCGGCTCCCAATCTTCCGGCACCTTGCCTTTGGGCGGCTCCAGCGTGCCACGGTAAATAAGGTCTTTGCCTTTAAGATCAGCAATCGCCGCCTCGATCTGGCCAGTGCCGTAAAGCGATTTTTCCGAGTAAAACACGTCCATCTCGACGCCCAAAGACGCCAAATCGGCACGGATCAGCTCCATCATCGCGTCCGTGGAAAATTCGCGCACGTCGTCTAGCCAGACGTCTTCCCCTTCGCCCACATACGCATCGCCAACCTTGGCTTTCAACGCCTCGCCCACTGCCACCAGATAGTCACCGGGATAAGTCCCATCCTCAAACGCCACGTCTTGTCCATGCGCTTCCAGATAGCGCAGATAGACAGACCGCGCCAAAACATCGACCTGCGCGCCACCGTCGTTGATGTAATACTCGCGGGTCACATCGTAGCCCGCATAGTCCAGCAGCGAGGCCAGCGCGTCCCCGAACACAGCACCACGGGTGTGGCCCACATGCAAAGGCCCCGTCGGGTTGGCCGAGACATATTCCACGTTCACCTTCCGGCCCGCCCCCATGTCGGAGCGCCCGAAATCCGTCCCCGTCTCGAGTGCACCCTGAACCACGCCCGACCAAACACCCGTTTCCAAACGCAAGTTCAAGAACCCCGGTCCGGCCACTTCGGCCAAGGCCACACGGGCGTCAGCCATCAGCTTGGCCGCCAAAGCCTCCGCAATCTCTCGCGGGTTTTTCTTGGCAGGTTTCGCCAACACCATCGCCGCATTGGTCGCCATGTCGCCATGCGCCGCGTCACGCGGCGGCTCGACCGCCACATTGGCAAAGTCCAGCCCCTCGGGCAACGTGCCCGCTGCCACCATCGCGTCAAGCGATGCAATCACAACAGCACGAATATCGGAAAACAGGTTCATCATCTCACCTCATCAGTCCCGCGCGGTTTACCATGCCCAGATGCACGGTCCACCCCCATCATTGCTTCAAAAATACCTCGGGGGTTTGGGGGCAGCGCCCCCATCAAAACTTCAAGCGCGCGCAGCGCCCATTCTTGCTACCCGCGTTCCACCACATAACTGTCCGCCGCAACGCCGCCAATCAGCCGCTCGTGCTCCTGCAACGCAAAGCGGTCCGTCATCCCCGCAATGTAATCCGCCACAATCCGCGCCAACGCGGTCTCGTCATCCGCGTCTTCCACATCCTTGCGCCACTGTTTGGGCAGCAGGTCCGTTTGCGTCATGAACAGCGGGAACAGCTCATCGACCACTTGGGTCACCTGCACGCGCATTTCCACCACGGCAGGGGCGCGGTACATGCGGGTGAACAAGAACGCACGGATCACTTTTAGCTGGGTCCAAACTTCCGGCGAGAACTGCACCATAGCGCGCCCGGCTCCGCGAATATCAGACACCGATGTCGGCCCCAACTCCTCCAACCGCGCTTTCGCCACGGCGATCACATCCTCGACCAATACACCAAAGAACCGGCGCAGCGCCTCATGGCGGCGGCGGTAGTAATTCAACCCCGGATACAGCGCATCCACCCGCGCAAAGCACGGTCCAACCAGCGGCAGCTCTGCCAATTCATCCGTCGAGAACAGTTCGGCTCGCAACCCGTCATGGAGGTCGTGGTTGTTATACGCGATGTCATCCGCCAAAGCCGCCACTTGCGCCTCGGCGCTGGCATAGCTGCCCAGTTCCAGATCGTGGCGCGCGGAGTATTCAGTCAGCGCAAACGGCAATTTGCCGGTTACCGGCCCGTTATGCTTCGCGATCCCCTCCAGCGTCTCCCATGTCAGGTTCAGCCCGTCCCATTCGGCATAGTGACGCTCCAGCGAAGTCACAATCTTCAGCGCCTGCGCGTTGTGATCAAAGCCACCATAGGGCGCCATCAACGCATCCAGCGCCTCCTCGCCGGTATGCCCGAACGGTGTGTGGCCCAGATCATGCGCCAAGGCGACAGCCTCGGTCAGCTCCTCGTTCAGCCCCAGCACCCCCGCAATCGTCCGCGCCACCTGCGCCACTTCGATCGAATGGGTCAGCCGCGTGCGGAAATAGTCCCCCTCATGCTCGATAAACACTTGGGTTTTGTGCTTCAGACGCCGGAACGCGCTGGCGTGAATAATCCGGTCCCGGTCGCGCTGGAAGCAGGACCGGAACGTGCTTTCATCCTCCGGATAAAGCCGTCCGCGGCTTTCACTTGGATGGCAGGCAAAGGGGGCGAGCATTGCGGTGTCCTCGTTCTTCTTTTCGCCTATGTCCTACACCACCGTGCCCCCCGTGACGAGAGCGCGCACCCCGTTGCGGATCGCCGCAGCCAAGCCCATATATGAGGGGCGAACAGGACTACCTTACCCCTGCCCGAAAGGACACGAGACCATGTTCACCGTTGAGACCCTTGCCCCCGACCTTCTGAAAATTGAAATTGGTGGAAAGATCACCGCCGAGGAAATGTCGAGCGGCCTTGATACCTTGCTACCATTGACCTCCGCCATGGCCGACGGCCGGATGCTGGCGCTATACCACGACATCGAATTTCCTGAAGCCGGCGCGATCCTTGAAGAAATGAAACGACTGCCCCAGTTGTTCGCCGTGATCGGCAAGGTAAAAAAGGTGGCCCTTGTGTCAGACCAGAAATGGATCCGCGACATGGCGATGCTGGAAGGCAAGATCATTCCTGGCATGACCATCCGCAGCTTCGAGTTCAAGGACCGCGCGCAGGCCGAAGCCTATCTTGACATGGCCGACACCTCTGCCTCCGACGATGACGACACCGAGAATTTTCCGGTCTGACGCCTGAACGTCTTGAGATACCCCGTCGCTCGCCTTACCTTCTAGACAAACGCGCACTCATATAGGATGCGAGCGATGGAACTCACCCTGCCCCCCAAAGTCACTGACCGCGCTTTCGAGCGGTTGGCCGAAATCGGTGCGTCCGGTCAAGGCCAGGCCCTGCGCGTCGCCGTAGATGGTGGCGGTTGTTCGGGTTTTCAGTATGACATCAAGCTCGACACGCCCGCCGAGGACGATCTGATCCTGTCCAAAGACGGGGAAACGGTGGTGGTGGATTCCGTGTCGCTGCCCTTCCTGTCCAATGCAGTTATCGACTTCTCGGAAGAGTTGATCGGTGCGCGCTTCGTGATCGAAAACCCCAACGCCACATCATCTTGCGGCTGCGGTACGTCTTTTTCGATGTAGCCAAACACAAAAAAGGGGCGCCGCTTTTCAGCGCGCCCCGACCTGCCGGCATTTCCCAGAAATTACATCTCGCGTTTGTACTCTTCCAACGCCGCGTCCCAAGCCGGAGAATTCTCCAGAATTTCGGGGTCAAACGGGATGAAATAGAGCCCCTGTATGGCTCCTCGCGAAGCCTGCACGTCCTCGGATTCCGGGACTCCGCAGGCTGTCAGCGCCAACATTGCGCCCAGTACCAGAACTACTCTCATTGTCTGCCTCATGCAGTGTATTGTTTTTGTTTATTATTTGGTTCTTTTGTAGAAACAAAACACAGCAATGGGGCGCAATTATGTCATTGCCCCCGAATCAGTAGATCCGATGTGTCCTTTCAGCCACAGAAAACCGGGCCGAAAGGCTATGGATTGTCGCCCTAGCGCAGGTTGGACCGCAACAGCGACCGCTCAAGCGACGCGCGGGTGACTTGCACTTCTGAAGGCACACGCACTTTGGTGATCGTCACAACTTGCGAGCCGTCCGCGCGCGTCACAGTTTCCACATAGGTCACTGTTTTGGCGCTTGCTGCACCGGCCAGTGCCAAAGCGGCAACCGCAGCGAGGGGTATCAGACGTTTCATAGCGTTAACCTTCTCAAACTTGTTAACGCCATGCCTGACCCGCAATCGCGGCACCAATGCGGCACGTCAGCGGCGTGGACGCGGTCATTTAGCGGTCAAGATCGGCCACTTTCCTGCAATGTGAATAAAAATCGGCCACGCCGGTGCACCCAGACGTGGCCGTATAGGGGTCTCCCGCAGCTTGACCTGTCAGGCGACTTTCGTCTCCGCTGCTTGCGTCACAGCCTCTGGTGTCTCGTTCGCCGATGTCGCATCACCCTCCGGCGCAGGCAAGGCCAGCGCTTCATCGGGCATATGCTCCGGCAGGTGCAGGGTGATATGGCCGCTTTCAGGATCAAGCGTCACGCTTGGCTTGACCGGCAATGCGTCGATTGCCTCGTTCAACTCGGACACAATGCGTTCGAAGCTTTGACGTTGGGTTTCCACCACAGCATCTTTATCGCGGCCCCGAAACAAAAACTTGAACATTGCGTCTCCCACTTCGCGATTGATCGATTCATCACGATCTATACCGGTTTTGTCCGGTCTCTACAGCGGGGAAAACGCCTGCCCTTGGCGCAATTCCGCCTCTTGCCCCCCAGCACGCCATGCGTGATACCTTTTGCACACGAAGGGGGCCACTTTATGAAAATCGCCACGTTCAACATCAACGGGATCAAGGCACGCATCAATGCGCTGACCGACTGGCTGGCGGAAACTCAGCCCGACGTCGCCCTGCTGCAAGAGATCAAAACCGTCGATGAAGGCTTCCCCCGCCAGCATTTCGAGGACATGGGCTATAATGTCGAAACCCACGGCATGAAAAGCTTCAACGGGGTGGCCATCCTGTCCAAGCTGCCCTTGGAGGACGTGACCCGCGGCCTTCCCGGCGACGACAGTGACGAACAAGCCCGCTGGATCGAGGCGACAGTCATGGGCGATCAACATGCGGTGCGCCTATGTGGCCTGTACCTGCCCAACGGCAACCCCCGCCCGGGTCCGAAATTCGACTACAAGCTCGCATGGATGGAGCGGATGTATACCCGCGCCCAAAAACTCATGGCAGACGAGATGCCCGCGATGATGGCAGGGGATTACAATATCATCCCGCAAGCCATCGACGCCGCCCGCCCCGAGGCATGGCGCGAGGATGCCTTATTCCACCCCGACAGCCGTGCCGCCTATCGCCGGATACTGAACCTCGGCTTCACCGAGGCCTTCCGCACCCGCAACCCTGCGCCAGAGCAATACAGCTTCTGGGACTATCAAGCGGGGGCTTGGAACAAAAACGACGGCATCCGCATCGACCACCTGTTGTTGACCCCACAAGCGGCAGACTTGCTGAAGGATTGCCAGATCGACAAGGAATATCGCGGGCGCGAAAAGCCGTCAGATCACGTACCCGTCTGGGTGGAGCTTGCCGCCTAAAAGGCGCTCCACGCGGCCAAGCCGACCACCGCCAGCATCGCCAAGGCCATGCCGACATTGATCACCCGCTGCGTGCGCGGAGGCAGGGCCATACGTTTGACGGCGCTCCCCGCCCAAAGCCACACGAAGTGGATCCCCAACCAGATCACGTTGATGATCGCAAACTTCGCGGCCACCTCCAGCCCGTAGGCATCGGGGAAAATCGGGAAGCCGGAAAATAGCGTGGTGTTGACCACGTAAGCCTTCGGGTTCACCGCCTGTAGCAGCAATCCGTCGCGGACGCCGGGCTGTCGGCGCGCTGGTGAAAAGGCGATGTTGGAGCCCGCCAAGGCGATCCGCGCCGCCAGATACAGCAAATAGCAGGTCGACGCGCCCAGCAGGACCAGCCGGATCGTGGGGTTCGCCAACACCAACGCCCCCAGCCCGCTGACGACCGCCAACGCCACAAGGTTTCCACCGATGAAAAGCCCTGTGAGGTAGCGCAGACCGGACTTGAACCCGAACGCCGCCCCCACGCCCGCCAAAGACAACACGCCCGGTCCGGGGGTGCTGATCAGCAGGAAAATGGCCAAAGCGAAATTCAGCATCCAAGACCCGTAAAGAAAAACCGCCGAAACCTTGCGGCACCGGCGGCGTTTGCAGTGTGATTGTGATCAGACCTGATCACGTATCGCGGTGGACTTTTTCGCGGCGCTCGTGACGCTCTTGCGCCTCAAGGCTCATGGTTGCCACCGGACGCGCATCAAGACGCTTCAGCGAAATGGGCTCGCCGGTCTCGCTGCAATATCCGTATTCACCTTCGTCAATGCGGCGCAACGCGGCATCAATCTTGGAGATCAGTTTGCGCTCCCGATCACGGGTACGCAGCTCCAACGCCATATCTGTTTCTTCCGACGCACGGTCCGCGACGTCCGGAATGTTGCGTGTACCGTCCTTCATGCCTTCGATGGTTTGGGCGGTCTCTTCCATAATGGAAGCCTTCCAATCCAGCAGCTTGCGACGGAAATACTCGGTCTGACGGTCGTTCATGAACGGCTCGTCTTCTGCCGGGCGATAATCATCGGGTAGAAATGCTTCGGCTTTCATCCCAGTTCCTCACTCTAACTCAGTCCGTGTTCTCAAGTCCGACTCAAAAACACGTCATGCTTTAACTTCCCTGCGTCCTCGTAACCGAAGCTCCCCCCCTTGTCACGCATATAAGGACCGTTAAAAGACCCTTAGCACGATCAATTATACGTTAATCAACTCCACGTCACAGAGGCTTGTTTTGTTTATGGATTCCACGACGCCCCCTACCCGCCCGCTGAAGTTCACAGGCACCAAGAGTTACGTGGCAACCGATGATCTGACCGTTGCCGTCAACGCCGCCGTCACACTGGAGCGCCCGTTGCTGGTCAAGGGCGAACCCGGCACTGGTAAGACAGAGCTTGCCCGTCAGGTCTCCGACGCGCTCGGGCTGGAGATGATCGAGTGGCACATCAAGTCTACCACAAAAGCGCAGCAAGGTCTGTATGAATACGATGCCGTCTCCCGCCTGCGCGACAGCCAGTTGGGCGACGAGAAAGTCCATGATGTCGCCAATTACATCAAGCGCGGAAAGCTCTGGCAAGCCTTTGAACGTGAAGAGAAATGTGTCCTGCTGATCGACGAGATCGACAAGGCCGATATCGAGTTCCCGAACGACCTGCTGCAAGAACTCGACCGGATGGAATTCCATGTCTACGAGACAGGCGAGACGGTCAAAGCCCGACAACGCCCCATCGTCATAATTACCTCCAACAATGAAAAAGAACTGCCCGACGCCTTCCTGCGCCGCTGCTTTTTCCACTACATCCGCTTCCCCGATATCGACACCATGCGGGCCATCGTCGACGTCCACTTCCCCGGCCTTAAGCCCGCCCTGCTAACCGCCGCGCTGACCCAATTCTACGAAATCCGCGAGACCAACGGATTGAAGAAGAAACCGTCGACCTCCGAGGTGCTGGATTGGTTAAAATTGTTGCTGGCAGAGGACTTGTCCGCCGAAGACCTCGCCAAAAAAGGCACATCCGCACTGCCGCGTCTGCACGGGGCCTTGTTGAAGAACGAGCAGGACGTCCACCTTTTCGAAAGGCTGGCCTTTCTGGCACGGGGTCAACGCTAACGCGCCAACCACCGAAACAGTCGCCTGCAAAATGCCTAAATCGTCCCCAACTCGCGCCTTAATGAATCGGTTAACAGATCGGTAATCGAGCAATAAGGCGGGACAAGTCCGTGAAGAGCAATTCAGTGCGCCCATCGCGGGCCGAAATTATTGACCCTGTTTTCGCGTCAATGCACAGCCCTCGGCGGCATTGTGTCCACAGGGCCACGATAACCGACCTTTGCATTAATTTCGCACCAGATCGCGAAAACGCGGGTATAACGCTCTAATGCGCCGCTTAGCTATTCCGATTCTGTGCCTCATGGCCGCCTGTGTACCCTCGACGAAGAACGAGGTCCCCGGCCGTAATTCACCCGTTGCAACGGCCCTGCCGCCGATGAAAACCTTTGCCACCCAACGCGGTGGCGGTGTGAACAGGCCGAATTCGCAAATCGCACAGGATTTTCTGGACCTGACGTTCCAAATGGAAAGCGGTCGCCCGCTGCCATGGCTCACCAAGTTCGAAGGCCCGATCAAAGTCGCCGTCACCGGACAGGCCCCCGGCTCGCTTGAGGGTGATCTTGCCCGCTTGCTCGCACGGTTGCGCTCCGAGGCTGGTATCAACATCTCGCGCGCTGCGCGTGGCGAAGATGCCCAGATCATCATCGAGGCCATTCCGCGCAAGACCTTGCAAAAAGCCGTCCCTCAAGCCGCGTGCTTTGTGGTGCCGAACGTCTCCGGCTGGTCCGAGTTCAAGCGCAATCGTGGCAACGGCAAAACCGATTGGACCCGCCTGTCCAACCGCAAAAAAGCGACCGTCATCATTCCAAACGATGTGTCCCCGCAGGAAGTGCGCGACTGCTTGCACGAGGAAATTTCGCAGGCCCTCGGCCCGCTGAACGATTTGTACCGCTTGCCCGACAGCATCTTCAACGATGACAACTTCCACACCATCCTGACCGGCTTCGACATGCTGATCCTGCGTGCCTACTATTCGCCGGAATTGCGCAACGGCATGACACGCGGCCAAGTGGCCCGCGCTCTGCCGGCTGTCCTGAGCCGACTGAATCCGCGCGGCAACCGCGCCAGCAATGCAGGGGCTAATCGCACGCCCAAGCAATGGAACGACGCCATCACCTCGGCGCTGGCCATGCGCACATCGCAATCACAACGCGCGGCCTCCGCCGCCAAGGCGGTGAAAATCGCCCAAGCGCAGGGCTGGAAAGACAACCGCCTCGCGTTTTCCTTGTTCGTGCAAGGCCGTGTCACATTGGGCTCCAAGCCGGAAACCGCGATTTCCGCCTTTGTGCAGTCCGGCAATATCTACAAACAACTCTACGGTGCCTCCGTCCACGCCGCCCATGTCAACACCCAAATGGCCGCTTTCGCGCTGTCCTCCGGCCAGCTTGAGGTGGCGATCCGTCTCACCGACGAAGGCATCCCCGCTGCACGCAACTCATCGAACGCAGCGTTGCTGGCGACGCTTCTGATGATCAAAGCCGAGGCGCTTCAAGCCGCTGGCCGCGACGAAGAGGCCCGCCGCGTCAGGCTCGACAGTCTGGGTTGGGGCCGCTATGGCTTCGGCTCGGAACGCAATGTGCGGGCGCGGCTCAATGAGATCAAAGCATTGGCCCCCCGCCGGGTACGGAGCTAGGCACTAAATGGCCCCTCTCATCGGTATGCTTCTGGGCGCGCTTCTTGGCGCGGTCGTGGCAAAACGCAAAGGCGGCAACCGCCTCGACATGGCGCAATATGCGGGCGGTTTCGCGATCATCTTCGGGCTGATCGGGCTGTTCATCGCCATCTATCTGGCCCGCGCCGCCGTCGCAGCCTGATGTTTCTGCCCTTCTTCGACAACCTGCGGGCGGCCAAAATCCCCGTCAGCTTGCGCGAATATCTGGCCTTCCTTGAAGGTATGCAGGCGGGTCTCGTCACCTATGACATCGACGGGTTCTACTACCTCGCCCGCACGGTGATGGTGAAGGACGAGCGGCATCTGGACCGCTTCGATCGCGCTTTCGCGCATACATTCCAAGGGCTTGAAAAGATCAGCCCCGAGGACGTGCTGGAGGCGATGGACCTCCCCGAAGACTGGCTGCGCAAGATGGCCGAAAAGCACCTTAGCGAAGAAGAACGCGCGGAAATCGAAGCCTTGGGCGGTTTCGACAAGCTGATGGAGACGCTGAAAAAGCGTCTGGAAGAACAAAAAGGCCGCCACCAAGGCGGCAACAAATGGATCGGTACCGCTGGCACCTCCCCCTTCGGCGCCTATGGCTACAACCCCGAAGGCATCCGCATCGGCCAAGACGGTTCCCGCCACCAGCGCGCGGTCAAGGTCTGGGACAAACGCGAGTTCCGCAATCTTGACGATACGATCGAACTTGGCACCCGCAACATCAAAGTCGCCCTGAAACGCTTGCGCAAATGGGCGCGCGATGGCGCGGCCGAGGAGCTGGACCTGAACGGCACGATCCAAGCCACTGCCGAACACGGATATCTCGACGTCAAAACTCGCCCCGAACGGCGCAACGCCGTCAAAGTCCTGCTGTTTCTCGATATCGGCGGCTCCATGGACCCGCATATCCGCGTTGTAGAAGAGTTGTTCAGTGCCGCGCGCACCGAGTTCAAGCACATGGAGCATTTCTACTTCCACAACTGCCTCTATGAAGGTGTGTGGAAAGACAATTCCCGCCGCTGGAACGAGCAAATTCCGACCCACGAAATCCTGCGTACCTACGGTTCCGATTACAAATGCATCTTCGTCGGGGATGCCTCCATGTCGCCTTACGAGATCGCCTATCCCGGTGGCGCGAACGAGCATATGAACGCGGAGGCCGGACAAGTCTGGCTGGAACGCGCCCGCGACCAATGGCCAAGCCACCTGTGGATCAACCCGCTGGAACAACGCTTCTGGCGCTACACCCAGTCAATCACGATGATCCAAGCCATCTTCGGCGCGGACCGCATGGTGCCGATGACCCTGCAAGGTATTGAGGCAGGCATGAAAGCCCTTACCCGCGGCTGAAAGCCAAGCACCGTTCAGTGCAACGGAGTTGGCTGGTGAATAATAAGTGACCCCTCATCGTGGAGTTTGGAGCAAAGAGGTCGAGGTTGTAGGCTCGGGCTTCAGTTAAAGTCCGCTATGCGGGACAAAGTGTGAATTCGCTGCGGCTGCGCCAAGGTCCGCTTACAGAAACACCAATCAGTCAGTCAGGGTTATTATCCATGGTAATTCGAGCGATAAAATCATTGATGGACTATTGTCCGCAGCATCTGTCGATATTTTTGCTCTGCTAAATCGACCTGAAGCACCGTAAACAACGCCTCTTCTCGATTGGTCTTGTCCTGTGATCCGACCTGAAGCTTTTCTACACGCAGATTTGGAACGTCTGCCGTAGTATCCTGCAGCCAAGCCAGTGAGGCGCGCCATTTGTCGTCGTTTTTGTAGGAGATGTAGACATCAACGTGCTTTCGGCCTGCGATCATATCGCCGCCGGTCTTTACACCGTTCTTGACTTGATTTTGGGATAAGTCGAACTCCGAGCAAGTTCGCAGAAAGACCTGTTCAAGTATCTCTCGGGCTTCTGAATCCTTTGGACCAAATACTTTTGTTGCTGCACTCGGTGAAACACTCCGCAGCCGTTCTTCAATCAATTGAATGAGATCTTCGCGCTGCACCTCATCAATGCCCTGAAACCGTTCGACATTCTCATGAAACCGCAAAAGAGCCTTCGGGTCGGATAGCGAAGAGATACGCTCTTTGGCAACCGCTACCTGTTTGTCAATTTGTTTCTTTTCTGAAGTCAATTCAATTCTCCCAACAACCGGCGCGAGATCGTAGATCGTCATATGCAAGGGAGCAACCAGATAGCTTATGTAGCAGTTAATGCACATTCGCCGCAGCGCAGAAACAAGGTACAGGTCGGGCTCAAAGCAGACACTCCGCACAAAAAAGCCCCCCCGTTTCCGGAGGGGCCTTTGGCCTTGGGAGAAGAGCATCAGTGAACTTAGTAGTTAACGCGCTCGGCGGCCGAGTCGTTGCTCAGTGCGAAGAAGGACAGCAAGTCGGAGCTTGTGCGGGTTGCTTGACCAGCTGTCACGTCCACGGTGCTTTCAACAGCGGAGTCGTTGGCCTGAGCGCCAGCCAGTTGCGCTTGGAATACATCGCCGGTTGATGTGTCGGAGATTACGCGCTCGGCGGCAGAATTGTTACCCAGAGCGAAGAATGCGGCGGCGTCTGTCACTTGAGCAGCGAATGCAGGAGCAGATACGGACAGGGCGATGACGGTTGCGATGACAGTTTTCATTTTAAGTTCTCTCTTTTGTTTGTTTTCAGGCTGTTGACCGATATGTGTGTTGGCGTGTCGCCGTTTGATGAGACCAATATGGGGCATACAGATCGGCGCTTCAACGCAACTATTATCGCATTTTGGTGATCTATCGTGCGTTTGCGCACACACTTCAGCTCCCATCCGCGCACCACGTAACGCCCCCGTGAGAAGCGGATCACAGAGTGTGAGATCACTGAAATATCCGGTGGAATCGTGATTCCGTCTTGGGCCTTGCCTGCATGTGTCCCACGCCCCATATCAAAGGGTATGCTGAAGCTGACCCCGATCCTGATCGCCATCATCTACGCTTTGGTGATGTATAAATTCTCCGCGTGGAACACCGCGCGGACGCTGGATCAGCAATCCTCGCTGCTCAATGATCCAGAATTGGACCTGCTCAACCTTGATATGGCCGGTGCGTTGGACCTGCCCAAGATCAAGGTCCATATCTACGAGATCGAGCCGATCAACGGCCTTGCCGCCCCTGATGGGCGCATCTTCATTACCCGTGGGTTTTTCAACAAGTATAAAGACGGCTCTGTTAGTGCCGCCGAAATGGCCTCGGTCATCGCGCATGAGCTGGGTCACGTCGCCTTGGGCCATTCCCGTCGCCGGATGATCGACTTCTCTGGCCAGAACGCCATTCGCGTTGCTTTGGCCACCGTTCTGGGCCGCTTCCTGCCCGGCATCGGGGTCTGGATCGCCAATATGCTCACCACCATGCTCGCCGCCCGCCTGTCGCGCAGCGACGAATATGAAGCCGACGCCTATGCCTCCGCCCTGCTCACCAAGGCGGGCATCGGCACAGCACCGCAAAAATCGCTGTTTCTGAAACTGGACAAGCTGACGGGCAGTCTTGGCGCGGGAACGCCTGCGTGGCTCCTGAGCCATCCGAAAACCGCAGAGCGCATCGCCGCCATCGAGGCGCGCGAGGCCAAGTGGGGCGTGACCGAAACCTAGCTGATCGCCTTGCCCAGTCGCGGCAACCGCGCGCGCTTCATCAAGGCACGCAACTCCAGCGCTTCCCCCGACATATCGCACGCAACTTTATGGACGCCTCGCACCACCTGTTCGACGGCTTCCGGCGTCTCGAACCACAGCTCCATCATGAACTCGTCGGGGCTGAGGCGTTTCAAGCCCTCAAACGCCAGTGTCTGGCGTGGAAAGTCTTTGGCGTTCATCGTCACGATCACATCCGCTGATCCGGCAATCGCAGCAGCCAAAACATGAATGTCGTTCTCGTCCGGCAAATGCAGCCGCGCCATGTCACCATCCCGCGGGCGCACACAGGCATTTGGGAACTGCGCTTTCAGCACCGCCACCTCACCCCGCGCTTGCACTTCGGCCTCCGGCCCCAGCTTGACCGTCGCCCGCGCCCATTCCTCCAGAATACGCTCGGACCACAAGGCCTCGTACAAACCCAACCCCGCGCAACCCACCAGCACTTCGCGAAGTACGGTGGGGTAAATCACGCAGGCATCAAGCAGCGCGCGCATCAGTCGAGACGCAGGAAGATGGCCTTGAGATATCCGCTTTCCGCCAAGGCGGGATGCAGCGGGTGGTCTGCACCGGCAGAGCCTGTGTGGATGATCTGCGCCTGACGTCCCGCCTTACCGACGCCACGCAGTGACGCTTGGCGGAACTTGGTCAGGTCCGCCGCGTGGGAACAGGAGCACAGCACCAGATACCCGCCCGGCTTCACCAGCTTCGCCGCCATCGAGCCGACGCGGCTATACGCCGTCAGCCCGTTCGACAAAGCTTGCTTGTTGGGTGCAAAGGCCGGCGGGTCGGCGACGACTAAATCGAACAACTCGCCTTCGCTGGCCAGCGCTTCCATCACCTTGAACGCATCGCCCTTGCGGGTCGTAAATTTGTCTGCCACGCCAGAGGCTTGTGCGCCTTTTTCGGCCAGTGCCAAGGCAGGCTCCGAGCCGTCAACCGCCAAAGCAGAGGACGCCCCCGCCGCCAAAGCCGCCAGCGAGAAGCCCCCCACATGGGAGAACACGTCCAGTACGCTCCCGCCGCGTGGCAGCTTTGCCGCCCATGCGTGGTTGTCGCGCTGGTCAAAGAACAGGCCGGTTTTCTGGCCATCCACCACATCCGCCATATAGGTGGCACCGTTCATCGGGACGTCGATCAGCCCTTCATGAGCGCCGACCAAGGTTGTCGACACGTCGTCCAACCCTTCCAGCCCGCGCGCTCGGCCCGCAGCATTCTTGATAACCGTGGAAGCACCCGTGACATCGACCAAAGCCGCGGCCAAACCTTCGCAGGCCGTCTCGGCCCACGCGGCGTTCGGTTGCAACACCAGTACGTCGCCAAAGCGGTCGACGATCACACCCGGCAACCCGTCGGCCTCGGCGTGGATCAGGCGGTAGAACGGCGCGTCATACAGATGTTCGCGCAGCGCCAAGGCTCGGCGCACGCGGGTGACCAGCCAGTCCTGATCCAGCACGGCGGCAGGGTCGCGGTCCATGACGCGGCAGATGATCTTGGAGTCGTTGTTGATGGTGACCACGGCGATTGGCTCGCGGTCGCTATCCTCCAGCACAGCCAGCGATCCGGCCTCAAGGCGGCGGGCGCGGCGGTCGGTGACCAGCTCGTCTGAATAAACCCAAGGGGCGCCGCCACGGATGGTCAGGGCGTTGGCCTTCGGCTTCAGGCGGATAACAGGATAGGGTGAGGCGGAAAAAGGGGAGGATGTCATATCCTCCCCTTAGTCGGTATTTTCGTCAGGCGAAAGCCCGACTGTGCGTCGTGCTGTTACTGAGTGGCGCCGCTATTGACGTCCAGCGGTGCAACCGCGGCCTGTGCAACAACGCGCATTTCCTGCCCGCCATTGAAGGCTTGGCGCATCAGGCTGGCCAAATGGGTCTGGATACGCACCTTCTGGGTCTGGCCACGACGCTCTGCTTCAAAAGCTTGGTCGCCGCCGAAAGCCTTCAGGGCAATTTCCATTTCAATCGGGCCATGCAATGCAACGCCGGTCGCCGCATCAACCACGGTCAGGGTGTAGATGATGTTGTGAACACCACCGATTGAAACACGGGTCTTTTCCGACAGCGAGTGGAAGCGGCTTAACTCGATGTCGAAAAACACCGGGCGGTCGCCCTTAAGATGGGTCAGGCCGCTGGTCAGACCATCATCAAGAATCTTCGCGACTTGGGCGCGGCGGTCCCCATACGGGTCTTCACGCCAGACAATGTCTGCGATCGGGTAGTAGCGGTTGGCCTCCGAGACCTTCAGGTCCCCCGAAACGTTCACCCGCACATCGGCCAAACGCCAGTCGGCGCTGCGGGCGGTCAATTCAGCCGCCACAACCGGGGCAACATCAGGCGTGTTACGTGTTGCAGTCTCGGAAATCGGGCCGGAGGAAGCGCAAGCGCTCAATCCAACGGCAACAGCAAGTCCGGCGATCAGCTTCGTAAACTTCATGTTCTCAACCTTTCCGGCGCTCCGTCATCGGGCGCGTGTTGCTTAAGATTGAGTAAATATGGCTTTGAAATCAGGCTAAAATGAGAAAATCCCGGTCCGCTTTGATGGCGGAACCGGGATTTTTGGCACTCGGCGGCGGCCCAATTCAGGGCCAAATTGCCGGAATTAGGCGGTTTTGGCAGTGGCAGGCACAGATGTGGAGAACTTCGATGCAATCCACGCGCGGGCAGATGCCATAAGCTGTGCGGTGTATTCAGCGCGCAATTTGCGGGCTTCAAGTTCGATGGCGTGCATGTCGATCGGGGCGTCGTTGAGATGTGTCATAACAATTTCCTTTGGTTCGTTTGTTGACCTACAGATAGGTCAGCCCCCGCCCCAAGACATCACCCAAAGGCGAAATGCCGCCATGCAGCATTTGCATAGCGACCCCTTAAACCTTTGACCTTAGGTCATTCCTTTCGCATCTCCGCAACAGCCGCCTTCGCGCCTGCCAGCATCCATGAATGCTCCGACCCCATCACGAACATAGTGAAGCCGTAGCTTTCCCACGCCTTGGCCGCAGCGGCGTTCGGCACCCAAGTGACAAACCCCACGCCCGCACGCCGCGCTGCGTCCCCGACGCGCTGCATAGCGTCCTTGACCTTGTCATTGTCCACCGAGGTCTCGCCATAGCTCACCGTCAGGTCGGCCGGCCCGATGAACACAGCGTCCACCCCTTGTGCTCCGGCGATGCCGTCAATCTCGTCGACGGCCTCCGGCTCCTCGATCTGCACAATCACCACCGTCTCCGATTTCGACTGCTCCAGAATGTCGCCCATCGGTCGCGTCGCATAGCCCGCCCAACGGGTCGAGCCTGCAAAGCCGCGCCCGCCATGACCGAACCGCGCCGCCTTGGCGACCGCGCGGGCCTTCTCGGGGCTGTCTACATGGGGCACCACAATGCCCACAGCGCCTGCGTCCATCGCCTTCAGAATGTCATCCGCCCCGCCCGATGTCACCCGCACCAGCGTTGGCAGATCGAGCGCCCGCGCCACCGCAAGGCAGGCATCCATACGCATCCGGTCCCATGCCGCATGTTCGGCATCCAGACAGATGAAATCGAGACCCGATTTTGCCAAAACCTCGACAATCTCTACCGAGGGCGTTTTCACAAAAGTCCCCAGCAGCCGTTCTCCCGACTGCATCCGAGCCTTGAACCCTGCAAACCCCATGCCGTGATGCTCCCCGTTATCCATCACATTCATAAGAGCGCGAAAATCCGGCGCTGGCAACCGGACCTGTCGCTGCTAGGGTGAGGTCTATGAAAATGCTGCTCTGCCCACCCGCGGTCGCGCCGGAGACCGCCACATGACCTCTTTGCCGCAAAAGCTGTTCAACGGCTTTGCCCGATATATCGAGAAACCGCTGCTGGCGCATATTGCGAACCAGACCACGCTGGCCCGCGTGCTGGACGCTCTGGCCGTCACCGGCATGCGCCCGCTGCGTGGCACCAAATGCGCCTTCTTGCAAACCCCGAATTTCCGCATCCGCCGGATGATCCCCCGCGCCGCGCAGGGCAATCTTATGCTCTATTTTCACGGCGGTGGCTTCACCGTCGGCTCGTCCTACACCCATCGCTGGCTCGCCGCCCGCATCGCCGCGGGCATCGGGGCGGAGGCGTGGTTGCCCGACTACCGCCTCGCGCCTGCGCATCCCTACCCCGCAGCCCCCGACGATTGCATCACCGCCTACAAGCTGGCCCTGACCTGTTTCCCGCCCGAGCGGATCGTGCTGGGTGGTGACAGCGCGGGCGGCACGCTGGTGCTCAACACGGTAACCCGCCTCGCGGCCCTCGGCCTGCCCCAACCCGCAGCGCTTGCATTGCTGTCGCCGCTCACCGATCTGGCGCATACCAACCCAAGCCGCACGGCGTTCCGCGACACCGACATGCTGTTGCCGCATAAATGGGTCACACGCTGCATGCCCGCCTATCTGGCGGGCCGCGACCCGAAAGACCCCGACATTTCCCCCGCCTATGCCGATCTGTCCATGGCGCCGCCGGCAGCGCTGCACGTGGCGACCGGGGAGGTGCTTTACGACGACGCCGCCCAATTGGCTGAAATCCTGCCGGATGTCGACTTTCACACATGGACCAATGTGCCCCATGTCTGGCAGCTTGCGGCAGGCTGGACCACAGAGGCCGACGCATCGATCGGGCAGCTGGCCGAAAAGCTCCGCACGCACCTGCCAGAACATCCCGTGCAGCCCGAGAATTGACGCCACGTCCCGCTTGCGCGATCCCCGATCCCGCCGCCAAAGTGACGCGAACGTCATCCTGCCGGAGCCCCCTCGCATGACCACTCATCTCGACACCCTGACCGCCCTGCTGCATGAAAAAGCCAAAGGCGCCATCAAAGGTACCGCCAAGCTGGTCATCACCGATCAAGGCTCTGTGTTGCTGACGGAAGACGGTGCCGTGCAATCAGACGCAGAGGCGGATGTGACCCTGAAGGCCAGCGAGCAGGTGTTCCGTGCCATTCTGGACGGCAGTCAAAATCCTATCACTGCGGTGATGACGGGGAAGCTGAAGGTTGATGGCAACCAGATGCGCGCCTTGAAGGTCAGCGAAATCCTGACGTCCTGACGCTAGGCCGACTTCAAAATTTGTGGCCGCTCGCCTGCGGCCCATTGCGCCGCCGCCTCCCCGAAGGCCTTGAACAACGGCCTGGAAACCGGATCTTGCGCCGCGCGGTATTCAGGGTGCCACTGCACCGACAGGCTGAACCCCGGCGCGTCCTTGATATAGATCGCTTCCGGTGTGCCGTCCGGCGCGAACCCGTCAATCACCACCCGCTCGCCCGCGGCCTTGATGCCTTGGCCATGCAGGGTGTTGGTCATCACCTCGCGCGCGCCCAGCAATTTGTGAAACGGCCCGCCTTCGGAGAAGGTCACCGCGTGGCGCAGCTCGAATTTTTCTTCCAATGTCCCGTCGGGCGGCATGCGGTGGTTCATCCGCCCCGGCAGATCGCGAATTTCAGGATATAGCGTGCCGCCCATGGCCACATTGACCTCTTGAAAGCCGCGACACACGCCAAAAATCGGCTGCCCCCGTTCGATGCAGGCCCGGATCAGCGGCAGCGCGATGCGGTCACGCGACCGGTCAAACGCGCCATGCGCCTCGGTCTCCGCCTCGCCATATTCTTCGGGATGCACATTCGGGCGACCGCCAGTGAACAAAAAGCCGTCGCAGGTATCCAGCAGGTCTTGGACCTCAATCAGCGAAGGACAGGAGGGGACAATCACCGGCACCGCGCGCGACACTTCGGCAATCGCCTGACAGTTCATGCTGCCAGCCGCATGGGCGGGATATTGATCGTTGATCAGATACGAGTTGCCAATAATACCAATGACCGGACGCACCATAAACCTTAAACTCCGCTGACTGCTCGAAGTATATCTACTCCAAGTTTCAAGGCATGAATAGCCACTCACACGCACAGCCGGCCTGCAGAAATCCAAAGCAGACTCACGAGCCCCCATCATTGCTTCACAAATACCTCGGGGTGTGGGGCAGCGCCCCACAAAAATCACGAGTGTGGGGCAGCGCCCCGCAAAAATCGGGGGTGCGGGGGCAGCGCCCCCGCGGATCGGCACGCCGCAGGCGTGGCGAAATCAGCTGGCTTTCAGCTCCAGACGCCGCGCATGCAGCACCGGCTCGGTATAGCCCGACGGCTGGACACGCCCCTTGAACACCAGATCACAGCAGGCCTGAAACGCGATCCCGTCAAAGCCCGGTGCCATCGGAGTATAGCTCGCATCGCCCGCGTTCTGTCCGTCCACCACAGCGGCCATCTTCTTCATCGCACCCATCACCGCCTCTTCCGAGACGACACCATGCAGCAACCAGTTGGCCAGCGCCTGCGAAGAAATCCGGCAAGTGGCGCGGTCTTCCATCAGGCCCACATCGTTGATGTCCGGCACCTTGGAGCAGCCCACGCCCTGATCAATCCAGCGCACCACATAGCCAAGGATGCCTTGGGCGTTGTTCTCGACCTCGCGCATAACCTGCTCGTCATTCCACATCTGGTAGGTCGCCAGCGGAATGTCGAGGATCGTCTCCACATGCGCGCGCCGCCCGCCTGCCTTCAGCTTTTCCTGCACCGCAAACACATCGACCTTGTGGTAATGCAGCGCGTGCAGGGTCGCGGCGGTCGGCGACGGCACCCATGCGCAGTTGGCACCGGCTTTGGGGTGCTCGATCTTCTGCTCCAGCATCGCGGCCATCTGGTCGGGGATCGCCCACATGCCTTTGCCAATCTGGGCGCGGCCCGACAGGCCGCATTCCAGACCGATATCGACATTGCGGTTCTCGTAGCCGCCGATCCACGCCTTGCGCTTGATGAAGTCCTTGCGCGAGAATGCCCCCGCCTCCATCGAGGTGTGGATCTCGTCGCCGGTGCGATCAAGGAAGCCGGTGTTGATGAACGCCACGCGCGATTTGGCGGCAAAGATGCACTGCTTGAGGTTGACCGACGTGCGGCGCTCCTCGTCCATGATGCCCAGTTTCACGGTGTTGGCAGGAAGCCCGAGGATGTCCTCCACGCGGGTGAAAATCTCGTCGGCGAAAGCCACCTCTTCCGGCCCGTGCATCTTCGGCTTCACCACATAGACCGACCCTTTGACGGAGTTCCGCAGACCTTCGGTCTTTTGCAAATCATGCATGGCGATCAGCGTCGTCACCATCGCATCCATCAACCCCTCGTAGACCTCGCCGCCGTCACGGTCGAGCACGGCGGGGTTGGTCATCAGGTGGCCCACATTGCGCACCAGCATCAGTGCGCGGCCCTTGACCACCAACTCGCCGCCGTCCGGCGCGGTGTAGGTCATGTCATCGCGCAGCTTGCGGGTGATGGTCTTGCCGCCCTTCTCCACGCTTTCCTGCAAGTCACCCTGCATCAAGCCCAGCCAGTTGGAATAGGCCTGCACCTTGTCCTCGGCATCCACACAGGCCACGGAATCTTCGCAATCCATAATAGCCGACATAGCGCTTTCCAGCCGCACATCGGCAAGGCCCGCCTGATCATGCTTGCCGATGAAATGCGAACGGTCAAAAACCAGCTCCACATGCAACCCGTGGTTGCACAGCAGCACCGCGTCGGGGTTGCCCGCATCGCCCTTGTAGCCGACGAATTTCGACGGGTCCGCCAGCGGTTTGCCATCGGCCATCAACGCGCCGTCGCGCACTTCGTAGATTTTCACGTCAGCGTGGCTGGTGCCTTCCAGCGGGAAGGCCTCATCCAGAAACACCCGAACACGGGCCACCACACGAGAGCCGCGGCCCTTGTCGTAGCCACCTTTCGGCGGCAGCGTTCCCATGGCGTCCGTGCCGTAGAACCCGTCATAGAGGCTGCCCCAGCGGGCATTGGCGGCGTTCAGCGCGTAGCGGGCGTTGGTGATCGGCACCACCAGTTGCGGACCGGGCACCGAGGCGATCTCGGGATCGACATTCGCGGTGTCGATCTGGAACTCTCCGCCCTCGGGCAGCAGATACCCGATCTTGCTCAGGAACGCCTTATAGGCCGCGTGGTCATGCGGCTGGTCGCGGTTGGCGATGTGCCACGCGTCAATCTGCGTTTGCAGCGACTCGCGTTTGTCCAGCAGCGCTGCGTTTTTGGGCCCCAGCTCATGCGCCAGTTCAGAGAATCCTTTCCAGAAATCATCCGCCGCAACGCCTGTGCCGGGCAGTGCTTTGGTTTCCACGAAGTCGGCCAGAAGGCTGTCTACCTGCAAACCGTGCTTATCTTGACGCGTGGCGGAGGTCTTGGTCATCTCGGGGTCCCTTTCGATGGGCGGGGGCGTGTCTGAATACAATCGTATGCTGTCTAGAAAAAAAGTTTCCGATAGGCAACACGCTTGGGTGCAAACACCCGCCGGTTTCAGTCCTTGGCGTTGCGGCACCGCTCGGAGCAATAGCGCACCTCGTCCCAGACCTGCGCCCATTTCTTGCGCCACGCGAACGGCTTGCCGCATGTCGCGCAAATCTTCGTAGGCAGGTCTGATTTCTTTCGCATTCTAGCCATATCCCACACCGTGGCAGCAAAAAACCGGCCTGCCAATGGCAGACCGGTCCCGCGTTGCGTCGATAGCCGAGGGGACTATTCGGTCGCAACCACGGAAGCGTCTCCGGTGCGCCCGTCGATTTGAACCTCGGCACCCTGCGGCTCGCCGCCCTGGTACACGGTCCAGCCGATCAACGCGGCAAGCAGAACACCCGCAAAGACAAGGACGCCCGCGATGCCGGTCAGCGGCCCTTTGTGCTGGCGCTGCTGCTTCTCCAGATTTGTATTTGGTGAGGACATTGTCGCTCTCCTTCCAATATGGCTATCGGGCGCGCAATCCGGTTGCGTGGCCCGCTTCACAAACCTAACGTGCCAGCGCGACATAAGTTCCCTGATTTGTCGAACGGAGCCCCCATGAAAGACGCCAGCCCTGCCAACGCCCCTTTGGAAATCTTCCTCAGCGACTACACCCCACCTGCCTATCTGGTCGACACGGTCGAGCTGGTGTTCAAGCTACACCCCACCGCCACGCGGGTGATCTCGAAGATCGCGTTTCGACCCAATCCAGATGCGACGGACCGGACGTTTTACCTGCATGGCGAGCAGCTTAAACTGATTTCCGCTACCATCGACGGCACCGACGCGAACGCCAAGGTTACCGACCTAGGCCTGACCGCGCAGGCTCCAAACGCGCCGTTTGTCTTCGAGGCGGAGGTGGAAATCAGCCCGCAGACCAACACCGCGCTGGAGGGGCTTTATATGTCGAATGGCATGTATTGCACCCAATGCGAGGCCGAGGGTTTCCGCAAGATCACCTACTATCCTGACCGCCCCGACGTGATGGGCGTCTTCACCGTGACCATCGAAGGTGACGAGGTGGTAAAGCTGTCCAACGGCAACGACCTTGGCGGCGGCAAATGGCACGACCCATGGCCCAAACCCGCCTACCTGTTCGCGCTGGTCGCAGGCGATCTGGTCAACCACCCTGACACGTTCACCACAATGTCGGGGAAAGAGGTCGAATTGAACATCTGGGTCCGTCCGGGCGACCTGAACAAATGCGCTTTCGGCATGGACGCGCTGAAACGATCCATGAAGTGGGACGAGGAGGTCTATGGCCGCGAATATGACCTCGATCTGTTCAATATCGTCGCCGTGGACGACTTCAACATGGGAGCGATGGAAAACAAGGGCTTGAACATTTTCAACTCTTCCGCCGTTCTGGCCAGCCCTGAGACCTCCACAGATGCAAATTTCGAACGTATCGAAGCAATCATCGCCCATGAGTATTTCCACAACTGGACCGGCAACCGCATCACTTGCCGCGACTGGTTCCAGCTGTGCCTGAAGGAAGGTCTGACCGTCTATCGTGACAGCCAGTTCACCGCCGACGAACGCTCCCCCGCCGTCAAGCGTATCGAGGACGTGATCGCTCTGCGCGCGCGGCAATTCCGCGAGGATAACGGACCATTGGCGCATCCGGTGCGCCCCGAGAGCTTCGTCGAGATCAACAACTTCTACACCGCCACCGTCTACGAAAAAGGCGCCGAAGTCATCGGCATGCTCAAGACCCTGATCGGGGATGACGCTTATTATAAAGGGTGCGATCTGTATTTCACCCGCCATGACGGGCAGGCCTGCACAATCGAGGACTGGCTGGCCTGTTTCGAGGAGGTCACAGGCCGCGATTTGACCCAGTTCAAGCTGTGGTATTCCCAAGCAGGCACGCCGCGCGTGGCGGTAAAAGAGGCTTGGAAAGACGGCACTTACACGCTGACCTTCACGCAGCACACGCCCCCCACACCGGGGCAGGACACTAAGGACCCCAAGGTGATCCCGATCGCCGTGGGCCTGCTGAACGACGCGGGCGAGGAGGTCCACGCGACCCGCATCTGCGAGATGACGGACGTGGTCCACGCCTTCCGCTTTACTGGCCTAGACACCATGCCGATCCCGTCGATCAATCGCGGCTTCTCCGCCCCAATCATTCTGGAGCAGGACCAAGACAACGCCACCCGCGCCTTCCTGCTGGCCCATGACACCGACCCGTTCAACAAATGGGAGGCAGGCCGTGCGCTGGCCCGCGACGTGATGATCCGCATGGTGACCGAGGACGCGACGCCGGACCAAGCCTATCTGGACGCGCTGCTCGCTGTCGCCCGAGACGACACGCTGGACCCCGCGTTCAAGGCGCTGGCCTTCTCGCTGCCGTCGGGCGACGACATCGCGCAAGCCTTGTTCGACGGCGGCATGACGCCGGACCCGACCAAGATTTACCTGACAGCCCAGACCCTGAGCCAATCCATCGCGCAGGCCATGCAAGACACCCTGCCCCGCATCTATGCGGAGATGCAGGTGGACGGCCCGTTCGATGCGGGTGCAAAGGCCGCAGGCAAACGCGCGTGGGGCAATGTGGCTTTGTCGCTGCTGTCGCGCTTGGACGGCGGCGCGCAGGCCCGCGCGCAGTTCGACAGCGCGGACAACATGACCCAGCAACTGTCCGCACTCGGGGCGTTGCTGCGCGCGGAGGTCGGTGAAGAGGCATCGAACGCCTTCTACACCCAATGGAAAGACGACCGCTTGGTCATCGACAAATGGTTCGCCATGCAGGTGGGTTACGCCAAGCTGGACGCCGCCCCCGCTGTGGCGGCAAGCCTGACCACGCATCCGGACTTTGCGCTGACCAACCCCAACCGCTTCCGCGCGGTCTTTGGCGCGCTGGCGGGCAACACGGCGGGGTTCCACTCGCCCGACGGCTCCGGCTACGCGCTGCTGGCGGACTGGCTGATCAAGCTGGACGCGATGAACCCGCAAACCGCCGCGCGTATGTCCACGGCCTTCGAGACGTGGACGCGCTATGACGCGGACCGGCAGGCAATGATGCGCGAGGCGCTGGAGCGGATGAAAGCCGCCCCGAACCTCAGTGGCGATCTGTTGGAAATGGTGACCCGAATTTTGAACGCATAGCAGTCATAGTTCAGCCAAAATCCACGCTATAACTGGCGCAAATCAATAACGGGTCGAGACCTATGCCTATTCTTATCGCCATCATCGGGGCCTTGGGCGCCGCCGCCTACTGGTACTTCCGCATGCGTGACATCGGCGTGGCCGGTCGCGATTTGGTCAATGTTGCCAACGACGTGCGCCTCGCCGCGCGCCGCTTTGGCTTCAAACGCAACGCCAATGTGCACCCCGCCGAAAGCATCGAGGACCCGAAGGTCGCCATTGGCGCGCTCGCGGTTGCCTTTCTAGAGCTCGACGACCTGCCCTCGCAAGAGGCCCGGATCGCCATGACCCGCGAATTGCAGCAAGCCACCAACGTCACCCTTGAGGACGCGGAGGAGTTGGCAATCCTTGGCCGCTGGATGATGAGCGAATGTGGCGGGCCGGAGCAAACCGTGACGCGCCTGTCCAAAAAGCTCTACAAACTGGGCGGTAGCGAGCACCTCGCGCCGCTGATGCAGGTCCTCAACGCGATTGGCACTTCTGGCAACGGCACCTTGTCGGAGCGCCAACGCAGTGCGCTCGACGATATAAAATACGCCTTCAAACTCTGATCATACCTGACACTGAGTCGCGACAGGCATACCCTAAGCGACTGAAACCGCCCACTATCAGGGACGTGCATCCCGCCGCGATCCATGACATGCTGCGCCGCAGCACAATTCACGGATGGAACACCCCATGTCAGGCTCAGTGATCACGATTGCCCAACAAAAGGGCGGCAGCGGCAAAACCACGCTAACCGCAAATCTGGCCGTGGCTTTCACCAAGCTCGGCAAGCGGGTGGCGATCATCGACACCGACCCGCAAGGCAGCCTTGGCCGCTGGTTCATGGCACGCCGCGACGTGATGGAGGATCCGGGGATGGAGTTCTCGACCGCCTCCGCGTGGGGGATCGAATACGAAATTGGCAAGATGCTCGGTGATGCCGACATCGTGCTGGTGGACACACCGCCCAAGGCCGACAGCGACCTGCGCCCTGCCCTGCGCAAGGCGGCATTAACCCTTGTGCCGGTGGCGACCAGCCATGTGGACCTGTGGGCGACCGAAGGGGTGCTGGATCTGTGCCGCCGCGAAGGCACGCCCGCGCTGATGGTGCTGAACCGCACGCGGGCTGGCACGCGGCTGGGCCGTGACATCGCCGAAGCCGCCGCGAAGATCGACGCAGGTTTGGCCACGGCGAGCCTTGCCAACAGGGTCGCCTATGCCGAAACTTTCGGGCAAGGCCGCGCCGTGCAGGACGCGGCACCGAACAATCCCGCAGCACTTGAAGTGGCCGCCTTGGCCAAAGAAGTGCTGGCGCAGCTGTCCTAACCGAAAGCATCCAGTGGTAGTCTGCCCAAAGCTTTAAACTTGCCTGCGCCGCCATAAATCCGCCAGAGTTCGGCTGTTGAACCCGTCCAACACCGCAATCAAGGAGATGCCCCAATGGCTCGCAAAACCAAAACCGTTCTGATCACTGGCGCAAGTTCCGGCATCGGGGCAGCCACTGCCGTTCTGGCCTCCAAAAGCGGCTATGACGTAGGCATACAATACAACAGCGATCTGAAGGGCGCGCAGCTGGTCGCGCAGATGTGCGAGCAGGAAGGCGCGATCACCCACATGTTTCAAGGCGATGTGTCGGTCGAGGCCGACGTGGAGCGCATCTTCGAAGAGTTCGACGCGGCCTTCCCGCAGATGGACGCGCTGGTGAACAACGCAGGCATCGTCGACAAGCCGCAGCGGGTGGAGGAAATGTCCTACGAGCGTTTGCGCCGGATGGTCGACGTCAACCTGATCGGGGCAATGATGGTGGCCCAACAGGGCGTTTTGCGCATGTCCAAAGCCTTTGGCGGCGATGGGGGCGTGATCGTCAATACCAGCTCTGCCGCGGCGCGACTGGGATCGGCGGGTCAATATGTGGACTATGCTGCGACCAAGGCCGGCATCGACATCTTTACCAAAGGCTTAAGCGACGAGGTGGCAGCGGACGGTGTGCGCGTGGTGGCGATCCGCCCCGGCCTGATCGAGACCGCGATCCACGCCAAGGGCGGCCTGCCCGACCGCTGCGACGACCTTGCTGACACCGTGCCGATGAAACGCTCCGGCGAGGCCGAGGAATGCGCCCATGCGATCTTGTTCTTGATGGGGGAAGGTGCCAGCTACATCACTGGCACAACGTTGGACATTTCGGGCGGGCGCTAAATCGACGGCGTGCCTAGTCTGTGGTCGCCAGCGGACGTGCGGCAGGCTTGATGTCGACAAGCCGCTTTTCGAGCGGCAAACGCTGGGTAATTTCGCGCGGACGCGGGATCGGCTTGGTGTCGCTCAGCAGCTTGCAGTATTTCTGCTTACGCAGCCACGACGCCATTTCATTGCGCTTGCCCGCTTTGATCATCGGGCCCCAATCAGCCGCCACGCCCCCCAAACGGCCATTGGCCTTGCGGGCCACGGCATTGTCGCGGACCACCGTGTGGGCCATGATCCGCACCGCGCAGCTGAGATTGTCGGAGCCGTTCTTCAACGCCTCCCCCGAGCCGACGCGGCATTTATAGCCGCGCGCCGTGCCGGGTAAAATCTGGGTCAGCCCGTACCAGAGGCCCCCGCCGCCCACCGCGCGGGGCTTCCATGTGCTTTCATGCTTGGCCAGCGCGCTGAGAAACCCGTTCCAGAACGCCGCGCGCTTGTCCAAACCGTTGGCTTCGTAGCTCGGACACCAGTCGGCCATGTCGCGGGGCACCATTGTTAGAAGCGGCAGGCCGTGGCCCTTCAACGCCTCCAACGTGGTGCGGGTCCACAGCCGGCCTTCGGGGCGGAAGTCCCAGCGGGCACGGGGTATGTGGTCTTTACGGGGGATAGGCCGCACGATATCGGGCGATGCAACCGTCAACGACGCGGGCACGACATTGTCGGCGCCCGAATTTGGGGTACCTTGATCCTGAGCAAATGCGGATCCTGCCGCGAAACAGGCGGCGATTATAAGTGCGTGGCAGCGCATGGCGATTATGACAATCAGAGATAAGGAACGCTGACAACAACATTGTAGGTTCCGCCCCCTAACTGTCTCCAATCTCGCAACAATCCGCTGAATTTCGCGGGACTACACACCTGTTAAGCCGATTCAGGGGCTTGGACGCGACTTCAACAAAGCAGGCCGATACGCCTTTGTCACCTTGCCCGACCCTTGGAATTTCACTAGAACGCGGACGACCTAATGGAGACCCCCATGCTTGATTTGACCTACGAGACCCCGAAGCCCAAAGTGATTGCTGGCGCCAAGCAGGATTGGGAGCTGGTGATTGGCCTTGAGGTGCACGCGCAGGTGTCCTCCAACGCCAAGCTGTTCTCGGGGGCGTCGACCAAATTCGGAGCGGAGCCGAACTCCAACGTGGCCTTTGTGGACGCAGGCATGCCCGGCATGTTGCCGGTTATCAACGAGGAATGCGTCGCCCAAGCCGTGCGCACCGGCCTTGGATTAAAAGCAAAAATTAACCTTTATTCGGCCTTCGACCGGAAGAACTATTTCTACCCTGACTTGCCGCAAGGCTACCAAATTTCGCAGCTGTACCACCCCATCGTAGGCGTCGGCGAAGTGCTGGTTGAAATGGGCTCCGGCGTTGCGCGCACCGTGCGCATCGAGCGTATCCATCTGGAGCAGGACGCGGGCAAATCCATCCACGACATGGACCCGACGATGTCTTTCGTGGACCTGAACCGCACCGGTGTCGCGCTAATGGAGATCGTCTCCATGCCCGATATCCGTGGGCCGGAAGAAGCCGCCGCCTATGTCTCCAAACTGCGCCAGATCATGCGCTATCTGGGGACATGTGACGGGAACATGCAAAACGGCTCCATGCGCGCCGATGTGAACGTGTCGATCTGTGCGCCGGGGCAATACGAGAAGTACCAAGAGAGCGGCGATTTTTCCCATCTGGGGACGCGGTGCGAGATCAAGAACATGAACTCGCTGCGGTTTATCCAACAGGCGATTGAGGTCGAGGCGAAGCGCCAGATCGCCATCGTTGAGGGTGGCGGCACGGTGAGCCAAGAGACCCGTTTGTATGATCCCGACAAGGGCGAGACGCGGTCGATGCGCTCCAAGGAAGAGGCGCATGACTACCGCTACTTCCCCGACCCCGACCTGCTGCCGTTGGAGATCGAGCAAGCTTGGGTTGACGATCTGAAAGCCCATTTGCCGGAACTGCCCGACGAAAAGCGCCTGCGCTTTATGGAGGAGTTCGGCCTGTCGGATTACGATTCAGGCGTGCTGACAGCGGATACCGCTGATGCGGCTTACTTCGAGGAAGTAGCCAAAGGTCGCGACGGCAAAATAGCCGCGAACTGGGTGATTAACGAGCTGTTTGGGCGTCTGAAAAAGGACGACGACAAGGCGATTGGGGACAGCCCCGTTTCCCCCGCCCAGCTGGGTGGCATCATCGACCTGATCGCGTCGGATGCCATCTCCGGCAAGATCGCCAAGGACCTGTTCGAGATCGTTTACTCTGAGGGTGGCGACCCCTCTGAGATCGTCGAGGCCCGCGGCATGAAGCAGGTCACGGACCTCGGCCCGATCGAGGCCGCTCTGGACGAAATCATCGCCGCCAACCCCGCGCAGGTGGAGAAGGTGAAAGAGAACCCCAAACTGGCAGGCTGGTTTGTCGGTCAGGTGATGAAGGCGACGGGTGGCAAGGCCAACCCGAAAGCGGTGAACGAGTTGGTGGCGAAGAAGCTGGCTGGGTAGCGAGTTTTAGCGCATGAAAACTAGTCATCCGACAACGATGTCGGGCGGCTGGTTTGACGGCTAATTGTATTTATCTGCAAGCCTACCCCTACCATCAAAGCCAATGCGCAGTTATTTGACCTTGATCTGACCTTTCATCTTGGGGTGGATTTTGCAGAAATAACCGAACGAACCGGACGAAGCGAAAGTAACCGTGCTTTGTGCGTTCCGCGCCAGACGACCAGTATCGAAGGCACCCTTTTTTGCTGTGGCCGTATGAGGCGCACCGTCTTTGTTGATAAAAGTTACGCGGTCGCCCGCCGCGATGGTCAGATTGGCAGGTTGAAAGGCGAATCCACTGATAGTGACAACATGGTCAGCTGCATTTGCGATGGTTGTCGAAGCCAACAGAGCGCCAGCAATAAGAATTGATCTAAAAGTCATGGCAAAGTCCTTTGATGAATTGTGCCAGCATTACGCAAGCAGCAAACCTAAAAGATGAGACGAGCGCCTCAATAGCACTATACCTGAACATCAAAGAATATTCCCAAGCCTTCAAAAAAAGTAGGACTTCGTATTTGAGGCTTTGCGCGTTCAGGTCTTTGGGTCGGCTCATTGCCCATCACTTGGTGTCCGGAGGGATCCAGTCGCAGCTTTAGCAACTTTCATTCGGAGCCATACAGGTATCCGACGCACCTCCACCCACCAACGGCTGGGATGCCGTGGCGGGGGAAAGCGTCTCGCATATTAAGTTAGCGAAATGGTGGCGTCACCGAAGTCAGACGGCCATGATCCATGCGGTTCCCCCAAAAGGTTTCCCTTCCGGCGGCCATTGTTTCGCGAAACGCAAGCAGCCCGAACGGACTGCCGCATGTTTCTGATGTCTTGAGTGCGGAGGGTGTCACCCCGCCGCGCGGTACCGAGGGCAGGATTTAGCCGCAAGGCGTTAGCAATCTGGAAAGACAGCGCGCGCAGCCCGGGGAACGTTTCATTCACACTTGTTTCACTCGCTTTCACACACGCCCTTCGTGCATGATGCTTCTACAGTAGTAACGAGTAACCTTTTTCCCCGGAGCCCCACCGTCATGGACCCAGCGATGCTGTATCAAGTTATCGGAGTATGTGGTTTCATCGCCTATATGACGGGATTTGCGGGGCTCCAACTGGGCTGGCTGGACGGCAATGGATGCGCTTATTGCGTGAGCAATATTATCGGTGCGTCCTTGGTGTTGGTCAGCCTGTATCACGCGTTCAACCTTGCCTCCGCGTTGATTCAGGTGGCTTGGATCGTCCTTGGACTGCTTGGCCTTTATCGCAGGCGGCTTGCCGTGGCGTCCGCGCACCAGTTGGGCTGACAGCGCGGCTTTCGCTGGACTCGGATGCAGGGCTTTTGTAACACAAAGCCTTCTGCTGCAGGGGGTATAAGCGATGCCAAATTTTGAATACCAAGTTGTTCCGGCGCCGCGCAAGGGCAAGTCCGCGCGTAAAATTCGTGGCTCCGAAGCCAAGTTTGCCAACACGATCAGTGAGTTGATGAACGAAATGGCGGCAGAGGGCTGGGAATACCAGCGCGCCGAGACCCTGCCCTGCGAAGAGCGTCAGGGCTTTACCGGCAAGACCATCAAATACCATTCGATGCTGATTTTCCGCCGTGAAATGTCCGCAGAAGAAGTCATCGCAGACGCGCCCGCGGCCGCGGTGGTTGCTGCGCCTGTGGTCGAAAAGGTCGTTGAGACCCCGGTCGAGAACGCCCGTCCAGAGCCGGTTCTAAGCCGCACGGAAGGACCCGCCTCCGAAGGGTTCATGAGCGAGACCGAGACCGAGACGCCGTCCGAGGATCGCAAGGGCGTCGCCGCCGAGTAAGTTTCGCGGAAATCAGCCCGAGATATCCAAAGCCAGCGCATGAATGCGCCCGATCAGTTCGGGCCCTAACGCCGCGTGCACCGCACGGTGCCGTTGCAAACGCGACATGTCGGCGAATGCAGGCGCGCGGATGGCCACGTTGAAATGGCTCTCGCCCCCCTCGCGGTATCCGCCATGCCCACGGTGACTTTCGCTGTCATCGACCACCTCTAGATGCGTCGGCGCGAAGGCTGTGCGCAGTTTGTCGTCAATCTGCTGAGTTATTCCCATATTTTTTCCAATCTGCCCTTCACCTCGCTGCTCAAAACCCTAAAGTGTCTTCTCCGAGTCTAAAAGGTTAAGTCATGGCCCGTCCTCCGTTTGATCCGTTTGAATTCGATATTTCCGCTAAAACCGACAAAGCTCGTCGCGCCAAAGGGCGTCGGGGTATGTCAGGTGCCGTGGAGACATCCCAGCGGACCTGCGAGGCACCGGACTGTCAGGAGCCCGGCAAATACCGTGCACCGAAATCGCCGGATGTGCTGGATGATTTCTATTGGTTCTGCCAAGCGCATGTCCGCGAATACAACCTGAAGTGGAATTTCTTCGAGACCCACACGCAAGAAGAGATGGAGCGCCAGATGTCCTCAGACAAGGTCTGGGAACGCCCGACCAAGCCGATGAAAAAAGGCGAGGAGCAACGCGCGTGGTCGCGCCTTGGCGTCGATGATCCGATGGCCGTGCTGGGCGAAAACGCCACCCGCAACCCGGGCCGCAACCCCAATGGCGCAGGGCGCAAGCTGCCCGCGATTGAACGCAAGGCGCTGGAGATTCTGGAAGGCACTGTTCACATGAGCAAACCCGACCTGCGCAAGAAATACAAAAGCCTGATCAAAGAGCTGCACCCCGACATGAATGGTGGCAACCGCACCGACGAGGAGCAGTTGCAGCAGGTTGTCTGGGCATGGGACCAGCTCAAAGACAGCCGCAACTTCTCGGGTTGATAAAACGCGGCGTCGGGTCGTCTGTGAATTCAGATCCGGCGCGGGCCTTCCCCTTGCCCTTCCCCGCGATATGTTGCATCCCGATGGGGTTATTCTGAGGGAACGAAAATATGGCCGACGGCAGCATGGATTTGAACGCGAAACCAACCGAGGATATCTCGGTTCGCGAAGTTTTTGGCATCGACAGCGACATGAAGGTCAAAGGCTTTGCCGACCGGACGGACCGCGTGCCGGAGCATGACAGCACCTACAAGTTCGACCGCGACACCACCCTCGCGATCCTTGCGGGCTTCACCCATAACCGCCGCGTGATGATCCAGGGCTATCACGGCACGGGCAAATCCACCCATATCGAGCAAGTCGCCTCGCGGCTGAACTGGCCATGTGTGCGGGTGAACCTCGACAGCCATATTTCGCGCATCGACCTGATCGGTAAGGACGCGATCAAGCTGAAAGACGGCGTGCAAGTGACTGAATTCCAAGAAGGCATTCTGCCTTGGGCGCTGCGCACCCCGACCGCCATCGTGTTCGACGAATACGACGCGGGCCGCGCTGACGTGATGTTTGTGATCCAGCGCGTGCTGGAAGTGGACGGCAAGCTGACGCTGCTGGATCAGAACAAAGTGATCAACCCGCACCCCTATTTCCGCCTGTTCGCCACCGCCAACACGGTCGGCCTGGGCGACACGACGGGGCTGTATCACGGCACCCAGCAGATTAACCAAGGCCAGATGGACCGTTGGTCGCTGGTCACCACGCTGAACTACCTGAGCCATGACGCGGAGGCCGCGATCGTGCTGGCCAAGAACCCGTATTACAACACCGAAGAACGCCGCAAAATCGTGGGCCAGATGGTCACCGTGGCCGACCTGACCCGCACCGCGTTCATGAATGGCGACCTGTCGACGCTGATGTCGCCACGGACCGTCATCGCATGGGCGCAAAACGCGTTGATCTTCAACGACGTGGGCTACGCCTTCCGCCTGAGTTTCCTGAACAAATGCGACGAGCTGGAGCGCGAAACCGTGGCCGAGTTCTACCAGCGCTGCTTTGACGAGGAGCTTCCGGAGAGCGCTGCGAGTGTGAGCCTTGGCTAACAACGACAACCCCGCCGACCCGTTCAAGAAGGCGCTGGCTGAGGCGACGAAGACGCTCGCCAACGATCCTGATCTGGGTGTGGCCTTTTCGGTCGACCCTCCGGGGATGACCAACGATCAGGTGCGCCTGCCACAGGTCACACGGCGGATGACGAAGGCCGAAGTGCTGCTGGCGCGCGGCACGGCGGATGCATTCGCGCTGCGCCGCCGCTTCCACAACGACACCACAGCCAACCGCTATCTGCCGCAAGGCAACATGGCGCGGGAACTTTACGACGCGATGGAAACCGCCCGCTGCGAGGCGATGGGCGCACGCACCATGCCCGGCACCGCAGGCAATATCGACGCCAAAATCGGCGCAGAGGCGGAACGCAAGGGCTACGGGCAAATCACCGAAGCCGGCCAGGCGCCGCTGTCTGTCGCGGCGGGCTATCTGATCCGCCACTTGGCAACAGGGCGCGAGTTACCAGCAGATGCCGCCAACGTGATGAACCTGTGGAAGGACTTCATCGAAGGCGCCGCAGGCGGGACGCTGGAAAACCTGCAAGACGTTCTGTCCGATCAGACCAGTTTTGCCAAATTTGCACGCCAGATCATCGACGATCTGGGCTATGGCGACCAGCTGGGCGACGATCCTGACGACATCAACGAGGATCAGGAAGACGAAGCCTCCGAGGACCAGCAGGAGCAGGACGAGAACGACGACGCGAACCCCGATAAGGAGGACAACTCCGAGGATCAGGACGCGTCGGCCGAGCAGTCGCAAGAGCAGCAGGACGACGCCTCTCAGGCGACGGTGCAACTTGACGACATGGCCGATGCCGAAATGGGCGACGAGGCGGAACTGCCCGAGGGCGAGGCCCCGATGGACCCGCCGCCCCCCGCGCCGCATTCCGACGCGGACCCGAATTACACGGTCTATGCCACAGAACATGACGAGGAAATCCGCGCCGAGGAGCTGGCAGAACCCGCCGAGCTGGAACGCCTGCGCGCCTATCTCGACCAGCAGCTGGAGCCTTTGAAAGGCGCAGTGTCGCGGCTCGCCAACAAGCTGCAACGCCGCTTGCAGGCGCAGCAAAACCGCTCGTGGGAGTTCGATCTGGAGGAAGGCATCCTTGATGCAGGCCGCCTCGCCCGTGTGGTCGCCAACCCGACGACGCCGCTCAGCTTCAAGCAGGAAAAGGATATGGAGTTCCGTGACACCTGCGTGACCCTGCTCATTGACAATTCCGGCTCGATGCGCGGCCGCCCGATCTCCATCGCGGCGATCTGCGCCGACGTGCTGGCCCGCACGCTGGAGCGCTGCCAGGTGAAGACCGAAATCCTCGGCTTCACCACCCGCGCGTGGAAAGGCGGCCTTAGCCGCGAAGGCTGGCTGGCCGATGGACGCCCGCAGCAACCGGGCCGCTTGAACGATCTGCGCCACATTATCTACAAATCCGCCGACGCCCCGTGGCGCCGGTCGCGCGACAATCTGGGCCTGATGATGAAAGAGGGCTTGCTGAAAGAGAACATCGACGGCGAGGCGCTGGAATGGGCGCATAAGCGCATGATCGGCCGCCCCGAGGCGCGCAAAATCCTGATGGTGATCTCCGACGGCGCGCCTGTCGACGATTCAACTTTGTCGGTTAACCCCGCGAATTATCTGGAAAAACACCTGCGCGACGTGATCGCCATGGTGGAAAAACGCAAAGCGGTGGAGCTGATCGCGGTCGGTATCGGCCATGACGTGACCCGCTATTATGAACGCGCGGTGACGATTACCGATGTCGAACAACTGGCTGGTGCGATGACCGAACAGCTGGCTGCGCTGTTTGACAGCGACCCGCGCGCCCGCGCACGTGTCATGGGCATCAAACGCGCCAGCTAATCCCCTATCATTGCTTTAAAAATACCTCGGAGGGGTCCGGGGAGGCAGCGCCTCCCCGGCGTGGCGACGCGCCAAAGGCGCGGCGCAAACCCTTGCTTTCCACTTGCACCAAGCCCCGTTTCCCAACACCCTCTTTCCAAACCAAATCGAAAGCTTCCCATGTTCCAACGCTTTGACGATACCACCTCCCCCGACCAAGGCCCTCCGCGCTTGAAAGCTTTGCGGGAAATCATGGAAAAGGACGGCTATGACGCTTTCATCGTTCCCCGCGTCGATGTGCATCAGGGCGAATACGTCTCCGAGCGCGACGCGCGGCTCTCATGGCTCACGGGCTTCACCGGCTCCGCCGGTTTCTGCGTGGTTCTGCGCGACAAGGCCGGGATATTCGTCGACGGGCGCTACCGCGTTCAGGTTAAAAATCAGGTGGATACGACCCTTTTCACCCCCGTCGATTGGCCAGAACATCAGCTTGGCCCATGGTTGGCCGACAATCTAGAAGCGCATGCTCAAGTGGTATACGACCCGTGGCTGCATAGCATAGCTGACATCGAGCAGCTTGACGCAACTATGGCCAAAGCGGGCATCACATTGGTCGCAACCGACAATCTAATTGACGAGGTTTGGCACGACCAACCTGCCCCGCCGCAGGGCAAGATCGAATTCCAACCGATTGAATTGTCCGGTGAAAAATGCGGCGATAAACGCGCACGGATCGCCAAGGTTTTGAAGGAGCAGGGGCAAAGAGCCGCCGTTCTGACCCTGCCAGATTCCATTTGCTGGCTGCTGAATATTCGCGGCACTGACATCCCGCGCAATCCCGTGGTCCATGCCTTCGCGCTGCTACATGACACTGGCAAGGTGGATCTGTTCGTTGACCCCGCCAAAACTGATCACCTGCCGCCAGACCCCCACATCACACAACATCCGCCGGAAGCCTTTGAACACGCTTTGGGCGCGTTGGAAGGTCCTGTGCGTGTAGACAAATCCACAGCGCCCATGGCGGTCAAATGGGTTCTCGAGGCTGAGGGCGAGCAGATCGAAATCGTTTACGCAGACGACCCGTGCATTCTGCCCAAGGCCTGCAAGAACCCCACGGAAATCGAAGGCGCTCGGACCGCCCATATCCGTGACGCCCATGCGATGGTGAATTTTCTGGCATGGCTGGACGAGCAACAGCCGGGCTTGACGGAAATCGACGTCGTGACCGCGTTGGAAAGTTTCCGTGCCGAGACCAACGCGCTGCGCGACATCAGCTTCGAGACGATTGCCGGGGCTGGGCCGAACGGGGCCATTGTGCATTACCGCTGCACCAAAAGCACCAACCGCGCGCTCCAAGACGGAGAGCTTCTGCTGGTCGACAGTGGCGGGCAATATGTGGACGGCACCACCGACATCACCCGCACGGTGGTCATGGGCAGCCCAACACGGGAGCAACAAGAGTGCTACACGCTGGTGTTGCAAGGCATGATCGCCCTGTCGATGGCACGGTTTCCGCGCGGGTTGGCCGGGCGCGATATTGACGCGCTGGCCCGCGCGCCCTTATGGCGGCACGGGTTGGACTATGACCACGGCACAGGCCACGGCGTCGGCTCTTATCTGAGCGTCCATGAGGGTCCGGCCCGCATCAGCCGCCTCTCGGATGTCGCACTTCAACCCGGCATGATCCTGTCGAACGAGCCTGGCTATTACCGCGAAGGAGCCTTTGGCATCCGCATCGAGAATCTGATCGTCGTGCAAGAGGCACCCCAGATCGGCGACAAGCGCGACCAGTTGAGCTTCGAGACCCTGACATGGGTGCCGCTGGATCGCCGTCTGATCGCGGTGGATATGCTGTCACCGCCCGAGCGGGATTGGATTGACGGGTATCACGCGACAATTGCTGAAAAACTAAGCGTTCAGGGCAAGGCCCGCGACTGGTTGGAGGTTGCGACACAGCCGCTGTAACGTCACGGCTTTCCAAAGCGCCATGAACATGCAATGTTCCGCGATCAGCAGATAATGACCGTTCACAGAGGGGCTTTCAACATGGCCAACCAGATCAAATTGCGTAATGCACCCGGTAAATACTCCATCCGCGCAGCAGGAGCCGTGCTGGGTGAAAGCAGCAATGTGATTGAACTGTCAGAGGGTGATCTGACTCCGGTCCTCTATGTGCCGCGTGCCGATCTGGCTATGGCGTTTTTCGACAAGACAGACACCAGCAGCCACTGCCCGCATAAGGGCGACGCCACCTATTATACGCTGGAAGCCAAAAGCGGCCCGATCCCTGATGCGGCATGGTCCTATGAGGCCCCGAAAGCAGGGCTTGAAGACATCGCGGGGCATTTGGCGTTCTACACAGACAAGGTCACCGTCGAAGAGGTCTAGGCGCGCCGGACTTTCGCGGAAAGTCTGGACCCATATCCTCGGCGAGGATTTGGCGGCGGCGTCAGGAATGCTCCTCGGCCGATGTGGCGGCCAAGGCGCGGTTATATTGCTTTAACGCATCCATCTGAAACAGAGCGCCCAGAATTGTGGGCGGCTTGCCTTCTTCGCCCATCGTGGCGACGGGGATGAAGACATCATTGTTGCGCTCGAAAAGCGGCATGGCGTCTTCCAGCGTCGCGTTGGGGTCGATGTAGATGCCTTGCTCGATCATTGCCCAAATATCGTCTTCGGCGGCTGCGTGCAGATGATCCTCGTCGCGCATGACGTTGCGCACCCGAAACATCGACAGCAAGTAAGCTTGAGGCCCTGCGGCCAAGTGGACATCGCGCCGCTCCAGCTGCGTGAGGAAGAACGACCTATCGACCAGACGGCTGGCCAAGGCCGTCGACAATGATACCGCGACCATCACGGCGAGGCCCGTTTGCCAATCCCCCGTCAGCTCGAATACGATCAGAGTTGTCGATATCGGCGCACCCAGCACCGCCGCGGCGACCGCGCCCATACCGGCCAGCGCATAGAGCGTCTCGGAGCCGGACACGTTCGGGAACACGCTTGTCGCGATCCCGCCGAATGCCAGCCCCGTCAACGCCCCGACCATCAGTGACGGCGAGAACACCCCGCCCCCCATCCGGCCCGCCATGGTGATAGCCACGGCGGCCACTTTGAGGATCGTAAAGATGATCGCCTCGAACAGCAGCAACTCGCCGGTGAGCGCGGCGGAGGTGGTGCCATAGCCCACACCGATGATATGCGGGAACCAGATCGCCATCACGCCCAACAGCCCACCGGCACAGGCGGGGCGCAACCAACGGGGCATTTTGGTGAGAGTTTGGACATGGTTGCCCACGTCCTCGGCCCAGAAAATCGCCCGCATCAGTGCGACGGCGACAAGGCCACACACAAGGCCCAGCATCAGGAAGGCGGGCAGCTCAACATAGAAATCGAGGGTGGTGTTCACCGGAAGAATGAATTCGGTCACATCGCCAAAGGCCAGACGATTGATCACCGTACCCGCGACCGAGGCGATAACGATGGGCGCAAATGCGTGCACGGCGAAGTGGCGCAAGACCACCTCTAGCGCAAACAGCGCACCCGCGATGGGCGCGTTGAACGAGGCGGAAACGGCGGCGGCAACGGCACAGCCCAGCAAGTCGCGGCCGGTGATGCCATTGGCCTTGATCAGCCCGCAGACCCAGCTTGAAATAACGGCGGCAAGGTGGACAACCGGCCCCTCCCGACCGGTCGAGCCCCCCGTACTCAGCGTGATGATCGACGCGGCGGCGGAGGCCAGCCCTGCGCGCTTTTCCACCCGCCCGTCATAGAGCGCCGATCCTTCGATCACGTCGGCCACGGTGCGAACCCGCCCGTCATCGGTGAATAGATGCAGTATCCAGCCCGTCAACAACCCGCCCAGAATGGGGATCAGGACGATCCAGTACCAATCCACATCGGTGACGAATTCCTGCAAGGCGCGGACGTCTTTGGAGTTGTAAACCACGCCCTGGATGATCGAAATGCCCTTGCGAAACAGCAGGGCAGCTAGGCCCGCCGCGATCCCGACAAGCAGGGCGATGAACCAGAATTGCAGCTGAGAAGGGCCTCTGTGGCGCAGAACATGGAATGCGCGGCGCAGCTCGCTGAGGCCGGTCGTGACTTGGTCGCGGAGAAAGCCGCGATCTTCGTCGTTTTGTGGTGGTTGCTCGGCCATAAATCCCCGACGCCTCGCGCTGCGTTCATTCCGTCTTAGGACAATGGATGGAGAGGGTCTAGGGCGCTAGACTTTCAACAAGGATCGTGCGGCGTCCTTGGCGGCATCGGTCACGGTGTCCCCCGACACCATGCGGGCAATCTCGTTGATGCGGGCGGCCTCGTCGAGCGGGATGACGGTGGAGAAAGTCTGCTCGTCGCGCACCTGCTTTTCAACGCGCCAGTGATGCCCACCCAATGCAGCCACTTGCGGTGAGTGGGTGACGACCAGCACTTGTGCGCCATCTGCCAGCGATTTCAGGCGGCGGCCTACGGCGTCGGCCGTCGCGCCACCGACGCCACGGTCAATCTCGTCAAAAATCATGGTGACACCTTCGGCGGTGCCGGACAGGCAGACCTTAAGGGCCAGCAGGAAGCGCGACAGCTCGCCGCCGGAGGCGATTTTGTTAAGCGGGCCGGAGGGTGCACCGGGGTTGGTGGCGACAGTGAAGGACACATCGTCTTGGCCTTCCGGCCCAGCAGTTTCGGGGGTGACGTCGGTTTTGAACACCGCGCGCTCCATCTTTAGCGGGGCGAGTTCCGCCCCCATCGCCTTGTCCAGCTTGGCGGCGGCGGATTGGCGGGCTTTGGTGACGCGGTCGGCTTCTTCCTGATAGGTCGCAGTCGCATCGTCTAGCGCTTTGCGCAGGTCCGCCAGCTCCACCGCGCCCCCGTCGAGCGCGGCAAGGCGGATGCGCAGACCTGCGGCGAACTCTGCCAGATCATCGGCCAACACGTCATGTTTGCGGGCAAGGCCGCGCAGGGCGAAGAGCTGCTCCTCGACCTGCTCCAACTCCATCGGATCGAATTGCAAGCGCTCCAGCACGGCTTCGACCACTTGCTGGGCGTCGCTAAGCTCATTGACCGTGCGCTCCAACGCAGACAGCGCGCTGTCCAGTTGGCCTTCCGCCTGATCGGCTACGCCGTCGAGCCAGCGGGCGGCGTCGTTGACCAGTCCCTCCGCCCCGTTTAGGCCAAGCCCTTGCAATGCCTTGGCAATATCGTCGCGGATACGCTCGCCCGCCTGCATCTGGCGGCGTTTTACGTCAAGTTCGGCCTCTTGGCCCGGCTGCGGGTCAATGGCGTCCAGCTCGGCCACCGCGTGGCGCAGGAATTCTTCCTCGGCGCGGATCTCGTCCAGCGCTTTCTGGGCGCGCTTCAACTCGCGTTTGGCGGCGGTGAGCGCCTGCCAGCGTGTGCCAAGTTTGGACAGGTCCAGACCCGCGAAACTGTCGAGCATTTCGCGGTGGGCCTTGGGGTTCAGGATACCGCGGTCGTCGTGCTGACCGTGTAATTCGACCAGCGTTTCGGACAAGCTGCGGAGCAATTCGCCAGATGTCCGGCGGTCGTTGATATAGGCTTGCTTGCGCCCGTCAGGATAGTTGGTGCGGCGTAGAATCAATTCGCCGTCATGCTCGAACCCTGCGTCTTCCAACACGACCCAAGCGGCATGGCCCGACGGCAAATCGAACTGCGCAGTCACTTCGCCCTTCTCGGCCCCTGCCCGCACCAGCTCCGCGCGACCGCGCCAGCCAAGGACAAACCCGAGTGAATCCAATAGGATAGACTTACCCGCACCGGTCTCGCCGGTGAGCACGTTGAGACCGGGCTGGAACTCTAGCTCCAGCCGGTCGATGATCAACATGTCGCGAATTTCAAGCGTGCGCAGCATCTACACCACCTGTGGGGCGAGGATGACCCCGCCGCCCGTTACAACCACTTGCCGCGGATTACCTGACGATAGATGTCCTGCAACCAGCCTTTGCCCGCCGCCTCCGGCTCCAGACCACGCCCTTGGAGCAGGTTGTAGCTGTCCTGATAGAAGCCCGTGGACTGGAAGTTGTGGCCCAGAATGGCCCCAGCGGTTTGCGCTTCGTCGGTCAGACCCAGCGACAGGTAGGATTCCACCAGACGGTGCAGCGCCTCTGCGGTGTGGGTTGTGGTTTGGAACTCCTCGACCACCACGCGGAAGCGGTTGATGGCAGACGCATAATGGCCGCGCTTGAGGTAATAGCGCCCGATTTCCATTTCCTTGGAAGCCAGATGGTCAAATGCCAGGTCGAACTTCAAAATCGAGGATTTGGCGTATTCGCTTTCGGGGTAGCGCTCGATCACCGTGCGCAGGGCTTGCAAGGCTTGGAACGTCAAACCTTGGTCGCGGCCCACTTGGTCAATTTGGTCGTAATAGCTGATCGCCAGCAGATATTGCGCATAGGCGGCATCTTCGTCGGCGGGATAAAAGTCGAGAAAGCGTTGGGCGCTGGCGCGGGAGTTTTCGTAGTCACGGTCTGCGTGGTACGAGAAGGCTTGCATGATCAGCGCGCGCTTGGCCCATTCGGAATAGGGGTACAAACGCTCCACCTCGCCAAAAAGGCGCACGGCTTCGTCAATATCGCCGTCTTCCAGCTGGAATTCGGCGCGCTTGTAGATTTCTTCGGGTCCGAAGGTCTCGAGTGGCGCTTCTGCCTTGGAGCCCCAAAAGTTAGCCAAAAATCCGTCTCCGCCGCGATTACCGCATGCAGATAGGCTTGATGCCAGCGCGAGCGCTGTGACTGTTCTTAGGATAATCCCGCTGCGCCCTGTCATTGACCGCCAACCTCATTGCTTGACCGTCCCGGTATCCGGTTCACGGCCTCTTTGGGCTGGTCTAACACATCTCTTTGCAGGGCAAAACGCCTTTATGATGGTTTAGGCAACCAGTGCCAGATCGGCCTTACGTACGCCAACACCGGGCAGACGTGCCGCCTGCTCGGGCGTGCAAGGCACAAAACGGTAGGATGACGGGTTGGCAAACAGCTTGCGCAGCAGTTTGTTGGTCATCGCGTGACCCGCTCTCACACCTGTATAACGGCCCAAAATCGGCGCGCCGGCCAAGGCCAGATCGCCCAAAGCGTCCAGCATTTTATGGCGAACAGCCTCGTCCACGTGGCGCAGGCCACCCGGGCTGAGAACGTCGTCTCCATCCACAACCACGGCATTGTGATATGTGCCACCAAGGGCCAAGCCGTTGTCATGCATCATGTCGATATCTGCTTTGCGGCAGAATGTGCGGCTATCGGACAGCTCGCGCACGAATGTACCGTTGCGCATATCCAACGCCATGTGCTGGCGACCGATTGCAGCATCGGGGAATTCAATGTGGAAGTCGATTTCGAGACCGCCCGCAGGGGTCAACATCGCCATAGCGCCGTTTTCCTCAACCATCACAGGGGAGAGGACTTCGATCGCATAAAGCCGCGCCGCTTGCTTGCGCGCGCCCACTTCGACGATGGCCCGAACGAAATCAGCGGAGCAGCCGTCCATGATTGGAACTTCGGGACCGTCCAGCTCGATCAGTGCGTTGTGGATGCCGCAGCCTGCCAGCGCTGCCATGATATGTTCGACGGTGGATACGCCCACGCCATCATCATTGGTCAATTCGCTGCAAAGAGGTTTAGCGCCCACGGCGGAATAGATCGCACGCACCATGTTGTCTGCATCCGACACGTCGGTGCGTTTGAACCAGATGCCAAAACGGGCAGCCGCAGGATGCACATCCATGCGAACCGGCTTGCCGGAATGAAGGCCCACGCCCTCAAAGCTGATCGTCTGTGTCAAAGTGGCTTGCACGCAAGGCCCCCGATAAAGCCGTTACTTGGGCTTCGTTGTTTCTGCTCAATCCATCAAGACGCATTGGTCTGTCCGGGTTGAGTGTAAAATATGGGGTTGGAGGGCGTGTCACAACTCACTCTTTATGACCGTTTGCAACATAACTGTCATATTTCGCTGCAACGCGGCAAGTGTGTTGAAATATAAAGGTAAAAACAATGAAGGCCGGGCAGAGCCCGGCCTTTTGACGTTGCGTTACAACGTTTGTTTTAGTTGGCCTGACGGCGCAGGAAGGCAGGAATTTCGATCTTTTCCTGCTCTGGATCGGCCTTGGCTTGCTGCGGCTGAGACGCCGGAGCTTGCGACAATTGTGGCTGCTGACGCTGTGGCGCGGAGCCGTGGTGTCCTTCGCCTTCCGCAGCACCCGTCATGCGACCGATCAGCGAATTGATCCCGAAGCGTGGCTTCTCCGCATGCGTTTCTGCAACTTCGGGCTGGTGCTGTTGGTTCTGCTGATGGTCGTGACCGGGGTTGCGACCGACGGCGGCGCGCAAACGCTGCATTGCTTCCGGTGTTGGTGTGCCCGGCTGTTGGCGCGATTGGAACACCGGTTGTGCTGGCTCTGCTTCGGCAACGGGCTGGAAGGCTGGCTGCGGTGCAGGTGTATAGACCGGCTGAGGCAGACCATCTTCGGTTTCCGTGTCGTCCTGCTCGATCTCTTCGAACAAGGAAGGCTCTGGCGCTTCGGTGGCGGTCTGCTGATAGGATGGTGCGGCAGGGGCCGCTGCAACTTCAGTTTCCGGCATTGGCTGCGGGGCAGGTTCGGCGCGATCCAAAGTCAGCGGTGCCGCCAAAGAGCGGCGCGCAACTGGGTGGGACAGCAATTCTTCGGAGGCTTCGATACCTGTCGCCACGACGGAGACGCGCATTTTGCCGTCCATAGTGGTGTCCAGCGTGGAGCCGACGATGATGTTCGCCTCTGGGTCCACTTCCTCGCGGATACGGTTCGCGGCTTCGTCCAGTTCGAACAAAGTCAGGTCGTGACCGCCGGTGATGTTGATCAGCACACCTTTGGCACCGCGGAGCGATATTTCGTCCAGCAGCGGGTTGGCGATGGCTTTCTCGGCGGCTTGAACGGCGCGATCTTCGCCCTCTGCCTCGCCGGTGCCCATCATGGCTTTGCCCATCTCGTCCATCACGGCGCGCACGTCGGCGAAGTCGAGGTTGATCAGGCCAGGACGCACCATCAGATCGGTGACGCCTTTGACACCTTGGTACAGCACGTCATCGGCCATGGAGAACGCCTCGGTGAAGGTCGTTTTCTCGTTGGCGAGACGGAACAGGTTCTGGTTTGGAATGATGATAAGCGTGTCGACAACTTTCTGAAGGGCTTCAACGCCTTCTTCAGCTTGCTTCATGCGCTTGCCGCCCTCGAACTGGAACGGCTTGGTGACGACGCCAACGGTCAGAACGCCAAGCTCGCGGGCTGCTTGTGCGATGATCGGCGCAGCGCCCGTCCCCGTGCCACCGCCCATACCGGCGGTGATGAAGCACATGTGAGCGCCTGCAAGGTGGTCGACGATTTCTTCGATGGTCTCTTCGGCGGCGGCGGCACCGACCGAGGGGCGCGCGCCTGCGCCCAGACCTTCAGTAACTTTCACACCCATCTGGATCTTCGCGGGGGCCTTGCCTTGTTGCAGGGCTTGCGCGTCGGTGTTGGCGACCACGAACTCGACACCATCAAGCTCTTTCTCGATCATGTTATTCACGGCGTTACCGCCTGCCCCGCCGACACCGAATACGGTGATGCGTGGTTTGAGATCTGCTTGTTCTGGCATCCGAAGATTAAGTGTCATGTGCTGGTCCGCCCGCTTAGAATAAAGGTGTATGTACTTTTCACGAATGAGCCATTGCGGCCCTTATGGTTATGCCCCGTTTCGGCAAATCCTATCGACACTCTCACCATAGGTCACGTGAAAAAGGCAATTTTGCCACAAAATATGGCAATTTCCGGTCCATTTTCGGCAGCATTTCGCTTAGTTGGCTATATCTCGCGGAAACCGAGACCGCAGACACAAGACAAAGCAAGAACACTCCATGCGCAAGCTATTTGCATGGAATCAGTCTCGGGTTCTGGGGGCCAACTGCTCGGCCTATGGTCTGCCTCTATTGGGCACTGCATTCAGGCTATCAAATCGTGATGCGCCTGTCACCAGCAGAAGCGATCTGTCTTGTCGGAATTTACGGGCAACCAAAAGGCACGAAGGTGCTGGCCATCCCCTCGCTCATGGTCATGACGGTGAGCATATCGGCCAGTTCCAATTCTTTGACCGATTGCGGACAAAGGCGAATTTGCTCGGTGCAGCCACTTGCGATGAACCGTGCGTTCCCGTCGGTGAAGCTGTCGCTTATCCCGTCGGAGCCGAGCATCACCCGCGCATCTTCGAACGCTGCGCGGTAAAGCTCACACTTCTTATCGCCCCACGCGTCAGCTGATGCGGGTGTCCCTGACAATATAAGTGCGACGGCGAGCCGGAGCATCTCGACGGATTACCAGTTGTCCTTGAACCACTTCACCGCGCGCTTCAGCGAGCGGGCGGGATAGCCTTCCACCGGAATGTCGAAATCCCACCATTCGTCTTGCGGATGCGCTGCGAAGAGACATGTGCCAACGGCGGAGGCAAATCCCGGTCCAGTGACCGATTGGGGCAGCCCCTGAACCCGAAGCGGGCGACCAAGGCGAACCTGTTGGCCAAGGATGCGCGATGCCAAGCCGTCGAGGCCCGGAAGCTGGGACGCGCCGCCGGTCAGCACGATGCGCTGGCTTGGCAAATGCTCGAACCCTGCGGCGTCGAGACGGACGCGGACCTCTTCCAGAATTTCCTCCATGCGTGGACGCATGACGCCGATCACCTCGGCGCGGCTGACGGTGCGGCGGTCATGCTCCCAATCTCCGGTATCAGAGCTGAGGTCGATCATGTCGCGGTCATCCATACCAGTGGCCTGCACCCCGCCGTAGAACGTCTTAATCCGCTCGGCTGTCGGCATGGGAACCTGCAAACCTTGGGAGATGTCGGAGGTTACGTGATCGCCACCCATGCGCACGGTGTCAGCGTAGATCATGTGCTTCTTGATGAAGATCGAAATCCCCGTGGAGCCGCCGCCGAGATCGATACAGGCCGCGCCAAGTTCCTGCTCGTCCTCGACCAGCGAAGAAATACCGGCGGCGTAGCTGGAAGACGCGATGCCCGCCAGTTCCAGATCGCAGCGCTTTATACAATAGAGCAGATTTTCGATGGGGGCGCGATCGACCGACAGCATGTGCATGTCGACGGACAGCGCATTGCCCGCCTGCCCGCGTGGATCACCAAGGCCGGACCGGTGGTCGACGGCGAAGTTCACCGGTTGGGCGTGCAGGATTTCGCGGTTCTCGCCGTAATCGGGAATGTCGCAGGACGACAGAACGCGGGCGATACAATTGTCGCTGACGGCGCCGTCATGCAGATCAACGCTACCTGCCAGACCGTAAGAGCGGGGCTTGGCCCCTGCAAAACACGCGATGACGTGGTCGACCCGAACGCCTGCCATCTTTTGTGCTGCTTGCACGGCGGTGCGAATGGCGCGTTCGGTTTCGTGCATGGCATCGATTTCGCCAAACCGCACACCCCGCGACCGGGTGGTCGCCGCCCCGATGACGCGGAAAGAGGACTGCCCCGCCATGGAGCCGATGCCGTCGCTGTCGCGGAAACTGTCAGGGCCGTCAAAACGCAGAACCAGACAGGCGATCTTGGAGGAGCCCACATCCAGCACGGCGATCACGCCCCGCTGCATGGCAGCTTGACGCTTGTTTCTCATGGCGCGTTGAGATTGATAAAGATCGGTCATGGGACGTTTGTCTCTCGTTATCAGTTGTTGTTCACTTTGATGCCCTGCATTTCGCGCATGGAGGCAAGCGCGTCAGAGGTCATACGCAGTGTCGGACGGTCGGGGTTGCGGATGTCGATATGGGTCACGTCGCGCTTGAGCAGGTCTTGCGCCTCGTTCAACGCCAGCACGCGATCAAGGGCAAGCTCGGGCTGCTTGGGTGGCAGCATGATACGCTGCGCACGGTCGAGGACCAGATCCCAGCGACGCTCGGAAATGCGCACGACACCGATCACACGGTCGCGGATCGGGGCGGCGGTTTCGAGCAAGGCAAGCGCTTCGGCGACGGCTGTGTTCGCGCCCTCGCCCGCAATCAATGGCAGGTCAGGACGCGCGGCGCGGCTTTGCAACGCGGATACGCGGTGGCCACCGATGTCGAGCAGTTCCAACCCGTCCGACCCACGCCAGACGACAGCTGGCACGCGCTCTTCCACATTGATCTGCAACAGGCCCCCTGCCCGCACGCGCACATCTACGCGCTTGACGGCATCAAGGCTTTCGACCTGTTTGCGCATGGCTTCAAGATCAAGATCAAAACTGGACAGCGGCAGGTCCACCGGCATGACTTCGCGGATCGCGCTGTTGAGACCAGCCGACGCGCCGTCGATGGCCATCAGTTTGACCATGAACTCGGGACGCTCCTCAACGGAGCGACGGATTTCAGTGTATTTGTCGGTGATCGCCTGCTGACGCTTCGCATCAGAGAAATAGAGGCCAAGGGATGCCACAACCAAGAACGAAGGCATTCCGACGCGCACGATTTTGCGGAAGGACGGCGTCAGCCACAGGCGTTCCATGCGATAGGACCAGCGGCTTGGGGCCGGATCGCTGTTCGCGTGCTTTTTGGACAGCGGGTTCAACGATCGCATGAGGCGTCCTCCACCATCCATTTGCACAGCTCGGCCATGGACATTCCGGTTTTCAGCGCCTGTTCGGGCGTCAGCGATGTCGGCGTCATACCAGGCTGGGTGTTGGTTTCCAGCAGGATCAGACCGGCGACCCCTTTGCTTTCGTCCCAACGAAAGTCGGTGCGGCTCACGCCGCGGCAGCCCAGCACGTTGTGGGCGCGCAAGGCATAGTCCATGCAAAGTGCGGTGATTTCTTCGGGGATGTTGGCGGGAACCACATGGCGCGAGCCGCCTTCGGCGTATTTCGCTTCGTAGTCGTACCATCCATCCGTCAGGATATCGGTCACGATCAAGGCGCGGCCACCAACCACAGAGGTTGTCAATTCGCGACCGGGCGCGAAGGCCTCGACCATCACGGTGTCGGGCATATCGTCGGAGAGTTTCGGCGGGCTGTTGGCCCCCTCTTTGACCAGATAGACGCCAACGGAGGAACCTTCGTTATAAGGCTTCACCACGTAAGGCGCGGGCAACACATGCGCGGACATCACGTCGGCCTTGGAGGCCAGCACGCTATAGACAACGGGTAAGCCTGCCTCGCGGTAAATCTGCTTGGTGCGCTCTTTGTCCATGGCGGTGGCCGAGGCCAGCACGCCGGAATGGGTGTAGGGAATACGCATCCATTCGAGCAGGCCTTGGACGCAACCGTCTTCGCCCCAGCGACCGTGGAGCGCATTGAAAACCACATCGGGTTGGAGATCAGACAGGCGTGCAGCCAGATCCGGACCTGCGTCCAGCTCTGTCACCTCATAGCCCGCCTCGCGCAACGCGGTGGCGCAATCGCGCCCGGATGACAGCGAAACCTCCCGCTCTACGGAGGGGCCGCCCATCAGTACCACCACTTTGCGAATTGTCCTGCTCGACATATCCGCCTCAAATGCCCCTTTTTGGGGCTTATTTTGTGTATGGGGCCTTTGTGACCCCTATATTTGGTTAGTCCCTGCTCAGGTTAGCGTTTACCTACCCGAAGCACCTCCCATTGTAGCTCTATTCCACTGTGTTTGAGAACCCTTTTCCGCACCAGCTCGCCCAAATCTTCCAACTCTGCTGCTGTGGCGCCCCCTGTGTTGATCAGGAAGTTGGGATGCTTCTCGCTCATCTGAGCGCCGCCAAGGGTTTGGCCGCGCAGGCCCGCCTCGTCTATGACCTTCCATGCTTTGAGCTCGTGGGTGTCGTCGTCGCGACCTGTCGAGGAAAATCCGGCGGGGTTACGAAAGGTGCTGCCAGCGGTGCGGTCCTTGGTGGGTTGGGTCGCGTCGCGCTTGGCTAGCTGGTCGGTCATGCGTTGGTGCAATGTGTCGGAGTCGCCTTTCGGGGCCTCCAGCGTCACCTCGGTGATCACCATACCGTCGGGCAGGTCGGAGGAGCGGTAGGCGAAGTTGAGGTCGTCTGCTGTCAGGGTGATCGTTTCGCCGTTGCGGGTAATGGCGGTCGCTTCGACAAAAACATCAGCAATATAAGAGCCATAGCAGCCTGCGTTCATCCGGACCGCGCCGCCGATGGCGCCCGGAATGGTGCGCAGGAAGGTCAGATCAAGCCCCTGATCGGCGGCCTTGCGGGCAACGTGGGCGTCCAGCGCGGCCGGGCCGCAGATCACGCGCGTGCCGTCGAATGTGATGCCGTTGAAGCCGCGCCCGAGGCGGATCACCACGGCGTCAAGCCCGCCGTCGCGCACGATCAGGTTGGAGCCGACGCCCATGGGAAAGACGGGAATGGACGGGTCTAGGTCACGCAGGAAGGTGGCCAGATCGTCGTGGTCTGCGGGCTGGAATAGCGCCATGGCGGGGCCGCCGACGCGCAGCCATGTGAGGTCCGCGAGGGGGCGATCCGGCGTCAGCGTGCCGCGAGGGGTGGGGAAATTGGTCATGGATTCCGTGCTAGGGAAACGCCGGCAAATGGGCAAGAGGAAAGGCCAAAATGGCAGTCTGCAAAGCGTCGGCAAAGCGTCGGACTTATGTCGGGCATCGGGTCGACCGCAGATTTGTCCTTAAAGCACAGTTCGGGCGTGGCCTATGCGCGGTAGGGACAATGGGGAATTTAAACCGATGGATGGTAATGTGGGACTAAGTCGCCTGCCCCCTATCGCAAGCCAAGGGCCGTTTTTCAACTGCACCTTTTGCATGAAGACGCGACTCAATCACCGTCAGTCTGCGGCTTCATTCGCGCCAAGGTGACAGATGTGTCGGGCGTGTTATGCTGGCTGCGAAGGAGCTTGGCATGGAATTTGAAGCTGTAAGCGCGACCAGAATGATCGCCCTGATGTTGGTTGGCGGTGCTTTTGCGTTTGCAGGGCTATATATGATGCTGCGTCCGAGACCTGAGGGCGCGGCGAAAATTGAACTGTTTGGGTTAAAATTCGAAAGCTCGTCCGCAGGGTTGTTGGTGTTCTTGGTTGGGGCGGCGTTTTTGTCAGTCACGTTATTTGTTCCAGAACGTCAAACGGTATCGACCCAAGTTGACATTGTGCCAGTCGCAGGCGACTCAAAGGACGCGCCTGAGCCAGTTGCGCCTGAGGAATCCAATCAGGTATCTGAAATAGCGGTCTTGGAAGAATCCGAGCCAAATGATGGCATTCGTGATGCTGATCCGCTGCAAATTGGTCAAGTTGTGGCTGGAAGATTCAAGAACCAAGCTCGCGACGTGGATTGGTACAGCGTATCTTTTGACAGTGGCAATATTGCGCAACATGAAATCAAACTCCGGCACGTAAACGGCAACAGTGTCGCCGTCACGGTATATGATTTGCGCGAGCAAGAGATTGGTCGAATTTCGACGAATTCTGGCGTAGCTTATCTTCCGTTGAAAGATCAAACGACCTCTAAGATTTTCTTGAAGGTCACCGGAGCAATCGGTGGTTGGAACACCGATACTTACGAAGTCTCAGTTGAACTCAAATAGCCGTTTCGTTGGAAAGAAAGCCACAACTTGAACAGCGTGCTGCTTCGGTAAAGACGGGTTCAAGCGGGCCATTTGAACGCAGAGATTTCCTAAACGGAGAGTTGAGCTACCCCAGACTCGCGCGGCGGTGTGAACCCCGCCCTACTCCGCAGGTTCGCCGATTGTTTTGCTGCGCATCCAGCGGCCGAGGTAGCGGACGGGCCAGCGTAGGAGCGAGACACCTGCGGCAAGGCAGATCAAGCCGATCAGGGGGCCATTCTCAAATGTGACCCAGCCGAGCAATGGCACGCCGATGGCGATCAGAGCGTAAGCCCTGCGCCACAGATTGTCGTTCGAGGGAAGCATTGCCGCCACGTTCGCCGCAATAACCCAGATGAAGGCTGCTACCAGTGAAATGTTCATGCCAACCCCGCCAAACCTTTAAGAAAACACGTCTCGACTGGCCCTATAGTGACGCCAGGGCATTCAAGTTGAAAGTCAGTCATTTCCCACCTTTTCCAGCCAATCGCGCGGGAAGGGCGTTGGCCCAAGCGCTGATCGTGCCTGCGCCCAAAAGCACCACCATGTCGCCTTCGCGGGCTTGTTCGCGGACGAGGCGCAACAGGTCGTCTTCATCAATCACGGCGCGGGCGTGGCGGTGGCCGTGGCGCAGGAGGCCTGCGACCAGATCGTCGCGGGAGGCGCCCTCGATGGGCTCCTCGCCTGCGGCGAAGATATCGGCGATGCCGACGACGTCGGCGTCGTTGAAGCAAGAACAGAAGTCATCGAACAGCGAGTGCAGCCGCGAGTAGCGGTGCGGCTGGTGGATGGCGATGACGCGACCTTCGGTGGCCTGGCGGGCGGCCTTAAGGACAGCGGCGATTTCCACGGGGTGGTGGCCGTAATCGTCGATGATGGTGACGCCGTCGACCTCACCCACCTTGGTGAAGCGGCGGTTTACGCCGCCGAAACTGGCCAGCGCCTCTTTGATTTCGTCGGCCTTCATGCCCAGGTGGCGGGCGACGGCCACGGCGGAGAGCGCGTTGGAGACGTTGTGATCGCCGGGCATGGGCAAGCTGCAGTCTTTGATCACGATACCGTCGTTTTGCAGCGCGATGTCGAAATGCGCGACGCCTGCCTTGTAGGTCAGGTTGACCGCGCGGACGTCAGCTTGGGCGTTGAAGCCGAAGGTGACGACGCGGCGGTCGGTAATTTTGCCGACCAGCGTTTGCACCTCGGGGTGGTCGGTGCAGCAGACGGCGAGGCCGTAGAACGGGATGTTGGAGACGAAGTCGAGAAAGCCTTGGCGGAGTTTGTCGAAGTCGCCCCAATGCTCCATATGCTCGGGGTCGATATTGGTGACGATGCCGATGGTGGCGGGGAGGCGGTTGAAGGTGCCGTCGCTCTCGTCGGCCTCGACCACCATCCACTCGCCCTGCCCTACACGGGCGTTGGAGCCGTAGGCGTGGATGATGCCGCCGTTGATGACGGTGGGGTCGATGCCGCCTGCGTCCAGCAGGGCCGCAACCATGGTGGTCGTCGTGGTCTTTCCGTGGGTGCCTGCGACGGCGATGTTGGATTTCAGGCGCATCAGCTCGGCCAGCATTTCGGCGCGGCGGACGACGGGCAGGCCTTTGAGGCGGGCTTCGTCCAGCTCGGCATTGCCGGGTTTAATGGCGGAGGAAATGACGACGACGTCGGCGTTCTCAAGGTTTTCGGCGCTTTGGCCTTCGAAGATCGTGGCGCCCAGCTTTGCCAGCCGGTCGGTGATCTTGGAGGTCTTCATGTCGGAGCCTTGGACCGTATAGCCCAAGTTCAGAAGCACCTCGGCGATACCGGACATTCCGATGCCGCCGATGCCGACGAAGTGAATGGCCCCAAGCTCGAGGGGGAGTTTTGTAGCTGCTGCGTTCATGGGCTCTTCTTTGCGAGAGTTTCTACGATGTCTACCAGCCGTTCCGTTGCGTCAGGGCGGGAGACGGACAATGCCGCGAGCACCATTTGCAGCGCCCCTTCGGGATAGGTGAGGACGGTTTCGATGCTGGCGGCCAAGGTGTCGGCTGTCAGCTTGCTTTCGGGGATCATGATCGCCGCGCCTGCGTCGACCAGCCCGCGCGCATTTGCGGTTTGGTGGTCGGCGGTTGCTGCGGCAAAGGGGATCAGGATGGACGGACGGCCGATGACGGAGATATCGGCGACAGAGGATGCACCTGCGCGGGAGATCACCAACTGCGCCTCGGCGAAGCGGGCGGGGACGTCTTGGAAAAAGGGTTGCACATCAGCGTCGATACCGGCTTCGGCGTAGGTTTGCTGTGCGGTTGCGGCGTCCTCGTCGCGGGCTTGGTGGGAGATGCGCAGGTTGGCCTTGAGCCCGTCGGGAAGCTGCGCGATGGCAGTCGGCACCACATCCGACAGGATGCGCGCGCCTTGGGAGCCGCCGACGACGACGATGCTCATCGGGTAGTCACCGGGGGAAATATAGGGGGCCTCGGCCCGGTCCAGCACCGCCCCGCGCACGGGGTTGCCGGTGAAGATGCCGTCGACACCTTCGGGCAGTGCGGTCGGCCAAGTGCCACAGGCCACCGCGTCGACGCGGGTGGCAAACACCTGATTGACGCGGCCCAACACGCCGTTTTGTTCGTGGATCGCACGCGGCAACCGCATGAGATAGGCGGCTGAAATGGCAGGAAAGCTGGGATAGCCGCCGAAGCCTATGACGACCGTGGGGCGGTCGCGGCGGAACCCCATCATCGCAGAGAGAACACCAGAGGCCAGCTTGAACGGGGCGGTGAGTTTTCCGGCGAGGCCGCCACGTGCGAAGGTGGCAGATTTGACCTGCTCGATCTGGACAGAGTGAGGAAAGCCGCCCGTGTAGCGCGCACCGCGCGCATCGGTGGACAGCTTCACGCGCCAACCTCTTGCCAGCATCGCCTCGGCCAAGGCCTGAGCCGGGAACATATGCCCGCCCGTGCCGCCCGCAGCGATGACCAGAAGTGGCGCGCCAGACATTATTGCCCCCTGCGGCGCAGAAGGATGTCGCGCATCTCGTCTTGCGGGCGCTGGCGCGTGAAGGCCAGAAGCATTCCAAGGGCGATGCCCCCCGCAATCAGCGACGAGCCACCGTTGGAAACGAACGGCAGCGTCATGCCCTTGGCAGGCAGCAAACGCACGGCGACGCCCATGTTGATCACCGCCTGCATGGCGAACATGGCGACGAGGCCGGTGCCAGCGAGGCGGATGAACGGATCACGCTCTTTCATCAAACGGTGCAAGCAGCGCACGGAGAAGATCGCATAGAGCGCGATGATCGCCAGCACCATGACGAGGCCGTATTCCTCGGCGGCGACGGCGATGATGAAGTCGGTATGCGCATCCGGCAGAGACCATTTCACCGAGCCCTCGCCCACGCCCACACCGAAATAGCCGCCTTCGCGGATGGCGTTGGTGGCGTAGCCAAGCTGGGTGGTGGGGTCGACTTCGGCGCTGAGGAAGCCGTCAATGCGGCGGGCGAAGTGTTCCGACATGGAATAGGCGGTTACGCCCGCGAATGTCACAAGACCGGCCATGCCGATCAGCAGGATCATGGGCGCACCGGCCACGAAATAGACGACGCCCCAGCCGAACAGCACCAGACAGGCCTGCCCGAAATCGGGCTGCATGGCGAGGAACCCCACGACCACCAGCGTCAGGATGAAGGAATAGAGCTTGCCGGGCGGGCCGTTGATTTCCTGACTGCCGGCGATCAGCCATGCGGAGGTGACGATGAATACCGGTTTGAGGAACTCTGACGGCTGGAAAGAGCCGAAGCCCATCGAATACCAGCGCGTGGCGCCTTTGCCAAAATCGGTGCCGAAGACCGGCAACAGCATCAGCGCGACCAATGTGACCATGAAGAACAGCGTGGCGAGGCGGCGGACCATATGGGTCGACATCATCGACACCGCGATCATCACACACATGGCCACGCAGCCGAAGAAGGCCTGACGGGATACGTAGTGGAACGGGTCGAGCCCGTTCTTTTCGGCCAAAGGCGGCGACGCCGCGAGACCCAACAAAAGTCCGATACCAAACAGCGCGAAAACGCAGGTCATCGACCAGCGATCCAAAGTCCGCCACCATTTGGGTAAAATTGGCTCGCCTGGATGCACCAGAGCGGTGCCATACACCATCTCAGTCATGAGAATTACCGCCTTAACTACCTCGATCGCCCGATTGTTCGGGTCTATACGCGGACTCTAACGGGAAATTGCCGTGCAATCCAGTCTCTAGTTGGTGCTATGTTCGGCGTAAATCGGCTTGGAGGGCGGGAAATGAGCAATGATGTGATGGTGAGCTGCCAATGCGGCGCGTTTCAGGCGCGATTGCGCGGGGCAGATGCGACGAATGGCAACCACGGGTTGTGCTATTGTACCGACTGTCAGGCCTTCGCGCGCCATCTTGGTCAGTTTGGCGTGGCTACCGATGCGAAGGGCGGGACGGAGATTTACCAGACCCAGCCCGCACGGGTGGAATTTCTGGCGGGCAAGGACCAACTGGCGCTGCTGCAACTTGCGCCGAAGGGGCTATATCGCTGGTACGCCAAGTGCTGCAACACGCCCATTTGCAACATGGTGGGCAATCCGAAATTCAGCTTTGCGGGGTTTCTGGTGGCCAATGTTGTCGAGCCGGAGGCGCTTGGGCCAATCCGGTTCCGCTACAAGTCCGAGCATGCGTTGGAGCCTGTGTCTGAGCCGTCCGGCAGCATGATCGGCTTCATCGCCCGCACCGTCCGCGCGATTGCAGCGGAGCGGCTTTCAGGGCGCTGGAAGAAGACGCCGTTCTTTGGCGAGGACGGACGGGCGATCGTGAAGCCGTATGTGTTGAGCGAGGCGGAGCGGGAGAAGGCTTACGTGATTTGACGTGCTCGTTTGAATATATCCGTTCGTAGAGAAGGTCGGCTTTGAGCCCAAAGTACCGGTTACTGCATCACACATGAACGACCGCTTTCGGCAGATGGCTATCCAACGACCTTGATAGGTGAGATATGCCGGCCATGAGTCAGCTCGCTTGCGGAATTGACCAACGCGTCGGCGTCGATCCGAAAGTGCCGATATAGGTCAGCGATCGAGCCCGTTTGCCCGAAATGCTCGACCCCGTGCGAGATCGTTTGATGCCCCCACACGCCGCCAAGCCATGACAGCGTCGCGGGATGGCCGTCGATGACAGTGATCAGGACGCAGTTGCGTGGTAAGCCTTGCAGCACAGTTTCAATGTGCGAGGTGGCGGCCTTGTTGCCGTTTGCCCGCGCCCTTTGTGCCGCCGTCCAACCTGCGTTCAAGCGGTCAGCCGATGTCACAGCAAGGACGCCGACATCGCGGCGGCCTTCCCCGATCAGGCCCGCTGCTTTGATGGCTTCGGGGGCGACAGCGCCTTGGTATGCAATGACAACTTCGCAGTTGGGACCGGGTTCGCGCAGCCAGTATGCGCCGTCGATTGCGCCTTGTCGAAACGCGTCATCGACGCGCTTGCCAGGCTGTTCGATCGGGTTGGTGGTCAGGCGCAGATAAACTGACCCGCCTGTTTCATCGCGCAGCCATGTCCGCTCGTCGGGGTCACTTTCGCCGTCCTTTTGGAGATAGTTGAACGACCATTCCATGATCACGGCTAATTCGTCCGCAAAGGCAGGTTCGAACGCGGCGAGGCCGTCTTGGGACATGCCGATCAACGGGGATGCGATGGATTGGTGCGCGCCGCCTTCATAAGACAACGTGACGCCCGATGGCGTGCCGACAATCATAAATCGTGCGTCTTGGTAGCAGGCGTAATTCAGGGCGTCCAAACCGCGAGACACGAAGGGATCATAAACGGTGCCGATCGGAATAAGGCGTTTGCCGAACATCGAATGCGACAGGCCAGCCGCCGCCAAAAGCAGGAACAGGTTCATCTCTGCGATGCCCAGTTCGATGTGTTGGCCCTCTGGCGTGAACTCCCATTTCGCGGTCGACGGGATGTTTTCTGTTTTGAACGTGTCCTCCTGATGGTCACGTGCAAACAATTTGCGACGGTTCACCCATGGGCCAAGGTTGGTTGTGCCGGTCACGTCAGGCGATGTTGTTACGATGCGTTCGGCGAGCGTGCTGTCGCCTTTGGACAGGGCGTCGAGGATCTTGCCAAACGCCATTTGCGTCGAGATTTCGCGATCTGACGTCAGTTCGATCGTTGGGACGTCAATGACATCGTCTTTAAAGCGACGCGGGCCTTTGGCAAAGAAGGGTGTCTTTTCCAGCTTGGCTTGAAACGCGGCAGGGTCGGCAATTGTTGCGAATTTGTCCCACTCCTGGCCCTGCGCCACGCCCATGTGATCCTGCCATTCAGCCATCTGGGTCTTGTTCATCAGGCCGCCGTGGTTGTCCTTGTGGCCTGCAATCGGCGTGCCCCAACCTTTGATGGTATAAGCCAGAAAACAAACGGGGCGGTCGTGATCGATAGACGCGAATGTGTCGGCCATCGTTTGCACACAGTTGCCGCCTAGATTTTCCATCAATTCGGCAAGCTCTGCATCGCTGCGCCGTTCAATCAATGCCGTGACATCGCCCTGATCACCAAGCGCATCCATCAGGCGCGCGCGCCAAACGGCACCGCCCATGAACGTCAGCGCGGAGTACAATTGGTTCGGGCAGTCATCAATCCATTGGCGCAGTTTGTCGCCGCCGGTTTCCTCGAAGGCCGCACGTTGCAAATGGCCGTATTTGACACGGACAACATCCCAACCGAAGGCGTCAAAAATTTGCTCGACCCGCTTGAACAGGCCTTCGCGCACAACGCCATCAAGTGATTGACGGTTGTAGTCGATGATCCACCAGCAGTTGCGCAGGTCGTTCTTCCAGCCCTCTTGCAGGGCTTCGTAGATGTTGCCTTCGTCCAGTTCTGCGTCGCCCACCAGCGCAATCATGCGACCCAAGTCCCGATCAGAGCCCCAAGATTTGGCTTGGATGTAGTCCTGCACAATTGACGCAAACGAGGTGACTGCAACGCCCAGACCAACCGAGCCCGTCGAAAAATCGACGTCGTCGATATCTTTGGTGCGCGATGGGTAACTCTGCACGCCGCCATAGCCGCGAAAGTTCTCCATTTTTTCGCGCGTCTGATTGCCCATGAGATACTGGATCGCGTGGAAAATCGGGGACGCATGCGGCTTGACCGCGACCCTGTCTTCTGGCCGCAAGGTTTGGAAATAGAGTGCCGTCATGATCGACACCATCGACGCAGATGATGCCTGATGCCCTCCGACCTTGATACCGTCCGCCTTGGGGCGAATGTGATTGGCATTGTGGATCATCCAGTGGGACAGCCACAAAAGACGTTGTTCAATGGTCTTGAGATGCGTGGACATATCGACGTTTCCTTAGGCTGCGGTCTTGATCGAAGACTTGGGCAAAGCTTGCGCAAGATCGGCAAGCAAGTCATCCACGCCTTCAAGGCCAACCGACAGACGCACAAGGCCTACGCTGATGCCATGTTCGGCCAGTTCTTCAGTCGTATAGGTTGAATGTGTCATGCTTGCAGGATGTTGGACCAAAGTCTCGGCGTCGCCGAGCGAAACCGCGCGCGAGATCAGGTTCAGCCTGTTCATCATGTCAATGCCAGCCTGTTTGCCGCCCGTCAGTTCAAAGGCAATCATACCGCCAAACTGGGACATCTGCTGTTGGGCCAGATCGTGTTGCTCAAAGCTCTCCAGTCCCGGGTACCATACCTTTTGAACGGCGGCGGAGGCTTCAAGCATCTGCGCGACCGTTGCTGCACTGCTGCAGTGACGGTCCATGCGTAGCTCAAGCGTTTTGAGGCCGCGCAAGATCAACATCGCATTGAACGGCGCAATCACCGCACCGGTCATATCCTTCATCCCTTGAAGTCGGATGTCCTCGACCATTTCCGCAGACCCCACCAGAAGGCCCGCCACGACATCGCCGTGGCCGCCAAGATATTTCGTTGCAGAATGTAGAACGACGTCGGCGCCAAGTTTGATCGGTTGGGTCAGATATGGCGTGGCGTATGTGTTATCGACAACCACATGTGCGCCGCCAGCATGGGCAATGTCAGCAACAGCGGCGATATCGACCAAGCGCATGTTTGGGTTGGCGGGCGTTTCAAAATAAACGACTTTTGTTTTGTCGGAAATCGCCGCCTTAAGGTTCTCTGCCTGCGTCAAGTCAACATGAGTGACCGTGACCCCAAACTTGGCCAAACCGTGGTGCATGAATGAAAACGTGCAGCCATATAGCGTCTTGTCCAAGATTATTTCGTCCCCCGGCGCGAGCAGCGTCCACAAGGTCGCCGTAATCGCCCCCATGCCCGAGGCCAATGCAAGCCCAGCCTCGGCCCCTTCAAGCACTGCGATACGACGCTCAAGCAAATCGCTCGTCGGGTTCGAGATGCGCGAATAGATGTGCCCGGCTTGCTCCCCTGCGAACATATTTCCACCAGCTTCTGCCGTTTCAAAAACAAAGGTCGATGTCAGATGCAACGGCGGCGTCAAAGCCCCTTCGTTGTTCATAGGGTTATATCCATGATGGATTGCCATCGTTGAAAAGCTGTTTGGGTGATTGCGCATGTCGAGTCTCCGCGAGTGTTTCCAGAGTAAATTAGGACAGATCCACGGCTTGCGGATTGCTATTGATGCCTCATATTGGTAAAAAATTAGCAGATTATGCCAGTGAGGCTCAAAAATGGACGCCAAAGATCGCCAAATCATCCGGGCACTGCAACGCAACAGCCGGATGACGAATCAAGATCTCGCCGCAGAGGTAAACCTGTCGCCGTCACCCTGCCTGCGTCGTGTGAAGCTGCTTGAGCAAAGCGGCGCACTCATGGGGTACACGGCTGACATCGATGCCGAAGCCTATGGTTTGCCCGTGACCGTCTTCGTGCGGGTCAGCCTGACAGGACATACCGAGAAAGTCGTTCAGCAGTTTGAGAAACAAGTCAGCCGCTTGGATCAGGTGCTTGAATGTTTTGTGATGACCGGCACGTCCGATTACCTATTGCGGGTGGTCGTCGCGGACCTCGCCGGTTACGAGAAATTCGTGCGTAAGTGCTTGCACCCTATTGGCAGTATCGGATCAATCGACAGCAGCTTTGTTTACGGGGTGGTCAAGAAAACTGGCGTATTTCCAATTGTTGATTGACGCGAAGCTTAGCTTTTCGTGAAACGGGAAAAATTGAAAGCCGACCTTGGCAAGTCCGAAGGCAATGACTTCTTTGTCCTACACAGCAGACCTTAGCTAGCATTTATTCTGCGCTTTGACCTCAGGTTGTTAACTCGACCTCTACCTGCGCGATGAAGTCCTCGCCGCGGCGCTCGAAGCTGTCGTATTGGTCGAAGCTGGCAGCGGCGGGTGCCAGCAGGACTGTGTCACCCTTGACTGCATCCGCGGCGGCGCGGGCGACGGCGGTGGCCATGTCGGTGCAGACCTCGTGGGGCAGATCGCCCAGTTGCATGGCGAAACTCGCGGCCTCGCGACCGATCACATAGGCCTTGGTGACGCCGCCCAAGTGGGGCAACAGACCTCCCAAGCCGCCCTCTTTCTCCAACCCGCCGCAGATCCAGCGGATGTTGGTGAAGGCCTGCAACGCCTTGGCGGCGCTGTCGACATTGGTGGCTTTGCTGTCGTTGACGAATTTCACACCGTCCCTCTCGCCCACCAGTTGCGAGCGGTGCGGCAGGCCTGCAAAGCTGTGGAACGCGGCCTCGATCACGCGGGGGGCGAGGCCCACGGTGCGGCAGGCGGCGTAGGCGGCGCAGGCGTTTTGGTGGTTGTGGGCGCCGGGCAATCCAGGCACCGCGCGTAGGTCGATGGAGGCCATTTGCTTGCCCTTGCGCCATTCGGCGAGGAAGCCCTTTTTGGCGAAGACGTTCCAGCCGTCACCGGTCAGCTTGCGCCCGCTGGAGACGCGGATCACGCGGTCGTCGGTAACGCCTCCGGCCATCTGGTTGGCGAGATATTGCCCCTCGTCCTCGTCCACGCCGATGATGCAACGGTCGGGGCCACCTTCGGAGAACAGGCGGCGTTTGGCGGCGAAGTAGCCACCCATGCCGTGGTGGCGGTCCAGATGGTCGGGGGAGAGGTTGGTGAAGACCGCGACGTCCGGCGTCAGGGATCGGGCGAGGTCGGTTTGGTAGCTGGAAAGCTCCAGCACCACGACTTCGCCGTCTATGGCGGGGTCCATGTCCAGCACCCCGCGCCCGATATTGCCCGCAAGCTGGGTGGGGCGTTGGGCGTGTTCAAGGATGTGGTGGATCAACGCGGAGGTGGTGGATTTCCCGTTGGAGCCGGTGACGGCGATGATTTTGGGGATACGCTCGAAATTGTCCCACTCGGAGGTGGCGAAGGAGCGGAAGAACAGCGAGATGTCGTTGTCGACGGGGACGCCCGCGTCCCACGCGGCGCGCACGACCTTGTTGGGTTCGGGATAAAGATGCGGGATGCCGGGGGAGACGATGAGTGTGGCGACGCCTTCAAACGCGCCTTGTTTGGAGAGGTCGCGGATGGTGAAGCCTTCCGCCTGCGCTGCGTCGCGGGCCTTCTCATTGTCGTCCCATGCGGCCACCTCTGCACCGCCTGCGCGCAGGGCGCGTGCGGCGGACAGGCCGGAGCGGCCAATTCCCAGAACGGCGACAGTTGCGCCGGAATATCCTTGAACGGGGATCATGTGGCAGCCCCTTGCAGGTTGTCAGTGTGATAATAGGGGCCGTTGAAGGCCAATTCGAGCGAGAAGGCGCAAGGCTGGTCAACAATGGCTTTCAGCCCTGACGACAAATCCCCCAGCAATGCGGTCATGAAATCCGGGTCGCGATGCGCCTTGGGCAGCATCGTGATGTTGATGATCACATGGGTGTGGAGGAAGTCGCTGATTTGGAAGGCGCGGGATTTGACCGCCCCTGCCCCGCTGTCATGGTTGGCAATCGTGGCCTCGATCAACGCCATCATGGCTTGCGTGTCGAGCGTCATGTCGGCGGAATATTTGATCTCGGCATGGGGCATGGGGCTACCAGTCTATCTGTTTGCGGTCGCGGAAGAAGCCGCCTGTGGGGCCGGTGTCCGGCAAGGTGGCGAGCCAGATTGCGGTCTCTGCCCCCTCCTCCGGCGAACGGGTCGCGCTGGCACCACCCATGCGGGTTTTCACCCAACCGGGACACATGGCGTTGATTTTGACGGTCGCGGGCAGGTCTTGTGCCGCGCGCATCGTCAGGGCGTTGAGGCCTGCCTTGGCGACCGCGTAAGCCCCGCCACCGCCGAGCCCTTCGGCAAAACTGCCCCAGCCTGAAGACACGTTAACGATGCGCCCGTAGCTGCGGAGCTTCATGCCGGGAAGCGCTGTGCGGATCAGCTCGTAGGGGGCTTGCAGCATGGTTTGCATGCTCCGCTCGAAATTGGTGCCATCGTCGAAGAGCGGCACATCTTCGAGGATACCCGCATTGTTCACCAGCACGTCGACATGGCTGACCCAAGGACGCGCCTCGTTAATGGATGTCGGATCAGCCAAGTCCAGACGCTTGAACTCAACGCCAAGCTCCGCCGCAGCGGCTTGCCCCTGATCCGGATCGCGAGCGCCAATAATGACGCGCAGCCCCGCATCGCGCAGGCCCGCGGCAATCGCCTTGCCGATACCGCGGTTCCCGCCGGTGACGAGCGCGCGCTTCACCGGACTTTCAAGGTCGCGAGGCCGATCATCGCGAGGATCAGCGAGATGATCCAGAAGCGGATGACGATCTGCGGCTCGGCCCAGCCCTTCTTTTCGAAGTGGTGGTGGATCGGGGCCATCAGGAAGACCCGCTTGCCGGTTTTCTTGAAGTAGAGAACCTGAATGATAACCGAGAGGGTTTCGACCACGAAGAGGCCGCCGACGATGCCCATGACCAGCTCGTGCTTGGTCAGAACGGCGATGGTGCCAAGCGCGCCGCCCAAGGCGAGGCTGCCAGTGTCGCCCATGAAGACCGCCGCCGGAGGGGCGTTATACCACAGGAAACCGAGACCGCCGCCGATGAGGCCCGCCATGAAGATCAGCAACTCGCCGGTGCCAGGGACGTAGTGCAGACCCAGATATTCGGTGAAGTCGACGCGGCCAACAGCATAGGCGATAACGCCCAAAGTGGCAGCCGCGATCATCACCGGCATGATGGCGAGGCCGTCGAGGCCGTCGGTCAGGTTGACGGAATTGGCCGCCCCCACGATCACGAACATCGCGAAGGGGATGAACATGAAGCCTAAATTGACCAGAGTGTCCTTGAAGACAGGCAGCGCCAGTTGGTTGACCAGTGCGTCAGGGTGCATGATCGTCGCGAAATAGCCCGCGATGCCCGCAATGATGAAACCGATTAACAGGCGAATGCGCGCGGACAGCCCTGCATGGGAATTGGAGGTAACCTTGGCGTAGTCATCGACAAAACCGATTGCGCCGAAGCCGACGGTCACCGCAAGCACGATCCACACGAAGCCGTTGTCGAGCCGCGCCCAGAGCAGCGTCGAGAAGATCAACGCACCGAGGATCAGCACCCCGCCCATGGTGGGGGTGCCTTGCTTGGTCAGAATGTGGCTTTCGGGGCCATCATCGCGGATTGGCTGGCCGTTGCGCTGCTTGCGCTTGAGCAGATTGATCAGGGGACGGCCAAACAGGAAGCCGAATATCAGCGCTGTGAAGAACGCCCCACCCGCACGAAAAGTGATGTAGCGAAATAGGTTAAAGAAATCGCCGCCATCTGAAAATGCGGTGAGCCAATACAACATGTAGCGGTGTCCCTCTTAGTTATCTGCTACGGATTGGCCCAAATTTGTGATGGCGTCAACGATCAGTGCCATTTTCATCGACAAAGATCCCTTTGCCATGACTACATCACCTGCTTTCACCAAGGCCAGCGGGCTGTCGGCCAGCTCGGCGCTGGTGGCGGCCCACAGACCTTGCTTTGAGGTCGGCAGCGCCTCGTAGAGATGCTTCATCAGCGGTCCGATGCAATGAACCTGCTGTATTTCCTCCATCGCGGGGTGGGAGGCGAAGCCCGCGTGAAGCGCGTTTTCGGTCGGGCCAAGCTCTTTCATGTCGCCCAGAATGGCAACGCGGCGACCAGCTGGCGCGGGCGGCATCGCGACGGCCAGCACGTCGAGCGCAGCCCCCACGGACGCAGGATTGGCGTTGTAGGCGTCATCGAACAGGTCAATCCCCTGCTCGGGCATTTGCGCATCCAGATGGATGAAGCGGCGCTGACCGCGACCGGAGGGCGGGGCCCAGTCCCCAAGTGCCACCGCCGCGCGCCCCAAATCGGCCCCCGCCGCCGAGGTTGCTGCGAGACAGGCCAGTCCGTTCATCGCAAAATGCCGACCGGGGGCGCCCAGCTTGAACACCAACGCATCACCGTTATTGCTGGCGCGGCACACGGTGGAGGCATCGCCGGAGGTCGCCTCGAGAAGGTGCCAATCCGCGCCGTTGCTTTCGCCGAAGGTTTGGCAGTTGGAAGGCGCAAGCGAGAGGAGCAGGTCAGTCGTGGGCAGGTCCGCGTTGATGATGGCGGTGCCGCCGTCTTCCAAGCCTTCGAAGATCGCGGCCTTCTCGCGGGCGATGTCTTCGACGGAGGCGAAGGCCTCAAGATGCGCGGGGGCGACGATGGTGATCACTGCCACATGCGGGCGGGCCATCTTGGTCAGCGGTGCGATTTCGCCTGCGTGGTTCATACCGATTTCGATCACAGCGAAGTCGGTATCTTTCGGCATCCGCGCCAAGGTCAGCGGCACACCCCAGTGGTTGTTGTAGCTTTTCTCGGCGGCATGCACGTGGCCTTGGCCGGTCAACGCGGTGCGCAGCATTTCCTTGGTGGAGGTCTTGCCGACAGAGCCGGTGACGCCGATGACGCGTGCGGAGGTGCGGGCGCGGGCGGCGCGGCCAAGGGCTTCGAGACCGGTTAAGACATCGTCAACGACGAGCAGGGGAGCGTCCGCAGGCAGGCCGTCGGGGATGCGGGAGACCAGCGCGCAGGCGGCCCCGTTCGCCAAGGCTTGCGCCACAAAGTCATGCCCGTCGCGCACATCCTTGAGGGCCACGAACATGTCACCGGCTTGCAGCGTGCGCGTGTCGATGGACACGCCTGTGGCTTTCCAAGGCGTCGCGGAGGTGCCGCCTGTTGCCGCGATGGCTTCGTCTGACGTCCAGAGCGTCATAGCTGCCCCTCCAACGCGGCGACGGCCACGCTTGCTTGTTCCACATCGTCAAAGGGCAGCACGTCGTCGCCCACCGTTTGGCCCGTCTCGTGGCCTTTGCCCGCGATGAGCAGCGTATCGCCCGGCCCGAGCGCGTCGACGCCGCGCAGGATCGCCTCGGCGCGGTCGCCCACTTCGGTGGCGCTTGGGACGGCGTCCATGATGGCCGCACGGATCGAGGCCGGATCTTCGGTGCGCGGGTTATCGTCGGTGACGAACACCACGTCGGCATTGTCGCGCGCGGCGGCGCCCATCAGCGGGCGCTTGCTTTTGTCGCGGTCGCCGCCTGCGCCGAAGACCACCACCAAACGGCCCATGACATGCGGGCGCATCGCCTTGAGCGCGGTCGCAAGCGCGTCGGGTGTGTGGGCGTAGTCGACGAAAACCGCAGCCCCGTTGGCGCGGGTCGCGGCTTTTTGCATGCGGCCCCTGACCGTGGTGAGCATCGGCAGGGTTTGGAACACATCGGCAGGTTTCGCCCCTGCCCCGATCGCCAAACCAGCGGCAACCATGACGTTGGAGGCTTGGAAGCCACCGATCAGATCGAGGCGGGCCTGATGGACCTCGCCGCCGAAAGAAAAGCGCAGGTCCTGACCTGTTGCATCGAAGCGTTGACCAAGGAGTTGCAGATCGCAATTGTCAGACGCACCGACCCGCAGCAGACGGTGGCCGCGTTCGTTTGCGATGGCGGCCATTTCCGCACCTTTGGGATCGTCCATATTGATCACCGCCACGCCATCCTGCGCCAGAACGCGGCGGAACAGGCCCGCTTTGGCGTTGAAATAGTCTTGGAAGGTGGCGTGGTAGTCGAGGTGATCTTGGGTGAAGTTCGTAAATGCGGCAGCCACCAGATGCACCCCGTCAAGGCGGCGCTGCTCCAACCCGTGGGACGATGCTTCCATCGCGGCGTGGGTGACGCCTTGACCTGCCATTTCCGACAGCAGTTTGTGCAGTGTAATCGGCTCCGGCGTGGTGTGGGTCATGGGTGCTGTGAACACGCCTTCTACGCCAGCGGTGCCGAAGTTCACGGCCTCCAGCCCCAGTTCCAGCCAGATTTGGCGGGTGAAGCTGGCGACGGAGGTTTTTCCATTGGTGCCTGTCACGGCGACCATGGTGCCGGGTTGCGCGCCGAACCAAAGCGCTGCGGCATAGGCGAGCGCTTGGCGGGGGTCTTCGGTGACGATGAGGGCGGCGTTCGAGGCACCGACCTCGTCCTCGGCGATTGAAGCGCCTTCGGGATCGGTCAGGATCGCGGCGGCGTCCATGCGCAAGGCGTATTGGATGAACTCTGCGCCGTGCATGTTGGAGCCGGGCAAGGCCGCGAACAAATGACCCGGCTTGACCAGACGACTGTCCACCGACAGGCCTGTCACTTCGGCCTCGGCCCCACCTTGGGCTGTGAGCCCCAATTCATTCAGGCTTGCGCGTGTGCGTGCCATACTGCCCCCCGGGTTGTCGTCCCAGTACGGCCTTCGGGCTACTCGGACGCCGTGTTTACGACTTTGCTCAATTCACCGCGATCAAGCTCTGGCCGCAAGCCCAAAAGGGGTGCAGTACGCCGGATCATTTCAGCGGCGACTGGAACAGCGGTCCAACCCGCCGTGCGGCGCGGCTTTTTGCCGGAGTTTTCAGAGGGCTCATCAAGGGTGACGATCAGCACATATTTCGGGTCGCTCATCGGGAAAGCGGAGGCGAATGTCGCGATGACCTTGTCTTTGTAATAGCCGCCTTTTGGCTTGGGCTTGTCCGCAGTGCCGGTTTTGCCGCCAACCTCATAACCCGGAACGCGCGCAAACGAGGCCGTGCCGCGCTTCACGACTTCACGCAGCATGGTGCGGGCTTGGGCCGAAGTGCGTTCGGAGATCACGCGCGGGCCTTTTTCGACGGTCTGCTGCTTGAGGAGCGTTGGCTTCACCAAGGTGCCACCGTTGACCATGGTCGAATATGCAGCGGCCAGATGCAGTGGGCTCGCAGCCATGCCGTGCCCGTAAGACACTGTCATCGTGTGAATATCTGCCCATTTCTTGGGCAAGAGCGGCTTTGCACCATTTGCCTCGACCAGCTCCACAGGAGTGGAATCAAAGAAGCCCAGTGACTTTAGGAACTCTTTCTGACGCTTCGCGCCAATGTCGAGGGCCATGCGTGCGGTGCCGATATTCGAAGACTTCACGATGATGTCGGTCACACTGAGTTGCGGGCCATAATTGTGGAAGTCGCGGATGCGGAAGCGGCCCTTTTGCATCGGACCTTTGGTATTGATCATGGTGTTCGGGTTCACCAAGCCAATATCCAGCGCCTGCGCTGCGGCGAAGATTTTAAAGGTGGAGCCAAGTTCATACACACCTTGCACCGCGCGGTTGAACAGCGGGCTGTCGGACGGATCGCCCTTGATCAGGCCATTGGGGCGGGTGTTGGGGTCGAAGTCCGGCAGGGAAATCATCGAAATGACCTCGCCAGTGTGGACGTCCATCAGGATGCTTGTGGCGCCTTTGGCGTTCATCAGCTTCATGCCGCCTTCCAGCACCTGACGTGACGCGGCCTGAATGGTCATATCGAGCGACAAACGCAGGGGCGCGCCATCCATGGCGGGGTCGCGCAGATAATTGTCGAACGCCTTTTCTACGCCAGCGGTGCCGATAACTTCGGCGGAATGAACACCCTCGCGCCCGAAACTTGCACCACCCAGCACATGTGCTGCGAGTTTGCCGTTTGGATAGAGACGCATCTCGCGCGGGCCAAACAACAAGCCGGGGTCACCGATATCGTGCACGGCCTGCATTTGCTCGGGGCTGAGTTTCTTCTTGATCCACAGGAACTTGCGGCTGCCGCTGAAATCCTTGTTCAACCGCTCCAAGTTCAAATCGGGGAAAATCGCGACCAGCTCTTTGGCGGCGCGTTTCGGCTCGATCATCAGATGTGGTTGGGCGTAGAGCGAATTGGTGATCAGGTTGGTCGCCAGTACGCGGCCATTTCTATCTACAATATCAGAGCGTTGCGCGACGATGTTCGCGCCAGACGTGGAGGCGCGGGGTTCAACCGCCTCCGACGACGCCAGCACGGTCATCCGTGCCCCGACCATTGTGAAGGCGAGAACGAAGAACACGCCCACGAACAGCAGACGGCTTTCGGCGCGTTGGCGCATCTTGTCGCGCATTTCCTCGTGGCGCAGGCGGATATTCTCGCGCTCGATGCGGTCGGGGTTTTCGCCCTTCTGTCTTGCTTGCAGAATTCGCGCCAAAGGGCGCAGCGGGGTGCGGATCATGGGTACTGCTCTCCGTCCTCGGCCAAATAGTTGCCGCGCACATCGACAGCGCCGTTGATCTCGTTGATGTCCAACTCGACTTCAGGGGCCGGGAAGGTGACCTGCGCCACATCGCCGAACTGATCTGGGGTGATGGGCAGCAATTCGAGATCGGGGAAGTTCAGGTCTGCCAAATCGCGCAGGCGTTCGGGGCGGTTCAGATAGGCCCATTCGGCGGCCAGCACCGAAAGCGTTTCACGAGACGAGCCGATTTCGCGTTGCAGGCCGGATGCCGTGCGCAGCGCATCCTGCGTTTCGTAGTTTTCGTAGTAAGCCCAATATCCAAGGCCCATGACCGCGAGGGCCGATACGGTGTAAAATAGTCCACGCATTACAATAGCTCCTGTCCTGTCAGTTTGGGCAGGCCCAAGCCCGCCCTCCCCTTATCTGCTGCGGGGGCGTCTGTGCGCCGCCCTACTCTTAGCTTGGCCGAGCGCGAGCGCGGGTTGCGCGCCAGCTCGTCCTTGTCAGCCGTCACCGCTTTGCGGGTGATCAGCTCGAATGTCGGGGCGTCGGCCAGCTGCTCGGGGGCATGGCGTGACCCGCCGCCCGTGCGACCTGCGCGGGCTTGGAGGTATTTTTTAACGATGCGGTCTTCGAGCGAGTGGAAGGTCACGACGGCTAGTTCTCCACCGGGCTTAAGCGCACGCTCTGCGGCCTCCAAGCCGCTGATAAGTTGACCAAATTCATCGTTCACCGCGATGCGGATAGCTTGGAAGCTACGGGTCGCGGGATGACTTTTACTAGGGTTGCCTTTGGGCAAAACGCTTTCGATGACCTCGACCAGTTTGGCGGTTGTGGTAATGGGCCGTGCCGCGATAATCGCCTTGGCGATACGACGCGAGGCGCGTTCTTCGCCGTATTGGAACAGGATGTCCGCCAGCAGGGCTTCGGAGCCTTCGTTGACCAGATCAGCGGCGCTGAGGCCGTCTTGGCCCATGCGCATATCCAGCGGCCCGTCGCGCAAGAAAGAGAAGCCGCGCTCGGCTTGATCAAGCTGCATGGAGGAGACGCCGAGGTCCAGCACCACGCCATCGACAAGCTCGCCCGCAAGGGTGTCGAGTTCGGAGAATGTGCCGCGTTTGAGGATGAGGTCGGGGTAGCCGCCTGCCCATGTGGCGGCCATCTCGAAGACCAGCGGGTCGCGGTCGATTGCGATGACTTTGGCCCCCTTGTCGAGGAATGCTTTTGTATAGCCGCCCGCGCCGAAGGTGCCGTCGACCCAGACACCCTGTGGGGTCACATTATCAAGGATAGCATCAATGAGGACCGGCAGGTGCGGCGCATCAGGGTTGGTCTCACGCGGCACTTTAGCAGACATGGGCCTACTCCGCAGCGGATGGCTCTGGAGCCATCTCCAACAATTCTAGAGGATCAAAGTCGTCGCCCTGCTCGACGAGCCAGTCTTCGATGTCGGAGTTCCGCGCTTCAAACGCATCTGGTGCCCAGATCTGGAAGGTATCGCCCATCGCGACGAACTTCGCTTCGCCCTTGAGGCCGATTTTCTCACGCAGTTTCGCGGGCAGCACAAGGCGGCCTGTGTCGTCGGTTTGCGTGGGTAGGGATTGTGCGTTGAACAGATGCTCCAGCGCGCGACGGGGCTTGGAGCCACGTGGCAGGCGAGCGATCTTCTCGTCGACCTCTTTGATGGCCTCTTGCGTATAGGCCTCAAGATAATTTTGAGATTTGCCACCATAAACGATGACGACGTTGGGGCTTAAACCTTCGGTCCAGTCGGGGTCGGAGGCCTCCAGAACACGGCGAAACAGGGCCGGGATAGACACCCTGCCCTTGCTGTCCACCTTGTGGACGCCTTCACCTCTGAACCGTTGTGCCACTGTCCGCGCCACCCTTTTACAAACTCGGGCCCTTAAACGGAAAACGGCAAGTTGATCTGCTGCCACTGATCAACCTGCCGCCCTCGTTCCCGTCTAGGGAGATGTTTGACCCGCGCCACCTGGGGGGATGTCTGCTCGCGCAGGGCCAAACGTAGTTAGATAAAGTCGGTGCCTGTATGAAACCATTTGGTCGCCTTGGGGTTCTTAGTCGCCCCTTGTTTTTAGTTGCCGTCTTTATCGTAGAAACTTTGTGCCATGGGACCACATGGTAATCAATGGGTTTTTACGGGAACTGGTGGGAAAAGAGGTTGGCGCGATCCACACAAGCAGTAGATTTTCCACGAATTTTAGCTTCACTGGTGAGTGAGGCGATCGACACCACTAGATGTAGTGCCATATTTTTTTGAAACTTTTTCCCACAATTTCCCATGAATCCGTGATTTTTCGGCGAATTCCCATGCCGATCCCATGAAATCCCATCCGAATCACCGCCTTTTGAGCCGATTTTGATTCGCAAAGCAAGTTATCCACAGGCGATGCGCGAAAACCCGCGCGATATTGCCATCGCGCGGGTCTGTAGGGCCTCAAAGCGGGCTGTTTAGGGCTTTATCACCAGATGCGGCACACCATCGGACCGCTTGCCGGTGCTTATCCCGTGAGAGTCGACCGTCGCGTTTATCCGTTGGCGAAACGACGAGAAGCTGTCGAACGTGACAACATCCACCGCCTCGTCCAGATGCAGCGTTATCCGGTAGCGCCCGCCTGTCACGGCAGACAGCGACAGGATGCGCCCCGAGCAGGGTTGGTCCAAGTAACGCCCGCGCACGAAATCGCCCACAGCCCAAGGCGGGCGGTGGTTGGAGAGCGCCGAGGCGCGGGCTTGGAGGGTGTTCCAGTCGCGCAATCCCATTTGCTGAGCCAAAAGCTCCAGCGACTGGGAGTGAGAGACGGGAGTATTCAAAACGGCCATTTGCGTTCGTAAGCGCTTGGCTTGGGCCTTCAGGTCTTCGACCGAGGGCATTGGGTCAGGAGTGGTCATGAGATCACCTTATACAAGATGACGCGGTTTCGGCTTGATGGAGCCCGCATTGCCATCACCCTGCGCGTCAGTTGCAGATGTGATCTTGGTCGGTACAGGATTTCACCAAAGGCCAAGCCTTGCGGGCGGCGGGCATCCTGCTGCCCTGCCGCTTCCTACGCCGCCCTGCCCGCCTTGGTCAAGCCATGCCGCCTTTGACCAACCCCTCGGCCAATTTGGCGTAGGCTTGCGCCACGGGACCGTCACCTGCGGCAATTGGCGTGCCGCTGTCGCCGGACAGGCGCACGTCTATATCAAGGGGGATTTCACCAAGAAACGGCAGGCCCATCTTCTCGGCCTCGGCCCTCACGCCGCCATGGCCAAAGATATGCGCCTCTGTCCCGCAGGTGGGACATATATACATAGACATGTTTTCCACGAGCCCCAGCACCGGGGTTTTGAGCGTGTTAAACATATCAATGGCTTTCTTCGCATCCAGCAGCGCGACATCCTGCGGGGTGGAGACGACGATAGCGCCGGTCAGCTCCGACTTGGTGCAGAGCGTTAGCTGCACGTCGCCGGTGCCGGGGGGAAGGTCGACGATGAGCACGTCCAACTCGCCCCACTCCACCTGACCCAGCATCTGCTGCAACGCGCCCATCAACATGGGACCGCGCCAAACGATGGCTTTGTCAGGGTCCATCATCAGGCCAATGGACATCATGGTGACCCCGTGGGCTTTCAGGGGAATGATGGTTTTACCGTCGGGGGACGCGGGGCGTTTGCTGACGCCCATCATGCGCGGCTGGGAGGGGCCGTATATGTCGGCATCCAACAGGCCCACTTTGCGGCCTTGTTTGGCCAGTGCCACGGCGAGGTTCGAGGACAAGGTGGATTTGCCCACGCCGCCCTTACCGGAGGCGACCGCAAGAATGCGCGCCACACCTTTGGGCTTGGTCGGGCCGGCTTGTGGTTCGGGATGTTTGCCGACCTTCAACGACGGTGGTTTCTTGTCAGAGTGCGCGGTGAGCAGGACCGATGCGCCTTGGACACCGTCCATACGCTCCACGATCTGTTGGGCCGCGGCGCGCAAAGGCTCCAAGTGTTTGGCCACCTCAGGTGCGGCCTCGATCACGAAACGCACAGTGCCATTGTCGACCGCCAAAGCCCGGATCATATCTTTGGCGACGACGTCTTCGCCGTCCGGAAGCTTCAACACACGGAGGGCGTCAAGAATTGAGTCGCGGGTCACGGTCATGGAGGCTTCCTGTCTTCGATCAAATTTCGTCCCTGTCTAAGTGAGCGCACATGCCGCGAAGGGCAACCCCGCACGCCAATCCGTCGCAAATGTTTTCAGCCCGCCCATTTGTAGAGCATCCCGATGAAAGCGATGACAGCGGTAACAGGCTTCACAAAAACGTCATAATTTGACTGACGTAAGGTAACAAAAACAATGCGTTAAGCCATGCGTTCGCTGCATAGCGGCATTGTAAATCTATCTATTGTTGCAGCGCAGCAATTCACTAGATTGAGGTCAACAGAGACGAGGGCGTCAGATCGCTGACAGAGAAACCCTGGACTGAAAGGTAGATGAAAATGGCTTACACAACGAGCATCCGCACCGCGCCGACCCTGATTGAACGTCTGGTCGCATTCAAAAACGATTTGGCAGAACGCCACACGAAACACCGCCTGTACCGCCAAACTCTGGATGAGTTGCAAGCGCTGAGCAATCGCGAATTGGCTGATTTGGGCCTGTGCCGCGGTAACCTGAAAGCAATCGCACACGACGCGGCTTTCAAGAATTGAGTTTGCGTTCCCGGCTTTCCTCCTCCCTTAAGCCGGATTCGCTTTAGTGGCGGCACCTTCCTCCTCCCTTAGGTGCCGCTACTAACCAGATCGGAGCAACTTCACCTCCTCCCGAGGTTGCCCGAAATACGGCGATGATCTTCCTCCTCCCTGATCGGAGCCGCACATAAGAACGGTGATGCATCCTCCCTGCATCACCGTTTTTTTTGTGTCTGCGGTGGTGGTGTTTTGAGGGCAAGACCTTCTCGGCAACCTAAATTCGCTCGCCATTCTTGAAATCATGGCCCACAAAGCGTCTGAATTGACCTTACCGCTGGGCCGACTGCTCCAAGATTATCCGCCATGACTTATGAACTTCTCACCGCGCTGATCGTTTTCGCCTTCGTCTCCTCGGCCACACCGGGGCCGAACAACCTTATGCTGATGGCGTCAGGCGCAAATTTCGGCTTTCGCCGGAGTGTTCCCCACATGCTGGGGATCAGCGTTGGATTCATGCTTATGGTGTTTCTGGTCGGCATCGGGTTGGTGCAGGTGTTCGACCTTTATCCGCTCAGTCACACGATCCTGAAGGTCGCCTCGGTCGCCTATATGTCTTGGCTTGCGTGGAAAATCGCCAACGCCGCGCCGCCAAAACAGGGCGAGGCTGGAGGAACGCCGATGACATTTCTTCAGGCCGCTGCGTTCCAGTGGGTGAATCCAAAAGCATGGGCGATGGCGTTGACGGCTGTCACGGTCTACGCCCCTACGCAATCGGTGGCTGCGGTCGCCCTGGTTGCGGCAATCTTTGGCGCGGTCAACGCTCCGTCGGTGTCGGTATGGACAGTTATGGGGCAACAAATGCGCCGTATTTTGACAAACCCGATGCGATTACGCGTCTTCAACTGGGTGATGGCGGCCTTATTGATGGCGTCGCTCTATCCGCTGCTGAGCCAAACCGCCGTCTAGAACGGCACATCGCCCGCGCTGTCAGCGGAAACGAGGAACTTGCCGACCACTTTCTTGTCGCCAGCCTTGTCGAAGGAAACGTCCAGCTTGTCGCCTTCCACGGCCATGATCTCGCCATAGCCGAACTTCTGGTGGAACACCCGCTCGCCCACGATGAAGGACGACACGGCTTGCGCATCAATCACCATGTTCTTGCTTTCGCGCGGCTGCGACATGCCGCGACTAGATTGGCGTTCTTGCAACCGTCGCCAGCCGGGGGAGTTGTAGACATTGGCCTTCGCGGCCGCCTCGTGCAGGTCACTGCCACCCAGCGCATCCATCATATCGCCAACAGTGCTTGCCTGATGACCATAGAGACCGGGTGGCGTTAGGATTTCAACATGGCGTTCGGGCAGCTCGTCCACGAAGCGGGACGGCAAAGCACTTTGCCATTGGCCATAGACGCGGCGGTTGCCTGCGAAGGAAATTGTGCACAGCTCTTCTGCCCGCGTGATGCCGACATAGGCAAGGCGGCGCTCCTCCTCCAAGCCTTTGAGGCCGGATTCGTCCATGGAGCGTTGTGACGGGAACAGCCCGTCCTCCCAGCCCGGCAGAAACACGGCGGGGAATTCCAAGCCTTTGGCGGCGTGCAAGGTCATGATCGAGACCTTCTCGGTCGCGTCTTCGCTGTCATTGTCCATGACCAGCGCGATGTGTTCCAAGAAGCCTTGAAGGTTCTCGAACTGCTCCAATGCCTTGACCAGTTCCTTAAGGTTGTCGAGGCGACCGGGGGCTTCGGGGGTTTTGTCGTTTTGCCACATCTCGGTGTAGCCGGATTCCTCAAGCGCCATTTCGGCGATCTCGATATGGGACATGTCCCCGATCCGCGCCGCTGCGCCCCAGCGGTCCAGCCCGTCGACCAGCTTGGCCAGCTCAACCGCGCCTTTGCCGCCGAGGCCCTTGGCTTCAAGCAGCAGACGTGCGCCGTCGAGCAAGGACACGCCGTTGCTGCGCGCCATCACTTGGATTTTCTGCACGGCTTTGTCGCCAAGACCGCGTTTGGGCGTGTTCACGATCCGCTCGAACGCGAGGTCGTCTGCAGGGCTGGTGATCAGCCGGAAATAAGCCATGGCATCGCGGACTTCCAAACGCTCGTAAAAGCGTGGTCCGCCGATGACGCGGTACGGCAGACCGATCGTCAGGAACCGGTCCTCAAAGCTGCGCATCTGGTGCGAAGCGCGCACGAGGATCGCCATTTGGTTGAGGCCGATGGGCTTCATTCCACGGGTGCCGCTTTGCATGGCCTCAATCTCGTCACCGATCCAGCGGGCCTCTTCCTCGCCGTCCCAATGGCCGATCAGGCGGACCTTTTCGCCGCCCTTGGCCTCGGTAAACAGGGTCTTGCCCAGCCGCCCCTTGTTGCCAGCGATGATACCGGAAGCGGCACCAAGGATATGCTCGGTCGAGCGATAGTTTTGTTCGAGTTTGACAATTTTTGCGCCCTCGAAGTCCTTTTCGAAGCGCAAAATGTTGCCCACCTCGGCCCCGCGCCAGCCGTAGATTGACTGGTCGTCGTCGCCCACACAGCAGATATTCTTGTGCGATGCGGCCAGCAAACGCAGCCACATGTATTGGGCGACGTTAGTATCCTGATATTCGTCCACCAGTATATAGCGGAACCAGCGTTGGTATTGATCAAGCACATCAGGGTGCTTTTGAAAGATCGTCACCATGTGAAGCAGCAGGTCGCCGAAATCGCAGGCGTTCAGCGTGCGCAGGCGCTCCTGATACTGGGCGTAGATCTTGCCGCCCAGATTGTTGTAGGCCCCTGCCTCCGATGCGGGCAATGCATCCGGTGTCCACGCACGGTTTTTCCAGCTGTCGATCAGCCCTGCCAGCATCCGTGCGGGCCAGCGTTTGTCATCGACGCCTTCGGCAACAATCAACTGCTTGAGCAATCTGATTTGGTCATCGGTATCGAGGATGGTGAAGTTTGATTTCAGTCCGACCAGTTCGGCATGGCGGCGCAGTTGCTTCACGCAGATCGAGTGGAAGGTGCCAAGCCATGGCACACCTTCTACCGCTTCGCCCAGCAACGCACCAACGCGGATCTTCATCTCCCGCGCGGCTTTGTTAGTGAAGGTCACCGCCAGCACTTCGTTGGGCCGCGCAGAGCCTGTCGTTAACAGATGCGCGATGCGCGCGGTCAGGGCCTTGGTTTTGCCCGTGCCAGCGCCTGCAAGCATCAGGACGGGGCCGTCCAGCGTCTCGACCGCTTCGCGTTGCGCGGGGTTCAACCCATCCAGATATGGAGCCGCACGTGCACCCATCGCAGCCCCCATCGCGCGTTGGGACAGGGGCAAGCTGGCGGCCTCGAAGGCATCTTCGTCGTTAAAACTGCTCATGGCGCGCAAGATAGCGCGAACCCAACTATAGGGAAAGAGGTGTTCTTATTTCGTTCTGCGTTTTGTTGAAAGCACCTGTGACGGCTCAAGCTGCTTCGGGCTTAAAGTCCAAAGACGCGCCATTGATACAATGCAGCATTGCGCCCTCAATGATGAGCAAGTGCCCCAGATGGCTGCCACAACGGCGGCAATGTACCTCAGTAAATGCGGCGTCTTCGGCCATGGCGCCATATTCCGGCACTGGTCCATCGATCGCGGTGAGAACTGAATCCGACTGCGAGTGTTCAAAGAAGACCCAGCCTTTGTCCAGGATCACCTTGAAGCTAGCGTCATAGTTGTGCAGATCGCAGCCTTTGCAGTGATATGTGCCTGCGCGTGTTTCCTCCCATAACGGGCTGGATTTTCGGGCCTCGGTGAAGCCTTCGCGCATCACGGCGTAGCTCTGCTCCCCCAGTCGGGTATACCATTCGTCGATGGTCCGCACGACCTCGTACTTGAAGTCCGACGCACTTCCTGCTGCGACGCTGGCCGATGCGGGTGAGTTTGCTACAGTGAATGCCGCGGCACCGGTGCTGGCGAAAAAACCGCGGCGGGTAAGGTTATGAGCTGCGTGTTGTGTCATGGGGAAGCCTTTCGGGGTTGTCTGCGGTACATGCGCGTTTTGGCGTTGCCTCAGAATGATTTCGGGCGGGTGACGTCTCCGAAGCCCGCCCGAAATGGTCATCGCGTTATGCGGAGTTAGTTTCCCGCGGACGCTTCAATTTCGGCGGACATTTCTGCCGCGCTGTTGCTATCGCCGAACAGCTGGATGTTCTTCAGAATGCGTTGGCGAGTAACCGTGTCGGAATCAAAGAACGTCTGGCGTTCTGCAGCGCTCATATTCCCCAGCGCTAGACGCACACGGGCGGCTGTCGTGTCACCCATGGAGGTTTCGCGGACGATTGTTTCGGCAGCGGAGGCGTTGCTCATTGCGAACAATTCAGCGGCCGAGGTATCGGCAAGGGATGGGGCTGCCATGGCCAATGTCGCGGCGGCGGCTGTGAGAAAGAGTTTCATGATCGTTATCTCCGAATTATGCAGGGTTTGGCCCAGACCCGGTCTGGACATCCGCGGAGGCTCAGGTGTTCATCGTTTCTGTGTCCTAGAGTTCCACCCTTTAAATCCTAGGCACACCCGGCTTGCGCGATAGGGCCGCCCGTCCTGATTTACTTGCAGATCGTCCAAAGCGACGCGCATCGTCGCGCAAACGTGTAGGGTTTGACGCCAACGTGTTTGAGGGGCTTTTTTCCGTCGCGCCAACGTGTTGCAGGTCGCACCGACGTGTATAGCGCGTGATCAACTTCTTCGAGATCAAGGGAGTATGAGCCAAGAATCCCCAGAACTCCTTGATCTGATGCGTGTTCGGAGCACCGCCTGTGTTGGTGAGCATCTGACTTTTCCTTGGAGCGTCCGCATGGACCAAGGCGCCGACACGGCGCGTTTTTTGCTGGTTTTAGAAGGGCGCAGCAGGCTCAACGTTGAAGGTGTGAAGAAGGACATTCAGCTCTTTGCGGGGGACATTGCGATACTCCCGCGCGGGGACGCCCATATCTATTCCGACATGCCGGAACACGATTTCAATGGCGGAGACGTGCCGCATAGGGATGCGCATATATTCAGCGGTCATTTCCAGTTTTCCGACATAACGCCCCCTGCGATCATTTCGCGCCTTCCAAACATTCTGGTCGAACGCAGCAGCGACGGGCACCGTGCGCAAAAGCTCGACCTGTTGGTGCAACTCATCAACGTGGAACTCGGCAGGCCTTCAGACCCGCTGCCAGGCACGTTGAGCCGTCTAACGGAGGTTTTGTGTCTTCAAGCGATGCATAAATGGATGCAGCAGACCATCACCCATGACGAGGCTTTGCAGGCTTTGGCCAACCCACGCATCAAAAAGGTCATCGATTGCATCCATTCCGAACCGGCGGCGGCTTGGTCGGTAGAGAGCCTTGCGAAAGTTTACGGGCAGTCACGCACCGCCTTCGCAGCGCATTTCAAGTTCGCAACGGGGCATTCGCCGATCAACTACGTAAGACAATGTCGCATCAGGCAAGCGTGCAAGATGCTGCAAGATACGTTCTTGTCGGTGGGCGAGGTCGCGTATAATTCCGGCTATGCCGACACCAACGCATTTAACCGCGCGTTTCGGCGCGAGGTTGGCGCCTCGCCCGGAGCCTATCGTCGGATGCCACGTGCGTAGCTAACGTTGCTCCGTGCGCCAGTTCGGGTGAATCCACGGCTCGGAATTGTCTGCTGGAAGTGGGTCACGACCAAGGATGTGATCGGCGGCCTTTTCCCCCACCATGATCGACGGCGCGTTCAGATTGCCATTGGTGATCCGCGGGAAGATTGAGCTGTCTGCGAGGCGCAAACCGTCGACACCAATTACCCGACAGTCCGGATCGACCACCGCCATCGCGTCATTGCTGCGGCCCATGCGGGCGGTGCCACAAGGGTGATACGCGCTTTCGGCATGCTCCGCGATGAAGGCGTCGATTTGCGCGTCTGTCCGGACACCCTCACCGGGCTGGATTTCATGACGGGTGAACTCGGCGAATGCGTCTTGCCCGAAAATCTCACGCGTCAGACGTATGCAGGTGCGGAAGTCCTCCCAGTCATCGGGATGGGACATGTAGTTGAATTCGATTTTCGGCGCTTCCGCCGGATCGGCAGAGCGCAGCGTCACTTGCCCGCGCGACTTGGACCTCATGGGGCCGACATGGGCCTGATAGCCATGCCCTTCTGCCGCCGCCTGCCCGTCATAGCGCACGGCGATGGGCAGGAAGTGGAACTGGATGTCAGGATAACGCACGCCCGCCTTGGAGCGAATAAAGCCGCCAGATTCGAACTGGTTGGAGGCCCCGAGGCCCAGCTTTGCCAACAGCCATTGTGTACCGACCCAGCCTTTGCCGGGAATGTTCCAATAGCGATACAAGCTAACCGGCTTGGAGGCCGCCATTTGCAGGTAGATTTCCAGATGGTCTTGCAGGTTTTGGCCAACGCCCGGACGATCCGCGACGACCTCGATCCCGTGGTCACGCAAGTGTTGCGCGGGGCCGATACCGGACAACATGAGCAGTTTCGGGCTGTTGATGGATGACGCGGCAAGGATGACCTCTTTGCCTGCGGATATGATTTCCGCTTTGCCACCACGAAGGACCTCGACGCCCGTCGCGCGGCCACCCTCGATGATCACTTTTTGGGCCAAGGCCTGAACAAGTGTGCAATTTTCACGCTTCAGAGCGGGTCGCAAATAAGCGTTCGCCGCCGACCAACGCCGCCCGTTCTTGATTGTGGCATCAAACGGCCCGACGCCCTCTTGCTGCTTGCCGTTGTAATCAGGCGTGACTTGGTATCCGGCCTGCTTGCCTGCTTTAATAAATGCTTTCGTTAGCGGGTTCTTGCCCGGCCCGCGTGTCACATTCAACGGGCCGGTCTTGCCGCGCCAGTCGTGGTCACCGCCGCGTCCACCATCCGACCAGTTTTCCATACGTTTGTAGTAGGGCAGCACATGGGCATAGGACCAACCGTCCGCCCCCTGCTCTGCCCAGTGGTCGAAATCGCCCGCGTGGCCGCGCACGTAAACCATACCGTTGATTGAAGACGACCCGCCAACGACCTTGCCGCGTGGTGTTACCAACTCGCGGTTGTTGAGATGCGGTTCGGGTTCGGAATGGTAGCCCCAATCATAGCGCGACATGTTCATCGGGTAGCTGAGCGCGCCGGGCATCTGGATGAACGGCCCCCAGTCGGTGCCGCCATGCTCGATCACCAGCACAGACTTCCCTGCTTCCGCCAAACGGTAAGCCATGGCACATCCCGCAGAGCCGGCGCCGACGATGACGTAATCCGCTTGCATTAGAACTGCGCCTCGACCGGAGTCATGGCGACATAGACGGTTTTGACTTCCGTATAGTGATTGATTGCCTCTTTGGAGTTTTCCCGTCCAACGCCCGATGCCTTGGAGCCCCCGAACGGGGCCTCCACGGGTGCAAGGTTGTAGGTGTTGATGTAGCAGGTGCCCGCCTCGAAGCCAGCAACCACGCGGTGCGCGCGGGTCAAATCGTTGGTGAAAACGCCCGCTGCGAGACCGAACTCGGTGTCATTGGCGCGCGCCATGACCTCCTCCTCGGTATCAAAATCGAACACTGCCATGACCGGACCGAAGATTTCTTCGCGCGCGATGGTCATATCGTCGGTGACATCTGCAAAGACGGTTGGTTCGATGAAGAAGCCGTCACGTTCAGCCATCTTGCCGCCCGCCACCAGGGTTGCGCCTTCATCTGTGCCCTTGTTGATGTAACCCAACACAATATTCATCTGGTCGGCGGATACCATCGGGCCGAAATTCGTGGCCTCGTCCAGCGGGTCGCCCATCACCGCCCCTTGCAGCCGTTCTTTGAGACGTTTCAGAAAAGCCGCCTTGATATCCTTTTGAACGAACACGCGAGTGCCGTTGGAGCAGACCTGCCCTGACGAATAGAAGTTGCCGAGGATCGCGCCGGACACCGCGTTGTCGATGTCAGCATCCTCGAACACGATCAGGGGAGACTTGCCGCCTAATTCCATCGTGACATGCTTCATCCGTTCTGCGGCTGCGGCATAGACTTTGCGGCCTGTCGGGACGGAGCCCGTCAGCGACACCTTGGCGACCCGCGGGTCGGTGACCAGCGACGCCCCGACGGCTCCACGACCTTGAACGACGTTGTAGACGCCTGCGGGCAAGCCCGCTTCGTGCAGGATTTCAGCGACTTTCAAAGCACATAACGGGGTCGTCTCGGACGGTTTAAACACCATGGAGTTGCCGCAGGCCAATGCAGGCGCACCCTTCCAGCAGGCGATTTGCGTGGGGTAATTCCATGCCCCGATGCCCACACATACGCCCAAAGGCTCGCGGATGGTGTAAACCCAATCTTGACCCAGTTGGATATGCTCCCCGGTCAAGGTTGCGGCCAAACCGCCGAAATATTCCAGCGCATCCGCACCGGAAGTTGCATCAGCGACCAGCGTTTCTTGCAGGGGTTTGCCCGTATCGAGGGTTTCCAGAATGGACAGTTCGCGGTTGCGGTCGCGGATGATGTCGGCGGCACGGCGCAGGATGCGGCCCCGTTCGGTTCCGGTCATTGCCGCCCAGATTTTCTGGCCTGCATGCGCAGCACTCAGCGCTTGATCGATGATCGCGGGCGTCGCCTCGTGCAGGGTTGCGATTACCTTCCCCGTTGCGGGATAGATGCATTCGATTGCCGCACCTTCGGTGTCTTCGACATAAGCGCCGTTGATGAAGTGGCTGGCAGTGGGTTGTGCGTTTTGCATGGGGTCAGGGCTCCTGCAGAGTGATCTTTGAAATGGGTTTATTCGCCCCGGGGAAAGCGCTGGCTTTCCTCGAGAATGTTGAGGTCCATGTGGTTGCGCATATAGCGCTCGGACGCTTTTTGCAGGGGTTGGTAATCCCATGGGTAGTAGCCGCCTTTGCGCAGCGCCTCGTAAACCACCCAGCGGCCCGCTTGGCTGTGGCGCACGGCGGCGTCATAGGCATCCAGATCCCAGCGGGCCTCGGCCTTGGCTTGCAGGGACGCGAGCGTGCCAGCATGTGCCGGATCAGCGGCAAGGTCGGTTAACTCTTGCGGGTCCGCCTCAAGGTCGAACAACTGGTCGGGGTCCAAAGCGCAGCGATTGTATTTCCATTTGCCGTATCTCAACGACACCAGCGGCGCGTAGCTGGCCTCGGCGGCATATTCCATGGCGACGGGGGCGTCGCGCCCCTCACCCTTGCCCAAGGGAGCTATGGACTGGCCGTCGGTCCACGGCATGACCTCGGACATATCGACCCCCGCGAGGTCGCATAGCGTCGGGCAAAAATCGATATTGGAGACAGGGTCGGTCACCAGGCCCGCCTTCATTTCCGGCGATGACACCATGAACGGCACGCGCGACGAGCCTTCATAGAAGCTCATCTTGAACCACAACCCACGCTCTCCCAGCATATCGCCATGGTCCGAGACGAAGAGGATCGTTGCCTCCTGATGTGTGGCTTCCAGCGCCTCCATCACCTCGCCGATTTTGTCGTCGAGATAGGAGATGTTGGCAAAATACGCACGGCGGGCGCGACGAATGTGGTCTTCTGTGATGTTGAAGTTATCGCGATCATTGGCGTCGAGGATGCGCTTGGAATGGGCGTCCTGCTCCTCGTAGGGGATCGGGCCGACGTCGGGCATCAAATGCTCGCAATCCTCGTAGAGGTCCCAGTATTTCTTGCGGGCCACGTAAGGGTCATGCGGGTGGGTGAAGCTGGCCATCAGGCACCAAGGACGTGCGTCCTTACCGCGCGCCAGATCGTAAATTTTGCGGGTCGCGTGGTAGGCAACCTCGTCATCGTATTCCATCTGGTTGGAAATTTCCGCAACGCCAGCCCCCGTGACAGAGCCCATGTTGTGATACCACCACTCTATCCGCTCACCGGGTTTGCGGTAGTCCGGCGTCCAGCCAAAATCGGCGGGGTAGATATCGGTGGTCAGGCGTTCCTCGAACCCGTGCAACTGGTCAGGGCCGACGAAGTGCATCTTGCCCGACAGGCATGTCTGATAGCCCGCGCGACGCAGGTGGTGCGCGAAGGTCGGAATGGCTGAGGAGAACTCCGCCGCGTTGTCATAGACCCCCGTGCGAGACGGCAACTGGCCGGACATAAAGCTTGCCCGCCCCGGCGCGCACAATGGCGATGCTGTATAGGCGCTTTTGAAACGGGTGGATTTGGCAGCCAACTTCTTGAGGTTCGGCGCGTGCAGCCAATCGGCAGGGCCGTCGGGAAAGAAAGTACCGTTAAGTTGATCAACCATGAAGATCAGGAAATTGGGCTGGGTCATTGCTCGTCCTCAAGATGGGGGGCGGTGAACGCAAGGATCGTGGCGGCGGGGTCGCGAGAGATGGGCGCGCCAAGGGCCGCGCGAATATAGAGCCCGTCGATCAGGGCCGCGATAGCGTCGGCAAGTTCTTCCGGTTGGCGGGCAATCGGGCGCAAAGCATGGATCAGGTTGGAGCGCAGACGGCGCTGGTACACCCGCAAGAGACGCATCGCATCAGGACTGCTATGGGCTTTGACGTAGAAGTTGAGCCAAGCACTGATGACTTCGGGATCAAAACAGGACCGCGCGAAACTCGCTTCGACCAGCGCCTTGAGACGGTCGCGCGGCGTGTTGGCCAAACTCAGACGGCTGTGCACTTCAACAGCAAAGCCCGCAAGGATATGGCGCATGGCGGCAAGAAATATCTGGTCCTTGTTGCCGAAGTAATGATGCGCCAAAGCCGACGACATTCCCGCCCGCTTCGAGATTGCACTGACAGTTACGTCAAGCGATCCTGCCGCCCCGATTTCGGCAATCGCGGCGGTAACAAGAGCCTCGCGGCGTATAGGTTCCATTCCAAGCTTGGGCATACATCCACGCTTGCTGGTTTTTAATTGACTCGTCAATCAATAAAAATTTCGCATATCAGGACTAGACCTTCGTCGCCGGAACAGGCGGCGTGGTTGCGCGTTTCAGCATGGCCTCTCGCCAAGTTATGAAACTGACCGCGGCAAGGATGATAAGCCCGCCGAAAATGACCCAGCCGTCAATTGCCTCATCGAACACAAGCGCTCCAAGCAAGACCGCCCAAAACAGCTGTAGGAATGTCACCGGTTGCGTCACCGTTACCGGAGCGGCCTGAAACGCCAATGTCATCGTGTAATGTCCGGCTGTGGCAAAGCAGGCCAGCAAGAACATCCAGCCCAGTTGCTCCAATGTCGGGGTCACCCAGACCATTGCGGCCAACGGGGCCAAGCCGATGGTTACGGTGATTGAAAGCATACCGACGACGACTGCAGGGCTGACCTCATCGGCCATAACCTTGGCCGATAGGTAGGAGCCCGCAAACATCACCGCGGTTATGAGCATTGCGAAGTGGCCGGGAGACAACTCCCGAAAACCCGGACGCAGGATGACCATGGCACCAACAAGCGCCGCGACGACCGCCAGTATCCGGCGCAAGGCCAGCTTTTCACCCAAGAAAAATGCTGCACCGATGGTGACATAAACAGGTGCCAAGTAGTTCATCGCGGTCACTTCGGCGATAGAGATTTGGGTCATCGCGTAGAACCACAAAGTTACGCCAAGCGTGTGCACCACCCCGCGAAAGCCGAACAGTTTTAACGCACGCGGGGTCAGTTTCGCCCTGCGGATCGGGCCAATCATCGGGATCAGGAAGACCAGCCCTAGAAGATACCGAAGGAACGCCGCCTCAGCCGCAGGAAGATCGGAGCCCACGAATTTCACGATCGCCGTCACCGCCACGAACATCACGCCCGTGACCAGCATCCAGATAACGCCCGCAACGGGCCTGTTTTGAGTTTGTGCCATTGCGCCACCTGAAACCTGTGCGCAGGCGAGTGCAAGCCCTATCCGTTGAAGATCAGGCTGATCGCAATCGTCCACATGGTAGCCCCGACCAGCCCGTCGAGTACCCGCCACGCCTTGGGACGGGCGAAGAGCGGCGCAAGCAGGCGTGCCCCGAAGCCCAGCAAAATAAAGAACACGAAGGACCCGGCTATTGCCCCTGCCCCGAACACCGTGCGCTGCTCGCCGTATTGCGCAGCAATGGAGCCGAGCAGGATCACCGTATCAAGATAGACATGCGGGTTGAGCCATGTCAGCGCCAACAAGGTTGCGGCCACCTTGCGCCAGTCGCTGCGGGCGCGGCCCTCTACGTTGAGAGCCTCTGTGCTGGTGAGAGCGGACCGGAACGCCATCGCGCCGTAGGCCAGCAAAAACAAGGCCCCGCCATATCGCATGATCGGGCCAAGCCACGGCATTTGCGCATTCAGGACGCCGAAGCTGGTCACCCCGATGGCAATGAGCAGCGCGTCCGACGTTGCACAAATGAAGACACACAGGGCGACATGCTCGCGTCGCAAGCCTTGGCGCAGAACAAACGCGTTTTGTGCACCGATTGCCATAATCAGCGAAAAGCTAAGGAGGAGACCGGATAAAAAGATGCTCATATTCAAGACCTTGCGAATTGACTGCGCGCTCTGCTTAACGACAACTCCAAAAAGAAACTAGCTAATCTTCCTAAAGACTGATTAGAATTTCTAATGCACGACTATAATCAACTTGAAGCCTTATGTGCCGTCATCAGAACCGGCAGCTTTGACGCCGCCGCTGCGCAGCTTGGCGTGACGCAATCTGCGGTTTCGCAACGCATCAAACAGCTGGAGGAACGGGTCGGAACCGTTCTGGTGAAGCGCGGACAGCCGTGCACAGGGACGAATGCGGGCAGGCAGCTGGCGACCCACACCGATCAGGTGCGGCTTATGGAAAAAGCGCTGGAGTTCGGATTGCCGTCGTCCGAGACGCGGACCCCGCTGCGCATCGCGGTAAACGCCGACAGCCTTGCAACATGGTTGCTGCCGGCCTTGGCGGAGCATGACGACTACCTTTTCGACTTGATCGTCGATGACCAAGATCACAGCGCGGACTGGTTGCGCGCGGGCGAGGTCGCAGCAGCAGTCACCGGCCATCCTGGCCCCGTGCAAGGGTGCGACAGCCATGCCCTTGGTGCGATGCGCTATTTTGCGACGGCCTCGCCGGATTATATGGCCCGCCACATGCCCGATGGACCAACCGCTGAGGCCTTGGAGCGCGCACCGGCGATGACCTTCAATGACAAGGACCGACTCCAATCAGATTGGGCGAACATCATCGCCGGACGCACAGTAATCTTGCCAAAACACCGTCTTGCCTCGTCGCACGGGTTTGTCGTCGCCGCCTGTCTGGGCTTGGGCTGGGGGATGAACCCCGATAGTCTGAGCCGCTCTCAACTGGACGCTGGAACGCTTGTGGAGGTGGCACCAAACGCACCTATGGACGTCCCGCTCTTCTGGCAGGTATCCCGATTGACGGCGGAACCATTGCGCCTGCTCAGCCGCTCCGTGATGCGGCACGCACGGCAAGCGCTGATCCAAACCTGACCCACGAAAAAGGGCGCAGCCATTGGCCACGCCCCAGTCAGTAACCGTGCCGCGCCGCAGGCGCGTCCGTTAGGTCAAAGCTGCGACATGACTTCGTCGCTGGCTTCGAAATTGGCCGTGACGTTCTGGATGTCGTCGTCATCCTCAAGCGCGTCGATCAGCTTCATCAGCTTGGTCATGCCTTCCAGATCCAGCTCGGTGGTGGTGGTCGGCTGCCAGATCAGCTTGGTCGAGTCGCTTTCGCCCAACTCGGCCTCCAGCGCCGTGGATACCGTGTTCAGATCCGTATCCGCACAGATAATCACGTGACCGTCTTCGGAGGAATCGACATCCTCGGCACCGGCCTCGATCGCAGCCATCATCACTGTATCGGCGTCACCCACGGAGGCCGGATAGATCACCTGCCCCTTGCGGTCGAACATGAAGCCCACGGAGCCCGTCTCGCCCAGATTTCCACCGTTCTTGGTAAAGGTCGAGCGCACGGTCGACGCGGTGCGGTTTTTGTTATCTGTCATCGTCTCGACGATGACAGCCACGCCACCGGGGCCGTAGCCCTCGTAGCGGATTTCGTCATAGTTTTCAGCGTCGCCGCCCTGCGACTTCTTGATCGCGCGGTCGATCACGTCCTTGGGGACAGATTGCGACTTGGCCTCTTTCACCGCCAGACGCAGGCGCGGATTTTTGTCGGGGTCGGGATCGCCCATCTTGGCTGCCACGGTAATTTCCTTGGCGAGTTTCGAGAACAGCTTCGAGCGCAACTTATCCTGACGCCCTTTGCGGTGCTGGATGTTTGCCCATTTTGAGTGGCCGGCCATGGGTCTCTCCCCTTACATGCGGTATCGGGCTGCTTTTATGCAAGCGGCCTGCAATCTGCAAGATGTCGCCGCCCATTCCCGCTTCCGGCCCGCGTGAAAGGCCGATAACATGGTCCAATGACACAGGATCAAATTACGCTTTTCGCCCTCTTCGGACTTGTTTTCGCGCTGCTTCTCTGGGGCCGCTGGCGTTACGACGTGATTGCGTTCTCTGCCCTGATGGCGGGCGTCGTGCTAGGTGTCGTCGAGACCAAGAACGCCTTCGACGGGTTCGGCCATCCGGCGACACTGGTGGTCGCGCTGGTGCTGGTCGTCTCGGCTGGTTTGGTGCGATCCGGCGCGGTCTTCCTGATCACTCGTACCTTGGTAGATAGCGCCCGCTCGCTCGGCGCACATATCGCGCTGATGGGGCTGATCGGAGGGGTGCTCTCAGCCTTTATGAACAACGTGGCGGCCTTGGCCTTGCTGATGCCTGTGGACATACAAACCGCACGCAAAGCAGGGCGCGGTCCGGGGCTGTCTTTGATGCCATTGTCTTTTGCCACCATCCTTGGCGGCATGGCGACGCTGATTGGCACCCCGCCCAACATCATCATCGCCTCGATCCGCGAGGACATGTTGGGGGAGCCGTTCAAGATGTTCGACTTCGCGCCAGTTGGCAGCGTGACGGCGATTGCCGGTCTGATTTTTGTCGCGTTGATCGGTTGGCGGTTAATCCCGCAAGGCGAAGACGAAGGGCGGCGCGGCAACCCGATGGACGACTACGCGGCGTATATCGCGGAATTGACCGTGCCCGAGGACTCGAAACTGATCGGCAAGCGACTGGGCGAACTGCTAGAGGATTCGGAGAAAGCGGACGTGGCGATCCTTGGCCTCGTGCGCGACGGGAAGCGGCGTTACGGCACTGCGCAAAACGCGGGCCTGCGGGCTGGCGACGCCTTGGTGCTGGAAGCCACGCCCGATGCGTTGGACGAATTCCGCTCGGCCCTGTCGCTCGACTTCGCCGATGCCAAGCGCGAGGAGCATCTGCGTGCGGATGGCGACGGTCTGAAAGTCATCGAGGTTGTGGTCACCGAGCAAAGCCGCATCAACGGCAAGACCGCGCAAAGCATTGGTTTGGCATGGCGGCAACGCTCTGTCCTGATGGGCATTTCGCGCCGCGGCAAAAACATCAAAAAAGAGGTTCGCAAAACGGTGGTAGAGACCGGCGATATCCTCCTTATTCTTGTTCCGCAAGATAACGCCAATGACGTCACCGAATGGCTTGGGTGCCTGCCGCTTGCAGCGCGCGGGTTGGCAGTCACCGAAGACAAGAAGACGTGGTTGGCAATTGGACTTTTCGCGGCAGCAGTCGCCGCCGCATCAGTCGGGATTATCTACCTACCCGTGGCTTTAGGTATAGTTGTGGTGGCCTATGTTCTGGCGCGCATCGTGCCATTATCTGAGCTTTACACACATATTGAATGGCCCGTCGTAGTGCTGCTCGGGTCAATGATCCCGTTGGGCGCGGCGTTGGAAAGCTCCGGCGGGACGGAGCTTATCGCAGGGGCGCTTGTTGAGCTGACCGGCGGCATGCCCCCATGGGCCGTTCTGACGATCCTGATGGTGGTGACAATGACCCTATCGGACGTTCTGAATAACACCGCCACCGCAATCGTCGCCGCCCCCATCGGTATCACCATGGCGCAGACCATGGGTGTCAATCCCGACCCTTTCCTGATGGCCGTGGCCGTGGCCGCGTCTTGTGCGTTCCTGACCCCGATTGGCCATAAGAACAACACGTTGATCCTGGGCCCGGGCGGCTACAGCTTCGGGGATTACTGGCGCATGGGGCTACCACTGGAGATTCTGGTGGTTGCGGTGTCGATCCCCGCAATCCTGACGTTTTGGCCGCTGTAAAGTCGCTGGCCGCGCTTTAGAAGCCAGCGCTGCTCTCGAAGCGATAGGATTGGCCAATCGCGTCGGTAACAGTGACGACCGCCAAAGGTCTGAATGGCACGACTGTCTCGTCGATAATCGTCGGGCCGATTACTTCTTGCAGAACGACCCGTCCGGGCAATGTGCCAGCTGCCAACACCACTTCGTAGGTGTATGGGTAAGGGCATTCTGCGAGCGTTCCCGTCCAGCCATTGGCACGACCGGCAGCGCCCGCGGCCCCCAGACATTGGGTGGTGTCATCCATGCCAACCAGCACCGCATCCGCCTCCAGCGCGACCAGCACGGGCCGCGTTTGACGCTCGGGCTGAGGTGCAGGGGTTTCGAAAGGTTGGCCGCGATCAAAGAACATATCACGCAGGAATTCGCATCCGGACACCGAGAACGCCATAACGGCAATCAGACTACAGGTTGTGGCGCGCATAGGTCCTCCGCGAGTGTTACTTATCCACAGCTTACACTGCTCTCCATGGGCATGGAATGCCCAAAGCTGGTGCTGGGCAAATTGAGTAGCTCAGAGCGGCCAGATCATCGGGATAACAAATGATGCCAGCAACCCGATTGACAGGTTGAGCGGAATACCCACCCGCATGAAATCTGTGAACCGGTACCCGCCGGGGCCGTAAACCAGCATGTTGGTCTGGTATCCAATCGGCGTGGCGAAACTTGCCGATGCCGCAACCATAACCGCCACAACCAGAGGCCGTGCGTCCAGCCCCATCGCAGTGGCCAACCCGATTGCGATGGGTGTCACGACCACGGCAACGGCGTTGTTGGATACCAGCTCGGTCAGCACAGACGTGAGAAGGTATATCCCCCACACCACAAAGAAAGGCGGCAGGTTCATCATCCACGGGGCGAGCGCCTCTACGATCAAAGTGACCGCGCCCGAGGCCTCGAGAGCTGCACCAATGGCGAGCATGGAAAAGATCAACGCCAGCAGACGCCCGTCCACATGGGAAAAGGCTTCATCCGCGTCGATGCAGCGTGTTAGCAGGACGATGGCGACCGCGAGGATGGACAACAGGAAGATCGGGGCAACGCCGAAACCTGCCAGCGCCACCAATGCCAGCAGCGCCACAATGGCAATCGGCGCGTGAGAGCGGCGGAACGCACGGGCGGACGGGTGAGAGACGTCAACCAGCTCCATATCATTTGCAAGCCGCGATATGTCTTCCTGCGCGCCCTCAAGAAGTAGGGTGTCCCCGACCCTGACGATCAAATCATCCAACTGACGCCCGATGTTCTGGTTTCTGCGATGCACGGCCAGCGGATACACCCCGTAGCGACGGCGCAAACGCATGGAGCCGAGCGACCGGCCGACCATTTTGCAACCCGGAGTGATCAGCACCTCGACAGTTGAGGTTTCGACCGCGGACAGTTGGTCCACGCGCTTCAGCTCTTTGTTGTTTTGCAGGGATAACAGCTCTGTCATTTCGGTGCGCAGAACCACGCGGTCACCCGTTTGCAAGGTCACGTCTTTCAAGTTGCGGCGCAAAGAGGTGTCACCGCGCACAACGTCGACCAGCCGCACACCTTCGCGTTTGAACAGCTGGACATCCAGAACTTCGCGCCCGAGCAGGTTGCTCTCTGGTGGAATTGCAGCCTCGGTGAAGAACTTCATCTTGGAGCGATCAGAGAGCATCATCGCCATGCTGTCACGGTCCGGCAAGAGCCGTGGGGCGATGAAGCGCAGATAGAACATCCCCCATGCCACCAGCACGATGCCAAGGGGTGTCACTTCGAAAATCGTGAACGCGGCAAGGCCGTTCGCCCGCGCTACACCATCCACAAGAAGGTTGGTCGATGTCCCGATCAGCGTAAGCGTGCCACCCAATATTGCGGCATAGGACAAAGGGATCAGCAATTTGGACGCAGAGACCCCGAGGGTGCGCGACAGTTGCACAAAAACTGGGATCATCACGACCACAACAGGCGTATTCGATACGATCGCAGAGGAAATCACCACAAAGGCAAACATCCCCGCCAGAGCGAAGGCAGGTCGCTTTGCGGCGTTACGGTCCGCGATCCGTGTGAACCAGTCGAGCGCCCCTGTCCGCACCAGCGACCCCATGATGATAAACATCGCAGCGATGGTCCATGGCGCGGGGTTTGACAGAACTGACAGGGCCGCTTGATACGGCAGCACGCCCGTCGCAAGCAGGACAGAGGCTCCGCCGATGGCGACAACCTCCGTCGGATATGTTTCGCGCACGAACAGCGCAAACATGCCGACGACGACAAGCAAGGCCAGCACGGCACGCGCATTTTGGGACAAATCTAGAAGTTCCATCAGGACTCCGTTGGTTCAATATCCAAGGGCGGGCGTGGTTGAACCAGCGCCAGCCCAATGAGAAGTATAGCGAAGGCAGCCCAGACCCAAAGCGAATACCGCTCGCCCAAGAGCCACATGGCCCAAACGACACCGAAAGCCGTCACCAGATAGCTGACCTGTACCGCAAAAACAGGACCCGCGCGCCCGACAAGCCAAACATAAGACGAATAGACCCCCGCATGGATCACTGCGGACCCGATCAGCGCCCACTCTGCCAGGCCATAAGGGCGTCCAAACGGGTCGATGAACTGCCCATACCAAACGGCCAATGGCCCCGAGATGAGCGCTGCAATCGCGCTCGCACCGAAAAGAAGCTTCAACGGGTCCAGCCCCGCAATGCCCCAACGGGCGACGTAATTGCCCTCCATCGCGTAGAACAGCGGCGCGATGAGGGCGATGGGGATGTAGACGACCATTGCGCGGTCGGGCAAACTTGCCTCGGGCAAGACGATCAACAACACGCCACACAGCCCCAATGCCAAGCCCGTCAGCCGAGACCACGCGAAGTTTTCATTTCCCAACAAAACCGCGACCGGAAACGCCATCATTGGCACTAGAGACAGCAAAATCGAAACCAACCCTGACGGCAAGTAAACCAGCGCAGTGTATGACGCGGCACCGGGCAGCACGGTACCGACCAAGGCAATCACCAAGCACGCCCAAAGCTGCGCCCTGTTCAAGAGCAGCGGCTTGCCGCGTAGCAAGCACAGCAGTCCCAAAATCGCACCGGAGATTACGGCCTGCCAGAATACCAGACCGAACAGGCGATACCCGCCTTCCACGGCGAGCTTACCCAGCGGTTGCGTGAGCCCCCAGCCTGCCCCCATGACAATCAACGCCCCAAAGAGGCTGTTACGCTCGTTCATCAGAGGTGCGTGCTCACGCGGGGCCGGCCTGTGCCAGTCGTCCGCCTTGACGCACCATCTCGATACGGGTTGCGGCACCGGTACGATCATCGGTTTCCACGTAAAGGCCGGAGAGTGTCGCCTCCTCCATTGCGGGGGTAAACCGCCCCTTCACCATACCGGTCACAAAGCGTCGCATGGGCTCGGCTTTTTCCATTCCGATCACCGACCGATAATCGCCACACATACCGGCATCCGACAGATAGGCACAGCCTTCGGGCATGATCATGGCGTCAGCGGTCGGCACATGGGTATGCGTTCCCACGCAGACACTGGCCCGCCCGTCGCACCAATGACCCATAGCCATTTTCTCGGATGTGGCTTCGCAATGAATATCCACGAGTGACGCCTGAACCATCCCGCCGCGCGGATGGGTTTTGAGAACTTGTTCCAGCTTCCCGAAAGGATCCTCGAACGGGCGCTTCATGAACACCTGCCCCAGAACCTGCGTCACCAGAATTTTACGGCCCCGACCGGCTTCGAATATGCCATGCCCACGCCCCGGAGCATCTTTGGCGAAATTGATCGGGCGAATGATGCGCGGCTCTTTTTCGATGAACTGCAACATATCGCGCTGGTCAAAGGCGTGGTCGCCCAAGGTCAGACAATCTGCACCTGCGTCGAGCAAAATCTTGGCATGGGCCGCAGTCAGCCCAGCGCCGGAACTGGCGTTTTCGCCGTTGACCACGACAAAATCCAACGCCCAATCCGCCCGCAATTTGGGCAACCTATCCACGATGGCAGCGCGCCCAGCGCGCCCCATTACATCCCCGAGAAACAAAATTTTCATGCGAGAGACCTAGGGCCATTGCCTGCGAGGTGCAACACACCCTCGTCCGTCACGATGGCGTCCAGCGGTTGATCGGTCGGCTCCAGCGGAATGTCGTCGGCTTCCTGAGCCGCGAACGCATAGCCGATGGCGAAAACCTTGCCGCGGGCGCGCAGCCCTTCGAGGGTCCGGTCGTAAAACCCGCCACCATAGCCCAAACGCCCACCGTTGCGGTTAAATGCGACGAGCGGAACAATCAGAACTTGCGGCACGACGACTTCCGCCGTGGTCGGAATGAAAGTGCCAAACCCGCCGTCTTTCATATCGCAACCCGGCTCCCAGCGGTGAAATTCCAGCGGATGGCCTTTGGACTTGATAACAGGCACACAAACCGGCCCCCACGCAGCCATTGCCGCCATCACCGGAACAGGGTCCACTTCGGTGCGGATCGGCAAATAGCCGGACAGCGCGCTGCCCTTGTGGGGCAAAATTGTCTCCAGAAGGTTGGTTATCGCAGCGGCGTCGCGTTCCGGCGATTTTGCTGCGCTGCGACGTGCGAAGGCGGCTTGGCGCGCGGTGGCTTTGGCTTGGCTAAGATCATCCATAGGGTTGTTGTTGCCTGACGCTGCCCTCTTGGCAAGTCCCTGTCGACACGCCTATCGTGCCGCCATGAACCTTTTAAGATTAGATCACCTCGCCCTCGCGGCTGAAACCTTGGATGCGGGCCGCACGCATGTCGAGGAAGCGTTTGGCGTTGACCTCGCGACACGCGGAGAGCATCCGCAAATGGGAACGCATAACCATCTGCTCTCGCTCGGGCCAGAGATCTATTTCGAGGCGATCGCCATCAATCCGGATGCCGAAGCGCCGAACCGGCCAAGGTGGTTCAACCTTGATAATTTCCGAGGCCCGCCGCGTCTGACGAATTGGATATTGGCCACCGACGACCTTGATGCGGCCTTGGCTGCGCTTCCAGACGGGTTCGGGCGACCAATTTCGCTGCAACGAGGGGATTTTCGCTGGTCCATGGCTGTGCCAGACGACGGCATCTTGCCGTGGAGTGGCTGGGGGCCTGCGCTGATCCAATGGCATGGCGATTTGCATCCGGCACCATTGTTGCCCGATCAGGGCATCAGATTGGGCGGGGTCGTGTTACATCATCCGCAGGCTGCGGAGATGGCGGAAACTCTCGCCCCGCTATTGCCGCGCGACACCTTGTTGTTTCAAGAGGCGGAGACACCAAGCTTTTCTGCCAGTTTCGACACGCCACAGGGACGGCGCGTTTTGACATGACCTTGATCCGCGCGGCGCGGCCAGAGGATGCCAAGGGAATATTGTCCGTTCTCAATCCGATCATTTCTGAAACCACGATTACGTTCTCCCCCACCCAAGTGACGGAAGCCGAATTATGCGCTGCGTTGGCTGATCATCAACGACGGACTGATCCTTATCTTGTGGCGGATATGGATGGGGTTATTGCCGGTTATGCAAAATACGGCCCGTTTCGCGCGGGCGACGGGTATGCGCGCACAGCCGAGCTCACGATCCACCTCTCCCCGACTGTGCGCGGGCAAGGACTTGGACGGCGGTTGTTCAACGCGTTGCACGATCACGCAGGTGGCGCTGACATTCACAGCCTGATCGCAGGCATCTCCGCAGAGAACGCGCCGGCAATCGCATTTCATGGCAAGTTGGGGTTTGAGAAAGTGGGGCTGATCCCTCAGGCGGGCTATAAATTCGGGCGCTTCATCGACCTTGTGCTGATGCAGAAATTTGTCTGACAAGCTGAACCGAATAGTTTAGCCTATTGCCCATGTCAGTTTGGACCCGCATATCAAACGCGCTCTCGGCGCTAGCCGCTGGTGAAAGCCTCTCGGATGTTTTCGCGCATCTTCGAACCCCGCCCGAACGGCGCGTGGGATTTACCATTGCGGTGATTGCACTTGGGGCCAAAATGGCAAAGGCCGACGGTCGCGTCACACGCGACGAAGTTGCAGCCTTTCGCGAAGTGTTCACAATTGCACCAGAGGACGAGGCACAGGCCGCCAAGCTTTTCAATCTGGCGCGTCAGGACGTGGCGGGATTTGACGATTACGCCCGCAAGATTGCGACGATGTTCGAGGACAATCACTCGACCTTGTATGATTTGATGGAAGGTCTGTTCCACATCGCCGTCGCGGATGGCAGCTACCACCCGTTGGAAGACGAGTTTTTGCTGAGTGTGGCGGCCATATTCAAGATTACCGAGCCGGAATTCCGCTGCCTACGGGCGCGGTTTGTGGCTGATGCGACGCCCGACCCCTACGCAGTGCTGGAGGCGACGCCGGAAATGGCCTTGGAGGACGTCCGCAAGCGCTGGCGGCAACTGGTCAAGGACACCCACCCGGATGTGATGGCCGCACGAGGGGTGCCCCATGAAGCGGTTAAGATGGCGGAAAAACGCCTTATCCGCATCAACGCCGCGTGGGCCGAAATTTTGGCAGAGCGCGAGCCTGTTGCATGAGGATTGCAACCTATAACGTCGAATGGTTCACCTATCTGTTCGACGACGCAAACAACCTGATCCAGGACGGCACATGGTCGTCGCGCTACAACGTCACCAAAGCCATGCAAGCACAGGCGCTAGGGCTTGTGTTTCAATCAATCGACGCTGACGCGATTATGGTGATCGAGGCCCCCGACACGTCGCCTAGCCGTTCGGGTCGCGTTGCGCTGGAAAACTTTGCTGAGCATTTTGGACTGCGCACCACGAAAGCGCTAATCGGCTACGACAACGACACCCAGCAGGAAATCGCCCTGCTCTATGATCCGAACGTCGTAAGCGCGGTCCATGACCCGCGACAAAGCGAGGCTGCTCCGCATTTTGACAACACGTTCCGGATGGATCTCGATATTGATGCAAAAATGGATGACGTGGTGTTCTCCAAGCCTCCACTGGAAGTCGCGTTTACCACCAAGAGTGGCGCCGAGCTTCGGTTGATCGGCGCGCATTTGAAGTCAAAGGCGCCGCACGGGGCACGAAACGAAGCGGATGCCATGCGCATATCCATCGCGAACCGGCGCAAGCAATTGGCGCAATGTATATGGTTGCGCGCGCGGGTGACCGAGCATCTGACGGCTGGTGACTCGGTGATTGTTCTGGGCGACTTCAACGACGGCCCCGGATTGGACGGCTACGAGAAGCTGTTTGGGCGTTCGGGTGTGGAGATTGTATTGGGCCAATCCGACGACCCGAGGCAAACGCTGTTTGACCCGCACGCACAGGAGATCATGACCCACCCTTTCGGTGCGCGCCCAACCACGTCGCGCTTCTATGTGCGGCCAGAGAAGCGCTATCTGAATGCCATGCTGGACTACATCATGGTGTCGTCTGATTTGGCTGCCAAGTCACCAAAATGGCATATCTGGCATCCGTTTGATGATCCCGAATGCTGGAACGCGCCAGAACTGCGAGAAGCGTTGCTTATCGCTTCGGACCATTTTCCGGTCACGCTGGACATTGATCTCTAGGGTTTGAATTGTTGCGGGATTGCCCCCATATTCGGGGGATGAAACAGCTTTTATTGATATGCAGTCTGGCACTTTCATCGCTTCCCGCGGCGGCCCAAGAGAAGTCGCCTCCATTCGGGTTAGGTGACCTCGCGCCGTTGGCCGAGAACTTCAGAGAGCTGTTTGAGGGCTTCGCAGACGACATGATGCCCTTGATGGAGCAATTGGCCGACAAAATGTCTGACCTGAATGCCTATGAAGCCCCAGAGGTCCTGCCAAACGGCGATATACTCATCCGTAAAAAACCCAAGACAGAAGACGATCCTGACGCCGAACCCAAGGTCAATCCGGATGGCAGCATCGATCTATGATAATATTTTTTGCGCTTGGTCTGAATTTCTCTCTTGCAGCCCACGCGCACCGTCGCTAAATCACGGCTCACCAACGGATGCGGGCGTAGCTCAGGGGTAGAGCATAACCTTGCCAAGGTTAGGGTCGAGAGTTCGAATCTCTTCGCCCGCTCCAATTGGTCTCAAGAAAAAGCCTTGGCTCACGCCGAGGCTTTTCTGCTTTCTGGGGTATTTGGTGCGTTTACGCGGCCAAAACATGCGCCAGCGTTCCGGAAATACTTTGACGTGCCGATTGCCCGTACTGCGCCGGATTCGAGCGTAGCTCAGGGAAAACTGCGAACATTTCTTCGCGGGCTGCGTCATGCAAGCCAGGCAAACTGAAATCACCGGGCTGATAGCTTTCGCTGGCGATTCCGTTGGCCGTGATGATTTGGTGGCGATCAAACATCAGATGATAGTAACTCACGCGCCCACTGGCCAACTGACGCACATTTACGCCGTCCACCAAATGCCGCGCGGCGACGAGAACCTCCTCCTGACCGAAGTAGAGCTGCGCCAAAGAGCCAGCGCGCACAATCCGGTGTTGCGGCGACACTCGAAGCGGCAACCTGTTCTCCATAACACCAGCTGCAATTTCGATAGGTGCATGTCGCGCACTGGCGTACATATCACGACTGCTGATCCACCGGATGGGTTGCGGGCCCTCATCCCGGGTCAGCACTAGGTCACCGCTTCGAAGTGTCTCCACCGCCCGCGGTCCATTTGGTGTCTCGATCAGCGTCCCATCACAATAACAGATGGGGGAAGCGTCGAAGGTCACGAATGCGCTGTCGGTGTTTCCGTCTGTATCGGCCACCGTGTAGCTGAACGAAGTTAAACCGGTCTGACCGCCCGTGTTCACAAGCGTAATCGTCCCGTTCGGGTTCAGTGTAATCGCCTGCCCTGATGGCAGCGTCACCGTCTGGCCGGAAACCACGTTCACACCGTTGATTTGCGTGATTGTCAGCGCCTGTGAAGTTGGATCAGTATCATTTGCCAGAATATCGACTGTCTTGGGATTGCTACCCCATGTCTCGATTCCTGTATCATCTGTGGCAATCGGATCTGTGTCCGTCGCGCCGGGCACATTGTTTGATGCGATGACGATAGCACTATCATAGGACGAGTCTCCGACATCCGCGATGCCGATCATCAAGGTCTGCGCCACACCGGGCGTGACGGGAATATCGAGCGACAGGGTTACCGTGAAGCCGTCCATCTCGGTTGCGTAAGCGCCACCCGAATTATTGACGTACAGGTTGGGGTTTGCACTATCGAATTGGCCGTTGCCCGGGTTCGGGTCGTTGTTCTGGTTTCCGTTCGACGGGTTATAGGTGCCAGCATCGTTGATGCCATTTACTGAAATCTCGCCGGATCCGACCGATATCGGCTGGGTCACACCATTCAGCTGAACCAACGCAATATCATTGAAGTTCGAGTAGACGTATTCGTTGTATTCCTCTGAATAGAAACGAAATTCTATATTGATTGATGTTTGCCCGGGCTCCGGAGTGAAGTTAATCTCCAGAAATGATGCGTCAAAAGTGGATTGACCTGCCGCAGCATTAAAAGCCGCGTTTCCGTCTATGCCAGCGGTGTCCGCCGTCGTGCCCCCACCTGTGTTGTTTGCACCCGAAGCATTGGCAAAGGTCGATACATTCCCCGTAGAAAATATGACACCCGTGTCAGAAGGCAGAACGCCCGGGTTCGTGGTGCCGCCGTCAGTGTAGATCGCGGAAGACCCAGTCGCACCAGAATAGGTCGCAGAGTTTATCGTAAACCCCGCGCCCAAAATCTCCGACGCCATTGCAACGGCGCTGGCGGATGTGTTTGCTGTCAACGCAGCCATACAGGCATGCCTCTTCCTAAAACCTGTTCTGGATCAATCGTCTGGAGATGTTGGAAATGTGGCGAAGTGCGGGAAATTTTGCGGTTTAGCCCTCAGACCCAGAGTTCCTTTTCAAGTAGCTCGCTACATCTGCGGCGTCCCGTTGTCGGCGGCGGCACAGCATTTTCGCGACATCTGCCTGCTCGCAGCCTGCGCCCCCCCTTGGCCTGCTCGACCGCCCTGCGTATAAGGCAGCCAGTTGCCTGAAGGAGAACCCCATGCGGTCCGCTAAAATCACTCGTAGCACGGCTGAGACGAATATCTCTGTCGAGATCAATCTTGATGGCTCTGGCGTATATGACAACCAGACCGGTGTGGGCTTCTTTGACCATATGCTGGACCAACTGGCCCGCCACGCGCTGATCGACATGAAAATCCGCGCCAAGGGTGACCTGCATATCGACGACCACCACACCGTCGAGGACACGGGGATTGCACTGGGTCAGGCACTGGCTGAGGCATTGGGCGACAAGCGTGGTATCCGCCGGTACGGCGAATGTCACCTTGCGATGGACGATGCTCAGGTGCGCTGCGCATTGGACTTATCCGCCCGCCCATTCCTGATCTGTAACCTGGACATTCCGACCCAGAAGATCGGCGCTTTCGATACCGAACTGGTGCGCGAGTTCTTTCAGGCGTTTTCAACCCATGGTGGCATTACGCTCCACATTGACCGGCTGCATGGCTTCAACAGCCATCACATCGTGGAAGCGGCGTTCAAAGCTGTGGCGCGCGCGTTGCGCGATGCGCTCGAGACCGATCCGCGCAAATCCGACGCCATACCGTCCACCAAGGGCACACTTTGATGGCGCAACACCGTACCGCCAAAGCCTTTTGATCCTTATCGGAGCATCCCCATGCTGACCGTTCTCGTCGACTATGACAGTGGCAATCTGCACTCCGCAGAAAAATCCTTTCAACGCATGTCTGCGGATGTCGGTGGCGGTGACGTCATCGTGTCGTCCAAGCCCGAAGATGTTGTGCGGGCGGACCGGATCGTGTTGCCCGGTGATGGAGCCTTCCCCGCCTGCCGGAATGCCCTCACCCGTGACCGCGCGGCCTTGTTCGAGGCGATCGTTGCGTCGGTCATAGTCAAGGGCCGCCCGTTCATGGGCATTTGCGTCGGAATGCAAATGATGGCGAGCTGGGGTCGCGAATATGAAGACACCAAAGGGTTTGACTGGATCGAAGGCGAAATCGCCAAAATCACCCCGGCCGACCCGTCGCTGAAGGTCCCGCATATGGGATGGAATGACTTGGTTTTAGATGGCTCCAACCCCAAGCATCCCGTACTGGACGGCATAAATACCGGCGACCACGCCTATTTCGTCCACTCCTACAGCTTTCGTGTCACTGATCCGGCCCATCGGTTGGCGCATGTGGATTACGGGGGAGATATTACCGCCGTTGTTGGCCGCGACAATATGATTGGAATGCAGTTCCACCCTGAAAAGAGCCAGCAGACAGGCCTTCGGATGATCGCCAACTTCCTGAACTGGAAACCGTAAGCGACTACCAGTTCATCAACAGCAGCGGGACTCCTTTGGCGTTGCTGTCTGATAGTATTTGCATCCACCCGTCCGGCCCAGACAGAGGTATCGCAACTGCGACCGGCGAACAGCCAGCCGCAAGGAATCCGACACATATCAATGTAAAACACAACTTCATCGAAATCTCCTGACATCAGGCCACATGTTGACCTGTTGGAGACTTTCAGGTGCAGAAGATAACAACTCCTGAATTAGGCACGAAAAAAGGCCGGAGATTCCTCCCCGACCTTCGGCAACTTTGGTAAAAACCGTTTACTTGATACGTGTCCAAGTCTGCTTGGAACACAGCAGACCACCAGCAATACAACCTGCGAGTTTCAAGCTGCTGCCGCCGAGGTCGATCTTGCCATAGTAGATTTTGTTATTGGACGGGCGCCAAACCTTGCCTTCGTACTTGCCACCGCCAAGCGGCTTCATGGAACGCACAATTTGTTTGCCAAGATTTGGTGACTTGTATTCACCAGACGCGTTAAACGTCCGCGAGATGGTGCCGCACACGGCAGAGCCGCATTTCTTCATGGTGACATGGGCATAAGCGCCGTCATCCACTTGTGTTTTCCAGACGCCTTCTGCCGGATCAGCCAGTGCCTGACCTGCAAATGCAACGACAAACGCAGCTGCGAATTTAAGTGTTTTCATTATTTCCTCCCTGTTCTGCCGACCATGGTGCGAAAATCAGGGCGCAAATCAAGCGTGACGTTGGGGCGCGGATGTGGAATAGACCGCGCAAATCCGGAATAAACGAAGGCGAGACGCTATGATCCTTTACCCCGCAATCGACCTCAAAGATGGCAATTGTGTACGTCTATACAAAGGCGAAATGGAGCAAGCGACGGTCTTCAATGACAATCCCGCCGCGCAAGCCATGGCCTTCGTGGAGGCCGGTTGCGAATGGCTTCATCTCGTTGACCTGAATGGCGCATTTGCCGGGGAGCCGGTGAATGGTGCAGCCGTCGACGCGATATTGGCGCAAACCAAAGTTCCCGCCCAGCTTGGCGGCGGCATTCGGGACATGGCCACAATTGAACGCTGGTTAGATAAGGGGCTCGCCCGTGTGATCCTTGGCACCGTGGCCGTTGAAAACCCCGACTTAGTACGCGAGGCTGCCCGCGCCTTTCCCGGCCAAGTGGCTATTGGTCTGGATGCGCGCAATGGCATGGTTGCCACCCGTGGGTGGGCCGAAGAGACCGATATTGAGGTCACCGCGTTGGCACAGCAGTTTGAGGACGCGGGCGTCGCAGCCTTGATCTATACTGACATCAACCGCGACGGCGCGATGCAGGGCCCGAATGTCGAGGCAACAGCGGCCTTGGCCCATGCGGTCTCCATTCCTGTCATCGCATCCGGAGGCGTCTCCTCGCTGGACGATCTGCGCGCGCTCAAGGCCACGGGGGCGCCGTTGAACGGCGCGATCTCGGGTCGCGCCTTGTATGACGGAGCCATCGACCTGAAAGAGGCGCTGGACCTGTTGAAAGCCTAAACTGCTACTTCACAGCCGCTCCTGTGAGCTTGCCCAATGCACCCTGCATCGTTTTCACGAACGGGGCGTCCTCGGGTATATTCAGGTCACCGAACGTATCTGCCGGATCCTCATAGACCAACACAGAGCCACCATTGGCCTCGTGCACAGCGATCTTCAGCGGCAAATACAATGACGCGCGGATATCCGCATTCATTGCGGGCGTCCCAAGCTTGGGGTTGCCGAAGATCAGAACTTGAGCTGCCGGCATTTGCAAATCAACACCCGTCGCCCCTGCTTGATGATCGACACGCGCGAAAACGGTCGCACCTGCGTTACCCACGGCGGCTTCCAAGGCATCCATGGTTTCAGCCACCGGCTTGCTGGATTTGACGGTGATCAGGTCGGCAGATGCAGGCATGGCTACACTCGCAAGTAGGGCCATCGACAAAGCTATTTGGCGCATGGTGGGACTCCTTTTCAAATTATGTGAACAGAACACGACACCTTGGGATCAAACGCCAATCACATCGCTGGCATCGGCAAGGGATTGCCGTTAAACCATGCTCGCAAACCGGAGCTACGTTCATGCTAAAAACCCGCATCATTCCCTGTCTCGACGTCAAAGACGGCCGTGTGGTCAAGGGCGTCAACTTCGTAGACCTGATCGACGCCGGTGATCCCGTCGAAGCTGCTAAGGCATATGACGCAGCAGGCGCGGATGAACTTTGTTTTCTCGACATCAACGCGACTCATGAAAACCGTGGCACCATGTTCGACGTTGTCACCCGCACCGCCGAAGCCTGCTACATTCCATTGACCGTAGGCGGTGGCGTGCGCACCCATGAAGATGTGCGCAAACTGCTGCTGGCGGGGGCCGACAAGGTCAGCTTCAACTCGGCTGCCGTTGCCAATCCCGATGTCGTCGCCGAAGCCGCTGACCGCTTTGGGTCTCAGTGCATCGTCGTGGCCATTGATGCCAAAACTGTATCCCCGGGAAAGTGGGAGATTTTTACCCATGGAGGGCGGAAATCCACAGGCATTGATGCCGTAGAATTTGCCAAGACTGTTGTTGCCAGGGGTGCTGGAGAAATCCTGCTGACCTCGATGGACCGCGACGGAACGCGCGCGGGGTTTAACCTGCCTTTGACGCGGGCCATTGCCGATGCAGTGGCCGTCCCGGTGATCGCCTCCGGTGGAGTGGGAACATTGGATCACTTGGTGGAAGGGGTGACTAAAGGACATGCGGACGCAGTTTTGGCCGCGTCGATTTTCCACTTCGGGGATTTCACCATTGCAGAAGCAAAGGCCCATATGGCGAAGGCCGGGCTGAACATGAGGTTGGGTGCATGACACTGGAAGAATTGGAAGCCATCATCGCATCTCGCAAAGACGCGGACCCGAATAGTTCTTGGACTGCCAAGCTGCTTGAAAAAGGCCCAGAGAAATGCGCCGAGAAGTTCGGTGAGGAAGCGATCGAAGCGATCATCGCCGCAGCGAAGAACGACCGCGACAACCTTACGTCAGAAGCCGCAGATGTTCTGTATCACCTGTTGGTCATGCTGGCTGCGCGCGGCGTTGCCATCGCGGATGTTATGGCGATCCTCGAAGCCCGCACGCAGCAATCCGGCATCGCGGAAAAGGCGTCCCGCAGCTAAGTTCTTACCTCATCCAAAGCTTGGCGCGTTTGATCTGGTTTCGAATGGCCTGTTCGCGTCGCGGCAGTTTCTCGCGGTCGAACATTTCGCGGACTTTGTGGCCTTTTCGCTGATACACCATGCGCCTGATCGGCTCATATTGCTTCAGCACCTTCTTGAGTTTGTTGGGAGCCGCAGCCTCTTCCAGAATGCGTACCACCTCGTCGCGCTCGCGCGCATAAAGAAGCGGCAAAACGCGGTAGTGACAGGTCACTTCATGGTCCATCATGTCAGACACCTCTGGCACACGCCCGCCGCCAAAGGAATGAATGGTCAATGGCAATGCCACCTGATCCAGCCATGGCTTCATTTCCTGGCAAACAAGCTCTTCCGGCGGCTCGTCGCGGATCAAGCGTGCGTATTCCAAGAAGCGATCGCCGAATTCCTTCGGACACCGGAAATAGAAGAACCCGGCATTGAAATAGAGATAGCGGCGCCAGTATTCGTCCGGATAGCTGGTATCGAGCGAGCTTTCAAAATCGAGCCCGAATTTGTCATAGAGCGAGCCCCAGATCTGGTTATAGCCGGGCCCGTATAATTCCTGCTGTGGCCACGTGTTTTCCCGCTTCATCGACGCGGTGGGACGGTCAAAGTCAAACGGCACCTTGCTCAGGTCGCCGGTGATTAGGGTGTCGGTGTCCAGAAATAGAAATGGCTCACCTTCAGGCAAGACCTGCAAGGCTTCGATCTTGTTGCCATATGGGTAACCGCACCCGAATATCTGATTTTCAAATGGCACGATTTCCGCGCCCAGCGCGACAAGCGCTTCGCGAACATCATTATTCGCCATCCGAGGGTCAGCGTCCCAGCGGTGATTGTTTTGTGGCTCCGCGATGATCACCCGTCCCTTGAAGTCAGGGTTGGTGTGTCGCAGTGTCGCCACTTGTAACAACGCCTCAAATTGCAACCTGCCGCCCTGCCCCACCATCATGATGTTGAAGCTCTGGGTCTTCGGCTTGGCGGGTACCTTTGTCTTTTTGGGCTTCGGCTTTGCCGTTTTGGTTTTGGGTTTGCTGCTCTTGGCCATGTCGTCACTTCTTTTTACTTGCACTCAGCATAGGCCCAAAGCGATGGCACCGGAAGCCATACAGCATCAGGACCGTGAAAAGTTTGCGTATGGTGCACAACTCGCGCGATACTGCGCGAAAGCCCCAACTTGGAGACGCCAGCATGCGCGCCTTTCTCATCGCCTTAATATTCTTGATGCCCCTTCCCGTTTCCGCGCAAAACTTCACAACCTCTGCGGGCGTAAAGCCCATTCTGGAGTTGATCCGCCCACAATGGATCGCCATCCGGCCCTATGAAGGACAGGACTTGCTCTACATGTCGACTCTGCTGACCTATCGCTGCGGGATCGAGCAAATCCGCTTTGCTTATAACGGAGGGGAGTTGCAAGTTTGGGAGGGTGAACCGTGCTATCGGGGCGAAGCCTCCCCGATGGCGTTAAAGATGGAAACACACCTTCCTTACGCAGTCGCGCCGCTCGATAGCCTGCAAACCGTGACGATTAACCTGCTATTTGACGATGGCACGACGTTGGAGCACAGTTATTTGCGCAAAGATGTGCAAATAAACTGACCGACGCGGCTAACAATCGGTCGTGGCCTTCTGCGACAGTTTACAAGAGGTTAAGTGGTGGTGGCCCAGTCTCAATCGAACACGTCTCTACTCAAAAACTTCCTGCCAACATGGGAAATTGCAGGTTAATTATGAAATCCCACGTATTGAGGCCGTAATTGGCTGAGTTTTTTCATGGGGGACAGGCACATCATCTGACATTTGAAGATACTGGTGCAGGGACGTAAAAAACATGTGAACGGCTCGAGGACGCAAATCAGGCAACGAGTCCAAAACTGAGGAAGCTTGTCTCGTCGCAGCCGAACGAGGTCGTGAACAACGGTGAAATCCGCACTGCGAGATAGTCTTGTCGTAAAATACGTTGGCAGATCCGGATGAAGCCTAGCTACTCGCGTCAGAGCATCTCACCATGGGGAGCGGCGTGAACTATCTGTAGAGGGAGGCGGAATTTATCTTATGTAACGCATGTTTTGTTTTCTGTATTTGGCTGGGAGTATTTTCCGCGACTGAACAAAAAATTCATAATTTTACAAAGAAACCGATCGTCAAAGCGCCACTAATCTCTTTGCACTCTCAATTTGGTCCCTGCACCGAACTGTCTGGCTTTTGAGCGCATTCAAGGAAAACCCTCAGCTTACAATCTTTGCAAATGTCATCGTCAGCGGCTGCAACGGCGGCCGCAATAGCCTCGGCTTTGTTGTTGTGAATATTACTGGCTCCAAGCTCGTCGAAGACATGCAATCGCTTCAGGATGGTTAAACTGGGGGCATTCGTCGTGAAAATATGAAAATCAGCACCCGCCTTTCGGGCCCGTCTGATTTCTTTCAGCAAAAGCCCTGCTCCGGACAGGTCGATTTTCCACAGACCCTTCAGCCCCATGAGCTTGGTCTTGGGGACCCGGTTTCCGCCCTCGACCCTGCGGAACTGTTGCTCCACATTTTCGACTGATGCGAAGAACAATGGGCCGTCCACCCGTATGACGGAAATTTGCGGGCATTCGGGCAGGTTATACCTTGCCGCATTTTTGAACACCCGCCTGCCATTCACGTCCGTCGGTGCCCCCACCGCGACGATCGGATGCGCGCTGTCATACAGAAACACGCAAAGCGACGTGATCACACCAACAACGATTGCCAAATCCAACTCGGTAAAGATGCCGGTTAGAAAGGTCGCCGCCAGGATCGCGGTTTCGCTTCTGTTGGATGTCAGGACGTGGCGGATCTCTGCGAAATTTATCAGGCGGTAGGACACGAAAAGGATAACACCGGCCATGGCAGGGACCGGCACGAACTCGAGGTATGGGGCCAAGACCCAAAGCAGGATCACCAGAAACCCTGCCGCAAAGATCGTCGAGACCGGCGTCTGCGCCCCCGCATCCGCGTTCAGGCCGGAGCGCGTGAACGAGCCGGAGCCTGCATAGCATTGGAAAAAGGAGCCGACGGCATTGGACAAGCCTTGCCCGACCATCTCTTGGCTGGAATCGTAGGGCTCGTCGCGGCGAAGTGCGAAGGATCGCCCGATAGAAATTGCCTCGAGCAAGCCGACAAAGGCCACCGTCGCGGCGGCGGGCAGAAGCTCGGCGATCAGACCCAAAGACAAGTTGGGTGCGCCAAGGGTCGGGATGATGGACTGAAGCGGGGCGAACATCGCCACGCCTTTGTCCGATGCGCCTAGAAGATAGGCCACCCCGGCCCCAATCGCGAGAGCAATGATGTAGGATGGCACCTTCTTGCTGAACTGTGACAACACCATAAGAGACAGGACCGTGGCGCCCGAGATAATCAGCGCCGTTGCGTTGACCTGACCAAAATGAGCCGCGACATGGATTAGCCGCTCGAAAACGCCGCCGCCGCCGCCTTCAATCCCCAATGCGCCACCGATCTGGCTGGCGGCAATTAACAGCGCCGCGGCGGCCGTAAACCCGATCAGCACGGAATGGGAAATGAACGAGATCAGCCCGCCCATTTTGAAAACGCCGGCAATGATCTGTATCGCCCCGACCATGAAAGTCAGGGTTAACACCATCGCAATGTATGTCTGGCTACCGGGGGCTGCGAATTGCGACATGGAGGCAAAAATGACCGCCGAAATCGCAGTGGTGGGGCCGGACACCATTATCATGGACGAGCCCCAAACTCCCGCGATCAACGCCACGAACACGGCGGTAAACAGCCCGAATTCCGGTGGCAGTCCGGCAATGATCGCAAACGCCACCCCTTGCGGCAAAACGATTGCCGCGTTGGTCACGCCAGCGATTGCGTCAGCCTTCAGGGTGCTTGTGCTGACCTGCGCAAACCACGGGCGGACCGGGTTCAGCGAGGACAGCAATGCGGTCAGTCGATGGTGCATTCGAAAATCCTGAGCGCTCGCGGTTGGTTTACCTTTCTAGCGTCGTATCCGAGACAGCGTTACTCTTTTTTCACGACGTCAGCCGCCGCAAGCGCTGTCCGAAAGTCTTCCTCGGTGGCAAATCCGATCACCACTCCGGCTTTCGCTTCACTCAGATCAACCCCGCGGGCTTCGATCTGGGCGTTGGACATTGTAGTGCGTTGGCTGGTGCGGCGGCTCCATTGGAACAGCAGGTCTTCCAGCCGGCGACACTCGCCTGCGAAGTCGGGATTGCCCCCCAAATCGTCGAGTTCATCCGGGTCGGCGTTCAGGTCGAACAGCATCGGGCGGAAGCCTTCGGAAAAGATGTATTTCCAGCGCCCGTCAAACAACATGGTCAGCTTCGCATCCGCAACATCGACACCCAACCGGCGACGCGCCTGCCGGAAAGAGTAGTCATATTCCGAGATGACAAAGTCCTTCACGGTCTCACGCTCGCCATGCAGCAACGGCAAGAGCGAGCGCCCCTCAATGATATGATCGACTTGGGGGCCGTCGAAGTAATCCAGAATGGTCGGCACCACATCAATCGCCTCGACCAGTGAGGTCGATACCGTGCCGCGCGTGGGGTCGGCCTCTTTACTTGGATCGACGACGATCAATGGAATACGGGAAGACGGGTCGTGGAAAAGCTCCTTTTCCCCCAGCCAGTGGTCCCCCAGATAGTCGCCGTGGTCCGAGGTGAACACGATCATCGTGCTGTCGGTCAGTCCTTGGGCATCAAGGAATTTCATCAACTCGCCCATCTGGTCGTCGATCTGCTTGATCAGACCCATATAGGCGCCGATAACTTTCGTGCGGGTCGTTTCATTCGTGAAGGCCTTCGACACACGTTCCTCCATGAACGCGCCGAATACCGGATGGGGATCTTCGCGCTCCGCTTCACTGCGTACAACGGGCATATGCGTCTCAGTGGGGTACATGTCGTGGTAGGGCGCGGGTACAATGTAGGGCCAGTGCGGCTTGATATAACTCAGATGAAGGCACCACGGGCTGTCACCGGCTTCCCGGATAAATTCCATGGCCCGGCGGGTGATATAGGGCGTTTCGCTGTCCTCGTCCGGTGCGCGCGCGGCTATGTCGGAGTTGTCCAGAAACCACCCGCTGAGGATGTTTCCGTCGTCGTCCTCGCCGCTATTGGCCACACTGTCCCAAGGGTTTTCATCCTCCCAGCCGCGCTGCTTCATATAGTCGTCGTAGTTCTTGTTGCGCGTGCCGTAGTTGGAATTCGGGTGCAGCCCGTCGTCACGCTCGTAGGGCTCAAAGCCACATTCCGACACCAGCGCGCCGATCTGGCTGTCCGGGGCCAACCCCAGACGTTTCATGCCCTCCACGTCAGCGGCCATATGTGTTTTGCCGCAAAGTGCCGTGCGAACTCCCAGCGGGCGCAAGTGATCGCCCAGCGTCATCTCGCCAACTTTCAAGGGAACATTGTTCCACGTCGAGCCGTGAGAGCTGACATAGCGTCCAGTATAAAACGACATCCGGGACGGGCCGCAAATCGTTGATTGAACATATGCGCGATCAAAGCGAACGCCACGTTGTGCCAGTGCATCTATGTTGGGCGTATGCAAATCAGGATGGCCCGCGCAGGACAGATAGTCCCACCGGAGCTGATCACACATTATGAAAAGCACATTCTTCGTCATGATTTTCCCTAGGATTTGTAAGCGAATTTGGGTCATTGGTCGGGGTCACACAGACCCCGACCAATATTGTTTAGGCGCGCGCAGCGTCCGGAATGTCGACGCCAAGCTCTGTCAACGCACGTAGTGCGCCGGGGTGGAGCGGAAGGTTGATGTCTTGAACAGCAGCAGCAGGTGTTACCGCTTTCAACCAAGGTGAACTATCTCCCGCTTCTGCAACACCAGCATAAAACGCTTTGGTCATCTGATAGATCATGTCTTCGTCGGCTTTCTCATTGGACACAATCCCGACAGTGACACCTAGTGTTGTCACATCAGACTCATTGAGCTGGTTTTCACCATAAGCACCCGCAGGTAGAACTGCCGCACTGAAACCTGGGCGGCCCACCAGCTTTTGCACCGCCTCTGTCTCAAGCTTGTCTGCCGGAATACCCAAGAAACGGATCTGGTTTGTTACTGCGATCTGGGTCAGTGCCGGGCTTGGGGCGTTGGTCGGGTTGCAATAAACGTCCAGATTGCCGTCCTGAAAGGCTGCTGCTGCTGCGTCCCATCCCAACTTAACTGCTTCGTAATCCGTACCTTCTTCAAAACCGGCCACTGCTTTGAAAAGCCGCTCCATGGTGGCATAGGCTGCACCACCGGGGGGACCAAGGAAGACGCGTTTGCCTTTGATTTGGTCGATAGATGTAATGCCGGACGATCCGTATACCGCAATGTGGTAAACACCCATTGGGAAGTTCAGCACGGTGCGCAACTTTTTGACCAGCTCCGGGGCTTGATCAATCTTGGCAAACATCGCCGCCTTGTTGCGCATCAACGCGTGAATGGCAGGGGAAGACATACAAAAATCGCTTCGCCCCATGGCCACTTCCAGCACATGGCGGGTGGCAGCACCCGTCGCGTTAAGCTGGATTTCATAGTCCGGCAGCGACTTGTTTATGATATTTGCGAAGGTCGTCATCACAAGGTTCGGGCTGGTGCCCCGTCCAAGCGTCGACATACGCAACAGCTCCTTGGCGAATGCCATTTTTGGCAGCGCGGCAAGGGCGGCTGCCCCGACCGTTGTCCCAAGAAACCCACGGCGTGTTAGGTTCGTGTCAGTCATGAAAAAATCCTCCTCTGGATCATGAATTTTCTGGGATCAGGAAGTTTCCAAACCTGACCAAGTAAAACAGTGCAATGGTGGCAGCGACAGCGACCCACGAGACCCAAGGTCCGAAGAATAAGAGCGCCATCGCAAGAGCAAGCCCTACGGGTACGTAGCGTTTTTTCCCTTTGGCCGGGTAGCAAGCCCGCGAGATCAGCAGCACTGCAAGCGTAACAAACAGAATGGACTGTGCTGAATCCTTCAGGTCATATCCCGTGCCCAAAAGCATTGCGGGTTGGTAGATGAACGCGAATGGGATCACGAAGCCCGGCAAGGCCAGACGCGAGGCCTCGACCGCGGTGCGCATCGCGCCTGCCCCCGCAATGGGTGCCGCGGCGAAGGCCGCGAGTGCGACCGGCGGCGTGACCGCCGACAGAACGCCGAAATACAGAACAAACATGTGGGTGTGAATGATCGGCACGCCAAGTTTCTGCAGCGCCGGTCCCATCACGAGAACAATGATAAGATAAGCTGGCACCGTCGGCATACCCATGCCCAGCAACAGGCAGGCAAGGGCCATAAGCAGCAGCGATACGACCAACTGCCCCTCGGCATAGCTGGCAACAAGCGACGCGAACCGCAATCCAACGCCGGTCAGGTTCAAGATGCCGATGATGATGCCCACTGCACCAACAATCACCACCAGTTGGGCCGAGATCATTCCGGCAGAGCGGACGAATTTTAGCCACGACGATATGTTGGTGAGCAAATCGGGTTTCAACGCGAACCCAAGGACGGCCGCAAAGGCGACACCAATAAAGCCGGAATAGGCGGGTGACGAGCCCCCAACCATGGCGACGACGATGGCCGTAAGCGAGATCATGAACACAATAATCTGAGCGACTTCACGCCACGCAAAATTCAACTTCGGCTGCTCCGCGGTTTCAAGGTCCATGTCCCGCGCGGCGCTGGAGATCGACATGAACAGCCCAGCATAATACAGGATTGCGGGAATGGTCGCGGCGGCACAGATCGTCAGATAAGGCTGGCCCGTGACGTCCGCCATGATGAAGGCCACCGCCCCCATAATCGGCGGCGTGATTTGCCCGCCACTTGACGCGGCGGCTTCCACCGCGCCCGCGAAATGCGGCTTGAAGCCTCGCTTCTTAATCAAGGGGATCGTGATCACACCCGTTCCGACGACGTTGGCAACCGCGCTTCCTGAAATTGTGCCGAACAACCCGCTTGCGACCGTGGCCGCAGCGGCAGGCCCGGACCGCACGCGACCCGTGGCGGCCAGCGCGAGTTTTACCAGCACCAGATCAATTGTCAGCAGCTCCAGAACCGCGCCAAAGATGATGAAGATGAGGATGGTCGAGACAACGGTTGCCATAGGCCGACCGAACACACCATCAAAGGAAAACCACAGCACTTGCACCAGTTCTTCCGAGGTCATCCCCGCATGGCGCATGAATCCGGGCGCAAGATGCCCGAAAGCGCCGTAAATCAGAACGATGGCCGCGACCGCCGCCATGACCATTCCCACCGACCGGCGCGTCAGCTCGATCACGGCAATCAGGCCCAACAGACCCAGCCAGATATCCGCTGATGTCAGGAAATACAGCCCGGTTTCAATCTCGGATGCTGCTCGAAAATACTGATAGACCGCGACACTAAGGCAGGCCGCGACGACCAATGCCAGCAGCTTCCCTATGGGGCTTTCGCTTCGCTCGATTTGCGACAGCAGGATCAACAGTCCGCCGACCAGCAACATGCCCACGCGAAGATAGGATTCGCTGAACACACCAAAAACAGAGACGTAAAAAACCACGACGATGATCAAACTAGCCAACGCCAGATTCAATCCGTTCACGGACGAGGAAAGCCTGTTTGGCATCGTGTTCTCCCTATTTAACGCTGTCTGGCGGCTGCGGTGTCGTTAGGGTTCGCCACATATCATCGTTTTATTTATGCTAGACATTGATTGGTTTCTGGTCGAACTTTCGTTTCACTAGGTGGAACGAAGATGGCCAAATTAAATCGCTCTGTCGAGCGCAGCATGAAGATCGTCGAAGCCATTTCGGTTAATGGCGTAAGCTCATTAGCCTTTTTGGCGGACCGAACTGATCTGCCCAAAGCCACTATATTGCGGATTTGTGCAACGCTGGTCAGCCAAAGGTGGCTGTCCCAAAGCCGTAGCGATGGCAGGTACCGGATTGGCCCCGGATTTCCGCACTTGGGCGGTGAGCCGGATTCGATTGGCGCGCTGATTGAAGCGGGCAAGGCAGAGATCGTCGAACTATCCGAACACACCGGTCATGGCGTGGATTTGGCGGCCTCCATAGGAGACGGGCGCGTGGAGATCGTCGACACAACACGACAATTTTCTCGTCACGGTATTTTCCCCGACTGCATCGGATACCGCCCCTCGCCGTTTCGATCCGCCTTGGGAAGCGCTTTTCTCGGCGCACTGGAGGCGAACGACATCGCCAGATTTTCAGCCGAGTTATCTCGGCACACTAGCGGGAAGGATCGGGAGGCGACATTGAGCTTCCCGCAGAAACTTAGGGATATGCGAAAGAATGGCTATGCCGCCCGGGAGGCGGGGTATTGGGGGCGTGCGGTCGACTATGGCGGGATTCCCCGCGCGATCGGCGTTGCTATTCGGGCAGATAGTCGGGTCGTCGGTGCAATAAATCTGGTTTGGCTTGCCGAACGGTCTAGCGTGGAAGCCGTAGCTGGCGCGCATCTTGAGCGCCTCAGCCTCGCCGCCAAGACAATCGGGGACAACCTAGCGGCGGGCGCCGAAGGCCTTACCTCACCAACGTGATGAACAGCCGCGCACCGACGGGCTGTTCAGCAACTATGCCCCGTTAGACCCAAGGAAAGACCTCGCCTTTTCCCTGCTCTCGTAGATGTGGGTGCGCGCATCGGGGAAAACCTCACCCAGTTTCATCCGCATGAAAGCCGAGCCAGAGTAACGCGATACGTTTCGGTAAAAGCGCTCTGTCAGGCCGTTCACCATCTCGGCCCAGTTGCTTTCGAGCACCTCATCAATGCGAAATCCATCGTAGTTGACGACAACATCGACCGGTTTGCCATATGCGACACAGGCTTCCGACACCAGACGTTCAACAAGTTTGATCTCGTCGAGCGTGCGGATGCGCATTTTCTCGAAGTTAAGGAACAGCAGACCTAGATTAGGATCAATCGCAATGCGGTCCGGCAGATCGAGATGCAGAAGATCGGTGCGCAAGTCCATCTCGCCATTACGGAAGATGCGAGCGTCCATGAGGCTTACTTCATTCACAATCGGGCGCACGTCCATGAGACCCAAAATATCGCGATCAAGATCAATCCCGGGGGCGATTTCTTTCAACTCCAAACCATTTGTCGTCAGCTCGAATACGCAGCGTTCCGTTACATAAAGAACCGGTTGCCCAAGCCGTGCGGCACGCGCGCCCGAGAACGAGATCTGCTCCACATGGTCAAGGAACTTGCGTGCCCGCCCCTCTTTGCGGATCTCGACCCCGCCTTCGCCAATATGCACATCCAGCCCCTGCGCCGTGAAGGTGCCTGCGAACACCACCGCGCGGGCGTTCTGGCTGATGTTGATAAATCCGCCCGCCCCCGCAAGCCGAGGCCCGAACCGCGACACGTTCACGTTGCCCACGGCATCCGCCTGCGCGAGGCCAAGGCAGGCCATATCAAGGCCACCGCCATCATAGAAATCAAACTGGTTGTTCTGCGGGATCACCGCGTCCGTATTGACCGCCGCGCCAAAATCCAGCCCCGAGGCGGGTTGTCCACCGATCACACCCGGCTCCGCCGTCAGGGTCAGATGCTCCAACAGGCCCTCTTCAGCCGCGACCGAGGCGACCCCTTCGGGCATCCCGATGCCCAGATTGACCACGCCGTTGACCGGCAACTCGAACGCACAGCGACGGGCGATCACCTTGCGGGCATCCAGCGGCAAGGCAGGGATTTCGCCCGCAGGTGGGCTGATGCGGTTGGTAAAGGCTTGGCTGAAGGCCGTGCTGTAGGTTTGCAGGTGGTTTTCAGGCTTGGAGACGACAATGGCATCTACAAGAATGCCCGGAATATGGACGTCCCGCGCAGGCAGTGACCCCGCCCGCGCCACGCGTTCAACCTGAACGATGACCACGCCGCCCGCATTATGGACGGCCATGGCCTGCGCAAGGTTGTCGATGGTCAGGGCTTCGCGCTCCATCGTGACATTGCCTGCCTCGTCGGCGGTGGTGCCGCGCAGCAGCGCCACGGTCAGGTTATGCGACGGGTAGAACAGGATTTCTTCGCCACCGATCTCCATCAGCTCGACCTGAGGGTCCATAGAGATGGAGTTGATCGCCCCCCCACCCTGTCGCGGGTCAACAAAAGTTTCCAGACCCACCTTCGACAACATCCCCGGCTTGCCCGCTGCAATATCGCGGTAAAGCTGGCTGATCACGCCTTGGGGCAGGTTCCAGCCCTCGATCTTACCCTCGGTGGCCAGCTTCGCGACTTTCGGGATCAGACCCCAATGGCCGCCGACGACACGTTTCAGCAGTCCCTCATGGCCCAGCCGGTTCAGTCCACGATCCTTGCCGTCGCCCTGCCCTGCGGCAAAAACCAGCGACAGGTCGCGCGGATGATCCGTTTCCAGAAATCGGGCCTCAATGGCAGCGAGCAATTCATCAGGCACACCAATCCCGACAAAGCCGGACGTGGTGACGGTATCGCCGTCTTTAACCAAAGCTGCGGCCTCAGCGGCGGAAACGACCTTGCCAGCCCTCATGTTGCTGTCCCGGTGATGTTCATGACCACGTTTGCGCGTGCTTGCGCAAACCCGCGCTCCAGCCCCAGCCCAATGCCAGAGGTCGAACCTGTTATCACTGCCGTTTTGCCAGTCAGGTCAGTCATGAATCCGTTTCCTCAAGTTGTGAACATTTGACGTGCTGCGGCGCGCGAGTGTCGTATTGATGTCGCCTCACCCAAGCAGATCACTACGTGCCTCAATATCCATGGGCGGACGATTCGCAGCTTCAGGGTGCTTGTCCAACGCATCATGCAGACGCTCCATCAAGACGTATAACTGATGCCTGTCGGCCTCGGAGAACTCGCCTAAGATATTCTCCTCAAACGAGCGGGCCTCGCGGGTGATGCCCTTCAGCACGTCAAATCCTGCCTCGGTCAATTCGATCTCAACCAACCGCTGATCTTGCTCACTTGCGGTTTTGGCAACCAGCCCAGTGTCCTCCAGCTTGGACACGGCCCGACTGACCGTAGGCTTTTCAAAATTAACGCATTTGTGGATTTCGCGAACCGACATCTTTTCGCGTCGTGCCACATGCACAAGCACTCTCCATTCGGGGATCGAAAGACCGTAGCGGTCACCGTAAACCTTCGACAGCAGCTTGCTGATACGGGACGACAGAATGGCAAGCTGATAAGGCAGAAAATATGATAGGTTAAAATCGTCGGATTTCATGGCGGCACAAGTTCCGGACTTTTCGTTTCATAAGAAATGATATTGACATTATTGCTTCATGCAAGGAAAACGTTTCCAATGAAACGATTTCGCTTACCTTACGGCAGGCGACAGCCAACAGCAACTGACCCGTAGCGTATGATCCGGGTCAATCCAAAGCAGGAGAATCACCCATGGCCAAAGCATTCGCATCTCAAGGAGACATGGGTGAGAAGAACATCAGCTTCACAGAAGTAGGCGACGGGCTTTGGGCCTTTACCGCTGAAGGTGACCCCAACAGCGGTGTGATCATCGGCGACGATTCTGTGATGATCGTGGAAGCACAGGCCACCCCACGGCTGGCAAACAAAGTGATCGAAAAGGTGCGCGAGATCACCGATAAGCCGATCAGCCATGTGGCTTTGACCCACTATCACGCCGTGCGTGTGCTGGGCGCGTCGGCCTTTGGTGCGGACCAGATCATCATGGGCGACACCGCCCGTGCCATGGTCGTGGAGCGTGGTCAAGAAGACTGGGACAGCGAGTTTCAACGCTTCCCGCGCCTGTTTGAAGGCCACGAAAGCATCCCCGGCCTGACATGGCCGACCACCACATTCAGCGACAGCATGACCGTCTATCTGGGCAACCGCCGCGTTGATCTGATGCATCTGGGCCGGGCACATACGGCGGGTGATATCGTCATTCACGTCCCCGACGAGAACGTCATGTTTACCGGCGATATCGTGGAATACCATTCCGCCTGCTATTGCGGCGATGGCCATTTCGGCGACTGGGGCCATACGCTCGACAACATCGCATCCTTCGATGTGGACGCGATTGCGCCGGGGCGCGGTGACGCGCTGGTCGGCAAAGACATGGTCAACGCGGCGCTGGAAAACACACGCGATTTCGTTGAAAGCACCTATTTTCCGGCCGCGCGTGTCGCCGCCAAAGGCGGCAGCCTGAAAGACGCATGGGACGCGGTGCGCGAAGTCTGCGATCCGAAATTCAAGGACTATGCGATCTACGAGCACTGCCTGCCGTTCAACGTTGCGCGCGCTTACGACGAAGCGCGCGGGATTGACACGCCGCGCATCTGGACGGCGCAGCGCGATCTGGAGATGTGGGACGCATTGCAGGGCTAAAACGCCCCAAGGGAGGATGCATTACTATGTTTGACGACCGATATACTTTGGCCTTCAAGGCCTATCCTTATGAGCGCTCGTCCGATCAGGATCAGGAGGCGCCAGTACGTCATCCCGTTGTCGTCATGGGCGGCGGCCCGGTGGGCATCGCCACGGCTCTTGATCTGGGGCGGCAGGGCATTCCGGTGCTGGTGCTGGACGACCACGAAGGCGTCGGAATGGGCAGTCGGGCGATTTGTTTTGCCAAGCGCAGCCTTGAGATCGCGGACCGCTACGGATGCGGTGACGAGATGCTGGATAAGGGCGTTGTCTGGAACGTCGGCAAGGTGTTTCATCAGGACCGACAGGTGTTTGAATTCAACCTTCTGCCCGAGGAAGGCCACAAATTCCCCGCCTTCATCAACATGCAGCAGCCCTATTTCGAGCAGTTCATGATTGAACGGGCCCGCGCGTTGCAGGCCGAAGGAGCGCCCATCCAAATCCGCGGCAAGAACCGCGTTGATACGGTGCAGGTCAAGGACGATCACGTCGTTTTGACAGTCATGACCCCCGACGGCCCCTACACGCTTGAGGCTGACTGGCTGATTGGCTGCGACGGGGCAGCCTCTCCGCTGCGGCGGATGTTGGGTCTGGATTTCACCGGACGGGTGTTTCAGGACAGCTTCCTGATTGCCGACATCAAGATGAAGGGCAACACCAAGTTCCCGACCGAGCGTTGGTTCTGGTTCGATCCGCCCTTCAAGTCGGGGGCGTCTACCTTGCTGCACAAGCAGCCCGATGACGTTTGGCGCATTGATTTCCAAATCGGCTGGGACGTCGATCGCGCCGAAGAGATGAAAGAAGAAAACATCCGCGCACGGCTGGATGCGATGCTGGGACCAGATGTCGAATACGAGATGGTCTGGTCCTCGATCTACACCTTTCAGTGCAAACGGATGGAGCATTTCCGCTCTGGCCCTGTCCTGTTCGCCGGAGACGCGGCACATCAGGTGTCACCTTTCGGGGCACGCGGCGCAAATTCGGGCATGCAGGATGCCGACAATCTGGGTTGGAAACTGGGATTGGTCATCAAGGGCAAGGCACCTGAAACGCTGCTGGACAGCTATGACACAGAGCGGGTCTACGGCGCGGACGAGAACATCCTGAACTCCACGCGCTCCACCGATTTCATCACGCCGAAATCCGAGATCAGCCACATCTTCCGTGACGCTGTTCTGACCCTCAGCGAACATCATGAATTCGCCCGTCCCCTGGTCAACTCTGGCCGACTGAGCGTGCCTTGCACCTATGATGGTTCGGCGCTGAACTCTGCCGATGCACTGGCTGGACCCGCCCGCACACGCCCCGGATCCCCCTGCCCTGATGCCCCGTTGGGTGACGGGTTCCTGTTGTGCCATTTGGGAAATGATTTCACCCTGCTGACGATTGACGCAGACGCGCCGGACACTCTGGAAGAAGACGGCATCACCATCCGCCGCGTCGCGGTATCAGCCAAAGACGATGCGTCCGGTCAACTGGCCGCGCGCTATCTGGGTGACGCTGGCTCCGCCGTTTATCTGATCCGTCCGGATCAGCATGTCGCCGCGCGCTGGACCAGCTTCGACGAGGCATCAGTCCGGCAAGCCCTGCGCCGCGCGACCGGAAAGGACAACTGATATGAGCACTCTGAACCTCAAAGCGAATATCGACCGGCCAGATGATTTTTATGAGGCGCTACTGAACGCTCATGACGGGATGTCCAAAACCCAAAGCGATGCCTTCAATGCGCGGCTCATATTGATACTCGCCAATCATATTGGCGACCGCGAGGTGCTCAACGAAGCCCTCGCAAAAGCCGCAGAATAAAAAAACTTCAAGGGAGAACTACACTAATGACAATCAAGAACAAAATGCTCGCGCTGCTTGCTGGGGCCGCTTTCGCGACCACCAGCTTTGCAACACTCGCCTCTGCCGAAACCCAACTGGCCCTTTCAAGCTGGCTGCCCCCGCGGCATCCAATCGTGGTGGGCGCGATCAAGCCTTGGGCCAAACAGGTCGAGGAAGTCACCGAAGGCCGCGTTACCGTGCGGGTTCTGGCAAAGCCAATGGGGCCACCCCCCTCTCACTACGATATGGCCGCCGACGGGATCGCCGACATAACTTATGGCCTGCACTCTTTCACTACCGACGACCGGTTCAGCCGCTCCCGCATCGGCCAGTTCTCGTTCATCGGGGACGATGCTGTATCTGGGTCGAAGGCGTTCTGGAACGTTTATTCCGGACCACTTGAAGCCCAGAAAGAGCACGAAGGCGTCAAGTTGCTGGGCCTGTTCGTTCATGGGCCGGGCATCTTTCACAATAACGCGCGCAAGATCGAAAAAACCGAAGACTTTGCCGGACTGAAAGTTCGTGTGCCCGGCGGTTATGTATCGGAATTGCTGACCGATCTGGGAGCCACGACGCTCTTCATGTCCTCGACTGAGGTCTACGAGAAGCTGTCGCGCGGCGTGATTGACGGCGTTACATTTACCTACGAAGCGTTGACCGCGTTCAAACTGACCGACGACATCAAATACTCCATGCGGGTTCCCGGCGGGATCTATAACACCACATGGTTCATGGTGATGAACGAAGGCAAGTGGAACGAGATTTCCGAAGAGGACCGCGCCGCGATTGACGCCATCTCCGGCGAAGCGTTTGCCGAACTTGTGGGCACCGCGTGGAATGATGCCGATACCAAAGCGCTGGACGCGATCGACGCCGCTGGCATCGAAGTTTATGACGCACCCGACGCGGTTCTTGCCAACATCAAGACGCTCGCTGCCAAGCACGAAGCGGCATGGGCCGAAGCGATCAGTGGTGACGGCTATGACGGCGTCGCGGCGCTCGCAGATATGCGTAAGCAATCCGGCGTGGACTACTAAGCAATGGAAAAGCTGCGACACCGGTTTCCAAACCAGCCCCCTCAGGACGGGGGGCTGGATATCGGCCTTTTGCTGAACCGGACTCTTGGGGTCGGTGCCGCGGTTATTCTGCTTGTGCTCGCCCTTATCACCTGCATCGACGTGATCGGGCGCTACTTCCTTGACGCCCCGCTCTCAGGCGCTTTCGAGATGACGGAGTTGCTGCTTGCGGCCCTCGTCTTCATGGCCCTGCCCCTGACCACGGAACGCAACGAGCATGTCGAGGTTGATCTGCTAAACATGGCGCTTAGCCCACGGTCCCAGCGGTGGTTGTCGGCCTTTGCCGGACTGTTCTCGGCGGCTTTGCTGGCGACATTCTCATGGCGGCTATTCACCCACGCCTACCACTCTGCATTAGACGGGGCGGTGACCAACGCACTGGAAATCCCCCTCGCGCCCTTTGGCTACTTGGCGGGCGCAGCCTGCCTGTTATCGGCATTTATCGCGTTCCTGCGCGGGGTGCAGCCGCCTTTCGACCATCCCGGTGACGAGGATCATTTAGAGGGCGCACCATGACTGAATCACTGATCGGTTTTGCCGTTTTACTTGCGCTCATCTTGCTGCGGGTTCCGATTGCCTTCGCAATGTCGGCCGTCGGCGGCATCGGGTTTGCCTTATTACGCGGGTGGGAGCCTGCTTGGGCAATGACAGGCCAAGTGGCCTTTGATACCGCGCTCTCCTACAGCCTGTCGGTTATTCCACTGTTCATCTTCATGGGCAACATTCTGGCCGGATCAGGTGTGGCACAGGGCCTGTTCGCGGGGGCTAACCGCCTGTTTGGCCGAATGCGCGGAGGGCTGGCCATGGCGTCCGTGTTTTCCTGCGGCGGCTTTTCTGCGGTCTGCGGATCGTCGCTCGCCACTGCCGCAACCATGTCCAAGGTCGCCATGCCGTCCATGCGGCGCTTCGGGTATGACGACAAACTTGCCACCGGGTCGATTGCGGCTGGCGGCACGCTGGGCATCCTGATCCCGCCCAGCGTCATCCTCATCATCTACGGCCTGCTGACCGAAACCAACATCGCCAAGCTGTTCATTGCGGGCATCATCCCCGGAATAATCGGGGTTGCGCTCTATCTGGGTGCGGTGATGGTAGCCGTGCGGCTGAACCCCGCGCTGGCCCCCAAGCAAGCTGACCCCGAACCCCTCACCCGGACCGATATGATTGGCCTGTTCAGCGTTCTGGGCCTGTTCCTGTTTATCATGGTCGGCATCTATGGCGGGTTCTTTACCCCGACCGAGGCGGCGGGTATGGGTGCCGGTGCATCCGTCGTGATCGCGGCTGTATTGCGCACTATGTCGTGGCGCGAATTCTTTGACGCCACGATGGACAGTGTCAGGGCCACAGCGATGATCTTTGCCATCATCATCGGTGCCGAGCTGTTTACGAACTTCATCAACTTTGCAGGTCTGCCCGACGCGTTAGCCGGGTTCGTCGTCGACAACGAACTTCCCGTCTGGGCGGTTATCGCCTTTATCATCGTGGTCTACATGGTCCTTGGCTGCGTGCTGGAAAGCCTGTCGATGATCCTGCTGACAGTGCCGGTGTTCTATCCACTGATGTTTGAGCTGCAATTCGCCAACGAGCTGCTGCTGGACCCTGAAAACGCGCTGATCTGGTTTGCCATTGTCGTGGTTGTCGCCACCGAGATCAGTTTGATCACGCCACCTGTCGGCATGAATGTTTTTGTGCTGAAGGGCGTTTTGAAAGACGTCTCGCTGGGCACGATCTTTAGAGGTGTGTTTCCGTTTTGGGTCGCTGACATTTTGCGTTTGACCCTGCTGATCCTCGTCCCCTCGCTGTCGCTGTGGCTGGTCGGGGCAATGTAGACCCGCGCGGCCAAGTGGTCGCGCCCTAAATCTCAACCTATCTGTCTGCTCGGAAAGGAAAATCAAATGAAAATCGAACAAATTCATCATGTTGCCTACCGTTGTAACGATGCCAAAGAAACCGTCGAATGGTACGGCAAGATGCTGAACATGGACTTTATTCTGGCGATTGCCGAGGACAAGGTTCCATCCACCCATGAGCCGGACCCCTATATGCACCTGTTTCTGGATGCGGGAAACGGCAACGTGCTGGCCTTCTTTGAATTGCCGACAAAGCCGAAAATGGGCCGCGATCCCAACACGCCGGTCTGGGTGCAGCACATCGCCTTCAAGGTGAAAGACCGCGATACCTTGATCGAATTCAAAGAGCATCTTGAGGCCAATGGCGTCGAGGTTCTGGGCATCACCGACCACTCGCTGTTCCACTCGATCTACTTCTTCGATCCCAGCGGTCACCGCGTCGAGCTGGCCTGCCCCGATCCCGAAGAGGAAGCAATGCTGGCGCGTATGGACGAAGTGAAATGGGATATGCTGGAAGAATGGTCGCAGACCAAGAAAGCCCCCAAGCACGCGGACTGGTTGCACGCCAAAGAGCTTGAGAAAGATACCTGAGCATTCGCAACCGCACTGAAGATCGCTTCGGTGCGGCGCATCACACATACGAGGAGACCCGCCAATGAAAGACGCAGTTACCAGCCCCTTAGTCCAAGCTGATGGCTCCCTGACCAATCCCGGTTACATGCCCGGGTTCGGCAATGATTTCGAGACCGAGGCCCTGCCCGGCGCTCTGCCCCAAGGCATGAACAGCCCGCAGAAGTGCAACTATGGTCTCTATGGCGAGCAGTTGTCCGGCACCGCCTTTACCGATGTTCGGCCTGAGCGGACGTGGTGCTACCGCATCCGTCCGTCCGTGAAACATAGCCACCGCTATGAGAAGGTCGACCTGCCGCATTTCCGTTCCGCCCCGGACATTCACCCCGATGTCACATCGCTTGGCCAGTACCGGTGGGATCCGATCCCGCACACAGATGAGCCGCTGACATGGCTGACAGGCATGCGCACCATGACAACGGCGGGTGACGTGAACACTCAAGTCGGCATGGCGTCTCACGTCTATCTGGTGACAGAGTCCATGCAGGACGAATACTTCTTCTCTGCCGACAGCGAAATGCTGGTGGTGCCGCAAGAAGGCCGCCTGCGCTTTGCAACCGAGCTGGGGATCATTGACCTTGAACCCAAAGAAATCGCCATTATTCCGCGCGGCCTTGTTTACCGCGTCGAGGTGCTTGATGGGCCTGCGCGCGGCTTCGTGTGCGAAAATTACGGTCAAAAGTTTGAGCTTCCGGGCCGTGGTCCTATTGGTGCCAACTGCATGGCGAACCCACGCGATTTCAAGGCACCCGTAGCGGCGTATGAGGACCGCGAAGTGCCGTCGACCGTCACAGTGAAATGGTGTGGCCAATTCCACGAGACCAAGATCGGGCAAAGCCCTCTCGACGTTGTGGCGTGGCACGGCAACTACGCGCCCTATAAGTACGATCTGCGGAACTATTGTCCCGTCGGCGCGATTCTGTTTGACCACCCTGACCCCTCCATCTTCACCGTTCTGACTGCCCCTTCAGGCCAGCCCGGCACGGCGAATATCGACTTTGTGCTGTTCCGCGAACGCTGGATGGTCATGGAAGATACGTTCCGCCCCCCATGGTATCACAAGAACATCATGTCCGAGATGATGGGCAACATTTACGGCGAGTATGACGCGAAACCGCAGGGCTTTGTTCCCGGTGGCGTGAGCCTGCACAACATGATGCTGCCCCATGGTCCTGACCGTGAAGCGTTCGAGAAAGCGTCCAACGCCAACCTTGGCCCCGACAAGCTGGACAACACTATGTCCTTCATGTTCGAGACCCGCTTCCCGCAGCAATTGACCCAATTCGCGGGCAAAGAAGCGCCGCTTCAGGATGACTACATTGATTGCTGGGCGGACATGGAGAAGAAGTTCGACGGCACGCCGGGCAAGAAGTAGCGACAATGTTGACGCTTTATTCTTACTGGCGCTCCACCACATCCTACCGGGTGCGGGTGGCGCTGAACCTTAAGGGTCTGGCCTATGACACGGTGCCAGTGAACCTTGTGGCGGGCGAGCAGCGTGAACCAGACTACGTCGCAAAGAACCCCGTCAAAGGGGTTCCGACGCTTGTGCTGGACGACGGCACGGTGTTGACCCAATCGCTGGCAATACTGGACTATCTGGACCACCTCGTCCCTGACCCTGCCCTGTTGCCAAGTGACCCGTTGCTGCGGGCACGGGTGCAGGCGGCGGCGCAGGTCATTGCGACGGATATCCATCCGGTGAACAACCTCAAGGTCGTTGGCCACCTGAAGTCCGAATACGGGCTGACGGCGGATCAAGGCACCGAGTGGATGCGCCACTGGATGACCGAAGGTTTCCACGCCTATCAGGCGCTATTGCCTGACCGCAACTGGTTCAGCTTTTCGGACACCCCGCTGCTGTGTGACATCTGCCTAGTCGCCCAGCTTTATAACGCACACCGCTGGCGGGTCGACATGACGCCCTTCGCCCGACTGCTCGAAATAGAAGAACACGCCATGAAACTGCCGGCTTTCGAGGCTGCACGCCCCGAAAACCAGCCAGACGCTACCTGAAGGAATTCATATGACACAGCTACTCCGCTCTTGGGTCGAGACCGCCAATTCGGCAGATACCGACTTTCCGCTCAACAACCTGCCTTACGGGGCCTTTCGCGTCGGCGGCGGGGATCTGCACGCAGGCGTGGCCATTGGCGATCAAATCCTTGACGTAACAGTCCTGGAAAAGGCCGGTCTGTTGGACCTGCCCGAAAGCGGCGTGTTTGCCCGTGGCACATGGAACGACTTCATGGCCTTGGGGCAAGATGTCTGGGACAGCTTCCGCACGTTCCTGACAGACGCCCTAAGCGAAGGCGCTGCACAGAAGTCCGACCTTGAAGGCCACCTTGTCGCCATGACTAAGGCGACGCTGGAAATGCCGTTCACCGTCACCGAATTCACCGACTTCTACGCAGGTCGCCATCACGCCTTCAACGTAGGCTCGCTGTTCCGCGATCCGGCCAATGCCCTGCCGCCCAACTGGCTGCATATCCCGATTGGCTATAACGGTCGCGCCTCCTCCGTCGTGGTCAGCGGCACGGATGTGACCCGTCCCAACGGCCAGCTGAAATCCCCTGATATGGACATGCCGGTCTTCGAGGCGTCCAAGCGCTTTGATCTGGAACTTGAGATGGGCGCCATCGTCGGCAAGCCGTCAAAAGGCCGCGTCAGCGTGCAGGAAGCCGACGACATGATCTTCGGCTATGTGTTGCTCAACGATTGGTCCGCGCGCGACATTCAGGCATGGGAATACCAGCCGCTCGGCCCGTTTCAGGCCAAGGCGACCGCCACCACAATCAGCCCGTGGATCGTGACGAAACCGGCGCTAGAGCCCTTCCGCGCCTCAACCCCGCCGCGCGAGAAAGAGCTGCTGCCCTATCTCAAAGAACCCGGCCCGATGCTCTATGACATCGATCTGGAGGTGGGCCTCGCCCCCGACGGCAAGGCCGAGACGATCCTGTCGCGCACCAATTACAACGTGATGTATTATTCTGCCGCGCAGCAGTTGACCCACCACACCACCAGCGGTTGCCCGATGCGGGTTGGCGATTTGTTGGGGTCGGGCACGATTTCGGGGCCGGAAAAGGACAACCGTGGCAGCCTGCTGGAACTCAGCTGGGGCGGCAAGGAACCCCTGACGCTGGACACCGGCGAGACCCGCACCTTCCTCGATGACGGCGACACCTTGACCCTGCGCGGCGTGGCCAAAGGCGACGGATACCGCATCGGCTTCGGCGACTGCGCAGGCACGTTGCGGCCAGCGCCCGCTTTGGACTAAACAAAAAGATCGCCGCAGTTTTCACACCTGCGGCGATCATCCACGGTTTTTCAAATCCGCATACGCGGCACGTCATGCGGATCAAGCCGGAGTTCGATCAAAATCGGACCTTTGCGACCCTCTAGCGCCGTCAGCGCGGCTTCAAGGTCTGCGTTCGAATGCACCTCAAGCCCTTCTCCACCCAGCGATTTGGCGATCTCCGCGAAGGAGGGCCAGTGGAATTCCGTCAGGCTCGGGTCCATCTTCCGGTCAAGAAACTGGATATGCTCCGCGCCGTAAGCAGAGTCGTTTGCGACGATAACCACCAGATCAAGCCCAAGGCGCACGGCGGTGTTGAACTCGTTGATACCGCCCATCATGAACCCGCCATCACCGCTAAAGACCACCACGGGCCTGTCCGGCGCGGCAACGCCCGCGCCGATGGCTTCCGCCAATCCAAGCCCGATGGAGCCAAAGTTCGCCGTAACCACAAAGCTGTGCGGATCAGGGGCGGAAATGCGGCACCACACTTCGGTCATGAATCGCCCGCCGTCGGTGACTAGGACACGGTCACCCGGCAGGGCCTTTTCCAGCCGTTCCAGCGCTTGGACATAGTTCACAAAGCCGTCGGCTGTCTTGTTCGCCCCCGCAGGATGCGCCGTCAGCACCTCGATATCCAATTCGCGGGTGAAGCCGCTTGCTGGGATTTCTGCCTCATCCAGCCAGTACAGAATGGTCTCGGCGGTCAGGCCCGCATCGGCCACAAGTGCCGCGTCGGGATGCAGCCCGCCGCCGATGGCGGTCGGGTTCACGTCCACCTGCACGACGCGCTTGTCCTTCATCAGCTTGCCGCGATCGGTGGTGAAGTCGTGCAGTCCGGTGCCGAAACACACAATGCAATCCGACTGGGCAATCAGGTCATACGCCGCGGGCGTGGACAGCGTGCCGAAAATGTCGATGTTGTAGGGATGATCGTTGAACAACCCCTTTGCCTTCAACGTCGTGGCCAGCGGCGCTTCCAGCCGGTCGGCCAGCCGGATCAGCTGGTCGCGCGCCGTGATCGCCCCGCCACCGGCCAAAATCAGCGGACGCCGCGCCGAGGCGATCATGCCGATGGCCTCGTCCAGAATGTCGCCCTCCGCCACGCCACCCGGCGCGGTGAAAACGTCGAGCACATGCGGGGTGTGGTCCATCTCCTCCCACATGAAGTCGGCGGGCATGTTCAGCACGATGGGGCGGCGTTCGACCTGCGCGCGGTAGAAGGCGCGCGCGACGTCCATGCCGACGGTGTCGGGGGCGCGCAATTGCTCGAACCCCGCGCCGGTTGCCTTGACCACCTCACGTTGGTCGATGCCTTGCAGATGGCGCGGGTTGGCCACGGGCGTATCGCCCGCAAGAAGCACAATCGGGATATGCCCCCGCACGCCTTCCGTCAGCGCAGTCATGCAGTTGGTCAGCCCCGGGCCGTGGGTCACCGTGGCAACGCCGGTCTTCCCCGTGACATGGGCATAGGCCAGCGCCATCAGCACCGAGCTGCCCTCATGCGCGGACGGGACAAACCGCCCCTCGCAGTCGCGCACGAAGCTGTCCACCATGAACAGGTTGGCGTCGCCCATCAGGCCGAACATCGTATCAACCCCGTGATCGCGGGCACATCGGGCAATCGCTTTGTAGACGTGCATTTTACCAGTCATCTGGGGTTCACTCCTGTCGCGGTTTCATCCTTAATAGCCTAAAACTCTGGTGCGCGGTGCACAATCCGCGAGTGCGGCCAGACTAGTTTTGATACCGAAGTAGACCGCGCGCTGACGGCTACCTGCTGCGTAGTGCAAGACACCCACAGGAGACATCCCATGAGCTGGAACCCGACCCAAAACCCCGAATGCCCTGTATCGGACACCAACAGCATTGAAACGCTGATTATCCCCCGCGCCCGCGATCTGGGCGGGTTCGAGGTGCGTCGTGCCCTGCCCTCGCCCGACCGGCAGATGGTCGGCCCGTTCATTTTCTTTGACCAGATGGGCCCCGCCGAATTCATCAACGAAGGCGGGATCGACGTGCGACCGCATCCTCATATTGGCCTTGGCACTGTGACCTATCTGTATGACGGCGAGTTCGAGCACCGCGACAGCCTTGGCACCCACCAGATGATCTACCCCGGCGAAGTGAACTGGATGACCGCCGGTCGCGGCGTCACCCATTCCGAACGCACCAGCGAAGATACCCGCGCGGGGCGCAGCAAGCTGTTTGGCATCCAGACATGGATCGCCCTGCCCGAAGACCGCGAAGAGATGGAGCCCGATTTCGAGCACCACAAAGAAGCCGCCCTGCCCGTCATCACAGACACTGGCATGACGGCCCGGCTGATCCTCGGCAATGCGTACGGCGAAACAAGCCCCGTCACCATGCAATCCGAGACGTTCTATCTAGATGTCGTGCTGGATGCGGGCAAATCGTTCCCCTTGCCCGACAACCACGAAGATCGCGGCGTCTACGTCACCGAAGGCAGCATCGAAGTGGCTGGCGACGTGTTTGAGGCAGGCCGGATGATGGTCTTCCGCCCGGGCGACAAAATGACCCTCAAGGCTGGTCCTCAAGGCGCACGTCTGATGGCGCTTGGCGGCGCAACGTTGAACGAAAAACGCTACATTTGGTGGAACTTTGTGTCATCGTCCAAGGACCGGATCGAACAGGCCAAAGAGGACTGGAACGCGGCGGATTGGGCAAATGGGCCGTTCAAGCTTCCCCCCGGCGATGACGCCGAATTCATCGAGATCGACCCGGCAATGAACAGAACAAAACCCAAGGAATGGACGTAATAGCATGATGAAACTGGTTCGCCTTTTGGCTATTGGATTGACCGCAATCACGGCCCCTGCGGGCGCGGACACAACGCTGTCACTGGCTTTTGAGCTCGACGACACGGATAGCGTGACATCTGTCATCTACGATTGCGGTGATGGTGATGCGTTTACCGTTCAATATGTGAACGCAGGTGCCAATGCGCTGGCGTTGATGGAAGTGGGCGACGAGGACCGCGTTTTCGTCAATGTCGTGGCGGCATCCGGCGCGCGTTATGTGTCTGGGGCTCTTGTCTGGTGGTCAAAAGGCGATATGGCCACTTTGGAAAACGAGCTGTCGGATGGCAGCACACGGACCTGTCAGACGCAATAAACCCCGCCAACAGGCGGAGGCGGGGGTGTCGATAATCAAAAGGCCGGCGGCGGACGTGTGCCGCCAGCCTTTTACTTAGTCGGCAAGATCGAAGAACAGGAATTCGGCGTCCTGACCGGCATCGAAGGTCAAAGTTCCACCGCCCTCAATCGCCAGCCCGTCCCCTTTGGACAGGGCCACGCCGTTCACTTGCAACGACCCGTCAGCAACCTGAACCCAACCTTTGCGGCCTGCGCCCAGATCGGTGGTGATCGACTGATCGCCCCCTAACGTGGCCGCATAAACGCTCGCGTCCGCTTGCGTGGTCATCGACCCGTCGCGCCCGTCGCGCGACAGGAACAATTTCAGCGTGCCGCTCTTGTCCGCGTCCGACAGATCAATGGTGTCATAGGCGGGCTTGGTGTTCTGTTCCTCGGGCATCAGCCACACTTGCAAGAACCGCATCTCATCGGTTTGCGATGGGTTGAACTCGGAATGGGTCACACCGGACCCCGCGCTCATATATTGCACCCCGCCTGCGCCCACGATGGAGCCGTTGCCCATGGAGTCCTTGTGCTCCAGCGCGCCGCCCATGACGTAGGAAAAGATTTCGGCGTTCTGATGGGGGTGTTGCCCGAACCCTTTGCCACCCGCGACAAGATCGTCATTGATGGCACGAAGGTTGCCAAAACCCATGTGCTTTGGGTCATAGTATTCGCCAAAGCTGAAGCTATGGGCGGATTTCAACCAGCCAAAATCGGCCTTGCCGCGCTCAGCTGCGGGGCAACGTGTTAGCGTCTGTTGAATCGTCATTTTGATTATCCTTCTAACGTGTGTCTAAGTCAGCTGGATGGCGACTTGCCCGCGAGCGCACGGGACGTCTCAACCAGTTGCGTGACCGTTGTTTTCAGCAGGTTCGTATGTGGCTCGGACGCGAGCGCACCGTTTTCGTCAAACGCGCTCAGCCCGTTCGATACAGCGACCTGACTGGGCACGACGGTGACGCCGATATTGCCAAGCATCATCCGCAAGGGCACGAGACCGCGCAAACCACCCAAAGCACCGGGGGCAACGGCCCCAAGGGCGGCAACCTTGCCGCGATACGCCCAAAGGGGTGGTTCGTTTTCGGTGTGAGGCCGTGAAATCCAGTCCAGCGCGTTTTTCAGCAGGGGCGAGATCGAGCTGTTGTATTCCGGCGAGGCAATGAAGAACCCGTCGTGGTCCACAAACAGCTGCTTCAGACGCTTTGCGTTCTCCGGCAGGCCCGTGGCCTCTTCAATATCGCCGTTGTAAATCGGCATATCAAAATCGGCGAGGTCAATCAGGGTGACCTGTGCACCGGCCTCCTTTGCGGTGCCCGCAGCCAAGGCTGCGAGCTTTCTGTTGGTGGATGCTTTGCGGGCACTGCCAGCGAACATGAGAAGTTTGGTCATGATTTTGGCTTTCTTGTCATTACGAGTGTGTCCGGTCTCAGGCCTTTAAAGCCTGCGGAATGAACCCGTCGATGACCGGCAGTTTGCGCAGCGCGAATGCTCCACCGCCCTGAAGGGCGACTACGGTCGCAAGCGCGACAAGCAGCAACGGGAATTCCCAACCGCCATTTGGCGCGCTGAACAGCCAGCCGTTGCCAGCATGCGCCCAGACCGAGCCGATCAACAACGGCAAGGAGAGCAATGCCGCCAATCGGGTGTAGAGACCCAGAATGATGGCGGTACCGCCTACAAGTTCGGCGAAGATGGTCAGATAAGCTGCCATGGCTGGCAGGCCAAGGCTCTCGAAATAGCCAACGGTGCCGGGGATTGTGAATACAATCAGCTTCAAAAGGCCGTGGGCCAAAAGGACGCCGCCCAAGGAAACGCGGGTGACGAATGCGCCGTAGTTCATATCAGTATGCTGTGTCATGGTCTTGCTCCAGATGTGTGTGTCGTTGTTCTGGACCCTATATTGCATGCAGCTCAATAATTGATAATACTAGTATTTAGAAGATGACTCATTCCATTAGGTTGATAATAAAGATGGACCACATATCCCGCATTGGCGTCTTTATTGCCGTAGTCAAAGCCGCAAGCTTTGCCGGCGCCGCCCAGTCTTTGGGTTTTACCAGTTCTGCAGTCTCAAAGCAGATCCAGAACCTTGAGCAGGATTTGCAGGTCAAACTGCTGAACCGCACGACGCGGAATGTGTCGGTCACCGAAGAAGGCGCGATTTATTACGAGCGCGCCGCCCGCGCGTTGGAGGATTTGCAAGAGGCCGAAGAGGAAATCAATGAACTGAGATCTCATCCGCGTGGGCCGCTAAAGGTCAGTTTTCCACAAAGCCTCGGCAGCAAGTATTTCAGCGAAGCTATCGGGTCTTTCGCCGCGCAGTATCCAGAAGTCGAACTAGACGTCAGCCTCGATGAACGCTTCGTCGATATCACGGCTGAAGGCTTTGATCTTGCCGTGCGGATCGGATCGCTCAAGGACACGTCGTTGATTGCGCGGCGTATGGCGGCTTGTCCGTTCATTTTGTGCGCAAGTGCGGGTTACCTTGAAACAAACGGCACTCCGCAAACACCGAAAGACCTCGTCGACCACAATGTCCTCGCCTTTTCTGGGAATAGTGGGGTACATGAATGGCGTTACTGCGACCGTTCTGGCCGAACTGGTCAGATCAACTTGCATGGGGCATTCAGGTCGGATTCTGGAGATATCTTGTGCAGCGCTGCGGTTCAGGGCGTTGGCATTGCGGTTCTTCCGATCTTCTATGTTGCCGAGCACCTCAAAAATCAAAACCTACAAGTTGTTTTGCCTAGATACGTCACGTCGCCAGAACGTGACATCTACGCAGTGTTCCAGCCAAATCGTTTCCAATCCGCGCGTTTGCGACTATTTGTCGACCACTTGGTCGAGGTTTCCAAACGACTTCCATGGGAAATTTAACTACTGGCAATGGAGGACCAGTGATCGTTGAGAAAGACTGAGTGGTGGGCGACCCTGGAATCGAACCAGGCGTGCGTCTCCGCGAGGGAGTTACAGTCCCCTGCCACACCTTGCGGCCTGTCGCCCACTGGGGCGCTGGATATTAGTCATCTACTGCCCCGTCAACATGAAAACACGCCGCCGCTTGCGCTTTTCTCCATCAGATGATCTAGACCACGTTATGAAGCAGAAAAAACCCACTTGGGTCGTCCAGAAAGAGCGCGACCGCCGCGCAGCAGCAGCCGAGACCGTTTGGCTGTTCGGTATCCACGCCGTGCGCGACGCGCTGTCCAACCCGATGCGCGACCGTTTGCGCCTTGTAGTGACTAAGAACGCGGCAGACCGTTTGGCCGAAGATATTGCAAAATCCGGTATGGAGCCGGAGATCAGCGACCCACGTAAATTTGCGGCACCGATTGATCCGCAATCTGTCCACCAAGGGGCTGCACTTGAGGTCAAACCTCTGGACTGGGGAAACCTCTCGGGGCTATGTGCGCCGCGCGGTCAGAACTCGCGTGTAGTCTTACTGGACCGCGTGACCGATCCTCACAATGTCGGTGCCATCCTGCGATCCGCCGAAGTTTTCGGAGCTCGTGCCGTCATCGCACCACACCGTCATTCCGCACCCGAAACAGGCGCCTTGGCCAAAACCGCGTCAGGCGCGCTTGAGCGGCAACCCTATTTGCGCATCAAGAATCTTGCCACCACGATGGAGGCCCTGCGCGAGATGGGTTACCTATTGGTCGGGCTAGATGCGACAGGCGACACCACGCTGGAAGACATTCCGCAAGACCAGCCGATTGCCCTTGTTCTTGGTGCCGAAGGTCCGGGCTTGCGCGACAAAACCAAGGAAACCTGCGACAGATTGGCCAGAATCGATCCAGCGGGAGAGTTTGGCTCGCTCAATGTCTCGAATGCGGCGGCGGTCTCCCTATATGCAGTGGGACGCCCGATCTAAGAGGACCAATGCGCACCAATATCAAGATTGCCACCTGTTGTTATTGCGGTCGTCGTACGATGTTGAAGCCTACTGCGCGTGGTGGCCACGAATTGGCTTGTGGAAGTTGTGGCGCGCCCTTGCACGAGATGAAGTGGCTAAAAGCACCAGCGCGCAAGCAGCCGAAAACTTCTCCGTTGCTTCAATCCACGGCGTTCAAGCGGTCCCGCAAACGAAAACCTCGCAAGCCGCTATGGCGTCGCGCCTTGGAAGAAGTTTGGGACGAGGTCGAGGATATCTTCGACTAGTTCACGTTTTTGTAAGAACTCTGGAAAACCGAAGCCAGACACCCCACCTTTTATTCATGGGCACAGCAACGGAACTGCGTGCCCAATTACACTGTCCCTCGTTCCGTGACTGCGCCCGTGGCCCCCCCGCCATGGGCGCCTTTTTTTGGCTTGTCTGACACCCGTTCGGGTTTCATAAATCAGCCATGGAATATACTGACGCCCATCTCAGCCAGATACTGCAAACCACCAAGGTTATTGCTTGCGTCGGGGTTTCGACCAACCCCGTGCGCCCCAGTTATTATGTCGCCCGCTATCTGACGCTGAAAGGCTATACCGTGATTGGTGTGAACCCCGGACACGCTGGGAAAATGCTGTTCGGCCAGACGATTGCGGCGAGTTTGTCAGACATCCCGCACACCGCGCAAGTTGACATGGTCGACATTTTCCGAAGACCCGACGCCGTCCCTGCTATCGTGGACGAGGCGCTCGACGTATTGCCCCAACTCAGAACCATCTGGATGCAAATCGGGGTTACTCACCCGGAGGCCACTGAACAGGCCAAGGCCGCCGGAAAAGTCGTCATTCAGGACCGTTGCCCGAAAATCGAATATCAGCGGCTCTTTGGGGAGCTCCGTATGGGCGGGTTCAATACCGGCGTCATCTCTTCGAAATTGTAAGCGGGCTAGCCTGCAAACACGCCTGACAGATCACGGAATCCTTTGATCTCGATCGGATTTCCGGACGGATCGCGGAAGAACATTGTCCATTGCTCCCCCGGCTCGCCTTCAAACCTCACTGATGGGGCCAGAACCCAATCGGTGCCCGCGTCTTCCAACCGGTCGGCCAAGCCACGCCAGTCGTCATAGCCAAGGACCAACCCCAGATGCGGCATAGGCACCATGTGATCCCCGACCTTTCCCGTCAGGTCGTTGGCAAAGGGCTGGCCAAGATGCAGCGAGAGTTGGTGTCCGAAGAAATCAAAATCCACCCACGTGTCTGTCGACCGTCCTTCGGCGCAGCCTAGAAGCGCGCCATAGAATGCGCGGGCCTCATCAAGGTCGGTTACGTGATAGGCGAGATGAAATGGCGTCAACATGATGATGATTTACATACCATTGTAGCAGGTCTGCCAACCCACTAGTGTCCACAACAACAAATTTTCTCAGGGAGACACAAATGTCTGACACAGCAAACTACGGCTTCGACACACTGCAAATCCATGCGGGCGCCCGCCCGGATCCTGCAACCGGTGCGCGCCAGACGCCAATCTATCAAACCACCGCTTATGTGTTCCGCGACGCTGAGCACGCGGCGGCGTTGTTTAACCTGCAAGAGGTTGGCTACATCTACTCCCGCCTGACCAACCCGACAGTTGCCGTTTTGCAAGAGCGTATCGCGACCCTTGAAGGCGGCGTTGGCGCGGTCTGCTGCTCGTCCGGTCACGCGGCACAAATCATGGCGCTGTTCCCGCTGATGCAACCGGGCTGCAATATTGTGGTCTCGACGCGTTTGTATGGCGGCTCCGTCACGCAGTTCTCGCAGACGATCAAACGATTTGGCTGGAGCGCCAAGTTCGTGGACATTGACGACCTTGATGCGGTCAAGGCCGCCGTGGACGATAACACCCGCGCGATCTTCGGCGAGGCCATCGCCAACCCCGGCGGCCATGTTATGGATGTGCGCGCCGTCGCAGACATTGCTGACGAGGCTGGCGTTCCGCTGATCATCGACAACACCACAGCCACGCCTTACCTGTGCAACCCGATCAAACTGGGCGCGACTTTAGTTGTCCACTCGACGACCAAATACCTGACAGGCAACGGGACCGTCACGGGCGGCTGTGTCGTCGACAGCGGCAAATTCGACTGGACGGCATCGGACAAATTCCCCTCCCTTTCCCAGCCAGAACCCGCTTATCACGGCCTCAAGTTTGCGGAGACTTTCGGACCGCTCGCCTTCACCTTCCACGGTATTGCCATCGGGCTTCGTGACTTGGGCATGACCATGAACCCGCAGGCCGCGCATTACACCTTGATGGGGATCGAGACGCTTTCCTTGCGTATGGAGCGCCATGTCTTCAACGCCGAGAAGATCGCCGAGTGGCTCGAGAACGATCCACGGGTTGATGCAGTGACCTATGCGGGCCTGAAGTCATCGCCCTACCATGCGCTGGCTAAGAAGGTTTGCCCAAAAGGGGCGAGCGGCTTGTTCACCTTCGCGGTCAAAGGCGGGTACGATGCCTGCGTCAAGCTCGTGGACAGCCTCGAGATTTTCTCTCACGTGGCGAACTTGGGCGACACGCGCTCCTTGATCATCCACTCGGCCTCCACAACCCACCGTCAACTGTCCGAAGAGCAGCAAGCTGCGGCAGGGGCTGCGGCAAACATGGTGCGGGTCTCAATCGGCACCGAGAACGTCGAAGACCTTATCGCTGATCTTGATCAGGCATTGGCAAAAGCAACGGCCTGATACGTTTCCGCCCCTGCGTCGTGCGCGCGGGGGCGGTTTAACTTTCTTCCGCCTCCAATGTGATATATCCTTGGGCTATCAGGGCTTTTGCCACTGATGCCGCAGGATAACTGACGAGATGGCTCGCGTCGTATGACACCAAATTTTGCCCTCAACCTATCAGAGGACGGTATCGTCCTTCTGCACCGCCACCCTTCCGGTGCCGGCTGGGTTAAGGTTGGTGAGGCTAATTTGGACAGTGCCGATCTTGGATCTGCCCTTTCCAGCTTGCGCGACAAGGCGGAAGCAATTGAAGGGCCTGGGTTTTCCACAAAGCTGATATTGCCACCCTCGCAGCTGCTTTACGCGACAATCACCGTAGAAGGTGACGTCACGGCCAGCGTTGAGGAGGCCTTGGAAGAGCGCACGCCCTATACTGTGGCGCAACTCAACTACGACATTTCCGGTGAGGCCCCCGATGTTCAGGTCGTTGCTGTTGCCCGTGAAACGCTAGAAGAGGCCGAGGGATTTCTTGCCCCATATGGCTTTAACGCGGTGGGCTTCACAGCCCTTCCCGATCCGGCCCATTTTGATGGCGCGCCGAACCTTGGATCGCTTCCGTCTGCCGGCGAAGGAAACACCGCGGCAGACGATGACCCGATAAAGGTTCTGTCACCCGAGGACATTGCGGTGCTTGAGGCACCAAGTGCTGAACCGGAGTCTGATGTTGCAGCCGCGCCAGAGCCAGAGCCAGAGCCAGAGCCAGAGCCAGAGCCAGAGCCAGAGCCAGAGCCAGAGCCAGAGCCAGAGCCAGAGCCAGAGCCAGAGCCAGAGCCAGAGCCAGAGCCAGAGCCAGAGCCAGAGAATGAAACGGTTGAACTTGCACTTGGCAAGCCCTCAAGCGAAAAACTCGACGATGCGCTTCCAGACGAAGTCCCAGCCGTTCCTGAAGACCCGGTCGCTGTATCCACTGACGAACCTGCATTGCCCGTGACGCCGCCCGCGGCGTTTTCATCGCGCCGCAATCCTGTTTTAGGATCAGCAACAGGCTCTGAAGGTGATCTTGTCACGTCGCGCGCACCACGCATTGCCATCCCGACCGATGATCTGCGAAAAGCGCCTGCACCCAAAAAGCCGCCGAAGGTGGAACCCCGCATCAAAACCGGCGAGGCGGTAAAGAAAAAGGCACCTCCTCCGATTGTGCCGCCATCCGTCGCCCCCCCCGCCAAGGCGAAGCCTGCAAAAACGGCGCCATCGCGATTGGGGCAAGGCGTTGCGGCATTACGCACGAGAGCGAAAAACGCGGCGAAACGCAGCACGACAGAAAAACCAGCCAAGGTCGTGGAAGTCCGCGAAGTTGCCGAGACGCTCATCTCCAAGCCTGACCCGATTGCGGAACTTGCCGCGCGGCAGGCCGCTGGAAAACCACGTTTCCTTGGATTGATCCTGACGGGAATTCTGATTCTGGTTTTGCTGCTTTTCGCTGCGTTTTCTTCGTACCTGCTACCCGATAATGCCGTCACACGGTTCTTTGGAGGCGACGCGCCGCAGAACGCACAAATCGACCCCGATCCGGCGCAACCACAAAGCTCAACGATTGAAGATGAGGAGCGCCTGGCGTCCCTTCCGAACCAACCCGAAGGAAGTGTCTTTTCGATCCCTTCGGAAGAGGAAATTGCCGAGTCAGAAACACCGGAACCTGAAATCCTCGCCCTTCCATCGATGACGCAAACCGAGGCTGAAACTGCCTATGCGGTCTCTGGCATCTGGCAGATGGCGCCTGATTTGCGAACTGCAATTGTGCGCGAGGATCTGGACGAGCTTTATGAAAGCTCTCTAGACCCTGATCTGGCCTTCGAGGATGCACCGGCCTTGGCCAGTTTCGATGCGACGGCACAGGCGTTGGAATTCGACATTCCCGCCTCACCACCGGCCGCCTCCATTCTGTTCAGCTTGGACTCGCGCGGTCTTGTTCGACCATCGCCGGAAGGAACTGAGAACCCTGATGGCATCTTGGTCTTCTCTGGCAAGCCACCGGTTGTTCCCCGTCAACGTCCAGTCGGGTTAGCGCCTGAAACACCCGCCGGTGAAATAGAAGTTATTGAACAGGCCGCTCCTGTCTCAGTCGACAATCCTCTCGCTGGTTTCAAGCCAACGCAACGGCCGGGCGATTTACAAGAGCGGTTTGAGCGTGCGACCCAAGGGGGCCGATCCCGTGCGGAGCTTGCAACAATTCGTCCCCAGATCCGTCCCGAGTTACCACAGGCCAAAGCCCGCGCAGACGCCATCGCCCGCGCGCTGGCAGAAGCTGCAACCGATGCTCAGGACGCAGAAGCGCGCGCTGCTGCAGAAGCCGCCGCTCAGGCAGAATTGGATCGGCCCACCGCTCAAGCCGTCGCGCGATCACTTCGCCCTAACAGCCGTCCACGCAATTTTGCCCGTGTTGTAGCTCGAGCGCGGAAGGTGCCCTCGGAAGAGCGCAATCCAGCGGCCACGGCCTCAACAGCCGCGATTTCGCGCGGGAATGGACCAGCAGTCGCACGGAACAGCCGCGCAGCGCCCACTGGCAACACCCGCGCGTCAGTCGCGCGGGCTGCGACCGACAACAACGCAATTTCGCTTGGAAAAGTGGCCTTGGTCGGTGTGTTCGGGACATCGTCCAACCGTCGCGCATTGGTTCGCATGCCCAATGGCCGGTTCAAAAAAGTGGGTGTTGGCGACAGGGTCGACGGAGGCCGCGTCGCGGCCATCGGTGAAGGTCAGCTAAAATATACCAAAGGCGGGCGCACGCTGACGCTGCAAATGCCGAAGGGCTAAACGAGCAGAACGGCGGCCAGTCCAAGGAAAGCGAAGAAGCCAACCACATCCGTCACCGTCGTCACAAACGCGCCGGAGGCGAGTGCCGGGTCGATGCCAAGCTTTTCCAAGCCCACCGGAATAAGAATACCCGCCAAAGCCGCCACAACCAAGTTTATCACCATCGCAACCGCGATCACGGCCCCAAGCAACGGCGTGCCGAACCAAATGATACCAACGACCCCCATGATCACCGCAAAGATGATCCCATTAACCAAACCTGCGACGGCTTCACGCCGGACCACACGCCACATGTTCGAGCCTGTCAGGTCCTTCGTCGCAATCGCGCGCACGGCAACGGTCAGCGACTGCGTGCCAGCGTTGCCGCCCATGGAAGCCACGATCGGCATCAGAACGGCCAAAGCGACGATCTGCGTCAGCACCGCTTCGAATTGGGAAATCACCATGCTGGCCAAAATCGCGGTGAACAGGTTTACACCAAGCCAAGGTAGCCGCTGCCGCACGGTCTCCAGCGTCCTGTCCGACAGGCTTTCCTCACCGCTCACACCCGCTAGGCGCAAAATATCTTCTTCGGCCTCGTCGTCCAAAACGATCATGGCGTCGTCAATCGTAATGACGCCGACCAGCCTGTCATCTTCGTCGACAACAGGGGCCGAAATCAGGTGATACTGGTTGAAGGCATAAGCCACATCTTCTTCCGGCTGGGTCACCGGGATCGTCCGAAAGCTGTCTTCCATGATTGCTTTCAGCGCAACCGCGCGCGGGCTGCCTAGCAGCTTGCCCAGTGTCACGTAGCCGGTTGGATGGTAGCCCGGGTCGACCAGAATTATGTGATAAAATTGGTCCGGCAGATCGTCTTCGCGGCGCAGGAAATCAATGGCCTGCCCCACATTCCAGTGCTCGGGTGCCACGACCAGCTCGCGCTGCATCAGGCGACCGGCCGAGTATTCAGGATAGCTCAGAGCGCGTTCGACAGCGACGCGGTCAACGTCCTCCAGCGCCCCTAGAATGCGTTCCTGCTGGTCATCTTCCATGTCCTCGACAAGGTCGACGACGTCGTCTGACTCCATGTCCCGAACAGCTTCGGACAGCACCCCGTCTGAAAGGTAGCCGATGACTTCTTCGCGCAGGTTTTCATCAAGTTCTGACAAGACCTCGCCGTCGATACCCATCGACCAAAGACCCAGAAGCGCGCGCCGCTCACCGGAGCTGATTTGCTCCAAAAGGTCGGCAATGTCAGCAGGGTGGAGCGGGTCCAGCGCTGCGTCGATGGCGTTGGCATCCATCGCCTCAATCGCAGCATACACGGCCGAAATGACCGAGCGTTCCAGCTTGTATCCACTTTCGGTGACCTCGGGCATCTCTGTCAGATCATCGACCATGATGTGAATCCTGTGGCTAATACTGCGATCAGGTCTTCATAACTAAGGCAACGTCCAAGCAACAGCCGCAATCTTCAATTCACTTCCGAGATGGAGCGCGTTACCAAAATAGGTATGGGCAAACCGACACATATCCTACTGGGCCAGATCCTGAGTTTTTCTGACGACCCGTTTCTGACACCCCTCCATGATGCCGTGAACTTTGAACGCCGGGGCGCGGTTGTTATTGGTGATGGCAGAATACTTGCGGTCGGTCCGGCTGAGGAAATCTCACGACCCGTAGATGCCAAAGTGACAGACTACGGTGACGGGTTGATTATGGCTGGTTTCGTCGATGCACATCTGCACTATCCGCAAACCGGCATCATCGCGAGCTGGGGCAAACGCCTCATCGACTGGCTCAACAGCTACACTTTCCCCGAAGAGGCTCGGCTGGCTGATCCGAACTACGCCCGAGAAATCGCAAAACGCTATTTCGATCTGGCCTTGGCAAACGGGACGACGACATCGCTGAGTTACGCAACGATCCATCCATCCAGCGTCGACGCCTATTTCACCGAAGCCCAATCGCGCGGGCTGCGTGCGCTGGCTGGCAAGACCTGCATGGACCGCAATGCGCCCGACAACCTGCGTGACACGGCGCAAAGCGCCTATGACAACAGCAAGTTGCTGCTTGAAAAATGGTACGGTGTCGAACGTCTCGGTTATGTCATCACGCCCCGCTTTTCCCCCACTTCGACACCCGAACAACTGTCTGCCCTCGGTGCCCTGTGGGCAGAGCATCCTGAATGCCTGATGCAAACTCATATCTCGGAGCAGCATGAAGAAATCGCGTGGGTTTCGGAGTTGTTTCCCGATGCCCGCGACTATCTAGACACCTATGAATCCCACGGACTTCTAGGGGAGCGCGCGGTCTTCGGTCACGCGATCCACCTGACCGAACGCGAACAATCCCGTATTAAAGAAGTCGGTGCAGGGCTGGTGCATTGCCCGACATCGAACACGTTTATCGGATCAGGCATTTTCGAGACGGCGCGAATGAAGGCCGAGGGGCAACGCGTTGGGTTGGCAACGGATACCGGTGGCGGATCCTCGTTTTCAATGTTACGCACCATGGCGGCGGCCTATGAGTTGAGCCAGTTGAAAGGTCAGCCGTTACACCCCGCCCAATTGATGTGGCTGGCCACATGCGGGTCTGCGGATGTGCTGCACCTCAGCGATAAAATCGGCAATCTTGCGGTTGGAATGGAGGCTGATTTGGTCGTGCTGGACCTATCTTCCACGCTTGCAATTGCGCAGCGTAGTCAGCGCGCAGAAGATATCTGGGAGGCCGTTTTCCCGACAATCATGATGGGCGATGACCGAGCGACAAAAGCGGTCTGGGTTGGCGGATCGCTCGTGCGTTAAGCCGTTTTCGGACAAACGCGTCGAGATGGTTTTCTCAGCAACCGGCTCGTCCGAAAACCAGAACCCAATAGTCACCCGCAGCCCGTGCGGCCCCGTATTCACTAGGCTTTGACGAAAGGTTATTGCGGCGATGCCCGGGGCTGTCCATCCAACCTTGCATAACCTGCTCAGGCGTTTTCCAACCTTGGGCGATATTCTCAGCCACATAGCAATAGCGGTAACCTTGGGCGCGAACCCTTTGGGATGGCGCGGATTTGTCGGACCCTATATGGTCGAAGAACCCACTCCGAGACATGTCCTGAGCATGCGCACGTGCGGCAGCGGCAAGTTTCGGGTTCGGGCTTAAAGCTGGAAGGCCGTTCTTTACCCGTTCTGCGTTCAATAAGGCCCCCACATCAGCACGCGAGACCGCATTCGCATCTGAGGTGACAGTCGTGGCTACGGCTGGGGATGACGCGACAGGATCATCTGGGGTGCACGCTGTCAGAAACGCGATTGCTATCGCGGTCGTTCCGAACATTCTGAGCATATTCTACACCCTTTTAGATCACATTCTCTCTGCCAGCTTTTGTGCCAGAACATTTTGTTTTGCCACCGTAGCAGCAAGGTCGAAATTCTCAAACTGGCCATCGCGGATAATTTCGCGACCCTCGACGATCAGATCACGGACGCGCGTCGGACCTGCAAGCAGCAACGCAGCCGGATCCCATGAGCCCGCGCTTTCCACACCTGAAACGTCCCAAATCGCAATATCCGCACGGTATCCGGTGCGGATTTGCCCGCACTCCGCCCCGCGGCCAAGGACCTGCGCACCACCACGTGTGGCAATTTCCAAGGCCTCGCGTGCCGACATGGCATCTGCCCCGCGCGCGACCCGTTGCAACAACATGGCCTGACGGGCCTCACCGATCAGGTTGCCAGCATCGTTGGACGCAGAGCCATCAACGCCCAGCCCGACCCGAACGCCCGCATCGCGCATATTGCGAACCGGAGCGATGCCAGAACCAAGGCGGCAGTTGGAGCATGGGCAATGCGCAACACCAGTGCGGGTGCGCGCGAATAGATCAATCTCCGCGCTGTCGAGTTTCACACAATGTGCATGCCAGACATCTTCGCCAACCCACCCAAGGTCTTCGGCGTATTGCCCCGGGCGGCATCCAAATTTCTCGAGGCTGTAGGCAATGTCCTCGTCATTTTCCGCCAAATGGGTATGCAGCATCACGCCCTTGTCGCGGGCCAGAAGGGCTGCATCACGCATCAACTCGCGGCTCACCGAGAAGGGTGAACACGGTGCAAGACCGACCCGCACCATGGCCTCTGGCCGCGGATCATGGAACCGGTCGACCACGCGAATGCTGTCCTCCAGAATAGAGCGTTCCGCTTCGACCAGCGTGTCGGGGGGCAGGCCGCCGTCACTTTCGCCAATGCTCATCGCACCACGTGTCGGATGGAAGCGAAGCCCGACTTCAAGAGCAGCCGCGATTGTATCATCCAAGGTCGACCCGTTCGGAAACAAATACAGATGATCAGATGTCATGGTGCAACCCGACAAGGCCAGTTCTGCCAGTCCGGCTTGAGCGGAGGTGAACATTTCCTGAGGCCCGAAACACGACCAGATCGGGTAAAGCGTTTGCAGCCACCCGAACAACAACGCGTCCTGACCGCCTGGCACGGCGCGGGTCAGGGTCTGGTAGAGATGGTGATGCGTATTCACCAAACCCGGGGTGACAACGCAACCATCGGCAGTAATTGTTCGCCCAACGGTCGTAAGCCCCTGCCCAGTTTCAACGATTTCACCATTTCGGATCAACACATCTGCGCCGCGCAACTCGCGACGCGCATCATCCATTGTCAGGATTGTATGGGCGTTCTTGATCAGCAATTCAGACATAGTTGGTTAACACCTTAAGCGCCTTGGCATGGAGCTCGGAATTGGCCGCGGCGATCACCTGACCGCCCTGATCGGCGGGCCCACCTTGCCAATTGGTCACGACTCCTCCGGCGGCCTCGACCACGCCAAGCGGTCCTTGAATATCGTAAGTGGCCAGCCCCGCTTCGACCACCAAATCGATTTGCCCGATTGCAAGCAGCGCATAGGCGTAGCAATCCATGCCATAACGCGCCAGTTGGCATTGCCCTGAGAGGTCCTGAAATGCCTTTGCATCGGACGCGGTTCCGACCTCGGGGAATGTCGTGAATATCGTCGCCTGCTGAAGTTCGTTGACCGCCGAGGTTTGCAAAATGCCCGTCCCATGGGGGCCGGAAAATTGTGCCTGCCCAAGCCCGCCAATAAAGCGTTCTCCGATATAGGGCTGATCAACCAATCCCAAGACGACGCGTTTCCCGTCGTGCAAACCAATCAATGTGCCCCAGGTCGGAGTGCCGGAAATGTATCCTCGCGTCCCGTCGATCGGGTCGAGCACCCAGGTTAATCCTGATGTGCTGGCCTTGTTGCCCAACTCTTCGCCTAAAATTCCGTCGTCGGGGCGCTCCGCCTCGATCAGTTGGCGCATGGCCTGTTCTGCGGCGCGGTCAGCAACCGTCACAGGGTCGAAACCGTCGGTGAGCTTGCTAGATGTCTGCAAGCCGCCACCACGGAAATAGCGCAGGGTCTCGTTGCGCGCGGCGTCAGCCAGCTTGTGTGCAAGAGCCGCTAGCTCAATTTGTAACGTCTCGTTCATTCCGGCCCCGTGCTGCGTAGCTTTTTGATGCTACCCTTGTCGCTTGGCTCGGCAACGGGATCAAGCGTGTATCAAGATGACGCTGATACTGGCACCCGAAGGCCAGCTGCCATTTCGCGCAACCTGCGACGTTCGTCGTCCGGCATTGTGCGGTAGAACTGAATTAGGGTCTCAGCCTCCAGAAGCTCATCCGGCAAACCGTCGCGATGCCCTTCAAGCCCTTGGAAAAAGTAGGCAATAGGCACCTCCAGCACCTGCGCGATATCCCAAAGGCGCGAAGCCGACACGCGGTTGGCACCGGATTCGTATTTCTGGATTTGCTGGAACCGAATTCCCAGCGCGTTTGCCAATTCGCCTTGCGTCATGCCCAGCATCCAACGCCGATGGCGCAAGCGCTTGCCCACGTGGATATCAACCGAATGCGCCATGTCGCACCTCCTCTGAATTACTCGCCCCAGTCTGAACCCCAGTGTGCAAATAAACGATTAATTTTAGGGAATGTGTCCGCTCCAGATTTCCGATGGCCTCCGGCACACAGCCCCGCTAGGTTCTGCGGAATCGAACACAGGAGCCCCCGATGCGCGCATTTCAGGTCACAGAATTTGCTACCCCTCCGGTTTTGCAGGACATCCCGAAGCCCAAAGCCGGCCAAGGTGAGGTCTTGTTGAAAATTGAGGCTTGTGGCTTGAATTTTGCCGACTTGCTGATGGTGAAAGGAACCTATCAGGAACGCCCGCCCCTGCCCTTTACCTTGGGCATGGAAGTTTCCGGAACCGTTGTGGCCCAAGGCGAAGGCGTCACCTCACCCGCGATTGGTGATCGTGTGGCAGTTTTCGGCGGCAATGGTGGCTTGGCAGAGTTCGGGACGTTTCCAGCTAACCTTTGCGTAATTTTGCCTGACGAGATGCCATTTGAACATGCGGCGGCGTTTCAAGTCGCGTATTCCACTTCCCACGTCGCCCTCGACTACCGTGCGCAGCTTCAACCGGGCGAAACGCTTCTGGTGCTTGGGGCGGCCGGTGGTGTCGGGCTAACGGCCGTGGAGTTGGGCAAATTGATGGGGGCTAAAGTCATTGCTGCGGCCCGTGGAGAAGACAAGTTGGACGTCTGCCGCCAAGCAGGTGCGGACCATGTGATCGACACAGGATCAGAGGATTTGCGCGAAGCCGTCAAATCATTGGGTGGCGCCGATGTGGTCTATGATCCGGTCGGTGGTGACTTGTTCACAGCCGCGCTGCGGGCCTGCAAGCCGGAGGCACGGGTCCTGACCATCGGCTTTGCATCTGGCACTGTTCCACAGATTGCAGCCAACCACCTGTTGGTGAAAAATATCAACGTCATCGGCTTTTACTGGGGCGGGTATTTGCGTTTCAAACCACAGGTTTTAACCGATAGCTTGAAGCAGCTGTCGCTGTGGTACGCACAGGGCAAGCTTCATCCGCATATCAGTCACACTCTGCCTCTGGATCAGGCAAGCGAAGGACTTGAGCTGCTTCGCTCGCGTCGTTCTACCGGTAAAGTTGTGATTACGCCCTGAGTTGTATGGTTTCCTGCGGGGACCATTCCGATAGGTAGGCTTGGCGGATCATATCGCGCAGCGTTGTCAAAATCGGGTCATCATCCGCCTGAAGATACAGCACGATGCGCGATTGCCCCGGATCAGGAAGCACACCGTCATGCGCTATGGGCCCCGTTTGGCGTGGATAGACACCCTTGATCGCAGCGTGAATGGCCAGATCAGCGCTGACCACCGCCTCTACCGCATTATCGAGGTCGGAATCCACGACCATGTCCCAATCAATCTCGGCGTCATCCAGTCGTTTCAGGACGCCAGACCGGAAAATACAGTTCTTACAAAAAGCAACGGGCAACGGGCGTTGCTTCCAAGCAGAGCCACCTGTCGCTCCGATCCAGACCAAGGGCAATGTGACCAAAGCCTCGCCACCCGGTCCGGGATGTTCCTCGGTTGTCAGGATAACATCGCATTCACCACGCCCGAACATTTCGCGCAGGCGTTTGGTTGGCGCTGACACCATCCGCATCCGCACGCGCGGAAAATCTGCCGCGAAGGCGCGCAGGATTGGTGGAATGTAGGGATAGATGATGTCGTGCGGCACGCCGAGGACGATTTCGCCCTCATACTCTTTTGCGGTAAGGCGTGTGTAGATCTCGTCATTCAACGCAAGCATTCGGCGCGCATAGCTCAGCAATTGCTCACCCTGCGCGGTAAGTGAAACGGAGCGGTTAGAGCGGTCGAGTAACGAGACATCAAGAGCCTCCTCTAGGCGCTTGAGCTGCATGGAAACAGCCGATTGCGTCAGGTGCAGGTAACCCGCGGCTTTTGTGACTCCGCCGCTATCTGCAACAGCGACAAAGGATCGAAGGGAGGTGATGTCCAGATTCCGCGCCATATCAATTCCTGTGATGTGTTATCTCAAAACCATTCATTTTCCATATGAACCACAGCATGGCATATAGATCAATATAAATGATCCAAAATCGGATTTTCATCACACATAACGAAGGCTAGACCCATGACCGACTTCACATGCACCACCGCGCACACGCGTCCCGCACATCGCAAAACTGGCCTGATGGGGTATGTTGACCTCTACAGACAGCGCCGCGCTCTGGCGGCACTTGATGACAGCCGGCTTGCGGATATCGGTTTGAGCCGCCGTGAAGCAGACGCCGAAGCACGTCGCCCTGTTTGGGACGCGCCTGCTTACTGGAAATAAGTATCAGATCTTCGGTTGCCCGCCACGTATCAGTGACGGGTTTCAATCATCGCGTAGAGGCGCCGGATCATCTGACTGGCCGTTCTTTCGAACAAGGCTGGAAGGACAGCATGTACCAACGCGGCCCCAGCCGCCGCAAAAAGCAGCCCCGCAAACCGCAGCGCGAAGCGCATATGTCCGAAGTAACTTTCCCCGACCGAGGCGGGATGTGACCGCATGGCGCTGAAGAATGATTGCTTTTGCGAAACTTGGGTGCTGTCGGACATCGGCCTCTCCTAGGTTGATTTCAGCCAGTCTAGTTGCATCGCTTGGGTATGATCATCTCAAATATCATTGCATATTTGCCAATTATTGAGATATTATCCCATTTATGACTGATAATATAGACGAAACAGACCGCTCCATCCTGCGTCTTCTGCAAAAAGATGCCACTCTCAGCGTCGATGCGCTGGCAGAAAGCGTCCACCTGTCGCGCAATGCATGTTGGCGGCGCGTCAAACGGCTGGAGGAAACTGGCGTGCTTCGTGCGCGCGTAGCTTTGGTCGATCCGGCAAAACTGGGGGTGGGGCAGTTGGTCTTCATCCTGATGCGCGCGGCGGATCACAGCCCCGACTGGCTCAAGGCGTTTGATCGTGCCGTCCAGACCCTGCCCGAGATCACCGGTGCCCACCGGATGAGCGGGGATCTGGATTACGTGCTTAGGGTTCAGGTCGCGGATGTCCCAGATTACGACAGATTTTATAAGCGGTTGATTTCAATGGTTCCGGTCCACGATATCTCGGCCAGCTTCGTTATGGAAAACCTTAAAGACTCTACGGCGGTGCCTATTTGAGGGACCAACAATTATTTGTGACCAAAATACTGCGGAATAGCTTGAAAACAGGGGCCACCTGCCCCACTTTAAGGACATAACCTGCCGGACTATGTCTGGCTCTGTATCAACCTGCCTGAAAGGGAGTGTTTTCATGGCTGAATATGAGACGATGGGGACTGTCGGCACAGGTAGCCGCGCAAACGCCGCCATCGACGCGGGCCTCAAAGCCCATATGAGCAAAATCTACGGCCTGATGTCGATCGCGATGCTGATCACTGGTGGCGTAGCTTTTGCTGTCGGCACCAACGAAGCTTTGTTGGCTGCCATCTTCGGCACGCCCCTTCGCTGGGTCGTAATGTTCGCACCGCTGGTAGTGGTGTTTGCATTTGGTGCAATGATTAATCGCCTGTCCGCAGGCGCAGCACAGCTTGTGTTTTGGGGCTTCTCCGCCCTGATGGGGCTGTCGATCAGCTACATCTTCGCAATCTATACTGGCATTTCAATCGCGCAGACCTTTATGGTCACCGCCATTGCCTTCGCGGGCCTTAGCCTGTGGGGATACACCACCAAGAAAGACATCTCCGCATGGGGGTCCTTCCTGATCATGGGTGTGATTGGTCTGATCTTGGCGTCAATCGTCAACATCTTCCTGGCGTCCTCTGCGGTACAATTCGCGATCTCCAGCATCGGTGTGCTGATTTTCGCAGGCCTGACTGCATATGACACGCAGCGCCTGAAGAACGAATACATCCAGATGTCCAGCTACGGTGAAAGCGAGTGGCTTGCCAAATCCGCGATCATGGGTGCGCTGAGCCTCTATCTGAACTTCTTGAACATGTTCATGTTCCTGCTTCAGTTCATGGGTGGTCGCGAGTAATCGCTTCCCCATTCTAAATCGAAAAGGGCCAGCATTTTGCTGGCCCTTTTTTGTTCAATTTTGTTTATGCAATCTAACTACAGGTCAGCGCATAGACCGTCTGGGTGCCGATATTGAACGGCCCCGCCGCCTTCGAACAGCCCGTCAATTGCGGTAGAGCGGCCTCAAGCGATGGTCCCGTTGACGCGCTCATTCGCCCGGACGTGCGGTTGAAAACTGCGTAGGAGGCGCTTCCGACATCGACTTGTGCCACTTCCATAGACTGGCCAGCCAATGTGACGCGTGTTCCCGTTCCTGCATTCTGCGCAGCAACAGATGCGTTCGCCTGATGGGAACTTCCAGCAACGCCGGATGCCCCTGCAAAATTCGCCGTGATGAATTCGCCGGTGCGCGACGATGCGGTCCCCTGACGCAGAACACCATCACTTGAAGCCGCGCCAGCCGCTATGCGCTGCTGCTCTGTGTAAACAGAATAACCGCTCGGTGCTGGAAAGACCCCGGGTTCGCCACGTAGCGCTCGGGCGCGATACTCTGTGGCGGAGCTTGGCGCAAAGCGAGCCCCCTGCGCCCAATCCCCATGGACGCCACGCGCCTCTGTACAAGCCGCAAGTCCAAGCACTGACAGTAGTAATAGTTTATTCACGTCAAACACCCCCAATATGTTGTGGGCAGGGTAATGGTGCTGCCTGAGTCCATCAAGGGAAAACCCAGTAAAAACTTCAGCTCATTGGAACGGAATAGGTTCGCGCGCCCTATAAGAGAGAATTCTATCGGTCCCCCAAACACTTATTAGGCACTAGCGATGCAAAACCTATGCCCGAAAAGCAAAAAACCGCGCTCGGAGGCGCGGCTTCTTCAGTCTTTCAAGCAGGTAAGATCTTACTTGATCTTGCCTTCTTTGTATTCGACATGCTTGCGCGCAACTGGGTCGTATTTGCGCACTACCATCTTCTCGGTCATGGTGCGGGCGTTCTTCTTGGTCACATAAAAGTGGCCCGTGCCAGCGGACGAGTTCAGGCGGATTTTGATCGTGGTTGGCTTCGCCATCTCACTTCTCCTCTGGGTCGGGCACGCAGAAAAAGAGCGCCCGGAAATTCGGTTGAAGCCGCCTTTTACGCGGTTGGTAGCCCGAGTCAACCGCGAAAGCGGGTCTGGTCATTCGCACTTGCAAAACGTAGGTGCAAAGTCATGATTGAGGCAGAATTACCCACAAAGGAAGCCCCAATGCGCCTCTTACCACTCATCACGCTCCTCCTCACCGCCCTGCCCGTCTCAGCACAAGACGCCGCAGACGCATTCGCACCAGAAGCCGCATCTGCGCAAACCACCAAAGACAGCGGCGCCCCTGTCGCAGCGTCCGAATGGATGGTGACAGCTGCAAATCCGCTGGCAGTACGCGCTGGTGCGCGGGTTTTGTCAGAAGGTGGCACCGCGGCTGACGCCATGATCGCCGTTCAGTCGGTTCTGGGTCTGGTCGAGCCTCAAAGCTCCGGTCTAGGCGGCGGGGCTTTCCTTGTCTGGTATGACGGCGCATCGGGAGAAATGACGACACTGGACGGGCGGGAAACTGCACCAATGGCGGCCACGCCGCGGCTGTTCCAAGACGAGTCCGGAGAACCTCTTAAGTTCTTCGATGCAGTTGTTGGCGGCCTATCGGTTGGTACTCCGGGCACGCCAGCGTTGATGGAGAAGGCACATGCCAAATGGGGGCGTTCGGACTGGCCCATGCTGTTTGCGGAAGCCATCAAACTGGCTGAAGACGGCTTCGCAGTGTCCCCACGCCTCGCGGCGCTGGTGGACTCGGATCAAGAACGGTTGGCGCGGTTCCAACGTACAGCCTCATATTTCGTACCGGAAGGCACGCCTTTGGTCGAGGGCAGTACACTCAAGAACCTTCCCTATGCTAAAACCCTGCGCGCAATCGCGACCGGAGGGGCCAAGGCGTTTTACACAGGGCCGATTGCGCAAGGCATTGTCGACACTGTAGTCAACGCACAAGGCAATCCGGGCGTTCTGTCGATGACCGATCTGTCCATCTACAAGGTCAAGGAGCGTGCCCCTGTTTGCGCCACTTATCGCGCCCATGACGTCTGCGGCATGGGGCCGCCCTCGTCGGGGGCTCTGACGGTTGGTCAAATACTTGGCATGCTCGACGGCTTTGACCTCGCCACATTGGGCAAAGACAGCCCAGAGGCGTGGCGGCTTATTGGTGATGCCTCGCGCCTCGCCTTTGCCGATCGCGGGCGATACATGGCGGATAGCGATTTTGTCCCGATGCCGACAAAAGGATTGGTTGATAGCACCTATCTGACATCACGCGCAGGCCTTCTGACAACTGATAAGGCGCTGAGCGAAGTGACCCCTGGCGAGCCGCCCTTTGACCACGCCCTTTTGTGGGCCGATGACGAAAGCATCGAACTGCCGTCGACCTCGCATATCTCTATCGTGGACAAGTATGGCAACGCGCTCAGCATGACGACGACCATCGAGAACGGCTTCGGCTCCCGATTAATGGCACCCGGAGGATTTTTGCTAAACAACGAGCTGACCGATTTTTCCTTTAAAACACACTCTGACGGCGTCCCCATCGCCAATCGGGTGGAGCCCGGAAAACGGCCCCGTTCGTCTATGGCGCCAACAATCGTGCTGAAAGATGGCAAGCCTGTTCTCGTCGTCGGCTCCCCCGGCGGATCACGGATCATCGGCTATGTGGCCAAGACCATTATTGCGCATCTGGATTGGGGGTTAGACCCACAAGCCGCGATTGCATTGCCGCATTTGGTGAACCGCTTCGGGACCTATGATCTGGAGGAAGACACCACGGCCACCCAATTCGGCGAACCGCTAACGGCCATGGGATTCGAGACCGGTGCGCGCGCCTTGACCTCCGGACTTCATGCCATCGCCGTGACGCCGAACGGGCTGCTCGGTGGTGCTGACCCAAGACGCGAAGGGATCGCTTTGGGGGATTAATGGTGTTTGGGGGATTAGTAGTGAAGGACTGAAATCAAATCCGCTGGTGGGACCCGAATTTAAGGTCGAAGCCTCCGGCGGGAATATTTTTGCCAAGATGAAATTATAGGGCTGGCTTCGGACGCAGCGGCGCGATCGGTCAGGAAAATATGCGCGGAGGGCCTGTAAGCCGGATTCTGTCCAAGGGGTTGCCCCCTCTGGATGACCATTCATCTTTGGCCACGGTTACCCGCGACCCTCTAGCTGCCAACCCGAACCTGCTGGGGACAAAGCATCCCCGGAGGCAAGCCTCCACGCGGTTCCTATTTGGCATTGCTCCCGGTGGGGCTTGCCGTGCCACCCCTGTTGCCAGCGGCGCGGTGGGCTCTTACCCCACCGTTTCACCCTCACCCCCGCATGCGAGGGCAGTTTCTTTTCTGTGGCGCTTTCCGTCGGATTGCTCCGCCCGGGCGTTACCCGGCACCGTTGCCTTGTGGAGTCCGGACTTTCCTCGAACCCGAAGGCCCGCGGTCATCCGGCCCTCCGCGCAGTGCCTCGCCTACGCGCCCGCTGCCATCCGGTCAATCCCGAACTCGCGCGCCAGCGCTTTTACCATCGCCACGTCGCGCGTTGTGACAGGTCCTTCAGCCGTTGGATTGAACCGAAGCCGGAAGCTTGCCAATACGGTTTCAGGGTCCACATCATCGGGATAGCCGAATGCGATCGCAGCGCTGGTGAACTGGGCCAAGTCGGCATCTGCGGGTTCCAGCGGCGTCGGCCAAATGGCCAAGCCCTGCCGCGCCAGCCGCTGCCAGTCGAACCTGCGGCCCGGGTCAATCTTACGCCCCGGGGCAAAATCCGAATGAGCTATTACACCAGCGGCCGGAATATGCCATCGGGTCATAATTCCGCGTAACAGAAGTTCCAGATTGTCGAACAGCGGTGCCGAGAAGGGTGTAAAGCCCGTGTTTGAGAGCTCGATCCCGATGGATCGGGAGTTCACATCCCCCCGCCCCTGCCACGTTCCGGCCCCCGCGTGCCATGCGCGCGCGCGCTCGTCCACCATATGGACAACCTGACCGTCCTTGCGGATCAGGTAATGCGCCGAAACTTCGTTGTCGGGATTGCACAGCGTTCGACATGCCGCATCGCAGCTTTCCATCGCCGTGTAATGCAGCACGATAAGCTCAGGCGTAGCACCGCCCTTGCGCGCGCCGAAATTGGGCGAGGGTCGCCAGTCCGGCGTCACCAAACTAGCCTTTATTTACAAGGCCGCGGAATTTCGCTGGATTCCATCCGCAGGCGTAGCCGTCGCCGTCAGGATCCACGCCCAACTTGTCTTTCTGCGGGCCACCTGCCTTCAGGAAAGCATCTTGCGCCAACTCGACCGAGCTGAAGCCTGCACACGCTTTGGCAGCTTTGCTCGCGGAGAATACAGAGCGGCGATAAACCTTCTGGCCAACGGGATGGCTGGTTTGCAGGGCAAACTCGACCGGAGTTGGAGCACCACCACCCGGGCGGCTGGGGACGGCCTTCGGCGCAATAACTTGGTATTGCGCGCTTTGGGCCTTGCGGCGCTCGGCGTCGCTTTCAATGCTTTGACGGCTGGAGACTGCCTGAAAGTCCTGCTCGTCAGAAATTGACGGGTTGTTCAAATCCGGAACGGGCGCGTTAGGCGAGGTATTCTGGATGCCCGCGGGCACACTCTCGCCACGAGCTTGCTGGCTAGAAGATCCCCGCACTGCGGCTACCGCGTCGCTAGCCGTTTGCTGTCCCGGTGTCGGCGCGGTTGTTTGCCTGCCGGAGCGCTGAGCGCGAAGCTCCGCGTCGCGCGCCTGCTTTTGCGACCGATAGGTGTCGTAGTCGTCGAAACCGACACCGGCCCCGCTATCAGGCACAGTCGGGCCACACGCCACCAATCCTGCCACGACAAACACTGCATACAAACCACGCATAACAAGCCTCACTTCTCTAAGTTGCTTGGAAGATTACCACCATTTGGCAGGCTTCGCCACAAAACCGGCTGCCCGCTCCAGCGCATAGGCTGTGTTGAGCAAATCGCCCTCTTCCCAAGGACGCCCGATCAGTTGCAACCCCAACGGAAGCCCTTGTTTATCAAGGCCAGCAGGAACTGCGATGCCCGGAAGGCCCGCCAAGTTGACTGTGACTGTAAAGACATCGTTGAGATACATTTGCACCGGATCAGCATTCGCCATCTCGCCTAGGCCGAAAGCCGCCGACGGGGTTGCTGGCGTCAGGATCGCGTCAACGCCTTCGGCGAAGACGTCCTCGAAATCTTTCTTGATCAAAGAGCGCACCTTGCGGGCGCGGTTGTAATAGGCGTCGTAGAAACCGGCGCTCAGCACGTAGGTGCCGATCATCACGCGGCGCTGCACTTCGGGGCCGAAGCCCTCAGCGCGGGTCTTTTCATACATCTCGGTGATGCCGTCGCCATGGCCAATCTTCGCGCGATGGCCAAAGCGCACGCCGTCATAGCGCGCAAGGTTGGACGAGGCTTCTGCCGGAGCCACCACATAGTAAGCTGGCAGGGCGTATTTGGTGTGCGGCAAGGATATGTCGATGATCTCTGCACCCGCGTCTTTCAGCATCGCCGTGCCGTCAGCCCATAGCTGCTCGATCTCGGGCGGCATACCTTCCATCCGGTATTCCTTCGGGATGCCGATCTTCTTGCCGCGAATGTCGCCTGTCAAAGCGGCCTCGAAATCCGGTACAGCCAGTTCGGCACTGGTCGAATCTTTCGGGTCATGCCCCGCCATAGCGCCCAGCATGATCGCCGCGTCACGCACCGATTTGGTCATCGGCCCGGCTTGGTCCAGCGAAGAGGCGAAGGCGACAACGCCCCAGCGCGAGCAGCGTCCGTAGGTCGGTTTCAGGCCCGTGATGCCAACAAAAGCCGCAGGCTGACGGATTGAGCCACCCGTATCCGTTCCGGTCGCAGCCAAACACAAATCGGCCGCAACAGCGGACGCGGAGCCACCGGACGAGCCGCCGGGCGTCAACGGTGCATCGTCATTGCCACGGCGCCACGGGTTGACCACATCGCCATATACGGACATCTCGTTGGACGACCCCATGGCGAATTCGTCCATGTTCAGCTTGCCCAGCATGACAGAGCCCGCATCCCACAATTGCTGTGTGATGGTGCTTTCATACTCCGGCTTAAACCCTTCCAAAATACGTGACGCAGCTTGTGACGGCACGCCCTTGGTGCAGAACAAATCCTTGATACCCAACGGGATACCGCACATATCCGGCGCATCACCCGATTTGATCCGCGTATCAGCAGCTGCGGCTTGCGCGCGGGCAATATCGGGCGTGTTGTGCACAAAGGCGCTCAACGCGCCCGCATCTTCGATAGCGCCCAGACAGGCTTCGGTCAGCTCCATAGAAGTAACATCACCCTTGCGCAGCGCGTCGCGGGCTTCGGCGATACCGAGTTTATTAAGATCAGCCATTATTCCACCACCTTCGGCACTGCAAAAAAGCCTTCCCGCGCGTCGGGTGCATTGGCCAACACAGCCTTTTGCTGACTGCCATCCGTCACCACGTCCTCGCGGCGTTTCAGGCGCTGCGGCGTCACGGAGGTCATAGGCTCGACACCCTCTACATCCACCTCGTTAAGCTGCTCCATGAAGGCAATGATGCCATTCAGCTCGTCGGCGAGCTTTGGCAATTCTTCTTGCGGCACCGCAATACGGGCCAGCTTTGCCACTCGGGCGGCGGTTGCTGTGTCGATGGACATGAAGGTCTCCTTGCCAAACTTGCCCCCGTTTAACGTCGCACTTGGCTGGCTTCAAGCGTCAGAGTCGCGGGGCGAGGGCCGTCATACGAGTGAGCTGATCTAAACTAGATGTGCTGACGAAGTTATTCAGTGGCCTTCTGACCTGCGTTGCAGTCGCGCCTTACCGCCGCGCAGCGAAAAACTCGGTCAACAGCGCCTCGCACGCCTTGGCATCAATGCCGTCATAAATCTCTGGGCTATGGTGGGATTGCGGATGGGAAAACACCTTTGCACCATGGGCCGTGCCACCCGATTTCGGATCGGATGCGCCATAGTAGATGCGCGCGATCCGTGCCGCTGCGATCACACCAGCACACATCGCACAAGGCTCTAGCGTCACATAGAGGTCGCACCCAACCAGCCTCTCCGAGCCTAAATGCGCGCATGCCTCGCGGATTGCCAACATTTCAGCGTGGGCTGACGGGTCGTTCAATTCCCGCGTGCGGTTGCCCGCTTTCGCCAGCACTTCGCCCGTCGCTGACACAATGGCCGCACCCACGGGCACTTCGCCGCGCTCGGCTGCCAGTCGCGCTTCTTCAAGCGCCAAATCCATATGCGAGGTGAATACCATGATCCCCGATACCCCCTTCACAAGCTCCCGCCAAGGGCGTAGGCCCTGCTCTATGAGCAACGAGACACCCAAGGGCGACCGCATCGCCAAAGTTCTGGCCCGCGCGGGCATCGCCTCGCGTCGTGCATCCGAAGCGATGATCGAAGCCGGTCGCGTCACTGTGAATGGCAAGCAGATTCTGTCCCCTGCCCTCAACGTGACCGATGCGGATGAGATTGTTGTTGACGGCAAACCCCTTGCCGCGCCCGAGCCGACACGCCTTTGGCGCTATTACAAACCCATCGGGCTGGTGACCTCCGAATCCGACGAAAAAGGCCGCGACACGGTCTTTGAAGCGTTGAAAGATACCTTGCCGCGCGTCGTCAGCGTCGGGCGTCTCGATATCAATTCCGAAGGACTGCTGCTGCTTACCAATGATGGCGCGATCAAACGCCAGTTGGAGCTGCCGTCTACTGGCTGGTTGCGCAGATACCGCGTTCGCGTGAATGGCACGCCCGAGGACAGCACGCTTGAGCCGCTGCGTCGGGGCGTGGTCTCTGAAGGTGAAAAGTTCCAGCCGATGGAGGTCACACTCGACCGCCAGCAAGGGGCTAACGCCTGGCTTACTGTCGGCATCCGCGAAGGTAAGAACCGTGAAATCCGGCGCGCGATGGGCGAGGTCGGCCTGAAGGTGAACCGCCTGATCCGCGTCAGCTATGGTCCGTTCCGCTTGAACGAGTTGAAGCCGGGGGAAGTCGAAGAGGTCAAAGGCCGCGTCTTGCGCGAGCAGCTTGGTCTGCGCGAAGACAACGAAAAGCCGATGTTGAAGAAAAAGACGCCGCAAAAGCGTCGCCGCCTGTAACGCGCCGAGCCTTGCCCCCTGAGGCATGTGCTGTATTTGATAGCTCCGACACAAAAATAAACTGCGGGGGGCATTATTCATGGCCGACCTTTTCACCATAGAAAACTTCTTCAACCTGCTGATGCTGTGCTTTTTGCAAGCGGTGCTGGGCTTCGACAACTTGCTCTACATCTCGATCGAGAGCCAACGCGCGCCCGTGGCGCATCAGAAGGCGGTGCGGTTCTGGGGCATCATCCTCGCCGTGGTTTTGCGCATCGTCTTGCTGTTTGCGATGGTCGAACTCCTCGGCTCGCTCACAGAACCCTTCTATGTCTTCGCGTGGGAAGGCATCCTGACTGGTGGTGTGAACTTCGCGACCTGTGTTTTCGTCTTCGGCGGGATGTTCATCATGTATACGGCCGTCAAAGAGATCAGCCATATGCTGTCCGTGGAGCATTTGGGCAATGACGTCGAAGCCAAGTCGGGCAAGTCTGCGGTAAAGGTCGTCGGCCTTATCATCTTCATGAATTTGATCTTCAGCTTTGACTCGGTCCTCTCGGCCATTGCAATTACCGAAGTCTTCCCCGTGCTTGCCGCAGCAATCCTGATCTCTGGTCTTGCCATGCTGTTGCTTGCTGACGGCGTGACGGCGTTCCTGCAAAAAAACCGGATGTACGAGGTCTTGGGCCTGTTCATTTTGCTGATCGTCGGCGTTGTCTTGTTAGGCGAGGCAGGCGTCGCAGCGGCGCATGCTACCCATAATGACGATCTGGCGCTGCATGTTTTCGGCTACCCGATCATTCCGATGTCCAAATCCACCTTCTACTTCTCGGTTGTTGTGTTGTTCGTCGTGGAATTCATTCAGTCGGGTTACGCCAAAAAGCTGGCAGCCGAACGTGCCAGCACGCAAACAAGCGGTCACTGAACTTCTGGTAAGTTGCGCGGCAAGTGCCTATGTTTGCCGTGCACGATTTCTCTAGAACGGCCATCGGGGGTGGTATGTCTGCCAGCGCACTTCAAAAAATCGCATATGTGTTGCTCTTGGCACTCGTGGCCATGGCGTCGGCGGGCGCGATCTGATGGCGCAGAAATTCGGCGGGCAGTTTAGTCCGGACGGGACCGGTCCGACCGCGCCCAAAACCTCCCCATTGAGTGGCAAGCAACCTGCCAAGGGACGGACCCGCGCCAATTTGCTATTCCTCGTGGCCTTGCCCATCCTTTTCACCTCCATCGGTGACGGTGCCCGCGACATGGCCGTAGCCATCGGTGCGTTCGCCCTTATGGCGCTTGGGGCTTGGCTGACCCGCGAAGGCATTGACGCGCAAAACGCCTATGAAGCGCGGACCATTGCCCGTCGCCCTGCCATTCCGCGTAAGATTTTTGGCGCGATCGCCCTCGGGTTGGGTGTTGGCGTTGCCACACTTGATACCAGCCTGATGGATGGCGTCCTTTACGGCATCATCGCCGTAATCTTGCATTTGGCATCGTTCGGGCTGGACCCGATGCGGGACAAAGCACTCGAAGGCGTGGACACGTTCCAGACCGACCGCGTCGCGCGTGCCGTCGACGAGGCCGAGCGCCACCTGCGCGCGATGACCGACGCGATCGCAACAGCGGGCGACCGCACCATGATCGCCCGTGTCGAGCAATTCCAAGCCACCGCGCGGTCCTTCTTCCGCACGGTGGAAAACGATCCACGCGACCTGACTACCGCGCGCCGCTATCTGGGCGTGTATTTGCTGGGGGCCAAAGATGCGACGATCAAGTTTTCCAAGCTATACGCCCAAGGCCGCGACCCGTCCGTAAAAGCGGACTACACCTCGCTTCTTGACGACCTTGAGGCAAATTTCACCGCGAAAAATCAGGCGCTTCTGTCGGATAATCGCACCGATCTAGATATTGAAATCGACGTGCTGCGCGACCGTTTGCAGCGCGAAGGCATCCGCCTGAACGAAGGGGAATAACTTATGTCCGATACTGTCCGCCAAAAGGCTGAACAATCCACCCAAGCTCTGGCAGAGCTGACGGCGGTGGTGCTTAAAGAGCCCTCAACCGATCTTGTGCCATTGGCAAAAGCCGAAGCACCTGTTGCCGCCGAAATTCGCCGTCGCATGGACGAGATTGACATGACCGACACGAACTCCATCGTGTCGTTCGGGTCGGGTGCGCAAGCCGGCTTGCAAGAGATCAGCCAATCGATGCTGGCCGACGTGAAGAACAAAGACGTTGGCCCCGCTGGCGGCAGCTTGCGCGACATCGTCACCACCATTCGCGGGTTCTCGATCTCCGAGATGGACATGCGCCGCGAGCGCTCTTGGTGGGAAAAGCTGCTGGGCCGCGCGGCACCTGCTGCAAAATTCATGGCGCGCTATGAAACCGTTCAGGGCCAGATCGACAAGATCACCAACAATTTGCTGTCGCATGAACATACGCTGCTCAAGGACATCAAGTCACTCGACGTGTTGTATGACCGCACTTTGGATTTCTATGACGAACTGGCGCTCTACATTACCGCCGGAGAGGAAAAGATCGCAGAGCTCGACAGCAAAGATATTCCGGCCAAAGAAGCCGCTGTGAAAAAGGCCAAAGAAAACGATCAAGTCATGGTGGCCCAAGAATTGCGCGATTTGCGTGCGGCCCGCGACGATCTGGAACGGCGCGTTCACGATCTGAAGCTGACCCGTCAAGTAACCATGCAATCGCTGCCGTCCATTCGCTTGGTGCAGGAAAACGACAAGTCGCTGGTTACCAAGATCAATTCCACCCTCGTGAACACCGTGCCACTTTGGGAAACTCAACTGGCACAGGCACTGACGATCCAGCGCTCCTCCGAGGCTGCCGCCGCCGTGCGGGACGCGAACGATCTAACCAACGAGCTGCTGACTGCCAACGCCGAAAACCTGCGCACGGCCAACAAGGCGGTTCGTGAGGAAATGGAACGCGGCGTGTTCGATATCGAAGCAGTCAAACAAGCCAACGCGGATCTTATCGGGACCATCGAGGAAAGCCTGCAAATCGCCGACGAAGGCAAGCGCAAACGTGCCGAGGCCGAAGTGGAGTTGCAACGCATGGAAGGGGAGCTTCGCGATACGCTTGCATCCGCCTCCGCACGGGGCACCGCGTCGGGCCACAATATCGGCTCGTCCACAGGCTGATTGATGCGGGCTTCGCTCCATATCGCACTTGCAGGGCTGATGGCGGTGACGCTGTCAGCCTGCGACGCACCTGTGTCCAGCCCGCGCCCGGAGCAGCGCGTGGCCCCTGCCCCGAAGCCAGCCCCCAAACTGGTCGAGCCTTCCGAGCGGTCGAAAGAGTTGTCGGCCTATTATGCCCAAGTCCAACGCAGTTTGCTTTCGCAAGGTTTGCTGCGCACGGATGGCGGCGGCATCGACACGCCGTTCTCCAAGCGCCAATTGGTGAATAACTTCATACAGATCGGGGTTTTCAACGAGTTCACCCTTGTTGACGGGCTCTACACGAACCAGCGGTCGGAAGGCCGCGTTCAAAGGTGGGAAAAGCCGATCAACATCTCGATGCAGTTCGGCCCCGCTGTTCCCCAAAGCATCCGAACCAAAGACCAGCAAACCGTCGCAAATTATGCCCGTCGCCTTTCGAGAGTGTCCGGTGCAAAGGTTGGCGTGACACGCGGCAAAGGCAATTTCCACGTGGCTGTCCTGACCATCGACGAAATCGAAGCGTTCGGCCCTCAACTCATGAAGCTGATCCCCGGATTGGACGCTGGCATTGCGCGGCAGATCACCAGCATGCCGCGCCCCATCTATTGCGCCGTTTATGCCTTCTCGGATGCGGACACGCCTAACAGCTTCCATTCTGCTGTGGCCATCGTGCGCGCCGAGCATCCCGATCTTTTGCGTCAAAGCTGCTATCACGAGGAAATCGCCCAAGGACTGGGCCTTAGCAACGATAGCCCTGCCGCGCGACCTTCCATTTTCAACGATGACGACGAATTCGCGCTGCTGACGCGCCACGACGAAATCTTGCTCCAGATATTGTATGACCAGCGGCTTCCGCTTGGAACATCCCCCGCCCGCGCCCGCCCGATCGTTGAAGTAATCGCGTCGGAGCTGTTGGGCGGTGAAAGCTAACCCGAAGACCAATTAGTGAGGACCACATGGGTATTTTTGATTTTCTGACCGGCGAGTTTATCGACGTCATTCATTGGGTTGATCACACCCGCGATACCATGGTCTCCCGCTTCGAGCGTGAAGGTCACGAGATCAAATATGGCGCAAAGCTGACCGTACGCGAGGGGCAGGCAGCGGTGTTCGTGCATGAAGGCCAGCTGGCCGACGTGTTCACGCCGGGGCTGTATATGCTCGAGACGAACAACATGCCGATCCTCACGACGCTGAACCACTGGGATCACGGCTTCAAATCGCCGTTCAAATCCGAGATATACTTCGTCAACACCACCCGTTTCAACGACCTGAAATGGGGCACCAAAAACCCGATCATGCTGCGCGATCCCGAATTCGGCCCCCTGCGCATCCGCGCCTTCGGCACCTATTCCGTCCGCATCACCGACCCTGCCGTCTTCCTGCGCGAGATCGTCGGCACTGACGGTGAATTCACCATGGACGAGATCAGCTTCCAGATCCGCAACATCATCGTGCAAGAGTTCTCCCGCGCGATTGCATCTTCCGGCATTCCCGCGCTGGACATGGCTGCAAATACTGGTGATCTGGGCAAGCTCATCGCAGCGGCCATCTCGCCGATTGTTGCGCAATACGGCCTGACGATCCCGGAATTCTACATCGAAAACATATCACTACCGCCAGCGGTTGAGGCCGCTTTGGACAAACGCTCCTCCATGGGCATTGCGGGCGATTTGGGCAAGTTCACCCAGTATTCCGCCGCCGAAGCCATGACCGCTGCTGCCTCGAATACGAGTGCCGCCGGCGGTGGCATGGGTGCAGGTATCGGCGCGGGTCTCGGTATGGCGATGGCAGGCCAGATGGGCCATGGCGGGCCTTGGGGTCAAGCGGCACAAGCCGCACCAGCCACCCACGCCGCCCCGCCCCCGCCACCGGTCGAACATGTCTGGCACATCGCAGAAGCTGGCGAGACCAAGGGACCGTATTCCAAGGCGGCCATGGGACGTATGGCAGCGGATGGCGCATTGCAGCGCGAAACACTTGTTTGGACAGCAGGCCAGGACGGATGGATGCCCGCCGAGGATGTGCAGGAACTTGCGCAGCTTTTCACAGTTCTGCCGCCTCCGCCGCCGCAAGCCTGATGATCGATTTGGCGGCGGGACGAACACCCTGCCACCTGATCCATCGCATTGCCATTAACGCTGAACCTGCGGACATACCCACGTCATGAGCGATAACCCACTCGACAAGACAGCTCCGGAAATCGAGCACAGGTTTCCGTGCGACACCTGCGGTTCCGACTTGCGGTTCGATCCGGATGACAACGCGCTCAAGTGCGACCATTGCGGCAATGTGGAGCCCATGCTGGAAGCGGTCCAGTCCAACATCCGCGAATTGGATTTCCAATCGGCAATTCGCGGCACGCTTCAAGATTCCGAACTGGAGGAGACGCGCGTCTCCAGCTGCCCCAACTGCGGGGCGCAGGTCGAGTTTGACCCCGACAGCCATGCTGCAGAGTGCCCGTTTTGTGCCACCCCCGTCGTCACTGACACCGGAACACATCGCCACATCAAGCCTCGTGCCGTACTGCCGTTCGAGATCGCAGAGCGGGACGCGCAACAGGCCATGGTCGATTGGCTGGGCAAGCGTTGGTTTGCTCCGAACGGTTTGCAGGAATACGCCAAGAAGGGCCGCAAGCTTAGCGGTATCTACGTGCCATTCTGGACGTATGACGCGGACACCAAGACCAGCTACACCGGTCAGCGTGGCAAAATTTATTATGAAACCCGCACCGTGATGCGCGATGGCAAACGCCACCAGCAGCGCGTCGCCAAAACACATTGGTCTGCAGTTGGTGGGCGCGTGGCGCGGTTCTTTGACGATGTGTTGGTTCTGGCCTCGACCTCTCTGCCAAAAAGCTACACCGACGCGTTGGCGCCTTGGAAGCTGTCCCAGCTTGCCCCTTACACGCCCGAATATCTCGCCGGATTTCGGGCCGAGGGCTACACCGTCGACCTGGAAACCGGGTTTCTGGAGGCACGCGCCAAGATGGACGCGATGATTACCCGCGACATCCGCTTCGACATCGGTGGCGACAAGCAGCGCATCACCTCGGCCAACACCACCGTCAAGGACGTGACCTTCAAGCATATTTTGCTGCCCGTCTGGATGGCCGCCTACAAGTATCGCGGCAAGACGTATCGCTTTGTCGTCAACGGTCAGACTGGTACTGTAAAAGGCGAACGCCCATACTCTTCCGCCAAAATTGCGATTGCGGTCATCATTGGCTTGCTGGTGGCTTTGGCTGTTGGGTATGGAATGGCCCTGAACCAATAACCCAAGGTGGCAATAATGATCCTGTGCTGCGGCGAAGCCCTTATCGACATGTTGCCCCGCGTCTCCCAAGAGGGAGAGCTGGCTTTCGCCCCCTATGCGGGCGGTGCTGTCTACAATACCTCCATCGCCTTGGGACGTCTGGGCGCTGCCCCTGGGTTCTTCTGTGGTCTGTCTACCGACTTGTTTGGCGAGATGCTGGAAACCAAGTTAAGTGAGGCAGGCGTTTCCTCAGATCTGGCGTTCCGGTCCGCGCGACCGACGACACTGGCCTTCGTGCGCCTAACCGATGGCCACGCCACCTATACCTTTTACGACGAGAACAGCGCCTTGCGGGTGATGACCGAGGCCGATTTGCCGGTCTTGCCCGCTGACATCACGGCCCTGTTCTTCGGTGGCATCTCGTTGGTCGGGGAGCCGTGCGGTTCCGCCTACGAGGCGCTGATGGCCCGCGAGGCTCCGTCCCGTGTGACCATGATCGACCCGAATATCCGCCCGTCCTTCATTACCGACCGAGACGCCTATGTCACGCGCATCAAATCGATGATGGCGATTTCGGATGTCGTAAAGCTAAGCGACGAAGATCTGCACTGGCTGGAAGGCGAAGGCGATCTGGACAGCCTCGCTGCCGATCTTATCGCACGCGGCACCAAGGTTGTTTTGATCACCCAAGGCTCCGAAGGCTCGATTGGCTACACGCCTGAACACCGCGTTGCTGTTCCCGCACTTAAAGTTGACGTTGTCGACACGGTTGGCGCGGGCGACACTTTCAACGCGGGCTTTCTTGCAGGGCTACAGCAAGAAGGCGCATTGGATAAAGCAACGCTCGCCGCCTTGCCTGCGGACACGCTTCGTACGGCAATGGCCATGGGCAGCAAAACTGCCGCAATTACGGTGTCGCGCGCGGGCGCAAACCCGCCTTGGGCGTATGAGTTGTGAGGGCGCTCGTCCAACGGGTTTCGCGCGCGTCGGTTTCCGTTGACGGCGAACAGGTCGGGGCGTGTGGCGCAGGCCTGTTGATTTTAATCTGTGCAATGGCAGACGACGCACCTGATCAGACCGCTAAGCTGGCCTCCAAAATATCCAAACTGCGAATCTTCAAGGATGATGCCGGCAAGATGAACCGATCCTTGGTGGACATCGGAGGCTCCGCGCTTGTCGTCAGCCAGTTCACATTGGCAGCGGACACGCGCAGTGGGAACCGCCCGGGCTTTTCGGCCGCTGCCCGCCCGGACGAAGGGCGCGCACTTTACGAGAAGTTTGCAAAAGATTTAGCGGCCTGTGGTGTCGCGGTAGAAACTGGTGAATTTGGCGCAGACATGGCGGTCAGCTTGGTAAATGACGGTCCCGTCACGATCTGGCTGGATGACGCGCAATAGGCCCATTGGCGGCGCGCGATCTAGCGCGTAGGTTCTCAATATCAGGGAGGACAACACCATGACCAACAGGCGCCCTATCGGTGGGCTTTCGCATGTTTCCGGCGTAGCCGATACGCCGCTGCTTGATCTGACTATTCCGGCCCTGCTTGCCCGAACCGCCAAGCGCTTGCCTGACCACGAAGCTTGTATCTTTCCCAAGCAAAACATCCGCTGGACCTATGCGGAGTTTGCCCAGCAGGTGGACCGTCTTGCGGCGGGTTTTCTCGATCTCGGCCTTGGCAAGGGTGACCGCGTCGGCATCTGGTCGCCGAACCGTGTCGAGTGGTTACTGACACAGTTTGCCACTGCGCGCATCGGAGCCATTCTGGTATGCATCAATCCGGCCTACCGCCAGTCAGAGCTTTCCTATGCGCTGGACAAAGTCGGCTGCTCGGCTCTTGTCACCGCCCAAAATTTCAAATCGTCGGACTACATTGCAATGATCCGCGCGGTCGATCCAAAGCCGGACACTCTGCGCCACCTCATTGCCATGGGGGACGCGCCGGACGGGTTTCTGGCGTTCGACGACATCTTGTCCGATGATACCGAACGGCTCGACGCGATTTCGGCAACGCTCGCCCCCCATGACACGATTAATATTCAGTACACCTCGGGCACGACGGGGCACCCGAAGGGCACCTGCCTGACGCACCACAACATCGTGAACAACGCCTATTTCACCACCGCCACCATGGCCTTCACCAAGGCTGACCGGCTTTGCATTCCGGTACCGTTCTACCATTGCTTCGGCATGGTGATGGGCACGCTTGGCTGTGTGGCCCATGGGGCAACCATGGTGATCCCCGGTGAGGGGTTCGAGCCGCGCGATACGTTGCAAGCCGTGCATGACGAGAAGTGCACAGCACTTTTCGGCGTACCCACCATGTTCGTCAACGAGATGGCTTTGCCGGAATTTGACACGTTTGACCTGAGCCACCTGCGGACGGGGATCATGGCGGGCGCGCCCTGTCCGCGCGAGATTATGAAAAAGGTGCAACGCGACATGCACATGACCGGTGTGACCATCGCTTACGGAATGACGGAGACCTCGCCCGTATCGTTCCAGTCCGGCCTTGATGATCCGCTGGACAAGCGCGTCGGCACCGTGGGGCGCATCCATCCTCATGTGGAAGTAAAGATCGTGGACGAGAACGGGCAAACAGTGAAAGTCGGAACGCAGGGCGAGTTGCTGACACGCGGGTATTCGGTGATGCAGGGATACTGGGGCGAAGACGCACAGACCTCCAGCGTCATTCGCGACGGCTGGATGCATACCGGCGATCTGGCAACCATGGATGATGAGGGCTACGTGATGATTACTGGGCGGGTCAAAGACATGATCTGCCGTGGTGGAGAAAACATCTATCCACGCGAAATAGAGGAGTTCCTGTTCACCCACCCCGACGTGTCTCAAGTGCAGGTGTTCGGCATCCCCGATGACACCTATGGCGAGGTGGTCTGCGCGTGGCTCGTATTGCGTGACGGAGCCCAAACGACCCACGATGACATTCGCGCCTTTTGCAAAGGCCAGATTGCCCACTACAAGTTGCCGACCCATATTCGATTCAAGGACGAGCTTCCAATGACGGTCACAGGTAAACCCCAAAAATTCATCATGCGGGATGCCATGGTGGCAGATCTCGGCAAGGCTTCTGCCCCATGACGAAAAGAGACGCTTTTGAAATTGGTGGTGTCTCTATCGACGCTGGAACCCGCAAGACGGTGAACCTGCCGATATCGACCTTGTCGGATCATACACCCGTCACCATGTCCGTGCATGTGATCCACGGGAAAAGGCAGGGACCGACGATGTTTGTGTCGGCGGGCATTCATGGCGACGAGGTGATTGGCGTCGAAATCTTGCGCCGCCTTTTACGCACAAAATCACTGGGTTCCCTGCGGGGTACCTTGCTGGTGGTTCCGATTGTGAACGCTTTCGGCTTCCACAACCATTCGCGGTATCTACCGGACCGACGCGATTTGAACCGCTGTTTTCCCGGCACGCCCACCGGATCATTGGCGTCACGCCTTGCGCATGACTTCATGAGACATGTTGTCGAGCGGTGTAGTTTTGGCATTGATCTGCACTCTGCCGCCATTCACCGCACCAACCTGCCGCAAATCAGGGTCTCCGGTACCTCCCGCAAGAAAATGGAACTCGCTGACGCGTTCGGAGCACCAGTTATCCTGACCTCCGCGCTGCGCGACGGGTCACTGCGTGCAGCGGCGCGGGATCGCGGAATTGACGTGCTGCTTTATGAGGCCGGCGAAGGTCTGCGATTTGACGAGATGTATGTGCGGGCCGGTGTCGCGGGTATCCTGCGGGTGATGGCCACGCGCGAGATGTTGCCGCGTAAGGCGGTGACCCCGGCCAAGGCCAACTCCATTCTGTGCAAGTCATCGAAGTGGGTGCGAGCACCCGCAGGCGGACTTTTACGTGCGTTCAAAAGCGAAGGGGATGTGGTCGAAGATGGAGAGTTGCTTGCGGCGGTCTCTGACCCGTTCGGCGAAAACGAAGTGGAGTTGTTCGCATCCTTCGACGGGATCATCATCGGTCGCGCGGTGATGCCTATCGTGAATGAAGGCGACGCGATTTATCACATCGCGGAGGTCGTCTCCAATGCCCGTGCGGAAACCGCCGTAGAGGATTTGTCCGTGCAATTGGAAGAAGACCCGTTGTTCGATGAAGACGAGATTATCTAGGCATCGTTAACGATATGCGTGGCGTTGACCGCGCTTTGCATCACCACCTGTGCGTTGGGCAGGTCGTTCAATTCAGCTTTCGTTAACGCTTCCGCTTCTGAATAGCCGTGGTCGCGCCAGCGTTGCAGCAGACGCTCGCGCAGCATTTCGGGCGGCACATCAAGGAAAATGCCGACGTCCCAAAGCTTGTGCAGCTGGTTCCACGGGGCGCTGTCCAATAGCAGATAGTTGCCCTCCACGATCACCGTTTTGCAGTCGGCTTTTACCTCGCCGCCATCCGGCACTACGCAATCGCGGATGCGGTCGAACGTCGGGTAGGACACCGTGGCAGGTTCTCGCAGCGCTTTGACGAGGTCCACGAACCCCAGCGCGTCGAAGGTTTGTGGCGCACCCTTGCGACCCAACAGGCCACGTTCCGACAATACATCATTGTCGAGGTGAAAGCCGTCCATCGGCACCACTGCAGCGTCTGGCAGGATGTCCGCCAGTTGCTCGGCCAGTGTCGACTTGCCACTGGCAGGAGGGCCAGCGACCGCAATCAGGTGGCGGCGCGATTTTGTGGGCAGGCCGTTTATCAGTGTCAGAACCTCCGGCGGAACAGAGTGTGTCACGCGGCCTCCGTTTGTGCAGGAGCCTCCTTCGCGCCGGTCATGAAGGCCACCGCGTCGGACATGGTGTAGTCTTTGGGGTTGATCACACAAAGACGTTTGCCAAGGCGGTGGACATGGATACGGTCCGCGACCTCGAAGACATGCGGCATATTGTGGCTGATCAGGATGATCGGGATGCCGCGCGACTTCACGTCCTGAATAAGTTCCAACACCTTGCGGCTTTCCTTCACGCCCAAGGCGGCGGTCGGCTCGTCAAGAATGATGACCTTGGAGCCGAAAGCCGCAGCACGGGCCACGGCGACGCCTTGGCGCTGGCCACCTGACAGGGTTTCGACCGCTTGGTTGATGTTTTGAATCGTCATCAGCCCAAGCTCGGTCAGCTTCTCGCGAGCAAGACGCTCCATCTTCGCGCGGTCGAGCTGGCGGAGCCATTTGCCCATGAAACCCGGTTTGCGTAACTCGCGCCCCATGAACATATTGTCGGCAATCGACAAGGCAGGAGACATGGCGAGGGTCTGGTAGACCGTCTCGATCCCCGCCTCGCGCGCTTGGATGGGGGAGGTGAAGTGGATTTTCTGGCCTTCCAAGAAAACCTCTCCCTCGTCCGGCACAACCGCGCCGGAGACCGCCTTGATCAGCGAGGATTTGCCCGCGCCGTTATCGCCGATCACCGCCAGAATTTCGCCCGGCATCAGGTCGAAGTCGCAGTGGTCGAGTGCGGTGACCTTGCCATAGCGTTTGACGAGGCCGCGTCCTTTGAGAATAGGTTCCATTACGCTGCCACCTTTCTGATCCATTGGTCCACGGCCACAGCCGCAATGATGAGCACGCCAATCAGCAGATAGGTCCACTGCGCGTCGGCGCCCATGAGGCGCAGGCCGAGGGTGAAGACCCCCACAATCAACGCGCCGAAGAACGTGCCGAGGATGGAGCCACGCCCGCCAAAGAGCGAGATACCCCCAATCACCACGGCGGTGATCGATTCGATGTTGAGAAGCTGGCCAGAGGTTGGCGAGACCGACCCGATGCGCCCGATCAAAGCCCAGCCAGCGAAGGCGCAGATCAGCCCCGCGACGGCGTAAACGGAAATGATCGTGCCTTTGACGTTCACGCCGGATAGTTCGGCCGCTTCCGCGTCGTCACCTACAGCGTAGACATGGCGCCCCCAAGCGGTGTGACGCAGCACATAGGCCAGAACGAGAACCAGCAGCACCATGAACAGCACGCCCACGGTGAAGACAGCGCCGCCGACACTGAACTTCGCGCCCAGCAATTGCAGCATCGCGGCGTTTTCCGCGATCTCCTGAGACCGAATGGTCTCGTTGGCGGAATAGAGGAAGTTGGCGGCCAACACGATTTGCCACATGCCCAGCGTCACGATGAAAGGCGGCAGTTTCATGGCCGCGATCAGCCAACCGTTCACAGCACCAATGGCAGTGCCGAAAAGCAGGCCGCAGATGATGGAGACCTCGACCGGCAGGCCGTATCGGAAGGTAAACTGTCCCATTACCACGGAAGAGATCACCGCGATGGCCCCGACGCTCAGGTCGATACCCGCGGTCAGGATCACCAGCGACTGCGCTGCGGCGACGATGCCGACGATCTGCACCTGCTGAAGGATCAGCGTCAGCGCGAAGGGCGAGAAGAACTTGGAGCCGAGCAAAAGCCCGAAGACCACGATTGACGCCACAAGGACGATCAGCGGCACCAAGGCCGGATTGACGTGTAGCCAGTGCTGGACGGTGCCCAGAAAGCCCCGGTTGGGTTGCACGAATTTGGCGACCCCGTCATCTGCTGTGTCTGCGCTCGACATCGTTCCCTCCCGTTGAAGACGAAGGGGCGGGATGACCCGCCCCCCTGTTTTAGCTTAGCCGTTCGGACGTTAACCCCAGCATAGCTCCATGCCTTTGGCGACGTCGATGCTTTCGACACCTTCGGCAGGCTTATCGGTGACCAGTGACACGCCTGTGTCGAAGAAGTCCTTACCGGGGGTCAGTGCTGGCTTGGTGCCATCCTTGGCCCAAGCGGCAATCGCCTCGACGCCCTTGGACGCCATCAGCAGCGGATATTGCTGCGAGGTAGCACCGATCACGCCGTCCTTGACGTTCTGCACTCCGGGGCAACCGCCATCGACCGACACGATCAGCACGTCGTTTTCACGACCAAACGCTTTTAGCGCTTCATATGCACCTGCGGCGGCAGGTTCGTTGATCGTATAGACCACGTTAACTTCAGGGTCTTTCGCCAAGAGATTTTCCATCGCCTTGCGGCCACCCTCTTCATTGCCTGCGGTCACGTCATTGCCGACGATACGTGGGTCGGTTTCGTCGCCCCATTTGTTCGGGTCGCCCAGATCAATGCCGAAGCCTTGCAGGAACCCTTGGTCGCGCAGCACGCCAACAGTGGGCTGAGATACTCCCAGATCAAGCATGGCGATTTTGGCGTTTGCAGCGTCATCACCGAGTGTCGCAGCAGCCCATTTGCCAATCAATTCACCAGCAAGGAAATTATCAGTTGCGAATGTCGCGTCTGCGGCATCAATCGGGGAAAGAGGGGTGTCGAGCGCGATCACGACGAGGCCGGCATCACGGGCTTGCTTCACTGACGACACGATGGAGGATGTGTCGGATGCGGTCAGCAGGATGCCCTTGGCACCGTCGGCGATGCAGGTCTCGATGGCTGCAACCTGCGTTTCGTGATCCCCATCGACCTTACCGGCGAAGGACTTCAGCGTCATGCCAAGTTCTGCTGCTTTGGCTTCAGCGCCTTCCTTCATCTTGACGAAGAACGGGTTGGTGTCGGTTTTGGTGATCAGGCAAGCAGTGACCGCGTGGCCGTCTGCAAATGCCGCACCGGACAGAGTGGTCAGCGCAACAGCCGAGGTAGCGAGTAGTTTTTTCATGGTGTCCTCCCAGACATGTTGTGATCCGTCATACGGATCAGAACCCCGCCCTACCGGCGGAACTGACGCTAAGGAAACTCGATTCGCATTCTAGGGTCAATAAATAAATAAACTTGATTTATTAATTTAGCATGCGATGTTTTCTAATGAGATCGTAGAGGATAGGGTCCCACGCAAATGGACGGGTCCAAAATCAGATCGCTCAGCGGCGGCGCAAACCAAAGCGGTTTGCGCAACCACAATGAACGCCTTTTGCTGTCAATGTTGCAGCGTGGCGGAGCTATGCCCGGAAGTGATCTGGCAAGGATTGCGGGGCTATCACCGCAAACAGTTTCTGTCATTCTGCGAAAGCTGGAAAAGGACGGATTGCTCGCCCGCGGCGCACCTGTGCGCGGGAAGGTTGGCAAGCCCTCAGTTCCGATGACACTGGCCCCTGACGGGGTGTTCTCCCTTGGTGTAAACATCGGTCGACGCAGCGCCAAAGTTGTTCTGATGGACTTCACCGGCGTCATTCGCGCAGATGTGTCGACGACTTTCTCATATCCCCTGCCCGCAGAAATATTTGCGTTTATCCGCAGCGGACTGGACGAGATGACATCGACCCTCACCCCTGATCTTCAACAACGACTATGCGGTATCGGCATCGCCGCCCCGTTCGAATTGTGGAACTGGCACGAGATGGTCGGCGCGTCCGCGGAGGAATTTGCGCTGTGGAAAGGGGTGAGCTTTCAAGATGAAATCGCCTTGTTCAGTGATCTTCCCGTGCATGTCGTTAACGACGCGACCGCCGCCTGTCGTGCGGAACATGTCTACGGGCGCGGCAAAGAGTTTCGCGACTATGCCTACTTCTTTGTTGCTGCATTCGTCGGGGGCGGTATCGTTTTGAACCACTCCGTTTTCGAAGGTCATCAGGGAAATGCTGGCGCTTTGGGATCTTTGCGCAGTGTCGGGCCGAACGGCGAAAGCCGCCAACTCATCGACATCGCCTCGATCCATCTGCTCGAAGCACGTTTGTCTGAAGTGGGTCTGGACCCCAGCGGGCTTTGGGAAAGCGACGACTGGTCGCCTTACGCCCGCTATGTCGAGCCTTGGATTCGGCAAACGGCGCAAGAGCTTGCCAAGGCCGCCCTGTCCACCTGCGCGGTAATTGATTTTGAAGCGATCATGATCGACGGAGGGTTGCCACAGGACGTCAAGGAAACGCTTGTGGCCCGAACACGACGCTATCTGTTGAACCAAGATACACGCGGGCTGATTACTCCGCAGGTCGAAGCCGGAACCATTGGCAGACAAGCCCGCGAGCTTGGGGCCGCGTGCAGCCCTATTTTCTCGCAGTACCTTCTCAACACCAACTCCGGTCTGACATTGTAACTTCTCCATTGTTTTGATCAGTTGCCGCTTACATCGCACGCTAAACGGTCTATCCTGCGAAGAAATTCAGACAACAGTAGGAGCACCTCATGTCTCGCAGCATCGACCTGAACTCCGATCTTGGAGAGAGTTTCGGCCCGTGGACCATGGGCGACGACGCCGCCATGCTGTCAATCGTATCGAGCGCCAATATCGCGTGTGGCGGTCACGCAAGCGACCCCGAGACGATGTACGAAACGCTGTGCCTTGCCCGTGACAACGGCGTCACTGTCGGCGCGCATCCCGGCTATAATGATCGCGAAGGGTTCGGGCGCCGGATCATTCCGATGCCCACAGTCGAGATCGGCCGCATGGTTGCGGCGCAGATCGGCGCGTTGCAGGCACTCGCCAAGATGGCAGGTACCAAGGTCACCTATGTGAAACCTCATGGCGCGCTTGGCAATCTTGCTGCGGCGGATCGCGGCGTGGCGGATGCGATTGTGAGCGCAGTGGCTCAGATTGATCCAGAGCTCTCCATCCTTGCGATTTCCGGCATGCAGCTGGAGCAAGCCGCGCGCAGTGCTAAGATGGAAGTGTATTCTGAAATATTCGCTGACAGGGGGTATCTGTCCAACGGCCAGCTCGTCCCGCGCGGGCAAGACGGGGCGATGATCCACGATCCGGATGAGGCCGCGGAGCGTCTGATTGCTTTTCTCGAGACAGGATTAATGCCCGTCATTGATGGTGATCCAATCGCCCTCGACGCGCAGTCTATCTGCGTTCATGGCGATAGTGCCGGTGCTGTTGCCATGGCCGGTGCAATTCGCAAACGCCTCTCTGCGGCGGGCATCACGATTTCCGGCTTCGCACAAGGATGAACGCGCCGCAGTTCAAACCGGTGGCTGACCATGCCATCTTGGTAGATTTCGCCTCTGAAATAAGCGACGACGTTAATCGTATGGTCATCGCGCTGGATCACGCGATCACCACGGCACAAATCAAGGGACTGCAAGAGGTTGTCCCCGCGTTGGTGAACCTCCTTGTGGTTTTTGACCCACTGGAAACCGATCACGTTCAGGTCGAGAAGGATGTTCGTTCCCTACTCCCCGTGGCACCCGCCAGCGATGCGCAGGCCACGCATCACACGCTCGACATATGCTACGAGGCTGACTTTTCACCCGACCTTGCAGCCGTCGCCAAAGCCTGTGGCATGAGCGAAGACGCCGTCATTCAGGCCCATAGCTCCGCGCGTTACCGCGTTGGCATGTACGGGTTTGCACCGGGATACGCGTATCTGGCTGGCGTGCCTGAGGCGATCCAGGTTCCCCGCAAAACCGCTCCTGTGCGTGACATCCCCGCCGGCAGCGTGATGATCGCCGGACCGCAATGCCTTGCGACCACCATCGTCATGCCAACCGGCTGGTCAATCATCGGCCACACGCCCGCAAAGATCATGACCGGCAATCCGGACCGCCCGTTTCTGTTCGACGTTGGGGACACCGTTTCGTTCAACCGCGTCCGACGCGAGGCCCTATGATTAGCGCGCTCCTACGAGTCATTCATGCAGGCCCCTTGGTCTCCATCCAAGATGGCGGGCGCGACGGGCATATGCGGTTCGGGGTGTCTGCTTCAGGACCGATGGACCGCACCAGCTTTGCCATTGCGAATACCGCGCTTGGCCAGCCCGAGGGCGCGACCGGACTAGAGGTATCGCTTGGCGGGCTGGTTCTAGAATGCAAACAAGGTGCGGTAAGTATTGCTGTCGCCGGTGGCGGGTTTTCCGTCGATTGCGCCGGCGTCAAAACGACCGCTTGGACAGTGCAGACGTTACACGAGGGCGAAAAGCTTACAATCAGAGGTGGCGCGTGGGGGAGTTGGACTTACCTCACCTTTGCAGGCGATCTGAAGGCGAGCAAATGGCTTGGGCACACGGCGACACATTCAATGTCGGGGTTTGGCGGCGGCGCGCTGCGATCCGGTCAAGACATCGAGATTGAAGATGCCCAAATCCGCAACGATCGCACGGGCGACATCCCCTGCCCCGCCTTTGCCCAACCCGATGGGCAGGCGCGCGTTGTGGTCGGACCGCAGGACCAACACTTTGCACCGTCTTCGGTCGCAACATTTCTGAACACCCCCTATAAGCTCACCGATGCATTTGACCGTATGGGCGTACGTCTTAATGGCCCTCAACTAAAGCTTAACGAAGCCCTTTCCATCCCGTCAGAGCCAATCCTGCGCGGCTCTGTGCAGGTGGCGGGTGATGGCGTTCCCACAGTGCTGCTTGCGGATCACCAGACGACAGGCGGCTATCCGAAGATTGCGACCGTCATCTCGTCCGACCTCGATCGGTTGTCTCAAATGCGGGCACATGACAGCGTTGCATTTACCGCGGTCAGCCCTGAAGACGCGATCTCCATCGTGCGTGCAGAGGCCCGTCAAAGACGCGCCTATCTCGATGAGCTTGCCAAACCCCGTCCAAGCCTGAACGAACGGCTTCTGCGCGAAAACCTAATTGGCGGTGTGATCAGCGGCGCTGAGGACTAGTCACAAAAAAAGGCGCGGGATTTGAAGCCCGCGCCCTTTGAAACTCATCGGCAATACGATCAAATCATGATCGTGTAGATGCCCAAGAAAATAATCGCCGACAGGATCGCTGCGGCGGGAACCGTGATGATCCAAGCCGCGATAATGGTCATGAAGTGCGACCGGCGAACCAATTTGCGGCGTCGACGTTCTTCCGTCGCCATGGCAGGACGGTCAGGCATAGCGAGCCGTGCCTTCTTGATGCGCCGCTCGGCATCCCATTCGCGGAAGAAGCCCACGCCAAACACGCCGCCAACAGCGATATGGGTCGAGCTCACCGGAAGGCCCAGCCAGCTGGCCACAATCACGGTGATCGCAGCAGACAACGCCACGCAATAGGCCCGCATCGGGTTCAGCTTGGTGATTTGGCTGCCCACCATGCGGATCAGTTTGGGGCCGAATAGAAACAACCCGAACGAGATACCAAAAGCACCGATCACCATGACCCAGATCGGGATACTGATCGCATGGGTGAAATCACCGGACTGCGACGCCTGCACAATCGCGGCCAAGGGACCAACCGCATTGGCCACATCGTTCGCACCATGCGCAAAGCTCAACAATGCAGCCGATACAACCAAGGGAATGCCGAACAGAACTTTCAGCGACTTGTTGCGGTTTTCCAGCCCTTCGGACTGCTTGCGAATTGTAGGGATCATGATGGCCCATGTCGCGACACCAATCGCGGCACCGATCAGCAACGCGGTAGACATGTCGATCTTTATGATCTTCTTGATGCCTTTGAGCGCCAGATACGCAGCGAAGGCCCCGGCCATGATACCGACCAGAATCGGCACCCATTTGCGGGCTGCCGCGATTTTATCGTCCTGATAGATGATGCGCGATTTGATTAGCCATAAAAAACCAGCGGCCACGAGGCCACCCAGAACTGGTGAGATAACCCAGCTGGCGGCGATAGCACCCATCGTTGACCAGCTCACGGCGGCAAGTCCTGCCGAGGCAATACCTGCCCCCATAACCCCGCCAACAACCGAGTGGGTCGTCGACACAGGCGCGCCCACCCATGTCGCGAGGTTCACCCAAAGTGCCGCCGACAATAACGCGGCGAGCATCGCCCACATAAACGTCTGCGCGTCGCCCATACTTTCAGGCGCGATGATGCCTTTCGCAATAGTTGAAACAACGTCACCGCCTGCCAGCAAGGCTCCTGCGCTCTCGAAGACCACGGCGATGGCAATGGCCCCGCCCATGGTCAACGCATTCGCGCCAACCGCAGGACCCATATTGTTGGCCACATCATTGGCCCCAATATTCAGAGCCATATAGGCCCCGAAACACGCAGCGATAACGACGATAAGCGAGTCGTTGGCTTGATCAAAGATCATCGCCGCAGCCAAGCCGGCCAGCACAATGAACACGAAGGCGATACTTGGCCCCACGATAGGCCTGGAGACGTAACTGGTCGCCATCTCAAGGTTGGAATAGCGCGCCAGGTCCCGATCCAGCGTTTCAAGATGGCGCGGATCGCCCTGTTGTTGGTCTGACATGAATCGTCCCCTGAATTTGTCGGGGGAGTAGTCTCTCAAAGCGGTTCTAAAATCAACCGCTCGAATGACCGCGCTGCAGATCAGCTATAAATGTCACAGCGTGCGGAATATCGACTTGAGTTCACTCTCCCGAACAAGACCCGCCGCATCGGACGGGCTGACCCATTTGCGGCGACGCTCTTGGGCTTCCGGGAAGTCTTCCACCAGATTTTCCACTTCGACGGAGTAGACCAGCGTTTCTACAGCAACAGGCAAGCCGCTGCGCAGGGTCTTGTCGTAGGTGTAGGTGCCAATGGATTCGGTCTCCAAGTGCCCGTCAGACACGCCGGCTTCTTCCCACGCTTCTTGCATGGCCGCTTCGGGAGAGCTCAAACCGCGAATGGGCCACCCTTTCGGGATAATCCAACGTCCGGTGTCGCGGCTGGTCACGAGCAACACTTCGCGATCATCTCCGCGATCACGGTAGCACAAAGCTGCCACTTGCAAACGCTTCGGGCGTTGCAACATCGGGGACAAATAACTGTCCCAGACCCCACGGAGATGTCTGACCATAATGAAACCGCTCAAGATATTATTTTTGTTGTTCGGCATAACATATTGATGAATTGACCAAATTGCAAATTTGCCCCGAAAATATCTGATCAAACGACCCTGAACGGGACGAAGGATTTTGCTGTTCGCGCCATCCGTGCGCGGAGCTGCCGGTCGCGCCTTCAAGGTTTGAAAATTGAATTTCGTGTAGCTGGCGCAAAAATCGGATAGGTAGCCTAATGGACCAACCCCTGCCGATTCCCCTCGACAATTTGATTGTCTGTACGCATTGCGATGCGGCCTTTACGCTTGAGCGCCCCGAGGTCGGTCAAAGGGCCGTGTGCGCGCGCTGCGGGACTGTGTTGATCACCCCGCGCCGCAAGGCAGGGTTGCAGATTATTGCTGTATCCGTCGCAATTACAATCTTGATTATTGCCGCCACAGTTTTCCCGTTTCTGTCGATTTCGGCGGCGGGCGCGACGAACTCGGTCTCGATCCTCGATGCCGCACTTGCCTTTAGTGACGGGCCTTTGGTGGCGCTTGCGCTGACCACGGCGGCGTTGATTATCTTCGTGCCCTTGGCGCGGGTTCTGCTCACCATTTACGTCCTTGTGCCGATTGTACTGGACCGCCCCCCTGCGCGCAGGTCAACTCAGGCCTTCCGCTTGGCCGAAGCCTTGCGCCCGTGGTCGATGGCAGAAATCTTTGTGCTGGGCTGCGCCGTTGCATTGATCAAGATCAGCGATTTGGCGGATGTCGCGTTCGGCCCCGCGTTTTGGATGTTTTCGGGGCTGGTCGTCCTAGTTGTGGTTCAAGACAATTTCTTATGTAGATGGTCGGTATGGAAGTCGCTGGACAAAACTCAAACATCGTAAGCGCGCGCGATCTCGGGGTGGTTGCCTGCACGCGGTGCACGCAGGTCTGGCCCGCGGGCACGCAGATATGTAGCCGCTGCGGCAGCACAATTGTCGCGCGCGACCGCTTGAGTTTGCAGCGGGTGTGGGCGCTTTGGCTGGTTGGACTGATGTGCTACGTGCCTGCCAATATGTACCCGATGCTGCAAACCCGCACCTTGCTTAGCGTGCAGGAAGACACAATCGTCGGCGGTGCGGTCGAGCTGATCCATCACGGGGCGGTGGGCATTGCCCTGATCATCCTGATTGCAAGTGTCGTCATCCCCATAGGCAAATTTATGGCGATTGCCTTTCTTGCCATATCGGTCAAACGCCCCTCCAGCGTGTCCAATCACCATCGTCAGGTGCTGTATGAGGTGGTCGAATATATCGGGCGCTGGTCGATGATTGATATTTTTGTAGTTGCGATCATGTCGTCGCTCGTCCAGTTAAATACTCTCGCTGCGGTCAATCCGGGCCGTGCCAGCTTGTTTTTTGCGCTCTCGGTGATTTTTACGATGCTATCGGCACAGGCCTTCGACAGCCGCATGATCTGGGACGTACGTGCCAGACAAGAGGAAATGACGACAGATGAGTAAGACGCCAACACCCGTGTCCATCGAACCGGCACGCAAGTCGTTCTTCGCGAATGCCTCCTTCGTCTGGATCATCCCCATTTTGGCCTTGGCCATTGCCCTTGGCGTCGCGTGGCAATCCTATACCGACCGCGGCCCGCTCATCGAGATCGAGTTCGAGAATGGCGCCGGCATCGCAAAACGTGAGACCGAGCTGCGCTTTAGGGATGTGGCCGTTGGTGTTGTAGAAGACGTCAAGTTCGCGTCGAACCTGTCCGGCGTCGTGGCCCTTGTACGAATAGACAAGGACATTGCACCGTTTGTGGATGTGGGGGCCAGTTTCTGGGTGGTCCAACCGGAGTTGAGCGCACAAGGCGTAAGTGGTCTCGATACGGTTTTGACTGGTGTCTACATCGAAGGCACCTGGGATGGCGATATCGGCCCCGCGCAATCCAAATTCAAAGGCCTGAAAGACACCCCGCTGTATCGCTATGGTAAAGAGGGGCTCGAAATCACCTTGCGCACTACGGCGGGTGGCAACTTGACCGACAACAGCCCTATCACGTTTCGCGGGATCGAAGTCGGGCGCGTGGGCAAGGCGCATATTTCGCAGCAAGGCAGCTTTGCCGTCGCGGAAGCAATTATCTATCACCCCCATAGCCGCCTGATCTCTGACAGGACGCGGTTCTGGGACACCTCCGGATTCACCTTTTCGGTCGGCCCAGGCGGCGCGGAAATCGACTTCTCGTCCTTCGCCACACTTGTCAGCGGTGGCCTGACCTTCGAGACCTTCGTTTCCAGCGGTGGGCGTGTGTCTGACGGCAAGTCCTTCGAAGTGTTTGCCGACGAAGAGTCAGCGCGTGACAGCGTGTTCAACGCCTCGGAAGCAGAACCGCTTCAAATGCGCGTGGTGTTCGACGAAAGCATCTCCGGTCTTGCCGTGGACGCGCCCGTCGAGTTGAGCGGCTTTCCGATTGGCCGGGTGACCGGCGTGTCAGGCGTCATTGACGCAGATGCGTTCGGTGATGAACGTGTGCGGCTGAACGCGCTGATCGACATCCAGCCCGCGCGGCTTGGTTTGACCGACGAGGTCACACCAGAGGCAGCGTTGCAGTTTCTGTCACGTCGCATCGAGGAAGGTCTGCGTGCGCGGCTTGCGTCCGCCAGCCTTCTTGCGGGTGGCCTGAAGATCGAGTTGGTCGATACCGAGAATGTATCCTCATATGTCGTGCAATCCGGTGAAGGCATAATCCCGATCATTCCTAGCACCAGCAATGACATCTCCGACGTCACAGCAACGGTCGCGGGCGTGGTTTCACGCATCAACAACCTGCCGATTGAAGAGTTGCTCAACAGCGCCATCCAGTTCCTGAACAGTGCCGACGCGCTGATTTCCAACGAAGACCTTCGCGAGACGCCGAAAGCTGTACGCGCCTTGCTGGGTGATGTGCGTGATATCGTCGGGTCGGATGATGTGCAAAACATCCCCGTCAAACTCAACGGGGCGCTTGGTCGGTTTGAAACCTTGTTGGCGCAGTTGGAAGAGGAAAAATTCACCACCCAACTCGTCGCGGCGGTCAATGCGGCGGCGGCGGCGGCAAACGGCGTGAACGCCTCGGTCGAAGGGGTCCCCGCACTTGTCACGCAGCTGCAAGCCGTTGCCGCGAAGGCGGAAAGCCTGCCTCTGGATGCTTTGACCGAGCAACTTACGTCCCTTACAACTTCGGCGGATGCAATCTTGGGCACCGACGCGGCGAAGAAGCTACCGGAAGACCTCGGCTCTGCATTAAACGAAATAAACGCGACCTTGCGGGAATTGCGTGAAGGCGGTGCCGTCACGAACATAAACGCGACGCTGGATTCAACGCGCAAAGCAGCCGATGCTGTCGCCATTTCCACGCAGGATTTGCCGGCATTGGTCGAACGGGTGCAGCAGGTGCTAAACCAAGCCAATCAAACGATTGCAGGGTATAACAAGGGCGAAGTGCTAAGCCGTGATGCCCAGAGCGCGTTGCGAGACATTTCTAAAGCAGCCGAGGCGATGACATCACTAGCACGCATGCTGGAACGCAACCCAGGCTCACTTTTACGGGGAAGATAATTATGACTGGACTAAAGCCGATCCTTGTCGGGACCGCTTTCGCGCTTGCTGCCTGCGGGGCGACGCCCGACCTTTATCCGGTCACCCCGCCGCAAGTTGAGCAAAAGCAACGTATCGCCTTTCGTGCGGTCGAGGTGCGCGACGTCTCGTTACCGGCCTATGCCGGTGCCAACGAGATCGCCATCGAGGATCTAGACGGCAAGCTTGTGACTGACTCGGCCATTCTATGGGCCGACAGCCCCGAGCGGGCGGTTGCCTTGGAGTTGACCCGCAATCTTGCGCGTCTGACCGGTGCGCGTATTGCCTCCGAGCCATGGCCGTTCGAAGCCTTTCCGGATGCCCGTTTGGAGGTTCGTTTTGAAAGCCTCATCGCCGGTGCGAACGGTCAGTTCCGTGCGTCCGGTCAGTTTTTCGTTGGCGTTCCGGATGGTGGGCGCGAACGCTCTGGCCTGTTTGAGCTTGCGGTACCGTTTGACCCGTTGGGTGGACCGCAGGCTATCGCCGCAGCGCGGGGTCAGGTGATCCTTGATCTTGCGGTCTATATCGCACGCAACGGGTTGCGGTAGCCGCCCCCTTTGGCAGATCTTTGCACAACCGCGTTCGCTTCGCGATTAGCGCCGGGCGCTGAAATTCCAACGGAGAAATTACGGTATGAAAGATGTTCGGATCATCGTGACCGGTGGGACTATCGACAAAGTCCATGACCCTGCCTCCGAGGCGCTGGCGTTCTCGAAGGACAAGGCCACTCATATCCCGGAAATTCTATCCCTCGCCCGCTGCCATTTCCCGACCGTTCAGCTGCTGATGCTGAAGGACAGTCTCGACTTCGATGACGACGATCGAACTGCAATCGTAGAAGCCATCCTTGCAACACCTGAGCCCGCAATTGTGGTCACCCACGGCACCGGAACAATGAGCCAGAGCGCAAGGTGGATATCGGAGCGTGTTTCAGGAAAAACCATCGTACTCACAGGCGCAATGCGCCCGCATTCTCTGAGTTTTTCTGACGGGCCATTTAACATGGGCGGTGCGATCATCGCCGCTCAAGTGATGCAAAACGGGGTTTATGGTGTGATGAACGGCCGCGTTTTCGAGGCTGCCGCCTTGACCAAGAACACCGAACAGGGGCGCTTTGACGTCTGACGTTTTCGACGTCTGGTGGTTGACCGTCACGCAGCGCGGGAACCGGAAGCCACCTTCGGACGTTCGGGTGCTCTATCGCAATTTCACGGGGATTTCTGGAACGCATTTCTGAAAAATCCAACGTAAAGAAACGTTACGTCTGAATGTTCAGCTCAAACTGAAGACCCTTGACGTATAAGCAAAGCGCGCTCTAATCGAGTGTTAAAGAAGGATTTCGATCCATGTATGATACCAGAATTGCTTAAACGAGTTTGTAAGCAACACAACAATTTAGGTATTCACCGAAGCTCCTCAACAGACCCGCTCAGAACACACCAGCAGTTTGCTGCTCGGAAGGATTAAACCATGACCAACACGGCCCAAGACGCAAAAGCGCTGGAGTTCCAGGATGACGAGGGCGCGTCCCGTTCCACTTGGATTGCAACGGCCCTAGTGGTGGTTATCGTAGCCTGGATGGGCAGCGGTTTCATTTTCCCGTCCACTGAGCCAACCGCCGCTCCAAAGCGAGAGGCGCCCAAGCCGATTGCGGTCGCCGTCAAACCTTCCGTCGCAGAAAGCGTGACCCAGTACTACCAAGCCGAAGGCCAAGCGATACCCGACCGCGACACCGAGTTGCGTGCAGAGGTTTCCGGTGACGTCGCCGAAGTGCTCGTCACGAAAGGCCAGAATGTAGAGGCTGGTGCCATCATCGCCCGACTGGATGCGACCACAAACAAGGCCGAGATCAATCGCGCGAACGAAGAACTCGCCCGCGCCCAACGTGAATTCGATAACGCCGAAGCGTTGCTGCAACGGGGCGTTGCGACCGCTGATCGCGTCGCGCAGGCACGTGCCGCGTTGGCATCGGCGCAAGCGCAGGTCGCTGACGCGCTGGAGGCCTCCAAAAACCTTGTGATCACCGCCCCGTTCGATGGCCGGATCGAAACACTGGATCTAGACCCCGGCGAGTTTGTATCCGCAGGCTCGGCAATCGGGCGCATGGTGGACAACACGCCACTGACCGTTACGATACAGGTCCCGCAGCAATCCCTAACCCGCATCAAAAACGGCCAATCCGCGACGGTTAAGTTCATTACCGGGGAAGAGCGCAGCGGCACGGTTTCCTTCGTCGGCACTTCCGCTTCCTCGCAGACGCGTACCTTCCTTGCCGAAATTGAAGTGCCAAACGAAGACGGTGCAATCCCTGCTGGCATTTCTGCCAACGTCCAAATACCCACCGGAGAGGTTACCGCCCATTTCCTGTCACCGTCAATCGTGTCGCTTAGTGAACGCGGGGAGCTTGGTGTGAAAACCGTAGCCGAAGACATGACCGTCGAATTCCATCCCATCCAGGTTGTCCGCGCTCAAATCGAGGGCATCTGGGTCACGGGTCTGCCTGACAAGGCCGACGTCATTACAGTGGGACAAGGGTTCGTTAGCGAGGGCGAAACCGTTAATCCACGGCCTGAGGAACCAACCCGATGAACGCGATTATCAACGCCGCGTTCTCACGCGCGCGGGTCGTGGTCATGGCATTGGTGATGGTACTGACCGTGGGCGCCTATGCCTATGTATCCATTCCAAAGGAAGCCAACCCCGAGGTTCCGCTGCCGCTGTTCTATGTCTCAACCGGGCTGGATGGTATCAGCCCCAGCGACGCGGAACGCTTGTTGTTGGAACCGTTAGAGACCGAATTCGCCTCCATCAGCGGGCTTGAAAGTCTCAAGTCGGAAGCCTCCGAAGGCTTCGCCAGCATTCAGTTGGAGTTCAGCCCCGGCTTTGACAGTGAGAGCGCGCTGGACAAAGTGCGCGAAGCTGCTGACCGCGCCGAAGGCGACCTGCCCGACGACGCCTATGACGTTAAGATCACAGAAATAAACACGGCTCTATTCCCGATTATCACAGCGATCCTGTCCGGTCCGGTTCCGGAGCGCACGCTCAACAATCTTGCAGAAACGCTGCAAGAAGAAATCGAAGGTCTCAGCGGCGTTCTGGAGGTTGATATCGGCGGACAGCGGTTCGAGTTTCTGGAAGTCCTGATCGACCCCACCGTTTTCCAAACCTACAACCTGTCCTTTGACGAGTTGATCGGCCAGATCCAACGCAACAACCGCCTGATTGCCGCTGGCGCAATCGAGACCGGCGCAGGCCGTATCGTGTTGAAGGTCCCGGGCCTCATCGAAGGGCTGGAGGACGTAATGTCCATGCCCGTCTTGGTGCGTGGCAATACCGTCGTCACCTTTGGCGATGTCGCCACCATCCGGCGCACGTTTGAAGACCCGACGTCCTTCGCGCGGATCAACGGGCAGCCTGCGCTCGCTCTGGAAGTGAAGAAACGCTCCGGCGCGAATATCATCGACACCGTTGCCGAAGTTCAGACGCTTGTGGACCGCTTGAGCGCGGATTGGCCCGAGAATGTTGAAGTCACCTACCTTCAAGACCAAAGCAAACAGGTCAAAGACCTGCTGAGCGATTTGGAAGCTAACGTGATAGCCGCCGTGATCCTTGTGATGATCGTCATCGTTCTCGCCCTCGGGTTGCGGTCTGCGATTCTTGTTGGTCTGGCAATTCCCGGTGCGTTTCTTGCTGGTGTCATTGCGCTATGGACAATGGGCTACACGATGAACATCGTCGTCTTGTTCTCGCTCATCCTTGTGGTCGGTATGCTTGTGGATGGTGCGATCGTAACCACCGAACTCGCCGACCGGCGCTTGCAAGAAGGCGCGTCCGCCAAGGAGGCCTATGCCTTCGCCGCCAAACGCATGTCATGGCCGATCATCGCATCCACGGCGACCACCCTCAGTGTGTTCTTCCCCCTGCTCTTCTGGTCGGGGATGGTGGGTGAGTTCATGAAGTTTCTGCCAATCACAGTGATCCTGACATTGTTCGCATCGCTGTTCATGGCATTGGTTTTTATTCCTGTCGTCGGCGGCCTGATCGGCAAACGCCAGCCTCAAACCGCAACGGCAAAAGCCGCACTACATGCGGCGGAATTTGGTGACCCGCGCGATATCAGAGGCGCCACTGGCGCATATATAAAAATCTTGGAATGGGCGATCCTGCGCCCTCTGACAACACTGCTATTGGCGCTGGCTTTGCTATTGGGCGGATTCAGCCTTTACGGTCAATTCGGCAAGGGCATCAGCTTCTTCCCGTCAGTTGAGCCTGACTTCATGCAAGTCCAGGTGCGCGCACGCGATAACTTTTCGATTTTCGAGCGCGACGCCTTGGTGCGCGCCGTCGAAGAACGCATTCTGGGCTATGACGAGATTGCCAGCATTTACGCCCGCTCCACCATGAGCGCAGGTCAGGGCGATGAGGAAACAATCGGCACGCTGCAACTTGAACTGACGGCATGGGACACCCGCCGCCCAGCCGCCGAAATCGGCGTCGACATTCGCAACAGCGTTGCCGATATCGCGGGTATCGACGTGCAGGTTCAAACCGAAAGCGGCGGCCCGTCTACGGGCAAGCCGATCAATCTGCAAATCACCGCCCGCAGCCCCGAGACGCAAACTATTGCGGTCGAACAAATTCGTGCCTTGATGGACAAGCAGGGTGGCTTCACCGATGTCACCGACACGCGGCCCCTGCCGGGCGTAGAGGTGTCGATCCTTGTCAATCGCGCCGAAGCCGCGCGTTTTGGCGCAGATGTCAGCCTTCTGGGGCAAGCTGTGCAACTGCTTACACAAGGGATTACCATCGCCGATTACCGGCCTGACGATGTCGACGGGTCTTTGGATATTCGCGTGCGCTTCCCACGAGAGGAGCGCTCTCTTGCCGAGCTTGGCAACTTGCGCGTTCCGACATCGGCTGGTCTTGTCCCGATTTCGAATTTCGTGACCTTCGAGCCATCGGAGCGCACGGGCGTCATCCGCCGCATCGACGAAAAGCGCGTTACCACGATAGAGGCCAACGTCGCGCCGGACGTTTTGGTCAATGATCAGGTGCGCGCGTTGACGGCATCGCTAGAAGCCGCGGACCTTCCCGAGGGCGTAAAATTCAGCTTTGCAGGTGAGGCAGAAGACCAGGCAGAAAGCATGGCGTTCCTGATCGGTGCGTTTATCTCGGCCATCTTCTTGATGTTTGTTATTCTTGTTTTGCAGTTCAACAGCTTTTTCCAAGCCTTCGTGGTGATGAGCGCAATCGTTTTTTCGATCGCTGGCGTTTTGCTGGGTCTGATCATTACCGGCCGTCCCTTCGGCGTCGTGATGGGCGGTATCGGGGTCATCGCGCTGGCGGGGATTGTTGTGAACAACAACATCGTGCTGATCGACACCTACAACGACCTAAAAGCGTCCGGGCAGTCCCCCTTGGAAGCGGCTTTGCGCACGGGGGCGCAGCGCTTGCGTCCAGTGATCCTGACATCCGTGACGACCGCTCTGGGCCTCATGCCGATGGTTATTGGCGTAAACCTGAATTTCTTTACCAGAAACATCGTGTACGGAGCGCCCTCGACCCAATGGTGGACAGAACTGTCCTCCGCCATTGCGGGAGGGCTGGTTATCGCCACCATACTCACTCTGGTGGTAACGCCTGCGATGTTGATGCTGGGCGAGCGCAAGCGACGTATCGGAGTTGAAACACTATCTGACTAAAGGCGCGGTACTCTTGATCAGGCGGATAATCGCTTTCGTGCTCTTGCGAATCCTGACCAGCTTTGTGCAAGTTACATAATTGATCCTTTCTGGAGTTCCCGTGTCCCTTTTCATTATCGTTGCACTTCCCTTCTTAGGCGCACTTTTGCCGGGCCTCATGAATTCCGCGGGGCGTTCAGCCTGTGCAGGCGTCACCTTTGCCGTCTCACTGGCCGCCTTCATAGGTTTGCTGACAAATTTGCCCATGGTTCTGGCCGGAGAAGTCGTGACGGCACGGGTCGACTGGATACCGTCGCTTGGGTTGAACTTCACGTTGATGCTGGACGGGCTTGGGTTTTTCTTTGCGCTGTTAATCTTGGGAATAGGCCTGTTGATTATCGCTTATGCGCGGAACTATCTCAGCCGCGATGACAATATGGGCGAGTTCTTCACCTATCTTCTGCTGTTCCAAGGCGCGATGGTCGGCATCGTTCTGAGCGACAACATCCTGCTTTTGTTGGTTTTCTGGGAACTGACATCGCTGTCATCATTCCTGCTCATCGGCTATTGGAAGCACCTGCCCGAGGGTCGGCAAGGCGCGCGAATGGCTTTGACCGTCACGGGCATGGGCGGTCTGGCGATGATTGGTGGCATGCTGATTTTGGGCCAGATCGTCGGCAGCTACGACCTGAGTGTGATCCTTGAGAACCGTGACCTTATTCAGGCCGACCCGCTTTATGTCCCGGCTTTGATCCTGATATTGCTGGGCTGCTTCACCAAATCGGCCCAGTTCCCGTTCCATTTCTGGTTGCCGCACGCTATGGCCGCACCGACGCCGGTATCGGCGTATCTGCACTCGGCGACGATGGTGAAGGCAGGGATATTCCTGATGGCGCGGATGTGGCCCGTCCTTTCCGGCACGCCCGAATGGTTCATGATTGTCACCACCGCCGGATTGGTCACCATGGTGCTGGGCGCGCTGATCGCGCTGTTCAAGCATGATTTGAAGGCGCTTCTGGCCTTCTCGACGGTCAGCCACCTTGGTCTGATCACCATGCTATTGGGCACAGGCACCGCTTTTGGCGCGATGGCTGCGGTGTTCCACATCCTCAACCACGCGACCTTCAAAGCCGCACTTTTTATGTCAGCCGGGATCATCGACCACGAAGCCCATACCCGCGACATTCGCCGCCTCGGGGGCTTGCGAAAGCTGATGCCTGTCACATTCATGATCGCGTCCCTTGCGGCGCTGTCGATGGCGGGTATTCCGCTGCTCAACGGGTTCTTGTCAAAAGAAATGATGCTGGAAGAGGCAAACCACACTGTGCTGTTTGGAATACCTTGGCTGGTTCCCGCACTGGCGACATTCGGATCGCTTCTGTCCGCGGCCTACTGTTTCCGGTTGATCGGGCATGTGTTCTTGGGTCCGGTGCGTGATGACTACCCCGCCAAGCCCCATGATCCGGAGGCAGGCCTTTGGATGCCACCCGCGATTTTGGTGGTGCTGGTCGTGGTAATCGGTGTTGCGCCTTTCCTGGCCGAGCCTTTCGTGAAACTGGTCACCGCATCCGTTCTTGGTGACGCGACAGAGGTGCCAAAGGCTTACTTCAAAATCTGGCACGGGCTAGTTCCGGCCCTCTTCATGTCGATGATAGCCGTTGTCGGCGGCTTACTGATGATCGCCGTTTTCACCCCCGCCCTGCGCCTTTGGGACACCACCCCAAGACCCGAAGCCAAGGCAATCTTCGATACCGTTATCAATGCTGTCGTCAGGGGGTCTCAACAAGTCATTCTGCCTTTGCACAACGGTGCGTTTACGCGCTATGCGGCTGTCGCCGCCGTGACGATACTCGCTGCGGGTTTCCACGCCTGGAGTACCGGATCAGTCGGGACTGCCACCCGCATGGTGCAGCCTGCCGATCCGGTCCTCATCGCGGGTTGGTTGATGTTGGTCGCGGCGACCTGCGGTATGGTGTTGATGCACCGCAATCGTTTTTTGTCGCTGATCCTGATTGGCATCGTCGGGCTGATGGTCTCTGTCGGGTTCGTCTTCTTTAGCGCGCCCGATCTGGCCATGACCCAGTTTACTGTCGAGGTCGTCACGATCATCTTGATGCTGCTGGCGCTCAACTTCTTGCCCAACCGCACCCCGATTGAAAGCTCGGTTCTGCGCCGCGTGCGCGATGCGGGGCTGGCAATTGCGGGCGGGCTGGCGACCTTTGCGCTGGCTTATTACTATCTTTTGCGCGACGCGGTCGGCACCCCGATTTCGGAGTTTCACCTGGCCAACTCCTACAAAGGCGGCGGTGGGACCAATGTGGTCAACGTGATCCTCGTCGATTTTCGGGGGTTTGACACATATGGCGAAATCATCGTTCTGGGTATCGCTGCGCTTCTGATCTATGCGCTGACGGAAACCTTGCTTGGTGGCCCCGTGCGTGCGCGGCTTCTGAACCGCTTGCCCGATCAGCCCCGCGCTGGCGACGTGCATCCGATGATGATGGTGGTCCTGACCCGCGTGATCATGCCGGTGGTACTCTTGGTCGGGTTCTACATCTTCTGGCGCGGACACAACGAGCCGGGAGGCGGCTTTATCGCGGGTCTCATCGTCTCGATTGGTGTCGTGATGCAATACATGGCCAGCGGTTTTGCGTGGACTTCGGCACGGCTGCGCTACCCCTATCATGGCGTGATCGGTGCAGGTGTGTTGATTGCCGGTTTTACCGGCATCGGCTCATGGTTTGTCGGTAAGCCCTTCCTGACGTCGGACTTCACCTATGTCCGTATCCCGCCCTTTGAGAAGTTCGAACTGGCGACAGCAGCGCTCTTTGATCTTGGCGTGTTTCTGGCGGTTGTCGGTGCCGTAATGCTATCGCTGGAAAGTTTCTCGCGCCTTGCGCGGCGCGCGCATGTGCCTGACAGCGAGCACCCGATGGACATCGACCCCTCGCGGGAAAATCCACTCCAGATTGGCGCGAAACCTGCACAGGAGGGGAGCTGACATGGAATTTCTGGTTGCCTCCGCCATTGGTGTAATGACTGCTGGTGGCATCTATTTGATGCTTCGCCTGCGGACCTTTCCGGTGATCTTGGGAATATCGCTGCTGACCTATGCTGTGAACGTGTTCCTGTTCTCTTCCGGCCGCCTGACCGTCGGCGCACCTCCTATCCTCAGCGATGGAGTGTCCGTCTATACCGATCCACTGCCACAGGCTTTGGTGCTGACCGCCATCGTCATTTCCTTTGGGATGACCGCCGTCGTGGTGATGATCGGACTTGGCGCGTTTTTAGGGTCCGACGATGACCATGTCGACGATCCAATCGACGACGCCGACGACAAGGCGGAGGGTACATCATGAATCATTGGATCATCGCCCCCATCGTCCTGCCCGCTTTGCTTGCACCGTTTATTGTATTGGCGGCGCGGTATCACATCGGCATCCAGCGGACCCTGTCGATTGCTGGCGTACTGGCCCTGATCGGCATAGCAGCCGGGTTGGCCTTTCAGGTGTCCGACGGCACCATTGTGCTTTACCAGCTCAGCGATTGGGCCGCTCCTTTCGGTATCGTGCTGGTGGCCGACCGGCTGTCGACGCTGATGATTCTCCTGACAGCAGTGCTGGCGCTTTTCGTGCTGCTGTATGCGATTGGCTCTGGCTGGGATAACCGCGGGCGACATTTCCACGCGCTGTTCCAGTTCCAGCTGATGGGCATCATGGGCGCGTTCCTGACCGGAGACCTCTTCAACCTCTTCGTCTTTTTCGAAGTGTTGCTGATCGCGTCTTACGGCCTGATGATCCACGCAGGTGGCAACGAAAGATTGCGCGCCGGTGTCCAGTACGTGCTGTTCAACCTTATCGGTTCGACGCTCTTTCTGTTTGCGCTTGGCTCGATCTATGCCGAAACCGGCACGTTGAACATGGCCGATCTGGCCAATCGCGTCGCTATGATCGGCCCCGAGGACACTGTAGGCATCCGCATAGCCGCCGTTCTTTTGCTGCTGGTCTTTGCAATCAAAGCGGCCCTCGTACCGCTGCATTTCTGGCTGCCGTCAAGCTATGCCGAGGCACCCGCCCCCGTGGCCGCGCTTTTTGCCATCATGACGAAGGTCGGGGCTTACGCAATCATCCGCGTCTACACGATGATTTTTCCGCCGGATTTAGACGTCACCGCAGGTTTGCACGACCTTTGGTTGCTCCCCGCGGCGCTGTTGTCGCTGGCCATCGGGATGGTGGGCGTGCTGGCTGCCAAGCGGCTGGACCGGCTTATCGCTTTCTCCGTGATCGGATCCATGGGCATGGTGATGGTGTCGATTTCACTGTTCACGCCGGAGGGCATCGCGGCTGCGCTCTACTACATTGTGCATTCAACATTGGCAGGCGCGGTCCTGTTTCTAATCTCGGACCTTGTGCGCACCGGCCGCGCCGATCTGAACCTGACGCCGCAGCCCCCCGTCGTAGGCAACGCTCTGACCGCTGGGTTATTTTTCACAGGCGCGATTGCGATGGCGGGCCTGCCGCCATTGTCGGGGTTCCTGGGTAAGCTGCTTATCTTGAATGCTGCCTACGACGCCGATCTCATGGTCTGGATCTGGGTGATCGTTTTGACGTCGAGCTTGATCAGCATCGTCGGTTTTGCGCGTGCGGGCAGCGTTCTGTTCTGGAAAGCACACAGTATCGAGGCGCTTGAAGACGCCCCTGTCCATCAGCGTCCGGCAGCCCTGTCATATGTCGCGGTTGGCGGGCTTATCTCACTGCTGGTGGCGCACACGGTCTTTGCGGGGCAGATGCATACCTATACCACAACCATGGCCTCACAGCTTTTCGCTCCAGAGCCCTACATCTCGACTGTGATAGAAACGCCGGGCAAGCTGAGCATACCATCCAAGGAGGACCACTGATATGGCGCGCGCATTCTATTGGCTGCTCCCGCATCCGCTGCTGACACTTCTCCTTGTTGTGGTGTGGACACTTCTGCAAAACGAGTTCTCCGCGGGAATGATCGTCTTTGGCGTCATCCTCGGGATTATCATCCCGTGGGGAACATCGGTTTGGTGGCCTGACACCCCCAAAGGGTTCCGGTTGGGCAAGATGACGACTTACAGCATCATGGTGCTGTGGGACATTGTGGTCGCAAATGTGCAGGTCGCTTGGATCGTCCTGAGCGTCCCGAATTCGAAGCTGAAACCGGCTTGGATCGTTGTGCCACTCGAGTTGCGTCAACCCGAGGCCATTACCGTGTTGGCCGGAACCATCACGCTGACACCCGGCACCGTTTCGGCGGACCTGTCAGAGCACGGGAACAGTCTTCTGGTGCATGTATTGCATACCGACGACCCTGATGCCGTTCGCGACGATATCATCTCGCGATACCAAAACCGCCTGAAGGAGATTTTCAAATGACCCTAGCCCTAGGAATTCTCGACATGGCATCGGTCGTCGCCTTTGTCGCCCTCGCACTTGGGCAGTTGCTCTCCATGGTGCGGCTGGTTTTGGGGCCAACTCCGGGGGACCGAATCCTTGCCCTTGATACGATGGTCATCAACGCATTGGGCCTGATCATCGTTCTTGGCATTCACCTAGGCGTTCAAATCTACTTCGAGGTTGCCTTGCTTGTCGCGATGCTCGGGTTTGTTTCCACGGTCGCGCTGGCGCGCTTCTTGTTGCGGGGGGACATCATCGAATGAGCGGTGAAATCATTGGAACTTACGCGACCGCAATAAGCCTGCTTATCGGGTCCGCATTCATCATCGTGGGTGTCATCGGGCTTTTGAAGTTCAACGACCCCATGACCCGCCTTCATGCCCCGACAAAGGTTGGAACTGTCGGGATCGGCATGCTGCTATTGGCCTCGATGATCCATTCGTTCGTCTTGGGCGAAACGTCGGTGCATGAAATTCTGATCATGGCCTTCTTGTTCGTGACAGCCCCGATATCTGCGCATTTCATCGCGAAGGTCAGCATGCACACCCGAACTTGCGCAACGCCACCATCGCCGCCACGCGATGACACATGGTCAACGCTAAGCGTGCCGGAACAAGAGTTGCAGGCTGAAGAATGATCAGTTTCACCAGTGTCTGATTCCCAGTAGCAGACCAAAGAACCGGGACCGATTACGGCCATAAGGTTTTCTGACAATCGCAAAATAAGGGATTTAAAGTGGTGCCCAGGGGCGGATTTGAACCACCGACACGAGGATTTTCAATCCACTGCTCTACCCCTGAGCTACCCGGGCACCGGGTGTTCGCATAGGGTGATTACCTGCGAACGTGGGCCTATTTAGGCTAGTGATTTGGTGCTGTCCATAGCCTAGTTCACGAAAAGTACAAACTCCGGCGCATCAGGCCGTTAGTGAGGCTTCGAGCCATCACCGGCTGGACCACCTAACGCGATCTCACCCAGTTTTTTCTCCAGCTCTTCCATCAACTCTTCATCATCGACCGGGTCTTCGCTGGGAAGCGCATAAGCGCCCGTCATCCAGCGACCCAGATCAATATCAGCGCAGCGCTTCGAGCAGAACGGGCGGAATTTCTCGACGGTTTCCTTGGAACAAATGGGACAACTCATTGGGCCAGTCCTTTCGGTAGCGGCAGACGTTCGCGTTTGCGCTGCAACTCGTAATGGCCCAATGGCGTCCAGCCAACCAGCGAGGTTTCAATCGGATCGCCACGGAACGCGCTGCGCAAAGACGTTTCAAATTGCTTGCGGTCCTTCTTGGCCATGGGCGCAAGATCGAGGGTGATCTGCCCCCCCAATCCGCGCAGTCGCAACATCCGCGGCAAAGCCTTCGCAACGGCCAAATTTGCCTTCAGCCCAGCAGCGGGTGAAAAGTCGCCGCCAGTGTTTACATCCACGGCGACCAGTGCGCGGGTCGGCTCGATGAACATGGACGCCTGGCCAAGTGGCACCTCTTCACGGTCAAGCAGCGCCAAGGCGTCCAACACGCCATGGGCCTCGAAGCCTTCAACGGTCTGGTCTGAATGCGGCCAGTCACGCCATGCCAGATCATGCGGCCCTTGCGCGTCGACCAGCAGCTCAGGCTCACCCTCGATATCCGCCAAAACCGCATCCGCAAGATCGAGTAGGCTGTCAGCTTCCTCGGCGATATCATCGGCATCCAGACCAACCGCGCCAGTGCGCAGAATAACCCCATGTCCGGCCTCAGGTGCCCGAGAGCGGTGCAAGGCTTCTAACAGCGTCTCGCGCACGTCTTCATCGCGGACTTGGCGTGAGACGTTCAGCCCTTTCGCGCCGGGTGTCACGATCACGCTGCGGCCTTTGAAAATCAGCCTGTCGGTGACAGGTACTGCCTTGTGAGGCTCGGCGTAGGAAGTCACCTGCACCAGCATCGTTGTGCCGGGCTTCAAGCCCTGTGCACCGCGAAACAAGGCTGCTTGTCTGTCGGGCAAGGTCATCATCATGCCACCCTGACCTTTAAGCGGGCGGTCGGCCACAGCGCGGTAAATCGCGCCCGGTGCAGGCGGGGCATCATCATCCGGCGCAATCAGCAAATCATCCAGAACGCCGTCCACCATGCGTGCGGCGGCTTCGCGGCCAGCCAGTTCGCCCAAGACAATCAAAGTACCCTTCATCGCACGGCCTCATATCCTGCGGTTTTCAACAACTGAGCGGCCTCCGCCACGGGAAGTCCCATGACCCCCGTATACGAGCCCTGTATCCACGGGATGAACGCACCAGCAGGTCCTTGGATTGCGTAGCCTCCCGCCTTTCCCTGCCAGTCGTCGGTGGCAAGATAGGCGTTCAACTCTTCATCCGAGAGGTTTTTCATCTTGACCGCGGTCACCACGTCAGCGGTCCAAATCCGGTCGCCACGTTTCACCGCCATTGCGGTAATTACGCGATGTCTACGACCTGACAGCGACAGCAAGAACTGCGCGGCCTCGCCAGCATCGGCGGGTTTGCCCAAGATACGGCGTCCCAACGCGACGGTCGTGTCGGCGCATAAGGCCACCTCGTCATCCGCAAGCACCAATGCTTCTGCCTTGCTGCGGGCAATGCGGCGGCAGTAATCGCGCGGCTTCTCGGCGGGCAGCGGGTCTTCGTCTATATCAGGGGGGCGAATGTCGTCCGGGGTGATCCCCAGAGTCGCCAAAAACTCCAGCCGCCTTGGCGAGCCGGAGCCGAGCACGAGCCTCAACCCGGCTTCCCGGGTCAGAGCGGTCACTTGAAGCGGTAGTTGATCCGACCCTTGGTCAGATCATAGGGGGTCATCTCGACCTGCACCTTGTCGCCTGCCAGAACACGGATGCGGTTCTTGCGCATCTTGCCTGCCGTGTGCGCGATGATCGTATGGCCGTTTTCCAGCTCGACCAGGAACGTCGCGTTAGGCAGGAGTTCCTTCACGACGCCGGGGAATTCGAGCAGTTCTTCCTTGGCCATGTTCACTCCGTTGTTATGCCCACCAAAGTGCGGACGTGGCACTAAATGCGCCGGGACTTGGGGGTTTTCAAGGGTTAAGTGGGTTTGGCCATCGCGTCACACCGGATTTATCGGTGTTTCTGGTGCGCTTAGGCCTCATCAAGCGCTGTGGGCGCCCCGAAACGCGTCAAAATCCGGTCTTTTATCTGATCACGGGCCATGCGGTATGAATTCAACTTTTCCTCACGGCCCTCTCCCAATCCTGTCGGGTCCAGAATAGGCCAATACTCGACGGCCAAGTGATAGACCCGTGTCAACTCCAGTGCTTGGCGCTGCGATGCGGGGCTTAGTGCGACGATCAGATCAAATCCTGATAGGTCGTCTCCCCATTCCTGCATTTCCTCGAACGATCGAGTGCGGTGGCGGGACAGCTCGATACCCATCTCGTGGCAAACGGCCACGGTGAAGCCATCAATGTCGAGGTCGTTCTTCACGCCAGCAGACTGGATGTAGATGTCTGTGCCGTAGAATTTCTTCATCAACCCTTCGGCCATAGGTGATCGGACAGCGTTGTGATCGCAGCAGAACAGAACCGATTGTGGTTGCTCCTCCGCCATTTCCTCAGCCTCCGAAGTGCAAAACACAAATGAGAGTGAAGAGCCGCCGCGCAGTATCGGTGTCGACCTGAGCCTTGCCCTCCAACCGGTCCTCAAGAACGCGAGCACCCTCGTTGTGAATACCGCGCCGCGCCATATCAATCGTTTCGATCTGGCTTGGCGGCAGCTTCTTGACGGCGTCAAAGTAGCTTTCGCAAATCTGGAAGTAGTCCTTCACCACCTGACGAAACGGCCCGAGCGACAAATGGAACTCCGCCGCCTTGTCGCCGCCTTCGGTGTGCAGATCAAAGACCAGTCGACGCTCTCGAATGGACAGGTCCAGCTTATACGGCCCGTCCGGTGCGCCGTCCTGCGGTAGGTCGAACAGATTGTCTTCAATCAGGTCGAAAATAGCGACTTTGCGCTCTTGCTCGATCTCCGCTGTGGGTGTCGGCAAGCCGCTGTCGTCGATGGTGACTTCGCAAAGTTTACTCATTCTTCATTTAACCTATTCAATCTTGCGCGGACGGACAATCCATGGGCTTCCAAGCCTTCGGCTATGGCCAAGGTCTCTGCCGCAGGGCCAATGGCTTTGAGGGCTTCCGGCGTCATGCGGGCTAGCGTCGTACGCTTCACAAAATCCATCACCGACAGTCCTGACGAAAACCGCGCTGATCGTGCGGTTGGAAGTACATGGTTCGGCCCACCGATATAGTCCCCGATGGCTTCAGGCGTATATGCGCCAATAAAGATGGCTCCTGCGTGGCGCACCCGTGCAGCGAGATCTTCGGCGTTTTCACAAGCAATTTCAAGATGTTCCGGCGCAATCCTGTCGGACAGAACCAGCGCCTCGTCCATGTCGCGCACAACAATCACCGCGCCGTAGTCGCGCCAGCTTGGTCCGGCAATCGCTCGACGCTCCAGCGTTTCCAGCCGTGCCTCGACTGCTTTAACGACCTCCAAGCCGAAAGCCGCGTCGTCGGTGATCAGAATACTTTGTGCGCTTTCGTCATGTTCGGCTTGCGACAACAAATCTACCGCCACCCAATCAGGGTCGTTGTCTTTGTCTGCGATTACCAAAATCTCGGACGGCCCCGCGATCATATCAATGCCGACGCGTCCAAATACGCGACGCTTGGCGGCGGCGACAAATGCATTGCCCGGTCCGGTGATCTTGTCCACCGCAGTGATTGTCTCCGTGCCGTAAGCCAGCGCCGCAATCGCCTGAGCGCCGCCAATGCGGTAGACAGTCTCGACGCCAGACAAGCGCGCCGCCAGCAGCACCAACGGGTTCGCAACCCCGTCCGGTGTGGGGGCGCAGATCACCAGCCGTTCCACCCCCGCTACCTGCGCTGGAATGGCGTTCATCAACACCGATGACGGATAGCTCGCCAGTCCGCCCGGAACATACAACCCCGCGGCCTCGACCGGCGTCCAGCGCCAGCCAAGCCTCTCGCCATGGGGGCCGTCCCACGCTTCGTCTTGGGGCATCTGGCGGTCGTGATAGGCGCGGATGCGCTCGGCGGCCAGCGCAAGTGCTGCGCGCTCCTCAGCCGGAACTTTCGCGATTTCAGCGTCCATTTCCTCGCGCGAAAACGCCAGCGTCTCAGGCGTCAACTCCATCCGGTCGTATTTGGAGGTCAACTCGATAACCGCCTCGTCACCGCGTGATTGCACATCGGCGATTATCCCTGCAACGACAGCGTCCACATCGGGGCTGTCTTCACGCTTCATCGTCAGAAGCCGGGCAAATTGAGTGTCGAATTCAGCGTCAGAGCTGTTGAGAAACATAGGCATGTCGCCTCCTTACCGCGCAGGCGCGGAAGGCTCAACGATCCAAAGCGCGTACCATCAATAAATCGTCGCACTCTTCACCGTCGATGATCACGGATCGTGGAATTCGGCCCACTTGTTCGAAGCCGTTGCGGATGTAAAACCGCTGGGCGCGCGGGTTTTTTGCCCAGACGTAGAGTTCCAGTTGCAGCACACCCATCTGTCTGGCCTTCTCCGCCAGCGCATCCATCAGCGCCTGCGCTGCACCCTGCCCTTGACTGGCCGTGCTCACATAGAACGGGCCGATCATTGCGCGGTGCCGTGCCGAGGCAAAGCCGTTCTGCGCCAGCCCCGCAAGGCCGATCAACGTCTCGCCCGCAAAGGCGCCCATTATCTTGCCGCTATCAAGAATCCGCGCCACCTCGTCCGGACTCGTATCACGAACTTCATCGAGCGACCTCAGAAACGCAGTTGGGTAGTTGGTAACCCCTTCAATGTGCAGCGCTTGAAACGCCTCCGCATCCGCACTGGTGAGCGTCCGGACTTTCACTCCGGGTGCTTCGGGGCTTTGCGGGAAGGGGCGATGTAGGGGCGCGTGACGTCTTGCAGCGTGATGTTCACGCATTCCGCGTCCAGTGCAATCGCGCCATCACCCGCGAGTGTCAGCTCGAAGCGCCCTGCGCCATCCTCACCCGCCATCCACGCGATGGACAGCAAGGACAGCACCATTTCAGGGTCGGACCGGTCCAAGCCGCTAGACGACACCTTGGTCACGTCATCAAAGGCCAGTACCGCACGTACACGTTCAAAATCCCGCCCGCGCCGTTCGGCGGCAGGCAAATCTTCCCAACGGAAGCGGTTCAACAACACTGCAAAGCGACGTTGCGTAGGCTTCCAAGCCATCTCGCTCACCGGAAAGACCGCGTCCTGCGCAAGCGACGAGATCACCGTGACGTCATCCGCGTCCTCCGCCGTCAGGCGAAGGGACCGCTCGGCGCCGTCCTCGAAACTCGCGTCACGGCTCATTCAGGCACCCGTTTGATCAACGCGCCCACGCCACCCAGTTTCTGCTCGATCCGCTCATATCCACGGTCAAGGTGGTAAACACGGCCGACGGTCGTCTCCCCCTCGGCGGCCAGACCGGCCAGAATAAGCGAAACCGAAGCCCGCAGGTCGGTCGCCATCACCGGCGCGCCATTCATTTTCTGAACACCCGTCACCGTGGCATGACCGCCCTGAACGTCAATTTTGGCTCCCATGCGGATCAGTTCCGGCGCGTGCATGAAGCGGTTCTCGAAGATCGTCTCGTGCAGTTTCGACGTGCCGTCGGCAAGGCACAGCGCCGCCATCATCTGCGCCTGCAGGTCGGTCGGGAAGCCCGGGAAGGGCTCGGTCTCGACGTCGACAGGCTTCAGCCGGTCGCCATTGTGGGACACCTTCAAGCCACGGGCGGTTTCGGTGACCACAACGCCCGTTGCTTCCAGCTTGTTGCAAAACGCGTCCACCAAGTCACGGCGGCCGCCGATCAATTCGACCTCGCCCCCCGCAATGGCAGGCGCGATCATGAACGTGCCCAATTCAATGCGGTCGGCGATCACTTCGTGGGTCGCGCCGTGCAGCCGGTCGACGCCTTCAATGGTAATCTCGGACGTGCCCGCACCGGAAATCTTGGCCCCCATGGCGCTCAGGCATTTGCACAAATCAACAGTATCCGGCTCGCGCGCCGCGTTCTTGATGACCGTGGTGCCTTTCGCCAGCGTCGCGGCAGTGATCGCGTTCTCCGTGCCGCCCACGGTGACGAATGGGAACTCTATCACGGCACCCGTCAGCCCGTTCGGGGCAGAGCAATGTACGTAGCCTTCGTCCAGCGTGATCGTGGCCCCCAGCTTTTCCAACGCCATCAGGTGCAAATCCACCTTGCGCGCGCCAATGGCGCAGCCGCCGGGCAGCGACACCGTCGCCTCGCCTTCGCGGGCAACCAGCGGACCCAGAACGTTGAACGACGCGCGCAGCTTGCGTACCATTTCGTATTCGGCTTTGCGGTTGGTGATTTCACCGGCAGACAACACCATGACGTTGCCCCCGTTCAACAGCGCCACTTCGCAGCCAAGGGATTCCAGCAGTTCCGACAATGTCCCGATGTCGGACAGGCGCGGCACGTTGGTCAGCGTCAGCGGCTCGTCGCTCAGAAGTGCGGCGGTCATCAGTTTCAGGCAGGTGTTCTTTGCCCCGGAGATCGCAATCTCCCCCTTCAACGGACCGTTGCCCGTGACGATGATCTTATCCATATTTTACTGCCCTTTTGACTCGTTTTTGCCCGTCTCGTCGGGGGATTTTCGCGCACGCGCCTGCTGCTTCCTGCGTCCCATATTGGCCTTCAACGCCGCCTTCAACCGCGCTTCGCGCGCTTGTGCGCTGTTTGGCGGCTTTGGCGGGTTATTCGGGGACATCTTGTCGCTCATGGGACCGTCTTAACCTAGGGCGGTAAAAGGGTCCAGATTAGGGTTGCACCGAGTAGAGTTTCACCCTAATACCCCGCCCACACGCAAGTGTAGATGCTGTGGTAGCTCAGTGGCAGAGCACACCCTTGGTAAGGGTGAGGTCGAGAGTTCAATCCTCTCTCACAGCACCATCTTCCCAAGCCAGACTTTTATCGCCCTCAGATGGCATCCGGCGCGCAAACTTTTCTGCAAAGTTTGATATCGCGCAAAAACAACCGTGTCGATTTCCGTCATTGCAGGGTCATGGAACATATAGACACCCTCAAGGCTCACGGCCTCTTTGATGCGCGCGTGCCGCGCTACACTTCGTATCCGACGGCTGCGGTCTTCACCACGGATGTACGCGATGATTTCCAAGCGCAATCGCTTGGCTCTCTTGATCCCGATGTGCCGGTGTCTGTCTATCTCCACATCCCGTTTTGCGAGCGGCTTTGCTGGTTTTGCGCCTGCCACACACAAGGCACCGTGACCCTCAGCCCTGTCGAAAGCTATGTCGGGACGCTGGAAGCCGAGCTGGAGTTGCTGCGTGCGACCCTGCCCAAGGGCATACGCATGGGGCGGCTGCACTGGGGTGGCGGAACGCCCACCATTTTGCCACCGCACCTGATCCACCGCCTGGCGAAAGCCGTGCGCGATGTCTTTCCACCCGCCGAGGACTTTGAGTTCTCGGTCGAGATTGATCCGACCATGGTGGACCGTGCCAAGATTGACGCGCTAGCCGCCGAGGGTATGACCCGCGCCTCCATCGGCATTCAGGACTTCGACCCGCTGGTCCAAGCCGCCATCGGGCGCGAGCAACCGTTCGAAGTCACCCGTGCCTGCGTCGACGATCTGCGCGCGGCGGGGATCACCTCGCTCAACACCGATCTGGTTTACGGGCTTCCGCACCAAACCGAGGCGCGCATTTCCGACACCATCGACAAGGTCCTGACCTTCGCGCCGGACCGCGTGGCGCTGTTCGGCTATGCCCATGTTCCTTGGGTATCGAAGCGGCAAAAGCTGATTGACGAGGACGCCTTGCCCGACGATCTGGCCCGCTATCATCTTGCGCAGCTTGCGGCGGAACGGTTCGAGGGCGCCGGCCTTCCCGCCGTGGGTATCGACCATTTCGCCCGCCCCGGTGACGAGCTGGACACGGCCCGCCGCACGGGCCGTTTGCGCCGCAACTTCCAAGGCTACACCGCTGACACCTGCCAGACGCTGATCGGGCTTGGCGCGTCGTCCATATCGCGTTTTCCCAACGGCTATATCCAGAACGCCCCCGCTACGGCGGCCTACATCCAGCGCACCACGGCAGGCCAGCTTGCAGGTACACGCGGATACGAGATGAATTTCGACGATCAAATCCGCGCCCGCGCAATCGAGCGCGTGATGTGTGATTTCAGGTTGGACATCGCGGACCTGCAAGAAGAGTTTGGCCCGCAAGTGGCGAATATCGCACCGCTTTTACCGCAGGTCGCCGCCAAGTTTGACGGGCTGGTATCGCTGCAAAACCAATGTCTCGAGATCAAACCCGAAGGCCGCGCGCTGACCCGCATTATCGCAAGTTGCTTTGATGCGCATGTTCCAGAAGGTGTGCGTTACTCCCGCGCGTCCTAGAGCGCGGGCACGCCGATCACCACCGGATGCAGCCACAATAGCGTTACGAATGCCACGACGCCTGCGCCGAGGCGCACCACCAGTTCCAGCCAAGAGCGCGGGCGGTAGAAGCGCGGGGCTGCGCGGGTCGCATCGCGCAACGCCTGCCACCGTTCCGCGCCCATAACGCGCCGTTTGCGCCTGTCGATCAACAGGCGTCCGATGACCGCAAAGCCTCCAAGCGTGCCAAACATGATCACATGGGCAAGGTCACCGTTTGGCAGCAAATGCAACCCTGCCCAAAGGGCCAGCGCCAGCAAAACCGGATGGCGGGACCATCTGACAACGCCCGCTTTGGCCGGATCAAATTCATCATTCCGCGCCCCGCCAAAAGAAAACGGGTTAGGCCTTCCAAGCGACAGCGCTAGGATCAAACACACCGCCAGCATGCCCAGATGAACCGCGTGGCGATGCCACGACATTTGTGACCACAACACTTCAAACGGCGCTTGCCCTGTAGCCCAGATCAGCAAGGCCAGCATGGCAACCGATAGCGCAGAATAGGCCATTCCGAACCCCGCCGCGCCAATCCGCGCGACGATCCGCGACTTCACTGCGGGGCGCACGGGGATCGAATGAGTCATGAAGAACGCCACAAAAACAGCGGCAAAGGCTGTCCAGCTCATGGGCTCAGGTACCGTCTTTGCGGCGCAGCAATAGCGGCCCGTAGGCCACGACGAAGCCGCCAAAGGCGACGATCCACAGCAAGCCCGAGATATGATAGAACACCGGCTCTCCTCCGGCGAATACCCGCGCGGCGACCGACCCGAACAGCGCGAGATAGATAACCAGCGTCCCACCGCCCGCATGCAAGCTCTGCCCGGTATGTCCCAGCGTCGCACGGGTCATCACCGCCAAGGTCATGGCCCCAATCGCGCCCGCCATCCACAGATGTTGCGCTGATTGCGTCAGCTCAAGATCAGGCAGCACAATCGCCAGCCCGATGACAATCGCGCCCAGCGGAATGAAGGCATAAGCGACATGCAGCACCCAGACCAAGGCCTCACCGCCGGTGTGATGCCCTTTCCAGCGCACCATCCGCACCAGATGCAGCACGCCCAAAGCCAGCAAAGCGACACCAGTGATCCCACTTTCAGGACGCAAAACCCAAAGGAGCAATCCCGCGACACTGCCTAGCAAGACACCCTTGTCGAACATTTGCATCGGCGGGATCGGTCGCGCGTCCTTGTTCTCTCGGGCCAGCCAGTTGCGGGTAAAGGACGGCACGATGCGCCCGCCGATCACCGCGATCATCATCACTCCGGTGCCAACGCCCAGCCGCAGGCCGACGCCCTGCGCCGCAACTTCGCCTTGCGCGGCTTCGATGTGAAACAGCAGGTTCGCCAAGGTGAAGACCGCAAGCAGGCCCAGCACCATCAGGTTACGCCAGTTCTTTCCGGCGACAATCTCGCGTAGGATCACCGCGCCAAGGATAACGGGGAATGCCAGATCAATCGTAGGGGCGACTCCAGACGGTAGCAACTCCGAGAACAGCACCGCCACACGTCCCGCCAGCCATATCCCGAACATCGCCGCCAGCGGCCAGCCAACCAAAGGCAGGCGTCCGGTCCAATTCGGAACCGCCGTCAACAAGAACCCTGCCAGCACCGCGCCCAGATAGCCGAACAGGAACGCATGCGCGTGCCAGGAGACGGGATCGAATCGCGTGGGCAACGTCACCGCACCAGACAATGCGGGTATCCACAGCAGCATCGCGAAACAGACCCAAACCGCCCCGAACAAAAAGAACGGGCGGAAGCCGAAACTGAACAGCGCCGGACCTTGCCACGCGCGCATCTGCTCTGCGGATGAAGTTGCCATGTCGTGTTCCTTAGTCTGCGCTGCGGGCGTCTGCCGTATCCATAAGATAGCGGATATGGCGGGCGAAATACCATGTGGCGGGAATGCCAATCACACAACCAATCGCGATCGACCAGAAGGCCGTCAGAACGGGCCCACTGATCCAGCTGAAGATCAGAGAGGCGAAAAACACGTTCACCGCCATGGCCCCTGCCCCGAACGGGTAAAGGACCACCGCGATACGCGCAACAGACCAGCCCTTATCGGTCATCTGCGAGAGACCAGTCTGTGCACCAGATACAGCGCCGCGATTAAGCCCAGACTGCCCAAGGCGAACCAGAACTCTGCCGTGGCAGATTGCGCCTGCGGGATCGGGCGGTCAAATGAACTGGCCCAAACAGGCATCGTCATCAGGAAAAAGAGGGGGGCAAGGATACGCATGTCAAACCTCCTGCGTGAGTGTGCGGTAAATGTCGGGCAAGGCCCGCGTAAGACGTTCAGGGTTGGGCAACAACGCGAAGCCACCACGCCCGAAGATGCGGGCAAACCAGTCCTGCCCGTCCTCGTCGATAATAACGCCGAACAGGTTCTGCCCCGCGCGACGGGCTTCCTTGACGGCCATATGGCTGTCTTCGATGCCGTGCTGGCCCTCGTAGTGGTCAAGATCGTTCGGCTTGCCATCGGTCAGCACGATCAGCAGCTTTCGCGCGCTCGGCTCCTCGGCCAGTTGCGCGCTAACGTGACGGATGGCGGCCCCCAGTCGCGTGTAGTGGCCGGGTTTCAATGCACCGATATTGTTGGTCACCTCGGCGTTCATCGGGGCCTCGAACCCTTTGCAACGGGTCAGGAAAACGCGGTCGCGACGCAGAGATGAAAAGCCCCAGATGCCCAACCTGTCCCCCGCCGCGTCGATGCCGGCGGCCAGCGACGCCATGGCCTCTCGGGCAACCTCGATCACCGAGGTGTCGCCAATCGCGGCTTCAGTCGAGCGCGACGTGTCGATAAGAAACGCCACGGACAGATCGCGTTCAACCTGCCGCGCGCTTTGCCAGATCCGGTCGGAGCCGCGTCCGGTGGCCAGTAGATCAGCGCGCGCCGTTAACAGCGCGTCAAGGTCCAGCTCCGTGCCATCCACCTGCCGCGGTTGCAGAATGCGGCGCGGGCGCAGGGCTTCAAACTGGCGGCGCACCTCGCGGATGCGGCGCTCGTTGGGACGGTAGATGGACGCCGGATCAGGCTGTGCAGGGGCATCCAGCACACGGCAATGACCGTCCATATAGCTGCGGCTGCGGTGGTTCCATTCGGGGTAGATGTGCTTGCCCGCGAGCGCTTCGTGATCCGCGTCCGACGGCGACAGGTCCAGATGCAGCCGCAAGCGCGTCGCGGCTTTGCGGTCATGCTTGGACAAGACAATCTCGTCCTGATCATCCGCCGCCTTCTGGGCGTTCTCGTCGTCGTCATCATCCACGCTGCGGTTGATGTTCATCGACTCGACCCAAGACAGGATCGACTCGAAACGGTGGATGATGAAGCTATCCTTGCGGTTTTGCTGCTCCTGATCCTTGCGGCTGCCAAGCTTTCGCGTGGTGGTCGCGGCATTGGGTGGCGGGGCGGCGGGGTCTGCGTGTTCCTCGCTCGCGGCGGCCCCTGAACCGGCGGGCGAAAACCGCAGCCAGATCGGTACCGGCGCGAACGGCATGTAGCCGCGCGGGGTGTCTTTGCTCACCATGACGGGCGTCCCGCCACAAAGCTGGTCACGCAGGGCGGTCTCGATGATGCCTTCTTGTGCGGGGCGCGTCACGTCGGGCCTGTTGGCCGCGCAATGCTGAACCATTTCAGCATAGGCGTCGCTCAACCCCGGACAGGCCGCGTAGGCCTGATCGGCGGCGGTGGCATTGGCGCGAATTTGGGCGCAATCCGATGCGGCCCCCTCGCCCGACAGATCAAGCGCCGACACATCCGTTACGGCGGCCAGAGCCGTCAGCCAGAAATAGGCGGCACGATTCAGCCGCGCCTCTGGGAAATCCGCGATGACCGGTGGTAGCGCCAAGCGCTCCCCGTCAAAGCCCGCGATCCATTCGCGGTCGCGTTCGGCCCCCAGCTTGCGGCGCAGCGGCCGACGGTGACGGGCAAGCGTTGCAGGGGCTTCACCCAGTTCAACGCCCGCGGCACCACCCAAGGCGCGAAACAGCACCGCAAGGCTGGGCCGAACCGAGGCGAGTGTAACACCCGCCTCGGGGTATGAAATATGCGCCCCGATCCCGCTGGCCATGTCATGCCACAGGTTGCCGACCGTTTCTTCGGGTTCCATGAGATCGAGGAGCTTCATTGCACTTATCCGTAGATCGTGGAGATCAGATCACGCAAAGCCAGACCCACATCCGGCTCGTCGCTCAGAGGCTCGATAATCGCCGCCTCAAGGGCTTGGTCCACCCCCATGCCGCTGGCCATCAAGGTGGCTGCGTAGATCAACAGGCGGGTGGAAACCCCCTCCTCCAAATCCATGCCGGACAACGCGCGGATATGGCCGGCAAGCCGTACCAACGGGGCCACGCGCCCGGCATCCAGCCCGCTTTCCTGCGCGACAACAGCAATCTCGATCTCAGGGGTCGGGAAGTCGAACGACGCTGACAAGAACCGCTGGCGCGTCGACGGCTTCAGCCGCTTCAGCACGTTCTGGTAGCCGGGGTTATAGGACGCCACCAACATGAAGCCCTTGGGCGCCACCAGTTCCTCGCCCGTCCGGTCGATCATCAGCGTGCGCCGCGTATCGGTCAACGGGTGCAAGACCACGGTGACGTCCTTGCGGGCCTCCACCACCTCATCGAGGTAGCAGATGCCGCCTTCACGCACCGCGCGGGTCAGCGGGCCGTCGACCCAGACCGTCTCCCCGCCTTTCAACAGGTAGCGCCCGATCAGGTCGGCTGCCGACAGGTCGTCATGGCAGGCCACCGTGTAAAGCGGCTTGCCCAACTTGGCGGCCATATGCTCGACAAAGCGGGTTTTGCCGCAGCCGGTCGGCCCCTTCAAAAGAAGGGGCAAACCATTTTCATACGCCGTTTCGAACAGCTCACATTCGCGCGCCGTCGCGTGATAGAACGGCAGGTGTGGTGTTGTCTGCATGTTCATCATCTACTCCCCCGCAACAGGGTTGGCCGAGCCGGGCGTGATAACTTCACGCTTACGGACAACCAGCATGGCGTAGATGAACAGAATGGCACCAGCGACGACCGCCACCCCTGCGCCAAAGCGCATCAGGTAGAAGATCGACAGCGCGTCCTGCACGTCCATGTAATAGTCGCCCACCACACGCTGCATATGCGTCTGGATGGTGCCGGCAAAGGTCAGCACGAAGGTCATGAACGCCATGCCACCCGTCATCAACCAGAACGACGCCATGTTGAGCACTTGGTTATAAGGCTCACGGTTGCGCAGCATCGGCATTGCATAGGTGAACATCGCCAGGTTCAGCGCCACATACGCCCCGTAGAAGGACAAGTGACCATGCGCGGCGGTGATCTGCGTGCCATGAGAGTAGAAGTTTACCCCGTGCAGCGTGTGCAGAAAGCCCCAGACACCGGCGCCGAAGAAGGCAACCGTGCTGGACCCCAGCGACCACAAAAGTGCCGCCTTGTTGGGGTGGTTCTTGCGGCCCTTCCAGACCATGACGAAGGCAAAGCTCATCATCAGGAAGAACGGGATCACCTCGAAGGTCGAGAAGATGGACCCGATCCACTGCCAGTAGCCCGGCAAGCCGATCCAATAGAAGTGGTGCCCGGTGCCAAGGATGCCCGAGAACAGTGCCGTGGCGACGATGACATAGAGCCATTTTTCCACGACCTCCCGGTCCACGCCGGTCAGCTTCAACAGCAAGAAGGCGAGGATTGCGGCCATGACCAGCTCCCACGTGGCTTCCACCCACAGGTGAACCACGAACCACCAGTACATCTTGTCGAGCGACAGGTTGTCGGGGTTGATGAAGGCGAAAATCCATAGCAATGACAGCAGCCACAGGCCCATCAGCAGTACGTTGGTGATCGCGGTTTTCTTACCCGCCAGCACCGTCATGGAAATGTTGAACAGGAAGATCAGCGCCGCGACGAGGATGCCGAACTTGACCCAGAGCGGTTGCTCAAGAAATTCGCGCCCGCCGTGGATGCCCACAAGGTAGGAGCCGACCGCGCCCAGCGTGCCGACCATCAGGATGATCAGTTGCAGGTAAGCCAACTTGACCGAGTAGATTTCCCGCTCTGATTCCTCTGGCACAAGGAAATAGGCCGCACCAAAGAAGCCCAGCAGCAGCCAGACGATAAGCGCGTTGGTGTGGATCATGCGGATGATGTTGAAGGGCAACAGCTCCGACAGGAAGTTGGGCGAGACGTAGATCCAGCCGGCGAGCAGCCCACCGATCACCTGAATTCCGAACAGCGCCATGGCGCAGACGAAATAGGCCATCGCGACTTTTTGAGATTGATATTTCATGATGTTGTCTCCTTAACCCGCGTCATTGGGCGGCCAGCCCTGCGTGTCGGTCTGATCGGCCCAGCGAAGGAATTCGGACAAGCCGCGCATCTCTTCTTCGGTGATCTCGAAAAGCGGCATCTGGCGACGCCCCTCGATGCCCGATGGTTGGGAACTCATCCAGCCGTCCAATGTCTCGTAGGCAGCTTCTGGGTCTTCTTGCACGTCCCAGCGGGTCATGACGTTGCCAAGCTCGGGCGCGAAGTATGCACCCTCGCCATGTAGTGAGTGGCAGTTGATGCAGGAGTGGCGCTCCCACACATGTTTGCCAAGCGCCACCTCTTCGGTCAGCGGCATGCCGGCGGTCGATACTTCTACCACGTATTTGTGGCTTTGAACGGTCAACGCAATGAAGATAACCACGAAGAATAATGATCCCCCGTAGAAGATATTGCGCGCCCGCGATTTGGTAAGAAACTCAGCCATTCTCGGGCCTCCTCTTGCTTCGGGATGGCTCGGACTTAACCCGCACCGAAAACACAGAGTTTGCGCCAGAGCAAAGTTTCAAGCGGAAGGGATGGTATCAAAAGGGTGAAAGGACATGCGATGCCTCACAGGAAATTCGACGACCCTGACCTGCCCTTGCAGGACTTGATGAGTCGCTGGCCCCAAACTATCGAGGTCTTCCTGCGCCATAAAATGCTGTGCGTGGGGTGCATGATCGCCCCGTTTCACGCCGTTATGGATGCCTGCATCGAATACCATCTGGATTACGACACGTTCATCGACGAGCTGCGTGCGGTCATAGAAACCGGCGTCTAGATCAAGCGTGCCGCGTTAGGGCTGGCTCAGAACCACCAGCGCGTGGGCGTCGCAGACCATGATGCGTTTGCGCTGGCTTTTCACCAGCCCCTGCTTTTCCCAACCGCTTAGAAGACGGCTCACCGTATGCAATGTAGTGCCAGTCATCTCCGACAGGTCCTGACGGGTGATCGGAAAGTCGATCTCTATTCCGCCCGGAACCTTGCGGCCACTTTGGTTGATCAGCCGAACCAGCGCGTTGGCAACCCGTTGCTCAACATGCTGTGTCGCAAGCTCCATGATCCGCTCGCTCATCTCTTCAAGCCGCTTGCCGACAACTGCGTAAGTCTCGGTCGAAAAGCCTTCATACTCGGCGGCAAAGCTGTCCCATAACCGTGTCGGCCAACTCAGAACAATCGATTCCGCTGCCGCAACTGCCGTTGCGGGGTAGTCGGTTCGGCCAAGTGCGCGCGCGATGCCCAGCAGCTGCCCGGGCGGGATATGAAGCGCGGTGATGCGCTCTCCGGTCGGGGACAGGCGGACCACCCGAACATATCCGTCCAACAACAGATAGAACCGCTCCGCAGGCGCACCTTCGTCGAAAATGGCAGCTCCCTCCTCGACACGCCGTGTCGTGGCTTGATCCAGAATCGCCCTGATTTGCCGCGATTCCAGCTTGGAGAACGGTGGCAAAAACGTCAGCAGGCTTTCATCAAGCAGCGGTTGGGTTTTTCTGGCAAGAGAATCCGACATATCCTCTCATGACACAGCCGTCGCGCGGCTGCCACACATCTCGTCGATGTATCTTGGCCCCTCTCAAAGAAACACCCGCCCCGCATTCACTGCGAGACGGGTGCTTTTGGATCACTCATTTTGGGGAGGCAGCGCTAGTCCACCCATTCCCACGGACGGGTGAAGGAGCCGAGCACATGGCTCACAGCTTCGGTATTAACGTCGCCGCGCTTCGCAACTTTCGCCACCAAACCGCGCTTCTTGTCTTCAACGACCGACACGACCTCCGCCGCTACATCGGCTTTCTTCAACGCTTCGTTATAAATGCGCGTGATCGCCATCTTGCGCAGTTCCGGCTTGAAAATCTTGCCGACCGCTGTTTTCGGCAGCTCGTCCATTAGCTCGATGTATTTCGGATGGGCCGCGCGCTCGTGCACCTTCTCTTTGGCGAAGGTCATAAGATCGTCGACGGTCGCTTTGCCGCCATCAACAAGCTCCACATAGACGCAAGGAATTTCACCAGCATGGGCATCGGGCTGCCCGATTGCCCCGGCAAAGCCGACATCCGGATGTCCGGCCAAGGCTTCCTCGATTTCGGCAGGGTCAATGTTGTGACCGCCGCGAATGATCAAATCCTTGGCGCGGCCTGTGATCCACAAATAGCCATCCGCATCCAAACGCCCCAGATCACCGGTGCGCAGATATTTGTCGTCATAATACAGATCCACGTTCTTATCGGCTTCGGTATAGGTGTGGCCTACGTAAACGCCGGGGTTATTTAGGCAAATCTCGCCGATCTCGTCCACGTCGCAGACTGATCCGTCGGTAACACGGCGGATGGTGATATCTGTGTATGGGAACGGAATACCGATGGAGCCGACTTTCTTCTCGCCCGAGGGCGGGTTGATCGACACAAGGCAGGTCGCCTCGGTCAGACCATAACCTTCAACGATGGTCACCCCGCAGGCTTTCTCGAAGCGGTTGTACAGTTCCACTGGCAACGGGGACGAACCGGAGAACGCGATATTCAGGCTGGAGATATCCGCATCAACAGGCCGCTGCATTAACGCGGAAATCGCCGTCGGCACCGTGATCATGAAGGTCACTTTGTACCGCTCGATCAGCTTCCAGAAGTTGTCGAAAACACCCTCCCCACGGTAGCCCTGCGGGGTCGGAAAGATCACATGCGCACCGGAGGCAATTACAGCCATTAGCACCACATGGGATGCAAACACGTGGAACAAAGGTAGCGGACACATAAGTACGTCTTTTTCGGTGAACAGAAGCTTGCGCCCCAGCCAGCCGTTATAAACCACGCCCGAATATTTATGCTGCGCCACTTTCGGCATGCCTGTCGTACCGCCGGTGTGGAAGTAGAAGGCCACGCGGTCGCCGGCGCTATCCTCAAACGCAAGCGACGTGGGCTGCTTGCTCAGCTCGGTGCAAAAGTCGAGCACCTTGGCATGGTGCACCGCATGAACCTTGGGCCGGATAAACGGCACAATGAATTTCTTCAGACCCGTCAGGTAGCGCAGCAGGTCGATTTCCAGCACATGCTTTACATTCGGCGCATGACCAACCGCTTCCGCGACTTTCTGGGCCAGGTCCGTTTTAGGGAAAGCCTTCAGCGTCACCACGACCTTGGCGTTTGTCTCGCGCAGGATGGCGCTGATCTGCTCGGGTTCCAGCAGCGGGTTGATCGGGTTCACGATCCCCGCGATGGAGCCGCCCAGCAACGTATATGCAGTCTCCGACGCGTTGGGCAGCACATAGGCAACCACATCGTTCTCGCCCACGCCCAAGGAGCGGAACAGGTTGGCCGCCTGACAACATTTGCCGTGCAACTCGTCCCAAGTAAGCGTTTCGTTCTTGTCCGTAGGTCCCGAGGTCAGTTGATACGAGAACGCATTGCGCGACCCGAATTTGTCCTTCGTTGCAGTCAGGAACTGATACATCGTGCGTGGCAGGTCACGATCTTCCCAAGCGCTTTCAGCTTGAATCGCGTCCCGATCCGCCTTTGTGGCGAAGTTTCCCATATTTTCCTCCCTTGGCGGTCCGTTATCGAACCATTCTTTTGTTGGGATTAAACGTAAAGGGAATGCGGCGGCGCGCAAGTCTGACGCTACGCTAAAATGCGAAAAGGGGCCAAATCGGCCCCCAATCTATACATATTTCGAGTGGCTTAGCCTTGCGGGATGCGCAGAACCTGACCCGGATAGATTTTGTCGGGATGGGTCAGCATCGGTTTGTTGGCTTCGAAGATCTCTTCGTAGCGTGCGCCGTTGCCCAAAGTCTTGGCGGAGATACCCCAAAGGGTGTCGCCTTTCTTGACCGTGTGGAACACAGGATCGCCACCGGCCACCTCGTCCTCAACTTCGGCCACGCCTTCTACGTTGCCCACGGCCAGAATGATCTTTTCCTTGATCTCCTGACTTACGGCGTCACCGGTCACTTTGACCTTGTCGCCCTCCACCGAGATGTCCAGACCAGAGGCATCCAGCCCCAGATCAGCGATTTCCTTTTGCAAGGTAGCCGCATCCGGCTCAGCCGCTTCAGCGGCCCCGAACAGCGATTTACCAGCGTCTTTTACAAAGCTCCAAAGCCCCATGTCGTATCTCCCTTTGATGACATATTAGGTTGCCAAAGACGATGATCGCCCCGGCGCCATTTGGCAAGCGGCGAGTTGCGGGGAATTATTCCGACTTGTGCCCGCCTAGTGTTTTTGGAGCTTTGCCCGTGAGTAATGCGTGAAACGCTAATTTGCCGCAAGACAGCCACAATTTTTTGGATAACCTTAGTTAACGAACTGTTAACAAGACGAGGATCTTACTATGAAATTTATGATTTGTGTCGCCACATTCGCGCTGTCCATTTCGTCTGTTCAGGCTGGGCTGTTCTCCGCCCCCGAGACCAGCCCCGAGGCCAGCATAGGCTCCTCCACAGTGAGCCACGGCGGTGGGTGCCGCAAAGACTCGCCACAAGGTCAATGCTGCCACGCAGGCTCGAAACCCTACCACTGCCATTAGCCGGCTGACGTCATATCGCGGGGAACTATTCTGCCGCAATACCAGCGGTAAATTGCAGCTTCGCCAAACGCGCATATAGCCCGTCTTGGGCGACCAGCGCGTCATGTGTACCCGTGGCCACAATGCGGCCCTCGTCGAACACCACGATCCGGTCTGCCTTCTTCACGGTGGCCAGACGGTGCGCCACAACAAGGGTGGTGCGGTCACGGCTCAGGCGGTCGACGGCCTTTTGCACCAAGGCCTCGCTTTCCGCGTCCAACGCCGAGGTCGCCTCATCCAGCAACAGGATTGGCGCGTCACGCAGGATGGCGCGCGCGATGGCAATCCGTTGCTTTTGTCCGCCCGACAGCATCACGCCACGCTCGCCCACATAGGTGTTATACCCGTCGGGTAGCTTGCTCAGGAACTCATGCGCTGCGGCGGCTTTCGCGGCCTCTTGCACTTCGGCATCCGTCGCATCGGGGCGGCCAAATCGGATATTCTCAAGGGCGGAGGCCGCAAAAATCACCGGATCTTGAGGCACCAAAGCTATGAAGCGGCGGAAGTCCTCGCGCGTCATGTCACGCAGGTCGCGGCCATCCAAGCGGATCGCGCCGGTGGTCGGGTCATAAAAGCGCAGCAGCAGTTGAATGATCGTGGTTTTGCCAGCGCCCGATGGCCCGACAAGGGCAATCGTCTCGCCCGCAGCCACGTCCAAGGACACGCCGTCAAGCGCCGCAATATCGGGTCGCGCAGGGTAGCGGAAGGTCACGTTGTCGAACTGGACCGCACCACTGAGCCGCTCGACGGCGGCTGGGTTCTCGGGGTCTTTCACCGTGTCTTCGGCGGATAGCAATTCAATCAGCCGTTCCGTCGCCCCGGCAGCGCGTTGCAGCTCGCTCCAAATTTCGGACAGCGCAGCCACGCCCCCCGCCACCATGATCGCATAGATCAGGAATTGAACCAGTTCACCGGCAGTCATGATGTCCGCGCGCACGTCCCGCGCGCCGATCCAAAGCACGCCGACAACACCCGTGAACACGAGGAAGATCACAATCACCGTCATCACCGCGCGGGTGCCGATGCGTTTGCGCGCGGCCTCGAACGCGGCTTCCGTGAAGCCTGCAAATTTCACCCGCGACGGGGCTTCGTTGGTAAACGCTTGCACCGTTTGCACCGACAAAAGCGCCTCGGACGCGTTGCCGGAGGATGCCGCGATCTGGTCCTGGTTTTCGCGCGACAAGACCCGCAAACGGCGGCCCAAAACGATGATCGGCACAATCACGGCAGGGACAATCAGCAAAACCAGCGACGTCAGCTTGGCCGATGTCAGCAGCATTAAGATCAAACCACCGATTAAAATCAACACGTTACGCAACGCGATGGACACGGACGAGCCGATCACCGACAAGATCAACGTGGTGTCGGTGGTAATCCGCGATAAAACCTCACCGGTCATGACGCGTTCGAAAAACTCCGGCCCCATGCCGATGGTTTTGTCGAACACGGCACGACGGATGTCGGCCACCACGCGCTCGCCCAATCGGGTCACAAGGTAGTAACGGAACCCTGTCCCGACGGCGAGCAATGCGGCCACGGCCAAGGCCGCGCCAAAATACTGGTCCAGCAAGGCGGCCTCGTCGGTGCCGAACCCGTCGACCACGCGGCGCACCGCAAGTGGCAGAACCAGCGACACACAGGCCGTGAGCGTCAACGCCATGAGCGCTGCAATCATCAAAGACAGGTATGGCTTCATGAACGGCCATAGGGCCCCCAGCGCGCCAATCCGCTTGGATTTTTCGCGCTCTGCTTCGCTGCCTAGTGCCTTTGCCATGGTGCCTCCGGTTATCGTCGGCATGGCTTACCGGAGGGGGGGAACAGCCGCAAGCGCCCAGAGGCCGCATGCAACGTGGCGTTTGGGCGCGCTGGAAGGTATGACGCGAGCGATACCGGACATAGGGGGTCCCGACATCTCTCTGGACAATTCAAGATGAGCGTCTTGGGCCTTGGCCTTGATCGCAAGCGTGGGCTTCGCGGTCACTTTCACAAATGGTCAGGCCGCCACTGAAATGGCCTCCGACCTCCCCGTCATCCTGATCACCCGCCTTGTGTCCATCGCCCGGCTGGCGGCCCTGATGATCCTGCGCCACCTGCCGTTCAACCCCGGCCGCAGCGCCATGCCTGTGCTGATCGCGATGGGGTGCCTCGATGGTGTCGCGTTGATGGCGGTGTTGTCGGCGGACGGGTTGCCCAACGCGCAATATGCAGCCGTCGCGGCAGCGGTCTTCGGCTTGCTAACTATCGTCATGGCATGGGCTTTCCTGCGCGAACGGATGGGGCCTACCCAGTGGGCCGGATGCCTCGTGGCCTTCACAGGGATTGGCTATCTGGCGCTCTGATCCTCGTCGAAGGCCAGCAATGATATCTTGCGCCGCGCCCGCATTTTCGAGGGCGTCATGCCGTATTCATCCTTCACCGCCTTGGACAGCGTATTGACCGAGCCGAACCCCGTCGCCACGGCAATATCTACCATAGGCATCAGGGTTTCCTCGATCATCGTCCGCGCCCGTTTGGCCCGCAGTTTTTTGTAGAACCGCGCGGGGCTGTCATTGAACACCTTGCGAAACACCCGTTCCAGATGGCGGGTCGACAAGCCGACCTGCGCGGTCAGCTCCGCCATTGGCATGGGCTCGGCAATGGTATCCTCCATCAGCCGGATCGCTTGCGTCACATGGATGTCGAACAGACCCTCGTTGTCGGCGATGTCCTTGGGTTGCTCCGCGTCGCTCTTGCGGATCGTGTGCAGCAGCAACCGGTTGCCAAGCTCGGCCACATGCGGGGCTTGAAGCTCTGACGCGATCAGGCCGATGACCAGTTCCGCCGTTGCCCCGACGCCCGCAGCGGTGACGATACCGTCGCTATTCTCCGAAAACCGCGTGGTTAGATTTGGGTGGTAGCCGCTTTCTTCCAATGCGGCGATGTCGCGCCAATGGGTCGTCACACCGCCCGCAGGCTGCGTCGTGGATATGATATAGACCGTGGCCGCATCCGATAAAAGCACCACCAGCCGCGCCTGACGCTGCATGGCCCGCGCCCGCGCCAGCCATGCGGGCTTGTCGTCCTGACGCCCGCCTACGACGATCATCACGTCGGAAAAGCCGTAGTTCATAATCGCAGGTTCTGCACGGACCATCATGCCAGACATCCCCTTTACCAGACCTGCCGCGTCCGACACATACCGCCACGAGAACCATTGATCCGCCAACGTCTCGTTGGCCTGCGACAGGGTGTGAGTGACTGCCGCCAACTCCAACTCGGAAAAGCCACCCGTAACGAACAGCTCGAACGAACGACGTCGGGATGCTCCCGCGCCGCTGGACGCTGAAAGAACGGGCGGTTGTGCTGCCATGAGCCGTCAAGTCCTTCACGGATAAGGTAGCATGTATCTAAGACGTTTCGCGTACCCGCATCAACCATGGTGCTGGACGACAGCGCCCGGATAAGTTCAATTGGCGCAAGATAACTCCACCAAAGGACATACATCATGAGAGGCGCAGACCTTCTGGTAAAAACGCTGGCCGCCGCAGGCGTCACGCGCATCTTTTCGCTGTCGGGCAATCAGATCATGCCGGTCTATGACGCCTGCTTTGATGCAGGGATCGAGATCATCCACACCCGTCACGAGGCCGCCGCCGTGTTCATGGCCGAAGCCTATGCGCAACTCACTGGCACCGTCGGCGTCGCCATGGTCACCGCAGGCGCGGGCGCTGCGAACGCTCTGGGTCCGCTGTTCACGGCGTCCGAGTCGGAAACCCCCGTTCTGCTGCTCACCGGCGACTCGCCCCTTGGCCAGGACGGCAGGGGCGCATTTCAGGAGCTTGATCAGGTGCCGATGACCACCCCCGTCACCAAGCTGTCCTTCCGACCCACCCGCGCGGCGGATTTCGGCACCGACACCGCCCGCGCGTTGCGCGCAGCGCTTTCCGGCAGGTCCGGCCCGGTACATATGGCTCTGCCATTCGATCTGGTCGACGCCGATGCTACGGGCGGTGAGATCCCTTCGGCGCTCGGCAAAGAACCGATGCCTCTGTCCGACGCCGACGTCCAGACCATCACGCAGGCCATCGCCAAGACGAAACGCCCGCTGGTCTTATGCGGCCCCGCCATGAATGACACCCGCAACCCCGGCAAGCTCGCCGCGTTGCAGGATGCGTTGGGCGCGCCCGTGATCGCGATGGAAAGCCCGCGCGGGCTGAAAGACCCAGCCTTGGGTGACGTCGGCAAAGCCTTGGCGCAGGCCGACCTGATCGTGACCTTGGGCAAGCGCATCGACTTCACGCTGGGGTTCGGCGGCACAAACGTGGTCGACGCGGCTTGCGACTGGATCACCGTCCAGCCCTGCCCCAACGAGCGCGACCGCGCCCACCGCAACCTCGGCACACGCCTCCAAGCCTGTTTCCCCGCCGATCCGCGCGACAGTATCGAGGCGCTCACAGCAGCAGGCCAGGGTGGCCATGACACATGGCGCGAACAGGTCGCAATCAACCTCACCGCCCGCAGCTTCAAAGAGGGCGACACCGTGCCGTCCGGCAAGATCACCCCCGCCCAGCTTTGCGCCGCCGTGCAACGGCAACTCGACAAGGCCGAGCGCTCGGTGATGATCTGCGATGGCGGTGAGTTCGGCCAATGGGCGCAAGCCGCCACGAAGGCCGACCTCCGCGTCACCAACGGCATCTCCGGCGCTATCGGCGGCGGGCTGTGCTACGGGATCGGTGCCAAAGCCGCCCACCCTGACGCCACTGTTTTCGCCCTGATGGGCGACGGCACTGTGGGCTTCCACTTCGCCGAATTCGAGACAGCCGCCCGTGCGGGCCTGCCCTATATCGTGGTCATCGGCAACGACGAGCGCTGGAACGCCGAGCACCAAATCCAGCTGCGCGACTACGGCCCCGACCGCCTGATCGGCTGCGAACTCAGCGGTGCCCGCTACGACGCGGCGGCGAAAGGCTTGGGCGCGCATGGTGAATACGTCACGGATCTGGCCGAGCTAGACGCAGCCCTCGACCGCGCGGTGCAAAGCGGCAAACCCGCCTGCGTCAACGTCCAGATCGAGGGCCTGCCCGCCCCCAGCGGGACGGCGCACTAGTCCAGCTTGAAGCCCTTGGCCCTGATGAAAGCGCCGAAATCTGCCCGCTCCTGCAGGCTGTATTGGCGGGCCTTATCCATCGACCACGTGTAACCGTCACTGGTGCCGTAAAGCTCCGCACTGCGCTGCGTGCGGTACGGTTGCACTTGCGCGCGGTGGGCATCGTACGCTGCCAAATCCCGCGCGGGGTCTTCGCTGAACCGGTCCACATGCACCGTCGCCCGCAAGGGCAATCGCGGGCTGATCTGCCCCTCTCGCGCAGGATACCCCAGCGCCAAGGCCGCCACCGGAAACACATGGTCCGGCAGGCCCAGCAAATCGCTCGCCTCCTGCGCGTGGTTGCGGATGGTGCTGATCGGGCAGCAGCCCAAGCCAGCCGCCTCCGCCGCGATCACGAGGCTCCCCAAAGCGATCCCCGCATCCACGCTGGCGTTGAAAAACGCGTCCAGATGGTCGTTGGCGAAGTCCAGCCCGTGCATCGCATGCAGCTGCCGTTGGCGGCGGTTGTTGGCGCAGATCACCACCAAGCTCGGCACATCCGCTATCCAAGCTTGCGCCGAGACCAGCTCCACCAGCCGCGCCTTCACCTCCGCATCCTCGACAATCACGATGTCGCGCTGTTGCAGGTCGCTTTTCGACGGGGACGTTAGCGCCACAGCACTCAGCGCTTTCAGTACCTCCAACGGAACCGGCTCGGGCAGGAACGCGCGACATGACGCCCGCCCCGCGATCCCTCGCAACACAGGGTTGTCCTGCAATTCCTCTGGCACGTCAGGGGCATCGATGAACCGAGCGGCCAGAACGTCGGACAGCCTGTTAGTCATGGTGCTTCAAAACCGCCTGCACCGCCGGACGCGCCTCCATTCTTGCGCGATGCGCCAAAATCTTCGGAAACGCGCTGTCATCCACGCCGTCCCCCTTTAGCCACCGCGCCACCAAGAACAGATACGGATCGCAAACCGTATACTGCTCGCCCATCACCCACGGTCCTTGCAGGTAGTGCGTCTCGATCAGAGCCGCACATTCCGTCATGTTTGACGCCACCTTCGCACGCATCGCCTCATGCGAGGCCGCATCATCCGACCACCGCGCCCCGCGGTGTTTATGCGCATGCGCGACATGCACAGTCGCCGCCAGATACAGGTTGAACTCTTGCGCCTTTGCGAAGCCGAACGGCGTTTCGGGGATCAACTTAGCCGCCCCGAACACCTGTCCGATATAGGCCAGCAGCGCCGGCGTTTCGGTCAGCACGCCCTCCGGCGTGACCAGAGCCGGCACGCGGCCCTTGGGGTTAATAGCCAGATAGTCCGAGTGAAGCTGGTCCTTGTTGCCAAAGTCCAGCAGGCGCAGATCATACTCCGCCCCTGCCTCCTCCAATGCGATATGAACCGGCAAGGCGGCGGTCCCCTTGGCATAGTAGAGCGTCAACATCCCCGTTCCTCCCCTGACATTGCCATCCGACAATAGCGGCGACGCGCGGTTTGGAAAGGTGCAACCGATGTAATTATAACTTACAGAATGGGTAAGTCATTATTCCTTTATGTTAGCAAAACCTGCATCTATATTTGCGATGCGTCGGTAAATCCAAGGGGGAGCAACGCTTTGCCAAAAGAGCAGCAGATGTCCGTATCCGTCTGGCGTGGCGGGGCTGCAGGGGCTTATCAGTCCTTCGATGTGAAGATGGAGGACAACCAGACCGTCCTCGACGTCGTCGCGTGGATCCAGCAATACGCCGACCCCACGCTCAGCTACCGTTACGCCTGCCGCGTCGGCATGTGCGGCTCTTGCGCGATGATGGTGAACGGCGTGCCGCGCTGGACCTGCCGCACTCACGTTAAAAAGGTGCTGAAAGACGGCCATATGGAAATTGGCCCCCTTCGTAACCTGCCCGTTATCAAGGACTTGGCCACCGACATGGACTCGTTCTTCAACAAATGGGTCGCCGCCGAAGGCCTGCACCACCCGACCCAGACCCGCCACGACCCGATCGAGGCCATCGACCCCGCCAGCGCCGCGCGCGTCGAAGCCAATGCAGGGATCGAGTGCATCAACTGCTCCGTCTGCTACGCCGCTTGCGACACGGTCGCGGGCAACCCCGACTACCTTGGCCCCGCCGCCCTACAACGGGCGTGGAGCGTCTACAATGACAGCAAGGACTCCGACAAGCAGGCGATCCTTGACGCGGTCTCCGGCGTCGGTGGCTGCCACAACTGCCACAGTCAGGGCAGTTGCGCGGTGCATTGCCCCAATGAGCTGAACCCGATGAACGCCATCGCGGGCCTGAAACGCGAAACCGCCCGCAACTTCTTCAAGAGGCGCACATGACGCTGAAGCTCTACATGGCGCAGCGCATCTCGGCGCTGATCATGGCGCCGCTGGTGCTGATGCATATCGCGGTGATGATCTACGCCATCCAAGGCGGGCTATCAGCAGCGGAAATCCTTGGCCGCACCCAAGGCAGCATCCTGTGGTTCGCGTTCTACGGCACTTTCGTCGTCGCCGTGTCCATCCACGCGGCCTTAGGCCTGCGCACGGTGCTGTCGGAATGGGCAGGCTTGCGCGGCACCGCTTTGAACGCGGTCGCATGGGCCGTCCTCGCCCTGCTCCTGATCCTCGGGATGCAGGCCGTCTATGGGGTGACGGCAACATGATACACGGATACCGCACCCACACGCTCTGGATCGCGTTCCTGCTGCACCGCATCTCCGGTGTGGCTTTGGCGCTGTTTCTACCCGCGCATTTCTGGGTGCTGTCCTACGCGCTCAACGCGCCGCAAAAACTGGACGGGTTCCTGCACTGGGCGGAAACCCCCATCGTCAAGTTCGCAGAATTCGGCCTCGTGTTCCTGCTCTCTGTCCACATGCTCGGCGGGCTCCGCCTGATGGCGCTGGAGTTCCTGCCATGGACGTCGGGCCAGAAAACCGCCGCCGCCAGCGCCGTCGCCGCGTCGACATTCCTTGCGGGCATTTTCCTTCTGAGGGCCATCTGATGCAGATCGAGAGACACGACACCGACATCCTGATCCTCGGCACCGGCGGCGCGGGTATGTTCGCCGCGCTGCACGCCCAGCAAAGCGCACCGGCAGGCACCAAAATCACCATCGCCGTCAAAGGCCTGATCGGCAAATGCGGCTGCACCCGCATGGTGCAAGGCGGCTACAACGTCGCCCTTGGCGGCGGCGACACGGTCGAGCGGCATTTCATGGACACCATCCAAGGCGGCAAATGGCTGCCCAATCAGGACATGGCGTGGAAGCTGTGCGAGCAGGCCGTGGTGCGCATCCGCGAGCTGGAAAACGAAATCGGCTGCTTCTTCGACCGCAACCCCGACGGCTCTCTGCACCAGAAGGCGTTTGCGGGCCAGACTGCCGACCGCACGGTGCATAAGGGCGACCTGACGGGCATTGAGATCATCAATCGGTTGATGGAACAAGTCCTGTCCCGCCCCGTCGAGAAACTGCAAGAGCACCGCGCCATCGGGTTGATCCCGACCAAGGACGGCTCCGCGCTTGCGGGCGTTTTGATGATCGACATGCGCAGCGGCAAGTTCCGCTTCGTGCGCGCCAAGACCGTGCTGATGGGCACCGGCGGCGGCCCGACCATGTACAAGTATCACACACCCTCGGGCGACAAAACGATGGACGGGCTAGCAATGGCCCTGCGCGTCGGCCTGCCGCTCCGCGACATGGAAATGGTGCAGTTTCACCCCACGGGACTTCTGGCGGGCGATCACACCAAGATGACCGGCACAGTGCTGGAGGAAGGCCTGCGCGGCGCGGGCGGGCAATTGCTCAATGGCGCGGAAAACCGCTTCATGTTCGACTATGACGCCAAGGGCGAACGCGCCACCCGCGACGTGGTCAGCCGTGGCATCTTCGCCGAAATGCGCAAGTCGAACACGACAACGCCCAATGGCGGCGTATACATCTCCATGTCCCATCTTGGCCCTGAAAACGTACGCGCCAAATTCCCCGGCATGGTCAAGCGCTGCGCCGATTCAGGCTTCGATCTGGCCGCCGGGCTGGTCGAGGTCGTGCCCACAGCGCATTACTTCATGGGCGGCGTCGTGGTCGACCCCGACACCCGCACCGCGTTGGAAGGTCTCTATGTGGCGGGCGAAGACGCGGGCGGCGCCCACGGCTCCAACCGTTTGGGCGGCAACGGGGTGGCGAACTCCACCGTCTATGGCGGCGTCGCGGGCGACGTGATGGGCATGGATATTCGTAACATGGGCGCGTTGCGCGATCCTGACGAGGCTGTATTGGACGCTGAAATCGCCCGCGCGCTGCGCCCGCTGCAAAACAAGATCGCCCCGATCCAGCCACTGCGCGACAAGCTGCAAGAAGCCATGTGGGAAGACGTCGGCGTCATGCGCACCGAAACGGGGATGGAGCGCGGTCTGACCCGCATCGCCGACATTCAGGCCGAATTGCTAGAAGCAGGCGTCGCAGGCGACAACCTCGCCTTCAACCTGACATGGCACGACTGGCTGAACCTCGCGTCGCTGTGCGAAATTTCCGAGGTCATCACCAAAGCAGGCCTCGCCCGCGAAAACTCCCGAGGCGCACATTACCGCGAGGACTTCCCCGAGAGCGGCGCGATGGAAAGCAGCTATTTCACCGTCGCCCGCCAAACAGGCGACACCCTCGACGTCACCCGCGAGGACGTCCAGTTCACCATCGTCAAGCCGGGCCAGACCATCCTGCCCGAAGGCGAACCCGTCTCATTAGTGGAGGCCGCAGAATGATCCCCATCGACATCATCCAGAAAACCGCCGAGACCCTGATGGACAAGGCGGCAATCGAAATCCCGCAAGACTATTTGGACGGCCTCAAAGCCAGCGCCGCAGTCGAGGACGGCGACCTTTCCTCCTTCGTGTTGCAGGCCATGCTGGAAAATTACGAGGCCGCCAAGGAAGACCGCCGCGCCATGTGTGGCGACACCGGCACCCCGCGCTGGTATGTCAAAATGGGCAACGAGACGCAGATCGAAGGCGGGCCGATTGCCCTTGAACAAGCCCTCCGCCGCGCCACGGCGAATGCCACCAACGGCGTGCCTTTGCGCCCCAACCGCGTGCATCCGCTTTGGCGGACGGATCACAACAACAACGTCGGCATCGGCGCGCCGGAGATCGAGTATGGCTACGAGCCGGGCGGCGAATGGATCGACCTGATCACCGTCCATAAAGGCGGGCTGTTCGGCACCGATTACCGGATGCTGTTCCCCTCCGACGGGATCGAGGGGATCAAGCGGTTCTACCTCGACAGCCTCGTGGCCTTCGGCAAACGCGGCCTTGCCTGCCAGCCTGCCATCATCGGCATCGGTCTTGGCGGCTGCAAGGACACCTGCATGGTCTTGGGCAAACGCGCCGCCTGCCTGCGCACAGTGGGCAGCGAGAATTCCGACCCGAAAATCGCGGAGCTGGAGCGGGAATTCAAGGAACTGGGCAACTCCATCGGCATGGGCGCCATGGGCTTCGTCGGCAAATCCATGGTCGTCGATTGCAACATCGAGGTGGGTTATTGCCATACCGGCGGCATGCAAATGTCCGTCCACGCCTTCTGCCTGTCATCGCGCCGCGCCGTGGCGCGGGTGTTCGCGGACGGGCGGGTGGAATACCGCACCGACCCCGACTGGTTCACCGACTATCAACGCCGTGAAACCGTCGAATGGGACGCCCCCGCGATGGAGGCGGCGGAATGACCCAGCCCCTGTCGGGCATAAGAATTGTCGACCTCACCCATGTGCTGGCGGGGCCTTATGCGACGGGCCAACTGGCGCTGATGGGCGCTGAGGTCATCCGCATAGAGCGTCCCGGCGGCGACGACTTCGTGCGCACACACGGCGGCACGCAGGCGATGCGCGACGCAGGGTTGGGCGCGTCGTTCCTAAGCCAGAACTCCGGTAAGAAATCCGTGGTGCTGGACCTCAAAGACAAGGCCGGACTGGACGCCGCTTTGTCGCTGGTGGCCGAGGCAGACGTCTTGGTGCAAAACTTCCGCCCCGGCGTCGCCGACCGCCTTGGCCTTGGCTTTGACGCCACCACGCGGCGCAAGCCAGACCTGATCCATGCCAGCCTGTCGGGCTACGGCCCCGACGGCCCCCTCGCCTCCCGTCCTGCCTATGACCATATCCTGCAAGGCGTTAGTGGCTTGATGGCGATGACAGGAAGCCCTGAAAGTGGCCCCCTGCGCGTCGGCATTCCCATTGTGGACTATGTCGCGGGGCAATCGCTGGTTGCAGCCATTCTGGCGGCGCTCCTGCAACGCGCCAAACAGCCGCTGAAGCCGCAGGAGCTGCATGTCTCCATGCTCGACGCGATGACCAATCTCATGGGCGCCTATGCGATCAACCACCAGACCACCGGCGCTTTGCGGGGGCTCGACGGTAACCGCGCATTCTCGGATTCGCCGTTTTCCGGCAGGTTCGACTGTGCCGAAGGCCAGCTTGTCATCACCGCCAACACGCCCGCGCAAACGCGCCGCTTGTGCCTCGCGCTCGGTCGCCCCGAACTAGCGCAGTCAGACCCCGAAACCGTCACGAAAACGCTCACACAAATCTTCGCCACGCAGCCCGCCAGCCACTGGGACACCGTGCTGGCGGAGGCCGATGTCCCCGCTGGTCCGGTCCTCAGCTTGGGCGAAACACTGGCGCATCCGCAGATGCAAAACTCCCCCTGTTGGCATGAGCTCCCCGTGCCGGAACTGGACCAGACCGTCCGCGCCCCCGGCCTCAGTTTCCGCGCCCCTTGGGCGCCCACACAGCTTCACCCCGCGCCCACCTTCGGGCGCGACACGGACGAAATTACATCACCGGAGGCCGCCCAATGAGCCCGCGTAAAACCCGCCTGAGCACCACGCCCACGCAAGAGGCGCTTGACGATCTGCAACTTGGCGACATCGTCTATCTGGACGGGCTGATGTATACCGGACGCGAAGGCGTCTACAAACGCGCACTGGAGGAAAAAGCCAACATCCCCATGGAGTTGCCCCGCGACTCGGCGGCTAATTTCCACTGCTCCCCCGCTGCGCGGATCAACCCTGATGGCAGCTTCGAGATGGGGGCCGTCACCGCCACCGCGTCCTTCCGCTTCGCCAAATGGTTGCCGGAATGGATGGAGAAGACCGGCGCGAAGCTGATCATCGGCAAGGGCGGCATGACGTCCAAGGACTACAAGTCCTATTTCGTCCCCAACGGCGCGATCTACCTGTCCACCGTCGGCTACGGCACCGGCGCATTGCTGGGGCGCGGGGTCGAGAAGGTGGAGGCCGTGCATTGGAACGAGGAACTAGGCCTCGCCCAAGCCATGTGGGTCATCAAGTGCAACAATATGGGGCCGTTCATCGTGGCCTCTGACAAAAACGGCGACTGCCTGTTCGAGCGCGAAAACGCCAAAATCGCCGAGAACCTGCACCGCGTCTACGAAGGCACCCGTCCCGCAACGCTCAAGCGCTATGGCGAGACGGACGACCGCAGCGACGAAGTTATCTAGGCGTGCGCTTCCAGCGCCAACGTCTGGAATTGCGCCAATTCTTCGGGCAGGTTTTCAACGCCCAAACCCGGCGCGTGTGCAATGTCGAACATGCCACCCTCCACCAATGCGCCACCAAACGCGTCGCGCAGCGGGTTGGGGTTCACGTCGACCTCCAAAAGCCCGTCGCCGCCAACCGCCGCCAGCAAATGCCCGGACGCAATCAGCCCGATGCCGCCGCCCAGAAAATGCGGGCAGTAGCGCAGGCCCGCGTCACGAACCTTGCGAGCGACGGCGGCACAGCCGCCGAGCCCGCCCCATTTGACGATGTCGGGCTGGATCACCGACAGATGCCGCGTGGCGATTGCGGCGTCGAAATCCGCATGGCCGGTGATGTTTTCGCCGCCTGCCAGCGGGGTGTTGAAAGTGTCCGCCAAAGCCGCCCAGCCCTCTGCGGGAAGGTCCGCACGGATAGGCTCTTCCAGCCAACCCAGCCCAACGGCGTCGATCCGGCCTGCAAGAGCCAACGCGTCCGCCACCGACCACGCCTGATTGACGTCGGCCATGAGCGCTTCGCCACCCTGCAAACTGCCAGACAGGTCGCGCAACTGGTCCATATCATCCGCGCCGAAACCGATCTTCACTTTGAACGCGTCATGCCCCGCCGCTCGGGCGCGGGCGATCAACTCGGGCGCCGCGCCTATGGCGATGCCGCTCGCATAGGTCGGCACGGTGCTTGCCGCATCCGCATTCAGAAACCGCGCCACCGAGACTCCCTCCCGCCGCGAGAACATATCGTGCAGCGCAATATCCAGCCCCGCAATCACCTGAGCGAACGGCCCCCATTCGCCCGATTGCAACGCGCGGATATGGGTCTGCGTAGTGAGGCGCTCGAACAAGTCGCCCGCCTGCGCCACTATCGCCCCAACCACCAAATCGCAAATATCGCGCACCAGAAGCTGCGCACGGTGTTCGGCGGCGGCAGCGGGCCAGTTGGCGAAGATCTCTCCCCAGCCGAAGCAGCCGTCCTGATCGGTCAGTTTCACAAACACCGCCGGACGGTCCCGCATCACGCCGAATGACGTCGCCACCGGCACCTTCACCGGCACGCGGTAGCAAAACACCTCGACCCGTTCGATCACATGCGCCATCTAAAGCACCTCCCGCACCATCAGGACCAACCCCGACACCAGCATCATCGCAATCAACAAGCGGCGGAACTGGTCGTCGGTCAGGCGTTTGAACACGGATATCCCGATCTGCGCGAAGATCATCGTCACCGGTAAGGCCATCGCGATATAGGTCAGCGTTTGGCCCGTGTAGGTGCCATTGATCGCAAAAACCAAAGCCGTGACGCCCAGCACGATCACGTTGAAGGGTTGCAGCACCGCACGCGTCTCGGATTTGGGCCACGGGCGCATCGCGCACCACATCGTAGGCAACGCACCCGACAGCGACGCCGCCCCGCCCAATACGCCCCCGGCAAACCCGACAAGCATGTCGATCGCGGGTGTCGGGCGCTCCAGCTTCGGCAAGGACGAACGCAGGGTGAAAAACCCGCCATAGAGGATCAGAAATCCCGCGATGATCAGTTTTAGTATTCCGGGTTCCAGCACCGACAAGGCCGCCACACCCAAAGGCACGCCGACCAGTGCGGGCAGCGCGAAGCGGGCCAACCTGCGCGGTTGGTCCATGATCGAGGCGCGCACCAGCCACACGCCCTGCAACCCTGCGATGACCGACATGATCACCACGACCGACACCGCCTGCGCGGGGGGCATGATCTGCAACCAGAAGCCCAAGGCGAACAGCGCGGTGCCGAAGCCCGCCAGCCCGTTGATAAAGCCGCCGGATGCCGCCCCAAGGGCGAGGATGACGAAGAAATCCAAAGTCATGATCCTATCCCGCCCCTCGTGGAAACGGATCGAACCGCCCCACCGCAACCGCGTTTAACAACTCTGCCTCAACCTCTTGCAGCACGCGCAGTTTCACCGTGTTGGCCAGCGACATCAGTCCCAATTCCCGCACCGGCGCGTCGTCACCCAGCGGGATGTGTTTCAACGGCAGCGGGTTCGGCGGTTGCACACTCCGGCGCGGCACAATCGAGACGCCCAGATCGGCATGCACCATGCTGGAGATGATCTCGAGGTTTTCCAGCTCCATGGTGTCCTTCACCGTGATGTTCTTTTCTTGCAGCCAGTTGTCGATAAAGTCGCTCAACAACGCCTTGCGGGTGAAGCGGATGTAGGGCTGCGTCGCCAGTATCTCGAACGGGTCGTCCGAGGTGACGTTGACCGACGCCAGCAGCTCCATCGGCTCCTGACTGATCGGCGCCCAGCGCATATTATGCGGGATCACATGCGGCTTGGTGATCACGGCGGCGTCCAAGACCCCGCGTTCCAGATCAATCAACAGTTCTTTGGTTTGACCCGGCGTGACGCCAATATGAAGGTCGGGAAAGCGCGCCTTGATCGAGGTGATAGCGAAAGGGATCAGGCTTGTCAGCCCCGTCGGCACGCTGCCCAGCGACAGGTTGCCCCGCAACCCGTCATCGCCCAGAACCGAAGGCAGCAGGTTGTCATAGGCCGCCACAATTTCACGGGCGCGGGTGACGATAGCGCGCCCGACCGGGGTAAGCTCGGGCGTTCGGCGCGTGCGATCAAACAGAGTGATACCCCACCCTTCCTCTAGTGCTTTCATCTGCTGGCTGACGGCGGCATGGGTGACGAACACCGCTTCGCCAGCCGCGCTGAAGGTGCCGTTTTCCTCGACGGCAATTAACGTGCGGAGCATTCGGATGGACATGGATGACGGGCTTTATGTTAGCTTGGCTTTCGGTAATTGTAATCAATTGCCGCTTTATACAAGAATGACTTACCAATAACATTTGTCAAGGATCGACGCTGCCCTTAGCATGTCGATAACATAGGCTGCACACTCATCAGCCAGAAGTTTTTGGGAGGAAACTATGAAATTTGCGAAATTCAGCGCCGTGAGCGCAATGGTAATCGGCCTTGCCACGGCTGCATCCGCCGCGGACTACCCCGAGCGGCCGATCAATATGGTCATCCCTTACGGCGCAGGCGGGGCCACCGACATCTCGGCGCGCACGATTGCGGAGCCTTTGGGCAAAGCTGTGGGCCAATCGCTGATCATGGCGAATGTCACTGGTGCTGGTGGGGCGACAGGCTCCGTCGCAGTGAAAAACGCCAAGGCAGACGGCTACACCATGCTGTTCGCACGGGTCGGTTCACACTCGGTCAACCCTGCGATGAAGGCGACCCTGCCCTACACGCTGGACGATTTCCGCTTCGTGACGGTCTACGAAATCAACCCGTTTGCCTGCGCGGTCGAGGCCAATTCCGACATCAATTCGATGGATGACCTGATCGCCAAGGTGGCCGAGGGTGGCGTCAGCTACTCCTCCTCCGGCGTCGGGTCCGGTCTACACTTGGCGGGCGCTATGGTGCTCGACGAGTTTGGCGTCGAAGACCCGCTCAACGCGGCGACACACATCCCGCAAAAAGGCGGTGGCGCGGCTGTCACGGCTGTGTTGAACGGCACGGCCACCTTCTTGTGCACCAACTCCTCGGCCCTCGCCAGCTTCGTGGCCAACGGCCAGATGAAGCCTTTGATGGTCACCACAAAGGAACCAGTGGTTGGCTTCGACGCACCGACAGCCGCTGATCTGGGCAAGCCAGCGCTGCACCAGCTTGTGGGCTGGACTGGCATCGCAGGCCCTGCCGACATCTCTGACGAGGTCGCCGGAAAATGGGGCGAGTGGATGGCTGCTGCCGCGGGTGACGAGGAATTCGTATCCTCGATGGAAGCCCGTGGCTCGATCATCGACGTGATGAGCCCCGAGGACGCCAACGCGTTCATTCAGGAGCAATACAACACATTCCGCGCGCTGGTCGATAAACTGGGTATGCGGATCGAAGGCTAAGATCTAACGTATGAACGGCGCGCGGGGTTTAACCTTTGCGCGCCGTTTCTCTATCCAGCGAGGCCCGTTCATGCAAAACCTCCACCGGCAAACGCTCATCGGACTATTCGCGGTCGTCGCGGGCCTGTTCCTGATGATTGTGGCAATTCCGAACTGGGTGTCCTCGCCTAGCAATGTGCGTAACATCATCCTGTCGCCGGTGTTCTGGCCCTATACCTTGTCCGCCCTCACCATCGTCATCGGTTTGGGGCTGACAATTACGGGGCATTTCTCGTCCGAAGACATGTCCCAAGAGAAAGCCGAAATCCCCGGCGGATACGGTCGCCTCGCCATCATGGCCGTGGTCATGGTGATCTACATGTTCGGCCTTCCGCGCCTTGGCATGGTCTGGACCTCTATGCTGGCCTTCGTGACCACCGCCTTCCTAGTCCGCACCTCGCATCCTAAAACCGCGCTCATCTGCGCGATCTGCGTGCCACTGGTGCTTTATGTGTTCTTCGCCCATATCGCCAGCGTCGCGATCCCGCAAGGCAACTTCGTGAGGCTGCCATGAGCTTTGTCGACAGCATCCTCGCAGGCCTGTCCCTCGTCGGCAATTTCGAGGCGTTTCTGGCGCTGTTCGCAGGTGTCGCCATCGGCACCATTGCAGGCGCAATCCCCGGCATGTCCGCCACCATGGCCGTGGCGCTGACCCTGCCGTTTACCTTTTCCATGCAGCCGATCATCGCCATTCTGCTGCTGCTGGGCGTCTACAAGGGCGGCATTTTCGGCGGCTCCATCCCCGCGATCCTGATCAAGACCCCCGGCACCCCCGCCTCCAGCGCCACTGTGCTGGACGGCTATCCGCTGGCAGAGAAAGGCCAGGCGGGCAAGGCGCTCGGCATGGCCCTTTGGGCGTCCTGCACCGCCGATCTGATCTCCAACCTCGCGCTGATCCTGTTCGCGGGCTGGCTCGCATCCTTCGCGCTGAACTTCGGACCGCCGGAATTCTTCACCCTGATCCTGTTCTCGCTCACCATCATCGCCGGTGTCTCTGGTGCCAGCCTGTTACGCGGGGCGCTGTCGGCGATGCTGGGGCTGCTGCTGGCAACGGTCGGCCTCGATCTGGTCTACGGCACCAACCGCTTCACTTTCGGCGATCCCAGCATGATGGGCGGCCTCAACTTCATCGCAGTCCTCATCGGGCTTTTCGCTATCCCCGAGGTGCTGGCCATGGTCTGGGACCCGAAGCCGCACAAAGGCCAGACCCGCAGTCTGGGCGACAACAAGGTCACCTTCGGGGAATACAAGCGTTGCTTCAAATCCATCGTGCGCGGCAGCTTCATCGGGGTGTTCCTCGGCTCCATCCCCGGCATCGGCGCGGCCCCGTCCGCCTTCCTGTCCTATAGCGAGGCGCGGCGCAAATCGCCCAACCGTGACAACTTTGGCAAGGGCGAGCTAGAAGGGGTCGCCGCCTCCGAGGCCGGTAATAACGGCGTCGCAGGGGCCACCCTGATCCCGCTTCTGGCGCTTGGCGTGCCGGGCGACGTGATCACCGCCATCATCATCGGCGCGTTCATGGTCCACGGGCTGCAACCGGGGCCCATGATGTTCATCCTCAATGTCGACATCATCTACGGGTTGTTCATCGGCCTGATCGTCAGCTCCGTCTTCCTGTTCTTCATCGGCTCCATCGCCATTCGCGGGTTCAAATACGTGGCCGACATCCCGCGCGGAGTTCTCTTCCCCGGCGTGCTGGTGCTGTGCGTCTACGGGGTGTTCGCGGTAAACAACAACATCTTCGATGTGGGCGTCATGTTCGTGATGGGCTGGGTCGGCTTCCTGATGATGCGCAACGACATCCCCGCCGCGCCCTTCCTGATCGCCTTCATCCTCGGCCCGCTGCTGGAAGACAACTTCCGCCAAGCGATGCTTATGTCCGGCAGCTCCCCCGCGATCCTGTTCCGCGGGCCGATCACATGGTTCTTCTGGGGTCTGACGGTGCTGACTGTCATCGCCATCATCCGCGCAGGCATCCGCGCCACGCGGAACCTGAAGCGGCGGGCCTAGGACGCGGCCCTGACCAGCGACAGCAATCTGGGCCGCCACCGCCCCGCCTGCGCGTCGTCGCGGGTCAGCATCACCAGATCGCGTGTCAGCCCTTGCAACGCGCCCTCCACCACATGCACCCGCGTGTCCGTGTAGCGGCGGATGTCAGGCAAGGGCAAAACGGTGTAGCCGACGCCTTCCTTGACGCATTCCATGCAGGCCTCGATGCTGTCCAGCACCAGCGTGTTTTGCGGCGGCACCCCCGCCCCCAATGATGCGGCGATCAGTTTGCCGATCCCTGTGCTGGGGCGGAAATGGATGAACGGCACCTGCTGCGAAAGCTGCACCGCATCCAGTTCAGCCAGTGCAACAGGCACCGCCAACGCCATCGGCTCCGACGCGATCAGCTCCACATGCAACCCCCGCGCCCCGCCCTCGACCCGCGTGACAATCGCGGCGTCGAGCTGCCCCAACGACACTTGCTCGGTCAGCGCCTCTGACAGGTTGGAGCTGTATCGAAAGCTCGCCCTCTTCTCCCGCTCCGCCGCTAAGGTCACGAATTTCGGCAGGATGCGGGCGCTGGCGGACTGGATGAAGCCAAGTTGAAACGACCCGCTCAAGCCGGCCCCTGCATTGGCCAGATCGTGCAAATCGGCCACGCCGGTGATGACCCCCTTCGCCTGTTCCGCCACCTGCCGCCCCAAGGGCGTCAGCCGTGGCGGGCGGAAGCTGCGGTCGAACAGTTCCGCGTCCAATTCCGCCTCCAGCGCTTTCATCTGCATACTCAGCGCCGACAGCGTCATATTCTGCAACTGCGCCGCCTCGCTAAAGGACTGCACCTGCAAAATTCTAACCAAGGTCTCCAGCGCACGGGTTTGCATTATTTCAATTTACCTGAACTTACACTTCATTCTTATTAGATTGTTTTGGAAAAGCATAGACTTCACAATCGCGCTATGAAACACACCTCTTCCTCCGAGTCCTACCGTGCCATCGCGCGGGACTTAGCCGCCAAATTCGCCCCCCGTGCGGCGAAATGGGATCAAGAGCGCAGCTATTGCTGGGACAACATTAAAGACCTGACAAGCGCAGGCCTGATGGGCATGACCCTGTCCACGCGGTATGGCGGTCAGGGCGCTTCATGGCTGGACACCGTGATCGTGGTCGAGGAACTGGCGAAAGCCTGCACGCTCAGCGCACGCATTGTGGTCGAGGCCAATATGGGCGGCATCAGCGCGATCATGGCCTACGGGACCGAGGCGCAAAAAGAATTCGTCGCGCCTTACGTGCTGGCAGGCGACAAGCCCGCCATCTGCATCAGCGAGCCTGACGCAGGCAGCGCCGCCACCCAGATGACCACCACCGCGCGGCGCGTAGATGGGGGTTATGTGCTGAACGGCACCAAGCACTGGATCACCGGCGGCGGGGTCTCCAAGCTGCATCTGGTCTTTGCCCGCGTGCTGGACGAGGACGGAGAAGATCAAGGCATCGGCGGCTTCATCATGTGCCAAGACCCCGAGAACGGCATGGACCATGACGGCTTCACCGTCGTCAGCCGCGAACGCACCATGGGGCTGTGCGGCATGCCGGAGACGACGCTGGAATTCAAAGACGTGTTCATCGAAGACGCCCATGTGCTGCGCCCGCCCTCCGGCTTCAAGCGCGGCTTTGCCGATCTGATGAACGCCTATAACAGCCAGCGCGTGGGTGCTGGCACCATCGCCATGGGCGTCGCCGCAGGCGCGCTGGACCACGCCAAACGCTACCTGCTGGAGCGCGAACAATTCGGCCGCCCGCTGGCGGAATTTCAAGGCTTGCAATGGATGCTGGCGGATATGGACGCATCTGTCCACGCGTCGCGCCTGATGCTGCACGAGGCCGCGCAATCGCGTGGCCCCAACGGGTCCCCCTTCCCCGACATCGCTATGGCGGCGCGGGCAAAGCTGTTCGCCTCCGAGGCGGCGATCAAGGTGGTCAATGATGCTTTGCAAATGTTTGGCGCACGGGGTTACGGCAGCGAGGAGCCGCTGGAGCGGATGTACCGCGACGTGCGCATGTTCACCATCGGCGGCGGCACCGCGCAGATCCTGCGCACGCAAGTCGCAGGTAGCATCTTGGGCATCCGCACGCCGCAAACGCGCGGCGGTTACTGAGCCTGCTTGATGATGGGATAGGCGGCGCGAAACTTAACGTAGGCCGCATCATACTCCGCCTGCAATGCACGATCCGGCTGGATCACTTCGCTGATTTCCGGTGTGGTCATGATCTGATCGAGTGAAGCCCCTGTCGCCGCCATCCCCAACCGTGCGGCCCCAAGCGCCGCACCGAACTCACCGCCCGCAGGCAAGGCCAGCGGTACGCCCAAAACGGTCGCGATCAAGCGCAACCAATAGCGCGAGCCGGTGCCGCCGCCGATAGCGATCAACTGCTCCAGTTCAGCCCCCGTGGCTTTCAACGCCTCGAAACTGTCACGCAGCCCGAACGCCACGCCTTCCAGCACCGCGCGGGTCATATCATCGCGCGTGGTTCCTGCGGACAGCCCCGTAAAACTGCCGCGAATTTCCGCGTCATTATGCGGTGTGCGCTCGCCCGACAGGTAGGGCAGGAAGCATACCGAACCTGGCTTTTGCAGCTCCTCGCCCAAGTCCGCCGTCAACTCTTTCGGGGAGGTGTCGGTGATCCGCGCCAACCAGTTCAGGCTGTCGGTTGCCGACAGCATCACGCCCATCTGATACCAGCGATCCGGCACCGCGTGACAGAAGGTGTGCAACGCAGTGTCCGGCGCAGGGCGGTAGCCGTCCCGCGCGGCCAGCACCACGCCGGAGGTGCCAAGGGACACGAACCCCTGCCCTTCGTCCATCGCGCCGATCCCGCAAGCGGCGGCGGCGTTGTCGCCAGCACCGCCCGCAATCGTCACGTCCGACACACCCCATTTCGACGCCAGGTCATCGCGCAACAAACCAGCAGGTTCCGACCCTTCGACCAGCCTGGGCATCTGGTCGCGGCGCATGTGGCTGACATCCAGCAGGTGGTCCGACCAGTCACGCTTGCCCACATCCAGCCAAGCGGTGCCCGCACTGTCGGACATGTCGGCCACGTAGTCACCGGTCAGGTAGTGGTTGAGGTAGGCCGCGGGCAGCAGCACGCGGGCGGTCTTAGCGAAAACCTCCGGCTCGTGGGTGCGGACCCAGTCGAGCTTGGGGGCGGTGAAGCCCGGAAAGACGATATTGCCGGACAGCGCTCGCACCTTGTCGGTGCCGTCCAGCCGCGCGGCCTCCGCCGACGCGCGCGTGTCGTTCCATAAAATGCACGGGCGCAGCACGGAGCCCGCATCGTCCAGCAAGGTCGCGCCGTGCATATGCCCCGCAACGCCGATACCTTTAAGCGCGGCAAACTCGGGGTGGGCAGATCGCAACTCGTCCATCGCAACGTCAAGGGCGGCAATCCAGTCGGCGGGGTCTTGCTCGGACCAGCCGGAATGGGGATGCGCCACCTCGTAGTGGTGCTCGGCGGCTCCGATCATTTGCCCGTCGGCGGCGACCAGCAAAGCACGCAGCCCCGAAGTGCCAAGATCAATTCCAAGATACGTCATATCGCCGCCCTTCCGTTACCGCTCACCCGCCATGCCGATGCATCTTTGTAGAGGTTTTGAACGATCAATCAACGGCAACGGCACCGCAAATTATGCAGTGTTATAAGGCGGTTCGCATCTGTGGGGAATTCTGGAGCGGGTAGCGGGAATCGAACCCGCACCTTAAGCTTGGAAGGCTCTTATGATACCATTTCACCATACCCGCTCAGAGGTTTTAGGCTATATTTTATGGGCTGATGGGCGTCAAGCGCGGAATACCCGATCAGAGCGGTGACAGGCTTCAAAAATCGAAGGAAGCGTCGCATCGTACATGCCTTGAACGTGATTGACCCAGATCAATGCCGCGGGTGCAATTTCTTTATATTCATTAAATTGAATTTATAGCGGAGCGAGTCGTTTTCCGCCGCCAGAGGTCTGATCATGTCCGTTTCCACAACAGCTGCGAGCCAGACGCGGCTCGCCAACTTTCCCATCACCTTTTTCGCCATTGGCATGGGCATGATGGGCTTCACCCTTGCCATGCGGGCGGCTGAAACGATCTTCGCCCGAAGCCACACCCTGTCGCAGGCCGTGCTGGTCTTCTCGGTCCTTTTGCTGATCGCGATCTCTGCGGGCTACATCGCTAAAGCCCTGCGCCACTCCGCCGAGGTGGCGGCGGACTGGCACCATCCGGTGAAGATCGCCTTCTTCCCTGCGATCTCTATCTCGCTGCTGTTGCTCGCCACGGCGCTGGTGGAAACCGCGCCTGCACTGGCGGAGCCTTTGTGGCTGTTCGGGACCGGCTTGCAAGGCGTGCTTGCGCTGTCGGTTTTGTCCGCGTGGATCGGTCACCGGTCGTTCCAGACGGGGATGATGACACCTGCATGGTTCATCCCCGCGGTGGGCAACGTCATCGTGCCGCTGGCGGGGACCAAGCTGGGGTATGTGGAACTGTCATGGCTGTTCTTCTCCGGCGGGCTGATCTTCTGGATCATCCTGCTGACCTTGGTGATGAACCGCCTGATGTTTCACGACCCGATGCCGGGAAAAATGGTGCCGACGCTGATGATCCTCGTGGCACCCCCTGCAGTGGCCTTCACCGCGTGGATGGGTCTGGAAGGCGAGGTCGGGCCATTCGGGCAGGTCTTGCTAAACGCCGGTTACATCTTCGCCCTGCTTGTCGCCACGCAGGCATCCAAACTGCGGAACCTGCCCTTCGCGCTGTCATGGTGGGCGCTGTCCTTCCCCATCGCGGCGCTGTCCATCGCGAGTTTCGGCTACGCCCATGCGGCGGGCTCCGACGCCCATCGCTGGATCGGCGCAGGTCTTCTGGCGCTGTTGGTGGTCGTCATCTTCGGGCTGATCTGGCGTACGGCCATGGCGGTCCGCGCGGGTGCAATCTGCGTCCCTGAATAAAGGTTTCTCAACGCATCAAAGGAGTATCCAAATGCGTATTTCCAAATTCCTCACCGCATCCGCGCTTGCCTTGGGGCTGGCCACGTCGGCCCAGGCGGATGACCCGAACAAGCTGATCACCATCCTGACCGCCCCCGAACCACAGACCCAACTGATGGCCATGGTCCTGACCATGAACGCCATGGCCGCAGGTTCGTCAGCCGAGGTGCTGCTTTGCGGTCCTGCGGGTGACATCGCGCTGAAGGACGCGCCTGCGTCCGCCACGACAGGCCAGCCGCCGAAAGACGTCAGCCCGCAAGGCCTGATGAAAATGCTGATGGAGAAACAGGGGCTGAAAGTTCAGGTCTGCGCGATCTATCTGCCCGGAAAGAGGGTTGATGCCTCCGTATTGCTGGACGGCGTCACCGCCGCTGCCCCGGACGCGATGGGGGCCGCAATTGTTGGCGACGACACCACCGTGATGAGCTTCTAGAGACAGCCACACACACCCGTGTGCCCATGTGGCACACGGGCATTTTCAGGGGAGACGACCATGACCGACCTACATGACCTGCACAGCTCGCGCCGCGCCTTTCTGGGCCTTATCGCGGGGGGATTGGCAACGGCAGCGGCAGTGCAGCCCGCGCCAGCCGCCAAGCTCCCGACCAAGGCCCGCATCGTGATGATCGGCGCGGGTGCTGCCGGGACGTCACTGGTCAACCGGTTGATGGACCGGCTGGACGGCGCAGACATAACCATCCTCGACCCCAGTGCGGTGCATCTGTACCAGCCCGGTTTGTCGCTGGTCGCCGCAGGGCTCAAGCCCGCGTCCTACACGCAGTCGAAAACCACCCAATGGCTGCCCAAAGGGATCACGCATATCGCAGAGGCTGCCGCCGCCATCGACCCGATTGCCAAAACAGTGGACACGACCGGCGGCACAACAGTGCCGTATGACTTCCTTGTCGTGGCACCCGGCCTTGTGCTGGACCATGACGCCATCGAAGGCTTCTCGTTGGATCTGGTTGGCACCAATGGCATCGGCGCGCTGTATGCGGGGCCGCAATACGCCGCCAAGACATGGGAGGCCGCGTCGAAGTTTGCAGAAGACGGCGGCGTGGGCATCTTCACCCGACCCGCTACGGAAATGAAATGCGCGGGTGCGCCGCTCAAGCATACGTTCCTGATCGAGGACATCGCCACACGCACCGCAGGCGCAGGCAAGCACCAGATGCACTACGCGGCCCATGACGGCGCGCTGTTCGGGGTGCCGATTGTGTCCGAGAAGGTGCGGATGCTGTTCACCGATCGCGGCATCACCCCGCATTACAGCCATGTGCTGAAAGCCGTTGATCCGGGCAAGAAACGCGCCACCTTCGCCACGCCGGAGGGCGACACAGAGATGGCTTATGACTACCTGCATGTCATTCCGCCGCAGCGCGCGCCGGAGGTGATCCGCCAGTCGGGCCTAAGCTGGGCCGACAAGTGGACCGATCAGGGTTGGGTCGAGGTGGACAAGCATTCGCTGCGCCATCTGCGTTACCCCGAAATCTTCGCCTTGGGCGACGTGGCTGGCGTGCCGAAAGGCAAAACCGCGGCCTCGGTGAAGTGGCAGGTGCCGGTGGTCGAGGACCACCTGATCGCTGCCATCGAGGGGCGCGAAGGCAGTGCCAGCTATAACGGCTATACGTCCTGCCCGCTGATCACCCGTGTGGGTCGCGCGATGCTGGTGGAGTTCGACTACAACAACAACCTGACCCCGTCCTTCCCCGGCATGATCGCACCGCTGGAGGAGCTGTGGATCAGCTGGCTGATGAAGGAGGTGGCGCTGAAAGCCACCTATAACGCAATGCTGCGCGGCAAAGCCTGAGGAGGACGCCCCATGGAACAACTGACATTCGAAACCATGTTCGCCGTGTTCGAGGAAATCTTCGGGCGCGGCCTGTTTTGGGCAATGGTCGTGGCGGCGGTCGTCGTCACGCTGGCCTATCTTTACGTGCTGATCCGTGATCGGGAATTATCGATGCGCAAATTCCTGTGGGCGCAGCTGTCGATGCCGTTCGGTGCGGTGCTTGCGGTGGTGTTCGTGCAGGCCATGACCCATTCAGGCCTGCGCGACATTGGCGGGCCGGTCGACGTCATCGTGCTGCTGGGGATTGCGGCAATGGGAGCGGTCGGGTCTGCGATCCTCGTCTATACCGCGCAATCTCTGGTGCGCAAAGCACCGGAGCAGTGACGGGTAAACTCAGCCCTAAGGCTGCGGCTTAAGACCTAGACATTCCGGACCTTCATGCGCTTGCCTTCCAGCGAGGAATCCATCAGCGCCTCGATCAACGCATGGGTCTTCAGCGCCGCGCGGCCTGTCACAAGGGGTGGGCGGCCCGCGTCCAAGGCTTGCACGAAGTCATCGAGCACGCCTTGATGCCACGCATGGGTGAAGGCCATCGGGTCGGCCCCGCCGCCGGTCTCGGCGTTTTCGCCGAACGTCTCGTGGCGACCATCCTGCCAGTGAATATGCAGCTCCCCAGATTGCAAACGCGCCGAGGCATCGGCGCAATGGAGCGTAATGCTTTCCGCCGTCCCCGGGAACGCCGCTGTGGTGGCGGTCAGCATGCCCACCGCGCCGTTCGCAAAGTCTAGCCCTGCGGCCACGACATCTTCGGCCTCCATTTTGTGCAACTTGGTCGTGCGCGCCAGCGCCTGTACCTGTGACACGGGGCCGGTAAGCGACAGCGCCAGATCAAGCGTATGGATCGCCTGCGTGATCAGCACCCCGCCGCCATCTTGCGCAATCGTGCCGCGACCGGGGGTGCTGTAATAGTCCTGATCGCGCCACCAAGGCACGTCTATCTGGACCATCGCCAACGGCCCAAACGCGCCCTCTGCCATGAGCTGGGTCAGCTTCTGTGACGCCTCCCGCATACGGTGTTGAAAGACGATGCCAAGCGGCACGCCCGAGGCTTCGCAACGCTCCACAAGGGCCGTCGCGGCGGTCAAACCGCGCTCGACAGGCTTTTCCATCAAGATAGGTTTGCCCGCCTGCACCAGTGCCGAGACGATTTCTGTGCGGGCATTGGGCGGCGTGGCGACAATGGCAAAATCAAGGTCGGGATCGGTGCAGGCTTCGGCCAGCGTGACCGCCCGCAATCCATGCGTTTCGGCAAAGGCGGCGGCGCGCTCTGGCCTGCGGGCGCAGACGGCGGCCAAGCGGGCATGCGAGGACGCCTCCAGCGCCAGACGATGTGTGTCCGACACCATGCCCACCCCGAACAATACGGCGTTTTTCATGTGATCCTCCCAGTCGGGTGGACCGTGCGCCAAACCTTGATACGGGTCAACGCCACAAGCCCCCGAGCTGGTATGAAACCATCGAGGGTGGGCAAAAATGCTCTATTCGGAAGTAGTAAGGGTGGCGGCGCCGCCGAAGCGTGGTGTGCTGCCGGACAGGGTTTTACCCCCGCATCCCGTCCGGCTTTTGGCCGGATATGTATCGCGCGATTTGATCGGGTGCCCCGCTGCCCATGCTGGTCGCGGCCGGCTGGCGGGATCCTGATTAACCACTCTTGTGACGTCGAGAGATGTTCTACGCCCCTCCCGTTGAGACTACATTAACCATGCGTGCGTTGCTACACGCCGGGCGGCGTGCGCAGCACCGCGCGCTTGCGCGTGCGCACCCAGATCAACAGGCCGGAGCCGATGATGATCGCCGCCCCGATCAGCGTCGCGGCATCGGGGATATGGCCCCAGATCAGGTAGCTGGAAATCGACAGAAACAGCAGGAAGAAATAGGCGTAAGGCATCAGCGTGTTGGCCGTGGCGAAGCGGTGGGCGCGGGTCAGAAGCTCGTGGCCCGCCCAGCCGAAAACCCCCAACAGGACCAGCAACACCCAATCCAGTGTCGTCGTCGGGTTGGTCCATGTCCAGATCGCCGTGGGCAGCAAAACCACCGTGCCGAACAGCCCCATATAGAACTGCATGATCTCGGTCGACACCACCCCCGACAGCTTGCGCGTCAGGATCGAATACAGCGCCATCGCCAGCGCGTTGTTGAGCGACAATAGCATGGCCCAGTGGAACTCCGTCCCGAAGGGCCGCATCACCACCAGCACGCCGACAAAGCCCAGAACGATACCGAAGATGCGCCATGGCCCCGCCCGCTCGCCCAGCAAGGGCCGGCCCAGCAGACACACCAGAATGGGCGAAGTGAACATGATCGACGCCGTGACGGTTAGCGGCAGGTAGAGCAGCGCGATGAAGTTCAACGCGGTCGACGAGGTCAGCAGATAGGCGCGGAACAACACCAGCCCCAGACGGTCGGTTTTGAAGCGCTCGACATCCATGCCGCCGCGCGCCACGGCCCAAGTGGAGATGACGAAATGCCCGACATAGCGCATGAAGGCCAGTTGCAACGCAGGCAGCCCCGCCAGCACCAGCCACTTCACCGAGGTGTCGATCATCGAGAAAAATAGCCACGCCGCCAGCATCATCCCGATGCCAAGGGTTGCCCGATCTTCCAGCGCAGGAACGGCGACGCGGCTCATGTGTTACGACTTCAGCTTGGCAGCGTAGAAGTCCACCATCTGGGACACCATGTCCTCTCCGCGACCTTCGTCGCGCGCCGTTTCCAACGCGGTCAGGGTGCTTTTCGACATGATCGAATCCACGCCCGCATCATCCGCCATCTTGGCGTAATACCCCACATCCTTTGCCGCGTTTTTGATCGCGAAGGCCAATTGGTTCGGGTCGTTATCCACCCCATAGGCCTTGACGAAATCCATCATGCCGGAATGCAGCGGCCCCGCGCTCATCACGTCATAGAGCCCCTTGCGGTCAACGCCCTGAACATCCGCCATGGCAAACGCCTCGGCCATCGCGTTGGCGACGGTCATCCCAAAGAAGTTGTTGATCAGCTTGATCGTATGGCCGGACCCAAGCGCGCCCAGATGGAAGACGTTTTCGCCCAGATCATCCAGCACAGGCTTGACGTTGTCGAACGCCGCCTTGTCGCCCGCGCACATGATATTCAGCAAACCGTCTTTGGCGTGCGACGGCGTGCGGCCCAGCGGCGCGTCCAGATAGGCGCCACCTGCGGCCGCAACCTCTTCGCCCAAGGCTTTGGTCGAGGCAGGCAGCGAGGTGCCGAAATCAAGTACCACCGCGCCGGGTTTCAGCCCGGCGATCACGCCGTCCGCACCATGCATCCGGCCTTCGACCTGATCCGACGTTCCCATGCACAGCATGACGATGTCGCAAGCTTCGGCCACCTCCCGTGCGTTCGCGGCCTCGGTCGCGCCGCGGGCAAGTGCCTGATCCAGATAGGTGCGGTCGCGGTTGCCCAAGACCACCAGATCGTGGCCCTTGTCCTGCAACCGCCCCACCATTGCGCCACCCATCAGGCCAAGGCCGATAAATCCGATTTTGCTCATCTGTTCACTCCAGTTTCATTTAATATCAGCGCCGCGCCTTGGCGGCCTATCTCGTCGCTGCATTTGGCCCCTGCCCCGTTGCCGCCTGTGCAAACCACAAGGCGGTCGGACAATCGCGCGATCTCCGGCAGCCGGTCCTGCGTCCAAGAGGTCACGCAGGCCTCCATGCTTACAGCTAGTATGTCAAGCTCCGGCATCAGAGTGCGGATCATCGCGTGCAGGTGGTCGCGGACCTGCGCGTTGCCGCCCCCTTGGAACCAGTCGCGGATATCTGTCGCTGTGACCAAGGGTACATCTTCCGGATCGCCCCCCAGTTTGATGTAGAGCTTCCCGTCCGGGTAGCGGATTGGCGGCAAAAGATACGGGTCCTCCGGCGTGTCATAGACCAGCGTCGGCATGGCACTCAACCGTGCGGCCTCCGCCTCGCTGACCTCAAAGAACGCAACTGTACGCGCGTAGACCTCCAGCTTTGGCGGGCGCGCCAGAACCGTGTCTGTGTTGTAGCCGGCGGCGACCAGAACTTGGTCGAAGCGGTGGCGGCCCTGATCGGTGGTCACCTCCACATGATCGCCGTGCTCGTCCAGCCCGGTGACAGTTTCCTCCACCAGTTTGGCGTTGAAAGATTGCGCCGCCTTGGTCTGGGCCGCGACCAGATTGCGCGGGCTGACATGGCCCGCGCGCGTCGGTTCGTGATAGCCGGTGAAGTGGTCGGGGAAGCGGAAGAACGGGAACCGTTGAGCCAGCTCTTGGTGGTCCAGAACATCACATGGGACATTGTGCTTCAGGCGGCCCACATCGACGCGGGCCATGAACGCCTTGCCCCCCGCCATCACCGCGCCGATCTCCGTGTAGAAGCGGATACCGCTCTGGCGTTCGATCTCGGCATACCGGTCAATCGCCGCCGTCGAGACCCCGACCCAGTACTCATCCAGCGCGTTCTTGCGGGTGATCCGACCCTCGTCATAATGCGAGCCGAACACGCCTTGGTGGCTGCGCTTGTCGCGCGGCTCGGGCGGGCCAATCAGGGTTACGTCGTGGCCCGCCATCGCCAGATGCCGCGCCGCTGCCGCACCCCAAAGCCCCCGACCGATGACGGCTATGCTCACTTGGCCACCTCGAAGGATCGCGCGTGAAGGCGTTTCTGGATTTCGTAAATGGTGAAATTGTCGGTGGGCAGCGGCGCGGGGATGCGCGCGCCAATGCTTTGGACACGCGGCTCCAGCGTCGGGTCGCCGCAGAGCATCCGGTCGTTATACTCCTTTATGTCGCTCCAGCGGGTCAGCGAGCCCATGATCGGGAACGCATCCGCCGCCATCATCTCGTAGAACAGCAGGCGGCGGTCCTGCGTGGATTTGTTGAGCGACGAGCCATGCACGATCCGCCCGTGATGGATCGACACCGAGCCCGCAGGCCCCTTCAACTCCACCGCGTCCTTCATGTCGAAGCCGCAGGCGGCAAGGTCGATCGCGCCTGCAAATACCCCGTCGACATGGTGGTCATAGATCTTGTGTTTGTGTGATCCCGGAAAGACCATCAGCGGGCCGTTCTCGCTGTCCATGTCGTCAAGGATCACCGCAATCGCCAGCACGTCGTCATTTGTATGCGGGTAGAAGGCAAAGTCCTGATGCCATTCCACCGCCGCGCCGAAGCCAGCCGATTTCATGTTCAGCTTGGTCGTGTGCAACCGCAAATCCGGCCCGATCAGGTCGCGGGCGGGGGCGAGGATCAGATCGGAATACATCAAGTCGCGCATCACCTTGTTATGGGTATGCGGCTGCTTGATGCGCCTGACGCGGGGGTTTTCCGGTGTGTGGCTGTCCTCCAGATCAATCTGGTCGGTGCTCTCGGTCAGGCTTTTGGCCTGTTCCTGATACTTGGCAATTTCCGCATGCAGGTCGGCCATGATATCGTCCGGAATGCGCTTTTCAAGGATCAGATAGCCTTCCTTGTCGTAGAAGTCCTTTTGCGCTTGGGTCAGGGTCTCGAAACTCATGTCGTGTCCTCTCTAGGCGGTTGAACGGGATGGCGCGGGCGGGTGGGCCGAGGCCGCAGGCGAGGTCACCCGTGCGCGATCAGGCGCGACCGCCGCTGCAATCGCCAGCGTCACCTCAAGCGTCTTGCGCCCTTCCAGCGCGCGAACCAGAGGCGCTGCTTCTCCAGCACAGACCTTCGCAAAATGCGCCAGCTGCGCCACCAGCGGCACGTTGGGGCTGACGCCATGTTCCGCGCGTTGAGGCTTTTGCGACCAGTCCGCCGCCCCCGACCAGACAGTGAGCGACGGAAAGGCGATGGCGCCTTCGGTGCCGCAAATGCGCAGGTAGTCCTCACCGGTCGTAGCGATGTTGGGGTTCTCCCCCGTCCCTGCCTCGAAACTGTAGGGTGACGCGGTGGTGTCGGCAAAACTGATGCTTGCCGCCAGCCCGCCTTCGAACCCCAGAAGCGCTGCACCGCTTTCCACCCGCGCCGCCCCGCGCTGAGTGTTCGAACCTATGCCTTGCACCGAGGTTACCTCACCAAAAAGATGGCGCAGCAGGTCGACCTCGTGGACGAGGTTTATCAGAACGGGCGAGCCGTCCGGCCCCGCCCGCCATGGCACCTCGAAATAAGGATCAGGCTTCTTCAGCGCCCAGATCATTGATGCCAGCACCGGCGTGCCAATCGCACCCGCGTCAAGCAGCGCCTTTAGCTTGGCCACGGCGGCGTGGTGGCGGCGATGGTGGCCCACCAAGGTCTGCACCCCTGCCCGCTCCGCCGCCGCGACGATGCGGTCAGCGGCGTTCAGCGAATGGGCCACGGGCTTTTCGATGAGCATATGCCACCCCCGCGCCGCCGCAGCTTCGGCGTGGTCGGCGTGCAGATGCGAGGGCGTGGCGATCAGGATAGCATCGGCCCCAACATCCACCGCGTCTATGCTATCGAAATGCGGCACATGGCTTTGCGTCAGTTGCGGGTCGATGACGCCGACCACCTCGATCTGCGGCATCTCCAGCGCATGTGCCAGATGTCGCGCTCCGATCAGACCTATGCCTGCAACCAGCAGCCGCATTACATGACCGCGCCGATCTGCCATGGGACGAACTCGAAGTCGCCCAGACCCTGCGCCTCGGACTTGGAGACCTCGCCCGACGCCACGCGCAGGATCAGCTCGTATATCTCGCGGCCTTTTTCCTCCAGTGACACGCCAGCGGTCAGCATGTCGCCTGCGTTCACGTCCATGTCGTCGGTCATGCGTTTATACATCTCGGTATTGGTGGACACTTTGATAGTCGGGCTGGGCTTGGACCCAAACGCCGACCCGCGCCCGGTGGTGAACACCACCACCTGACAGCCCCCCGCGATTTGTCCCGTGACGGAGGCCGGATCGTAGCCGGGGCTGTCCATGAAGGTGAACCCCTTGGCGGTTATAGGCTCCGCGTATTTATAGACGCCGGTCAGAGGCGAGGTGCCGCCCTTAGCTGCCGCCCCCAGCGACTTTTCCAGAATGGTGGTCAGTCCACCCTTCTTGTTGCCGGGGCTGGGGTTGTTGTCCATGGAGCCCTTGTTGCGCTCGGTGTAATCCTTCCACCACTCGATCAGGCCGATGAGTTTTTGCCCCACTTCCGGCGAGACCGCGCGGCGGGTCAGCAAATGTTCGGCACCGTAAATCTCGGGCGTTTCCGCCAGCACGCCGGTGCCGCTTTGGGCCGCGAGCAGGTCGCAAGCGTAGCCCAAAGCCGGATTGGCCGTGACGCCGGACCACGCATCCGAGCCGCCGCATTGCAGGGCGACCTTCAATTCCGAGGCGGGGCATTCCGTACGCGTCGCCTGATTGGCAATGGGCAGCATCGCCTCGACTTTCTTGATGCCCAGCTCAATGGTCTTTTGCAGGCCCGCGACGCCTTGGATGTTCATCACCTGAAACGTCTCCGATTGCTTCAGCCCGTAGGCGTCCAGCAGCCAATCGATCTGGTTCATCTCGCAGCCCAAGCCGACCATCAGCACGCCCGCATGGTTTGGGTGGCGGGCGTAGCCCCACATGACGCGTTGCAGTGCCTCGAACCCGTCGCCGTCGCCCGCCATGCCGCAGCCGGTGCCATGCACGAAGGCGCAGACGCCATCGACGTTGGGATAATCCGCCAGCCGCTCCGGCGTGAAGTGATCCGCGATGCGCCGCGCGGCGGTTGCCGAGCAGTTCACCGAGGTGACGATTGCAATGTAGTTGCGCGTCCCGACGCTGCCATTGTCGCGGCGGTAGCCCATGAAGGTGTCGCCCGTCGCAGGCGTAACGGGGCGCATGTCGGTGCCGAATTCGTAGTTCTGCGCGGTCGGCACGAAGTCGCAATTCTGCGTGTGGACGTGATCGCCCGCCGCGATGTCTTGCGATGCCACGCCGATCATCTGCGCGTATTTGCGGATCTGCGCGCCCTTGGCGATGGCGCGGGTGGCGATCTTGTGGCCCGACGGGATCAGGCCGGTGGTTGTCACATCTTCGACGGAGGCTCCGGCCTCCAAGGCACGGGTGGCGGTGACGACATTGTCGTCTGCATCTAGGCGAATGGTGTCTTTCATTGGGTCTACTTTCAAGCGCAATAGGGCGCGTCGGAGGTCCAGCGGTGAATGTCGATATGAGGCTCGGCAGAAAGGCGTGCGCGGGCGTCTTGCCACATGCTGCGCCATGCCTTCCAGTCGTGCAACTCGGTTTCAGGCCGCGCGCGGGAGCGGGCTATGAAATCGGGGAAATGGCTGCGGCCGGTGGGCTGGCCGGTCTTGTTGAAGCGCAGGTCGAACGACCAGCGGATGCCTTGCGAAGTGTTCGGCAAAGATGCGTGCGGGACCAGCGGGTGGAACAGAACCGCCCCGCCGGAGGGCACAGGCAACGGCACGGCACCGTCTTCGTCGATGAACTGATCCGCGATGGCGGTTTGCTTTTTCGGGCAATGAGGCAGGATGTCTTGCGGGCCGTTGAAAGGCTGCACTTTCAGGCAGCCGTTTTCCACGGTGGCGTCGGTGACGGCAAGCCAGACGGTGACCATCTCGGTCTGGTCTGCCTCCTCCAAGGCCACCGCGCGGTCCTGATGCCAGTCGGTGGAGGTGATATGCGCGCGCACCTCGTCAGCCTTGAGGTCGGTCGCGGGGGGCTTGATGCGCACGTGCTGGATCGGGTTGGAGGTGATCTCCGGCCCGATCAAATCCTCGACCATATCAAGCAGGCGGGGATGCGTGGCCATCTCGAACACGGCGGGGCCGAAATGCATGGGCGTATCTGCCGCGATGCGGTCACCCGGCAGCGATATGTCCATCGGTTGGAACCAGTCGCGGCCCGCGCGGTAGGCGGTGATAAGCTTTTCCTCGAAGCTGGTCGCCGCGGGCAGATCCCAGCCCGCATAGAGGTCATCCAGCAATGCTGCATATTCCGCCCGCACGCGCCCCAGCACATCTTGCGGCACCACATCGGGGACGACCAGATAGCCGTCCCGATTGAACGCGGCGATCTGGTCTGTACTGAGCATGGGCCCCTCCTACGGCAACAGGACTGAGACGATGGGTGGCCAGATCAGCAGCACCGACAGCGCGGCCATCTGGATGCAGATGAACGGCAGGAAGCCTTTGAAGATGTCGGTCAGCGAGATGTGCGCCGGAGCCACCGATTTCAGGTAGAACGCGGCGGGGCCGAAGGGCGGCGACAGGAAGCTGACCTGCATGTTCATACAGAACACCACGCCGAACCAGATCGAAAGGTGGCGCGGGTTCAGCTCTCCGAAGATGCCGATATCCTCGATGGGCAAGCGCTGCACGATGGGCAGGAAGACGGGGATAATCAGCAGCACGATGCCGACCCAGTCCATGAACGCGCCCATGAACAACAAGATCAGCATCATCAGCAGGATGATACCCATGCTTGGTAGATCGGAGCCGACCACGAGGTCCGCCACGAAGACCGGACCACCCGCGATTGTATAGGCCCCTGCCAGGGCCGCAGCACCGATTGTCACCCAGATGATCGTACCAGTGGATTTCAGCGTCCGCATCAGCGAGTCCCAGACCAGATCGAACGACGCCTCGCCGCGCAGGGCGGACATGACCAGCACGGCAACTGCGCCCATGCCAGCGGCTTCTGTGATGCCCGTGATACCCATGTAGATGGAGCCCAGAACCACGCCGATGATGATGATCGGCGGCACGAGGCCCTTGCCCATTTTCCAGCCCAGGCGCGATCGCTCGCGACCGAAGACGAAGTAGCTCAGCACCAGCGTTATCAGAACCGCGCCGCCGAACCATGGCGCGTAGTCCATGGTGCCGAAGCGGATATCCGCACCCGTGTTGCCCGCGTTCTGGCCGGAGAATTCGAAGAACAAAACGCGCAGCAAGAAGAAGGCAGAGAAGCCCGACACGAGGCGCGACAGGAAGGCGAGAAACAGCATCAGCTTTTCGCGACCTCGCGGCTCGCCCGCAACGGTCTCCGGCAATGGCGCGTCTTCCGGCTTCAGCTGCGTGCGGATGATGATGTAGATGATGATGAACGACGCCAGCATGAAGCCCGGCAGGAAGGACGCGGTGAATAGCGCCTTGATCGAGGTTTCGGTAATCAAGCCGTAAATGATGAGAACGATGGAGGGCGGGATCATGGTGCCGAGGCAACCCGACGCGCAGATCGTGCCGATGGCAAGGTTCTGGTTGTAGCCCAAGCGCAGCATTTGCGGCAGCGCAATCAGGCCCAGCAGGACAACTTCACCGCCGATGATGCCGGACATGGCGGCCATGATCACGGCCATGATCGACGTGACGATGGCGATGCCGCCACGGGTGCGGTTCAGCCAGACGTTGAGCGACGAATACATGTCCTTGGCAATGCCGGAGCGTTCCAGCAAGGACGCCATGAAGATGAACAGCGGGATGGATATGAGGACGTAGTCCGTTAAGAGCCCGTATATTTTCTGCGCCAGAATATTCAGCGGCCCCGAGCCGGGCCTGCCTGTCAGCATGCCCTCCCCGAAGGTGAAGGGGTTGGCGAGCAGAGTGGGCTCGAACTTCATCACCAACACCAGTGCGGCGAGGATTGCAGAGGCGAAGCCGAGCGGCATGCCGATGGCCAGCAGGACCATCAGGCCCAGCATCAGGACCAGAGAGATTGTGCCGATATCCATTAGTCTTGCCCCGCCTTTGTGTGTTGTACCGCGCTGCGGGTGACGTCCATGTCCCCGATACCGTCGGCGCCGACGGCTTTTTTCAAGCGCTCGATTTCATCCGCGTCGATGTCATCGGCGGCGGAGTGCATCACCGGCTCGGCGTTCCAGTCCGAGAACAGGTTGACCACTGCCTGAACTGCCACCAATGCCACCACGATCAGCACCATGGGTTTCAGCGTCGCGGGAATCGGCGGATCGAAAGCCGTGCCAAACGTTTCCCAGCGCATGAATTTGGTGAATGCCTCGCCGTAGCCGCCATAGATCAGGAAGAAGGTGAAAGTGACGATCAGCAGGGTTGAGATCACGTCGCAAACCCGTTGCAGGCCGCGGGGCATCATATCGTAGAGCAGGAAAATGCGGATATGGCTGCGCTGCTGCATCGCGTAGAGCCCTGCGCACAGGAACACAAAACCCGCGAGCCAGAGCGACAGCTCATTGGCCCACAGCGTCGGGGCCTCGAATACGTAGCGCAGCACCACCTCGAACATCATCACCGAGGTGAGCAGCACGACCAGCATCATGGTCACCCGACCGATGAAGACCGAGGAGCGGTCCGCGGCGCGCCAGCTTTCGAACTCCATCGGGGCGCGGCGCACCGTGCGTGCGCCGAAGACGAACAGGATCGGCACCGAAATCAACGCGATCCAGTCGATGATGTCGGCGTTGGGTGTCAGCGGGGTGTGCAGATTGGGGGTCAGGTCCAGCGAGGCATAGAGCGCAGAAAGCTGATCGTTCGGGCCGCCAAAGTCGAGAATGAAGGCAGGCATGTGCCATGTCAGCCACGCGGCCGCCGCGATGAAGGCCAAGGGCATGACCCATTCGATCAGGCTGCCGGATTTCGGGTGTTGTGTCGCGTCGCTCATCTGCCCCCCTATCGTTTTTGGAAACGGACCCCCTTGCCACGCCGTTGGAATGACGCGGATTGGAGACTTTGATTGTAATGATCAAACGTCAGGCCAAAATGTGAGGGAGGTCGCGGCACGCGCGACCTCCCACAAGGTTTTGGTCTTACTCGGACACAAGGCCCAGCTGGGTAAGGTAGCCCATGTGGCTCTCTACCAGCGCCTTGGCTTCCGGTGTGGTCGCAAACTCGGGCCATGTGGCTTGAGCCGCCTTGCGGAACTCAGCCATGTCTTCGTCACCCCAACGCGACAGGGTCACACCATTGGCGCGCAGTTCCGATGCGGATTCGGCGTTCAGCTTTTCGAAGGTCAGCGCGGTGCGCAGAGCCAGCGATTCCATGGCAACCTTCATGATGCGCTGATGTGCTTCCGGCATGGCGTCGAATACCGCCTTGTTACAGGCAAGGTGGTCGGACGGCATGGAGTGGAAGCCCGGGAAGTTGGCATATTTGGCAATGTCATACAGGCCCATGGACTTGTTGTTTGCCAGACCGGATGCGTCCGCACCGTCGATGATACCGGTTTCCAGCGCGGTGAAAATCTCGGTGAAGTCCATCACGATGGGCGATGCGCCCAGCTTCTCGAAGATCTTGGTTTCCATGCCGGGAGGGGAGCGGAACTTCCAGTTCTTGAAGTCCGCGACCTTGGCGATTGGCTTGGTCGAGGCAAAGCTTTCCTGACCGTAAATCCACCAGCCGATCAGCTCCATGTCATATTTGTTATAAAGCTGCGCTGCTGCTTCCAGACCGCCACCGTAATACAGCCAGGACAGCTGCTGGTAAGGCGTGTCGTAGCCGCCCATGATGTCGCCCACGAACTGGAAGGCAGGGTTCTTACCGGTCTGGTAAGCGCCGCCTGTCATGTCGCAATCCAGAATGCCGGAAGCGGCGGCGTCAAAGGTTTCCACCGACTTCACAACGGAGGAGGCGTAGAACATCTCGACGTCGATGGCGCCGCCGGACATGGCTTTGATGTTTTCCACATATTCGGTCGCTAGCTTGCCCGAAATCGATTCCGGAGCGTAGTGCGTTTGGATGCGGAGCTTGGTGGTCGCGTGGCCGTCAGCGACCGCGCCGGTGGCAAGCAGAGCCAAAGCCGCGACTGAACTCGCGGCGGTGTTCAAAATCTTCATGGTGTCCTCCCAGACGAATATACTGTTTTCGCATTTCAGATCAGGCGGAGGCCTCCCCCCAATGTTGACCCTGCGTCCGATGACCCTAGCAACCGAATCTGGCGCTGCCAACAAATATTCTAATTTTTCACTAATTTTGAAATTTCATTGCAATTTCAAAATTATTTGGGATAGCTTTGTAGTCAGCCCGACCGCACAACTGGCATTCGCCGCAAAGCTGCGCTAGATCGGCCCCGAGCAGGAGAGCATTGATGACCAACACCGCGACAGTCCCGAAAATGGATACGCCTGCGATCTATGACGACCTTCATAGAAAACTGGTCACCGCGCAATTCGACCATGGCGAGAAGCTGAAATCCGAAGAGCTGCGCCACCTCTATGGCTGCTCGGCCAACACCATCCGCGAGGTGCTGTTCCGGCTGTCCACCGCGGGGCTTGTGGCCTTCGAGGAACAACGCGGCTTTCGCGCCCGACGCACCTCACGCGAGCGCCAGCATGACCTGACGCAGTTCCGCATTTTGCTGGAGCAGGAAGGCGCAAGCCTGTCGATGAAACACGGCGACATCGAATGGGAAGCGCGGCTTTCGGCGGCGCATCACAAACTGAGCCATATCGAGGGCAAGGTCCGTCGCACAGGCTCAGTCGAGAATGTACTGCCGCTTTGGTCGAGCGCCGAATGGGAATTCCATGACACGTTGATTTCGGCCTGCAATTCGCCACTGCTGCGCGAGACCTACAAAACGATCTACGACCAGTTCCGCCAGCAGCTGGTGTCCCGCGCCAGCAATTACGGCTACTATGTCGACAATATCGAGGAGCATCGCGCGATCCTAGAAGCCGCCCTTGCCCGCGATGAGGCGCTTTGCCGCCAGCACATCCATGACCACCTTGCGCGCAACATGATCAGCTAAGGCTGACCGCGCCTAGGTTAGTCGTTTCAGGTCGTCATCGAGATAGACCTGAATGATCTCCTTGAAGCTGCTTTCCGCCTTGAAGCCCAACGCAAGCGCGCGCTCCGGCGCGAAGTTGCGCGGCCAGCCTTCGACGATTTTCTGGATCACCGGATCGGGCTGTGGCTTGATCAGTTTCACCATGTCATTGCCAGCAATGTCGCGCAGCGCCTCGATTTGTTCGGCCACGGTGCAGCTGACGCCCGGCAGGTTCAGGGCGCGGCGATTCTGTAGCAGATCGGTGTCGAGGGTTGCGGCGTGGGTCAGAAAGCCGGTCGCGGAGCGTGGGCTGGCGTGCCAGTGGCGCGTCGTGTCGGCGACCGGCAGAATGGCCTCCTGCCTGTTCAGCGGCTCGCGGATGATGCCCGAAAAGAACGACGACGCGGCGGCGTTGGGTTTGCCGGGGCGCACGCAGATGGTGGGCAAGCGGATGGAGATGCCGTCGATGAAGCCCTTGCGGGAAAAGTCAGAGATCAGCGTCTCGCAGATCGACTTTTGCGCGCCGTAGCTGGTTTGCGGGGCGGACAGGAAGTCGTCGCTGATTTTGTCGGGATACGGCCCGCCGAACACCGCGATGGAGGACGTGAAAACGATGCGCGGGCGGTAACTGGGGTCGGCCTCATGCTCCGCACGCAGCGCTTCGAGCAGCGCCCAGGTCGGGTGCATGTTGATGGCCCAGCCTTTGGCGAAATCGGCCTCGGCCTCCCCCGACACGATGGAGGCGAGGTGGAAAATGACGTCCGGTTTGGTTTTGGCTAGAGCTTCGAGCGTGCCTACATCGGCGATGGAGCCGTTGATCTGAGTGGCACCGGCGATGGGGTCCGGTGGGAACGCAATGTCGTGCAGGGTGATGTCGACCTGTTGGCCGTTCAATCCGTTTGCCACAATGTGACGGGCCAGTTTCTGGCCGACCATGCCGCCGCCACCGAGGATGAGGGTCCTCATGCTGTCACCCCGTTGCGCTTTAACAGTTCGAGATAGAGGCCGGAGTGATCCTTGTCGGCGCCGTCCATGTTCTCGACGAAATCAGCGAAGCGGTCACGGGTCATCTCGGAGACTGGGAGTTTCAGGCCCAGCTGGCCGCTCTCGTTCAGCAGGTTGTCGAGGTCCTTGAGCTGGAATTTGGACAGACCGCCGGGGGCGAAGTTGCCCTCGGTCATCCGCGCGCCATGCTGTTGCAGGATGGTGCTGTCGGCGAAGCCGCCTTTGAGTGCCGCGCGGACGGCGGCAGGGTCGGCGCCGCCCTTTTGAACGAGCAACATCGCCTCGGCCACTGCCGCAATGGTGACGGCGACGATCGCCTGATTGGCGAGCTTGGCGAGCTGTCCGGAACCGGTGGGGCCGACATGGACGGGGCGTCCCATTGCGTTGAGCACAGGCTCGGCGCGGGCGAACGCGTCCGCATCGCCGCCTGCCATGATGGCGAGCGTGCCCGCCTCCGCGCCTTTGGTGCCGCCGGACACGGGCGCATCAAGGTGTTGGAAGCCTAGGCCCGACAGATGCGCGGCTTGCGCGCGGGCCTCTTCCGGCTTGGCGGATGACATGTCGATCCAGAGCGCTCCTGCCTTCATCGCGCCGGTTACGGCGGAATCGTTGACGAGGCTGCCGACAACGATCCCGTCAGCAAGCATGGAGATCACAATGTCCGCATTCTCGACAGCTTCCGGCACCGTGTCGTGCACAGTTGCGCCGGCCTCGGACAGCGGTTCCGCCTTGCTACGGGACCGGTTCCAGACCGCAAGTGGGAACCCCGCCTTGGCGATGTTTCGCGACATGGGCGCCCCCATGAGACCGGTGCCGAGAAGAGTGATTTTCTGGTTTTGCATGAATGTCCCCGTGGAAGCCCTGTTTTTGCTGTTTGCGGTAACAGTAGGGCATGGTGTCGGGCGTGAAAAGCATTGAAGCCCGCTAAATTTGGTTCTAGGCATTGACGTATGACGCAGGGTTATCTGCCTGACTGCCGCGTCGATTTACAGCAAGAATTGGGGGATTTTTCGTGGAACGTCAGAGACTTGCGGGAAAGCGCGTAATCGTCACTGCGGCGGCGCAGGGTATCGGACGCGCCTCGGCGCTGGCGATGGCCGACGAGGGGGCGAAGGTGTTTGCCACCGATGTGAATGCGGATGCGCTGGCGGATTTGATACATGACAACGTGGAAACTTTCGTGCTGGATGTGCGTGACGGGGTATCGGTGAAAGACGGCGTGGCGCGGGCTAATCCGGACGTGTTGTTCAACTGCGCGGGGTTCGTGCACCACGGGACCGTTCTGGACGCGACGGACGCGGAATGGGACTTTGCGTTCGACCTGAACGTGCGGGCCATGTGGCGGATGATTCAGGCGGCGCTGCCGGGGATGCTGGAGCGGGGCGGTGGTTCGATCGTGAACATGTCGAGTGCATGCTCGTCGATTATCGGTGCGCCGAACCGGTTCATTTATGGCACCACAAAAGCGGCGGTGATCGGGATGACAAAATCGGTGGCGGTGGACTACATCACCAAGGGAATCCGCTGCAATTGCATCTGCCCCGGCACGGTGGAAAGCCCGTCGCTTGAAGACCGCTTGCACGCATTGGGCAAGCAGGTCGGCGGCTATGAAGAAGCGAAGAAACAGTTCGTGGCGCGCCAGCCAATGGGGCGGATCGCGACGGCGGACGAGATCGCGGCTCTGGTGGTGTATCTGGCCAGCGACGAGAGCGGGTTCACGACGGGTCAGCCGCATATCATCGACGGCGGGTGGTCCGGCTAGGGTCCGGAATTTGAGTATTTTTGACCAAATGGAAACAAGGGTGTTGCTCTGAGCGGCGCGCGTTAACCTTAACGGGATGTGAAGATGGCGGATAAGTCGAAGCTGAGATCGCAGAAGTGGTTTAACAACCCTGACAATCAGGAAATGACCGCTTTGTATTTGGAGCGGTATCTGAACTACGGGCTGACCCGCGAGGAGTTGCAATCGGGCAAGCCGATTATCGGGATTGCGCAGACAGGGTCCGATTTGTCGCCTTGCAACCGCCACCATATCGAGCTGACCAAGCGGGTGCGCGACGGGGTGATTGCGGCGGGCGGCACGGTGATCGAGATACCTGTGCATCCCATTCAGGAGACCGGCAAGCGGCCCACCGCGATGCTGGACCGGAACCTTGCCTATCTGTCCTTGGTGGAGACGTTGTTCGGCTACCCGATTGACGGCGTCGTGCTGAATATCGGCTGCGACAAGACCACCCCTGCCCTGCTGATGGCGGCGGCAACCGTGAACATACCTGCGATTGCCCTGAGCGTGGGCCCGATGCTGAACGGCTGGTTCAATGGCGAGCGCACGGGCTCCGGCACCATCGTATGGAAGGCCCGTGAGATGCAGGCGGCGGGGGAGATCGACGATGACGGGTTCATGGATCTGGTGGCGTCCTCGACGCCGTCTGTGGGCTATTGTAACACTATGGGGACGGCGACCACGATGAACTCTCTGGCGGAGGCTTTGGGGATGCAATTGCCCGGCTCTGCCGCCATCCCCGCGCCCTATCGCGAGCGGGGGCAGATCAGCTACCACACCGGTCAACGCATTGTGGAAATGGTGCATGAGGACTTAAGGCCATCTGACATCATGACGCGGGAAGCCTTTGAAAACGCTATCGTTATCAACTCGGCCATTGGCGGGTCTACCAATGCGCCGATCCATTTGAACGGGGTGGCTAAACACTTAGGCATCGAGCTAACCAATGACGACTGGCAGGGCATCGGGCATAAGGTGCCGTTGCTGGTGAACTTGCAACCGGCGGGCAAGTATCTGGGCGAGGATTATCACCGCGCGGGCGGCGTGCCTGCGGTAATCGGCGAGTTGTTGAAGGCGGGGCTGCTGCCTCATCCGGATGCGGTGACCGCCAATGGCAAGACCATGGCGGAGAATTGCGACGGGGTGCTGACGGGCAATGACGACGTGATCTATTCGATTGACGCGCCGATGTTGAAGGATGCGGGCTTCATCAACCTCAAGGGCAACTTGTTCGACAGCGCGATCATGAAGACCAGCGTGATTTCCGAGGAATTTCGAACGCGATATTTGTCGAATCCAGATGATCCTGAGGCCTTCGAGGGGCGTGCCATTGTGTTCGACGGGCCGGAGGATTTCCATCACAAGATCGACGACGAGAGCCTTGGCGTTGACGAGCATTGCATCCTGATCATGCGCGGCGCGGGGCCGAAAGGATATCCGGGCGGTGCGGAGGTGGTGAATATGCGGCCACCGGCATACCTGTTGAAGAAAGGTATCCACGCCCTGCCCTGTGTCGGTGACGGGCGGCAATCGGGAACGTCGGGGTCGCCGTCGATCCTGAACGCATCGCCCGAGGCGGCGGATGGTGGCGGATTGGCCTTGGTTAAAACCGGTGACGGTGTGCGGATTGATCTGCGTAAATGCACGGCTGATATGCTGGTGGATGATGCCGAGTTAAAGCGCCGCGCGGAGAAGCTGGTGAACGGCTCCATCGAGGTGCCGGACAGCCAGACCCCGTGGCAGGAGATTTTCCGCGCCATGGTGCGTCCGTTCTCGGAGGGGATGACGCTGGAAGGTGCCACCAAATACCAAGACATTGCGCGCAAATATATGCCGCGCGACAACCATTAAGGGAGATGTGAGATGAAACTGGTTCGATACGGAAAAAAAGGCGAAGAAAAACCCGGCATGATTGACGCTGATGGCGTGCTTCGTGATCTGAGCGATCATGTGAAGGATATCGACGGCGCGCATCTGGGTGACGCGGTGTTGCATGCGTTGAGCGAAGTGAAACCTGACCACCTGCCCGAGGTGAAAGGCAACCCGCGCCTTGGGGCCTGCGTCGGCAATATTGGCAAGTTTCTGTGCATCGGGCTGAATTACTCGGACCACGCGGCGGAAACGGGCGCTGCGATCCCCGAACATCCGATCCTGTTTTTCAAGGCGAATTCTGCCATCGTGGGGCCGAATGACGACGTCATAATGCCCCGCGGCTCCACCCATACGGATTGGGAGGTCGAGCTGGGTGTTGTCATTGGCAAGAAGTGCAAATACGTCTCCGAGGCCGACGCCTTGGACTATGTCGCAGGCTACTGCGTGATCAATGACGTCTCCGAGCGGCACTTCCAAACACAACTGACCGGCCAATGGACCAAGGGCAAATCCTGCGACACGTTCGGGCCGACCGGCCCGTGGCTTGTCACCAAGGACGAAGTTGGCGACGTGCAAAACCTTGCGATGTCGTTGGACGTGAACGGCAAGCGCATGCAGACTGGTAACACGAACACGATGATCTTCACCGTGGCGCAGATCATCGAGCATTTGTCTGGCCTGATGACCCTGTATCCAGGCGATGTGATCACCACCGGCACCCCTCCGGGTGTGGGAATGGGGATCAAGCCGGAGCCGGTTTACCTTAAGAAAGGTGACGTGATGGAGCTGACGATTGAAGGCCTTGGGACGCAGCGCCAGACTGTGGGCGAAGACACATGAGCAATCCCGGCCTTTTGAAGATTGGCGGCGCGACTGAAGAGATGATGTCGCGCCTTACGCCGGAATTCACCATACACGAGCTTTCCGAAATTTCAGATTTGGATGCGTGGGCAAGGGAACACGGGGCCTCTGTCGAGGCGGTGATGACCAATGGCCATGACGGGGTTCCGCCTGCGGTTATGGCGGCATTGCCAAACCTGAAGGCTGTGTCCGGTTATGGCGTCGGCTATGACGCGGTGGACACCGATGCCTGCGTGGCGCGGGGGATTAAAGTCTCGCACACGCCGAATGTGCTGAATGGCGAGGTGGCCAATACCACCCTGCTGTTGCTGCTCGCGGGCTTGCGGAACTTCCGCCATGACGAAGCATGGGCGCGGTCGGGCGATTGGGAGGCCAAGGGCAACGCTCCTTTGTCCAACTCGCCCGATGGCAAGACCATCGGGATTTTGGGGCTGGGGCGCATCGGGCAGGAGATTGCCGACCGCTTGTCGGTGTTCAACCCGACCATCGTGTACCACACACGGACCAAGAAAGACGTGCCGTATACCTATTACGCCGATCTGGTGGAGATGGCGAAAGCTTGCGACGTGTTGGTGTGCATCACGCCTGGTGGGCCGTCGACCAGCAAGATCGTGAACAAAGATGTGTTGGAAGCTCTGGGGCCAAAGGGCATGTTGATCAACGTCTCGCGCGGCTCTGTCGTAGACGAGGACGCCTTGATTGCGGCCTTGGACAGCGGCAAGCTGGGGCTGGCGGGCTTGGACGTGTTCGAGCGGGAGCCGCATATTCCTGACGCGTTGAAGGCATCGGATCGCACGGTGCTGTTGCCGCATGTCGGCTCCGCCACGCATGAGACACGTGCGGCCATGGGCGCGCTGACGGTGGACAACTTGCTGCAATGGAAAGCAGACGGCTCGTTGAAGACGCCAGTGCCGGAATGCGCGCATCTATGAAAATCGCCTCGGTCCAGACGCGGCTTTTTAATGTGCCACTGGACGAGGTGCTGGTGGATGCCAAGCATGGCGACCACCATTTTTTCCAACTGATCACCGCGACGGTGCGGCTGGAAGATGGCTCCGAGGGGACGGGCTATACCTATACCGGCGGAAAAGGCGGCACCGCGATTGCCGCGATGATCCGCGACGACCTGACCCCGTTTCTGGTTGGCCAAGATGCAAGCGACGTTGAGGCGTTGAATGACGCCATGCAGTGGCATGTGCATTACGTGGCGCGGGGTGGGATCGCCTCTTTTGCCATTTCTGCGGTGGATATTGCGCTGTGGGATTTGCGGGGCAAGGCGCTTGGCGAGCCATTGTGGAAAATGGCAGGCGGCGCGTCGGATAGATGCCGGGCCTATGGCGGCGGAATTGATCTGGGGTTTGCTTTACCCAAGCTGCTGGACAGCTTGCAGGCGTTTCTGGATCGCGGGTTGAACGGGGTGAAGATCAAGATCGGGCAGCCGACCTTGGCCGAGGATATTGAACGCATCGCTGCTGTGCGGAAGATGATCGGGCCGGATGTGGCTTTTGCGGTGGACGCCAATTATTCGATGAGCGTCGATCAGGCGATCAAGGCGGCGAATGCGTTCAAGCCGTTTGACCTGATGTGGTTCGAAGAGCCGACCATCCCCGACGACTACAAAGGTTTTGGCCGCATCGCTGAAGCGACCGGCATGCCGCTTGCGATGGGAGAGAACCTTCATACGATTCACGAGTTCGAATATGCGGTGGCCGATGCCAAATTGACCTATCTGCAACCTGACGCGTCGAACTGCGGCGGGATCACCGGATGGCTGCAAGTGGCCGCACTGTGCCACGAGAACGGGATCTCCCCCTGCTCGCACGGGATGCAGGAACTGCATGTAAGCCTTGTGGCGGCCCAGCCCAATGCGGGCTGGATCGAGATGCACTCGTTCCCGATCGAGCGCTACACAACTCGGCCGGTTGTGATCGAAGAGCACATGGCGGTGGCACCGAACACCGCAGGGACCGGAGTGGTTTTCGACTGGGACCAACTGACCCCGTTTGAGCAAAAGTGAACGACGGCGCTGCGATCTGACACCGCAAGGGCCCGTCGTTGTCCCTGATTTGGCAACGCGCTGTTTCCATATCCGGCCTCTGATGCCCCAGAATTGCCTAATTCTTTTTGCATTAACTATTCCCAGATATTTGGCGTGAAAACCGCCTTGAAGTAACCCGTGAGGACTTGAACGATGCGTAAATTAGTAATGAGCTGCGCCGCATGTGCGCTTGCACTGACTGCTGGCATTGCCGGCGCAACCGGACTGGACGGCGAAGGTTCTTCCGGCCTCGGTGCACAGATGGACGAGCGCCGTGTTGATATCAAAGGCGGCGTTTTCTTTCCTCCGATGATTTTGGCGAGCGCTGGTGAAGTGATCACCATCCGCAACGAAGAAGACGTAGTGCATGACGCCACGGCGATTGACGGCAGCTGGACAACCGGACCGATCCAGCCCGGTGCCGTTGCTGAAGTCACTGTCGGTGCAGACATGATCTTGTGCTTCAAATCGACCTATAACGAAGAATACAAGGGTGCGTTCGGCTCCGTAGAGACCGGCGAAGCTCCTGAGTGTTTCGAGCTGTCCGGCGCTGGCGATGGCAGCAACGACGGCCAGAACTAATCAAGTCTGATTGGTTTAACCGCTCTGGAATTAGAAAAGGCCCTGCCGGAAACGGCGGGGCCTTTTGCATTTCTGCGCGCTCATCGCGGAAGTAATGCATAAGAAAGGCCGCGCGGTCGTCCCCGCGCGGCCTCCGTTTAGAAGTTACTTCTTGACGATGCGCCCGTCCGTATACGGTGCCACAGGGCCGTTGGCCGCCATGTATTCCGCCAACACGTCCGCCACGTCAGGCCCGAAATCATAGGCATTATCCGCTGTGGTGAACATGCTGAAGCCATCACCCCCGCCGCGCACGAAGTTGTTGGAGACCAGCTTGTAGGTCGCCGCAGGATCAATCGCGACCCATGCGTCACCATCCTTCACCGATACATCCTGAATGCGCCCCTCGTTCGGGGCCACGGATGGGTCCCAGCTGAATTGCAGCCCTGCCACTTGTGGGAAGCGACCTTTGACCTCCTCAACCTGACTCACACCATTTTCCAATGCGTCGATGACCGTTTGGCCCGACACCTCGAATGTCGACAGCGTGTTCTGGAACGGCAGCACGGTCAGCACCTCGCCCATCGTCACTTCGCCTGCGTCGATCGAGGAGCGGATACCGCCGGAGTTGGCGATGGCGATGGTGACACCCTGGTTCTTTACGCGAGCCAGCATGGCGTCGGCGATCAGGTTGCCCATCGAGCATTCCTCGACACGGCAGACGTCGCGATCACCGTTGAGGGTATCAGCGGCCTCGGCAACGACCTTGTTGCGGATTTCATCCAGCGGCGCGGCCAATTCACCGATGCGGGACAGAATGGTCGTGTCTTCGACCACCTGACCGTCGATCAGGATCGGCTCGCCTTTGGCTTCGGTGATTTTGCCGTCATCGTCGAAGGTGACGTTCAGCTCGCCCAAGAATTTGCCGTAAGCGTAGGCTTGTACGATGGCTGTATCATTCACCATCACTGGATAGATGTCGACCGCACGTTCTTGGGTGTTGGACAGCAGCGTGTTGGAGTGGCCGCCAACGATGACGTCGACGCCGGTGGTGTTGGCTGCGACCAGCTTGTCGACCACGAAACCGGAGTGGCTCAGCACGATGATCTTGTTCACGCCCTCGGCGGTCAGCTTGTCGACCTCACCCTGCACCGCTTCGGAAGGATCGGTGAAAATGATATTTTTGCCGGGGGACGCCAAATCGGGCGTGTCCTGCGGTGTCAGGCCGATCAGGCCGATTTTCTCGCCGCCGCGCTCGATGGTGGTGGATTTCATCAGCTTGTCGGCCAGCGCAGGCTCTCCCGAGACGTCCGCGTTGGACATCAGAACCGGGAAGCCCACCGAATCCATGAAGCCGGCCAGCACTTCGGGGCCGTCGTCGAATTCGTGGTTGCCGACGGTCATGCCGTCATATTCGAGGCCGTTCATCATCTCGGCCGCGACCTTGCCTTTATAGTAGGTATAAAACAGCGTGCCTTGGAACTGGTCGCCGCCATCCACAAGGATGGAGTTGTTGGAGCGCGACCGCGCGTCCTTCACGGCATTGACCAAACGGGCCCAACCACCGAAGCACTTGCCCTCGGTATTGTCCTCGGCAGAGCAGCCGGAATCGTATTTGCTGATCGGCTCGAACCGCGCGTGGAAGTCGTTGGTGTGCAGGATGGTCAGCGAGTAGTCGGCTGCAGCAATCCCTGATGTCAGGGTCAGGGCTGCAGCACTGGTGAGAAGGGTCTTAAGCATTTGGATGGTCCCCCAATTGGATATCTGCCGATAGAGTGGCGCTATTAATTGCCGGAGTCAAAGCCCCGTCGCGAGTTGGCGTAACGTCACCTTATGACAGGTCTATGACTTGACCAGAACTTGGGCAGCAGGCATGTGAACCGCATGCTTATTTACAAGATCATGACCGCCGACGCGTGGTCCGAATTTCAGACGAAAGGCCGCTTTACCGGCGCGCCGATTGACCTGACGGACGGTTACATCCATTTCTCCACCGCCCGACAGGCGCAAGAAACCGCTGCCAAGCATTTTGCGGGACAGAAGGATTTGTGGCTGGTGTGGGGGGAGGCCCCCGCCGACGCCGCGTTGAAATGGGAAGTGTCGCGAGGCGGAGCCGAGTTCCCGCATTTGTATCGCGACTGGTTGTTGTCCGAAGTGTCCGGCAACGCGCCGCTGCCATGGACTGGCACCGCACATGTGTTCCCAGAGGGAATGGCATGAAGGTTTTAGAACGGATTGCCCTTGCGGGAATGCATTGCGTGGCCCCTGAAAGGGCGCATGGTCTGGCTGTGCAATCACTAAAGATGGGATTGGGGTTCGGGCGAGGGCCGGTCTCCTCGCCCCGCCTGAGCACGTCATTGGCCGGAATGAATCTGGCAAACCCCGTTGGTTTGGCCGCTGGCTTTGACAAGAATGCCGAAGTGGTTGGCCCCTTGGCGCAGGCAGGCTTCGGCTTTCTGGAAGTCGGCGCCGCGACCCCGCGCCCGCAACCGGGCAACCCTAAGCCGCGCCTGTTCCGGCTGACCGAGGACCAAGCGGCGATCAACCGTTTCGGGTTCAACAACGAGGGCATGGAGGTGATCGCGGAGCGGCTTGCGTCGCGTGTTGTCGGTGTGCCTGTGGGGTTGAATCTCGGGGCCAACAAGGACAGCGCGGACCGCGCGCAGGACTTCGCCACCGTACTGCGCCGCTGCGGGCCGCATGTGGATTTCGCCACGGTCAACGTGTCGTCGCCCAACACCGAGAAGCTACGCGATCTGCAAGGGCGTGCGGCGTTGTCGGCGTTGCTGGCAGGTGTGATGGAGGCACGGGCCGAGCTGCGCACCCCCATTCCGGTGTTCCTGAAGATCGCGCCTGATCTGGACGACGACGCCCTGAGCGAGATTGCCGAGGTTGCCGTTGAGACGGGCCTTGCGGGGATCATCGCGACCAACACGACCTTATCGCGCGATGGGCTGAAGTCGCCTCATAAAGTAGAGGCGGGCGGGCTGTCCGGCCAGCCTGTGTTTGAGAAAAGCACCCGCGTTCTGGCGCGGCTGTCGGAGTTGCTGGACGGCGCGATGCCGTTGGTGGGCGTGGGTGGGGTCGGCTCTGCCGAGCAAGCCTATGCCAAGATCCGCGTGGGCGCATCGGCTGTGCAAATCTATACCGCCATGGTCTATGGCGGGCTGTCTTTGGCGGGCGAAATTGCGCAAGGCTTGGATCAATTGCTGGAACGCGACGGCTATGCGCATGTCGCGGACGCGGTTGGCACGGGGCGTGGCGACTGGCTTTAGGCGGCCTCCGCCTCCAGTGCAGGGTAACGCAGTCCCAACGTTACCGCGCGGGCGACGAACAGGACCAGCAGGCTGAGCCACAGGCCATGGTTGCCGAAGGCGGGCATCAGCACCGCCAGCGCCGCGCAATAGACCGCGAAAGAGATCGCCATCATGTTGCGCATATCGCGGGTGCGCGTGGCCCCTATGAAAATGCCGTCCAGCATATAGGCCGCCACCCCCAACACCGGGGCCACGATCATGTAAGAAAGATAGTTGCGTGCTTCGGCCTGAACCTCGGGGGCGGTGGTCATGATATCAATAACCTGCGGGCCGAGCAGGGCGAAAGAAACGCTTAAAAGCACCGTAACAATCACCCCCCAAACCGAGGTCAGATAGGCGCTGCGCCGCAAGCGTGACCGATTGCGCGCACCCAGCGCTTGACCGACCAACGCCTCCGCCGCGAAGGCGAAACCGTCTAGCGCATAGGCTGTGATGTGAAGGAACTGCAACAGTATCTGGTTGGCCGCCAGCGTGACGTCGCCAAAACGCGCACCGAAGAACAGGAACGAGATGAACGCAGCCTGTAACAGTACAGAGCGGAGCAGGATATCCGAGTTCACCGAGGCCATACGCCTGAGCCGCACGCGATCGAACACGCGGGGCCAGTCTTTCCACGCAGGGGTTTGGAACGCATCACGGCAAAGCCACAGGCCAAGGCCCAGACCTGTCCACTCTGCTATGAACGTCGCGACGGCCACGCCCTCCACACCCCAGCCCAGTTGCAGCACGAAGACTAAATCAAGCGCGATGTTGAGCCCGTTCATCCAAAGCTGCATGACCAGCACTGCGCGGGTACGCTCCAGCGCGATGAGCCAACCGGTGATGCCGAAAAGCGCAATCGCGGCGGGGGCGGAAAAGATGCGGATGCCCATATAGTCACGGGCGAGGCTCTCGACCTCGGCACTGGCAGGGGACAGCTGGAACGCGCCCCAGAACAGCGGAATTTGCAATACCATGATGGCAAGGCCTGCGGCGATACCGATCATCAAGGAGCGCGACAGCATGGCCGAGACCTCGCCCGCCTGCCCTGCCCCGTGCGCCTGCGCGGTAAGCCCAGCCGTTCCCATGCGCAGAAAACCGAACAGCCAGTAGAACCCCGACAGGATGATCGCGCCAATGCCAACCGCCCCGATGGGGGCGGCAAGACCCAGCTGGCCTACGACACCCGTATCCACCGCGCCCAAAATGGGGACGGTGGCGTTGGAGATCACGATGGGAAGGGCGATTTTGAGGACGCGCCCGTGAGTCAGGCTGTTAGCCATCGTCGCGGGTGGGCATCAGAAAATGCCCTGTGGCCTGCGCGAATATACGGTCGTGATTGTCCTGCCAAGCCTCCACATGCACCGAAGCGTAGCGTCTGCCGGAGCGGTTCACCCGCGCCCGAGCATAGGCATCACGCGGAAGCCCTGTGCGCAGATAGTCCACGGTGAAGTCGATGGTTTTGGGCATTGGCGGCAGGGTGTCGCCGGCCAGCTTGCCCTCCTCCATGTCGGCCCATTGCGACGACCATGTCAGCTCGATGATCGAGGTGATTTCCAGAAAGGCCGCCGTAACGCCGCCATGGATCGCGGGCAGCAGCGGGTTGCCGATCAGGTCTTCGCGGTAGGGCAGCACGGCGGTGAGCTCATCACCGCGACGGTCGAACTGGACGCCGAGATACTGGATATATGGCACGCTTTCGACGAGACCGCGCAGGGCGGCATCGCGGCGGGTTTTGATGACCTGAACGGGTTCGGGTTTCCGCATGGCTCAGGCCCCTTTCGCGCGCTGGAAGGTGAACGCGCCTGTCGCCGCCGCCACTGGGTTGTCGTCATCGTCATCCAGCGCCGTCGCCCGCACAAAGGCGACCGAGCGCGTGACGTGGTAGCACTCGGCCCGTGCGCGGATACGCTGGCCGGGCGTCGCGGCGCGCATGTAGTCGATGCGCAGATCAATCGTTGCCGTTCCCACCGGCGCGTCGCCATGAGACATCACCGCAGCCCCGCCGCAGGTGTCCATCAACGCGGACACCGCGCCACCATGGATCACACCCGTTGCAGGGTTGCCGACGAGACGTTCGTCATAGGGCATGGAGATTATGGCAATGCCATCGCCGATTTCCTCAAGGCGCATCCCCAAGGCGCGGGAATGGGGGATCGCTTCGATGAACTGGCGGGCAAGCTTAATGCGGTCGTTTTGTGTGATCATGCCGTCATCTGTGGCAGCTTTCTTTGCCGTGGCCAAGCCGTGCGATGTCCGCTTTAATCTTTTTTACGTCGTATCAGCGGCTGGATTGGCGCACGAACCTATGCGAGGATATGGTATGCGCAGCTTGTTTAACGAGACAGGGAATCTTCGATGACTTCAGACAATCGCCTCACCTTTAAGGAAATGTGTGCGAAGTTTGACGTGACGCCACGTACATTGCGCTACTACGAGTATATTGAACTGCTGAGCCCCGAGCGCGACGGGCGTTCGCGTTTTTATCACCCCCGCGAAGTGGCCCGGATGAAGCTTATTATGCGGGGCCGGAAATTCGGATTCTCGCTGGAAGACATCCGCCAATGGCTGGATATGTATAACTCGGACCCGCAAAACCGCGCCCAGATGGAAGCCATGATCGCGTTCGCCGACGGGCAAATGGAAGAGTTGCAGAACCGCAGGCAGCAGATTGAGGAGGCGATTTCCGAGTTGCAGGCTTTGCGCGATCAGGTTGCCAAAGGACTTTAGTGTCGGGCACCCGACACTGGGGTTTAGAGCGACAATTGGCCGGCTTTGGGAGCAATGGCGGGGAATGAAACGCGCCCGCTCCCCTTATTTTTATAGGTTTTACGGGGAATTCCGAGATCCGCGCATCACATTTCAAAGCGCTTTGGCCTTCAGAAAGTTGCGCGAAAACCTGCCTTACCTTTCCTGACATTACGTCAACGCAGTTCTGACGCCACGTTACATTTACGTTAACGTCAACAATGCTTGTAAGGTGGCCCCACGTTCAACATGTCCATCACATCGAAACTGTAAAGTGGAGGACATCCAAATGTCTGAGGATACTATGACCATTCGGGAAATGTGCGATGCATACGGGGTTACCCCCCGCACCTTGCGTTTCTACGAAGCCAAAGAGCTGCTGTTCCCTATTCGGGAGGGCCAACGCCGCCTTTTCACCAAAAGCGACCGCGCCCGCCTGAAACTGATCTTGCGCGGCAAGCGTTTCGGATTTTCCCTTGAAGAAATCCGTCAACTTCTGGACCTTTATAATATCGGCGACCAGCAAGCGACTCAACTGGCTCTGACATATGATATCGGCAAGAAGCGCTTGTCAGACATGATCAAACAGCGCGACGAGTTGAACGAAGCCATTGAAGACCTGACCGCCCAGTTGAACTGGGGCGAAAAGATGATCGCCTCGCTTCACATGCCAAAAGCGGCCAACAGCTAACCCCGATTTTCAATTTCGCAGAGAGACTCACATGCCCAGCTACACCGCTCCAGTAAAAGACATGCAATTCGTCCTGCACGACGTCCTGAAAGTGACCGAACAGGACATCCCCGGATATGACGAATTGGAGGCCGATTTCACCTCCGCCATTCTGGAAGAGGCGGGCAAAATCTCGTCCGAAGTGTTGCAGCCGCTGAACGTGGTGGGCGACAAAGAGGGCTGCGTATTGGAAAACGGGGTCGTCCGCACGCCTACAGGTTTCAAGGAAGCCTTCGAGCAGATGAAAGAAGGCGGCTGGACCGCGTTGGATTGCGACCCTGAATATGGCGGGCAAGGCATGCCGTATATTATGGGGACTGCGGTCGGCGAAATGATGGTCTCGGCCAACATGGCGTTTAACATGTATCAGGGCCTGACCCACGGTGCCTATTCCGCTATCCACGCCCATGGCACGGACGAGCAGAAAGCCAAGTATCTACCCAAGATGGTCAGCTGCGAATGGACCGGCACCATGAACCTGACGGAGCCGCATTGCGGCACCGATCTGGGCCTGATGCGCACCAAAGCCGCCCCACAAGAGGATGGCAGCTACAAGATTACCGGCCAGAAAATCTTCATCTCGGCAGGCGAGCATGACATGGCCGACAACATCATCCATCTGGTGCTGGCCAAGATCGAAGGCGGCCCCGAGGGCATTAAAGGCGTGTCGCTGTTTATCGTGCCGAAGTTCATGGTGAACGACGACAATTCGGTCGGCGCGCGCAATGGCGTGTCGGTGGGGTCCATCGAGGAAAAGATGGGCATCCACGGCAACTCCACCTGCGTGATGAATTACGACGAGGCCACCGGTTATCTGCTGGGGACCGAGCACAAAGGCATGCGTGCCATGTTCACCATGATGAACGAAGCGCGTCTGGGTGTGGGGCTGCAAGGCTACGCGCAAGCCGCCGTCGCTTACGAGAACGCCGTGATCTACGCCAATGACCGCCTGCAAGGGCGTGCCGTCACCGGTGCGGAAAACCCTGACGGGCCAGCCGATCCGCTGATCGTGCATCCGGATATTCGCCGCAACCTGATGGACCAGAAGTCCTTTGTGGAAGGAGCCCGCGCCTTCACCTTCTGGGGCGCGCATCTGATCGACCGCCATGTGCGTGGTGGCGACGAGGCGGCTGACGGCCTCATCTCGCTGCTGACACCCGTTATCAAGGGCTTCCAGACCGACAAGGGCTTCGAGTATGCAGTTGCGGCGCAGCAAGTCTATGGCGGCCACGGCTATATCGAAGAATGGGGCATGTCCCAATTCGCCCGCGATGCCCGGATTGCGATGATCTATGAAGGTGCCAACGGCGTTCAGGCGCTGGACCTTGTGGGCCGCAAGCTGGCGCAGGATGGCGGCAAGCATGTGATGGCGTTCTTTGACTTGGTGAAGAGTTTCATCAAGGAAAACGGCGGCAATGAAGAGTTTGACAAAGCCTTCCTTGAGCCTCTGAAAACCGCGTCCAAGGATTTGCAAGCCGCAGGTATGTATTTCATGCAAAACGGCATGAAGAACCCGAACCATGCCTTGGCCGGCTCGTATGATTTCATGCACATGTTCGGCCATGTCTGCCTTGGCTTGATGTGGGCGAAGATGGGCAAAGCCGCGATGGACGCACTTGAAGGCGGCGCATCTGACACCGAGTTCTACGAGACCAAGATCGCGACGGGTAAATACTACATGGCCCGCCAACTGCCTGCGACGGGAATGCATCTGGCCCGCATCGAGAGCGGAGCGGATACGGTTATGGCGCTCGACGCGGCGAATTTCTAAGGTGGTGGCGGGGTGAACCCCGCCCTACCCTTTTTTCGGAGACGCCAATGCCCAAACGCCTGAAACTGACCCGCCGTGTAAATCTTGCCATGACCGAAGACGCGTGGCGCAAGTTGAAGAAATTCAGCGCAGAGGCGGGATTGGACGAAGGGGAAGCCTTGTCGTTTCTGTTCGAGAATTTCAGCAGCGTGACGGATGAGAGCAACCTCACCCATCGCCTGCGGATTTTCAATTCCGAGCTGGAGGCGCGGAAAAAGTAACGGCGCGCGGTTTGCAAGGTTGGATGCCTCCGGCGGGAATATTTCTGCCAAGATGAAGTCACAAGGGTTAAGGGAGATCCGGCGATGACAGCGAAACTTTATTGCTTTGGCGAAAGCGGCAACGCCTACAAGGCGGCGCTGACTATGGAGCTGGCCGGCTTCGACTACGAGCAGGTCTTTGTGGACTTTTTTAAAGGCGAGGCCCGCACCGACGCGTTCAAGGCAATCAACCGCATGGGCGAAGTGCCTGTGCTGGTCGACGGCGATTTGACCCTGACCCAATCGGGTGTGATCCAGCAATATGTCGTCGACCAGACAGGCAAGCTGGGCGGCGCAGCGGCGGACAAATACGAGGTGCTGCGGTGGGTGCTGTGGGACAACCACAAGCTGTCCTCGCAAGCAGGGATGACGCGGTTCCTGATGCACTTCCTGCCAGAAGACAAACGCCCCCGTGACGTGATCGCCTTCATGCAAGGCCGCTTGAAAACGGCCTATGCGGTGCTGGACGCTCAATTGGCGGGGCGCGACTGGGTGGCAGGTGATAGCCTGACCGTCGCGGACCTGTCTTGCTGCGGTTATCTGTTTTATGATGAGCCGTTCGGGTTCGACCGCGCCGAGTGGCCTAATATCGACGCATGGTTGACGCGTATCAGTGAAACGCCGGGCTGGAAGCACCCCTATGATTTGATGCAACGGGCGTTGCCTGCATGACAACAAGTGCCAACATTTTGCTGGATATCCCTCGCCTTGGCCGCAATTATGCGGGCCAAGAGACGGAGAAGTCATGTTCAGCAAAATGGCCCTTGGCGGCATCTGGGCCTACCAGCAATACCTGTCGCCAAGCAAAGGCTTCCGCTGCGCGTACGCGGTGCGCCATGGTGGCACCGGCTGTTCGGGCTACGCCAAGTATGCGATCCGCGATCTTGGGCTCTGGCGGGCGCTGCCGGCCATCCGCCAGCGTTTTCGTGACTGCCGCACAGCACATCTGGCCATCAAGGCGGATTGCGTCTGCAACGAGGCCCCGCTGGACGAAGACGAGCGCGCCGAACTGGAGCGCCGCCGCCGCGACGACAGATGGTACAACAAATGCGACTGCTGTAGCGCTGGCGCCTGTGAATGTGGCTCCGCCCCGCTTGGCTGTTTGGGTCGCGCAGGTGCAAGTAAAGCCGCAGCCAGTAAGGGCTGCGATATCAACCCGTGTGACGGGGATATCGGGTTCGGCGGCTGCGACTGCGCGTCCTGCGACTGTGGGGGCTGCTCCTGCGGCTAGGGCTGCGCCATGATCCTCGCGGCGTTCATCATCGGCATGACACTTTGCGGTGTCACCCTTGCGCTGATCCGCGCGGAGGACACGTTCGACAAGTTTGGCTCTGCCGCTGCGATGTTTTCCGCGTGGTGCGCCTTTGGCATGTTGCTAATGGCAGGTGTTTACGGCTTGGGGCTGGTTTTGCCCGCAATTGCAGGCGGCATCGTGCTGGCGCTGCGTACTCAGAAATTCGGCCAACGGCTTGGTGCCTTGGCCTCGTATAAACTCCCGTTCGGGGTTGGGGCGCTGGTTTGCAGCGTTCTGGCCTGGATCGGGGTCCTGAATCTAATGGAGGAAATTCCCTATGGCTGAAGCCTATATTTATGACGCCGTGCGCTCGCCCCGCGGCAAAGGCCGTAAAGACGGCAGCTTGCACGAGGTGACCGCGGCACGTCTGTCCGCGAACATCCTGAACGCAATCAAGGACCGCAACGGCCTTGAGGGCCACGCCGTCGAGGACGTGATCTGGGGCAACGCCACCCAAGTGATGGAGCAAGGCGGCTGCCTTGCGCGGACCGCCGTTCTGGCGTCCGAGCTGGATCAGCGCATCCCCGGCCTGTCGATCAACCGCTTCTGCGCGTCGGGCATGGAAGCTGTGAACCTCGCCGCAAACCAGATCAAGGGCGGCGCGGGCGACGGCTACATCGCAGGCGGCGTGGAGATGATGGGCCGCGTGGCCATGGGCTCTGACGGGGCGGCAATTGCCGTGGACCCGTCGATTGCCATGGACACCTATTTCGTGCCGCAGGGCATCTCGGCCGACATTATCGCCACCGAGTATGGCTTCAGCCGCGACGAGGCAGACAAACTGGCGGTGGAATCGCAGAAGCGCGCGAAGGCCGCTTGGGACGACAACCGTTTCGCCAAGTCGATCATCACCATCCGCGACCAGAACGGTTTGGAAATCCTCAGCACTGACGAGTACATGCGGCCTCAGACCGACATGCAAAGCCTTGGCGGTTTGAACCCTGCATTCCAGGCCATGGGCGAGGTGATGCCGGGCTTCGACAAGGTCGCGCTGATGAAATACCCGCATCTGGAGAAGATCAACCACATCCACCATGCGGGCAACTCGTCCGGCATCGTGGACGGCTCGGCGGCTGTGCTGATCGGCTCCAAGGAGTTCGGCGAGGCCCACGGGCTGAAGCCGCGCGCGCGCATCCGTGCGACAGCCAAGATCGGCACTGACCCGACCATCATGCTGACCGGCCCGGTTCCGGTAACCGAGCATATCATGAAGCAATCGGGCATGAGCATCTCCGACATTGACCTGTTCGAGGTCAACGAGGCGTTTGCCTCCGTTGTGCTGCGTTTCATGCAGGCCTTTGATGTGGATGACAGCAAGGTCAATGTGAACGGCGGTTCAATTGCGATGGGTCACCCGCTGGGGGCGACCGGCGCGATCATCATTGGCACGTTGCTGGACGAGCTGGAACGCAGCGACAAAGAGGTGGGTCTTGCCACGCTTTGCGTTGCCTCCGGCATGGGTGCCGCCACCATCATCGAACGCGTTTGAGGATTAGGGATATGACTGACTTCACTATGAAAACAGACGCCGACGGCGTCGCGACAATCACCTGGGACACCGTTGGCAAGTCCATGAACGTGATGAACCAGCAAGGGTTTTACGACCTTGATGCGCTGGTTGATCAGGCACTGGCAGATGATGCCGTCAAGGGCATCATCATCACATCCGGCAAGCCGGACAGCTTTGCGGGCGGCATGGACCTCAACATCATCGCCAAGATGAAGGAAAGCGCGGGCGACGACCCTGCCCGCGGCCTGATGGACGGGCTGATGGCAACCCATGCTGTCTTACGCAAAATCGAGCGCGGCGGCATGGACGATAAGAACAAGGGCGGCAAGCCGATTGCCTGCGCCATGCAGGGCACCGGCCTTGGCATCGGGTTCGAGATTCCGCTGGCCTGCCACCGCATCTTTGTGGCCGACAATCCGAAGGCCAAGATCGGCCTGCCGGAAATCATGGTCGGCATCTTCCCCGGCATGGGCGGCACCACCCGTGTGACTCGCATGTTGGGCGCGATGGGGGCCTCGCCGTTCCTGTTGGAAGGTAAGCTGTCGAACCCGCAGAAGGCCAAGGCCGCTGGTCTGGTCCACGAAGTTGTGCCAGCTGACGAGTTGCTGTCCGCCGCGAAAGAGTGGGTTTTGTCTTCGCCCTCCATCGTTAAACCATGGGACGAAAAGGGCTACAAAATGCCCGGCGGCGCGCCGTACCACCCTGCGGGCTTCATGACCTTCGTTGGTGCATCCGCCATGGTCAATGGCAACACCAAGGGCGTCTACCCTGCTGCAAAAGCGCTGCTGTCGGCAGTCTATGAAGGCGCGATGGTGCCGTTTGATACCGCGCTGAAGATCGAGGCCCGCTGGTTTACTAATGTGCTGCTGAACCCGAGCTCCGCCAACATGATCCGGACGCTCTTCATCAACAAGGAAGCACTGGAAAAAGGCGCTGTGCGCCCTGACGTGGCAGACGAGAAAGTTAAAAAGGTCGGCATCATCGGTGCAGGCATGATGGGCGCTGGCATTGCGCTGGTGTCTGCCATGGCTGGTATCGAAGTGGTGCTGATCGACGCCAAGCAGGAATCTGCGGACAAGGGCAAAGCCTACACCGCTGACTACATGGACAAAGGCATCGCGCGCAAGAAAGCGACGCCCGAGAAGAAAGAGGCCGCACTGGCCCTGATCACTGCGACCACCGATTACGCCGCCCTCAAGGGCTGCGATCTGATCGTGGAAGCGGTGTTCGAGGACGTCGGTGTCAAAGCCGAGGTTACCAAGAAGGTGCAGGATGTTGTTGGTCCTGACTGCATCTTTGCAACCAACACTTCGACCCTACCGATCACCGAGTTGGCGAAGGCGTCCGAGAGCGCCGAGAACTTTATCGGCATCCACTTCTTCTCGCCTGTCGAGAAGATGATGCTGGTCGAGATCATCAAAGGCAAGGGCACTGGCGACCGTGCGGTGGCGAAAGCGTTGGACTTCACCCGCCAGATCCGCAAAACGCCGATTGTGGTCAATGATGCGCGCTTCTTCTACGCCAACCGCTGCATCATCCCCTATATCAACGAGGGCATCCGCATGGTCAAAGAAGGCGTGAAGCCTGCCTTGATCGAAAACGCGGCGAAGCTGGTCGGCATGCCGTTGGGCCCGCTGCAACTGGTGGACGAGACCTCCATCGACTTGGGGGTGAAGATCGCAAAGGCCACCAAAGCCGCTATGGGCGACGCCTATGACGACGCAGTGGACGAGTTGCTGTTCTGGATGGCGGACGAAGGCCGCTTGGGCCGCAAAACCAACGCAGGCTTCTACGAGTATGATGCCAAAGGCAAACGCCAGTTGCTGTGGGATGGCCTTGAGGCCAAGTATCCCGTGGCAGATGAACAGCCTGATCTGACCGAGGTCCAAAACCGGCTTTTGTTCGCACAGGTTCTGGAGGCTGTGCGTGCCATCGAGGAAGACGTGTTGATGGACATCCGCGAGGGTGACGTGGGTGCGATCCTAGGCTGGGGCTTCGCGCCTTGGTCCGGCGGGCCACTGTCATGGCTCGACATGGTCGGCACACCGTGGGCGGCGGAAACCACTAACGCGCTGGCTGACAAGTTCGGCGAGCGGTTCAAAGCGCCTGATCTGCTGGAAGATATGGCGAAGAAGAACCAAAGCTTTTACGGGCGGTTTGATCCCGCGAAAGCAGCCTGACCCGAAAACGAGAAAGCCCGGCCTAGTGCCGGGCTTTTTTCTTGAGCGGGACCAATTTCTTCAAGAGAAACTCTGGATCGTTCTAAATCCAGCCTGCAGCCACAGGGCGGGCGCGGGTTTTACGGTCGCTCTCGCCCATGTTGCGCGTCAGAAGGCGGGACTGACGGTCGTTGAGCGGAGTGAAACGCAGCAACCCGTTTGGTGCTGGCAGGTCGATAAATACACCGCCTTCGACAACCAAAGTCTCGGCCCCTTCGAAGCGGATCGTGACATGGGTCAACTCCCCCTTCACACGGGCGCGGGCAATGCCGCGATAGCCGATGAGGTTTTCTGCCCGAACGGTCACGCAGGCTTCGCCGAACAAAACGCCTGCGGCGTCATCTTCGATGACAAGGCGCGTGTCCGGAGACACCATCATCGCATGGTCGTTGCCAATTGCACCCTCAGGCACCAGTAACGGCCATTGGCCTGCATTTGCCTTGGCCGAGGCCAGCGACAAGGTCGCAACTTCGATATCGGCAATCACCTGTTCGCCGTTTTCGGCGGTCAGAACCTTATCCCCGACCGAGAGGTCTTCGACACGCGCCCAGCGATGGCGGGTTGCGATCTTGGTTCCTGCGAAAATGCCCGCACTCGGGGCGGTCGAGAGGACCAATGGCTCTACTTTGGAGGCCTTACGGCTAGATTTGAAAAACATGTCCCACACCTGTCAGTTCATTTCTGATTGAGGTGAAGATGCGCCCCGCTCACGTCAGAGGTTGGACCTCAAAAAGGTCATTTTGGGGCGAATTGTGTCCGAATTGGGAACAGTCAGAACCGATAGTCGAAGCGCGCGATGTCCGGCGCGGCAATCTCGGTCATCAAATCACGGTCGGCGGAACTATAGGCATCTTTATACGCCCCGCGCTCCGACCGGTTGTCATGCGGGAACGCACCAAGCCTGCAGCCGATCAACGTTTCCAGCTTTGGCAAGTCTTCGTCGAGATGCTCCAGGCGAACGAATAACGCGCAGTGTTCTTCCCCCTTTGCCGTCGTGACATAGGAGCTGTAGGGCGAGGCCCGCAGCGACACGACGGTTTGCGGGTGATTCAAGAACGGGCTGAAGTCCAAGTCCTGCGCCAAGTGCACCGCTGGATGGTCGAATGATTGTGTTCGTAGCCAGTGGTAGTAGCTGACGACGCGATCCCACGGATTGCGGACCATGGTAAACACGTTTGCCGCCTCGATCCGGCTTTCCGGCACCAGACCTACAATATCGCGCAAGGTCGCGTGCTTCCAAAGCCGCCCGGCGGCTTGCACATCCTTCAACCGCCGCCGCCGCTTTACCGCTTTGGGCGTGTCGCCCAACATGATGTCATCGGCCTTGGCTTTGGCTTCCAATGCCAGCGCCATTGACGTGCCGCCTGTCTTCGGGATGTGTACGAAAATGTAGTTTCGTCCGGGGGAAATTATCATGCGGCCCAATCAATTGTCATACAATTTACCATACCGCGCAGAATTCTACTTCCCAAGTGCATTCGGCTTCGGCACTCTTGTCCCTTAGAGTTACGTGCAACGGGGGAAATGACAATGGGTTGGATGTCGGACGAAACCGGGCTTGAGAAACGTGACGCAAATTACGTTCCCTTGACGCCCCTTTCCCACCTGAACCGCGCACGCGCAGTGTTTCCGGATCGCGAAGCCATCGTCTATGGCACGACCCGCCACAGCTACGCGGAGTATCACGCGCGAGTTTCCCGTCTGGCATCGGCACTGGCAAAGCGCGGGATTACGCCGGGTGACGTGGTCTCGACCGTCATCCCCAACCTGCCTGCACAGGCCGAGGCACATTTCGGTGTGCCTGCCTGTGGCGCTGTCCTCAACACGATCAACACCCGCCTTGACGCCGGAACTGTCGCCTACATCTTTGATCATGGCGCCGCGAAGATCGTGCTGTGCGACACGCAGTTTCTGCCAATGGTCGAGGCCGCGAAGGCCGCCTGCGATGGGGACGGGCCGAGAATTATCGAGGTGCCGGATGATCAGGCGGACTACCCCGCGACAGGTCGTTTTCCAACCTATGAAGAGCTGCTGGCCGAAGGGGATCCGACCGCCCCGTGGCACATGCCCGAGGACGAGTGGGAAAGCCTTGCGCTGAACTACACATCCGGCACCACAGGGCGGCCCAAGGGCGTCGTGTATCACCATCGTGGCGCATATCTGATGACCATGGGTACCGTGATCTCTTGGCGGATGCAGCTTTACCCGAAGTTTCTGGCCATTGTGCCGCTGTTTCATTGCAACGGGTGGAACCACACATGGATGATGCCGGTCTTGGGCGGCACCGTGCATTGCTGTCGAGATGTGACTGCCAAAGCGATTTACAGTGCTATTGCGGATGAAGGCGTCACCCATTTCGGCGGCGCGCCGATTGTGTTGAACATGATTGTGAATGCGCCGGAGGCGGAGCGGAAGTCGTTTGACCATCTGGTCGAGGTCTTTACGGCGGGCGCTCCCCCTGCCCCGACCACGCTGGCGGCAATCGAAGCACTTGGCTTCAATGTGACCCATGTCTACGGCCTGACCGAAACCTACGGCCACATCACCGAATGCCTTTGGAACCCCGATTGGGACACCCAGCCGGATGCCGACAAAGCCGCGCTCAAATCCCGCCAGGGTCTGCCGATGCCGATGATGGAATATGTGACGGTTGTTGATGACCAAAACGAGCAGGTGCCGATGGATAAGACCACCCAAGGCGAAATTGTCATGCGCGGGAATTCGGTGATGAAAGGGTACTACAAAAACCCTGCAGCCACCGAGGAGGCCTTTGCGGGGGGGCATTTCCATTCCGGCGACATCGCCATTCAGCACGCTGATGGCCATATCCAAATCGCGGATCGCGCCAAGGATATCATTATTTCGGGTGGTGAAAACGTCTCGTCGGTGGAAGTTGAAAGCGTGTTGATGTCCCATCCGGCTGTTTCGCTTTGCGCGGTGGTGGCCAAACCCGACGACAAATGGGGCGAGGTTCCTTGCGCTTTCGTTGAGTTGAAACCCGGAGGGACGGCATCCGAGGCTGATCTGATCACGCATGTGCGTGCGCAACTGGCAGGCTTCAAGACACCCAAGCAGGTCCTGTTTCAAGACCTGCCCAAGACCTCTACGGGCAAAATCCAGAAATTCGAGCTGCGTCATTTGGCAAAGTCACTGTAACCAGCGACGTGGCGCGCGTGAAAAGACCGAGCGCGCCGTTCAAACACGTTGAGCAAGAATCACTTTCAAGCTATCGTTTCCCCACACAATAAAAAAAGAGCAGGCAGCCGCGTAAAATGACGGCGTTGAAAGAGTATGATCGTCTGGAGTCGACAGGGATCTGGCGCGAAAGCCCGGACGCCCAGCGTCGTGACGTTCTGATTTCCTTCGGCGATGCCACTCTGATCATCCGTGACAAGACCGACACCGCGCTGGCCCATTGGTCCTTGCCTGCAATTGAGCGTCTGAACCCCGGTGCGCGGCCCGCGCTGTTCCGCCCCGGTCCCGACGCGGGCGAGGAGTTGGAACTTGAAGACGGCACACTCATCGACGCAATCGAGAAGGTCCGGCGGACCGTTGCGCGACGACGCCCGCATCGCGGCCGCCTCCGGCTTTATATCTTTACAGGATTGGTTGCCGCCATTGGCGCGCTTGGCTTCTTCTGGCTGCCGGGCGCGTTGGTGCGCCACACGGTGACAGTCGTGCCAGAGAGCAAGAGGCTTGCCATTGGGACCGCGCTTCTGGGGCACATGACCCGACTTACCGGAGACACCTGCCGCTCCAACCTTGGCACCGCCGCCTTAGCACGACTGAAAGCGCGGGTCTTGGGAGACGGGCTGCGCAAAGCATATGTGGTGCCATCTGGGCCGGAGGGTTCATTGTCGCTGCCCGGCGGGTTGCTGCTTTTGAACCGCACGGTCGTCGAGGATCATGATGCGGCGGATGTTGCAGCGGGCTACATGCTTGCGGCCAGCGAGCAGGCCCGCATGGTTGATCCGATGGAGCTATTGTTGAAAGAAGCCGGAGGAGCCGCGACGTTGCATTTGCTGACCAGTGGTCAGATTGAGGATGACGTGCTGCGCGACTACGCCGAGACGCTTCTGTCGACCGAGCCGCCTGCGCTCAACACCGATGTGCTGCTCGACCGGTTTGCCACTGCGAAAGTTGCGGCCAGCCCTTACGCGTATGCAGTAGATGTCACTGGCGAGAGCACAATTGATTTGATCGAAGCCGACCCATATCGCGGAATTGAAGCGCCGCGACTTATCTCGGACGGAGATTGGATCAGCCTTCAGGAAATCTGCGCGGAATAGCCCGCGACGCCGGCTTAGAAGATGCCGAGTATCCGTTTTTGCTTGGCCGTAGCGCGCTTTCCGGTCGACGGGTCGATCAGATACTGTGGCACCGTGTTGGACCACACCAAGCTCATCTGCGCCTTACCGGATGTTGTGCCCACACCGCGCAACGGGTTCAAGCGGTCATCGTCCCAGGCCCTCTTGTAGCCCTTGGGAACGGGCATCCGCGCCTCTGCTATTCTGCGGTTCGCGCCTTTCGGGCCAATTCTTTGACCCTGAATATGCTGGTTGTTGCTTTGGGGCGAGACTTCCTCGCGGACAACACTGCGAGACCCGCCGCTTTGCGGACCGCAACGCGCCCCGTCATTGATGAACTGCGAGCTGAACTCGCTGGCACCGCAGCGATAAACGACCCTTGGTTGGACAGTGCCGCGCTTCGGGTTGACCTGCGTGCGCACAGCGCGGGGTTGGGCTTGCGGCGCAGGCGCAGGTGCCACTCTGCGGACCACGCGGGTTTGAGCCTTTGGCACCGCTTTGCGCACGACGCGGGTTTGCGCCTTCGGTGCGGCCTTGCGCACGACGCGCGTCGTTGCCTTGGCAGGTGTAGGGATGACCTTGGTCGTTCTTTTAACGATCTTAGCACCAGCAGGGATGCGTGGAGCTGTCGCCTGACGGACCGCTGCTTTCGGGGCCGCTGGCGCAGCAGTGCGAAGGCTCGGTTGCTGACCACAGACAACTTTGCGAGACCGCGTCACGCGCGGAACCCATGTCACGTTCCCGCTGTAGCCCGCGCGAATATAAACGCAGCCGCGGCTGTCGACATATTGCTTGCCTTTAAAGGAAGCGGGCGGTGTCTCTGCCGGGCCGTTATCACGGCGCAAATTTTGTGCATCAGCACCAATGAGCCCCATGCTCAGCGCCAGTATCGACACGGAAAGCAGTCGCAGAAGTCGCATATCAGTCCCCACTAAATATAGTGGTCACAATGCAACAGCGACACTACCAAGTAAAGTCGGAAACTACCTTATTTTGTGCCAAACATACGGTCACCCGCATCCCCTAGCCCAGGGACAATATATCCATTGTCATTCAAGTGACTATCCACTGAAGCTGTCACAATCGGTACATCCGGATGTGCTTCCTTCATGCGGGCGATGCCTTCAGGCGCGGCCAGCAAGCATAAGAATCGGATGTTTGTCGCCCCTGCTTTTTTTAGCAAATCTATCGCCGCCACGGACGAGTTTCCGGTCGCCAGCATCGGGTCCACGGCGATCACCATCCGCTCGTCCATAAATTCCGGCACCTTGAAATAGTACTGCACGGGCTGAAGCGTTTCTTCGTCACGATAGAGGCCCACGAACCCGACACGGGCGCTTGGGATCAACTCCAACATCCCGTCGAGCAAGCCGTTGCCCGCCCGCAGGATGGAAATCAAAGCCAGTTTGCGGCCTGCCAATGTGGGCGCGTCCATCTCCTCCATCGGGGTTTCGATGCGTTTGGTTTCCATTTCCAGATTGCGCGTGACCTCATAGGCCAGAAACTGGCTGATCTCGCGCAGCAATTGCCGGAACACTGCTGTGGGGGTGTCCTTCTCGCGCATCAAGGTCAGTTTGTGCTGCACCAAAGGGTGATCCACGACGGTTAGGTGAGGGATATCGGTCATGAGGCTGGCTCCAGTGCTTTGAGTAATTTATCGCGGGTCGCGGCGTCGCAGAATGCCGCGTTTGCAGCGGTGACGTTCACCGCGCGAATTGTTTCGTCCTCCCAGCCGAAATGATGACCCAACAGGTCATATTCCTCGCTAAGAGTGGTGTGGAAAAAAGGCGGATCGTCCGTTGATACCGTCACCGGTACACCGCGCTCACGCAGCTTTTCGATCGGGTGCGAGCGCCAGTCGGCGTAAACGCCAAGCGCCACATTCGAGCCGGGGCAGACCTCCAGCACGATCTGGTGTTCTGCCAGATGATCGACCAATGCCGGATCGTCAATGGCCTGAACGCCGTGGCCAACACGCTCCACCTTGAGGTCACGCACAGCCTGCCAGACGCTTTCCGCACCGCCCCACTCACCCGCATGGGTCGTCAGACGAAGGCCCGCCTCGCGGGCCATGTCGAAACTGTAGGCGAAATCGCCCTGCGCGCCTTGCATCTCGTCCCCGCCCATGCCGAAACCGGTGATGAAATCACCTGCCGTTTCGCGGGCGCAAATGGCTGCGGTCTTGGCCTGATCCGGCCCGAAATGGCGAATACAGGTGATGATGCCGCGCATCTCGATCTGGGGAAGTTTGGCAGCGGCTTCCTGCATGGCGTGCATATATTCGCGCCACGCGCCGACATCGCCTCCACCGCAAAAGTCGGGGGACAGGAAAGCCTCGGTATAGATCACGCCCTGCTCTATCGACTGCTCCAGCACTGCGGTGGTCAGGCGGCCAAAATCCTCGGGGCCGGTGAGCACGGTGCATGCGGCCTCGTAAACACTGAGGAACTGCTTGAAGTTCTCGAAGCGGTAGGAACCGTCGTGATTGAACACACCTTCCAGGTTGGTGCCCTTCTCTTGCGCCAATCCACGGATGAACGCAGGTGGAGCAGCACCTTCGATATGCAAATGCAGCTCGATTTTTGGAATGCTCATAGGAAACTCCGCCCCGGACCGCGCTCTGACAGCCCCAAATGATCCGCAACGGATGCGGCAACGTCCACGAACATGACCTGCCCGATATCTTTCGTTCCAACTCCAGCAGCAACAACGGGCACTTGCTCGCGGGTATGTTCGGTGCCCTCCCATGTCGGATCGTTGCCGTGATCCGCGGTGAACAGCATCAAATCACCTGTCCGCAGCTTGGCCAGAATAGGGCCGATGGCAGCATCAAACCATTCCAGATGCGCCGCGTAGCCTTCGGGGTCGCGGCGGTGGCCATAGAGGCTGTCGAATTCCACGAAATTTGCGAAGACCAGAGCACCGTCAGGTGCCTCATCGACCAAGTCTGACAGATGGCCCATGAGCACATCGTCGAACCCTTTGCGGTTTTCGTCGACACCGCGACCAGAGAAGATGTCCCCGATCTTACCGATGCCATAGGTCGCGCGACCGTCGGCCTTGGCCCAATCCAGCAGCGTCGGTGACGGAACCTCCATTGCGTAGTCGTGGCGGTTCTTGGTGCGCTCGAAGCTGGCAGCATCCGCACCAACGAAAGGCCGCGCGATGACGCGCCCCACATTCATCGCGTGCAGGATTGGTGCCATGTGCTGGCAAAGTTGCTGTAACCGATCAAGGCCAAAGCTTTCTTCATGTGCTGCGATCTGGAACACGCTGTCGGCTGAGGTATAGCAAATCGGCTTGCCCGTTCGCATATGCTCCTCGCCCAAGCGTTCGATGATTGCCGTACCAGAGGCATGACAATCGCCCAAGATACCGTCCGTGCCACAAAACTTGGCGACTTCCGCGCTGATCTTTTGGGGGAAACTTGGGGTTGTATCAGGAAAGTAGTGCCAGTCCCAAGGAACCGGAACGCCGGACAGTTCCCAATGGCCCGAGGGCGTATCCTTGCCCAGCGACACTTCGCGTGCAACGCCGTGCAGGCCTTCGGGCTTCACATCGGAAATCCCAACAGCCTGCCCCAACCCCAACCGCATCAGGTTTGGCATTTTCAACCCGACGCGTTCGTGGATATGCAGCAACGTATTGGCGCCTTCATCTCCGAAGCTGGCCGCGTCAGGGGCATGGCCGCAGCCAGCCGAATCCAGAACGACAAGAAAGGCACGGCTCATACTGCCACCCGATCAACGAACAATTCCGGCGCTGCAACTTTCGCCGCCCCGATCTGGAAAGCTTTGCGCACGGCGCGTTCCGCTTTCGCGGCGGCTTCCTCGGTGGCGGCATGGACCATCGCAAGGGGCGTGGTTTTGTCGACGGCATCACCGATGCGTTTGAACGCGGATAAACCAACCGACGGATCGATCTTGTCCATCTCGCGACGACGCCCGCCACCAAGTTCAACCACTGCCAAGCCCAAGGCCCGCGTATCAACCGCACGGATATGACCGGTTGCAAGCGGCAGGACCTCTCGCACGATATTGGCTTCCGGCAAGCAGAAGCGCCAGCTTTGGTCGAAATCCGTGGGGCCGCCCAGATAGGCGACCATGCGGCAAAACTGCTCCATCGCAGCGCCGGATGTGATGGCATCGTTGAGCATGACCCAAGCTGCCTCGGCGTCGACCTTCATGTGCTTGTTGTTGCCCAGAAGCTCTGCCCCTAAAGCGAGCGCTACTTCCCGCAATCGTTTTTGTCCGGTACCGCTGAGGGCTTCCATCACAGCGCGAATTTCAACGGCATTGCCCGCAGCGGTTGCCAATGGCTGCGACATGTCGGTGATCAGGGCGGTTGTCGGGCAGCCCGCACCCGAGGCAACCTCTACCAACGAGTATGCCAGCCGTTTGGCTTGTGCCGCGTCTTGCAGGATTGCACCGTTGCCGGTCTTCACATCCAGCACCAACCCTTGCAGGCCCGCCGCCAGCTTCTTGGCGAGGATCGAGGCAGTGATCAGGTCTATACTGTCCACCGTCGCAGTCACGTCACGGATCGCGTAAAGGCGACGGTCGGCGGGGGCAACCTGCCCCGAGGCACCAACGATGGCACACCCAATCTCACGGACAACATGTTGCAACTTCGATGTGCTGACGTTGCTGGTATAGCCCGGAATGGCCTCCAACTTGTCGAGCGTTCCACCCGTGTGCCCCAAGCCCCTCCCCGACACCATCGGAACGTAGGCACCACACACCGCCAAGGCGGGGGCCAAGACCATCGAGACCGGATCACCGACGCCGCCTGTTGAATGCTTGTCAAGCACCGGGCCAGGAAGCTTCCAGCGCAACACCTCGCCGCTGTCACGCATGCCTTCGGTCAAGCCCACGCGCCCGTCCGCCCCAAGACCTTCCATCGCTACGGCCATTGCGAAAGCACCTGCTTGCGCGTCACTCACGCCAGATTGCTCGGCCAAGGCCTTGCCGAACCAACGGCATTCCGCCGCGCTGACGGGCTGGCGGGTCCGAATTTTGCCTATGATCTGTGCCGCGTCCATAATTATGCCATATGCCCCGCGTCAAACGCGCCGGGCAGCAAGGCAGCCACGGTGGTGTGTTCGAGCGTTCCCGCCGTGGTGGCCAGCGTCACCCGCACGTCACCTGCGGCAAACTCGGCCAGCTTTTGGCGACAGCCGCCACAGGGCGGCACAGGGGTCGGAGATCCGGCGACGACGCAAACCTCCGCGATCTCGCGCTCGCCTGCCGCGACCATGGCGGCGATGGCTCCGGCTTCGGCACAGGTGCCTTCGGGAAAGGCGACATTTTCGACATTGCAACCGACAAAGACCGATCCGGATTTCGTGCGCAGCGCTGCTCCGACCTGAAATTTGGAATACGGCGCGTGCGCGTTCTCGCGAACAGACAGCGCGTGTGGCAGCAAATCAGACATGAATGTCCCCCAAGACGTTTCAGCCGATAGTGAAGCGCGCGGCGCGGAGTTTCAATGCCTCGGTTACGGGGAAAAGCACGGGGTCGGTTAAATTTTCGAAAAGTATGGATTGCGGGCGAGGTTACCCCCGCCCGTGCAGCATCAAGACCCGTGCGGGTAGCCCAAGGTTTTCAGCGCCTCTGCAATCTCGTCAAGGATCGCCGGATCGTCGATCGTTGCGGGCATTTTGAAATCCTTGCCGTCGGCAATCGCCACCATCGTGGCGCGCAAAATCTTGCCGGACCGCGTTTTTGGCAGCCGGTCGACCACGCAAGCCAGCTTGAACGCGGCCACAGGGCCGATCTGGTCGCGGACGCGCTTTACGACCTCTTTGACGATCTCGTCATGGGGACGGTTCACCCCGTTGCTGAGGCAGAGGAAGCCCATGGGCAACTGGCCCTTCAACTCGTCGCTGACACCGATAACGGCGCATTCAGCAACGTCAGGATGACCCGCCAGAACCTCCTCCATGCCGCCCGTGGACAGACGGTGGCCCGCCACGTTGATCACGTCATCGGTGCGCGCCATGATGTAGAGATAGCCGTCCTTGTCGATCATGCCCGCATCGCCCGTTTCGTAGTAGCCTGGGAAGTGAGTGAGGTAGCTTTTGATGAAGCGCTCCTCGGCGTTCCACAGGTTCGGCAACGTGCCCGGTGGCAAGGGCAGCTTGATTGCAATCGCACCCAGCTCACCCGCCTTCATCTGATGCCCGCCCTCGTCGAGGATCTGCACATCGTAGCCCGGCATCGCCACGGTGGGAGAGCCGATTTTGACTTTCATCGGCTCGATACCCATCGGGTTGCCCGCGATGGTGTAGCCGGTTTCTGTCTGCCACCAGTGGTCGATGATCGGTTTTTTGAGATGCTCCTGCATCCATTCGATGGTGTCGGGATCGGCCCGCTCGCCTGCCAGATACACGGTCTTCAGGCAGGACAAGTCGTATTTCTTGATGAAATCGCCATCCGGATCGACACGCTTCACCGCGCGGAAAGCGGTCGGGGCGGTGAAGAAGCTTTTGACCTTATGCTCCTGAATGACCCGCCAGAACGTGCCCGCATCAGGGGTGCCGACCGGCTTGCCCTCAAATACCACGGTGGTGTTCCCGTGGATCAGCGGCGCATAGCAAATGTAGCTGTGGCCGACGACCCAGCCCACGTCAGAGGCGGCCCAGAACACTTCGCCCGGCTCCACGTCGTAGATGTTCTTCATCGTCCAGTTCAGCGCCACCAGATGCCCCGCGGTTGCGCGGATCACGCCTTTGGGCTGGCCCGTGGTGCCGGAGGTGTAAAGGATATAGGCTGGGTGGTCGCCCGAGACGGGGACGCAGTCGGCAGGCTCCACGCCGAACTGGAAGGCGTGCCAGTCATAATCGCGGCCCTCGATAAGTTCGGCGACTTCCTGCTCGCGCTGGAAGATCACGCAGAAATCGGGCTTGTGCTTGGACAGTTCAATTGCGCCGTCTAGCAGCGGCTTGTAATGCACCACCCGACCCGGCTCGATCCCGCAGGAGCCTGCGATGATCGCCTTGGGTGTCGCGTCGTCGATGCGCACGGCCAGCTCATTGGCCGCGAACCCGCCGAACACGACGGAATGGATTGCGCCGAGCCGCGCACACGCCAGCATGGCTTCAAGCGCTTCGGGAACCATTGGCATGTAGATGATTACACGATCACCTGCCTCGATGCCCTTGGCCTTTAGAGCACCCGCGAGGGACGCCACACGGGTTTGCAGCTCGGCATAGGTGATTTCATGCTTGGTATGGGTGACGGGGCTGTCGTAGATGATGGCCACACGGTCACCGTTCCCGGCTTCGACATGACGGTCCACGGCATTGTAGCAGGTGTTGACCTGAGCATCCTTGAACCACTCGTAAAGGGGGGCATTGTCCGAGAAGAGCGCCTTGGACGGGGGCTTTACCCAATCAATGGCATCCGCCTGCTCCATCCAGAACCCTTCCGGATCATCAAGCGAGCGTTTGTAGATTTCGGCATAGTTCATTTGGGGTCCCTCCTCATTCTTGATGCGACTTAAGCGTCAGAACGAGAAGGGTGCAAGTAACACTATGCCACAGTTTGCGCTATCAGCTGTAAAGCCGCTGCACGCCGAAACTGTCGTGAATCTCGTTTGCAGTGGCTTGGCCGATGCCCAGAGCGGTTGCCAGTTCGTGCAGATACTTGGCCTCTTCGCGGTTATCCGGCTCGATGGACATCACAGACATGGAGTAAACCTGCGTCTCCAAACCTTCGGGTGTGTCATTGGCGATTGCCGCGGCATCAACCGGCTCGCTCATGGCTTTGCGCACGAATGCCATGTCGGCCTCGGTGGCGTCCTCGCCGATGGTGGCCATCAGGGTTTCTCGCTCGGTTTGGTCAATTTCTCCGTCACAGCGTGCCGCCATGACCATCGCGCGGATCATCAGACCTGCGGTGTCTTCTTCGTCAGGCTCTTCAACGGGATTATCCTGACTTAGCAGGTCTTCCAGCGAGCCGCCGGAGCCACCGCGTGCCGAAGCCAGCCCGCCAAGCAATCCGCCGATACCGCCAAGGCCTCCTGCCAAACCACCCGTGCCGCCAGAAGCGCCACCTGTAAGGCCGCCCAACATGCCGCCGAGGCCGCCAGAGCCACCGGCCCCACCCGCCATTCCACCAAGTATTCCACCCAAGCCGCCAGTGCTGGCAGTGCCATCGGCAGACGCGCTGCTACCGCCGCCTTTCAGGCTGTCCATAACCTTACCGATACCTCCGGCCTGTTGAACCTTTTGCATCCCCTTGGCGACAGCAAAACCGATGGCAACTTTGGTGACCATATTCATCAATGACATAGTGTGTTCTCCGTATTGGCAGCAGGCCGCCGCAACGGGGCCCTTCCCTTAAGAGAATGGGGGCGTCACACCCATACGTCTAGGGGGAAAGTCAGACCAGTTCCGGCTCACGTCCCAAACGTGTGGCCAGTGGGGCAACGGTCAGCCCTTGTACGATGATCGAAAAAATCACGACCACGTAAGTCGCCGTCAGGATCAGCGGTTTCCATTCGTTGTCGGGCAGTGACAGCGCCAGAGCGACGGAAATACCGCCTTTCAGGCCTCCCCAAGTCATAATCGGGATCACGCCTTTCGAGAATTCACGGAACGGGCGCAGCAGCAGGATCGGGACAGAAACGGCTACGAGCCTCGCAAACAGAGCCAACCCGATGGAAAGAACCCCTGCCACCATCCCGTCCATCGAGAATGCGACCGCAAAGACCTCGACCCCGATGAGCAGGAACAAGACCGCATTCAAAATCTCGTCAATCAGCTTCCAGAACCCGTCGACATAGCGGCGGGTAATCTCGGACATGCCGTATTTCGCGCCGACATCCCCGATCAAAAGCCCCGCACAAACAGCCATTACAGGACCAGAGAGGTGCAGATAGACCGCCAGCGAATAGCCGCCAAAGGCCAGCGCGAGGGTGATCAGAACTTCAAGGGAGTAGTCGTCGATATGGCGCATCACACGGAAGGTCAGCCATCCCAGAACAACGCCAAGCAACGCGCCGCCCACGGCTTCTTGCAAAAACAACTGGGCTGCTGCCATCAATCCGCCGCCGCCATGCGCCTCGCCATGTGCATCCACGGCCGGAAATGCGACACCGACCAACACCAAGAAGACCACGTAGCCGACGCCGTCATTGAAAAGGCTTTCGCCTGCGATCTTGGTTTCCATGCTTTTCTTCAGGTTGGCTTGGCGCAGAACGCCCAGCACAGCCACAGGGTCGGTCGGTGATATCAACGCCCCAAACACCAGTGCGATCATTATCGGCATGCCGGTGATCCACGAAAAGCCGAAGCCCGCGACAACTGTGGACAACCCGACCCCAAGCGTTGCCATCAGGGCGACAACCCGCCATTCGCTGCGCAAATCGGCCAGCTTCACATGCAAAGCGCCCGCAAACAGCAGCAGCCCGAGCATGCCTTCGAGCAGAGCCTCCGAAAAATCGATGGACTTTACGACCGAGCGAACTTCGTTGGCCACACCCAGTTGCGGTGCAAGAAAATCGACAGCCATGACTCCCAACGAAGCCAACAACGCCACGATCAAGATGCCAATTGAGGATGGGAGTTTGAGAACCAGATAGTTCACCGTGCCGAAAACCGCCGCCAATACCAGCAGCAGCGATGCGATTTGCAGAATGTCCATATGGTGCTCCGTCTCACTGTCCGAGTGCCTGGCCCTCTCGCGGGGCGATTTCGGCCAACTTATCTTATTCCGCACCTCAAGCCAGCCGCAATCGCATTGGACCTGCGAGAACAGGCGCGTCTGCCCTTCGATTGACAGAAGCCGAAGAAAACGCCAAGGCCGTAGCAACCCCTTTGGAGCCAGCATGCCGCCCAAAACTCATATCGACACGTTCGGAGCGGTCTCTCTCGTGGGGCTCGCCCTGTTGCTTGCCATCAATCAGGTGGTGATCAAGGTGGCCAACGACGCATTCCAACCCGTCTTCTTTGCAGGAGCACGATCGGCGGGGGCCGTTTTCTGCATCCTGCTTTGGATGAAGTGGCGAGGGGTGAAGTTGGTCTTGCCCCGCACGGTGGTGCCATCCGCGCTGCTGATCGGAGTCGTTTTCTCGGTCGAGTTTCTGTTGCTCTTCACGGCGTTGGACCTGACGACGGTGTCACGCGCCTCGGTGATCTTTTACTCCATGCCGCTTTGGTTGGCCCTGTCCGCCCATTTCCTCATTCCCGGAGACAGGCTTACCCCGCGAAAGACTTTGGGACTTGTTCTTGCCTTTACTGGTGTCGCGTGGGCCATACTTGATCGCAGTGACGGTGGCGAAGCGTCGCTGCTGGGTGATCTGTGCGCGTTGGGTGCGGCGATGGGTTGGGCGGCGACCGCGTTACTGGTCAAAGCAACTCCGCTTAGAACCGTGCGTCCTGAAGTACAGCTGTTTTACCAAGTCGCTGTTTCTGCGGTGGTGCTGCTTGCGGTGGCACCGCTATTCGGCCCGCTGTTCCGAGATCCGCACCCTATCCACTATCTGGCGCTGGCGTTTCAGATAGTGGTGGTCGTGACCTTCGGCTTTATTTTCTGGCTTTGGCTCATATCGATCTACCCCGCGTCGGGCGTGGCAAGCTTTTCGTTTCTGTCACCGGTGCTGTCAGTGCTACTGGGCTGGCTCTTGCTGGACGAAATGGTCGGCGTCTCGGTTCTTGGTGCGCTCGCCTTGGTGGCCGCCGGCATCGTGTTGATCAACCGCACGCCAAAAGTTCAGGTGCCACAGAACGTCTGACGCACCATTTGTTGTTGGGTGGGTGCAGCTTCCAAGTCGCCAAACTCGGAGCTATCGGCAAACGGGTTTTCCAAAGCGGCATTCAGTCGGTGGAAAGGTGCATGATCGCCTTGCAAACCTGCTTGGATCGCCTCTTCAACACGATGGTTGCGCGGGATGATCGCCGGGTTGGCCGTGCGCATGATCGTGGTGTCTCCGCCGTCCCAGTCACGCTCCCATTCATCGAAACTGGTCGGGTCCACGAACTCGTCGCGGGCGCCCTGTCCGCGCGACATAGCACGAAAGACGCGCGTGAAATCAGCTTGGTTATCCGCCATGCGGGTGAGCAGGTCTTGCACCAGCGTCACTTGCGCATCACCACCAATCTTGTATCCGATCTTGGCGAAGAACACGCGTTTCCATGCCTTTGTGTAATGATCCCCGAACGTGGCCAGCGCGTCTTGCGCCGCGGCGATAGCCTTGTCCTTGTCGCTGTCAATAAACGGCAACACGCACGAGGCCAGTTGAGCAAGGTTCCAGACCAAGACCTCGGGCTGGCCCTGATAGACGTAGCGCCCGCCTTGGTCGATGGACGAAAACACTGTGGCGGGGTGATAGGCATCCATGAAAGCGCAAGGGCCGTAGTCTATCGTCAGGCCACCCACATGGGTGTTGTCGGTGTTCATTACCCCGTGGATGAAACCTAGCCCCATCCATTTGGCGACCAGTTCGGCTTGTGAGGCGATCACGGCGTTCAGGAACCCAAGTCCGTCACCTTCGGCAACATGCGGGTAATGGCGGCCGATCGCGTGGTTCAACAACAGATCAAGCGCCTCATGGTCTTGGCGCGCGGCAAAGTATTGGAATGTGCCGACACGAATATGCGACCCCGCCGCCCGCGTCAGGATCGCGCCCGGTTGCAGGGTTTCGCGTATGACTGTTTCACCCGTGCTTACTGCCGCCAAGGCCCGTGTCGTCGGCACGCCGAGTGCATTCATAGCCTCGCTGACGATATACTCGCGCATCACAGGACCGAGCCCTGCCCGCCCGTCACCCATCCTTGAGTAAGGCGTGGGACCGGAGCCCTTCAGCTGGATGTCCCAGCGGGCGCCATCCGGCCCCACGACTTCGCCCAGCACATTGGCGCGCCCGTCTCCAAGCTGCGGTGACCAGCCACCGAACTGGTGGCCGGCATAGGCTTGAGCCAACGGCTCTGCCCCATCCGGCATAGCGTTGCCAGCCAGCATCGCGAGTCCCGCGTCAGAGCGGAGCCACTCCAGATCCAATCCCATCTGGTCGGCAAGGCCATCGTTCAACGCAATTAAGGAAGGTGCCGCGACAGGTGTCGGGGGCATCTTGGTATAAAACCTGTCCGGCAATCGGGCGTAGGAGTTGTCAAACTTCGGGGAGGTCAAAGCCGCGCAATCCGCTCGTTCAACAGGGCAAAGAACCCTTCCGCATCCACATCGCCCATGAACATCGCGTTGGGTGTGCGGTCAGTCACGCCCCACCAGTCGGCGACGGTCATGCCAAGAGTCAGTTCGGACGTTGTTTCAATCTCGACATTGACGTGACGCCCCGAGAACAAGTCCGGCTTCAGCAGATAGGCAATCACGCAGGGGTCATGCAGTGGCGCGCCCTCGGAGCCGTATTTCTCCTTGTCGAACCGCTCGAAAAAATCGGTCCATTCGGCCACCATGCGACCAGCTTCATTGCCAAACTTACGAAACGCCTCGACACGCACGCGGTTGGTCAGCGCTTTGTGGGTCACGTCCAGCGGCATGACGACAATCGGCACACCGGATGCAAAGACTATCTTGGCGGCCTCGGGGTCGACATAGATGTTGAACTCGGCCGCTGGGGTGATGTTGCCCACCTGAAAATAGGCACCACCCATCAGCACAATTTCCTGAACTTTCCCAATGATGTCCGGCGCGCGCTCGAATGCCGTCGCAATGTTGGTCAGCGGGCCAAGCGGGCACAGCGTGACAGTTCCGGCGGGCTCCGCGCGCAGGGTGTCGATGATGAAGTCGACGGCATGCTGATCCTGCAGAGGCATCGTCGGGTCTGGCATCACCGGACCATCGAGGCCGGTTTTACCGTGCACATGCTCTGCCGTGACCAGCTTGCGGGCTATTGGTGCGTCGCAGCCCGAAAACACCTTGGTGTCGGGCTTGCCGGCCAACTCGCAAACGATACGTGTGTTCTTCTGGGTCAGCGGGAGCGGAACGTTGCCTGCAACCGCCGTGACGCCAAGCACGTCCAACTCCTCGGGAGAGGCTAGAGCCAATAGAATTGCAACGGCATCATCCTGCCCCGGATCGGTGTCGATGATGATCTTGCGCGGAATGCTCACAACGGTCTCACTTTCAGCTTCGTCAATCTGTTATGCAACCGCTCCACCACCTCGAACCGGAACCCGTGGAACGAGAACACTTGCCCTCTGGTGGGAATGGATTGCGCCTCGTGGATCACCAGACCCGCGACGGTGTTGGCTTCTTCGTCCGGCAGCGACCAGTCCGCCATGCGGTTCAAGTCGCGGATGGTCATGGCTCCTTCGACCAGATAACTTCCATCTGTTTCCGGCTTCAACGCCTCAACCTCGGCCACGTCGAATTCGTCGGTAATCTCACCCACAATTTCTTCAAGGATATCCTCAAGGGTAATTAGACCCTGTAACGCGCCATATTCATCTACGACCAATGCGAAATGGGTATGTAGGCGCAAAAACTGACGCATCTGGTCGTCGAGGGCTGTCGTTTCCGGTACGAAGTACGGCTTACGAACGACATCCATGATGTCAAAATTGCTTAAGCTTCGAGTAGCCCTGTCTTGGCCGCGCAGTGTCTTGTCCACCGCGCGCAGCAAATCTTTGGCGTGCACAACGCCCACTATGTTTTCCTGCTCGTTGCGGTAGACAGGAAGGCGGGTATGAGGGCTGCGCAAGCATTGGCTGATAATAGCCTCTGGCGCATCTTCGGCGTTGATCATCTCGATTTCCGACCTGTGAAGCATGATCTCCTCCACATCCCGCTCGTTCAGGTCCAGCGCACCCAGCAGACGGTCACGCTGTTCTTTATGAACGACACCCTCCTCATGGCCGAGCGCCAACGCTCCCGCGATTTCCTCGTGGACTGACAAGATATGGCTATCGGGATCAGTTTCGACGCCGATCAGTTTCAGCATGCCGCGCACCAGAGCCCGAACGGCGGTTACCATTGGGGCGAAGACCAAGACCACGATCGATATAGGCCCTGACACTTTGGCAGCTGCCGTCTCGGAATTGGTAATCGCGTAAGTCTTGGGCAGCACTTCGGCGAAGACGAGTACCAATAGCGTCATGACCAGCGTAGCCCAAGCCACGCCACTTTCGCCAAAAATCTTTGTAAACAAGGCAGTTGCCAAAGACGCCGCGAGAATGTTCACGAGATTGTTGCCCAGCAAGACCGAGCCGATCAGCCGCTCGTTATCCTCGGTAATCTTCAGCGCGCGCACAGCCCCTGGCGACCCTTTGTCGGCCTGACTGCGCAGTTTGCCGCGTGACGCAGCCGTCAGCGCTGTCTCGGAGCCAGAAAAGAACGCCGACAACAAAAGCAGCACCACAATGCCACCTGACGTCACCCAGAAAGCGGTATCAAAGATCGTCGAAGTGTCGTCCATTCTGGTTTTCGGTCCTGTAGAAGAAAGCTAAGTGAGTGTTATGGGGTGCCAAGCCCCCTGCTTCAAGGGAAACCGCTATGCCCAATATCCGCGATCTAGGCGAACTGACCGGCGAAGTCATACTGTTTGGTGGCGTTTATTCCAACCTGCAAGCCTTGGACGCGTTGATTGAGATTGTGTCAGCGCGCGGCAGTCAGGTGTTCCATTTGAACGGGTACTATCCGGCACAGCGTGGATCAACGCCGGCGTCATCGGGATGGCGCCGCATGATGGCAGACCTGAGACCCGCTATGCCGTTCTGTCCGAGGACGGAGTGCGCTTCCACGCGTTAAGGTATGACGCTGAAGCGGCAGCGCAAGCAATGGAACAGGCTGGACTTGTGCAAGGGTACGAGGCCGCGCTGAGGTCCGGCACCTGGCCCAGCGAGGACATCCTGCCCGCAGCATTTAGGCGTTAAATGCCTAACCGTTTGCCAACGGGTGATGCTCCATCACCAGCTCTTTCAAACGCTCGTCCAGTACATGCGTGTAAATCTCGGTTGTTGAGATATCTGCATGCCCGAGCAGGGTCTGAATGGCCCGCAGATCAGCGCCATTGGCAAGCAGATGGGTGGCAAAAGCGTGGCGCAACGTATGCGGGGTCACCTTTGACGGGTCCACCCCGCCCGTGACGGCAAGTTCCTTGATCAGCATATAGAAGCGGTGGCGGGTCAGGTGGCCTGATTTGCCACGCGACGGGAACAGGAATTTGGACGCAGGCTTGCCCTTGGATTGGGCAGCGGCATCCATCTCGTCGCGCGTCTCAATCCAGACAGCCACCGCATCGCGCGCCGACGCGGCAAGCGGAACCATGCGTTCCTTGCCTCCTTTGCCCCTGACCAGCAACATCCTCGGATCACCGCGCGCCGCTGATACCGGCAAGGTCACCAGCTCGGTTACGCGCATGCCCGTCGCATATAGCAGCTCCATCAGACAGGTATTTCGCAACCGGTCTTCCTGACTGCGAGCCGAGGTCTGTGCAGCACCTAGCAAGCGGTCGACTTCCTCGACGCTCAACGTCTTGGGCAGCGACTTCTTGCGCCCCGGCCCTTTGATCTGGATCGCGGGGTTGCCCTCGCGCCAGCCCTCTTCATAGGCGAAACGATAAAGCTGTTTGACCGCAGACAGGCGCCGTGCACGGGTGGATTGGGCGAGCCCCTGATCATCGCAATGAATGAGATAATCTTCGACATCCGCCCGCGATGCGGTCTCGAAAGACGGGCCGCGGTCGTTCAGCCATGCCGCGAAGTCGATCAGGTCACGCCCATAGGCCAAAAGCGTGTTCTCCGACGCGTCCAGTTCGGCGGCTTGAGCGTCCAGAAACGTCTCGATCCAGCGCGACATGGCGGGTGGCAAACTCAACTGCGCGGCCGGGTTATCAATGCATAGAGCGCCATGCGGCGTGCGATGTCGGCAAAGCCCAGATGCCGAAGCGTGCGAAGCCCGTTCTCCAAGGCCAGCGGGTCGGCGCTTGCCCCGTCTTCCATCATTTTGACGGCTTTCAATGTTGCCAGCCCAAGATTGCCGTTCTTGATCATGGGTTCCAGATCACTCGCAGGCCCTGCAGCCGTGAAAGCCGCGGCGACCGCCCCTTCCAAGGCGTCCAGATTGCCGGATTGCGCCACTTCACCAATCGTCGCCACGTCCCCCCGCGCAACAGCGCGCCATAATGCTGGCGTGTCAGCGGAGATCGTATCGGAATTGGCAGCAGCCTCGTAAGCGGGCGACAGCAGCGCCAGCCGCGTCGCGTCGTCGCGGACGGTGTCGAGCAGCGGCAACCCTAACAGCGCCTCCCCGAACATGCTGGCTAAGGCAGGTTCCAGCCCCGCGCGTCGCATCGCGCGCACCGCTTCGGGCAATTGCGCGGCCACCGCGTTCGGATCACGAGCCCTCAACGCTGCCTCAAACGCTTGAACCGCGTCCACGCGATCCCAAACGCCACCAGACGCCGCAGGTTGACGCTCCGTGTAGATGGCCAAAAGGCGCGACGGCAAAATCGCCCCGGTACGCGCCAGCCGCTCAGCCGCCGTGATCCGGGGTTTCCAACCGCCGTTTTCAGACAGCGCGGCAAAGGCAAAGGCATTGGGCAGTGCAGAAAGCGACAGAGGCTCGCCAATGGCTTCATGCATCCGGAAATTGAGAGGCGTGACACGGTTGGGTGTCGGCAGCGGGGCTTCCCGCTCAAACAATTCGGGATCAAGGAACCGCGCCATCAGCGCATCTTCCGCAGGCGTCATCACATCGAGCGCCTTGGCGGTGTTGAGCGTCAGGTTTGCTGCGTCCCAATCGCCAGCCCGCGCCATGCAAAAGATGCGCGCGGGATATGTCGGCGACAAATCCGGCTGACGTAGCATCCGCGTGCAAGCTGCGTCCTCTTCCCCCGTCAACAAGCTGACATCGAACCAACGCTGGAACAACGCCGCGGTCCCCGGATCGGCACGATCCAACAAAGCTTTTGCCTGATCCAACGCGCCCAAGGCCAGCAGCTCGTCCACCCGCGCGCGGAACAAGATGTCGTCATTGCTGCTGTCGATGGGCGGTGCAAGCTCTGCCAGAAGCAGACGACGCATCAGCTCTGCCAAAGGCGGGGGCAGATCGGGTCGCAAGTCACTTAACGCAGCCGCGAGGGTGTTGGAGCTGGTTGTTCCCCAAAACCGCGGGGGAATTCCTGTAACAGAGCTTGGCACCAACCCCACCGCGTCACGGCTGGGCGCCCCCAAAGTCGTCGTCACGACCGAAGCGGGCGTCGCAGTGCGCGCCACGTCATCTACGGCTTTGGCTTGCGGAAAATTCGGCGGCGCTACGGTTTTCGGGGCCTCGACCACATTCGACAGCCAGCCGATTGCGGACAGCGGCTCTTCGGCGCGCGCCCGCTCAAGCGGCATCGCAAGAAAACTCAAAACAGCAAAGGCTACGGCAAAATTACTAATTGGCATCCAGAGTGACCGGTTGATTCACCTCGACCCGACTTGGAGTTAGGTCGCCCAAATAGGCATAGCCGATGATCCCGACAATTCCTACCACGATCAGGAAAATCAAAGCTTTTAAAAGCCGTATCACGCTGCATCTGCCTTTTGTCTGGGGCGACTTTTGTTGTCGCCCTTTGCGCCTGTTAATTGATTCATATATGGCTTTTTCGGCAAGTTCACTCCATTCAGAGCAGAAATAAGTAAATTGAGCGAGAGAATGCCACCCAAAGCCATGACCCTGACACGTCCCTTGGTCCTTGTGGGCATGATGGGTGCCGGAAAAACGGCCATTGGCGGAGCTGTGGCCCGCAAGTTGGGCGTGCCGTTTCTGGACAGTGACGAAGAGCTGGTGCGTGCGGCCAACCGCTCGATCGCCGAGATTTTCGAACGCGACGGCGAAGCTTTTTTCCGCGCACGGGAGACCGAAGTGATCTCGCGCCTACTGGACGGCGAGCCGGCAGTGCTGTCCACAGGTGGCGGCGCGTTCCTGAGCGAGGCCAACCGCGCATTAATCGACGAGAAGGCAGTGTCGGTCTGGCTGCGCGCCGAATTGTCCCTGCTATGGTCCCGCGTTCGGCATAAAACCACCCGGCCTTTGCTGCGCACGGCCGACCCGTTCGCCACGCTCACCGAAATCTACGAGGCGCGAAATCCAATCTACGCGCAGGCGCAACTGAGCGTCGAAGCCCGCCCCGAATACTCCATTGACGACATGGCAGAGCAAGTCATCACAACATTGCACAACGCAAACCTCCTGAAAGAAGCCAACACGTGACACATCCGCACGAGACCGTTCACGTCGCCTTGGGCGACCGTAGTTACCGCATCGAGATTGGTCACGGGGTGCTGGCAAACTCCGGCGCATGGATTTCCCCTCTGCTGAGTCGCCCTCGTGTGGCCGTCGTCACCGATAGCACGGTCGGCCCGCTTCATCTGGACAGCTTGCGCGACGGGTTGGCCGTCGAGGGGATAGAGATGACGCATCTCACCCTGCCCGCCGGCGAGGCGACAAAATGCTGGCGCTACCTCTCTGAGACCGTCGAGTGGCTGCTGGAGCAAAAAGTAGAGCGCGGCGATATGGTCGTCGCCTTCGGAGGGGGCGTCATTGGTGATCTGGTCGGATTCGCCGCCGCTATTCTGCGTAGGGGTGTGCGGTTTGTGCAAATTCCCACGTCCCTGCTGGCGCAGGTGGACAGTTCTGTCGGCGGAAAAACGGCGATCAACTCGCCGCATGGCAAAAACCTGATCGGGTCGTTTCACCAGCCGTCTTTGGTCCTGGCCGATGTCGCCGTCCTTGGCACCTTAACCGGGCGCGATTTTCTTGCGGGATATGGCGAGGTGGTGAAATACGGGCTGTTGGGGGACGCGTCGTTCTTTGAGTGGCTTGAGATCAACGCCCCGACGCTGGCCGCCGGAGACGTCGCCAAGCGTATCGAAGCTGTCCGCTGGTCCTGTCAGATGAAAGCCGACATTGTCGCGCGGGACGAAACCGAACAAGGCGACCGCGCCTTGCTCAATCTCGGCCACACCTTCGGTCACGCATTGGAGGCCGCAACGGGGTATTCGGATCGCTTGCTCCACGGAGAGGGTGTTGCCATCGGCTGTGCGCTGGCTTTCGAGGTCTCGTCGCGCCTTGGCCTGTGTTCGCAAGAAGACCCCAGCCGCGTCCGCGCGCATCTCAAGGCGATGGGCATGAAAACAGACCTGAGCGATATTGAAGGCGACCTGCCGGATGCCGACGGGCTATTGGCGCTTATGGGGCAAGACAAGAAGGTCACGCAAGGCACGCTGAACTACATCATGGCGCGTGGCATTGGCGAGGCCTTCGTCACATCCGATGTCGACACCGATACCGTGCGTCGCGTGTTACACGAAGCGCTCACCTAGCCCTATCATTGCTTCAAAAATACCTCGGGGGTGTGGGGGCTGGCCCCCACAAATCAGCTGCCTAAAATCACACGCACGTAATTGCGTGTTTCACGATACGGCGGCACACCACCATGCTTTTCAACAGCGCCCGGCCCTGCGTTATAGGCGGCAAGCGCTAAACGCCAGCTTCCGAACTTGCGGTACATCAGCTTGAGATACCGCGCCCCACCCTCAAGGTTCTGTTTCGGGTCACGCGGGTTCACCCGCAGCTTGCGCGCCGTTCCGGGCATCAATTGCGCCAGACCGATCGCGCCCGCATGGGAAACCGCGTGAGGTTTCCAGCCGCTTTCCTGCTGCACAAGCCGCAGGAACAAATCCGTAGGAATTCCATGCTTGCGCGCAGCACTTTTCGCGTCTTCAAGGTAGACGCCTTTATACGAGCCGCGATAGCGTGGAATCGCCGTGGAGACGCCGTAGGAAATCTTCTTTGTCCCCGGCTGCAATTTTGTGGAGGCTTTGTATTGCGACGACAAACGTCCGTCGAGGAGCCGGGCTTGCGAGCTGAAAATCTTTGACCGGTTGCTGGTCGAGCCTGATGACGCGAGCCCCTCGGCCACTGCAACCTGTGGGAATGACGGCACCATTACAGAGAATGCCGCCAATGCTACCAAGAGCTTACGCATTTACACCAATCCCGTCACCGCATTAAACTGTGCGCAATATAGTCGAATAATCGACATTCGCCACCCCCTGCGCAAATATGCGCCTACCATAGAGTGTGGTTGTAAGTCTCCCATTAACCAAATACCGACGATATAAGAGCACCAAAGCAAGATTCGGGAGACGCACGCACATGGCCGGTTCAGTTAACAAAGTCATTCTTATCGGCAACCTCGGGCGCGATCCCGAAGTCCGCACGTTCCAAAACGGTGGCAAGGTATGCAACCTGCGGATTGCCACATCCGAGACGTGGAAAGACAAAAACACCGGCGAGCGTCGTGAGAAAACCGAGTGGCACTCGGTGGCGATCTTTCAGGAAGGTCTGGTTCGCATCGCCGAGCAATACCTGAAAAAAGGCTCCAAAGTTTATATTGAAGGTGCCTTGCAAACCCGCAAATGGCAGGACCAAAGCGGTGCTGACCGCTACTCCACCGAAGTGGTGCTCCAAGGATATGGCGGCAACCTGACCATGCTCGACGGCCCTAGTGGCGGCGGCGGCGGTGGTGGCAACTACGGCGGTGGTGGCGGCGGCGGAAGCTACGGCGGCGACCCTATGGGTGGCGGCTATGACAGCGGTCCATCTGGCGGTGGCGGTGGCCAATCCAGCCCGTCGAGCGATATCGACGACGAAATCCCGTTTTAGATCATTAAGAACAATCATTAAAAAGGGGCCCGTCGGGCCCCTTTTTTTCATGTCTTGGACTTACTTTCCGGCCGCTTGCGCCACAGCAAAACGGTTCCCAAGAGCAGCACCAGAAAAATCGCACCCGGGACAAGCACGAAAAGTTGCAAGTCCTCCCCCGACATTTGCCAAGGCATCTTTGTGCGGCACTTTCCGCTGGTCGAGAACGCGCAAGCCATGGCCGAGACATACATGTACCCGAAGACCCACAACCCGCCAAAGCAGGCTGTGAGAACGGTCATGGTCACGGCCATCACACGCTTTAGTCGACCCGCTTGCATCTACGCCGCGGCGGAAGACGGGCCTTGGCCCCGACGACGGCGATTGCGCTTGCGCTTTGGCGCGCCACCGGATGGGGCCTCGCCACCTGCCGCTTTTGGCTTCCCTTGGCCGCGACGTCCGCCGCCACCACCACCGGGACGGCCACCGCCACGGTTACCGCCACCACCGCGCGCGGGCTTTTTCTCTTCTTCATGTGGCGCCCAGCGGCGGCCACCCGCGACAGGAATGGTGATCTTCAACATCTTCTCGATGTCTTTCAATTCACCCATTTCGTCCGGCGCACAGAAGGCGATTGCCTCTCCTTCACGGCCCGCACGCGCGGTCCGGCCAATGCGGTGCACGTAGCTTTCAGGGACGTTTGGCAGATCGTAGTTATACACGAAGCCCACCCCCGGAATGTCGATGCCACGGGCCGCCACGTCGGTGGCCACCAAGACCCGCAGCTGACCGGACTTGAACTGCGCCAACGAGCGGTCACGATGGTTTTGCGACTTGTTGCCATGGATGGAACCTGCGGCGAAGCCCTTGCTATCAAGCAGCTTCATCAGCTTTTCGGCACCATGCTTGGTGCGGCAGAAAACCAGCGCAAGATCGTCACGGTGCTTGTCCATCAACTCGATCAGCAGATCGTTCTTCGCGGCTTTGGCGATGTAGTGAACCGATTGAGTGATCTTGTCAGCAGTCTTGCCCGGCGCGGCGACTTGCACGCGGCGCGGATGGTCAAGATAGGTCGCGGCCAGCTCTTCCATCAGCTTCGGCATGGTGGCCGAGAAACACAGCGTCTGGCGCTCTTTGGGAAGCAGCGGTGCAATCTGGCGCAGGGCATGGATGAAGCCCATGTCCAGCATTTGGTCGGCTTCATCAAGCACCAGATACTTCGCATCGCCCAACACCACAGCTTTTTGCTGCAGCAGGTCGATCAGGCGACCCGGCGTCGCGACCAGAATATCTGTGCCGCGCTCAAGCGCCTTCTTTTGCGGGTTAATCGACACACCGCCGACCACCATGTTGATCTTCAGGTGGCCACCACCTTGGAACATTTTCAGGTTGTCGCAGATTTGCTTGGCAAGCTCGCGGGTCGGCGCAAGGATCAGGCCGCGCACGGTGCGCGGGGCCGGCTTGGTGCCAACTTTGATCAGGTTGTGGATCATCGGCAGCCCGAAAGCTGCGGTCTTGCCGGTGCCGGTTTGGGCCAGCCCCATAACGTCGCGGCCGGTCAGGATAATCGGGATCGCTTCTTCTTGGATCGGGGTCGGGTTCGTAATGCCGTTCTCTGTAAGTTTCTCGGCAATTTTCGGGGAGATCCCCAAAGCTTCAAATTTGTTCAAGTCATGTCCTCTCGTGACATGTGGGCCCCACGCCTGAATCGGCGGTGAGGTCGCGTTAAAATGGTCGTGGAGGCGTTTCCTCCACCGGACCCATTCGCGTGAATATCGGGAACGTGTGTGCTGCGGCGGTGCAGTGCTTTGCTGGATTTGCAAAGCTCACGCGGCACCATAAGTGCGCAGGCTTGAGGGGCAAATGCGCCCTGAGGGACGATAAGTCAAGCCTTAGGCGCTATTTGGGCTGGAGGCTTGGCGGTGCCGTGCCTAAAATGCATGGTAACGACGAAGGGGGCCACGACCTATGGGAAAATCCATCATCAGCCGCTCGGCAGAACGCGGGCTGCGCATGACCGGACAGCGCCGTGTGATTGCGCAAGTGCTGGAGGAAGCGGACGACCACCCCGACGTGGAAGAACTCCATGCACGCGCGTCGGCTTTGGACGCGGGAATTTCGATCGCCACAGTGTACCGAACGGTAAAGTTGTTTGAGGAAGCCGGACTGTTGGAACGACTGGAATTCGGCGACGGGCGCGCGCGCTATGAAGACGCAGAGCGTGACCATCATGACCACCTCATCGACATGCAAACCGGTGAGGTGATCGAGTTTGTCGACCCCGAGATCGAAGAACTTCAAGAGAGGATTGCCAAACGCCTAGGCTACAAATTGAAGGGACACCGCTTGGAACTTTACGGAGTCAAAGACACATGAGCGAGCGACCCACTCAAGAGCAACTGATGGAAATTGTTGAGCCTTTTCAGAGAGGTGAGCTTGAAGCTGCGCTGTCGAAAGCTCAAGAGCTGGATCAGGACTTTCCGGATTTTCCCATCACGCAAAACCTCACAGGTCTGATCCTGAAGGAGATGGGGCGCTTGGAAGACGCGCTTGTGCCACTGCGTGCTGCGGTCAAGCAACGCCCGGACTACGCCGAAGCGCAAAACAACCTGGGCATCGTGTTGAGTGATTTGGGGCACTTCAAAGACGCCGCCAAGCATTATCTGGCGGCGATTGACCAGAAGCCCGACTATGTAGAAGCGCTCAATAATCTGGGCTGCCTGATGAAAGACATGGATCGCAATGCGGATGCGTTGGCCCTGTTTGATCGCGCGATTGCAATTGCACCCGATTACGTTGAAGCGGTGTGCAACAAGGGTGACGTGTTGATGCATCTTGGGGATCGGGAGGCGGCGGCGACGTGCTTTCGGCGCAGTTTGGAACTGAACCCCGGATTTGTTGTCGCCCACCAAAACCTTGCCGAATGTCGGCGCTACACTGCGGGTGATCCCCATATCAAAGAAATGGAAGCGCTTTTGACCACCGGCGGATTGGAGGCCGAGGCGGAGATGCGTCTGAATTTCGCGTTGGGCAAAGCCTATGACGACATTGGCGAATATGACCGCGCATTCAAACATTTCGACGCCGCCAACCATGCGCGGGGCGCAGTGACGCCTTACGACGCGACCGCCGATCAAAAGCTATTCAAACGCATAAAAGGGATATTCTCGGAATCCGTGCCCGAACTTTCGGTTCCGGTTGCCAGACGTCGGCCAATCTTCGTTTTGGGCATGCCCCGCTCCGGCACATCGCTGACCGAACAAATTCTGGCAAGTCATTCGAAGGTCTATGGTGCTGGAGAATTGGGGCTTTTAAACAATGTGTTGGGCCGCACCAACGCATTGAACCAGCCGATGAGCGAAGCGTTGCTGCGAGAAATCCGTGCGGGATATTTAGGCGGGCTGGCCGACGCCGAGACGGATTCATCAGTGATCACCGATAAGCTTCCGCTGAACTTCCGCTGGATCGGATTCATTCTTAAAGCCCTGCCGGAAGCCAAAGTGATCCATTGTACGCGGGACGCGCGGGCAGTTTGCTGGTCGATCTATCGACACAGCTTTGTGACATCGGGCAATGACTACCGTTACTCGCAGGAGAATATCGCGCAATTTTATCATCTGTATCAGGATCTTATGTCATTCTGGCACGAACGTTTTCCCGGTCGAGTTCTGGATATGGATTATGAGCTTTTGACTGAAAATCAGGAACGCGAAACCCGGCGCATTCTGGATTTTGCCGGTCTCGAGTGGGAAGATAACTGTTTGAGTTTCCACAAGACCAAGCGCGCTGTTCAAACGGCCTCCACAGGTCAGGTTCGGCAAGAAATGTATCAAGGAAGCTCGGAGGCATGGCGGAACTACGAAGCCCATCTGGGTCCGCTTTTGGCAGGCTTGGGTGCGCGCACCGATCAGTCTTGAATAGCTCGCTCTAACCACCTTGCTAAAGATTGTTGACGTTCGGATCTTTCGCAAGCCATTGCGGGTGCAGCCATAGCAGCACTCAAGGTTAGCGCTAACAGAGTCTCACTTGCTCTAGACACAGTGCGCCTTTATACCCTGCCCAAACGGCAACCTGACCTTAAGGACTCCCCTGCTATGAGCACAATTATTGACATTCACGCCCGTGAAATTCTCGACAGTCGGGGCAACCCGACCGTGGAGGTCGACGTCACACTGGAAGACGGAACAATGGGACGGGCTGCGGTTCCAAGCGGGGCATCGACAGGCGCATACGAAGCCGTCGAAAAACGCGATGGTGACAAAGCCCGCTACATGGGCAAGGGGGTGTTGGACGCAGTTGCCGCTGTGAACGGCGAGTTGGCAGAAAATCTGCTGGGTGAAGACGGGCTGGATCAGGTTGGCCTCGACGAGCTGATGATTGAGCTGGACGGCACCGACAACAAAAGCCGTCTGGGTGCCAATGCGATTCTGGGCATCTCCATGGCGACCGCGAAAGCTGCCGCAGATTACACATCGCAGCCGCTGTTCCGCTATATCGGCGGCACCTCGGCGCGCGTTTTGCCGGTGCCGATGATGAACATCATCAACGGCGGCGAGCACGCAGATAACCCGATCGACATCCAAGAATTCATGATCATGCCAGTCGCTGCAGAGAATATCCGCGAGGCCGTGCGCATGGGCTCCGAAGTATTCCACACGTTGAAAAAAGAGCTGTCCGCAGGCGGTTATTCCACCAGTATCGGCGATGAGGGTGGATTTGCACCAGCGATTTCGTCGTCTCGTGAAGCGTTGGATTTCATTCTGAAAGCCGTGGAAAAAGCCGGCTACAAACCGGGCGAGGATATCTATCTCGCGCTGGATTGCGCCGCGACAGAGTATTACCGCGACGGCAAATACGACATGAAAGGTGAAGGCAAGGTCCTGACATCCGACGAGAACGTGTCCTATCTGGCGGCCCTGGTGGACGATTATCCGATCATCTCGATCGAGGACGGCATGAGCGAAGACGACTGGGACGGCTGGGCCGCCCTGACCGCCGTTCTGGGCGACAAGGTTCAACTGGTGGGCGACGATCTTTTCGTGACCAACCCCGCCCGCCTTGCCGAAGGCATCGAGCGCGGCTCAGCCAACTCGATGCTGGTGAAAGTAAACCAGATCGGGACGCTGACAGAGACGTTGAAAGCCGTCGAAATGGCGCACCGCGCGGGCTTCACAAATGTGATGTCGCATCGCTCCGGCGAGACCGAGGACGCGACGATTGCCGACCTGGCCGTGGCAACCAACTGTGGCCAGATCAAAACCGGCTCGCTGTCGCGCTCGGACCGTTTGGCAAAATACAACCAGCTGATCCGTATCGACGAAATGCTGGGTGAGACGGCGGAATATGCCGGGCGCTCGATCTTGAAGGGATGAGTGCCAGCCGCGCATTACTGACCCATGCGTGGCAGATGATCATAGCAAAACCAAGCGTAACACTACGCTTGGTTTTGGTGCCATGGGCGATCAGCACAATCGCTTTGCTCGGCTTTAACTACGCGGAGTATGGCTATCTTGCAGGGGATATCTTCTACGATCCAGATGCACCCCTGCCCGAGGATAACATCAACTTTCTATGGTACTTCGCGAGCTTCATAATTTCGATTTTGGGCTGGATCTGGCTTGCCGTGGGCTGGCATAGGTATGTGCTGGAGGGCGAAGAACCTTCGGGATGGTTGCCACGTTTGGATGGCCGTCGAATCGCGCGATACCTGGGCAAAGCCATTCTTACAGGGCTGCCGGTGGTTCCGATTTTGATCGTTGCTTTGATTGTGGCTGTTGGGTCAGGAGGCGATGAATTTTTTGGTGCAAACCCTGAAAATGCCTTCACGCGGAGCCGCCTTCTGTTCGGCTTCATCGTTGGCGCGCTGGTCAGCTATGTGACATTTCGATTCGGCCCTGTCCTACCTGCGGCGGCAATGGATCAACCCATGAAGTTGGGCGATGCGTGGCGATTGACCGCCCCTCTTGCCGGAGTGCTGGTGAACCTCGCAATCATCACATCGCTGCTTTATCTTCCTTTCAGCAGCATTGCCGACGCGTTTGCGCAAAGTAACCTGCTCTATCTTGTGTTCACCGCTGCATCGGACGTGGTCTCGTTGCTGACGCTCAGTATATTCACTGTGCTGTATGGCCACTTGGTACAAGGGCGGGAGGTTTCAAATCTGACATCGCCCATTCGCCACAAAAGGTAACCAGATGAGTGACGCTGACACCCTGATCAAACACCTAGACCTTCAACCCCACCCCGAAGGCGGCTGGTATCGCCAGACATGGGTCGCAGATGGTGACGGGAGGCCCTCCGGCACGTGCATATATTTCCTGCTCAAACAGGGTGAGCGGAGTCATTGGCACCGCGTGGATGCGGGTGAGATATGGCACTTTTACGCGGGCACGCCGCTGGTTTTGTCGATATCTCCAAGTCACACGGGACCCGCCACCGACCACATTTTAGGGCCCGATTTCGAAGCAGGACAGCGACCACAAATCGTTGTTGAGGCTGGCGAATGGCAAGCGGCCTCTGCACCCAATGGGTGGGCCCTAGTCGGCTGCACCGTGTCGCCAGGGTTTACGTTTGACGGGTTCGAGCTGGCCGCGCCCGGCTTTGACATCCCTAGGGGTGACTGACCGTTCCACCACCGACATTTGCACCCACACCCGTCGTGCTGGGGCAACTGGTGGGCAACCCGCGCGCCACCCGCACGGCGAGGTAGGCAAAGGCCTGCGCCTCCAGCATATCGCCGTCGAGACCGTGATCGTCGATGTCGTCAATTTGCAGCCCTGTCAGGGCTTTAAGGCGCGCCATGATATGGGTGTTCCGCCGTCCGCCGCCGCAGACCAGAATTCGGGTGGGTTTCTTCGGCATATGCTCCATCGCACGAGCGACAGCAGCGGCGCAGCATTCGCTCAGCGTCGCGGCGGCATCGGCGTCGGCAAGGTCTGCTACGTCATGCGACAATTGCGTGAAGTCGTCACGGTCCAGCGACTTGGGTGGTATTTTATGGAAGTAGGCCTGATTCAGAAATTTCTCGACGATCTGCGCATTGGCTGTGCCTTTTCCCGCAAGACCCCCGTCTCGGTCATAGGACTTGTTCAAACGGGTTTGCATCAAGTCGTTTATCGGTGCGTTGGCAGGACCCGTGTCGAAAGCCAGAAGCGCGCCCTCTGCCTGCGGTTTGTCATGGCTAGGGTCGATATAGGTCACATTGCCCACGCCACCAAGGTTCAGGAACGCGGTGGGCGTATCTAGCGATAGATATTTCGCACAGGCAAAATGGAAGAATGGCGCAAGCGGTGCGCCCTGCCCGCCCAGCTGAACATCAGCGCTGCGAAAATCCCAAACCACAGGACATTGCAGAATTTCAGCCAACAGCGCCCCGTCACCCGTTTGATGCGTGCGCTGATTGTCGGGGTCATGGGCAAGGGTTTGGCCGTGGAAGCCAATCAGCACCGGCGATTGGTCTGACTCGATTGTCATCATGCGTGACAGAAGGGCTGCGTGCACCGTTTCAACCGTCTCGGCGGCCTGAGCCACGTCCGCGCCATCATGCCATTGGCCAAGCGCTTGGGCGATGCGCGCGCGCTCGTCCTCGGAGTAAGCGCGATACGCGCTGGCACCGAAAACCGCGATGGTTTCGCCGTCGGTACGCAGCAGCGCTGCATCCACCCCGTCAAGGGATGTGCCGGACATCGCGCCAAGCGCCCAAATTGGACCGGTGATCTTCAATGGCTTTCCCTTCGCCGCCCTCACGCCTATAAGGCGCGAAACACTGTTTTGCAGGGACGATACCCCAATGACCTACCATGCCAAATCCGAATTTCTGACCGTGATGATAGAGCGTGGCTTTCTGGCCGATTGTACCGACTATCAAGGGCTGGACGAGGCTTTGATCAAAGGTGTGGTCCCTGCCTATATCGGCTACGACGCAACGGCGAAATCGTTACATGTCGGCCACTTGATGAACATCATGGTGCTGCGCTGGTTCCAGAAGACCGGCGGCAAGCCGATCACCCTTATGGGCGGCGGCACCACGAAGGTTGGTGATCCCAGCTTCCGCGCGGACGAGCGCCCGTTGCTCGACGATGCCGCGATTGACGCCAATATCGACGGCATGCAGCAGGTCTTCTCCAAATACCTCTCCTATGGTGACGGCGACACCGACGCAATTATGCTCAATAACGCCGAATGGCTGGACGGGTTGAACTACCTCGAATTCCTGCGCGACATCGGGCGGCATTTTTCGGTGAACAGGATGCTCAGCTTCGATTCGGTCAAGTCACGGTTGGACCGCGAGCAAAGCCTGAGCTTTCTCGAATTCAATTACATGATCCTGCAAGCCTATGATTTTCTTGAGCTGAACCGCCGCTACGGTTGCCTGTTGCAGATGGGCGGATCGGACCAGTGGGGCAATATCGTGAACGGTATCGACCTGACACGGCGGGTGCTGGATCACGAGATCTACGGCCTGACGACCCCTTTGCTGACCACATCTGACGGACGCAAAATGGGCAAGTCGCAAGGCGGGGCAATCTGGCTGAACGGCGACATGCTCAGCCCTTATGAGTTCTGGCAATTCTGGCGCAACACGACGGACGCCGACACCGGCAAGTTCTTGAAACTGTTCACTGAACTTCCGGTGCCAGAGTGCGATCGCTTGGGGGCGCTTGAAGGCTCCGACATCAACGCGGCCAAGGTCATTCTGGCGAACGCGGTCACAACATTGCTGCATGGCGAAGACGCCGCGCGGACGGCGGAAGCCACCGCGCATGACGTGTTTGAAAAAGGTGGCACTGGTGACGATTTGCCGACGCTGGCCTTGACGGCGGAGGAGTTGGGCGACGGGATTTCGATCGTTCAGCTGATCGTACGCTCCGGACTTGCCGGGTCAGGCAAAGAGGCAAAGCGCCTGATTTCGGAGAACGGCGCGAAGATGAATGACGAAGCGCTGAGTGACGCCGGACTGTTCATCACGGCCGACCAGTTGGCGCAGCCGATCAAGCTGTCGGCAGGCAAAAAGCGCCACGCTTTGGTGACTTTAAGCTAGCGTTGCAACGTGCCGGTCGGGGGTGCAACCCCCGACCCAAACAATGTCGGGCCGAAGGCTCCGTTAGATCACCTCATCCGTAGTGGGCGACGGGCGTGCCGGCGATGGCCGACATGTTCAGCAACCCCCGCGCGGTAATCGACGGGGTGACGATATGCGCCTTGTTGCCCATGCCCATCAGGATCGGGCCGACCTCAAGCCCGCCTGCCTTCATTTTCAAGATGTTGCGAACCCCCGATGCCGCGTCTGTATTGGCAAAGACCAACACGTTAGCCGCACCTTCAAAACGGCTCTCAGGCATGATGCGCGCGCGCAATTCCTGATCCAGCGCCGCATCGGTATGCATCTCACCCTCATAAGCGAAGTCACGCGGCGTGGAGTCGAGAATATCAAGCGCCCCGCGCATCCGTTGGCCCGTAATGCTGTCAAGATTGCCAAATTGCGAATTGGAACAGAGCGCGATTTTTGGTGTCACACCGAAGCGGCGCACATGGCGGGCGGCGGCGATAACGGTTTCGGCAATTTGCTCCGCTGTAGGCTCGGCATGCACATGGGTGTCTGCAACAAAAAGCGGGCCGTCTTCAAGGATCATCAAAGAAAGCGCACCGACCGGATGCAATTCCTTCCCTCCCAAGACCTGCGTGACGTAATTGAGATGCCACAGGAACTGCCCGAACGTGCCGCAAATCAGGCTGTCTGCCTCTCCGCGATGCACCATCACCGCGCCGATGGCGGTGGTGTTGGTGCGCATGATCGCACGCGCCAGATCGGGTGTTACACCCCGACGCGCCATGATCGCGTGGTAGGTCTGCCAATAGTCGCGGTAACGCGGATCGTCGTTGGGGTTCACCAGCTCGAAATCGCGACCCGGCTTGATTGATAGTCCAGCCCGCTCGGCACGACGCTCGATCACCTCAGGGCGACCGACGAGGATCGGCTTGTCGGTCGTATCCTCCAGCATCGCATTGGCGGCGCGCAGCACGCGCTCGCTCTCGCCTTCGGTAAAGACGATCTTCCGCGTCACAGTGCGGGCGGCCTCGAACACAGGGCGCATGATCATGGCGGATTTGAAGACAGAACCATCGAGCTCCGCCTTGTAGCTTTCAAGATCTTCCAACGGGCGCTTCGCCACACCGCTCTCCATCGCAGCCTTGGCCACGGCGGAAGCCACCACACCAATCAAACGCGGGTCAAATGGTTTGGGAATCAGGTAATCTGCGCCAAAGGTCAGTTGCTCGCCTTGATACGCGGCGGCAGCCTCGGCAGAGGTGGTGGCGCGTGCAAGAGCCGCGATGCCTTCGACGCAGCCGATTTTCATCTCGTCATTGATCGTGGTCGCACCCACATCCAGCGCCCCACGGAAGATGAACGGAAAGCAAAGCACGTTGTTCACTTGGTTCGGATAGTCGCTGCGCCCCGTGGCAATGATTGCATCGGGGGCGACCTTGCGGGCGTCGTCCGGCATGATTTCCGGCGTCGGGTTGGCCAGCGCGAAAATGATCGGCGTTGAGGCCATTTTTGCGACCATTTCGGGTTTCAACACACCCGGCCCCGACAAGCCAAGGAACAGGTCCGCACCTTCGATCACCTCATCGAGGCTGCGCAAGTCGGATTTTTGCGCGAAGTCGGCTTTCTGCGGTGTCATCTCCTCGGTGCGGCCCTCATAGACCAACCCCGCGATGTCGCAGAGCCAAACATTCTCGCGCTTTACACCCAGCTTCAACAGCATGTTGAGGCAAGCGATGCCCGCAGCGCCACCGCCGGTGGAGACGATCTTGATGTCCTCGAATTTCTTTCCTGCAACCCGCAGCGCGTTGGTTGCCGCAGCACCTACAACAATCGCGGTGCCGTGCTGGTCGTCGTGAAAGACGGGGATATCCATGCGCTCACGGCAAATATCCTCAACGATAAAGCAGTCAGGGGCCTTGATATCCTCAAGGTTAATCGCGCCGAAAGTCGGGCCGAGCGCGCACACGATTTCGGCCAGCTTCTCGGGGTCTTTCTCGTCCAGCTCGATATCGAAACAGTCGATATTGGCAAATTTCTTGAACAACACCGCCTTGCCTTCCATCACCGGTTTGGAAGCGAGCGCACCGATATTGCCAAGACCAAGGACCGCAGTACCATTGGTGACCACGCCGACAAGATTGCCGCGGGAGGTATAGTCGCGGGCCGTGTCAGGTTCGGCCTTGATCTCAAGGCAGGCCTCGGCAACGCCGGGGGAATAAGCACGCGACAAGTCACGCCCGTTGGCCAACGGCTTGGTCGCTCGGATTTCCAGCTTCCCGGGTTTGGGATAACGGTGATAGTCCAAGGCAGCCTGACGAAGCGACTGTTGGCGGTCTTTTTCGGTACGCTCGTCTGACATGGCAATTCTCCTAGAATAAATTAGTTTAATGTTAAACTATTTCGCATTTTGCCCGTTATGTGACGCAAAACGTAGCGTAAGGCAAGTGTTGCATATTGCATTCTCTCCGCCCACTCTGCGCTAAAACGGGGGGATCATGCCAGACATCATTGCGGAAATTCGCCTACCTACGCAGAAACTGCGTGATGACATTCAATTTTTCACCAAGATTCTGGGTATGCGGATGGACATGATCTTTCCAGCTGATGACCCCACCGTTGCGGTGTTTTCCGGATACGGATTACGGCTGCGCATCGAACGGGGCGTGCCGGACCCTGCGGGCACATTGCGCATCCTGACCGACGACCCAGACGGGTTCGCCGACGGGCAGCGTGACTTGGTTGCGCCAAACGGCACACGGATCGAAATCGCAGAGCTCAATCCGCCACTTGTCATGCCGGAAACGCAGCACGCATTTGTCGTGCGACGTCTTGCCGATCAGGCCCCATGGGTCATCGGTCGGGCGGGAATGCAGTATCGTGATCTGATCCCCGACCGCCTTGGCGGCTCGATCATCGCGTCGCATATCCGCATTCCAGACGGAGGGCCGGTGCCGGACATGGTACATTATCACACGGTCGGGTTTCAGCTGATTTTCTGTTATCGCGGTTGGGTGGATTTGGTCTACGAGGATCAGGGCGAGCCCTTCCGGCTGCACGCGGGCAACTGCGTGATCCAGCCGCCGGAAATCCGGCATCGGGTGTTATATGCGTCTGAAAATATTGAAGTTATAGAGATCGGCGTTCCAGCTGAACATGTCACGACAATTGACCATGAGATGGAACTGCCAAACGGCCCAGCCAATCCCAACCGCGACTTTCAGGGGCAAAAATTCGTGCATCACAAAGCCGAAGACGCAACTTGGCAACCGTTCCGAATGGGTGGCTTCACCTGCCGCGATACCACGATTGCGCAAAACACCCGCAATGTTGCGGGCGTTCAGGTTGTGAAGAAAGACGGCGTTGCCGATTGGTCCAGCCACGACGCCGATATTCTGTTCACATTTGTAATGGACGGCACGATGGTCCTGCACGGCGAGGGCAAGAAGTCCTACGCGCTGGAAGCGGGCGATGCGTTTGTAATTCCACCGGGCATGAAGACCAAATACGCCGACGCGTCCGATGATCTTGAGCTTTTGGAAGTGTCATTGCCGGGCGTCTTCAAAACGCACTAATCATGCTTGGTTTGGCACGTCGCGCGCGCGGAGTTCTTTCAACCGCTTTTCGGCCTCTTCCATCGTCAGATCGTCGCTAAACGGCATTTCATGTAGAATCGCCAATTCACGCAATTCATACCGCTGCGCATCGTTCATAAGGGCGGGATCGGATGTTTTGTTCTGTGTCACTGGAAACCTCCTGATGGTGTTGCGTTCAGAGGTTAACGACTTTCGAAGCGCGAAGTTCCCGAAATCAGGCAAATTGTTCGCGGATCAAACGTTCCTCAAGCCCGTGACCGGGATCGAAAAGGATGCGGTGGGTCACTCTAGGCTCGGAGGTGATTTCAACCGATACGACATTTCCAGCAGACCGCCCGTCAGCGTCAGCCATGACAGGGCGCTTCTTCGGCTGCAGCACATCGAAACGCACCTTTGCGGATTTCGGCAACAATGCACCGCGCCAGCGGCGTGGGCGGAATGCGGACATAGCCGTTAGGGCCAAAACCTCTGACCCGATGGGTAAAATAGGTCCGTGAGCCGAGTAGTTATAAGCGGTCGAGCCTGCGGGAGTAGAGACCAGCGCCCCGTCGCAAACCAGCTCTTCCAGCCGCTCGCGCCCGTCAACGAAAATTCTCAACTTGGCCGCTTGGGAGCCTGCGCGCAGCAAAGATACCTCGTTAATGGCCAACGCCTCGTGGACAGTCCCGTCTTCGCGAATGGCCTTCATACGCAGCGGATTTATGTCCTCCTCGACGGCCTCGGCCAGCCGATCCCGCAATTTGGGTTCGTGGTATTCGTTCATCAAAAACCCGACGGTGCCGCAGTTCATCCCATAGACCGGCGTGTCGAGATGTTGGGTCGCATGCAGCGTTTGCAGCATGAAACCGTCACCGCCCAAGGCCACGATGACTCCTGCCTCTTCCAAAGGTGTATCGCCATAGCTGTCGACCATGGCAGCGCGGGCTTCACAGGCCACATCCGTGTCCGAAGCCAGAAAAGATATTTTGTTAACGTCGAGCATCTAAGGGCAAGTTTCCAAGTCTTTCCAAGACCTTCGCGTGGGAAAGCAGGAAACACAAGTACATCATCGGCAACAGCAGGACGCAAGAGAGCGCAAGCGTGTCGCTTTGACCGCTTCCGATCCTGATAAAATCCCCCTAAAAGGCGCACAATTCTTGCGCTGCCTCTTAGGGAAGGAAAACCCAATGAACGCCACTCACCGTGATGACGGCTTTTTCACCGAAAGCCTCGAGACCCGCGACGCCGAACTGTTCGGCGCCATCACCAAAGAGCTGGGCCGCCAGCGCGACGAGATCGAGCTGATCGCCTCCGAAAACATCGTGAGCCGTGCGGTCATGGAAGCCCAAGGCTCCGTGCTGACCAACAAATACGCCGAAGGCTATCCCGGTCGCCGTTACTATGGCGGGTGCCAATATGTTGATATCGCCGAAAATTTGGCGATTGATCGTGCGAAAGAACTGTTCGGCTGCGAGTTTGCCAATGTGCAGCCGAACTCCGGCTCGCAGGCGAACCAAGGCGTGTTTCAGGCGCTGATCAAACCCGGCGACACCATTCTGGGCATGTCGTTGGATGCAGGCGGCCACCTGACCCACGGCGCGAAGCCGAACCAGTCGGGCAAGTGGTTCAACCCGATCCAATACGGCGTGCGCGCTGACACGCTGGAACTGGACTACGACCAGGTTGAAGCGCTGGCGCTGGAGCACAAACCACAGCTGATCATCGCCGGTGGCTCCGCCATTCCGCGTCAGATCAACTTCGCCAAAATGCGCGAGATTGCCGACAAGGTCGGCGCGTTCCTGCTGGTGGATATGGCACATTTCGCGGGCCTCGTGGCTGGTGGTCAGCACCCCTCCCCGTTCCCGCACGCGCATGTGGCGACGACCACGACGCACAAGACCCTGCGCGGGCCACGCGGCGGCATGATCCTGACCAATGACGAGGCAATCGCGAAAAAAGTGAACTCCGCGATCTTCCCCGGCATCCAAGGCGGGCCGCTGATGCATGTGATCGCTGGCAAGGCCGTGGCCTTTGGCGAGGCGCTGCGCCCCGAGTTTAAAGAGTACCAAAAGCAGGTCGTGCTTAACGCGCAAGCTATGGCGGACCAATTGATCAAAGGCGGCTTGGACATCGTCACAGGCGGAACCGACACCCATGTGATGCTTGTCGACCTGCGTCCAAAGAACGTGAAGGGCAACGCGACCGAGAAAGCCTTGGGCCGCGCTTACATCACCTGCAACAAGAACGGCATCCCGTTCGATGACGAAAAGCCGACGATCACCTCCGGTATCCGCCTCGGCTCCCCTGCGGGAACCACGCGCGGCTTCATGGAGGCCGAGTTCCGCCAGATCGCCGATCTGATTGTGGAAGTGGTCGACGGTCTCGCAGCGAATGGCGAAGAAGGCAACGCCGCCGTGGAAGAGGCCGTGAAGGCCAAGGTGCTGGATTTATGCGGCAAGTTCCCGATCTATCCCGAGCTTTAAGCAACACGACAAAAGTTAAAAAAGGCCTTCGGATCGGAGGCCTTTTTTTTCGGGGTGAAGCAACTCGAAACACCGTCATTTCACGCCCGCGCCGAATAGTGCATGGTTCCCGCGACTCATTTGCAGGGAAGGGGAACGGCCATGCATATCGGCCTGATTGGATGCGGAAACATGGGCGGCGGCATGGGTGCGCAATTGCTTGCCAACGGGCGCAGCCTGACCTGCTATGACCCGAACCCCGACACCCGCGCCAAAATGGCAGAGTTGGGTGCAGACATTGCTGCCTCACCCACCGCACTCGCCCGCGTTGCGGACATCATCATCCTGTCCCTGCCCAAAGCGTCTGTGGTTGACGCCGTCATGCGCGATATGCTGCCTGACATTCAGGACGGGGCAATCGTTCTGGATACCTCCACGTCAGAGCCGGTCACCTCGCAAGCAATGGCCAAATTGGGCGACGCGCAGGGATTCTCTTTCGTCGACGGCCCCGTCAGTGGCGGGCCTACCGCAGCCAATAGCGGAACGATGACCATGCTTTTGGGCGGCTCTCTCGATGCAATCGCGCGACTGCGGCCCACTCTGGAAATTCTGACCGCCAAAACCGTGACCGTTGGCGGCTCCGGTGCGGGTCATGCCGCAAAGATCGCAAACAACATGCTCTGCGCCGCCAACCTTGTGTTGGTCGGTGAAGCCGTGCGCTTGGGCAAGGCCGCGGGCGTTGATCCGGAATACCTGCTGGAAGGGATCAATGCAGGATCAGGGCGTAGCGGCGTGAGTGAGGTGAACTTCCCGAAATGGGTCCTGAACGACGCGTTCGATTCAGGCTTCACCATGGGATTGATGCGCAAGGATGTGGGCCTTGCGCTTGATCTGGCGAAGGCGAGCGATGTCGATATCTCCGGCTTTTCCGGCATCGCTGATATTTGGCTGAACGCATCGCGCGATGTGCCGAACAGCGCGGATTTCAACGAGATTGTAAAGTTCGACGGGAAGGAGGCCCAGGATGTCTGATCGTACACAAAAGTTACTGGGAGCAATGGCGGCGCTTGGCCTCGGCGACAGACCGCAAAGCATCATCGGCGGAAAGCTCGTTGACGGCGCAGGTGCGGATGTGGCGTTGGTGGACCCGTTCACTGAACAGGTTTTGCTAACCTACAAGGACGCAGATACCGCGCTGGCGATTAAAGCCTGCGACGCCGCGCAAAAGGCGCAACCTGAGTGGGCCAAGGACATTTCAGCCGCGGCGCGCGGTCAGGTCATGCAGGATATTTCGCGGGCCGTTTTCGCGAATGTCGAACCGCTGGCCACCATCGAGGCAATCGTCGCAGGCAAACCCATCCGCGACTGCCGCATCGAGGTCGCCAAAGTGGCGGAGATGTTCGCCTATTACGCGGGCTGGGCAGACAAACTGCATGGCGAGGTCATTCCCGTACCGTCGGGCCACCTAAACTACACGCTGCGCGAGCCGCTCGGGGTGGTGTTCCAGATTACGCCTTGGAACGCGCCGATCTTCACCGCAGGCTGGCAAATCGCTCCTGCCATCGCCACCGGCAATGGGGTGGTCATTAAACCCAGCGAACTGACTCCGATTACCACAGTGGCCCTTGTGAAGCTGGCCGAGGAAGCGGGGCTTCCACATGGGCTTGTGAACGTGTTGAGCGGGCTTGGCCCGACGACCGGGCAAGCGGCGATTGAACATATGGCGGTGCGCAAGGTGGTCTTTGTGGGCTCCCCCGAAACGGGCCGTCGCGTTGCCATGGCCGCCGCTGCCGCCCTGAAACCAGCCGTGCTGGAACTGGGCGGTAAGTCCGCCAACATCGTGTTTGACGACGCCAATCTGGAACATGCCTGTCTTGGCGCACAGGCGGCTATCTTCTCGGGCGCGGGGCAAAGCTGCGTGGCGGGATCACGGCTGCTGGTTCAGAAATCAATCCACGATGAACTGGTCGAAATGCTCTCGACTGGCATGAAAAACATCAAGCTAGGCGACCCGCTGGACGAGAACACCGAGATCGGCCCGATCAGCAATGCCCGCCAATTCAAGCATGTCACCGGCATGATTGATCAGGCCGCCAGCGCGGGCGCGTCGGTGCTGACTCGCTCCGACACACTTACGAAAGGGTATTTTGTGCCTCCAACAGTCCTGCGCGGTTTGCCGAACAGCTCAAAAACCGCGCAGGAAGAGATTTTCGGGCCAGTCGTCACCGCCATACCGTTCGAGGATGAGGCGGACGCCATCGCGCTGGCCAACGACACCTCGTTCGGGCTGGCAGGGGCCGTTTGGACCTCCGACGTGGGCCGCGCCCACCGTATGGCGGAGGCCGTTCGCGCAGGTACATTCTGGATCAACAGCTACAAAGCGATCCATGTTTCGTCACCCTTTGGCGGCTCGTTGAATTCGGGTTTCGGGCGATCAAGCGGCACGGATGCGTTGATGGAATACACCTCCGCCAAAAGCGTCTGGCTTGACAGCGCCCCGAAACCAAGGATCGCCTTTGGCTATGTGTCTTGAGGATTCCCGATGAAACTGGTTGATGACGTCCGCGCTGTTCTGGAAGCCTCCCCCGAGGTGGCGGCAATCCTTGGGCTTGGCCCGTTCGAAGGGTTTCACGACCTGGCAGGTGGATTGTTGTCCAGCCTGTGCAAAACCCCTGCACTTAACCAAGCCGTGACGGAAGCCTACCGCGACAATGCGCTTGCAGAGATGACGGCCTATGACATCACCGAGACGGCCCGCCGCAACTTCGAGCCCGGCGGAGCGGCATCCGCTCTGCTGTTCTCGCGCGGGGTGCAGGCGATCATGGGGCACCGCGTGGCGCACAAGTATTGGGTCGATGGCAACACGACTATGGCACTGGCCCTGAAAGCCGCGTTCGGGCGTGCGTTTTCTACCGATATCCACCCCGCAGCGCAGATCGGCGCGGGTCTATGGCTCGACCACGGATTGGGGTTTGTGGTGGGGGAAACGTCGATCATCGAGGAAGATGTCTCGATCTGGCACAACGTCACCCTTGGTAGCACATTAACCAACAGCGGTCCGCGCAGGCATCCGCATATCGGGACCGGTGCGGTCATCGGGGCGGGTGCGATATTGCTGGGCAATATCAAGATCGGGGCCCATGCCAATATCGCCGCAGGTGCCGTTGTCGTCCAAGACGTCGCGCAAAATGCGCTTGTTGTGGGGGCCAAAGCGACCGTGCGGGGCGACGCTCAAGTAAGCTTCGTCGAACGCGAGGGGACACGAAAATGAACGCATCTTTCGGCATCGACCACCCGCTTCTGGCAACCAAGGACATCAACGCCTTGCGCGACCGCCTTATCTCGCTTGGCTTCAACATGACCGCCATCGGCAAACATCCATGGGGGACAAGCACAAGTCTGGCCATGTTCAACGGGTGTCTGGTCGAGATCATGGGCATCTATGACGACACCCTGCTAGATGAAATTCCCGCCGGGCATTTCCGTTTCGGGCGGCATGTTTACGAACACTTACAACAACGCGAAGGCGTGGCGTTGTCGGCCCTGCATAGCACCGACACGGTGAAAGATGCGCTGACCGCAGAACACGCAGGTTTCACCGTCGCAGGGCATTTGGAATTCGGGCGCGATGTCACCCTTCCCGACGGAACCGCGGGGCGGACAAAAACCACCCTTGCCTTGCTGCCAGATGCGCAGTTCCCGAGGCTCTCATTTTTTCTGTGCCAGCAACACCGCCCCGATTTGATCTATGTGCCGGAGTGGCTCAAGCATCCAAATAGCGTGAGCGGTATTTGTGGCGTGAACATTCTGGCGGAGACCTCGTTTCACGCAGACCTGAAGGCCCGTTTCGGTGGATTGTATACAGGGCTCGCGGAACTCAAAGGTGGGTTCGAGTTCCAGACCGCCAACGGCACCCTGCGGGTGATGACTGCTGACGCGTTTGAGCGGGAGATTGGGCCGTTGCCGAACGATCTGGCGCAAGAAACCCTGCCTTGTATTGCCGGAATGGATTTGACCATGCGCGATCCGGATATGCTGCTAAAGTTCCTCAACATATCAAAGCTCGGCTATCGCTCAATCCGCAACGGCTTTGCGTTAACTGACCCAGCCTTGACGGCAAATACGCTCCTGAGATTTCTGTCAAACTAGGCGCCGGAAGCGCCTTTAATTACTCGGCTGCCGCGGCGGCTTGCTCCGCCTCTAGCTTGCGTTGCCGTTCTTTCCAGCGTGGCATTCGGACCGCTTTGCCTGCCATGTCGGAATAGATCGCCTCGACCCGCGCCAAAGACAGGCGACCATCGGGCTTATACCAGCTGGTCACCCCGTTCAGCATGGCAATCAGCGCCAGCGTGGTTAGCTTGGTGTCGTCCACATCAAACACACCCTCGTCCTGTCCCTGCTTGAGGATGGATTCGAGCGCGTCCTCATATTGACGGCGCATATTCTCTAGCGTTTTGAAGTTGTCAGGCTCCAGATTGCGCAGCTCCATGTAGGAGATAAACACCTGCTCGGGGCGCTCAAGATGAAAGCGGATGTGGAACCGCGAAAAAGCTTCAAGGTGCTGAACCGGACCTTCCGGCTTTTCCTCTGCGCTCCACGCATCCAATACTTCTTGCATATGGTCGCGCAACAAATCGAACAGCAGCGACTGTTTGTCAGGTGTGTAAAGGTAAAGCGCGCCGGCCTGAACGCCAACCTCCGCCGCGATTTGCCTCATGGAGACGGCGGCGAAGCCATGCGCGGCAAACAGCTTTAGCGCCGCCGCGCGAACGCGGGGACCGGTGATGTCGGAGTGTGAACCGATTTTACGTGCCATACCCGCATGCTATCTGAACACGTGTTCAGATCAACCCTATATGTGGCGCTGGACGGCCCTGCCCCTGCCCCCTATTGTGCGCCGGAGAAATCACACCGGATCGGGCCTCATGCGCTGCACCCCACTTTTCATAGCTTTTGTGCTGCTATCTGCCTGCACCGCGAACCTGCCGTCCATTGATGACACCATCAGTCAAGAGGCGCGCGACGCCGATTATCCAGCCTTGCAGCCCCTCCCGGAACTGATTTCCCGCGCCTCCGCAGGAAGTACCATCGAAGTGCAGACCGAAGCGCTTGCCGTCCGTGTCGCCCGCCTGAAAGCCCGCGCCCGCGCCTTGAAAGGCCGTAGCATCATCGACGGCGCGACACGGTTGAGGCTGTTGAACGCGGTCAAGGATCGCCCTGCATAAGCTTCCCCGCATTGCACCCTCACACGATACGCGCTAACGAGCGCGCAACACCTTATTTTGACGGAGCACCCCTATGTCTGACCCCCTTCGCCTTGGCATCGCAGGACTGGGCACCGTGGGCGTGGGCGTCGTGCGCATCATCCGCCAGAAAGCCGCCCAACTAGAGGCGCGAACAGGCCGCAAGATTGAAATCTCCGCCGTATCCGCCCGCTCCCAGAAAGACCGCGGCGTGCCGCTGGACGACTATGCGTGGGAAGACGATCCGGTGAAACTGGCAACCCGCGACGACGTGGACGTGTTCGTGGAACTCATGGGCGGCGCCACCGGCCCCGCCAAGGACGCCACCGAGGCCGCGTTGAAAGCGGGCAAGGACGTGGTGACGGCCAACAAGGCCATGCTGGCGGAACACGGCCAAGAGCTGGCGCTGCTGGCCGAAGGCGAGGACCGCGTGTTGCGCTTCGAGGCAGCGGTCGCAGGCGGCATCCCCGTCATCAAGGCACTGACCGAAGGGCTGGCAGGCAACGACATTACCCGCGTGATGGGGGTGATGAACGGCTCGTGCAACTACATTCTGACCCGCATGGAAAACGCCAACCTCACCTATCAGGAGGCCTTCGATGAGGCCGACGGGCTGGGCTATCTGGAAGCCGATCCCGAACTTGACGTGGGCGGCATCGACGCGGCGCACAAGCTGGCGCTGCTGGCGGCGATTTCGTTCGGAACGCAGGTCAAATTCGACGGCGTGCAACTGGAGGGCATCGGCTGCGTCAGCATCGAAGACATCCACCAAGCCGCCGACATGGGCTACAAGATCAAGCTGCTGGGCACCGCCCAGATGACGGGACGCGGGCTGGTGCAATCCATGACGCCGTGCCTTGTCCCCGCGACCTCCCCTCTTGGACAGCTTGAAGGCGGCACCAACATGGTCGTCCTGGAAGGCGACCATGTGGGCCAGATCGTGCTACGCGGTGCAGGCGCTGGCGAAGGCCCCACCGCCTCCGCCGTGCTGTCCGACATCATCGACATTGCGCGCGGTTTGCGTCTGCCGACCTTCGGCCAGCCCGCCGACACACTGAAAACCGCGCCCTCCGCCAATTCCGGAACGCCCGCGCCGTACTACCTGCGCATGACGCTGCACGACAAACCGGGTGCGCTGGCGAAAGTCGCCACCTGTCTTGGCGATGCAGGCGTGTCGATCCACCGGATGCGCCAATATGACCATCTCGACGACAAGGCCCCCGTGCTGATCGTGACCCACACAACCTCGCGCGACGCGCTGGATGCGGCGCTGGCGAAGTTGCCGAAAACCGGCGTTCTGGCCTCGGACCCCGTCGCCCTGCGTATCGAAGAGGTCTAAGGCACCGCCTGCCGTCCTTGATCCCCGAACCCGCCCCCGCTAAACGGGATGCAACTGCCATTTAAGGATTTTCCCATGACCGTCTCCACCGACCAGTTTCAGGACCGCATGTTGTCCCTCGGGCTCGCCCGCGTCTCCGAGGCCGCCGCATTGGCCTCCGCCAAGCTGATCGGGCGTGGTGACGAAAAAGCCGCCGACCAAGCCGCTGTCAACGCCATGCGCGAGCAGCTGAACTTGCTGGATATCGCCGGCGTCGTGGTCATCGGCGAGGGCGAGCGTGACGAGGCCCCGATGCTGTTCATCGGTGAAGAAGTCGGCACAGGCAACGGCCCCGGCGTGGACATCGCGCTCGACCCGCTGGAAGGCACCACGCTGACCGCAAAGGACATGCCCAACGCGCTGACCGTGATTGCCATGGGGCCGCGCGGCTCCATGCTGCACGCGCCGGACGTCTATATGGACAAGCTGGCGATCGGGCCGGGATATCCAACCGACACAGTAACGCTGGACATGTCGGTGAAAGAGCGTGTGGCTGCACTGGCCAAGGCCAAGGGCTGCAAGGCGGACGACATCACCGTCTGCGTACTGGAGCGCCCGCGTCACGAGCAGATCATCGCGGATATCCGCTCCACCGGTGCTGCAATCCGCCTGATCACCGACGGCGACGTCGCAGGCGTGATGCACTGCGCCGAGGCCGCGACGACCGGCATCGATATGTATATGGGCGAAGGCGGCGCGCCCGAAGGGGTGCTGGCGGCGGCGGCGCTGAAATGCATGGGCGGGCAGATGTATGGCCGCTTGCTTTTCCGCAATGATGACGAACGTGGCCGCGCGGCCAAGGCGGGCATCACCGATCTGGACAAGATCTACAACCGCGACGAGATGGTCACCAATGACGTGATTTTTGCCGCAACCGGCGTGACCGACGGGTCGATCCTGAAGGGCATCCGCCGAGAAGTCGGCTACCTGACCGCCGAGACGATCCTTATGCGGTCCAAAACCGGCTCTGTGCGTCGCATGACGTATCGCAACCCGATCAGCTAATGACGCAAGCTTTCCTTGGCGTAGAAACTTCTCTGACAGGGCGCCGCTGGGTCGGCTTGTCGGTGGAGCAAGACCGCCATGCGGAAGCCATGGCCCAGCAAACCGAACTGCCCCGCCCCCTTTGCGCCACGCTGGCGCGCTTAGGCGTGCCCGTCGACGCGGCGGAGCGGTACCTCAACCCCGCCCTGCGCGACCTGTTGCCAGACCCGTCGGTATTGAAAGACATGGACATCGCGGCAAATCGCGTGGCCGACGCCGTGCGCAACCGCGAGAAGATCGCCATTTTCGCAGATTATGACGTGGATGGCGGCGCGTCGGCGGCTCTGCTGATCTGCTGGCTGCGCGACATGGGGCTGGCGGCGACACTGTATATCCCCGACCGCATCGACGAGGGCTACGGCCCGAACGCTCCCGCTATGGCAGGCTTGGCGGCAGATCACGACCTGATCCTCTGCGTCGATTGCGGAACGCTGTCCCATGACGCGCTGTCGGCAGCAACTGCTGCGGACGTCGTCGTGCTGGACCACCATTTGGGCGGCGAAACGCTGCCGCCCGCTGTGGCCGTCGTGAACCCCAACCGGCAGGACGAGGACGGCTCGCTCGCACATCTCTGCGCCGCTGGCGTGGTCTTTCTGCTGTTGGTCGCAACCAACAGGGCCATGCGGTCCGAGCGGACCGTGCCCGACCTGATGGCGATTCTGGATTTGGTCGCCTTGGCGACCGTTGCGGACGTCGCACCGCTGGTGGGCGTCAACCGTGCCTTGGTCCGCCAAGGCTTGAAGGTGATGGCCACACGGCAGCGCATCGGCTTGCGCGTGTTGTCGGACGTCGCACGGATGGACACCGCCCCGACCTCCTATCATCTGGGGTTCCTGCTGGGGCCGCGCATCAACGCAGGTGGCCGTATCGGCGCACCCGATTTGGGGGCGCGGCTTCTCTCGACCGATCAGGAACACGAAGCGCAGGCTTTGGCGGAGCGACTGGATACGCTCAACTCCGAACGCCGCGAAATCGAGGCGGCTGTGCGCGAAGCCGCACTGGCACAGGCCGAGGAGCGCGGGCTCAATGCCCCACTGGTCTGGGCGGCGGGCGAAGGCTGGCATCCGGGGGTGGTCGGCATCGTCGCGGCGCGGCTAAAGGAAGCCAGTAACCGCCCCGCCGTGGTGATCGGGTTGGAGGGCGACGAGGGCAAGGGCTCCGCCCGCTCCGTCTCCGGCATCGACCTCGGGGCGCAAATACAAAAGCTGGCGGCCGAGGGTCTTCTGATTAAAGGCGGCGGGCACAAGATGGCGGCGGGTTTGACCGTTGCCCGAGACATGCTTGAACCCGCCATGGCGCGGCTGACCGAGATGATGGAAAAACAGGGCGCGGGGTTGCTAGGACCGTCGGATTTGCGGCTGGACGGGCTCATGATGCCCGCAGCGGCCTCCGTCGAGCTGATCGAATTGATCGAGCAGGCAGGCCCCTTTGGCGCAGGGGCTGCGGGGCCACGGTTTGTCTTCCCCGACCAGAGGATTTTGTTCACCAAACCGGTTGGCGAGGGGCACTTGAAAATCAGCTTTGGCGAAGGCGGGGTCGAGAAGCTGGATGCCATCGCATTCGGCGCATTCAACTCGGCGTTGGGACCAACGCTGGAAGCGCATGCGGGGCGGCGATTCCATTTGGCCGGGCGGGTCGAAATCAACAGCTGGCAGGGACGACGGTCGGCTCAACTTCGTTTGGAAGATGCAGCGCTGGTCGCAGCGCCAGCCTGACAGCCTTACGCTTCGGGCTGCTAAAATTTTTCCACTCCAACGGGGCATTTTCCTCTTGCCAGCGCGCCGCGCCTTGCCTAAATAGCCCCTCACGATCCCGGTGCTCCCTTCGTCTATCGGTTAGGACGTCAGGTTTTCAACCTGAAAAGAGGGGTTCGATTCCCCTAGGGAGTACCACTTTCGTTTCCCCAATATTGAACCCGCCCGTCGGTTAAGCCCACACATGCAGGCTCTAGCTGCGCGCGTCACGTTGTTCGGGATCGAAAACCGTATGACGTGCCCGTCCTCTGTCTTTTGACTTATACAAAGCCTGATCCGCGTCATGCAGCATACGATCCGCTGCCGGAATTTGGTAAAAGCTCGACAATGTCGTCCCTATGCTCGCCGAGATTCGGCACTGGTGGCCGTTATAGGCGATCGGTTCTTCCAAACGTGTGATGATGCGCAATGCGATGCCTTCGAGTATTGTCAGATTCACGCAACCTCGAAAGACGAGCACGAATTCGTCCCCGCCGACCCGCGCAACCAGATCACTGGCGCGGGTTTCGTCTTGCAACACCGCCGAGACACGTTTCAGCACATAGTCCCCTGCGCCATGGCCGAACGTGTCGTTGACCTGCTTGAAATAGTCCAAATCCAGATGCATTAAGCCAAACGGCTCTCCGGACCGTTCCAGCTGATGCAGCAAACTATCCATGCTGCGACGGTTTTGAAGGCCCGTCAGCGTGTCGGTGTAGGCCTGCGTTTCGGCCTCGACCCGCGCGCCTTCCAGACGCGCATTCAACCGTTTGGATTCTTCCAGTGCTACAGACTTGGCCTCTATCAGATACAACATATCTACGGTGGGATCAGCCGGCGCAAAATCCGCACTGCTCAAGCTGTAGCGTTGTACGGCCTCCACCACATTGACCCCAAGCGACAGGTTGATCAGCGCGCCGCTGAACGCGGGTTGCGGGTCAGCCACGGTTTGCGGGTTCGGGCGCAGAACGGGTCGTGCTGCTCCCGATCGGCGCCTGTCAGGAAGCAAAGGATGCTGGGCCGCAAGCGGGACGAACAGCCCCTTCAGGCCAAGCCGGTGTCCTGTACGGAATTTCGTGCGGATCAAACAGCTCCCATGGTTTAGCAAATCGCCAAACTGATGGATATGCATCGGGCGCTTAACCTCGAATAGCTCCAGAAAACGCTGTCCTACAAGGGTTTCATTCGGTCGCAATTTCGCCAGTGTTGGCCCGACAGACAGGACATGGCCCGTGGGTGACACATGAAGATGCATCGGCATCAATGCCCCAAGCGCGCCTGGATCAAACGGCACAGCAGTCGTTGGAACAGACGGAGCCGCGTCATCCTTCATCTGCCGGACTCCTCCGCCACCAAGCCAAAGCCGCGGCCAGTCGCAAAATCGGTCTCGAACAACTCGATCGTTGCGCGCTCGACATCGTCGCTTCCCTGTGTGGACCTTCCAAGGTCCAGCATGACAAGGGTTCCAAAATCGTCAGCCATCGCACGCAGTATGCCAAGCAGAACTGCCCCGAACCTGTGATGTTCAGATTTCACCAACACGCTAAACGAAGAGCCTGAATGCGCCTCCACTTCGAGTTCGGGAAGGTCCAGTTCCGGCAAAGCCAGCTTCACACGGTCATGGAGTTCATCAAGAGACAGCACAAACTCCTCGAAGGTTGCGCCTCCGAAGCGCAGCAATCTGCGCACGGCCTCCATCCGCTGATGTGTGACCAGATATGCGCCGACATCTTCGGACACCTGCGCAGGTGTTTTGTCCAAATGATTGGAAAGCGCCAGTAGAACATCATCCAAATGATGATCCGGGTAGAACAGCATCGCCTCGTATTCATGAACCTGAACGCCCGCTTCCGCGACCACCTTGTTCCACACCACGTCCCCATAGGTGTCTTGTGAAAAACACTGCAACGCGCGATGAACCAAGCCGTACATAAGATGCCTTTTGCCAAACCTAGAGACAGGTCTGACGCAAAACGATTAAGGAAACGCCAAGGAAACCTTACGAATTCGCTAAAGTGAGCGGGCTTGGATATTCGTTTATGGACGACTTATAGCAATAAGTTGCAATTAACCGGCTTCCGATCTGCAAATCCAAGCACAGCCAACTGGCACATCTTACGCCGAGTTCTAGAAATCCGTCGGCACCCCGCCTTCGGCCTTCCGCCGCGCCACGAAGTCCGCCAACTCGTCGCGAATGGCGATATCCAAAGGCGGGGCCTCGAACTCCTCGATGATGCCTTTATACATCTCATGCGCCCGCTCGGCGGTCCAGACCCCGCCATTCAGCTCCCACGCCTCGTAGTTCGACCAGTCGGAGATCAGCGGCGAATAGAACGCATCCTCATACCGGTCCTGCGTGTGCTGGCAGCCGAAGTAATGCCCGTTGGGGCCAACCTCGCGGATGGCCTCCACGGCGATATCCTCCGGCGTGGTCGCATAGGTGGCAGGCTCCATATAACGCTGGATTTGCTGGATCACGTCGCAATCCATGACGAACTTCTCGGGGCTCGCGATCAGCCCGCCCTCCAGCCAGCCAGCCGCGTGGTAGACCACGTTCGTGCCAGATTGCACGGCGGCCCAAAGGGAATTCGACGTCTCCCACATCGCCTGCCCGTCCGGCACATTCGCGGCGCACACGCCGGACGAGCGGATCGGCAAACCATAAAACCGCCCCATCTGCCCCGTCATCTGCGTCGCGCGCATATATTCCGGCGTCCCGAACGCAGGTGCGCCGGTTTTCATGTCCACGTTGGAGGTGAACGTCCCGATGGCACAAGGGGCGCCCGGATTGATGACTTGCAGCAGCACAATCGCCGCCAACCCTTCGGCCAGCGAAAGCGTGACCGCCCCCGACATGGTCACGGGCGCCATGGCCCCCGCCAAGGTAAAGGGCGTGACGATCACCGGCTGGTTGCGCCGCGCATGGATCATCGCGCCCTCAAGCATCGGGAAGTCGTGCTTCAAGGGCGAGACCGAGTTGATGTTGGTATACATATGCGGCTTGGCGTCGAACTCCTCGCGCGTCATGCCCCCCGCGATGCGCACCATCTCCATCACGTCCTCCACCCGCTCCTTGCCCAGTGAATAGGCGTGAACCACCTTGTCCGTCAGGGTCAGCTTCTCAAACAGGCAGTCGAGATGTCGTTCGCGGGCGTGAATGTCGATGGGCTCTACCGGATAGCCGCCCGCAAAATGGATGCAATTGAAGAACTGGGTGAGCTTGATGAACTCCTTGTACCCCTCGAAATCGCCGGTGCGCTTGCCGCGTTTCAGATCCCACATATTCGGCGGAGAGGACACGTTGCCGAACAGAATATGCTTGCCCCCCATCGGGATCGCACGGTTGGGGTTGCGCGGGGTGATGGTGAACTCCGCTGGCGCATGGCCCAGCATCTCCATCACGAAATCCTCGTCCATCCGCACGTTGGTGCCGTCGACCTTGCAGCCCGCGCCTTTCAGAATCTCGCACGCGTCAGGGTTCAGGAATTCAATGCCGATCTCGGACAGTATGCGCATCGCACCTTTGTGGATGGCGTGAACGCCGTCTTCGTCCAATGGCTCGGTAGGTTTGTCCACATTAACAGGAATGCGCCACGGCATCTGCTCCGGCAGCTTGGAGGTCGTGCGTCTGGCGTTCCCCGCACGGCCACCGCCGCGCTTACGTTTGCTGGGTTCATCTGCCATGTCGCTGTGACCTCCGGTGTTAGCTGCCTCCCCAGCTTGCACCGCGCCCCAAGGGCAGGTTTGGCAGTTACCGACCGGTTACGTCGCTTTTGGCGCAAGGCTACCGCGCGGCCAACCAGTGCGGAATATCGGCAATGCTGTCCAAAACGACATCCGCATGCGGCTCCAGATCAGCGCGGCTTGCGGGGCCGGTCAGCACGCCCACGCAAATCATTCCCGCGTTGCGGCCGGCGTGAAGGTCATGGGTGCTGTCGCCAACCATCGCCACCTCCGACGGGGCAAATCCGCAATGGTCCGAGAACGCCAGAAGCATCTCCGGCGCGGGCTTTCCGCCAAAGCCGGAATCAAATCCCAAAATGCGCGCGAACCGCGTCTCGACCCCCAAAGCGCGCATATGTGCATGCGCAGAGCTTTCGGCGTCGTTCGTCGCAATCCCCAACGGCAGCCCCATGGCATCGAACCGGTCAAACAGCTCGGGCAAGGCACACGGGGTCACCAATTCGGCCTGCGCCGCTTTCTCATTGCCATATTCCAGCAAGGCCTGCCGCTCCCAATGCGGAACGAAAGGCAGCAACAGATCAATCACCATATCTGCGGTATCGGCAATCACCGGACTGTCGGGGTGGAAGGTTCTGGTCGCCGCATCGAATCCGGCCGCATCCGCCATGCGCGCACTCAGTCCCACATCGCCCTGCGCCAAATCGTCAAAGAATCCGGCAGCCCATTGGCCCCAAGTCGCGTCGAAATCCAGTAACGTGCCATCCTTGTCGAACAGCAAGCCTTTGATCTGCCCTGTCATATCCAGCCCGTTCCTCTCTTGACCCGCTATGAATGCTCCGTGACACTGACGAGTATGAGCAACGAGAACAAGCGCTATGCGCCGCGTGCCGGCAGAACTTTAAAGCAGCCCTGAATGACAAAACTCTTCTCCTACCGCAATCGCCCCGTCCATCTGGGACCCTATCCCTTGGAAAAGCTGGAGCGGGTAGATAGTGCCGCTTTGGATCATGTGCCCGAGATGGCGCATGTCAGCTTTCGGCGGCCTGAAGACCCTTTGAGCATCGTCAACGCGATGCAAGAGTATCAGGCCATGCTCGACGCCACCCGCGAGGGGCTGGTCAAAAAGGAACTGGCCGAGATACCGGACGACCTGACGGAGCGGGCCAACCACCTCAAGGCGTTCGGCTACTATTGCGACGCCTCCATGGTCGGCACCTGCGAGATACCGCGCGAGGCTTGGTTGGACACCCCACTGGTCAACCCCGATGTGGACCGATTGGCCGACAAGCTGCGCACCTTGCAACCCAAAACCTTGGCCGCTGGCATCGACGTCATCATGGCGGGCCTGCGCGAGAGCATGCGCGCCCCGCCGCAGGCTTGCGAACACCATACCCACGCGTTGGTGTTCCTCTACGACATGCCCCGCGACCCCGACGCGGAGGAGGTCGGGTGCGACTGGATCATCGATGCCCAAGACCACCGCACCTGCCTGCGCGGGATGGAGACGGCCGTGACCCTCGCTTCCTACATCCGTACGTTGGGCTTCGATGCGCGGGCGCATTCCATGGCCGCGAGCGACGTGCATCTGGGCAAGCTGGCCGTGGCGTCGGGCCTGAACCATGCGGACGGCGCAAATCCGTTTCTGGGCAACCGCTACGGATTGGCCGTGGTCACCACGACGTTGGCGATGTCTGCGGACCGGCCCTTGGCACCAAATGCCAAGCCCGGCCTGTCATGGGCAGTCGGTCTTTCCGGCCATACGAAAAGCAGACGCAAAGCCGACGCTTTTCAGACACGCAAATTCCGCGACGGCCTGCACCCGTTCGAGACCCTGAAACGGGTTGAAGACCCGACCACCTATATCGACAAGCCCAACGTCGCCCGCGTCCCGAAACGCGCCAATCTGTTCGCGCGGGGCCTGTTCGGTGACATGGGCAAAACGGTTCAGGAGGCCACCAAAAACGGCAACTATGTCCGCAAGTCGGCGGCGGCTTTCGCCTTCCGCCCCTCCCTTGGCGCCTTCGTTCTTCTGCAAGACGGCGAGGCCGCCGAGGCCCACGAGTCCACGCAAGACCCCGACCGCAACGCCGCCAACATCAAGGCTGCGCTCTACTGGCTGGGGGTAGATGCCGTTGGCCTAAGCGCCTGTCCCGACTGGGTTTATTACAGCCACGACGCAGCAGGTCAGCCGATCACACCCTACCATTCCAACGCGATTTCCATGATTATCGACCAGGGCCACGAGACCATGGAAGGCGCTTCCGGCGACGACTGGATTGCCTGCGCCCAATCCATGCGGGCCTACCTGCGGTTCTCGCTGCTGGGCGGTGTGCTGGCCGAACACCTCCGCCGCCTCGGCTACACCGCCCGCGTCCATTCGGTGATGGATGACGAGGTGCTGCACCCGCCCCTGTTGCTTTTGTCCGGCTTGGGCGAGGTCTCCCGCATTGGCGAGGTCATCCTGAACCCCTTCCTAGGCCCCCGCCTTAAGTCCGGCGTGGTCACCACCAACATGCCGCTAACCCACGATAAACCAATAGATTTTGGCCTTCAAACCTTCTGCGAAGCCTGCAATAAATGCGCCCGCGAATGCCCCTCTGGTGCGATCACCGCAGGCCCGAAACTGATGTTCAACGGCTACGAGATATGGAAGTCCGACAGCCAGAAATGCACGACCTACCGCGTCGCCCAAAAGAACGGCGCGATGTGCGGGCGCTGCATGAAAACCTGCCCGTGGAACCTTGAGGGGCTGTTCTCGGAAGCGCCCTTCCGCAAGCTGGCCATGACCGTACCAAAAGCCGCCAAGGCCTTGGCAAAGCTGGATGATTTGGCAGGACAAGGCGAAATAAACCCCGTCAAAAAGTGGTGGTGGGATCTTGAAATGGTCGACGACGGGGCCTACCGCCCCTCCGCCCATCCGGTGAACGCACGCGGACTGCAAAAGGGTTTGGACCTGCGTTACGAGGACCAAACACTGGCCGTCTACCCCGCCCCTTTGGCCCCGCCGCCCTATGCCTACCCCTACCCGATGGACCGCGAGGCCGGGATCGCGGCTTACAAGGCAATGATCCCCGCCTCCGAGCATAAAGCCCGTCGCGCCAAGGGGTTAGCGCCCGAGCATATCTACACCGCCGACCAGCAAGACAGCCCCGTCATGGGCGCGGTGATCTCAAAGGTCGAGCATATGACCGACACAGTGACGAAATACGAGTTCGCCATGCCCGACGGCTCTGACATGCCTCCCGTGGAGGCAGGCGCACATATCGACGTTGTCGTCGCCCCCGAATTCCTGCGCCAATACTCCCTGTCCGGCGACCCCGCCGACCGCTCCCGCTACCAGATCGCGGTACTGCGCGAGGATCACGGGCGGGGCGGTTCGCGCTTGTTGCACCGGATATTCGAGGAAGGCCGGCGGGTGCATATTTCCAAGCCGATCAACCACTTCCCGCTACATGAAGATGCGTCGTTCACCTACCTGATGGGTGGCGGCATCGGGGTGACCCCGATGATCGCCATGGCCCACAGGCTACACGCCGTCGGCGCCGAGTTCGCGTTGCACTACTCCTGCTCAACGCGGGCAGGCGCAGGATTTCTTGAGCATTTATCGAAGATGCCGTGGGCGAAGAATGTCCACTACCACTTCTCCGATGAAGGATCGCGCTGCGACCTTGCCGCGACACTGAAACACCGCGACGGCGCGCATGTCTACACCTGTGGGCCGGAAGTTTACATGGCCTCGGTGATGGAAACGGCAGAGGCGAACGGCTTCCCGGAGGAGGCGCGGCATCTGGAATTTTTCTCGGTTCCCGAGCAGCCGGATTACGTGAACCACGATTTCGTTTTGCGATTGGCCAAATCCGGACGCGACATCGCTGTCCGCAAAGACGAGGCCGCGACCGACGCCCTTCTGCGAGAGGGGGTGCATGTGGATGTCAAATGCTCTGACGGGCTATGCGGCGTGTGCAAATGCGGTTTGATTTCCGGAGAGGTCGAGCACCGTGACTTTGTGCTTTCCAACTCGGATCGCACGACATCCTTGATCTTGTGCCAATCCCGCGCGGCTCAGAAGGATGGTTTGTTGGAGATTGACCTGTGACACGCATGACAGGCGAGGTGTTTATCGCGCTGCCTCAAGAACAGGTCTACCGCCGCTATACGGATGCACGACTGACTGCCGCCAATGCGTCCACCCGGACCGAAGTGACATTCACCAATCTCGTGGATGACGGGCCCGGCACGCAGGCGGTTTGGATGTTTATCTACCCTGAACTGAAGACCGAAATGATCGAAACCGTGATCGAAGTCGATGCGCCGCACCGCATGGCGAGCCATCTGCAAATCACCCGCGTGCTTCCTTTGGCACCCGATGAGATGACGCAGGGTGTCATGCCTGCCTTGGCCTATGACATGCGCGACGATTACAGCCCGATCTTCGGCAAACTCCCCGCCGAGGGTGTTCTGGAAGCCACCTTCACCCCTGAAGGGGATGGCACGACGTTGCGCGTCACAACCGAGATGCGACTTGGCGGATGGTCGCGCATTTCGGGATGGTTCATGAGCCGCTCGAAACGGCCTCCGTTGCAGGCGGAGCTTGAAGATTTTCGCGACTGGATGGAAGCTAATCCCGAATGAGGCTGAACAGGCTCGTCAGTGCAAACACCGCCGCTGCGACGCACACTATGGTCGGGCCGGCAGGCGTGTCGAAAGCATAAGCCAGTTGTAGCCCCCCAATTGCGGATGCCGCGCCAATGCCTGCGGCGATTGCGGCCATGCGTTCCGGCGTTTGGGACAACGGTCTCGCGGCGGCGGCAGGGATGATCAACAACGCAGCAATCAGTAGCACGCCCACGACCTTGATTGCGACAGCAACCACCACAGCCAGTGCAATCGTCAAAATCAGCTGCTCCCGTTTCGGATCAATGCCGCTGGCATGTGCCAGATCAGGGCTGACCGTGGCGGTAAGAAGTTGCTGCCAACGCCATCCGACCAGCGCCAGAACCAGAAGCGCCCCCCCCCAGATCACGGCCAGATCGACACGACCAACTGCAAGGATATCCCCGAAAAGATAGGCCATGAGGTCGATGCGGACACCCTCAAGGAAAGAAACGGCAACCAATCCGAAAGCAATGGCCGAATGCGCCAAGACACCAAGCAACGTGTCCATCGCATAGCCACGTCCTGACAAAGTTGACACTGTCGTCGCCATGATCAGCGCCACGACCAGAACCCCCGCAAATACGGACATGTTGAAACTCAGCGCCAACGCCACGCCAAGGATCGAAGCGTGGGCCGTCGCGTCACCGAAATAGGCCATGCGCCGCCATACGACGAAGCACCCCAAGGGTGCTGCGGCCAAGGCCACGCCAAGACCCGCCAGCGCGGCCCTTACAAGAAAACTATCGAGCATCAGTCGGCGGCCTCGTTAACAGGATCGTGGGTATGGTCGTGGTCGCACCCGTCGCCATGGGCGTGATCATGATCGTGGCGATACAATGCCAACGCCCCGCCTGTGCCGGTCCCGAACAACGCACGGTATTCGGGGGCAGAGGCGACGACATCGGGCTTGCCTTCGCAACAGACATGACCGTTCAGGCAGATCACGCGGTCGGAGGCGCTCATCACAACGTGCAGCTCATGGCTGATCATCAGGACGGCGCAGTTCAGCTCGTCCCGCACCTTCTCGATATGGCGGTAAAACGCGGCGGAGCCGGGTTGGTCTAAACCTTGAGTGGCTTCGTCCAACAGCAACAATTGCGGCTTGTGAAGCAAGGCGCGTGCAAGCAGCACCCGTTGAAACTGTCCGCCGGACAGGAGCGACATCTGTCGCGGACCAAGGTCATAGACACCGGCTCGCTGCAATGCCTGCGCAGCTTCCGCATCGATTATTTTTAGAGGCAAGCTCAGGAACCGCCTCACGGTCATGGGGAGAGTCGGGTCGATATGCAGCTTTTGCGGCACGTAGCCGATGCGCAATCCTGAAGCGCGATTGATTTGCCCCGACGCGGGCTTCAACGCCCCAATCAACGCACGCAGCAGCGAGGACTTGCCAGAGCCGTTTGGCCCAACAATGGTGACAATCTCGCCGGGTGCGATGCTCAGATTGACGTCATCGAGCACCTTTTGAGCCCCATAGCTCAGGTTCACGTCTTGGAACTCTACCAGAGCGTTCATTCGGAATTGCCCTGACAATTCGGGCACACGCCTTCTGCCTCCAAAACCGTGCGTTCTATGGTGAACCCAGTTTCTTCTGCGGCCTTCCCAAGTCGTCCTCCTGCCGGTGCCGTCGCGGTCTCGGCGACCGCATCGCAGCTGCGGCAAATCAAGAAAGCGGCAGCATGGGCGTCACCCGGATGGGAGCACGCGATGAAAGCGTTCAAGCGCTCGATCTTGTGGGCAAACCCGTATTTCACCAGGAAATCCAGCGCGCGGTAGGCAACGGGTGGCTGAGACCCCATGCCTTCTTCGCGCAAAACGTCCAGAATTTCATAGGCCCCGATTGCGCGGTGCCTTTCCAGCAGAATTTCCAACACACGCTTGCGGACAGGGGTGAATTGCAGCCCCTCATCGGCGCAGGTCTGCGCAACCGCTGCAACACCGCCTGAAATGCAACTGGAATGATCATGATGCTTGAAACCGAGCGATTCCATGGGGACTCCTGAAACATGGGGTTGATGTGTTATAAAGTAACGTTTATCAAAGCGCGATATGTTATACAATCACATAGGTGACCTATGCTGCGCCCCGCTCTTGCTTCCCTTCTTCTTTCGCTCCCGCAAGTTGCTCTTGCCGAGACCCCTCGCGTCGTCACTGACATTGCCCCCATCCATTCCCTCGTCGCGCAGGTTATGGGGGATTTGGGCACGCCGGAATTGCTTGTCACGGCCAACGCCTCTCCGCACAGTTTCTCCCTAAGGCCATCTCAAGCTGGTGCATTGGAGCAAGCGCAAGCCGTGTTCTGGGTCGGCGGCGGCTTGACGCCATGGCTCGAACCGCTTCTGGACCGTATTGCACCGAATGCCAAAGACATTGAACTTTTGCACCTGCCCGAAACCGAAACTCTGGAATTTCGCACCGATGCCGCCTTCGAGGCCGATGGGCATGACCACGGCGATCATGATGGCCATGACGATCATGACGCTCATTCCGATGTTGACCCGCACGCATGGTTAGACCCGGATAACGCGGCGGTTTGGCTTTCAATCATCGCGTCTGAACTTTCCGTCCTCGATCCTGAGAACGCAGATAAATATGCAGCGAATGCGCAACGCGCCGAGGCCGACCTTCACGCGTCAACGGTCGAAATCGAGCGCATTCTGGCTCCGGCCAAAGGGAAAACATTCATCGTCTTCCACGACGCTTTTCATTACTTCGAAGCGCGTTTTGATGTCGAAGCCAGCGCAGCGATTTCGCTTGGAGATGCAACTGCGCCCGGTCCGGCTCGGGTTGAACACATCCAAGAATTGGTGCGCGAAAAGGGTGTATCCTGCGCGTTCTCTGAACCGCAGTTTTCGGAAGGGCTGGTGGCGACTGTGCTAGAAGGTACAGATGCCCGCGTCGCTGTTTTGGACCCGCTGGGGTCAACGCTTACAATCGGACAGTCGCTTTACACCGCAATGTTGCTCGGCATGGCGAAGGCAATCGCAGAATGCTAAACGCAGACTATGCTCGGCAACACATTCACCCTTAAACAACTCGAAGCCCTTGTCTGGGTGGCCGATTTGGGCAGCTTTCGCAAAGCTGCCCGACATCTGAATACCACCCAGCCCAACATCTCGTCGCGTATTGCGAGCCTTGAATCCACGCTCGGAACAATTCTGATGCAGCGCGATGCCGGGTCGGTGAGACTTACAGATAAGGGCCACGAAATCCTGCAAGCCGCCCGTGCGGTCCTGCGTCAGGCAGAAGAGCTGATCGAAGTTGCAGCCCGCCCTGACCTTGTGCAGAACCGTTTACGGCTTGGCGTCACCGAGCTGGTCGCGGCGACTTGGCTGCATGAATATCTGCGGCGTCTAAAAGCGGCCTATCCCGAGGTTTCCTTCGAGTTAACCGTAGATTTGTCCCGCACTCTGGACCGCGCGTTGGCTCTCAACGAGCTGGACCTGACACTGCAAACCGCCCCCTTCGCAACCACTGTGACAGGCCAGATCGAGCTTGGAGAGTACCCTTATGCATGGGTGGCCTCCTCCGAAATTGCAGCGGAGCTTCCGACTAAACTGACCGTGAAGGATTTGATCCCTCACACCTTGCTAACGCATGCCCGCCACACGCAGGCCTTCACCGAATTGTCGGACCATGCAGACGCCAATGCCTTGCCAAAGGCAGGCTTCGTGCCTTCAAGTTCGATGTCCTCCTGTTTGCAAATGACGCTAGACGGAATGGGGGTGTCTTTGTTGCCGGAAGCAATGGTGGCCAAGGATATAGCCGTCGGGAAGCTGGTACATCTCTGCGTGGATTGGACCCCCAACCCTTTACGCTTCTGCGCGCGCTACCATGCCGAGAAAGTGGCGAGGTTCGTATTGCATGCCGCCCGCATTGCCGAAGAAACCGCAACAGATTTCAGGGAAAGCAGCAAACGCTAGATAACTAAAATCTATCACTAGAATATATATAAATAATTGGATTATATCCTCCAACTTCACCTACTCTTCTCAAAACTCCTTGGGTGATCTGTATGAAAACTTCCTCGATTCGACTTGGTGTAGACATTGGCGGCACGTTTACCGACGTGGTGCTGGAGGTGGACGGCGCGTCGTTCTCGACCAAGGTGCTGACCACCTACATAGCGCCCGAGAATGCCATCATCGACGGGATGCAGCAGGTCTGCGTCAAGGCCGATGTGACGCCCGCCGATATCGGGCAAATTATCCATGGCACGACCCTCGCCACCAACGCCCTGATCGAGCGGCGCGGCGCGAAGACCGCGCTGATCACCACCGAAGGTTTCCGCGACGTGATCGAAATGCGCACGGAATCGCGGTTCGAGCAGTATGACCTGAACCTCAACATCCCCGAACCCTTGCTGCCCCGCCAATGCCGCTACACCGTGCCGGGGCGGATTGATGCGACGGGGGCGGAACTTATGCCGCTGACCGAGGCGGATATTGCGCCAGTAGTCGAGGCCATCGCGGAGGCCGGATATGACAGTGTCGCCATCGGGTTGATCCACTCTTACCTCAACGACACGCACGAAAAACTGGTGCGCGACGTGCTGGTGAAGCGCTTGCCGGACGTGATGATATCGCTGTCGTCCGAAGTCAGCCCGCAGATGCGCGAATATGAACGGTTCAATACTGTCGTGGCGAACGCCTATATCAAGCCGCTGATGAAGTCCTATCTGGGCCGTCTGGAAGGCCGCCTGCGCGACGAGGGCGTGGGATGCAACATCTTCCTCATGCACTCGGGCGGGGGGATTATATCGCTGGAGAATGCAGCGGAGTTCCCCGTGCGTCTGGTCGAATCCGGCCCCGCAGGTGGCGCAGTGTTCGCCGCCAATATCGCCGCGCGGTATGGGTTGGACAAGGTGCTGTCCTTCGATATGGGCGGGACCACGGCCAAGATTTGTCTGATCAAGGATCAGACGCCAAAAACGTCGCGGGTTTTCGAAGTGGCGCGAACGTATCGCTTCAAAAAGGGGTCGGGAATGCCGATTTCGATCCCGGTGATCGACATGGTAGAAATCGGCGCTGGTGGCGGCTCGCTGGCCCATGTTGATGCGATGCGCCAGATCCGCGTCGGGCCGGAAAGCGCGGGCTCCGAGCCCGGCCCCGCCTGCTACGGGCGCGGCGGCGACAAGCCTGCGGTGACAGACGCCGACCTTGTGCTGGGCAAGCTGGACCCTGACAACTTCGCGGGCGGCTCGATCAAGCTGGAAACCTCCGCGTCTGAAGCCGCGTTAAGCGCCGTTCTGGGTGACGTGCTGGACATGGACGCCGCGACCTCGGCCTTCGGCTTGGCCGAAGTTGTAGACGAAAACATGGCGAACGCAGCGCGGGTGCATGCAGTGGAAAACGGCGAGGACCTGAGCGAATACACCATGATCGCATTCGGCGGCGCGGCACCGCTGCACGCGGGACGCTTGTGCGAAAAACTGGGGGTAGAGCGCCTGCTGGTGCCGCCCGGCGCGGGTGTCGGCTCTGCCATCGGTTTCCTGCGCGCGCCGTTCAGCTTCGAGGCCAACCGCTCGGTCTATATGAAGCTGTCGGACTTCGACGCGGACAAGATCAAGGCGTTGTTGAGTGACTTGAAGGCCGAGGCAACGGGCTTTGTGCGCAACTGCGATGCGGAGAGCGACATTCTGTCAGAGTTCAAGGTCTACATGCGCTACACGGGCCAAGGCTGGGAAATCCCGATCGCCCTGACCGAAGCGCAGGCGATGAACCCCGACGCCGCAACCTTCGAGGCGCGGTTTGTCGAGGATTACACCAAGCTGTTCGGCCGCGCAGTTACAGGCATGGATATCGAAATCACCGTCTGGTCCGTCAATGCCACGACACCGCCCGAAAAAGTAGTGAAGATCGCGCCCGCCAATCCCATTGGTGCCGCCCCGATCCACGGCTCGCGCTCGCTATTCGATCCGGCCACTGCGAATTTCACGCAAGCCTCCGTCGTGTTACGCGAGGACATGATCGAGGGCGCAGAGGTCACAGGCCCGGCCGCCATCACCGAGGATGAGACGACGATCATCGTCCCGTCGTCCCGTAAAGCCATCCGCCAGCCGGACGGCTGCATCGACATCACCACCAAGAAGGGGGCCTGAATCACATGGCACAGTCACAGTCCAACGTCGCCTATCAGGTCATGTGGAACCGTCTGATCTCGGTCGTCGAAGAGCAGGCGCAAGCCCTAGTGCGCACCGCGTTCTCGACCTCCGTGCGCGAAGCGGGCGACTTGTCCGCAGGGGTATACGACACCCATGGTCGAATGTTGGCACAAGCGGTCACCGGCACGCCCGGCCACGTCAACGCCATGGCAGACGCGGTGGCGCATTTCATCCGGCGCATCGGGCGGCAGAACATCTTTGAAGGCGACGTCTACCTGACCAACGACCCTTGGGAAGGCACCGGCCACCTGCACGATATCACGATGGTGACGCCCTCTTTCCATAACGGCGTTCTGGTCGGCTTCTTCGCCTGCACCGCGCATATCGTGGATATTGGCGGGCGCGGCTTCGGGGCGGATGCGGCGAGTGTCTATGAGGAAGGGCTCTACATCCCCATCATGAAATTCGCGGAGCGTGGCGACGTGGACGACACCTTAGTGCGCATCGTGCGCGGCAATGTGCGCGAGCCGGATCAGTTGATCGGCGACATGTATGCGCTGGCGACGTGTAACGAGATCGGTCACCGCCGTCTGATCGAGATGATGGAGGAGTTCGGGCTGGACGATCTGGACGGCATCGCCGCGTTCATCTTGGACAACTCCCGCCGCGCCACGTTGGAGCGTATCGCCGCCCTGCCCCGCACCAGCGCAGAGGGCGAGATGACCGTCGACGGCTTCGCCACCCCAATCACGCTGAAGGTCAAACTGACGATCAAGGAGGACCGGATCGTGTCGGACTTCACGGGTACCTCCGGCGTCGACAAGAAGGGCATCAACTGCCCGCTGGTCTACGCCAAGGCCTATGCCTGCTACGCGCTGAAATGCGCCATCGCGCCGGAGATCCCGAACAACGCGGCCTCACTGGCTCCGTTCGAGATCGAAGCGCCGGAGAACACCATCGTCAACGCTGTGCACCCGGCCCCCGTGGCCTTGCGCCATATCGTGGGGCATTTCGTGCCGGATACGGTCTACGACGCCTTGGATAAAATCCTGCCGGGCGTGGTGCCCGCCGAAGGTGCGGGCTGCCTGTGCAACTTCCAAGTCTCTTTACGCCCGCGCACCGACGCGCCAGCGCCACCGGACGCCGTGCGCTCCGAGGTGCTGACGTTCAACTCCGGCGGCTCCGGCGCGCGTCCCGAGCATGACGGGTTGAACGCCACGGCGTTCCCTTCTGGAGTTATGACGATGCCGATCGAGGCCACGGAGCATGCGGGGCCTGTGATCATCTGGCGCAAGGAATTGCGTCCCGATTCAGGCGGAGCTGGCAAGCAACGTGGCGGGTTGGGGCAATATATGGAGGTCGGCGCACGCGAGGGGCACGAGTTCGACTTTCAGGCCATGTTTGACCGTGTCGATCATCCCGCCCGCGGGCGTCGCGGCGGCAATGCGGGGGCCTGCACCACCATCGCGCAAGACGACGGGTCCAAGATGTATGGCAAGGGCAAGCAATTCGTGCCACATGGGCGTAAGGTGATGCTCGCCCTGCCAGGGGGCGCGGGCTATGGCGATCCGGCGGAACGGTCGCTTGATCTGGTCAAACGCGATCTTTTGCGAGGCTATATCACCGCCGAGACGGCCAAACGCGATTATGCGTTAAGCGATGCGGACATCGCGGATGTGCAAGAAAAGATGCGCAAGGGCGACACGGTCTAGGTCAACCTTTAGAGGCTTTCCACGGGACGTTAATTGCATCACGGGAGGCCATCCCCTATCGTTTCAGCAATCGCCGAGGCGAGTGCATAGCCCTGTTGATCGGCGTGTAGAGGAACACCACAATGTCTAAACCCTGCATCATCTGCGTGGCCATTACCGGATCCGTCCCAACACAAGCCGACAACCCTGCGGTGCCCGTCACGATCACCGAACAGATCGAAAGCACGCATGCGTCTTTCGAGGCAGGTGCCTCCATCGCGCATTGTCATGTTCGCGATGATCAAGGCAAACCTACCTCGGACGCGGAACGGTTTGCGCGGCTGAAAGAAGGTATAAAAAAGCACTGCCCCGGCATGGTTATCCAACTCTCTACCGGCGGGCGCTCTGGCTCGGGACGTGACCGCGGTGGGATGCTGCCCTTGGCGCCAGATATGGCCTCGCTATCCGTGGGGTCTAACAACTTCCCGACCCGCGTCTACGAAAACAGCCCCGATCTGGTGAATTGGCTGGCAGCCGAGATGCTGAAATATGATGTGAAACCAGAGATCGAGGCCTTTGACCTCAGCCATATTGTTCAGGCCACACGCATGGCCGCCGACGGACGGCTAAAGGGGCCTCTATATGTGCAATTCGTGATGGGCGTGAAGAATGCGATGCCTGCCGACAAGCGAATTTTCGATTTCTACATTGAAACGCTAAACCGCCTCGCCCCTGACGCAGAGTGGTGCGCGGCAGGCGTTGGACCGGCACAAGTTCAGGTCAATGAATGGTCAATCGCGCAAGGTGGACATACGCGAACCGGCTTGGAGGACAACATCCGCTGGGATCGCGAGACCCTCGCCCCGTCGAACGCAGCCTTGGTGCAACGCGCCGTCGGGCTGTGCGAAAAATACGACCGCCCTGTCGCGACTTGGCAGCAATCCCGTGAAATTCTAGGACTTCGACCGGTCGCGACCTAGACCGTTTGACGGTCGAAGATGCGCAGTTACCTAGGCCCCATACGAATTGCGCCGTCCAGCCGGATGACTTCGCCGTTCATCATCACATTTTCGCAGATGGAGCAGACGAGCGCCGCAAATTCTGCTGGATCGCCTAGCCGTTGAGGAAAGGGTGTTTGCCCGCCTAAGGAGTCTTGCACGTCTTGTGGTAGCCCTTTCATCATCGGCGTCATGAACAGCCCCGGCGCGATGGCCATGACGCGAATACCGGAGCGGCTTAGATCGCGCGCCATCGGCAGAGTCATCCCCACGATACCTGCTTTAGACGCCGCATAGGCAATCTGCCCGACCTGCCCGTCAAAGGCCGCGATTGAGGCCGTATTGATGATCACCCCCCGCTCGCCATCGTCATTCAAAGCGTTTGCTTCGGACATTCCAGCGGCGGCCAAAGACGAGGCCATAAAAACGCCGAACAAGTTTACATCCAACGCCGTGCGAAAAAGTTGCGCGTCATGCGGCTGTCCCTTTGAGGCAGTTTTCGCCCCCGGTGCGATGCCCGCACAAGAGACCAACACACGTTCCTGCCCATGGGCAAGACGTGCGGCCTCAAACGCTGCGACCATGCTCTCATTGTCGGTGACGTCGGCGTTACAAAACAGGCCACCAATATCAGAGGCGACAGCCTGCCCGGCCTCCGCATTGCGGTCAAAGATTGCGACCTTCAAACCCTTGGCCGCCAATGCGCGTGCCGTCGCTTCGCCCAAACCTGATCCGCCACCGGTCACAACCGCTGACATGCCTGTTTTCAATTCCATGATAAATCTCCTTGTCGGGTGGATTTTATATGCCGACAGCCGATAGCGCAAAGCTATAACGTGCCGATGGTTTTATATGTTTGCAGTATCAGAATGGTGGGGGCCATAGTGATCCCCATACGCAAGCTTGCGAATTTCAGCCCCCTTGTTGACGAGAGTGATCATGCTTCAACACACCACTGACGAATTTGAAGATATACGGGACGCGATACGCGCGCTTTGCGCCGAGTTTCCCGACGAATACCACCGCAAAATCGACGAACAGCGCGGATACCCCGAAGCATTCGTCGATGCGCTGACTAAGGCGGGCTGGATGGCGGCTTTGATCCCTGAACAATACGGAGGCTCGGGGCTTGGGCTAACGGAAGCCTCCGTCATCATGGAAGAAATCAACCGCGCAGGCGGCAATTCCGGCGCGTGCCATGGCCAGATGTATAATATGAACACCTTGGTGCGTCATGGTTCGGAAGAGCAGCGCCAGAAATACCTGCCCCGCATTGCCTCCGGCGAGTTGCGGTTGCAATCCATGGGTGTGACCGAGCCCACAACCGGAACAGATACGACGCAGCTCAAGACCACCGCTGTCAAGAAAGGCGACCGCTATGTGATTAACGGGCAGAAGGTTTGGATCAGCCGTGTGCAGCACTCGGACCTGATGATCCTGCTGGCCCGAACGACACCGTTGTCAGAGGTAAAGAAGAAATCCGAAGGTCTGTCGATCTTCCTCGTCGATATCAAAGACGCGATGCAAAACGGCATGTCCGTGCGGCCCATCCTGAATATGGTGAATCACGAGACCAACGAGCTGTTCTTCGACAATCTGGAAATCCCCGAGGAAAACCTGATCGGCGAGGAAGGCAAGGGCTTCAAGTATATCCTGACCGGCCTGAACGCCGAACGCACATTGATCGCGGCGGAATGTATCGGGGACGGCTACTGGTTCACAGACCGCGTGACCAAATATGTCAGCGAACGCACCGTTTTCGGGCGCCCCATCGGGCAAAACCAAGGGGTTCAATTTCCAATCGCGGAAGCTTTCATCGAAATCGAGGCGGCCAATCTGATGCGCTACGACGCGTGCCGCCGCTATGACGCGGGCGAGGACTGTGGTGCGCAGGCCAATATGGCGAAGTACCTTGCTGCGAAAGCATCATGGGAGGCCGCCAATGCGTGCCTACAATTCCACGGCGGCTTCGGTTTTGCCTGCGAATATGACATCGAACGCAAATTCCGCGAGACGCGGCTGTATCAGGTTGCGCCAATCTCAACCAACCTGATCCTGTCCTATGTCGCCGAGCATGTGCTAGGCATGCCGAGGTCGTTTTGATGACGCAGAAACTACCGCTAACGGGTCTTAAAGTCATCGCGATCGAGCAAGCGGTGGCGGCCCCGTTCGCCTCTGCCCGCCTTGCAGATGCGGGGGCGGAGGTCATCAAGATTGAACGCCCCGAGGGCGATTTTGCGCGCGGATACGATACCGCCGCGGCGGGCCAGTCCAGCTATTTCGTGTGGCTCAACCGTGGCAAAACCTCACTGGTTTGCGACTTGGCGACGGACGCAGGTAAAACCGCCTTGGAGGAACTTCTTGGTACGGCAGACGTCCTGATCCAGAACCTGAAACACAATGCGCTGAACCGGCTGGGCTTCGGCACGGAGCGATTGGCGAAGACCTACCCCCACCTGATTTCCTGCTCAATCAACGGCTATGGCGAACGCGGGCCCATGGCGGAGCGCAAGGCCTATGATCTGCTGATACAAGCTGAATCGGGCCTCTGTTCCATCACTGGTGGCCCGTCAGAGCCGTCCCGCGTGGGTCTTTCCGTCGTCGATATCGCCACGGGTGCCACCGCCCATGCCGCCATCCTTGAGGCATTGATTCAGCGTGGCATCACCGGCAAGGGCGCCAGCATTTCCGTATCGATGTTTGACGTGATTGCCGAATGGCTAACCGTCCCGTTGCTCAATCATGAAGGCGGTAATAGCCCGACCCGGCAGGGTATGATGCATCCGTCAATTGCCCCCTACGGCGTGTTTGAGACCAAAGACGGAAAGCTCGTTCTGATCTCCGTGCAAAGTGACAGGGAATGGCGACGCCTGTGTCGCGAATTCTTAGGCGACGAGCGCTTGGGCGTTGATCCACTATTTGCGACAAATGTGGCACGGGTTAAAAACCGCGCGAAAACCGACGTGCTCATAGCGGCCAAGTTCTCCGAAATGACCGTTGATGAGGTGACGCAAGCTTTGCTGCGCTCGGATGTCGCTTTGGCCAATGTGAACGATATGGCGGGCCTGTCCTCGCATCCGCATTTGCGGCGGATCACTGTGCAAACACCCAACGGGCCTGTCTCGATCCCTGCTCCCGCACCAGTCATCCACGGCGCGCCCCGCACCTACGGCGGCGTTCCCGAACTTGGAGATACCTCCACCACCTAAGCGTGGCGGTTCGACCGTCAGCCCGTTAGCCGCATTTGGAGTGGCCGCATGATCCGCAAGTCATACACCCTTCGACCATACGCAAATCATACTGGCCGCAGCTTGGGCACGCCGGGCCACGATTGCCGCTGAGGTTCACAACTTGCGCGTGAGGGTCGGTCTTCAGCCCCATCCCCTCGCCCGCGATAAAGCCCGTGGCGATCATGTGTTTCTCGATCACGCCCCCAATCGCCGCCAAAATGGAGGGGATGTATTTGCCATTCATCCACGCACCGCCACGGGGGTCGAAAACGGCCTTCAGCTCCTCCACCACAAAGGACACGTCACCCCCGCGCCGGAACACGGCCGAGATCATGCGGGTCAGCGCCACAGTCCACGCGAAATGTTCCATGTTCTTGGAGTTGATGAACACCTCGAACGGGCGTCGATGGCCGTTCAAAACGATGTCGTTTATGGTAATGTAAATAGCGTGCTCGCTGTCCGGCCACTTCACCTTGTAAGTTTGGCCTTCTAGTTCTGCGGGGCGGTCCAGCGGCTCGGACATATAAATGACATCGCCGTCCGTCGCAGTTTCCGGGTTTTCAGATGGTGTGGTATCGGCGCTCTCCGACACGCTCAAAACCGATCCGGTTACCGCGTTGGGCCGATAGGTTGTGCAGCCTTTGCAACCCGTATCCCACGCTTCCATGTAAACATCTTTGAAATCGTTAAAGCTGATATCCTCGGGGCAGTTGATGGTCTTCGAGATCGACGAATCCACCCATTTCTGCGCCGCCGCTTGCATACGCACATGGTCCAACGGGGCGAGGGTTTGGGCGTTGACGAAATATTCCGGCAACTCGGCGTCACCGAACTTGTCGCGCCACATTTGCACGGCGTAGTCGACCACCTCTTCTTCTGTGCGCGAGCCGTCTTTCTGCAAGACCTTGCGGGTGTAGGCATAGGCGAACACCGGCTCGATCCCCGACGAGACGTTGCCCGCGTAAAGCGAGATAGTCCCCGTCGGCGCGATCGAGGTCAGAAGCGCGTTGCGGATACCGTGTTCGCGGATCGCGTCGCGCACGTCCGCGTCCATCGCCTGCATGGTGCCGGACGCCAGATAGGCCTCCGCATCAAAGAGCGGAAACGCTCCTTTCTCCTTCGCCAAATCCACCGAGGCCAGATATGCGGCGCGGGCGACCGCGTGCAGCCATCGCTCGGTCAGACGCGCCGCCTCCTCGGAGCCATAGCGCGAGCCGACCATGAGAAGCGCGTCGGCCAAGCCGGTCACACCCAGCCCGATCCGCCGTTTCGCGGCTGCTTCCCGAGCCTGCGCCTCCAACGGAAACTTGGACGCATCGACTACATTATCCATCATCCGCACAGCTACAGCGACCAATTCTGTCAGTTTTGCAACATCCAGGTCGGCGCCCTCTTCAAACGGGCGATCCACCAGCCGAGCTAGGTTGATCGAGCCCAGCAGGCACGCCCCATAGGGCGGCAAAGGCTGCTCGCCACACGGGTTGGTGGCCGCGATCTGCTCGACATAGGACAGGTTGTTGGCCTGATTGATCCGGTCGATGAAAATCACGCCCGGCTCGGCATAATCATAGGTGCCGCGCATGATCTTGTTCCACAAATCAAGCGCCTGCACGGTCTTGTAGACCTTACCGTCGAAGACTAATTCCCACGGGCCGCCCGCCTTCACGGCTTCCATGAAATCATCTGTGATCAGCACGGACAGGTTGAACATGCGCAGCCGCGCGGCGTCCTGCTTGGCTGCGATAAACTGTTCCACATCGGGGTGGTCGCACCGCATCGTGGCCATCATCGCGCCGCGGCGCGAGCCTGCGGACATGATCGTGCGGCACATCGCGTCCCACACATCCATAAATGACAACGGGCCTGAGGCGTCCGCAGCCACGCCCTTCACATCTGCGCCCTTGGGCCGGATAGTGGAGAAGTCGTAGCCGATCCCGCCACCTTGCTGCATTGTCAGCGCCGCCTCTTTCAGCATCTGGAAGATTCCGCCCATGTCATCTGGAATCGTGCCCATCACGAAGCAGTTGAACAGCGTCACAGACCGCTTGGTGCCAGCACCCGCGATGATGCGTCCGGCGGGCAGGTATTTGAAGTCAGCAAGCGCGTCGTAGAATGTCTCTTCCCACTGCGCAGGGTTATCCTCGACCTTCGCCAGATCACGGGCAATCCGCCGCCATGTGTCCTCGACGGTTTCGTCAACCGGAGTGCCATCCGCATCCTTAAAACGGTACTTCATGTCCCAGATTTGCTCGGCAATGGGGGCGGCGAAAGCGGTCATATCGGCATCCTAGGGGTTGGAATCGCATTGAAGTCGGGAGCGGGAAGCATACAATATATAGATATGATCAATCTCATCAAGCTAAGCGTTGGCACAGAATCGGTAGAAAGCCTGCAAGCGTGGCACAATTCACCGCGCCCGAAAGGTCCCGATGGCCTGCCCCGCCACATCACCCGCATGTGGCCCAAGCGCGAAGCCGAACTACTGGACGGCGGCTCCATCTATTGGGTCATCAAAGGCGTGGTGCAGGCCCGCCAGAAATTGCTGCGTCTGGATGAAGTTATCGGCGAGGACGGCATCCGCCGCTGCGCACTTGTGTTCGAGCCGGAGCTGATCCGCACCGCTCCCGTCCTGAAAAAGCCGTTCCAAGGCTGGCGCTACCTCAAACCCGAGGACGCGCCGCCAGATATCTCCGCTCGCCGCGCCACGGAAGACGCGCTGCCGCCGGAATTGTCAGCGGCACTCGCCGATATCGGGATTCTCTAGACCCAATACGCGCGTTAGGCTGGCCAGATCGCAATCGGCCCAATCCGCGACCTTGCTCGCGAACAGCGTCGCCTGAGACGCAAGTATCGGCCCGTCAGACAGCATCCGCAGATGGTTGGCCTCCAAGGTCGCTCCGGTCGAGGTGATGTCCGCAATCGCTTCTGCAGTCAGGTTTGCCACGGTCCCTTCCGTTGCCCCTTGGCTGTCCACCAACTGATAGTCAGCCACGCCTTGCTTTTGCAGATATTCCCGAACCAAGCGGTGATACTTGGTCGCGATACGAAGCCGGAAACCGTGATCTTTCCGAAAGGCCGCTGCTACGGCATCAAGGTCTCCCACCGTTTCCACATCCGACCAGAAATTGGGGACGGCAATAATCAAATCCGCATGACCAAATCCCATTTCCGCCAAGGGACTGATTTTCTCTGACCACAGAGGAATTTTCTCCCGCACCATATCCGTGCCCGTCACCCCTAGGTGAATGCGGCCCGTCGCCAACTCGCGCGGGATTTCCCCAGCGGACAGAAGCACCAACGATACCCCTTCAACACCAGACACTTCGGCTGCGTATTCGCGATCGGACCCGGTGCGCGCAAGTGTAACACCGCGTTTTGAGAACCACGCGAACGTGTCCTCCATCAGACGCCCTTTAGAGGGAATGCCGAGCTTGATCATGTCAGCGTCTCCAGCAGTTCAGGGCGAATGACACCACCCACAGCGGGGATTTCGCGCCCCTGCCCCAGCACACGCGTCAAAGCGTCATAGCGCCCACCTGTCGCCACCGGAACCTGCGCATCCGCGTGAAATCCAAAAACGAAACCGTCGTAGTATTCCATGGTCGTGCGCCCGTAGGCACCGGAGAAATTCAACCGATCCACGTCCACACCGCGGGACGCCAAGGCGGATAACCGGGCTTCAAGTTGATCCAGCGCGCCGGAAATAGCGGGTAGGTCACCCGCAATTTTGCGCAAGTTTGCCAAGGCGTTCGGCGCAACATCCGATATTTCCAGAATTGCCTGCAACGCATGTAGCTCGGTTGCATCCAGCGGTGCCGTTTGCGCATCTTCGCGCAGCGCGGCCAAGCGCGCGTCGACTTCCGCAGAGCTGCGCAATCCGATTTCAGGCACATCGCTAACCAGCTGCGGGACCAGGCGGGTCGCTGGCAGACTGAAACGCTCCAACAATGCGCGAAAGCGCACGGGCCGCCACAAGTGCCGCAGCAACGCGCTACGCCGCCGCTCGGTCGTCGACAGCCCTGCAACCGCAGCAGTGAGAATGCCGATATCGCCTGTGAAAGCATCCAAAGCCACACCTTCCAAGGCTTTGGCGAACAACGCGAAAACCTCCGCATCAGCACCAGACGGGTCCGTGCGGTCAAACACTTCGTAACCCACTTGCGTGTATTCCGAAGCGCGGCCTGTTCCGGCTTCCTGTTTACGGAAAACCAGCCCTTGGTAGGTATATCGCGCAGGTTCCGCACCCTCTTCCATGTGACGTTGCACAACCGGCACAGTAAAGTCGGGACGCAGCATTTGCTCGCCCAGAACAGGGTCCGAGGTCACATAAGCCCGTGCGCGGATGTCCTCGCCATAAAGGTCCAACAAGGTATCCGCAGGTTGCAGTACCGACGTTTCCACCGGAACAGCCCCTGCGTCACGAAAAAGGCGCGACAGCCGCTCTGTTTGTTGGCGAACCCGGTCCATGTTCAGCCCAGCATCTTCTTGATCACAGCGACCAGCTCGCTGCGCTTCACTTCACTTTGCGCGGGCTGGCCTTTCCATTCCTCAAGCGACGCGGTCTTGGCAATCTCTGCGCCCAGAACAAGGTCTTTGACCTGAACCACGCCCCGCTCCGCCTCGTCCGAGCCTTCGATGATCGCAAGCGGCGCGTTCCGTTTGTCGGCGTATTTCAACTGGTTACCGAAGTTTTTCGGGTTGCCCAGATAAACCTCTGCGCGGATGCCGGCTGCCCGCAATTCACCAACGATGCTTTGGTAATGCGCCATGCGGTCGCGATCCATGACCGTGACGATCACGGGGCCGACGGTTTCTTTGGTCATCCGGCCTTTCGCCTGCAATGCGGCCAGCAAGCGGTCGACACCGATGGAGCCCCCCGTTGCGGGCACTTCTTGGCCGGTAAACCGCTTGACCAGATCGTCATAGCGGCCCCCGCCAGCAACCGAGCCGAACTGGCGCGGGCGACCTTTTTCGTCTTTGATCTCGAAAGTCAGCTCCGCCTCGTAGACGGGGCCGGTGTAGTAGCCGAGGCCACGAACCACGCTTGGGTCGATCTCGATGCGATCTGAGTTATAGCCCTGAGCCGCCATCAACTCTGCTATGGTTTCCAGTTCTTGCACACCAGAAACACCTGTCTCGGAACCAGTTACCAGCTCATTGAGCCGTGCCACCGTCGCAGCACCGCTGTCGCGTTTAGCTTGCATGAAGCCCATCACAATCTCGGCTTGCTCGTCGCTTAGGCCAGCGCCCTTTGTAAAGTCGCCGCTATCATCTTCACGACCAGCACCCAGCAAGGCGCGCACGCCGTCTGCGCCAAGCCGGTCCAGCTTGTCGATGGCGCGTAGCACAACGCCGCGCTCGGTCACGAATTTGTCTGGGTCGGACGGGTCCAACACCCCAGCCACTTCCATCACACCGTTCAAAACCTTGCGGTTATTCACCCGCACTATGTAGTCGCCGCGCGGGATGCCGACGGCTTCCAACGTATCGGCCAGCATCGCGCAAATCTCGGCATCGGCTGCCACAGAAGAGGCCCCAACAGTATCCGCATCACACTGATAAAACTGGCGAAACCGCCCCGGACCGGGCTTCTCGTTGCGCCAGACCGGACCCATCGCGTAGCGGCGGTAGGGCGTCGGCAAGTCGTTGCGGTTTTGCGCATAAACGCGGGCCAAGGGCGCGGTCAGGTCGTAGCGCAGCGCCAACCAGTCGGCGTCGTCATCCTCTTGCCATGCGAACACGCCCTCATTCGGGCGGTCCACGTCAGGAAGGAACTTCCCCAAAGCCTCCACGGTTTCGACAGCACTGCTTTCCAGCGCCTCGAATCCGTAAAGCTGGTAGACTTCGGAAATCTGGTCCAGCATCGCCTTTCGCTGAATGACCTCTGCGCCGAAATAGTCGCGAAACCCTTTCGGGGTGACGGCCTTGGGGCGGGGCTGCTTTTTGACTTTGGCCATGGCGGGCTGTCCTGCTTGTATTGTTCGGCCCAGCCTTTACCCCGCAGCCCTTGCGGGGGCAAGCAAAGCGCCATATCTGCGACATGAAAACCGGAGGTTACCATGACTGACACGACCCAGCTGGAAGAGAAAATCGCCCACCTGACCCGCACGGTCGAGGATATGTCCGACATCGTGGCCCGTCAGGAAACTGAAATCGCGACCCTGACCCGCCGAATGGAAATGCTGATGCAACGCTCCGCCGAGCAGGAGCTGGACGTCGGCGGCACCGCCGTTCTGGCAGACCAACGCCCGCCGCATTGGTAGGCCTAGACCTCTTCCACCATCACCACGCCGCTTAGCGACTTGATCGCGCCCTTGACCTGCGGGTTCACGGCGAAACGGTCGCCGAGCGACACCTCCACCTCGCCCGGCAAATCCGGCGACATGAGGCACAGCGACACCGGCCCCCGCGCGCGGATCTTGGGGTCCTGACCTGACCGTTCCAGCACCGAGGCAATCGCCCCGATGGCACTGTCGTCCTCGACGAAAATCTTCAAGCCGATGGACCCGGCATCCGCAACAGCTCCGTCCACGGGCTGCGCCCCGCGGCACAACAGCTTCAACTGCTCCGCCTCCAGCGTGGCCTCAACGGTCAACACCACATTGGCACCGGACACCATATGCTCGCCGGATTTCTCCAGCGTGTCGGAGAACACCGTAACTTCGAATTGTCCTGTCGGATCAGAGCCTTGCACAAAGGCGAACCGGTTACCGCGGGCCGATTTGCGGTCCTGACGCCCTGCGATATTCGCCGCCAGTTGCGCCACGAACGGCCCGCCTTGGGCGCGGTTCTCGATCTCGGTCAGGGTCATGATGCCTTTGCGTTTCAGCGACAACATGTAGTCGTCGAGCGGGTGGCCGGACAGATAGAAACCAATGGCTTTGAACTCTTCCATGAGCCGTTCGGCGGGCAACCAGTCTTCGACCGGCGACAAGCGTGGTTCTGGCAAATCGTCGCCTGCCTCGCCGAACAAAGACACTTGGTTCGAATTGCGCTGCTCGTGGATCGCGGCGGAATAATTCACCAGCCCGTCCAGCGACGCGAAGACGCGATGACGGTTCGGGTCCAGCTGATCAAACGCGCCAGAGCGCGCCAGCATTTCCAGTGGCCGCTTGCCAACGCGCTTCAAATCCACGCGTCGCGCCACATCAAAGAGCGTGGTGAACGGGGTGTCGCCGCGCCCTTCGGTGACAAGCTTCATCGCCTCGACGCCGACGTTTTTCAGACCGCCTAGCGCGTAGATGACCTTGCCCTCGCCCACGGTAAACATCGCCTCGGAGCGGTTCACGCAAGGCGGCACGACCTCGATATCCATGCGCTTGGTGACTTCGTCAAAATAGGTCGCCAGCTTATCTGTCAGGTGCAAATCGCAGTTCATGACGCCCGCCATGAACTCCACCGGATGGTTCGCCTTCAGCCAAGCCGTCTGGTAGCTGACTACCGCATAGGCCGCCGCGTGGGATTTGTTGAAGCCATAGTTTGCGAATTTCTCAAGCAGGTCAAAGACCTCACGGGCCTTCTTCGCGTCGACACCGTTCTCTTTAGCGCCTTTCTCGAATTTGGGCCGCTCCGCATCCATGGCCTCTTTGATCTTCTTACCCATGGCACGACGCAACAGGTCGGCGCCGCCAAGCGAGTAGCCTGCCATGACCTGCGCAATCTGCATAACCTGTTCCTGGTAGACGATAATCCCTTGGGTTTCGGCCAGAATATGGTCAATCGAAGGGTGGACGGACTCCAGCTCCTTCGTGCCGTTTTTCACCTCGCAATAGGTTGGGATATTCTCCATCGGGCCGGGGCGATACAATGCCACCAAAGCCACGATATCCTCGATGCAAGTGGGCTTCATGCGCCGCAGCGCATCCATCATTCCCGAACTTTCCACCTGGAAAACAGCCACGGTTTTGGCCGAGGAATATAACTTATACGACTTTTCGTCATCCAGAGGGATTGCGCCGATGTCGTTCTCCGCACCGGCGGGCGGTTCGTATAGAGAGTTGCCCTCCGCGTCCACGTGAAGGGGGCGGGTCGGGATAATCAGGTCAATTGCGTTCTGGATGACGGTCAGGGTTTTCAGCCCCAGAAAGTCGAACTTCACCAGCCCCGCCTGCTCCACCCATTTCATGTTGAACTGGGTGGCCGGCATGTCGGAACGTGGGTCCTGATACAGCGGCACCAGTTCGTCCAGTGGACGGTCGCCAATCACAACACCCGCCGCGTGGGTCGAGGCGTTACGCAGCAGGCCTTCGACCTGCTGGCCGTAATCCAGCAACCGCGCCACGACCTCTTCGTTCTTCGCCTCTTCGCGCAGCTTCGGCTCGTCGGCCAAGGCCTTTTCGATGGAGACCGGCTTGACCCCTTCCACGGGGATCATCTTAGACAGGCGGTCCACCTGCCCGTAGGGCATCTGCAACACACGGCCCACGTCGCGCACGGCGGCCTTGGACAAAAGCGCGCCGAAGGTGATGATCTGCCCCACCTTGTCGCGGCCGTATTTCTCCTGGACATAGCGGATGACTTCCTCGCGGCGGTCCATGCAGAAGTCGATATCGAAGTCGGGCATGGAAACCCGCTCAGGGTTCAAAAACCGTTCAAAAAGAAGGGAGTAACGCAGAGGGTCAAGATCGGTGACCGTCAACGCATAGGCCACCAGCGAGCCCGCACCAGAACCCCGCCCCGGACCGACAGGAATGTCGTGATCCTTCGCCCATTTGATAAAGTCCGCCACGATCAGGAAGTAGCCCGGAAAGCCCATGCCTTCGATGATGCCCAGCTCGAATTCCAGCCGCGCCTCGTATTCCTCCACGGGTGCCGCATGCGGAATCACAGCCAACCGCGCCTTCAGGCCCTCTTGAGCTTGGCGGCGCAATTCCTCGACTTCGTCATCAGCAAACTTCGGCAGGATCGGGTCGCGGGTGTAGACCTTGAACGCACAGCGCTGTGCGATCTCCACGGTGTTTTCCAAGGCTTCCGGCAGGTCGGCAAACAGCGTCGCCATCTCTTGCGGCGACTTGAAATAATGCTGCGGTGTCAGGCGGCGTCGGCCTTCTTGCTGATCGACATAAGCGCCTTCCGAAATGCAGATCAGCGCATCATGCGCCTCGTACATATCTGGCTTGGGGAAATATGCGTCGTTCGTCGCCACCAAGGGCAGGCCCATGCCATAGGCAAGTTCCACGTGGCCCCGCTCGGATTTCTGCTCCGCCTCGGGCAGGCCACCATCGACGGGGTGGCGCTGTAGCTCCACATAAAGACGGTCAGGATAAATGCGGGCAAGGTCGCGCATCAGCGCATCCGCTTTGGGCATCTGCCCCGCTTGCAAAAGCCGCCCGATGGGGCCATCCGGTCCACCCGTCAGGCAGATCAGCCCTTCGCTATGAACGTCGAGCTGCGCGACCGAGACCTGCGGCAACTGCCCGTCCGAGTCCAGATACAGGCACGAGTTCAGCTTCATCAGGTTTTCGTAGCCGCGCTCGCTTTGTGCCAAAAGCACGATGGGCGCTGGGGTGCGCGGGCGTTCGCCGGGGGCGGCTTGCTCATAAGTCAGATCGACCTGGCAGCCAATGATCGGCTGGATGCCTGCGCCGGATGCGTATTCCGAAAACTCCAACGCTGCGAACATGTTGTTCGTGTCGGTCAGTGCGACCGCCGGCATACCAACCGCCGCACATAAGCCCGGCAGTTTTTTCAGGCGCAGAGCACCTTCCAGCAAGGAATACTCGGAATGGGTGCGCAGATGGATGAATCGGGGGGCGTTGCTCATGGCGTCACATTAGGACGCACGCGACCTCTCGAACACCCCCGAAACGCGACTGAAACCGTATGGTCAAACATCTGCTTGCCTAATTCTGACTCATTTAATAGGAAATAGAATATCTGACAAAAGGACTCGGAAATGAACACACTCTCCTTAACCGCACTTCTGACGCTGGCGATCGCAACTACCGCGGTCGCGTCTGGCGCTGATGATTCAACTCATTCCTCGGATACCTCCTATCTTCCCAACGGCACATTCACCTATGAAACCTTTGAGGCATCGGTTGAACATGCCGACCTCGAAGGATGCCCTGCGCAGTTCGACACGGACGTGGTCTTCTGCCGTTTTACGCTTGCAAACGATCAGGCGCATATTTTTGTCTTCTCTTATGAAGGGGACCAACCCCTGATGGCCGTTAAACCCTACGAACTGTCCGACGGTTTCTTGCCTTTCTAGGCGACAATCGAGACCCCCACCCAACTGGGGGGCTCTTGCCCGACAGCATCGCCGATGTTAGTTAGCTGCATGGCTAACCATTCACTCGATACCCTTTTTGCGACTCTCGGCGATCCTACCCGCCGCGCCGTGATCGAACGCTTGGCCCACGGGCCAGCCGCAGTCAAAGAACTGGCCGCCCCACATGACATGGCGCTTCCGTCTTTCTTGCAACATATCAAGGTGATGGAAGCTGGCGGCATCATCGCCACACGCAAGGAAGGGCGGCAGCGCATTTGTTGGATGGAGCCGAACGCGCTGATCCCGCTGCAAGGCTGGCTGGAATGGCAACGGCAGGCTTGGGAAGCCCAGACTCTTGGTTCCAAAAACTGAAACACTTGCCAAATGAACTTTCCTGCGCTTTCCTAGGGGGCAGCTAATCCCGCGCGCCTTCTACGTCGCATCGAAAGTGCGCATCTCGGGACACCCAACAGGTAACGCGGCAGGATAAACTCCATATGTTGACGTTTCTTCTGAACGGAGAGACCGTGGAGGCCGAGGTCGGCCCCACCGAGACGTTGCTTGATTTTTTGCGCGATCGGCGCGGAATGTCGGGAACCAAGGAAGGTTGCAACGAAGGCGATTGCGGGGCCTGCTCCGTGATGGTCACTGGTGAGGATGGCGTTATCCGCGCTATGAATGCCTGCATCCTGTTCATGCCACAGCTGTCCGGCCGCGCGGTGCGCACGGTTGAAGGGATTGCAGGGCCGGACGGCGATCTGCACCCCGTGCAACGCGCGATGGTAGAGCATCACGGCTCCCAATGCGGGTTTTGCACGCCGGGATTTATCACCACCATGGCTGCCGCGCATGCCAATGGTGCGACCGATCACGAGGATCAGCTTGCGGGCAACTTGTGCCGCTGCACCGGCTACGCGCCCATCATTCGCGCCGCGGAAGCTGCGTCACGCGAGGATGTGCCTGACTGGATTGCTGACAGCCCTGTTCAAGCCGAAGCCCCCTACCCTATGCCGGAAAGCTCCGACGCGCTTGCCACTTGGTACGAGGCAAACCCCGACGCCACACTGATTGGCGGGGCAACGGATGTTGGTCTTTGGGTGACCAAGCGCCTTCAGGACTTAGGCAAGGTTGCCTTCACCGGTCGCTGCGCCGAACTGCAACAGATCGAGAGCACCGAGCAAGGCCTACGTATTGGCGCTGCATGCACGATCACGCAGGTGCTGGAGGCGGTGAAGCCTCTCTATCCGTCATTTGCGGAGCTGCTGCGCCGCTATGGCTCCACCCAAGTACGCAACGCGGCAACGCTCGGGGGCAACATCGCCAACGGCTCCCCCATCGGGGACGGCCCGCCTGCGCTGATTGCGCTTGGGGCAACACTGCATTTGCGCAAGGGCGATACACGGCGCGAGATGCCGATCGAGGCATTCTTTCTCGAATACGGCAAGCAAGACCGGCAGAAGGGCGAATTCGTTGAATTCGTCACGATCCCCAAGCAGCGCAACACGGTGAAATGCTACAAGCTATCTAAACGCTTTGATCAGGATATCTCGTCGGTTTGCGGGTGTTTCAATATCGTGATCGCGGGCGGCTCGGTCGCGAAGGCGCGCATTGCCTTTGGCGGCATGGCGGGAACGCCGAAGCGGGCAGCGCATGTCGAAGACGCGCTGATTGGCAAAGCGTGGTCCGAGGAGAATATGGAAGCCGCGTTGGCTGGTTTTGCCAAGGACTTCACCCCGATGAGCGACATGCGCGCCTCTGCAGACTATCGCATGCATGCGGCGCAAAATATGTTGCGACGCGTCTATGTGGAAAGCCTTGGAATTCCCGCATCCGTGCTGGAGGTGCGCCCATGAGTGTCGGGAAGAACACCGCCCACGACGCAGGCCCGCTCCATGTGACAGGTGCGGCCAGATATACCGACGACATTCCAACGCCGCGCGGCACGTTGCATCTGGCCTTTGGGCTCAGCTCGATCGCCAATGGCAGGATCATAAGTGTTGATTTGACGGATGTGCGTCGCGCTGAAGGGGTGGTAGATGTCCTGACCGCATCCGACCTGCCCCATGACAATGACGTAAGCCCGTCCAACCACGATGAGCCGTTGCTGGCCGTTGAGCACGTGCATTATCTTGGCCAACCAATATTTCTTGTTGTTGCAACCTCCCATCTTGCGGCACGCAAAGCCGCGCGACTGGCAAAGATCGACTATGACGCGCAAGAGCCAACTCTGACGATTGACGAAGCTCTCGCAGCGAACGCGCGGTTTGAAGAAGGTCCTCGCATTTACACCAAAGGAGATGCAGAAACGCATTTGGACAAAGCCGCAAACCGCTTGCAAGGCAGCTTCGAGATCGGTGGTCAGGAGCATTTCTATCTGGAAGGCCATGCGGCCCTCGCTGTGCCGCAAGAGGGCGGCGATATGGTGGTTCATGCGTCGTCACAGCACCCTACGGAAATCCAGCACAAAGTCGCCGAGGCCCTTGGCCGGCCGATGAATGCAGTGCGCGTTGAGGTGCGCCGCATGGGTGGCGGTTTTGGTGGCAAGGAAAGTCAGGGCAACGCTCTCTGCGTGGCCTGTGCTGTGGTTGCCGACAAGCACGGCCACCCGGTCAAAATGCGTTACGACCGCGACGATGACATGATTATCACGGGGAAACGTCACGAATTTCGCATCGAGTATGACGTTGGATTTAACGCACGTGGTCGCATCGACGCGATAGATTTCACTCAGTATGCCCGCTGTGGCTGGGCGCAGGACCTGTCCTTACCAGTCGCCGACCGCGCCATGCTGCATGCCGATAATGCGTATAATCTTGACCATGCCCGGATCACCTCGCACCGGCTGAAGACGAACACTCAGAGCAATACCGCGTTTCGGGGGTTTGGCGGCCCACAGGGCGTTGTCGGGATCGAACGTGTGATGGACCATATCGCACATCATTTGCGCCTGGATCCGTTGCAAGTGAGGCGCGAGAATTTTTATGCCTCCGGCGGGAATATTTCTGCCAAGATGAAACCCCAGACCACGCCTTACGGAATGGAGGTGACCGATAGCATCATTCGCGAAATGGTGGATGCGCTGGAGATATCCTCGGACTATCAGGCGCGGCGAAAATCGGTTGCGGAATGGAATGACAAGAACCCGGTTCTGAAGCGCGGCATCGCAATCACGCCGGTGAAATTCGGCATCTCGTTCACGCTTACCCATCTCAATCAGGCGGGGGCCTTGGTGCATGTATACCAGGATGGCTCGATCCATTTGAACCATGGCGGCACCGAGATGGGTCAAGGGCTGTTCACCAAAGTGGCGCAAGTTGCTGCGCACTCTTTTAGCGTGCCGCTTGACCTTGTTAAGATCACTGCAACAGACACCGGAAAAGTACCGAACACCTCCGCGACGGCGGCCTCGTCCGGCTCGGACTTGAACGGCATGGCCGTTTTGAACGCATGCGAAACGATCAAAAGCCGGATGGCTGCGTTTCTGAGCGATGGCGAGGTGGTATTCAAGAACGGCTTGGTGCGGTTCAATGGCCACGAGTTGAGTTTCGCCGACGCCGCGGCAAAGGCCTATCAAAACCGCATATCCCTTTCAGCGACAGGATTTTACGCCACGCCGGACGTTCAATGGGACCGCATCAAGGGACATGGTCGACCGTTCTTCTATTTCGCTTACGGCGCCGCGGTTACGGAAGTCGTTATCGACACTTTGACCGGCGAGAACCGGATACTTCGGGCGGATATTCTGCACGATTGCGGGCGCTCCCTGAACCCTGCGCTGGATATCGGGCAGATCGAAGGTGGCTACGTGCAAGGCGCGGGCTGGCTTACGACCGAGGAGCTTGTCTGGGACGCGGAAGGGAACCTGAAAACGCACGCACCTTCGACCTATAAAATTCCCGCGGCCTCGGACCGGCCCGACATCTTTAACGTGGCGCTTTGGGATGGCGAGAACCGCGCCGAGACCGTGTTCAAATCGAAAGCCGTGGGAGAGCCCCCCTTGATGCTTGGTATCTCTGCATGGTCAGCTTTGTCTGATGCAATTTCAGCTTGCGGCGAGGCCTATCCGGACCTTGATGCTCCGGCCACGGCAGAGCGGGTGTTGATGGCCTGCCAGAAGTTGCGCGTATGAGCTTCGATGTCCAAGGGCTGCGTGACGCGCTGGAACAGCATGGGCGTGTGGCGCGAGTTGTCATTGCGTCTCATCAGGGCTCCAGCCCCCGCGAGACGGGCGCATCCATGCTTGTCTGGGACGGTGGGCAATCAGGTACCATAGGCGGTGGCGTGCTGGAACTCGAAGCCGCGAGACGGGCGCTGGACGCGACGGTGACCACTGTCACCCGCGTGCCGCTTGGCCCAGCTTTGGGGCAGTGCTGTGGTGGATCGGTGACCTTGGTCACCGAAGTCTTCGAGTGCGTCCCAGACGTCTCAAACAGCTACCTGCGCCGCGTCGAAGGGGACGCGGCTGAACCTCTAAAAATCAAGCGCGCTAAATCGCAAGATCGCAATGGCTCGAGCCATGAACTGGCGTTCGATCAGGGCTGGCTGTTCGAGCCGGTTCAGCCTGCCCGCGCACCGCTTTGGGTTTGGGGCGCGGGGCATGTCGGGCGGGCGATTGTCGATGTCATAGCCCCCACACAGGCGGTCGATATCACATGGGTTGATAGCGCACCGGACCGCTTCCCCGACCGCCGGGATGGCGAAAAATCATTTGTTATTAACGAGCTGTCAGCTATCAACATCCCCGACGCTGTACCTCACGCACCGCGCGATGCGCATCATCTGATCCTGACCTACTCCCATGTGTTTGATCTGGATCTGTGCCACCGGCTGCTGGACCACGGTTTTGCCAGCGCGGGGCTGATTGGCTCGTCCACCAAATGGGCGCGGTTCAGATCGAGGCTTCAGACGCTTGGCCATACCGACGCCCAAATTTCCCGCATTCAATGCCCGATCGGGCAGCCTGACCTTGGGAAGCACCCTCAGGCCATTGCGGTGGGGGTAGCATCTGAGCTACTGATGTCATTGCAAACGAAGACCTTGGGGAAGGATGTCGCGGTTTGACGGAGGAGCGTCTCAGTACGGCGGGTGAAGACCTGCTGACAATCGCCGGCCTGACCAAGGCCTATCCCGGTGTCGTCGCCAACGACCAAGTCTCTTTCGCCATTCGCCCCGGCGAGGTGCACGCGCTGCTTGGTGAAAATGGTGCGGGCAAATCCACCCTTGTTAAAATGATATACGGGCTGGTAAAGCCCGACGCCGGAACGATGACCTTCAAAGGCATGCCCTATGCGCCGACAGAACCACGTGCCGCGCGCGCAACTGGTGTGGCGATGGTGTTTCAGCATTTCTCACTTTTTGAGGCCTTGGATGTGGCCGAGAACATTGCCCTCGGCATGGAAAATCCGCCAAAAATGCGCGACCTCGCTGCGCGTATTCGCGAGGTGTCCCAAAACTATGGCCTGCCGCTGGATCCGGACCAACTGGTCGGGGACTTGTCCGCGGGCGAGCGACAGCGCGTTGAAATCATTCGCTGTTTGCTGCAAAACCCCAAGCTGCTGATCATGGATGAACCGACTTCGGTTCTGACACCGCAAGAAGTCTCCATCCTGTTTCAAACCTTGGAAAAGCTTCGCGGCGAGGGATGTTCGATCCTTTATATTTCGCACAAACTGGAAGAAATTCGCGCCTTGTGTGACCACGCAACGGTGCTGCGTTTGGGCAAAGTGGTTGGGACCTGCAATCCGCGTCAGGAAACAGCGCGCGCTATGGCTGAAATGATGGTTGGCGAGGTGCTCCATGTGCCGCTCAAAGCACCGCGCGTTCCGCAAGAAGTGGCGCTGGAGATTGAGGCGCTCGATGTGCCGGCTCGGACGGCTTTCGGCACCTCGCTTAAAAATATCAACATGGCGGTGCAGATGGGTGAAATCCTTGGCATCGGTGGTGTGGCGGGCAACGGGCAGGACGAGTTGTGCTCGGTGATTTCGGGTGAAATACTAGCGGGCGCATCGCAGGTGCGGCTGCTGGGGAACGCTGTTGGCGACAAGGGACCGAATGCACGCCGCGCGCTAGGCATGTTGGCCGCGCCGGAGGAGCGTTTGGGCCATGCCGCGGCCCCTGACATGTCGCTGACCGAGAACGCATTGCTGTCAGGTGCGGTGCGCGAAGGTCTGGAAACCCGCGGCATGATCGACTGGGGTAAAACCCGAGAATTTGCCAAAAAGATCATTCAGGAATTCGACGTGCGCACTCCCTCGGCAAACACGGCGGCGCGGGCGCTGTCTGGTGGTAACTTGCAGAAATTCGTTATCGGGCGGGAAATTTTGCAAAACCCGTCTGTTCTGGTGGTCAATCAACCGACATGGGGTGTCGATGCTTCGGCAGCAGCAGCCATCCGCCAAGCCTTGTTGGACTTGGCGTCAGCGGGGGCCGCGATCGTCGTGATAAGTCAGGATCTGGACGAGCTGATGGAAATTTCCGACCGTTTCGCCGCCCTAAACGAAGGGCGCCTGAGCCAACCTGTTGATGCATCCGGACTCACGGTTGACCAGATCGGGCTGATGATGGGCGGAGCACATGATCTTGATCCTGTTCCAGCACCGTCGGAGGCTCTTGCATGATCGTCCTGGAAAAAAGACCACAACCTTCGAAGCTATGGACGGCGATCACACCGGTTTTCGCCGTTGTGGCAACGATGATCGCCGGTGGCATCATGTTCGCCCTGCTTGGCAAGGACCCGTTGGAAGCCATCCGCACGATCTTCTGGGACCCGTTGTTCAATGAACAATTCGCGGCCTTCTCGCGCCCGCAACTCTTGGTGAAGGCCGCGCCGCTGATCTTGATCGCGACGGGTTTGGCGATGGGTTTCCGCGCAGGTGTCTGGAACATTGGTGCCGAAGGACAATACATCATCGGCGCACTTTCCGGTGCCGCTGTTGGGCTGGCTTTTTACCCGACTGAAAGCATTCTTATTTTCCCGCTCATGGTACTCGCCGGAGCGTTAGGCGGCTTTCTTTGGGCGATGATCCCGGGCCTATTGAAGGTGAAGTTTCATACCAATGAAATTTTGGTTTCGCTTCTGCTGGTTTATGTGGCTGAATTCATTCTAGCCTCGATGGCGTTGGGCGCATTGCGTAATCCTGAAGGCAACGGCTTCCCGGGGTCACGGAATTTCAAAGACTACCCGTCAGCGTTCAACGCAGAGCTTTTGCCCAATACCGGCCTGCACTGGGGTGTTGTCGCAGCAATCATCGCCGTGATCTTCGCTTACGTCTTGTTCTCTAAACACATGATGGGCTTCCATATCCGCTTGGCTGGTCAAGCCCCGAAAGCCGCGCGTTTCGGCGGGGTGGAGCCTGCGCGTTTGATCTTGTTCTGCCTTGGCACCTCCGGCGCGCTCGCCGGGCTTGCGGGGTTGTTTGAAGTGTCCGGCCCGGCAGGTCAGGTCAGCATCGACTTCAATGTGGGCTACGGTTTTACCGCCATCATCGTGGCCTTCCTTGGTCGCCTGAACCCGTTCGGCATCTTGCTGGCGGGCTTGCTTATGGCACTGACCTATATCGGCGGCGAGCTGGCCAGCTTCATGCTGGGGGTTCCCACAGCCGCGATCCAAGCATTCCAAGGGATGTTGTTGTTTTTCTTGCTGGCAGTGGATGTGTTGACGAACTACCGGATCAGGTTTGGCAAAAGGAAGGTCGCATGATGCAATTGCACAAAGCACCACTTTTCATGGGGGGCATGATGGGTCTCATGTTGCCATGGATGTTGCATATGGAAACCGGTGGCACCGCAGGGCTTTTGTTTGTGCTTGCTCATGTCGCGCTGGTTTTAGCACTCGCTGCGCTGGCACTGCTTGTGCCACGCGTGAGGAATAAGCTGCGCGCGATTACAAGTCATGCAATGCACCTGCCTGTCATGGGTGTTGGTTTCACCGCAGGATGGGTTGCCACCTGCGCATATTGCCTCGCGATCGGGGGTGTTCATTGGACCTGAGCGCAATCTCCCCTACCCTCCTTCTGGCCTCCCTCATGGTTGCCGCGACTCCTATCTTACTGGCCGCACTTGGCGAGTTGGTTGTCGAGAAATCCGGCGTGCTGAACCTTGGCGTCGAAGGCATGATGATCACCGGCGCGATCTGCGGCTTTGCAATCGCGGTTGAAACCGGATCGCCCGTATTCGGCTTTATCGCGGCGGCCCTAGGTGGGGCGCTTTTGTCGCTGATCTTCGGCCTTCTGACCCAGTATTTGCTGTCCAACCAAGTCGCCACGGGTCTCGCTCTTACGCTATTCGGCCTCGGACTATCCTCGCTGCTAGGTCAGGGATATGTCGGCATCCGGCCACCCGCGGTCGAAAAGCTGAACTTCGGACCGCTTGCCGACATCCCCTTCATTGGTCGGGTTCTGTTTACCCATGACTTGATGGTTTATCTGACACTGGCCCTTTGCGTCGGAACATGGGCGGTGCTGAAATTCACCCGCGCAGGGCTAATCTTGCGCGCGGTCGGCGAGAACCACGACGCGGCGCATGCACTTGGCTACAAGGTCGTGAAGGTTCGCTTGCTGGCGATCATGTTTGGCGGCGCGTGTGCGGGATTGGGCGGTGCGTATCTGAGCCTCATCCGCGTCCCCCAATGGACCGAGGGCATGACGGCGGGCGCGGGCTGGATTGCGCTGGCAATAGTGGTCTTTGCCTCTTGGCGCCCCTTACGCGTGTTGCTGGGCGCCTATCTTTTTGGCGGGGTAACCGTGTTGCAGCTGAACTTGCAGGCTGCGGGGCTGGCGATTCCAGTGGAATACTTGTCCATGTCGCCGTATCTGATAACCATCGCTGTGCTGGTCATAATGTCGGCCCCCCGCAAGGGTGGCAAAGCCCGCGCATCACTTGCCGCGCCCGCCTGCCTCGGCCGCGCTTTCCATGCCTCTCACTGAGGCCACTAACTGTTTTAAACCTGGGGAGATACCACTCATGAAACGCAGAACTATCCTTGCAGGGGCCGTTGCCGCCCTCGCACTGACCACCGGCGCATTCGCCGACGGCCACGCCAAAACCAAGGTCGGCTTCATCTTCGTCGGCCCTGTCGGCGATGGCGGCTGGACCTACGAGCACAACCAAGGCCGTTTGGCCGTCGAAGCCGAGTTCGGCGACAAGGTCGAGACCATCTTCCAAGAAAGCGTCCCTGAGGGTGCCGACGCGGAGCGCGTGATCACACAAATGGCGCTGTCCGGCGCTGACCTGATCTTCACCACCTCGTTTGGCTATATGGACCCGACCAATGCGGTTGCTGCAAAATTCCCGAAAGTGAAGTTCGAGCACGCCACCGGCTATAAACGTGCAGACAACGTGTCGACATACTCTGCCCGCTTCTATGAAGGCCGCGCAGTTCAGGGCCACATCGCGGGCAAGATGACCAAGACCAACAAGGTCGGCTACATCGCGTCGTTCCCGATCCCGGAAGTTATCCGTGGCATCAACGCGGCCTACATCCACGCCAAGAAGGTGAACCCTGACGTCGAATTCAGCGTTGTCTGGGCCTACACTTGGTTTGATCCTGCAAAGGAAGCCGATGCGGCGACCGCGCTGATCGAACAGGGTGCCGACGTGATCTTGCAGCACACCGACTCGACTGCGCCACAGGCTGCGGCTCAGAAGGCGGGCAACGTGATCACTTTCGGTCAGGCGTCCGACATGTCGGAATATGCGCCCATGCCACGGGTGTCGTCGATCATCGACAACTGGGCGCCCTATTACATCGAACGCGTGAAAGCGGTCATGGACGGCACTTGGGAAAGCACCGACACGTGGGACGGCATCGGCCCGGGCATGGTTGGCATCGGCGAGATTTCCGACGCTGTTCCTGCTGACGTGAAAGCAGAAGCTTTGGCACTGAAAGACAGCTTGGCGGACGGCTCCTACCACCCGTTCACCGGCCCGCTGAAAAAGCAGGACGGATCCGACTGGTTGGCCGAGGGTGAGACTGCCGATGACGGCACGCTGGCTGGCATGAACTTCTACGTTGAAGGCATCACTGGCGACATTCCAAACTAATGCCAACGCAGTTGTAGCGATCAAGGCCCGCAGCATCCAAGCTGCGGGCCTTTTTAGTTTGGTGCGCAGCGCTTCATTGGGCATGCTAAAGTCGGGGAATCCAAACAGCAGGAGACGCGCATGCGCCGCAAAGAATACGAAGGCAAAGACATCACGGTCAGTTTTGATCTGAAGCGATGCGTTCACGCGCGCAACTGCTTCTTGAAACTTCCAACTGTGTTTGACCCAAAGCAGCGCCCTTGGGTGCAACCTGACAACGCAACGGCTGACGACATCGCCGCCGTGGTGCGAACCTGCCCTTCGGGTGCCTTGGCCTTCCACCGTGAAACTGGCGTTAACGAGACCCCTCCTCAGATCAACCAGATTGCTGTTCTGGAAAACGGTCCTTTGGCCGCGTCCGGAAGTTTCGAGATCGACGGGGTGGAGACAGAAAGCAGGGTCACATTGTGCCGTTGTGGTCTCTCCAAGAACAAGCCCTACTGCGACTACTCCCATGTAGAGGCCGGGTTCACAGCGACGGGAGAGCCATCGCCGAAATCCCCTGCCGGGTCGGAGCAACATGGCGGGAAGGTCGCGACACTTCGCATCCCTGACGGCCCGCTCAAGATCGAGGGCAATATCGAGCTGACCACAGGTACGGGACGCCAGATTGCCACCCTGCCGAAGGCATTCCTGTGCCGCTGCGGTGCGTCGAAGAACAAACCCTATTGCGACGGAAGCCATAAAGACGCGGGCTTTTCGGATCCTGTAGACAGCTGACGTCGGTGATGGTGCGCCAATCGCATAGCTAACCTGCGCGAACACGCAGTTGTTATCAGGTCACGCATCCTCATTTGGCATGGATGACAACAAATCAAACTGTGAGACAGGATGCGCTGCCTGATGAAATGCGCATCCTGCTTCGGGACTACCCGCGCGAAGCTTGGCCGGGTCACCCGAACTTCGCCGCTTCTATTCAAAACTGGATGGGGGCTCATGACATGTTTCGACAACTTGGACGGGAGGTTCGCCTCAATACCCAGAGCTATCTGAACAAAGACCGTTCGGCAGAGGATTCCGCCGGCAGATTGGCGTATTACGGCAACCTGTTGGTGAGAAACCTGCACGGGCATCACGGATGGGAAGACCATTCTTTCTTTCCAGAATTGTCCGCCGCTGATGGCCGGTTTGATGCTGGCTTGGAGACGTTGGAGACCGATCATCTTGCTTTGGACAACGTGCTGGACCGTTTTACCCGACAAGCCAACCGCGTGGTCAAGCTCACCCAGCTTGACGAGGCACAGGCCTATGAAGAATCCGGCGCGCTTCTTGAAACTGCGTCGGAGATCGAAGCCTTTCTGGCCAGACATCTGGTAGACGAAGAGGATTTGGTCGTCCCGATCCTGCTCCATCACAAACTACGGGGGTAGCGATCCTCTCAAACCACAGACACAGCCCCCAACTCGGGGCTGTATCTGACCTTTGCAAGTCGCACCCTATTCCCTTTCCACAGCAAAATCTTTCTGCCAAGTTCAAACGCATGATACATTTGACCACGGCCAACGGGGCCCCCGCATCCAAGCTTTGCTTTGGCACCATGCAATTCGGCGGCAAGGCCGACATCGTCGCCAGCCAGTCGATGTATGAAGACTGCCGCACCGCGGGTATCAACTTCTTTGACACAGCTTATGTTTACACCGGCGGCCAATCCGAAACGATGCTCGGCCGCTTCGTGCAATCAGAACGCGACGACGTTCTGATCGCCACCAAAATCGCGTATGACAAACCCACGACCAAAGCCAACGTGCTGCAATCGTTCGAGGAAAGCCGCTCCCGCATGAAGGTCGATATGATCGACCTTTTGTACTTGCACCGGTTCGATCCCCAGACACCTCTGCAGGACAGCTTCGAGGCGCTCGCAGAATTGCGCGAAGACGGGTTGATCCGCTACATCGGGATATCCAATTTCGCGGCATGGCAGGTGATGAAGGCCGCACAGGTCGCCCGCGATTTGGGAACCACGGTGGATGTCCTTCAACCCATGTATAATCTGGTGAAGCGTCAAGCCGAGGTCGAAATATTACCCGCATGCGCTGATCAAGGTATCGCTGTTGTCCCTTACTCTCCGCTGGGTGGCGGGTTGTTGACAGGGAAATACGCCAGCGATGAAGCGGCGGGACGCCTCATTGACGACACACGCTACAATGCCCGTTACAATGTCGCGTGGATGCACGAGGCCGCAGCCGCGCTCCCCGCGCTCGCCGCGAAACATGGCACCGATGCCGCCACGCTTGCCGTGGCTTGGGTCGCCAAGAACGCCAAGGTCGCCAGCCCGATCATTTCGGCCCGATCGTCGGAACAACTTGCGCCGTCCTTGGCAGCACTGGATTTTGAAATGAGCGAAGCCTTGTATGACGAAGTCACCACCCTGAGCCAAACACCGCCTCCGGCGACCGATAGACTTGAAGAAGCATGATTGATTTTCTGGTGATCGGCGGCGGGATTGCCGGTGCCTCAGCCGCAGCGCGCCTGTCAGATTTGGGCAGCGTGACTCTGCTAGAGCGTGAAGACGCTTTGGCCTATCACGCCTCCGGCCGCTCTGCGGCGATGTTTGAGGAAACCTACGGCAAGCCCTCCACGGTCGTCTTGAATCGTGCGAGTAAAGACTGGCATCTGAACGTGAACGGGTCGCGTGATCTTCCACGCGGGATGATGCTGCTTGGCCAAGAGGGGAACGAGTTGGCCTTCACGACCGACATGGTCTCCATGCAGTTGCGCCGTTTAACGTTGGTCGAAGCGGCTGAATTATTTCCAATCGTCGATCCCAATCGCGTCACCCAAGTTGGGTATCACGAGGATGCATGGGATATTGACACGGACGCCGCGATACAGCGATTCATTCGGCACATGCGCGGCAATGGTGGGACGGTCGTGACCCGTGCGGACGTCTCGGCGATTGAGAAAACACCGCAAGGATGGCGCGTGTCGGCTGGTGAAGATTACGAGGCGCGCCAGATCATCAACGCCGCAGGGGCGTGGGCGGACCAGATCGCGCAATTGGCAGGCGTCAGCCCGTTGGGGCTACAACCGATGCGCCGCTCCATGGCGCGGGTCGCCGCGCCGGACGGCCACGATGTTGCCCGCTGGCCGATGCTGTTTGGACCGGGTGAAAACTGGTACGCAAAGCCTGATGCGGGTGCTGTGTTGATTTCACCTGCCGATGAAGAGCCCGTCGTACCAATGGATGCATGGGCCGTCGATATGGTGCTGGCAGAGGGGATTGCCCGCTACGAAGAGCATGTCACCACGCCGGTGCAACGGATGATCGCGAACTGGGCGGGCTTGCGCACGTTCGCGCCGGACCGTTGCCTTGCCATCGGCGCGTCGGAGCGGGACGGGTTTTGGTGGTGCGCAGGACAAGGCGGGTACGGTTTTCAAACCGCCCCCGCCGCAAGCCAGTTGCTTGCTGATCTAGTGGCCAATCGCGCCCCTGAACTCGACAATGACACCGTTCGGTCCCTGTCACCCCAGCGGTTTTCAACCGATTGAATTGTGCGAGAGTCGGTCATAGGTGAAGCCACATAATGTCACCTGATCCACATAAGCGTGCACGCGAAACTCGTCGTTTCGAGCGTCAATTTGATGCCATCGAAAGGACGATGCCTGCGCTACAGCGCCCGCTGAAAGCGATCCGCGCTCGGGGTTGGTGGATCATCCGCGTGCCGGTCGCCTTGATCTTCATCATTGGCGGATTTCTGGCCATTCTGCCAGTCTTCGGCTTCTGGATGCTGCCGATCGGGCTTTTGCTGCTTGCGGTCGACATCACCGCCTTGCGCGGGCCACTGGCGGGTATGATCGTGCGCGCTAGACGCCGGATCAAGCTGTGGCGAATGCGCGACTAAGTTACTCAGCTAAAACCGAGTATAGCTCAAAAAATATCCCAAGAAGGTGAAGGGGGACTCTGTCCCCCTCCCTGACTCTCAGCCATCCATGCGGATGGTTGCATTTTTGGAATCGTAGGGGCTGTCTTCGACCACGGTGGCGTCCCAAAGCTCGCGTTGCATGCGGACTTTCAGTTTGGTGCCAACCTCGGCCAGTTCCGGTTTAACGTAGCCCATACCGATGCTTTTGCCGAACGCGACGGAGTATCCACCGGAGGTCAAGCGGCCCACTTTGGTGTCGCCAGAATACAGCGCCTCACGGCCCCACGGGTCGGCATCGTCCGGCCCGTCAATCAGCAACGTCACGCATTTGGAGCGGATACCCAAAGCCTGCATCGCGTCCTTGCCACGGAAGTCTTTTTCCAGATCAACGAAGCGGGGCAGATCGGCTTCCATCGGGGTCGCGTCGCGGCCCAATTCGTTGCCGAAAGCTCGATAGGATTTTTCCTGACGTAGCCAGTTTTGCGCCCGCGCGCCGACCAGTTTCATGCCATGCGGCTCACCAGCCTTTTCGAGAAGGTCGAACAGGTAGTTCTGCATCTCGATAGGATGGTGCAACTCCCAGCCAAGCTCGCCGGTATAGGCTACGCGAATAGCGTTAACGGGGCACATGCCCAGCTCGATCTGCTTGGCCGACAGCCACGGGAAGCGCTTGTTGGAAAGCGCCGTAGAAGGGTCGGCGTCCTTTATCACGGCGTTCAGAACGTCGCGGGATTTCGGGCCTGCTATAGCGAAGACGCCCCATTGGGTGGTGACGTCCTGGCACTCGATGCGGCCGAACTGAGGTTCCATGTCCTCAATGCTTTTGCGCAGATAGTCGGCGTCATAGGCGGTCCATGCACCGGCGCTCACAAGATAGAACTCGTCCTCGGCCAGCCGCACGATGGTGTATTCCGTGCGCGTGGTGCCGGCGTCGGTCAGCGCGTAGGTCAGGTTGATGCGACCCACCTTCGGCAGCTTGTTGGTGGTGAACCAGTCAAGGAAGGCGGCAGCGCCTGCCCCTTTGACGATGTGCTTGGTGAAGGCGGTCGCGTCGACAAGGCCCACGCCTTCGCGGATGGCCTTGGCCTCCTCTACCGCGTATTGCCACCAGCCGCCGCGCCTGAAGCTGCGGGCGTCGTGGTCGCTGAAGCCTTCGGGGGCGTAGTAGTTGGGGCGCTCCCACCCGTTGACCCAGCCGAATTGCGCACCGCGGGCGGCTTGGCGGTCATAGGCGGGCGATGTGCGCAAGGGGCGTGCTGCGGGCCGTTCCTCGTCAGGGTGGTGCAGGATGTAGACGTGGTCGTAGCATTCCTCGTTCTTGCGGGCGGCGAACTCGGTGGTCATCCAGGAGCCGTAGCGTTTGGGGTCGAGGGAGGCCATGTCGATCTCTGCCTCGCCCTCGACCATCATCTGGGCAAGGTAGTAGCCCGTGCCGCCAGCCGCCGTGATGCCGAACGAGAAGCCTTCGGCCAGCCACATGTTGCGCAAGCCCGGCGCGGGGCCGACCAGCGGGTTGCCGTCAGGGGTGTAGCAGATCGGGCCGTTGAAATCGTCCTTGAGGCCGCATTCCTCGCAGGAGGGGATGCGGTGGATCATTTCCATATATTGCTGCTCGATCCGCTCCAGATCGAGCTGGAACAGGTCGGCGCGGAAGCTGTCGGGGACGCCGTATTCAAAGCGGGCTGGCGCATTCTTCTCGTAGACGCCCAATATCCAGCCGCCGCGTTCCTCGCGGACATAGCTTTGCGCGTCGGCGTCGCGGATGACGGGGTGTTCGGGGTTGGTCTTGCGCCATTCGACCAGCGCGGGGTCCTGCTCCATCACGATGAACTGGTGTTCAACGGGGATGGCCGGGATTTTTATCTTCAGCAACTCCGCAGTCCGCTGCGCATGGTTGCCCGTGGCGGTGACGACGTGTTCGGCTGTGATCACGGTCTGCTCGTCCGAGGCAACAAGATTACCGCCCTTTTCGACCATCTTGGTGACGGTCACACGCCATTCGGAGCCGGTCCACTCGTAGCCGTCGACCTGCCATTTGCGCTCGATCGTGACGCCGTGCTGGCGCGCGCCCTTGGCCATCGCCATGGTGACGTCGGCGGGGTTAATGTAGCCGTCCGTGTTGTGGTAAATTGCGCCTTTCAGATCGTCGGTCCGGATCAGCGGCCAGCGGGCTTTGATCTCGGACGGGGTGAGCCATTCATGTGGTACACCGACGGTTTCGGCGGTGGAGGAGTACAGCGCGTATTCGTCCATACGGTCCTGTGTGCGGGCCATGCGCAGGTTGCCGCAGACCGAGAAGCCCGCGTTCAGGCCGGTTTCCGCCTCAAGCTGCTTGTAGAACTTGATCGAGTAGTCATGGATATGGGTCGTGGCGAACGACATGTTGAAATAGGGCAAGAGCCCCGCCGCGTGCCATGTGGAGCCGGAGGTCAGCTCGTCGCGTTCCAGCAGCATGGTGTCCCAACCGGCCTTGCCCAGATGGTAGGCGATCGAGGTTCCGACGGCACCGCCGCCGACGACCAGTGCTTTGACATGCGTTTTCATTCTAACCGACTCCCGTTGGGCTTGCTTGGCCTCTGTCTAGCAAGGCAAACGCCGATCCCCGCGCATCTTTCGACGCAAAATCCACCGTTTCCGACAAGCGGGCGCTCCGCCAGTTGCACCGGGGTCGCTGCGTGGCTAGTCTTTACAGATCAGAATTCTCTCAAATGGATTTATACCATGCTCCGTTCCGCCGTCCTTATTGCCGCAATTGCGCTGGCTTCCCCTTCTTTCGCCGCGCAATGCGGCAACAACGCCAACGGGTACAACGCCTGGAAAGCATCCTTCGCCGGTGAGGCTGCGCAAGCTGGCGTCGGCAAGCGCGGCTTGGCCGCATTGGCAGGAACGAGCTATGCCAAGCGGACTATCGCCGCCGACCGAAACCAGAAGAGCTTCAAATATTCGTTGGACAAATTTCTGAAAGTTAGGGGAGCGGATACGATTGTGGCGCAAGGCCGCAAGCGCAAAGCCAAGGATGCCGGATTCTACGGATCATTGGAAAAGAAATATGGTGTGCCAGCAGGTGTCATTATCGCAATTCACGGCATGGAAACCGGCTTTGGACGGTTTATGGGTGACAGCAATGTCGTCTCCTCCATCGCGACATTGGCCTATGATTGCCGACGCACCGAGTTTTTCACCGGTCATACGCTGGCTGCATTGAAGCTTGTAGATCGCGGTATCATTTCACCAAACTCAATCGGTGCAAAACATGGCGAGTTGGGGCACACGCAATTCCTGCCGGGCAACGTGTTGAAATACGGTCAAGATGGGAATGGCGACGGCCGTATCGACCTCAACAATATGGCGGACGCCTTGGCTTCGACGGCGAACTTTCTGAAGGGCAAAGGCTGGGAACGCGGCGCTGGCTACCAAGAGGGGCAGACCAACTTCGCGGTGATCAAGCAATGGAATGCGGCGGGGGTCTACCAAAAGGCGATTGCCATTATGGCGGGGAAGATCGACGGGTAGGCCTCGCGTCCTGACCAGCGGGCTACTCACCAAGCGAACGGCCCATTCCCTTGGATGGTGCAACTTGAAGTTGCGAAGGGCCTCTTTGAGCCCCAAATTGACTAGCTTTATCACTCAACCTATCGTCACATGACCTTAAGGTTGATCAAGTAGGTCGCAGTGAAATCATTAAATATCACCGAGGCGATAAAATACTTGGGCGAAGACAAGTATGCAGTTTCCTTGGAGAACGCATGGTATCGGCGACTTTTGCACCGAGTAGGTGACGGTGCGGACAAGTCGGAACGTATAGGGCGGCTCTTTGATCCAAGTCCGTTTCAACTCCCCAACGTGTTTCTATCGATGGCCGATTGGCTTCCAAAAAATTCGCATCGGCTGTTATGGATTGATCATTTCGAGGATGGATTCCCGTCCCAAAAGCATCAATTTCTCAACGTCTTAGGAGAGGGTCTGGCATCTGATCACCTAGTTGAGAACCCGGCGATACTTTTGGGGCCACTTTCTGATGACTTGATGGATCAGACGGCTGGAAAATATGAACAAAATGTGGAAGCCGAAGCGTTGGTTGTGCTTTGCACATTGCTCAGCGTTGGAGGGTGGGATGCCAAATTACTTACGAATGGCTCAACCGACTATGTCGAATTTTGGGAAGGAAATGTGCTGTTCTATTCGGAAAACACCGAAGCCTTGAACCGTGCCACCAAGATTTTCGATCTTTATGATCTCAAGACATCTTGGACTTAGCTAGACGACGTTTTCTCAACGACAGCAAAGTCCGCAAAGCAGACATCCGCAAGATAGGAAAAAAGGCTCCCGAAATCACTTTCGGGAGCCTCAAATATTAGCCGCCTCATAGATTGTTCTCAAATCTAGACGTCACAGCCTTGCACTACTTCATTTGCGGCAGGTGACTAGTCCAATTGGGCGGAGTTTTTTCGGCTACGCCGCAGACGCGAAATTGATCACCTTGTGCGTGCCCGTCTTGGCAGTATCCTCGGTCATGTTGGCGCGGAGCACCTCTATGCCGAAAGCGAACGGGTTGCCGGAGGATGACCAGATCGCCGCCTCGCGCAGAGGCATGTGCAGCAGGCAGACATCTCGATCCTCGCGACCGCCCTCAAAGTACGCGGCGGCAACGGCGGACCAGATCTCATCCAGCTTGGCCTGGTCCTGACTTTGGCGGATCGGGCCGGACAGGCAGGCGTAGTAGTCCTGCGACGTGCTTTGGACGCAGAAATGTGCCGTGTTGCCCTGCCCGATGCCACGAACCAAGTCAGTGTCGCGGGAGGTGATGAACCACAATTCGCCGGTGTCGCGGTCGAAATAGTGGGTCATCGGCTGCATGTGTTGCCCGGAGCCCTCGACCCCCAACATGCCCGCACGGACATCGTCGAGTTGGTCGAAAAGCTGACCCCGGGCGTCTGTTTCGGTGCGGTCAGTGTCAGCCATGACTTAGCTCGCCATGAAGCTGTCGACTTCTTTGCGCGCTTCTTCTTTAGTCTTGCCGTATTTTTGCTGGATCAGGCCCTCGATTTTCTCGCGATTGCCTTCAGCTTGGTCAAGCTCGTCATTGGTCAGCTCGCCCCACTTCGCTTGGGCTTTGCCCTTCCATTCTTTCCAGTTGCCTTCGATTTGGTCCCAGTTCATCTCGTATTCCTTTCATTCGGTTACGGTATGACTAGACAACCGCCAAGGGCGGCAAATGTTCCGCGACATGGTGAGAAAACTAGAAAGAAATGGTCCCCAGTAGAGTTACAGCATCCCCGGCACGACCTGATCTGGTGGACGGTGGCCATCAGCGAATGTCTTGATGTTCAGCAGGACCTTCTCGCCCATCTCCAGACGCCCCTCGCGGGTGGCGGAGCCCATGTGAGGCAGCAGCACGACGTTGTTCAACTCACGCAGGCGGGGGTTGATCTGGGTGCCGTGCTCGAACACATCGAGGCCCGCACCCGCTAGATCGCCAGCACGCAGCATGCGAGTCAGGGCGTTTTCGTCAATCACCTCGCCGCGCGAGGTATTCACGATCACCGCGTCCGGTTTCATCAGCTTTAAACGACGCGCGTTCATCAAGTGATAGGTCGACGGCGTGTGCGGACAGTTGATCGATACCACATCCATACGGGCGATCATCTGGTCGAGACTGTCCCAATACGTGGCTTCCAGCTCGTCGGCGATGCCTTCGTGGACCTTTTTTCGATTGTGGTAGTGAACCTGCATCCCAAACGCCCGGGCCCGACGCGCGACGGCTTGCCCTATCCGCCCCATCCCGAGAATACCAAGACGGCGGCCCGCGATGCGGCCGCCCATGAGGGCCGTCGGTGACCACCCTTCCCAGTTGCCCGATTGCATGACCGCCAGTCCCTCGGGAATGCGGCGGGTCACTGCAAGAATTAACGCCATGGTCATATCGGCCGTGTCCTCCGCCGCAGCACCGGGTGTGTTGGACACCAGAACGCCACGTTGACGGGCGGTGTGAACGTCGATGTGATCTACCCCCGCACCGTAGTTCGCGATCAGTTTCAGCTTCTCTCCTGCCTGCCCAAGCAGTCCCGCATCAATTTTATCGGTCAGGGTCGGGACCAATATGTCTGCGGTTTTCACGGCATTAACCAACTCGTCACGGCTCATCGGAGTATCGTCCGGACGCAAGGTAACGTCGAACAGCTCCTTCATGCGAGTCTCAACGTGTTCGGGCAACCGTCGCGTGACGACAACACTCAGCTTCTGGTTTGGCATTTGTGTTCATCCTTGAGTGGAAATTCCAACCCCATAGTGACAAGATCGCGGCCCAAGGGGCAAGGCTAGAAATGCCCCAAATAGAACAAGTGCAGCAGTGCAAGCAGGACGGTCAATGAAACGGGTTATCAAAATTGCGGCTTTGGTCGCATGCTTATTATGTTCTCCTATACTGGCCGTCGCCTCCGAACGCGGTCCCGTCACCAATTTGCCCCTTCCACGTTTTGTGTCGCTGAAAGCATCCGAGGGAAACGTGCGACGAGGTCCGTCGCTTTCCCATCGCATCGATTGGGTATTCAAGCATCGCAATATGCCGCTACAGATCGTGGCCGAGCACGGCCATTGGCGTCGCGTCGTTGACCGTGATGGCGCGGGCGGCTGGGTTCACTACACGTTGTTGAGCGGCTCCAGATTCGGGTTGATCGAGGAAGACCTGACCCCGATTTACAAACTGGCCGACACCGCATCAAACATCGTCGCCCATGCCGAAATGGGCGTCGTCGCGCGGTTGGGAAAATGCGACCAATATTGGTGTCGCGTCACTCTGGATGGAACAAAAGGCTGGATGCCGCGCGAAAAGCTGTGGGGGCTGATGCCGGGTGAAATCCGCGAGTAAGTTATCGCCCCTTGGCTCCCCTACCCCAGAAACGAGAACCGCTGCGCGAGGTCTTGCCATAGCTCCTCCGACGTTGCCGCAAGCAACCTGCCCTGCCGCATGGTCGGATGGTAATCGCGCCCATCCATAAGCCGGACGACGCCGCCCGCCTCCTGATAAATCAAAACACCCGCCGCGTGATCCCAGACATTGAGCATCCCTGTCAGATAAAACTGGGACGCTCCGCCGGCAAGAAGTCGGTATTCATGGCATGCGCAGCGCAAGGACTGTGTGCGCCGGAACGCAGGAAGCTGCGCCGCGATCTGTGCTTGCTGGGGCTTTTCGAACAGATACATTCCGACATAACCGAAGCAATCGGCAACGGTTGGCGGACGTTCCAAAGTCAGCTGGCGGCGATTGCCAGCGGCATCGCAGAACCATGCGCCCTGTCCTTTCGTAGCAATGATCCAGTCGTCATAGCTGGGGTCGTAGAGCAGACCGAAAACCGTCTCACCATCCTCCACGACAGACAGAATCACACCATAAGTGGCGATCCCGTGCGCAAAGTTCCATGTGCCATCAATGGGGTCGACTACCACAACCTGCCCCTGCCCCACGCGGTCAAGGACTGATTTGTCGGCAGAGACGGCCTCCTCCCCGACAATCGCGGCGTCTGGCAGCAAGTCGCGAACAGCGGCGGAGATCGCCAGCTCCGCCGCTCGGTCGGCGACGGTGACCAAGTCATCCGGCGCAGATTTGCTGCCGATGTCCGATATGTCCAGTTTACGGAACAGCGGCCTGATTTCGCGCGCGGCAACATCACGGACAATCTGGATCAAAGCGTCGGACTGTTCGGATGTAAGTTTCATGCAACCTTGTCCAATCCACGACCTTTCAACAGCGCCTCTACACCGGGAAGGCGACCGCGGAACTCTGTGTAAAGTTCGTCTGCTTCGCGAAGCCCTCCGACCGAAAGGATGTGGTCTTCCAGCTTGCGCGCAGTCGCCGCGTCAAAAGCGCCTCCTGCTTCCTCAAACGCTGCGAAGGCGTCTGCATCCATCACCTCTGACCACATGTAGCTGTAATAGGCGGATGAATAGCCGTCGCCTGCAAAAACATGGGCGAAATGGGGTGTTGCGTGGCGCATGCGAATAGCGGGCGGCATCCCCATGCCTTCAAGGATCTCCGCCTGCATGGTCATTGGATCTTCGGGCGCATCGCCGGAATGGAACTCGATATCAACCATCGCGGAGGCCACGTATTCGACCGTTGCAAACCCCTGATCATAGTTCGCCGCATCCAGCATACGTTGCAGCATATCGGCGGGCATCGGCTCGCCGGTTTCCGCGTGCGTTGCGTATTTTTGCAAGACCTCCGGTACTTCGAGCCAATGCTCGAAGAGCTGGCTGGGAAGTTCCACGAAATCACGCGCGACGGAGGTGCCGGAGATGGACTCGTAGGTCACATTCGATAGCATTTGGTGCAGCGCATGGCCGAACTCGTGGAACAGGGTCCGCGCGTCGTCATAGCTGAGCAGAGCTGGGCTGCCCTTCGCCGGTTTGGCGAAGTTGCACACGTTGATCACATGAGGGCGGATGTCGCCGCGCAGCTTTTGTTGCGAGCGCAGTGCGGAGCACCAAGCGCCAGAGCGTTTGCCGCTACGGGCGAAATAGTCACCGATGAACACAGCGATATGCTCTCCCTTGCGGGTCACCTCCCAAGCGCGGGCGTCGGGGTGATGCAGCGGCACATCCAACGCTTTGAATTCCAGACCAAAAAGGCGGGTCGCGCAGTCAAATGCTGCCTCGATCATGCGGTCGAGCTGCAGGTAAGGCTTCAGCTCGGCCTCGTCCAAATCATGCTCTTCCGCGCGACGTTTTTCGGAATAATAACGCCAGTCCCATGGTTCCAGCGCGTCATTCACACCGTCATTGTTCATCATCGCGGCCAGACTTTGCGCATCCAGGTCGGCCTGTGCTTTGGCAGGCTCCCACACCTCCATCAGCAGTTTGCGCACCGCGTCTGGCGTCTTGGCCATTTCCGTTTCCAACTTGTAGGTGGCGAAGTCGTCATAGCCCAGAAGATGTGCACGCTCCTCCCGAAGCGCCAGAATTTCGGCGGCGATGGAGCGGTTGTCGGTTTCACCGCCATTGGCACCGCGAGACGTCCAAGCCTCGTAAGCCCGTTCCCGCAGGTCGCGGCGGGCAGAGAATTGCAGGAAAGGGACGATGAGGGAGCGGGACAAGGTCACGACATGGCCTACCGCGCCTTTCTCTTCTGCCGCCGCCTTGGCCGTTGCCAAAACGAAACCGGGCAGCCCTTCCAAGTCTTCGGGGTCAAGTTCCATATACCACGCACGCTCGTCGGCGAGCAGGTTTTGCGTGAACTGCGTGCCAAGAACGGCAAGACGCTCTTTCACCTGTTTCAGGCGGTCGAAGGCAAAACCCTCCAGCTGCGCCCCCGCGCGCACCAACCCGCGGCGGGTCAACTCCAGCACACGCATCTGTTCGGGTGTCAGCTTCAGTTTCTCGCGGTCCTGCCAGAGGGCATCAACACGTGCAAACAGCTCCGGATTCATCGACACTTCGGAACCCCATGCCGCCAGTTTGGGTGAAAACTCCCGCTGTAACGCCTCGCGGGCAGGATTGCTGTCGACTCCCGCCAATGTGTAGAACGGCGACAGCACCTTGTGCATCGCCTCGCCCATCAGCTCCAACGCATCAATTGTGTTCTCGAAGGTGGGAGGCTCGGGGTTTTCGATGATTTCAGCAAGCTCCGCACGGGCCTGCATCAGAGATGCTTCGAACCCGGGGGCGAAGTCGTCGTCGGACATATCAGCGAAGGGTGGCAGCCCGAAAGGTGTGGTCCAATCGGCAAGTAGAGGGTTGTTCATGGGATGTAGCTCCTTTGCGCCTAACCTATGCGCTTGTGAGCCGGATGCAATCAGTCCTGATCGGGTTGGCGCATATGCCGTTCAAACCGGCGCAAGGCCAAGGACAGGGTCACCGTGAGCGTAAGATAGATTAGGGCAACCACATTGTAGGTCTCGAAGTAGCGGAAGTTACCGGCTGCCGTCACCTTGCCAAGCTGGGTAATGTCCCCAACGCCCAGAACCGACACCAGACTGGAGTCCTTCACCATGGCGACGAAATCATTGCCCAGCGGTGGAAGGATCGTGCGGATCGCTTGCGGGAAGACAATGTAGCGAAACCGCTGCCAGCGATTGAGGCCAAGCGTGTGACCCGCCTCGATCTGGCCGCGATCCACTGACTCCAACCCCGCGCGGAACACTTCCGCGATGAACGCGGAATAACCGATAGCGAGCGCCATGGTCGCCCGCCACAACAGGGGGAATTGTCGGGTTCGGATCAGCTCGGCGTCAAAGGGTTGCAGCAGCCAATTTACTAGCGCAACAAAACCCGGCGCCACCACGAAGGCTACATAGAGCAGCAGCACGATGATTGGAATTCCCCGCACCACTTCGATATAGAACCGCGCGATCTGGCGGATGATGATGCTGCGCGAAGTCGACATCAACGCCAACCCCAGCCCCAGCGCCGAAGCGATCGAAAACCCGATTAACGTCACGGTAACGGTAATTTTGATGCCCTTCGCCAAAGTGCCCAGCACTTGGGAATACAGATCGTCCGCCACGACTTGATAGCCGAGATAGGCGACGACGCCCCCTAAAAGAACCAACCAATAGGGGAAGTCGTCCGATTGTTTAGACGGGCCAAGCACCGGTGGTTTAGCCGCCGAGTTTGTAGTCCAAGAACCACTTCTTGTTCAGGGCTTCCAGTGTGCCATCCTTATCCATGTCGGCGATGGCAGCGTTGATCGGGGCGACCAGTTCAGAGCCTTTGGGGAAGATGAAACCGAAATCTTCGGTCCCCAGCTTTTCACCGACGATCTTCAACTTGCCCTCGGACGCGGAGGCATAGCCGTAGCCTGCCGTGCTGTCGGTCAGCACCAGATCAACGTCGCCCGTGCGCAAGGCTTGAACACCTGCGCCGAAGGTTTCGAACTTGATGATGCGCGGATTTTCTTCGTTACCGTCGAGCACGTCATAAACGCCGACATAGAAAGGCGTCGTGCCGGGTTGGGCCGCCATCAGCAGGTTTTCATCCGCCGCGAAGGAAGCCGCGTCGGAGAAGCGCTCCTCGTCGCCGCGTACCAACATCAACATGGCCGAGGTCATATATTTATCGGAGAAATCAACCTTCTCCTTGCGGTCCTCACGGATGGTAATACCCGTCATGCCAAGGTCATATTGAGCCTGCGACACCGCAGGGATCATCGCATCCCAGCTTGTATTCTCGTACACGACAGAAATGTTGATCCGCTTGGCAATCTCGGCCATCGCATCATATTCCCAACCGATTGCATTGCCGGTTCCCGGCTCGATAAACTGGAGCGGCGGATAGGCGTTTTCAGTTACGACGACGACTTCTTTTCCGTCCAGATCGGGCAAATGCCCGTCGGCGATGGCGGCAGTAGCGGTGAAAGCGGCGAGCGCCGCGGCAGCAAAACGAAGCATGGGTCAGGTTCCCTGTTTGGTTTGTTTGGCAGAACTTATGTGACCCACATAGAGAATGGCAAGGCGGCTTGCATCTTTGATTTGGAGCGGACAGGCTTCGGCAATCGTTTTGAAGGAGACCGGAATGGGCATTGGACGCGTACAATCCCCGCGCATCATCCGCATCGGAGGTGGCGTTGCATCGGAATCCGCAGACGTGCTGCAACAGCTTGGGCTATCGAAGCCCTTAATCGTGACTGACCGAACCTTGGTCGAGCTTGGCCACGTAGGAAGAGTAACTGATGTTCTGGAAGCAGCGGGGATCGCATACGGTATTTTCGACGGAGTCATTGAGGACCCCACCGACACCTGTTTGGACGAAGGATTGGCCGCTTTTCGTGCCAGCGACTATGATTGTGTCATCGGTTTGGGCGGCGGCTCCCCGATGGATACGGCCAAGGCAATTTCATTCATGTTGGTCAATCCCGGCCATGTGCGCGACTACAAGGCCCCGACGCAGATCGACAAATCTGGGCCGCCGACGATTTTGATCCCGACGACTGGCGGCACAGGCTCGGAATTGACACGCTGGTGTGTGATCACCGACACGGTGAAGACTGAGAAATATAACTTGTCTGGATTGGCGGCGGTCGCCACAGCAGCGATCATTGATTGGGAATTTACGGTCACCAAACCGTGGCGCATCACAGCGGATACGGCGGTCGATAGCCTCACACACGCGATGGAAGCCTATGTCTCGCGCCGCGCCTTCGCATATACCGACGCCTTCGCCTTGTCGGCGATGCCGTTGATCGCCAAGCATGTACGGGCAGCATGCATGGATGGTTCCAATGCCGAGGCGCGCGAGGGATTGATGCTCGCGGCGTCTCAGGCGGGGATGGCGTTCTCGAACGCCTCGGTTGCGTTGGTGCACGGGATGAGCCGCCCTATCGGGGCGCATTTTCACGTGGCGCACGGATTGTCCAACGCGATGCTTCTGCCGGCGGTCACGGAATTCTCCGTTGGCCACGCGCAATCGCGTTACGCTGATTGCGCACGGGTGATGGAGATGGCCACGAGCGGCGACAATGATGCAGTGGCGTGCGGCAAACTGGTCGAAGGGTTGCGCCGGTTGAACGATGATTTGCGGGTCCCTGCGCCATCAGCGCAAGGGTTGGACAAGCAGCAATACTTTGACACTTTACCGATCATGGCGGAGCAGGCCTTGGCCTCCGGCTCGCCACAAAACAACCCGCGTGTGCCGACTGCTGAGGAGATCGTTCAGTTGTATAAAGACATCTGGTAGGGCCGAAACGGACTTAGGGTTTCTTGGCCGCAGGCTTCTTCTTCGTCTCAAGCGCGTCTAAGCGCGCCTTCAGGGCTTCGTTCTCTTCGCGGGCCTTCTGCGCCATGAGACGCACCGCCTCGAATTCGTCGCGCGTCACGAAATCACGATCCGCCAGCCATCGGTCCATCATGCCTTTCATGGCGTTGTCGGCCTCGCTCTTGGCACCCTGCGCCACGCCCATAGCGTTCGTCATCAGTTGCGACATATCGTCGAAAAACTTGTTTTTGGTCTGCATCTGGTCACTCCTTCGTCACTTGCCTCTATATGGGTCGGCTTGCCGCCGCGCACAAGGTTGACTTCGTCGCAGCCTCAGCGCACCAAACGGCCATGACAATATTTGCCCTTCCCTTCCCCGAGATCGCACCCGAGATATTTACCATCGAATTGGGCAGCTTTGCCTTCTCCCTACGGTGGTACGCGCTGGCCTATATCGTCGGGTTGATCATCGCCTGGCGTATCGTTGTCGGTCTGGTCAAACGCCCTGCCCTTTGGGGTAATGGCGGCCCTCCGATGACCAAAGATCAGCCGGAAGACCTGCTGACATGGATCATCCTTGGCGTCGTTCTGGGTGGTCGGCTGGGCTATGTCGCGTTCTATCAACCCGGCTATTACATCTCTAATCCCGCCGAAATTCTGAAAGTTTGGGAGGGTGGGATGTCGTTTCATGGCGGCTTCCTCGGCGTGGTGGTCGCGGGTCTGGCCTATTGCTGGAAATACAAGTTACCCGCTTTGCGCGTCGGTGATGCTGTCGCGGTGTCCGCGCCCACCGGTCTGATGCTGGGGCGGATCGCGAATTTCATTAACGCGGAGCTTTGGGGCCGCCCTACCGATGTGCCTTGGGCGTTCATCTTTCCGGGGCAAGCGGCCCAAGACTGCCCCGGCATTGAGGGCCTGTGCGCCCGCCACCCGTCACAACTTTATGAAGCGGGTCTAGAGGGGCTGCTCCTTGGCGCAGTGATGCTCTGGCTTGCCTACCGTCGCGGTTGGCTCATGCGTCCGGGGGCCATGATCGGTGTATTCCTTGCTGGATACGGGCTGGCACGCGGCTTTGTAGAATTCTTCCGCCAGCCGGACGCGCAGTTCGTCAGCGACGGCAATCCCCTAGGCTTGGCATGGCAGATCGGTGGGTATGGGCTGACGATGGGGCAATTGCTCTCGATCCCGATGATCGTGCTCGGCGTCCTTCTAATCGTGCGGGCCAAGCGATCGTGACCGCGCTGCGCGACCTGCTGGCCCGCCAGATCGCGTCCGACGGCCCGATGAACCTTGCCGACTACATGCAGCAATGCCTGCTGCATCCGGAACATGGCTACTACGCAACGCGCGATCCCTTTGGGGCTGCTGGCGATTTCGTCACCGCGCCGGAGATCAGCCAGATGTTTGGCGAAATGCTCGGGCTTTGCCTCGCGCAAGCTTGGATTGATCAGGGGCGGCCCGACGCTTACCTTGCCGAGCTGGGACCCGGTCGTGGCACCTTGATGAAAGATGTCCTGCGGGCGACGGCCGCAATTCCGGATTTCCCGCGCAAGGTCCTTCTGGTCGAGGCCAGCCAGCACCTGCGCGATGTCCAGACAGACACCCTAAGCGGCGCAGATGTTGAATGGGTAGAGCATGTCTCCGCCCTTCCTGCCGGACCGGTTCTGCTGTTGGCCAACGAATTCTTCGACGCGCTTCCTATCCGTCAATTCGTACGTGGAACCAAAGGCTGGAGCGAGCGGCGTATCGGGCTGCACGACGGCGCACTGACACTTGGCCTCACTGAAGACATGCGTGTCGATGCGCTGTCTCACCGCCTAGCCGACACTGGTGCCGGCGACGTGGTAGAGCTGTGCCCGTCTGCGGCCCCGATAATGGGTGAACTTGCCGACCGAGTTGCGCAGGGCGGCGCGGGAATAATCGTCGACTATGGCGATTGGCGGTCTTTGGGCGACACCTTTCAGGCGGTCGAGAACCACAGTCCAGTCGACCCGCTGGCATCTCCCGGACACGCGGATCTCACCGCGCATGTCGATTTCGAAGCGCTTTCCAACGCCGCGACCGCCTGCCACGTCAGCCCGATGACGCCACAAGGCATGTTTTTGGAACAGCTTGGTATCACACAACGCGCGCAGGCTCTTGCTGAAAACCTGCAAGGCGCAAAACTTGATCAACACATCGCCGCACATCGACGCTTGACGCACCCCGAAGAAATGGGGAGCCTGTTCAAAGCGATTACCCTCACGCCTCGCGGCGCGCCCGTACCCTCAGGTTTTGACCTTGCGAGTTCGACATGACACTGGAGATTCTAACTGCCGATAGCCTAGCCCCGTTGCGGCATGGCTTCTTCACGCGCAAAGGCGGCGCTTCGTCCGGTGTCTTTGAAGGGCTGAATTGCGGGCAAGGATCATCCGATCAGACCGATATCGTCCTGACCAACCGCGCACGCGTGGCGCAGGCTATGCAAGTGCCTCCTGACCATTTGGTGTCAGTTCATCAATGCCACTCGGCCGATGTTGTTGTCGTGGACGGGCCGATCAAGGACAAACCAAAAGCAGACGGCATGGTCTGCGCCACCGAAGGGGTGGCCTTGGGCGTTTTAACCGCCGATTGCCAACCGGTGCTGTTTGCCGACACACACGCGGGTGTCATCGGTGCAGCGCATGCCGGTTGGGGTGGCGCAGTTGCCGGTATTTTGGAAAACACCGTCGACGCCATGGTGGGTCTGGGCGCAACCCGAGAGCACATCCAGGCGGTTATCGGCCCCTGCATCAGTCAGGCCGCCTATGAGGTCGGGCTGGAGTATTTCGAGCGGTTCTATGACGAGGACCCGGAAAACGCACGCTTCTTTGCCAATGGCAACGGCGACAAGATGCAGTTTGATTTGCCTGCCTACGGGTTGCACCATTTGCGCGCCGCAGGGGTCAACGCGGAATGGACGCGACATTGCACCTATTCAGATGCAGCGCGCTTTTATTCATACCGTCGCAGTGTTCATAAAAAAGAAGCAGACTATGGTCGGCTCATCGCAACAATCAGGCTCTAGTTTCTGGTTTGTTGCGCCAAAGTTGACGATGGCAAGGCAGTGAGACGCCTTAATCGTGCCTTAAACTTCGCCTGTTACGACTCGTGGCATGCAGTTCATCTCGTCCATCTCCTTTGATCTACTGGCCTTTTTGCTGCTTTGCGGTGCAGTCGTATTGCGCCACAATTTTCTCCAAAGAAATTTAAGAAACTTAAAAACACGACATGCTGATGCCCCATTGGAATGGTGGATTGATCCTGTCTCAAAACGGGACACGAATTCATCGGATGGGGCCGTAAAGCAGCAAGAAAGCTGCGGCGCTCCATCAAACTGAGACGGAGCAATACAATGGGCAAAAACAACCGCTGGATGACTTGGGTGCTGGAAGAAAGCGCCGGGACCAATGTAACGATGCCTTGGGCACGCGGAACAAACGCCAACTGGAAAACGCGTCTTGCCGACGAAGCTCCGGGCTTGGCCAAAATCCTGCATAACGCGATATCGGACACGCCGACGCATGCCCGTCTCTCGCGTCAGGCAACGTCCTAGTCGAGGCCGATAAAATCGGGGTCGAGACTGCTTACCGGTTGTCTCAACCCATCTACAGGACCGCTATTCTTTACGGTTTAGTTGTCGCTTGCTTCTGAGCCGGCAAACGCCGTCAGAAAGGGCTTCATGTCCGATTGGAATTTTTTCCACGCGCCCACAGATGACGAATACATCGGCTGGCGAACTTGGGTCGCAGAGAGCGTGCGGACTTCCCGCTTGGTCTCATAGAACGACAGGCACGCTTCCTCCCATTCAAAACCCGTGGCCGCGATCAAGGCCCGCGACTGGGCTTCCGGCTCCGCAATCAATTCTTCATAGCGAATTTCGTGGAATGACCCCGGCAGATGCTGCCGCCAAAAATCCACCATCTCTTCGAACTGACGAAGAAATATCGCAATATGTTCAAGATTGTTCGCATAGCGATGCAAGCCTTCGCGAAACTGGTTTTTGTAGATTGATAACGCATTGTCCCGAGGATCACGGCGCACCACGACAAAGCGCGCATTCGGCATGGCTTTTGCAAGAAACCCCAAAATGGCGTAGCTGGAAATCGACTTGTCCGTCACGAACGGCGCGTCAGGGAACAGTTTCTTCAACTCGACGCCAAACTCATCTGCCGCTTTCACACATTGAGCCATCAAATCTTGACCGTCAGCCCCCCAGTTCTTATCGGCAGGTACAATCAAATCCGCAAATTTCGGTTGCACGAACCCAATCTCGCCACCGCCCTCAATTTGGGAGTGGGACGCTAGAATTTGCTCGACCAGCGTGGTGCCGGACCGCGGCGCGCCCGTAACGAATATCGGAGAAGCATCGCTCACCGGCCCGTCAAAAATTTTCACCCGCTCGAATAGCCGACGAATTCGGTCCGCGCTCGCGAGGACCGATGGGACATCGTAGGGATAGGCTTTCGCCAATGCGCGGTTCGCCAAATTCAGATAGGTAAATACCTTACCGAACTGGCCACTATCCTCCATCGCTTTCGCAAGCGCATACCCCAGCGCCGGAAGTTCTTTATCCCCCACGCGTTTCGATTTCAGGGCGGCTTTCATCACCGGAATATTGGGATCATCCGCAGTCATCTTGGTGAGCGATGCATAAAGCGCGTGGTGGCCGCCCACATTCGGAGCCAGCTTGATCGCGCGTTGGATGGCATCGCGCGCCTCGTCTATTCGTCCCATCGATTGAAGAAGCCCCGCTTTGCGGAACAAGACCATGTCGCTATCGGGGGCGAGCGTCAGGCCCATGTCGAATTGCGCCATCGCCAAGTCGAATTTCTTGAGCCCAACCAGCGCTGAGCCGTATTCCGCATAAACGCGCGCCTGACGGAACCCGGCGTCTATCGCGGACTTCAAAGACTTCGCTGCTGCTTCCCAATTCTCTTCTCGAAGTGCTGCCAGGCCTTCAAAAAATGCGAATGCAGGTGTCTTTCCCAGAACGGGCCGCGCCCGCTCTCGGAGTACATCGAAGTTTTTCGGGTTTGGATGCCTGCTGGCCATGTTGAGATAGCTCACCCAAATGGCGGGCTCGTTCGGGCGCAACTTTAACGCATGTTCAAACCGCTCTGCAGCTTCCGCGACCTTTCCGCGAAGGGTAAATATCTCCGCGAGGTTGAAGCTGACTTCGGCCAGTTGCGGTGCGGCTTTCAGCAGTTTTTTGTAGCCACGCTCGGCTTCGTCCAGCCTGCCCTTTTCCTGCGCCTGACGCGCCTTTGCGAAAAGGTCTTTAATCTGCTGCTTGCTTAGTGTCGCCATGGCGTCCGGCCTTCTCGCTAAATCCACTGGACTGCTAGCACCAGCCGCACCGGTTATCCAGTCTCGGACAGCAACATGGTGGCTTCTGACCCCGAGCTGCGACGCCAGATCGGTAAGTCAGTTTTTGGGGCGCGGCGCGATGTTGCGTCGTTTGGTGTGGACACCCGTCGCGCCAGATGACCGGTTATCGTCTGCGGCAACGTCTCTCTTGCGGCAAGCATACGGAAATCGTGCGCGAAATGCGGCTCGCCTACAAACGCGTAGAGTAAGTCTAGCACGCGTTCCGGATCGCTCAGCAACCGGTCATAGTCAATCAATAGCAATCGCTTGGACGCCGGACTGCTCAACGCATCGTGAACCAATTGGATAGGCGCACCGATAACACCGTGCTCCGACATCAATGCTTGCGGCGATGTCACGGCTCCAGCCTCTTGAGCCATTTCGGCCGCGATACGTGCAGGGTCTCGGACCATGATGACGAAGCGAGACAGTGGAAACAGTTCGGCCAATGCCGTCACATGCGACAGCCATCGAATGTTATTGTCGAACACGACTGACGCGATTGGGCGGGCATGGTGAACCGCATCTAACGACGCGCGCAACAAAGCGCTGCGTGTGTCAGATGAGATACCAGAAAGGGGGTGGTCCTGATTTTCTCGTCCAGCACTCAAGACGCTGAACACACGCTCCGCCGGACTGTCACCCGCCACACTAAACCGCGGGTTTTGCGTCAGTAACGCCAGGAGGCACCGTGCGCCAGCCGTCGGCAACCCCGCCACAAAGTGAAAACGGGTCATCGTGACGACCTTTAGAACGTGATCCTTGCTCGTTACCTGCACCGCGTGCCTCGTTACTCGGGTCTTGTTGGTGACTGCCAGAGTGTGACAGACCGATTCGCCTCTGTCCATTGCCTGCAACACACGCACGGCTTTCGAATTGTGGCAAACCTCCCCACTCCGGCGGAAACTATCGCTTGTGGCGCCTTGGCATTGTCCACCTCAGCGCAACGACTAGGGCCGAATATTTGACTTTGATGCGTGGAATTGGTCATTGTCTGGGTATTATCAACCAGCAACTCTGCGCGCCGGTGGGGACCGACGCAGTCACGCAAAGACCTGACAAGGGACGACGCATGACCTATTCACCCGATATTCCGACACATCTATCCCCGACCCGAATTGGCCAAGGCCAGTCTCTTGCGTACCGTACGGCTGCAAGACCGCGTACCCGCGCAATGGCCCGTCCCTATAATATCGCGTGGCTCACGCCTGCGGGTGAGGAACGGTATGATACTGTAGTGGCCCCAGCCCTTCCCGTCATCGAAAGCGCCTGCGCAAGCATGGCCCGAGGCGCGATCGTCGCGACCGCCAATGGCCCCGTCGCCGTCGAAGACCTTGCGCCGGGCATGCAGGTTTTGACGTCCGAGTATGGCCCGATCCCGTTGCAATGGATCGGGTCCTACGAGATGTCCCTGCGCGAAGCGCAAACTGCAGACCGTGGCGCGCTGTTCCGCGTAACTGCCGATGCTTTCGGCTTGGCAAAGCCTTCGCAAGATTTGCTTTTGGCCCCCCGCGCGCACATCTTGTTCCACCACGCAAAGTGCCGGTCCCTGTTCGGGGTCGACCTGGCCTTTGCTCCGGTGCGGGCATTCGAGGATGGAATGTCTGTCTTCTCGGTGCAGCCGGCGTCCCCGATCGCAGTTTTCAACCTCGGGTTCGACCGTCAGGCGACTATAAAAGTTAACGGCATCGAGATGGAAAGCTTCCACCCGGGCCCACATACAGAAGCTTTGATCGACGACGAAATGAAATACTCCTTGCTGAGGCTCTTTCCTCAGGCAAGAAGCTTGGACTTCTTCGGTCCGCAATTGGTTAATAGTTTGACGACATTCGAAGTCCGGGCCTTGCGCGAAGGCGGCTAGGCGATCTGAGACAGTCGCGCTTCGACAATCTCGAACGGCACGCCGGGTTCGTCTTTTGCAACGCGGATTACCAGTGAGGTTTTGACGCTGGCAACGTTGTCGGCGGAGGTCAGTTCTTCGGTCAGAAAGCTTTGAAAGCTGCTTAAATCCGGCGCGACGCATTTTAGAACGAAGTCGACTTCTCCATTCAGCATGTGACACTCACGCACCAACGGCCACTCGCGGCACCGCTTTTCGAAAGCAGACAGGTCCGCTTCGGCTTGGCTTTGCAGCCCCACCATTGCGAATACTTTGACTTCAAACCCCAAGGCACGCGCTTCGACATCCGCGTGATAGCCACGAATATATCCGGACTCTTCGAGCGTGCGAACGCGGCGCAGGCAAGGTGGCGCGGAAATGCCGACGCGCTTGGCCAACTCGACATTGGTCATCCGTCCGTCTGCTTGAAGTTCTGAAAGAATCTTGCGATCAATTTCGTCGAGCTTTGAAACGGCCATGACCGACTCCCTTGGTTTACCGTGTCTTACTCCGCAAGGGCTGCACGCGCAATAATATTTCAAACCTGAGCAACATATCAAATGTTTTGCAAATAAATGACCGCCCCCTTTCGCTCCACGTCCGCGGCAATTATATCGGGCTAACCGCAATAATTGCCGAAGGATTTCGCAATGTCCGCCACGCGCCACACGAAAGTTTTGATCATTGGTTCCGGCCCCGCCGGCTACACGGCGGGTGTCTATGCGTCCCGCGCGATGCTGGAACCCATTTTGGTGCAAGGCATCGAGCCGGGCGGTCAACTGACCACCACCACCGAAGTCGAAAACTGGCCCGGCGACACCGAAGTGCAAGGCCCCGACCTGATGGTGCGTATGCAAGACCACGCCAAAGCGATGGGATGCGAAATTATTGGTGACATCATCACCGACCTCGACACCACTTCGAGGCCGTTCAAAGCCAAAGGGGATAGCGGGACGCTTTATACCGCAGATGCCGTGATCCTTGCGACGGGCGCGCGCGCAAAATGGCTTGGCCTTGAAAGCGAAGAGAAGTTCAAAGGCTTCGGTGTGTCCGCTTGCGCCACTTGTGACGGCTTCTTTTATCGCGGGCAGGAAATCGTGGTTATCGGCGGCGGGAACACCGCGGTGGAAGAAGCGCTCTTTCTGACCAACTTTGCCTCCAAGGTAACGCTGATCCACCGTCGCGACGAATTGCGCGCCGAAAAGATTCTGATCGACCGCCTTGAGAAGAACCCGAAGATCGAACCGATATGGTTCCACGAGTTGGTCGAGGTGACGGGCACCGACGCGCCGCTCAGCGTTGAAGGCGTCAAAGTCAAGCACACCAAAACCGGCGAGATCACCGAAATCCCGTGCAAAGGCGTGTTTGTGGCTATTGGTCATGCGCCGTCGAACGAGTTGGTTAAAGACGTGTTGGAGACGCATATGGGTGGCTATGTCGTCACCAAACCGGACAGCACAGAAACTTCCATTCCCGGGATTTTTGCTGCGGGCGATCTGACAGACCACAAGTACCGCCAAGCTGTGACCAGCGCGGGCATGGGCTGCATGGCCGCACTGGAGGCTGAACGCTGGCTGGCAGAACAGGGCGAAGTCGAAGGCAAAGACGTGTCCGAGCCGCTGGGCTACGGCGCAGTCGCCGAGTAACGCGGCTTTTCTGCCGCGTTTCCCCTGTAATTCAATCCGGCCCTTGCTAGTGGTTAGCCTTGAACGCTAAACGCTCTTCCAACGGCGCTTGGAGGGGGCGTTATCTGTATTCTAATAGAAAGATGCGACATGCAACCGACCAATCTGGCACCAATCCCTGAACTCTTTGTCTCCTATGACAGCGCTCAAAAGCTAAAGCACGAAGCGGGCGCGCTTGTGTCTTGGGACCTTACACCGCGTCAGATCTGCGATCTGGAGCTGCTGATGAATGGCGGCTTTAACCCGCTTAAGGGATTCCTGTCCGAAGAAGACTATAACGGTGTGGTCGAAAACATGCGCCTCTCGTCGGGTGAGTTGTGGCCAATGCCCATCACTTTGGATGTGGGTGACGACTTCGCCAACTCGATTGAAGTGGGCCAGGACATCGCCTTGCGCGACCAGGAAGGTGTGATCCTTGCGATGATGTCGGTCACCGACAAATGGGAACCGAACAAAGCCAATGAAGCCAAAAAGGTCTTTGGCGCGGATGACAGCGCTCACCCCGCCGTCAACTACCTGCACAACCAAGCGGGCAAGATTTACCTCGGCGGCCCGATCACAGGCATCCAGCAGCCGGTGCATTACGACTTCCGCGCCCGCCGTGACACGCCAAACGAGTTGCGCGCCTATTTCCGCAAAATGGGCTGGCGCCGCGTTGTGGCCTTCCAAACCCGCAACCCGTTGCACCGCGCCCATCAGGAACTGACCTTCCGCGCCGCGAAAGAGGCGCAGGCCAACCTGCTGATTCACCCCGTGGTTGGCCTTACCAAACCGGGCGATATCGACCACTTCACCCGCGTGCGCTGCTACGAGGCGGTGTTGGACCAATATCCGGCGTCCACAACTTCGATGAGCCTGCTGAACCTTGCCATGCGTATGGGTGGCCCACGCGAAGCGGTCTGGCACGGCCTGATCCGCAAAAACCATGGCTGCACCCACTTCATCGTCGGGCGTGACCACGCAGGCCCTGGCAAGAACTCCGCAGGTGAGGACTTCTACGGCCCATACGATGCGCAGGACCTGTTCCGCGAGCATCAGGAAGAAATGGGCATCGAAATGGTCGACTTCAAACACATGGTGTTTGTTCAGGACCGCGCCCAATACGAGCCTGCCGACGAGATCGCGGATGCGGAGGACGTCACGATCCTCAACATCTCCGGCACCGAGCTGCGCCGCCGTTTGGCGGAAGGTCTGGAGATTCCGGAATGGTTCTCCTTCCCTGCTGTGGTCGAGGAGCTTCGCAAATCCCGTCCACCGCGCGCGAACCAGGGCTTCACCGTGTTCTTCACCGGCTTCTCCGGCTCCGGCAAGTCCACCATTGCGAACGCTTTGATGGTCAAACTTATGGAAATGGGCGGCCGCCCTGTCACGCTTCTTGATGGTGACATTGTGCGTAAAAACCTCAGCTCCGAGCTGGGCTTCTCGAAAGAGCACCGCGATTTGAACATCCGCCGCATCGGCTACGTGGCCTCCGAGATCACCAAAAACGGTGGCATCGCAATCTGTGCGCCGATCGCGCCCTATGCCACAACGCGCCGTGCCGTGCGCGAAGACGTCGAAGCGTTCGGGGCTTTCATCGAAGTCCACGTCGCGACTTCCATCGAGGAATGCGAGCGCCGTGACCGCAAGGGCCTCTACAAGCTGGCGCGTGAAGGCAAGATCAAGGAATTCACCGGTATCTCTGACCCGTATGACGTCCCAGTGGATCCCGAGCTGAGCGTCGAGACCGAGAATGTCGATGTCGACAACTGCGCGCATCAGGTCATCTTGAAGCTGGAATCTATGGGCCTGATCAAAGCCTAAATTTTCAAACACAAAAGTCGAAAAGGGCTCCCAATTTGGGAGCCCTTCTTATTTCTAGTTTACAAACTGTCAGGTCAGTGAACCGTCACAGGCGAAAAGTCGTTCTGACGCGCCAGCATGAAGGCCATTTCGCGGTCCTTAACCAAGGCAAGACGCTCGCCGTCAGGGGCGTGAACCGCGTATAGGTGATCAACGCCGACGATCTCGGACCGCACCTCTTCCGGCAGCTCAGCAACATCGACGGGGCGTACATAGACAATCCGGTCAGCACCACCCAAGGTCTTGAGGTCAACTTGTGTGTCCATGATGTTTATCCTTTATTGATCTTGATGGTTTGCACGATTGTATCAGGTACGGCCCGTTTCAGATCGACGTGAAGCAGTCCGTTCTCGGTCGTTGCACCTGCAACTTCGACGCCATCGGCCAGCACGAATGCTTTTTGAAACTGTCGCGCCGCAATGCCGCGATGCAGGAAAATTCGGTCATCGTCTGCGTCAGCCTGCCTGCCCCGCACGATCAACTGTCGGTCCTCTACAGTGATCGACAGATCGTCTTCGCCGAACCCGGCGACAGCAAGCGTAATGCGATAGGCGTTGTCTGCGGATTGTTCGATATTGAACGGCGGGTAGCCGTTCTCGGATTTGGCGGTGCGTTCTACCAGCCGTTCCAACTGGTCAAAGCCCAGCAAAAAAGGGTGCGACCCCAAGGTCAATTTCGTCATGGCACAGTCCTAGATGTTTAAGCGACTTTGCGAAGTATGGCCCCCGAAAGCAGCCATACGAATAAAATGGGGGCTGTTTGTCGATGAATCAAGAGCGATATGCGCGAAACACTGGACAGCACGCGCGTGCACCCCCACATTGCAGATGACCTCAGCAAAGAGCACTAAGCCCGTGAAATCATCCGAAAACATGAGCAAGAACGATGTTCTTCGCGTGAAGCTCGAAGTCCTCAAGCGAGAACATCGTGATCTGGACGAGGCTATTGCAGCATTGCAGGAAAAATCGGCGCCCGATCAGCTGACACTCCGACGGTTGAAAAAACAGAAACTGTCGCTGAAGGACCGCATCGCGGCCCTCGAAGACGAGCTTACCCCAGATATTATTGCGTGAGCAGCGCCAGCCGCTATAAGGGCGGCTTCCATCCGGCATCCTGAGAGCGGTACCATCATGACACAAGCCCCCATCCCCGTTGGTATTATCATGGGCAGCCAGTCCGACTGGCCTACCATGAAAGAAGCCGCCGATATGCTTGATGCGCTGGGTATCGCTTATGAGGCCAAAATCGTCTCCGCGCACCGCACGCCTGACCGGCTTTGGGACTACGGCAAAACCGCTGTTGATCGGGGTTTGCAGGTGATCATTGCAGGCGCTGGCGGTGCCGCGCATTTGCCGGGGATGATGGCATCCAAGACCCGCGTTCCGGTGATTGGCGTTCCGGTTCAAACCAGAGCGCTATCCGGCGTGGATAGCCTCTATTCAATCCTGCAAATGCCGCGTGGTTATCCTGTGGCGACCATGGCCATCGGCGCTGCCGGAGCTGCAAATGCGGGCCTCATGGCCGCTGGCATTCTGGCTCTAAAAGACAGCGATCTTGCCGCGCGTTTGGACAAATGGCGCGCTGACCTGTCAGCCTCCATTCCGCAGGAGCCGAGCAATGACTAAGCCCCTGCCCACTGGTGCAACCATCGGAATTCTGGGCGGTGGCCAGCTGGGCCGGATGCTGTCGGTTGCGGCGTCGCGGCTCGGGTTCAAGACCTGCGTTTTCGAGCCGGGCGGCGATTGCCCCGCTTCGCATGTGGCAAACTACCATTTCCAAGCCTCCTATGATGACACCGAAGCCCTCCGCAAATTTGGCGAAGCGGTCGATGTCATAACATACGAATTCGAGAACATCCCCACCTCGGCGCTCGATCAGCTGGAGGCCTTGTGTGAGGTGCGCCCGAACCGGCGCGCGTTGACGATTAGCCAAGACCGAATGAACGAGAAGACCTTCCTGCAAGAGATAGGCTTGAGCGTCGCGCCCTTCATGGCGGTCGACACGCTCGAAGATATGCACAAAGCCGTGGCCGAAATTGGCACGCCGTCCATCCTGAAAACCCGCACCTTGGGATATGACGGCAAAGGCCAAGCACGCCTGCGTGACGCAGGGGATGCAGATACAGCGTTCGACGCCATGAACCGGGCCAGCGCGGTGTTGGAAGGCTTCGTGGATTTCTCCTGCGAAATTTCCGTCATTGGTGCGCGCGCAGCCGACGGCCAAGTTGCCTGTTTCGATCCCGGCCAGAACGTTCATCGCGACGGCATCCTCGACACAACCACGGTGCCCGCATCCGTATCCGCTGCGTTGCGCACCGACGCGGTGCTATTGGCGGGGCGGATATTGAATGCGTTGGATTACGTGGGCGTTCTGGGGGTCGAGCTATTCGTCACGCCAGCGGGCCTGATCGTAAATGAAATCGCCCCTCGGGTGCACAATTCCGGACATTGGACGCAGAACGGCTGCGTCATCGACCAGTTCGAGCAGCATATCCGCGCCGTCGCGGGCTGGCCGCTGGGCGACGGAAGCAGACATGCCGATGTGGTGATGGAAAACCTGATCGGCGCGGATATGGACAAGGTGTCGGAGCTTTCCGCCAACCCTGCCGTCGCTTTGCACCTTTACGGCAAAGCCGACGCCAAGCCGGGGCGCAAGATGGGCCATATCAACCGGATCAGCCCGAAAACCTAGTCGTCAGAGCTGTCGGTTCCTAGGGTCTGCTCAACGGTTTCCGTCACCGCGTCGCCAACATCGCTGGCCGCGTCGGCCACAGCATCACCGACCTCTTCAGCGACCTGTGAAACGGTCTCCCCGACCTCTTCTGCAACGCCGGTAACGACGTCGGTCAAAGTCAGGTCCCTGTCGAATTTACCTTCCTCCAGAAACTTGATGGTTTCCGCCACAACTATAGGGGAATTCATCATAAACGTATGGGTGACGGGGAAGGACATATGGTCGGTCATCCCCTCGATCTTGGTACTTTCAACCGATACCTTTCCGTCATCAGGCCCGTCGATAAGCGCTGAATAAAACGGGTTTAGCGTTTGCGTCCCCGCAATAACGCCCAATGGAAAATCAACCGGCCCCAATGTGTTTGGCAGTGAATCCGGCCCCGTATGAAGCTGCGCGCCCGCAGGGCCGTTCACCCATTCAAACGGCTCCCACGCACTCAACTGGTCAACAAGCTCGGACCCTTTGTTCGGCGGGGCAAGCATGACCACCCGCCCCAAACTGGGCAGATCGTTTTCCTTGAGCCACGCCCGAACAAGGATACCGCCCATGGAATGCGTCACGAAGTGGATCGGGGTGTTCGTATCACATTCCGCAATCGCCGCCGGAATAGTCTCGTTCGCCAAATCGTTGATTGTTTCGGTCGTGGATGGATAGGAGGGATTTACCGTTTGGAAGCCGTTCGCCAGAAGGCTTTGCTCCATCACCGACAGAGAGAAATTGCTGCGCGCAAGTCCATGCAACAGCACGACGCAATCCGCCATCGCGACGGATGGAAACGCAAAAAATAGCAGGGCCAGTTTCTTCATGCTACCGACATAGTCCTTTTATCTGTCCGTTTCACTAATACCGCATCACAAACATGCGTCATATGAGCACTAGAGTCTGATTTTCCCCGCCCGCGAAGCGTGAAACCCGCCACCACTGGGGCCAATCGGGCACAGCCCCTGTTGACAAGCCTTACGTCGCGACCACATGTAACCGCTGATCGAAGTAGTCGTTTAAGGAGAGGCAGATATGCCCGTAGTTGTCGTCGAGTCGCCTGCAAAGGCTAAGACAATCAACAAATATCTCGGCCCCGACTACACGGTGCTTGCCTCTTACGGCCACGTTCGGGACCTTCCCCCGAAGGACGGCTCCGTCGACCCCGACAATGATTTCGACATGTTGTGGGAGGTCGCGAGCGATTCCAAAAAGCATGTCAAAGCCATCGCCGACGCGCTGAAAGACGACAACAACCTGATCCTCGCGACCGACCCCGACCGCGAAGGCGAAGCAATTTCGTGGCACCTTGAGGAAACCCTGCGCAAACGCAAGGTGATCAAAAAGGACACACCCGTCAGCCGCGTCGTGTTCAACGCCATCACCAAAACCGCCGTCACCGAAGCGATGAAAAACCCGCGCAAGGTGGACCAGCCTTTGGTGGACGCCTATCTGGCGCGCCGCGCTCTCGACTATCTGGTGGGCTTCAAACTGTCGCCTGTCCTCTGGCGCCGCCTGCCCGGTGCAAAGTCCGCGGGCCGTGTGCAATCCGTGTGCCTGCGCCTGATCGTTGACCGCGAGATGGAGATCGAGAAATTCAACGCCCAGGAATACTGGACTGTGAAGGCAATGCTCGCCAATTCGCGCGGGCAGGAATACGAGGCGCGTCTGACCACTCTGGCAGGCAAGAAGCTCGACAAGTTCGACATCGCCAACGACACCGCCGCTGAACTGGCCGTCGCCGCCGTCAATTCGCGTGATCTGAAGGTCACCAGTGTCGAGGCCAAGCCCGGCTCGCGGAACCCGTCCGCACCGTTTATGACCTCCACCTTGCAGCAGGAAGCCAGCCGCAAATTCGGCATGGGCGCACGTCAAACAATGAGTGCAGCACAGCGCCTCTATGAGGCCGGTCACATTACCTATATGCGGACCGACGGCATCGACATGGCGCCCGAAGCTGTTCACGCTGCCCGCGACGCGATCAAGGACAAGTTCGGCGACAATTACGTCCCCGCAGAGCCGCGCATGTACAAAAACAAAGCCAAGAACGCGCAAGAGGCCCACGAATGTATCCGCCCGACGGTTTTGTCGGCGGATACCGAAAGCCTCAAGATCATGGATGCGGATCAGCGCAAGCTCTATGACCTGATCTACAAGCGCACCATCGCCTCGCAAATGTCCGCCGCGAAGCTGGAGCGGACGACCGTGCTGATCGGCTCTGCCGATGGTCAGGTAGAGCTGCGCGCGTCCGGTCAGGTGATGATGTTCGACGGCTTCCTGAAGGTCTACGAAGAAGGCCGCGACGACGCTGTGATCGACGACGACGACAAATCCCTGCCCCAGATCAACCAAGGCGAGGCAGCCCCTAAGAAGTCGGTCACGCCGGAACAGCATTTCACCCAGCCGCCCCCCCGCTACACCGAGGCGACGTTGGTCAAGCGCATGGAAGAACTCGGCATCGGCCGCCCCTCCACCTACGCGTCGATTGTGACAACGATCCAGGACCGCGATTACGTGACCAAAGAGAAGAACCGCCTAATCCCAGAGGATAAAGGACGGTTGGTGACGGTCTTCCTGTCCAACTTCTTCAGCAAATACGTGGAATATGATTTCACCGCGGCTTTGGAAGAAGAGCTAGACGACGTGTCCGCCGGCGAGCGCAACTACAAGAACGTGCTCGACCGCTTCTGGCGCGACTTCTCCGTCGCGATTGCCGAGGCGCTGGACCTGTCCATCACCGAAGTGCTCGAAAAAATCAACGACGTGCTGGCCCCGCATATCTTCCCGCCGAATGAAGAAGGCACCGATCCGCGCCTATGCCCGAACTGCGGCGAAGGCCGTTTGTCCATGCGCACCGCGCGTTCCGGCGGCGCATTCATCGGTTGCTCCAGATACCCTGAATGCAAGTACACCCGCCCGTTCGGCCCACCGAACCCGGAACTGGAAGCCAGCGCGATCCCCCCCGAAGGCAAACTTCTGGGCGAGGATGAAGGCGACAAGATCTGGATCCATAAAGGCCGCTTTGGCCCCTACGCCCAGCGCGGCGAGGTGACCGAAGAGAACAAAAAGCCAAACCGCCAGTCGATCCCCAAAGAATGGCCGCCAGAAGACATCGACCTTGCGCAAGCCGTGCGCTTGCTGTCCCTGCCGCGCCTGATCGGGCCGCACCCTGAAGACGGGGTGAATGTTTGGGCCAATATCGGGCGCTACGGGCCGTATATCAAACACGCCGAAAGCACGTCGGATCGCGGTGGCACCAACGCCAACCTCGAAAGCCTCGAAGAAGTCTTCGATGTCGGCATGAACCGTGCGGTGCAACTGCTGGCCGAAAAAGTCGCGTCTCGTGGCGGTCGTGGTGCGGCGGCGAAAACCCTACGCGATATGGGTGAACACCCAGACGAGGGTGGTGCTATTTCCATCATGGAGGGCAAATACGGACCTTACGTGAAATGGGAAAAAGTGAACGCCACTGTTCCCAAGGACATCGCCCCCGAAGATCTGACCGTTGATCAGGCGATCCAGTTGATCGTCGAGAAGCAGTCCAAGGGCGGTAAGAAGCGCAAGGCGCCAGCCAAGAAGAAGGCGCCGGCTAAGAAGAAAGCTGCTGCGAAGAAAAAACCGGCCGCGAAGAAATGACCAAGGGGCTGCTGCTTTTGCTGGCAGTCTTTTGTGTGCTGGTCGGGTTGTTGGTTTGGGCCAAATCACGCCCTGCTCCGCTCAGTGCCTCGATACAGCAGCCCGCGATGGACGCTATCGCCCCGCAGACCTTGAATTTGCGCCACGTGTGGCCGACATAGGGTCCAATCAACGGGGACCAATTCCATATGCCAACGCCAAACCCAGACGCTCTCGCGTTCTTGCTGACGCGCCGCTCGCGCCCACATAAAACGCTCACCGGCCCTGCACCAGACCGCGACGCGCTGCTCCCCTTGCTGACCGCAGCGGCCCGCACGCCGGATCACGGAAAGCTGGAGCCATGGCGATTCATCGTGCTGGAACAAGCGGCCCTGCACCGGCTTGCCGCTTTGACCCGCACACGCGGGGCGGACTTGCGATTGGACCCTGATCAAATCGACAAGATTGCAGGCATGTTCGAAACCGCGCCGCTGTCGGTCGCCGTCGTAGCCTCCCCGAAAGCATCCGAAAAAATTCCCGAAATTGAACAAACGCTCAGCGCCGGAGCGGTGTGCCTCGCCCTTTTGAACGCAGCGCTTGCCGCAGGATGGGGCGCCAACTGGCTGACCGGATGGACCGCCTTCGACCGTCCGTTTCTGACCGAGGGGCTAGATCTAAACGAGCCGGAATATGTCGCAGGTTTCATTCATATGGGCACCGAGACTTCCCCCCCACCTGACCGCCCTCGCCCGGACATAAACGCCATCACAACATGGACCCGCACATGATTTTTTCCGACTTCGTCAAAGCATTGGGCCAAATCGGCGACGGGCGCTTTTTGAAGGTGCTGCTCACGGGCGTCGGCCTGACGCTGGCGCTGCTTTTTGTCTTCACAGTGGCCTTCGCGTGGACCGTCGGGCTCGTGGTGCCAGACAGCTTTTCACTGCCTTGGATCGGTGAGATCACATGGATAGATAACGTCCTGTCATGGGCCGTCGTGCCTGTCATGCTCGGGGCGTCTGTTTTCTTGATGGTCCCCGTCGCATCCGCGTTTACAGGCTTGTTTCTGGATCAGGTCGTCGACGCCGTCGAAGCGGAGCATTACCCGAACCAACCCGCCGTTTCCCCTTTGCCCTTAGGCGAGGCACTCACCGAAAGCGCAAAATTCCTCGGCGTCCTTATTGCGGTGAACATCGCCGCACTGGTGCTCTATGTGATCTTCCCGCCCTTCGCGCCGCTGATCTTTTGGGGCGTGAACGGGCTACTTCTTGGCCGCGAATACGCCACGCTCGTGGCACAACGCAGGCTGGGTACGGCTGGCGTACGCGAATTCCGCAAACGCAATGGGTGGCAAATCTGGATGGCAGGCACGTTGATGGCCATTCCATTGACCATCCCCTTCGTCAACCTGCTGATCCCAATCCTTGGCGTTGCCAGCTTCACGCATCTGTTCCACCGGCTATCGCGCTAATGCGGGCTTAGCTGTCGGGGCCGAACCGCTTGTAAAGGTTCATCGTGTCGGCATTGATGTAGCCATAAATGATCGCCAGACACAGCGGCACCCAGATCACGATCGTGATCATAGTGGTGATCGCAAACTTGCGTTTCATCCGCGGGTTCGCCGGTGCAGAGCGCGGTGTTCCGGGGGAAACCTCTCCCATCTCGCTTTGGCTGGGTGTGCCAAAGGGCAGGACGCAAAACAGCACCAGAAACCAGACGACAGCGAACACCACGATGGCAGAGGTTATGGCCATCAGGCTTGCTCCAACTCGACCAAGGTTCCTGTGAAGTCTTTGGGATGCAAGAACAATACGGGTTTGCCATGGGCGCCGATCTTCGGCTCCCCATTGCCCAACACGCGCGCACCGCTGTCTTTCAGGCGGTCACGCGCTTCGATGATGTCGTCCACCTCGTAGCAAATGTGGTGAATGCCGCCGGACGGGTTTTTGTCGAGAAAGCCCTGAATCGGGCTGTTTTCACCCAGCGGATACAGAAGCTCGATCTTGGTGTTCGGGAGTTCGATAAAGACGACCGTCACACCGTGATCCGGCTCGTCCTGAGGGGCGCCAACATTTGCACCCAATGTGTCTTTGTATTGCGCGCAGGCCGCATCAAGGTCCGGCACTGCTATTGCCACATGGTTAAGTCTGCCGATCATCACACTCTCCGTCAGGTTTCCGGTTTGGTTAGGAGGTTATGGCTGCGGCTCCTCGATGCTGCAAGCGGCATCAGGTGCGTAAAATCCGCGCTGTTCACCTTCTGTTAGCCACCAAGGGGCAAGCATGGACGCAGTTACCGACTCACCTTCTTGCTGCCGGAGGCCCAGAATGCCCGATGATATCGCTTTTATGACTCTCACTACCCATGCCACTGCCCAACGCCCGCTGCTGGGCCTCACCGTGCTTGTTGTGGAAGACAGCCGGTTTGCTTCCGAGGCGGTTCGACTGCTTTGTATCCGTTCAGGCGCGCGCATCCGCCGGGCTGACAGTTTAACGGCTGCACGCCGACATCTGCGTGTGTATCGGCCTTCGGTCGTTGTAGTTGATCTGGGGCTGCCCGACGGCTCCGGCGTGGACCTGATCGCGGAGGTTGCCCGCGACGGCAAAACTGTCAGACCTGTGATAATCGCCACAAGCGGCGCAGATGGTGACGGGCTGGCGGAGGCCGCAATCGCCGCGGGTGCTGACGAGTTCCTGCCCAAGCCGATTGCATCGGTATGTGCCTTTCAGCAAACAATCCTCAAGCACCTGCCCGAAGACATGCATCCAAACGGTCCTCGCCTGCTCAATCACGAAGTGGTCGTCCCTGACCCGATAGCCCTCAACGAAGACCTGTCTCACCTGGACGAACTTTTGGGGAGCGGCCTTGACGCGTTGCCCTATGTCGCGCCGTTCCTCCAAGGGCTTGCACGGCTCACCAGTGACGAGAAACTGGCCGAGGTTTCCCGCAAGCTCACGCAAGCGCTGACAAGCGGCGCTGGCCGCCGCGAAGCTATTCAAGCGACGCGCGATCTTATCCAGCAAAGGTTGAAGGTGCGCGAACTGGTTTAAAGGGCCGGATCGCTCGCTGCGCGAACCAAGCCTGTCAATGCGCCCAAGCGTTCGATCTGTTTGCCGTCGGCGTCGAAATTTGACGGGGAAAGCCACGCGGTGAAAGCCTCTTTCAACGCGGGCCACTCTGCGTCAATGCACGCGAACCAAGCCGTATCCCGATTGCGCCCTTTCACCACCGCAGCCTGTCGGAAGACGCCCTCGAAACTGAACCCGTAGCGTTGTGCCGCGCGGCGTGAACCCAGATTAGACGCGTCGCATTTCCATTCAAACCGGCGGTACCCCGCGTCAAATGCCCATTGCATCATCAAGAAAATCGCCTCGGTCGCAGCCACACTGCGCTGCAATTCCGGTGAAAAGTTGATGTGCCCGACCTCGATTGATCCGGCCTCCGGCGAAATCCTGAGATAGCTCGCGACACCGCTGAAATGTCCTGTGACTCGGGGCTGGATCGCGTAGAATACGGGATCATCGCCTTGCGTCACTTCGCGTGCCCATCTGTGGTAGGCCGCCGCAGACGCGAAAGGGCCGTAGGGCAGATAATCCCAAATCGCATCGCTGGCCGAATTCGCCCTGTGCAAATCCGCGGCATGCTGATCCGGCGCCAGCCGTTCAAGCCGGACATATGCCCCCTCCAGACACTCCGCATCAGGCCGTCGTGGAGCCACCCAACCGGACAGCGGTCGGGCGTCGTTGCTGCTCTTGGTCATGTCTTGGTTCCCAGCACATTTATCGACGCCATCCTAATACGGATTGCGCGCTGCCCGAAAGGTTCAAATCTGCCTTAAACTACCGCAAATTGACCAATTTGATACCCGCTCCGCGACGCATTGCTGCCATGTTTGAACGTCACACCTGTCATCAAGCCCATCGGACCCGAAGCATCCTTCGGAACCCGTTTAAGGACTGGAGGAGTATATAATGACCAAGATGTTCACGAGTTTTCTATGCACCGAAGACGGCGCTGCCGTCGTCGACATGACCATGCTGATGGCCGCACTGGTCGGATTGGCCCTTGCCGTCACTGCGTCTGTTTCTAACGGCATGGAAGACCTGAGTGGTGAACTTTCCACGACCATGATCGACCACGACGTAGATCCTGCCTTTTAAACTGCGCTAAGCCAACAGGCCCGGATCATCTGCAAGGTGAAGCCCGGGGAACACCACCGTTCCCAGCGTCGTTTTATCCAGCCCGTAGAGCCCGTGCATCAACCAGGCAATGTACGACCTGACATCGGAGGTCGGCATCAGGTCGCGTCGTGCGTAAAGCGCGGCTTCCTCCAGCCCCGGCCAGTCACCATAAACGCGCCCCCCGCGAATGGCTCCTCCTCCCAAAATCATCGCACCACCCGTCCCGTGATCCGTCCCGCGCGTGCCATTCTCGCGTGCTGTTCTGCCAAACTCGGTGACCGCGACAACCGCAGTCTTCTCCCAGCGCGGCCCCAGCTCGCTTTGCAACGTAAGAATAGCATCCTTTAGATTTCCCAGAGCCCTAGTGATCCCGCGCGTCTGCGCGCGGTGCGTGTCCCAGCCCCCCAGCGAAAACGCGGCAATCCGAGCTTCCTCGTTCAACCGCCGCGCCGCAAAGCTGGCCAAGACAGACGCGTCACCCGCAGCATTCGCCGCCTTCACCGCGGCACGCATGTCGCGGCTCGACATCCCGAAACTATCGTCGCTCGCCAACCCCAAGCTTTCCGCAATCGCCAGCGCATCCATGCTGGTGTCGTGAAACAGCGGGTCATCGTGGTAAATCTCCTCCAGCAGCAACCGCGCCTGAGGGGACATATCCAGACGCCCGTCCGGCGACCAGCTAGACACGGGCGCGCGCCCGGACATCAGCTTCATCTCTGATCGCCCGATAGCAAACGCCGTCTCTGACCCCGCACCGGGCAGCACCTGCAACATCCGGTTCAGCCACCCGTCGCGGGCCTGCGCCCCGTCGACATCTGCGCCTGTCCCCGCCTCCAGCAAATCCTGCCCGTCAAAGTGGCTCCGCTTGTCGCGATAGGGCGTAGACACCGCGTGCGCGACCGCAAGATCACCTTGTTTCCACAAAGGCATCAACTCCGCCAATGCCGGGTGCAGTGCGAAAAAGCCGTCCAATTCGGTGGCAGCACTTTCAAGCGACATCCCCAAACCGGGGCGGTACTGCCGCAACAGCGGGTCCCCGATCGGCCGTACCGCATCCAGACCGTCCATCGCCCCGCGCAGGATGATCACGACCAATCTGTTCTCGCCCGGCGCTTGCGCAAATGTCATAGGCGTCATCAGCGGGCTCGCCGCAGCGGAGCAACCCAACGCCGTTGCGCGCAACAAGAACCGCCGGCGGGTCAATGCATCAGCCATCGCTATCTCCTTTGAAACGCGGGGGAGGCCAAAATCAGCCCGACCCCTTCGCGCCGAGTTTCAGCGGCGCGCGCCGCGAATGTGACCTTCTCGTCAGCCACATCCCCAAGCGCCGCCACAACGAAGCTCCGCGGATCGGGAAGGCTGCGAAATATCGCAGAGGGCGCGGCCATGGCCCATTGAATACGCGCCGCAAGCCCTTGCGGCGTAACCCATGCTTCGGCCTCCTCCGGCCAGCCATCAGGACCAGCGGGCCTGAACCATTGTTGCCCCATTGCGGTCATAGGCCCGGTCACATAAGCGCGCCGTTTCGAGCGGTTGAATTGACGAAGCGATGTCGGCGGAACTTCCAGAACCCGCATCGCCGAGACGATGAAATCAACCGGCTGCTTTACCTTTTGGCCAAAGCTCGACCACGCAAACGGATGGTGCAGCATCGCCTCGTACACCGCCATCAACTCGCCGCCTGTCGCAGCATAGGCGTCGGCCATGTCAGCAATCATGCCCTCGTCAGGCCTGTCGGATGTAAAATGCACAGCCAGCTTGCGCGAAATATGCCGCACGGTGTCAGGATGCAGCGCGACATCATCCAGAAACGCCATGACGTCCTCGACCGCAGGTGGGCCGCCACCATAACTCTGCCCCAACACCGTCTCGGCACCGGGCTCCACAATTTTTGGTCTGAAGACAAAGCCGCGGCTGATCTCCGTCGTCATACCGGTCAGAAGCTCCGCCAATTGCCGGACATCGCCCTGCGCATACGCACCGCCGACCCCCAACGTGTGCAATTCCAGCAACTCACGCGCAAGGTTCTCGTTCAATCCGCGACGCCCCTTGGCCCCGCGCGAGTTTGGCCCGACAGAGGAATTCTGATCCAGATAGTCCAGCATCATCGGGCTGGTCATCACCGCCTTCAGAAGGTCGGAAAAACGCCCCGTAATATGCGGGCGGATTGTCTCTTCGATATACGACGGCACCGCATTACGGGTCAGGTTGTTCTTGCCCACGACGGTAAAATGATCAGCCCAGAACCGCGTCAGGCGCTCGCGAAACGGCTGCTCAGTCGTAATCGAGCGCGACAGCAAGGGGGCCAACGCGCCTTCAAGATGCAGGTTCAGCTCCCGCCGTGCTTGCTTGTAGGCCTTGCTCAGTTCCTGCGCATCAGGGCCTTTGCGCCCCCGCCGCGCCGCCTTTTGCAGCGTGCTGACCTTCGCAAAGGTACCATACAGGTCTGACAGGGGTGTAATCGGAAACTCTTTTGCCGCCAGATCAGCCCCGCGCAACTGGTCCAACACGCCTTCTACAGACGCAGGCGCTGCGATCTCGGGTGCCAGACCTTCGCCAAAGCGAATGGCCGCAATGTCTGGGGTGAACGCCATCGGGCGGCTCTTTCCTCAACTCGGGTTGCTTCAGTTTAACGTATCTCTGACGCAATTCCGTTGAAAAACAATTGACAGTTTCGTCCTGCGGCGCCTTGCCGCCGACAATCCGGGAACTTTCGTCAATGCTCCTGCGTTTTGCAACGAACAGACAGGAGCATTCTCATGGCCGACATTTATACCCTCATCAAAAAAGACCACGACCACCACCGCAAATTGCTGGACCGGATCGAAGACACCTCGGGCGCGTCCGAAGACCGCAAAGCCGCATGGGACGACTTCTATCACGACGTCAAAAGCCACGCCGCCGCCGAGGAGGAGACGTTCTACTCCAAACTCATCTCCAAGACATGGGGGCAGGATGCCGCCCGCCACTCGGTCCACGAGCACCAGCAGCTTGACGACCTGATGGAAGAACTCAACGACATGGATATGTCGCAGGGCGCATGGCTCACCAAGTTCAAAACGCTACGCCACGACTACGAACACCACATCGAAGAGGAAGAAGACGAGGTCTTCACCCGCGCCCGAGAGGTCATTTCGGAATCCGAGATCAAAGGCTACGGCGAAAGGTTCACCGCCCGTAAAGCCGAAGAGCGTAGACTGATCGACGAGAAGCGCGAAGACAGTCTGGAAGACTAGGTTTGAGTGATGCGCGGGCAGAGCCGCCCGCGCGCTCTAATCCTGCGGGATCACCCGCAAGCCCAGCTCCATCAGTTGGTCCGACATCGGCTCGCTTGGAGCGCTCATCATCAAATCTTCGGCACGTTGGTTCATCGGGAACAGGATCACTTCGCGGATGTTGGCCTCGTCGGCCAGCAGCATCACGATGCGGTCGATGCCTGCCGCACAGCCACCGTGGGGCGGTGCGCCGTATTTGAACGCATTGACCATGCCGCCGAAGCGCTTGCGCACTTCCTCTTCGCCGTATCCCGCCAGTTCGAACGCCTTGAACATGATCTCCGGCTTGTGGTTCCGGATCGCGCCCGAGATCAGCTCGTAGCCGTTGCAGGCTAGGTCGTACTGGTAGCCCAGCACGTCCAACGGATCGCCTTGCAGCGCGTCCATGCCACCCTGAGGCATCGAGAACGGGTTGTGCGAGAAGTCGATCTTGCCGCTCTCCTCATCCGCCTCGTACATCGGGAAGTCCACGATCCATGCGAAGGCGAAGCGGCCCAGATCGGTCAGTTTCAGCTCGTTGCCGATCTCAACACGCGCACGACCTGCCACGCCCTCGAACGAGGACGGCTTGCCACCCAAGAAGAACGCCGCGTCGCCGACGCCAAGGCCAAGCTGCTGGCGGATGGCTTCCGTGCGCTCCGGGCCGATGTTTTTCGCCAGAGGGCCAGCGGCTTCCATGCCTTCGCCCTGATCGCGCCAGAAGATATACCCCATCCCCGGCAACCCTTCCTTCTGCGCAAACGCATTCATCCGGTCGCAGAACTTGCGCGACCCGCCGCCGGGCGCAGGGATTGCGCGGATTTCGGTGCCGTCCTGCTCCAAAATCTTGGCAAAGATCGCGAAGCCGGAGCCTTTAAAATGCTCCGACACAACCTGCATCTTGATCGGGTTGCGTAGGTCGGGCTTGTCGGTGCCGTACCAAAGCGCCGCGTCCTTGTAGGAAATCTGCTCCCACTCGCTGTCTACCTTGCGTCCGCCGCCGAACTCTTCAAACACGCCTTGGATCACGGGCTGGATCGTGTCGAACACGTCCTGCTGCTCCACAAAGCTCATTTCTAGGTCAAGCTGGTAGAAGTCCGTGGGCGAGCGGTCGGCACGCGGGTCTTCATCACGGAAACACGGCGCGATCTGAAAATACTTGTCGAAGCCCGACACCATCAGCAGTTGCTTGAACTGCTGCGGCGCTTGCGGCAACGCGTAGAACTTGCCCGGATGCAGGCGCGACGGCACCAGAAAGTCGCGCGCGCCTTCGGGCGAAGACGCGGTGATAATCGGCGTCTGGAATTCCTTGAACTCCAGATCCCACATCCGCTTGCGCATCGAGGACACAACGTCCGAGCGCAGGATCATGTTGCGCTGCAACTTCTCGCGCCGCAGGTCCAGAAAGCGGTATTTCAGCCGCGTCTCTTCAGGGTATTCCTGATCGCCGAACACCATCAAAGGCAGCTCGTCCGACGCGCCCAGAACTTCGATGTCACGGATGAAAACCTCGACTTCACCGGTCGGCAGTTTCGAGTTCACCAGTTCAGGCGCGCGCGCCATGACGTTGCCGTCAATGCGGATACACCATTCGGAGCGCACCTTCTCCACGTCCTTGAACACAGGGCTGTCAGGGTCGGCCAGCACTTGCGTCACGCCATAATGGTCACGCAGGTCGATAAAGAGGATGCCCCCGTGGTCGCGCACCCGATGCACCCAGCCCGACAGGCGAACGTTGTCGCCCACATTGGCGGCGGTCAGGTCGGCACAGGTGTGGCTGCGATAAGCGTGCATGATATGGGGCCCTCTTCGGCGTAAATCTGTATCGGCCCGATACACATGCCCGCGCCTGTAAAGTCAAGCAAACGGGGCGCAAATATGCTGTGCATGTCTATTTATTGACAACACGGCGGGAATCCGGCCCTTTGCGCGCTAAATTGCCGACAGCACGCGGCTTGGATCAAGAAACGGGAAAGCGACATCTATGTGGAACAGACTACTTGGCGCCTTGCTCAAGCAGCTCATCAAGCACGGCACTCTGACGGTTCAACTTAGCTCTGGCCCTACAATCAAGGTGGGTAATGGCGCAGCCCCTTCCGTGACGGTTCGCCTTACCGACGACACGCTCCCGCGGAAGCTTATCCTGAATCCGGAACTGACCATGGGCGAAGCCTATATGGACGGCACGTTGGTCGTTGAAGGCGACGACATTCGCGGCTTTCTCACACTGATGGTACAAAACTTCCAAGATGGAAATTTGCCATTATCGCAATCACTTGCGCGCAGCATCCGGATCGCGAAGCGCAAGTGGGACCAGTGGATTCCACACGCAATCGCCAAGAAAAATGCCGAATACCACTACGACATTTCCACCCCGTTCTATTACCTGTTTCTGGACGAAGACCGGCAATACACCTGCGCCTATTACAAGGATCCGTCCTTTACACTTGAGCAGGCTCAGGTCGCCAAAAAGGCGCATATCGCAGGCAAATTGCTGATCAAGCCGGGCATGAAAATCCTCGACATCGGCTCTGGATGGGGCGGTCTGGCGATCACCTTGGCGAAAGAATACGGCGCTCAGGTTGTCGGCGTGACGCTTTCTGACGAGCAACGAAAGGCCGCTGTTCAACGTGCCGAAGAGGCTGGCGTCTCGCATTTGGTCGAATTTCGACTGCAAGATTACCGTGACGTCACGGAACAATTCGACCGCATTGTTTCCGTTGGGATGCTCGAGCATGTCGGCCAGCCGCAATACCCGACCTACTTCCGCCAGATCGAAAAAAACCTGAAGGAAGACGGCGTTGCCCTGATCCACTTCATCGGGCGTACAGGCCCTCCCGGCAACCTATCGCCTTGGTTTCAAAGGTATATCTTCCCGGGCGGTTACACCCCGTCCTTGTCGGAGGTTGTCAGTGTGGTCGAGAAAACCAAATTGGAAGCCGCCGACATCGAGGTTTGGCGCACCCACTACGACCGCACGCTTTACGAGTGGTTAATCCGGTTCGAGGACCGCTTGGACGAGGTCCGCGCCATGGGCTACGACGAGCGCTTCATCCGCATGTGGCGCTACTACCTGATCGCGTCGGAACTCAGCCTGTCTGATATGCCGCATGTTTTGTATCACGTGCAGCTGCACAAACACCAAACCACGGTGCCGATCACGCGGGATTATCTTTACGTGGACGGCGCGTCAGAGCCGCATTCGGCCTTTCCCGACGGGTTTGTTCCAAAGAAGTAACTTACGCTCGATAAGCGCCCCGCCTTCCTTTCAGAAAATCGGGGCGCTTGCCTGACGAATTGCCAGTGCAGTGCGAAAGCACCAAAGAATCTCAAATCCCTTTCCTACATGCCCTTGCGCCCACTTGGTGGACTCCTTAAACCCGCGATAATTTGCGCAATCTGGGGTCCGTGACATGCCGAAAAGAACCGATATCAAATCCATCATGATCATCGGCGCAGGCCCCATTGTTATCGGGCAGGCCTGCGAGTTCGACTACTCCGGCGCTCAGGCCTGTAAGGCCCTGCGCGAAGAAGGTTACCGCGTCATTCTGGTGAACTCGAACCCCGCCACGATCATGACCGACCCCGACATGGCCGACGCCACCTATATCGAGCCGATCACCCCCGAGGTTGTCGCCAAGATCATCGAGAAAGAACGCCCCGACGCATTGCTGCCCACCATGGGTGGCCAAACGGGCCTGAACACCTCGCTGGCGCTTGAAGAAATGGGCGTATTGAAAAAGTACAACGTCGAAATGATCGGCGCCAAGCGCGAAGCCATCGAGATGGCCGAGGACCGCAAGCTGTTCCGCGAGGCCATGGATCGCCTTGGCCTTGAGAACCCCAAAGCCACCATCGCCAACACCATGCAGGAATGCATGGACGCCATAGAATACGTTGGCCTGCCCGCCATCATCCGCCCCGCCTTCACCCTTGGCGGTACTGGCGGCGGCGTCGCGTATAACCGCGACGACTACGAACACTTCTGTAAAACCGGCCTTGATGCGTCCCCCGTCAACCAGATCCTGATCGACGAGTCGCTGCTCGGCTGGAAAGAATTCGAGATGGAGGTCGTGCGCGACCACGCCGACAACGCCATCATCGTCTGCGCGATTGAAAACGTGGACCCGATGGGCGTCCACACTGGCGACAGTATCACCGTGGCCCCCGCCCTGACGCTGACCGACAAAGAATACCAAGCCATGCGCAACGCCTCCATCGCCGTTCTGCGCGAGATTGGCGTCGAGACTGGCGGCTCCAACGTGCAATGGGCCGTAAACCCTGCCGATGGCCGCATGGTGGTGATCGAAATGAACCCCCGCGTGTCGCGCTCCTCCGCTTTGGCCTCCAAGGCGACCGGCTTCCCGATTGCCAAGATCGCGGCGAAACTGGCCGTAGGCTTCACGCTGGACGAGTTGGACAACGACATCACTGGCGTGACACCCGCCAGCTTCGAGCCGACCATCGACTACGTCGTCACCAAAATCCCGCGTTTCGCCTTCGAGAAATTCCCCGGCTCCGAGCCGTATCTCACCACCGCGATGAAATCCGTGGGCGAGGTCATGGCCATCGGTCGCACCATCCACGAGTCCATGCAAAAGGCGCTCGCCTCCATGGAAACCGGCCTCACCGGCTTTGACGAGCCAAAGGTCCCCGGCATGCCCACGCCCGATGCGCAGGTGTACAAAGACCAGGACGGCACCCGTTTCCTTGTCGGCAAGGACGCCGCCGCGCAGGAAGCCATCGACAAGGCCCTGACCCGCGAGCTGGCCAAGCAAACCCCCGACCGCATCCGCGTCATCGCCCATTCCATGCGCTACGGCTTCTCGGATGACGAGATCAACCAGATCACCGCCTATGACCCGTGGTTCCTCGCCCGCATCCGCGAAATCATCGAGGCCGAGGACGTCGTTCGCAAGGACGGCCTGCCAACGACAGAGGACGGCCTCCGCGACCTCAAAATGCTCGGCTTCTCCGACGCCCGCCTTGCCAAGCTAACCGGCCAAACCGAAAAAGACGTCCGCCGCGCCCGCCAGAACCTCGGCGTCACCGCCGTGTTCAAACGCATCGACACCTGCGCCGCCGAGTTCGAGGCGCAGACCCCCTACATGTATTCCACCTACGAATCCCCGATGATGGGCGAGGTCGAATGCGAGGCACGGCCCTCCAATGCCAAAAAGGTCGTCATCCTCGGCGGTGGCCCCAACCGCATCGGTCAGGGCATCGAGTTCGACTATTGCTGCGTCCACGCCTGCTACGCGCTGACCGCGCAGGGCTACGAGACCATCATGATCAACTGCAACCCCGAGACGGTCTCCACCGACTACGACACCTCCGACCGCCTCTATTTCGAGCCGCTGACCTTCGAACACGTCATGGAAATCCTCCGCGTGGAACTCGAAAACGGCACCCTCCACGGCGTCATCGTGCAGTTCGGCGGCCAGACCCCGCTGAAAATCGCGCAGGCGCTGGCCGACGAGGGTATCCCGATCCTCGGCACCTCCCCCGACGCCATCGACCTCGCTGAAGACCGCGAGCGCTTCCAGCAGCTCGTCCAGAAACTTGGGCTGAAACAGCCCCATAACGGCCTCGCCCATTCCGACGAGGAGGCCTTCGAGAAGGCCAAGGAAATCGGCTTCCCGCTGGTGATCCGCCCCTCCTACGTGCTGGGTGGCCGCGCCATGGAAATCGTGCGCGATCAGGCGCAACTCGAACGCTATATCTCGGAGGCCGTGGTGGTTTCCGGCGACAGCCCCGTGCTGCTCGACAGCTACCTGTCCGGCGCGATCGAAATCGACGTCGACGCGCTGTGCGACGGTGAAGCCGTCCACGTCGCGGGCATCATGCAGCATATCGAGGAGGCCGGCGTGCATTCCGGCGACTCTGCCTGCTCGCTCCCGCCCTACTCCCTGTCGGGCGACGTTATCCAGCAGCTCCGCGATCAGACCAAAGCCTTGGCGCTGGCCCTCAACGTGGTCGGCCTGATGAACGTGCAGTTCGCCATCAAGGACGACACGATCTACCTGATCGAGGTCAACCCCCGCGCCTCGCGCACCGTGCCTTTCGTCGCCAAGGCCATCGGCTCCCCCATCGCGTCCATCGCGGCGCAGGTCATGGCCGGTGCCAAGCTGGGCGACTTCGACCTGATCGACCCGATCATCGACACTTTCGCGGTGAAAGAGGCCGTCCTCCCCTTCGCCCGCTTCCCCGGCGTCGACACGATCCTCGGCCCCGAAATGCGCTCTACGGGCGAGGTCATGGGCTCCGACAAGACCTTCCACATGGCTTTCCTCAAGGCACAAATGGGCGCAGGCACCGATCTGCCGCTGAACGGCAAAGGCAAGGTTTTCATCTCCATCCGCAACGAGGACAAGACCCCCGACATGCTGGAGGCCGCGCGCGAGCTATCCGCCCTCGGTCACCCCCTCGTCGCCACCCGCGGCACGGCGGCTTGGCTGGTGGGTCAGGGCTTGGACTGCGAGACGGTCAACAAGGTCTATGAAGGCCGCCCGAACGTCGTCGACCAGATGAAAGACAAGATGATCTCGCTGGTGCTAAACACAACCGAGGGTTCGCAAGCCGTCGAAGACAGCCGCGAAATCCGCAGCATCGCCCTCTACGACAAAATCCCCTACTTCACGACGGCTGCGGCGGCCCATGCGTGTGCATTGGCGATGAAGGCACGGGTTGAGGGTGAAATCGGGGTTATGGCGTTGCAGGGATAAGTGCAACGCCAATACGCAAGTTCAGGTCTCTTTTGATTCTTCGAGTGGGTGATTTGTTCGATTATAATCTTCTTGGGCTGCCGCCTCTAACTCTTCGAACTCTTCAACTGTCTTATTGAATGAATCACTGAAGCTAAACTCTTGTGGTTCTTGATCAATTGGCATGGACGTCTCCCTGATGTAATCATAGTATATCACATCAAACAACATATTGTAGCTATTTATTGATATTATACTAACGGGAGTGACCATTGAATCCGATTGTAAGAGACCCTGAATTAGTCATTGGTATTGTTGGACGGATGGGAGTTGATACGGGAACTGTGTTTAGTTGGCTGGAAAGCGAGCTGCACAGCCTCCACTATACAGCCCATCGGATTAAGTTGACCGACTTCATAAAAAACGGGAATTTCGGCTTCGAGCTGAAAGATACCCCAATTGAAGAACGATATGTCAGCTACATCGAAGCCTGCAATAAAGTACGCGAAGAGACAGGCCTAGATGAAATTTTTGCGTCATACGCCGTGGAGCGAATTAGAGCAATACGACGCGCTACTAATCCAGACGAAAAGCAAATTCCAATTCGGCGAACCGCTTATGTGATAGATCAAATAAAGAGGCCTGAAGAAGCTGCCAAATTAAAGCAAATCTATGGACAGCAGTTCATCCTTGTTTCGTGTCACATGCCAAGGGATAGTTTAAAGTCAACCTTCTCTCGAAAAATAGCTGAAGGCCATGCTGACAGTCCCAAAGCATACGCATGGGAAGGGGAAGCAGGGAAACTTATTGAACAGGATGAGAAGGAAACAAGTGTTGCGCACGGCCAACGTGTTAGTGATGTTTTTCCGCTTGCTGATTTAATTATCGACGTTTCGGATCAAAAATCTGGCCCTGCTCTTCTTCAACGCTTTTTCCAAGCCCTTTTTGGGAACTTTTCGATTTCACCAACGCAAAATGAATTTTACCAAAATATTGCATTCCAAGTCGCCCTTACTTCTTGTGACACAGCAAGACAAGTCGGTGCGGCTATTTCACGAGATGCCGACATTCTGACAACAGGATTTAATGAGGCGCCAAAATCAGGCGGTGGAACTTATTGGTCCGATGAGGGTGTCGATGGTCGTGACGTTGCCCTTGGAAAAGATCAAAATACTATCCGCAAGCGTCAAATGGTACTTGATATTATTAAACGGCTTGCTGAAGCAGGAGAGCTAAAACGAAATGATATTGATGACGTTCGGCTTGCTGAAGAATTCCTTGACGACAAAAATGCGGCGTTGCGGAAATCCCAAATTATGGACACTCTCGAGTACGGAAGAGCTGTACACGCAGAAATGGCTGCGATTTCAACTGCTGCAAGGCTAGGTATCGCATTAAATAACTCGACACTTCATTGCACAACTTTTCCGTGCCACAATTGCTCAAAACACATCGTCGCCGCGGGAATTTCCGAGGTATTTTATGTCGAGCCCTACGCCAAGAGTTACACTGATGACCTTTACCCTGATTCAATCACCATTGATCAATCTGATGGTAGCTGCGGAAAGGTTCACTTCAAACAATTCATCGGCATAACACCTATCCGCTACAAGTACCTATTTGCGAAAGACGGTCTCAAAGATAGTAAAGGAAAAGTGCATGAATGGACGGCAAGAGATGCACAACCGATACTTGAAAAACTCGATCAAGGGCACACCAATCGGGAAGTAATGTTCCAAAAGTGGGTGAAAGAAAATATCGCCGAGAAGGGCAAAAGGTTTTTTAACACTCAACCTTAGAGCGTTACTCTCTTCGGCCTATACACAGCTCCCCATACGCCACCCACCACAGGAGTTCCCACATGCGCCACATCACCCTCGCCGCCACGGCCCTCGCCCTCACCGCCTGCTCCCCGTTCCCCGAGACCACATTGCCGTTTTTCGGTGACGGCTACCGCGCCAAGGGGGACTTGTGCCGCCGGATTGGCGAGGACGACTTCACCAACCAGTTCCTCGACGATTCCGCCGATCTGGTGGGCTGTCCGGCAGACATGGAAAATCTCGGAGTGTTCGTGACGGAAACAGGCGCCAAAGAGGTGGCCCTGATTGACGGCTACCGGCTCTATTCGGTGCCGACACGCTAAAGACGCGGCCCGACAACTTGCCATACACATTGCCGACGGTTTGCCGACACCTTGCAGACGCCCGTTTTCAGGCGGTTTCGTCTTCCAGATGCAGCTTCATTTCGACCAGAACTTTTTGCAGCTCCAAGGTCTCCGACAGCATCCGCTTGGCCTCGGTCACCGTGATCACCCCGTCCGCGATGGACTGATTATACTCACCCATCAGCATCGCAAACCGCTGCGCCAGGGCCACAACATTGGTGTTCACCGAGGTCGCGTTGCCCTTGCGGCCCGTGGCAACTTCGAGCGAGTTGCCGTTGATTTCGGCCAAGGCCTGCGTGACATGCGGGAAGCTGGCCGCCGCCTCCAGCGAGGCCACAGCGTCCAACGGCATATAGCGATCCGCGTGTTCATCCGACTCGGAATAGTACCGCCCCAGCGTCGCTTTGCTGCGGCCCGTCAACCGGCACGCGGCCTCGACGCCCACGTCTTTCACCAAAGCTTCAGTGTGTTTCTTCAGATACCTGTTCATTTTCGTCATAGTTCGTGTCTTCCCTTAGCCGCATGGCTTTATCGGGGAATAGCCCAAAGCCTTTCCCCTGCGCAATTGTTTTCCCCCGCGGTAACTCTGAGATGTCCCTAGGGTATGGGGACACACGGGGGGTGTGTTGTGCTGAACACGACCTCTTAGGTGAGGGGCGTCGATGTATGCGCTGCCGGGTAATCAGCGCGTGCTTTGATTGCTTTCCCTAGCACGCCCCTCACCCCCTTGATCCTTACATACGGTTTTGCTACGGGACGTTATGGCAAAGCTCTATTTCCACTATTCCACAATGAACGCGGGTAAGTCGACGCTTCTATTGCAGGCAGCGCATAACTATCAGGAAATGGGGATGCAGACCTATCTGCTGACCGCCGATTTCGACCACCGCGCCGGCACCGGAAAAATCGGCTCGCGGATCGGTCTGGCCCGGGAGGCGGATATATACGGCAAGCAGGACGACCTGTTCGCGATGATCTCGGACCGTTTGGACCAAGGCAAGGTCGCTTGCGTCATGGTCGACGAAGCCCAGTGGTTGTCGAAAGAGCAGGTCTGGCAGCTGGCGCGCGCGGTCGACGACCTGAAGGTGCCGGTCATGTGCTACGGGTTGCGCGTGGATTTCCGCGGCGAGCTGTTTCCCGGCTCCGCCACCCTGCTGGCCTTGGCTGATGAAATGCGCGAGGTCCGCACCATCTGCCATTGCGGCAAGAAGGCCACCATGGTGATCCGCAGGGGGCCTGACGGGAAAGCCCTGGTGGACGGCGATCAGGTGCAAGTGGGCGGCAACGAGACCTATGTCTCGCTTTGCCGTAAGCACTTCCGAGAGGCCATCGGGGAGCGCGCGTGAAGCAACTTGCGCTCTGGGTCATGCTGCTGGGCATAGGTGGTTTCGCGGGCTATATGACACGCGGCTTTCAAGAGATATTTGGGGATCTCAACACCGCTGGCGTGATCGAATGGCAGGACTCGCGCATGGACTTCGTCCAAGACGTAGCCGCATCAGCCTGCGCGACCACGTCGGATTTGCGCGAAGCGGCGAGCGCGCGTGGGTGGGAGGTCGGACCGCTTTTCGACCCAGGCATGGATCCCTTTGACCGGGCTGCCGAGGTGTTGTGGGTGGATGTGAGGCCGGGATTGCCTTTCTCCAAATGGGACCGCGACCCGTTCGGATTTGACGCCGATGGCTGTCTGCTGAACTAAACAGGGTTCGGCAAATCCTTGCCCGCCGCGAAGGCCAGCAGATTATCCAGCGCCATCATCCCCATGCCCGTGCGCACCTCCAGCGTGTTGGTGCCGAGATGGGGTAGTAGGACGACGTTTTCCATAGCGAGCAACTCGTCAGGCACCTTGGGCTCGTTTTCATAGACGTCCAGACCCGCACCACCGAGAGCACCTGCTTGCAACGCGGTGATCAAGGCTGCCTCATTCACCACATCGCCACGGGATATGTTTACGAAAATCGCGTGGGGCTGCATTGCCTCGAAAACGGATTTGCCGATCAAGTGCCGCGTCGCGGGCCCGCCCGGTGTGGCGGCAACCACCACGTCAGCAACCTGCGCGACAGCCTCCATGCTGTCCAACTGCTCCGCGCCATCCACGTCCTTGCGCGACCGGTTGGCGTATACAATCTTGCAGCCGAACCCGTTGCGGCAACGGTTCGCAATCGCCTGCCCAATCCGGCCCATGCCGATGATGCCGACGGTCTTTCCAGTCAGGTGAAGCCCCAGCATTTGCGTGGGCTGCCAGCCGGTCCATTTGCCAGAGCGCACCATCCGCTCCCCCTCGCCCGCGCGGCGCGCGGTCATCAGGACCAGCGTCATGGCGATGTCAGCGGTTGCATCGGTAACGGCGCCCGGCGTGTTGGTTACTTCGACGCCCTGCACCTTTGCTGCGTCCACGTCGATATGGTTGAATCCAACGCCAAAATTGGCCAACAGCTTGGTGCGCGGCGTCGCGGCAGAGATCGCGGCGGCGGTGAATTGATCACCCAATGTGGGCAGGATCAGGTCGTAGGTTTCAAGCGCCTCGGTTACCTCTGCTTCGGTCATCGGGTCGGATGTCTCGCGCAAGGTCACGTCGAACTCGGCGCGGGCCCTGTCCATAACGGCATCCGGCAACAAGCGTGAAATCAGGAGATTCATCAGTAAAGCCTTCCGCCAATCGGCACATCTTTGTCAGGGGTCAGGAGCACAACTTCGTCGTCTTCATCGGGCACGCCGAGCACCAATATTTCGGACATGAACTTGCCGATCTGGCGCGGGGGAAAGTTGACGACTGCCATGACCTTTTTGCCGCGCAAATCCTCCACGCAGTAATGCTTGGTGATCTGGGCAGAACTCTTCCGCTCTCCGAGTTCAGGCCCGAAATCCACCCAGAGCTTGAACGCAGGCTTGCGCGCTTCAGGGTAAGGTTCAGCCTTGGTGATGACACCCACGCGGATGTCGACCTTCATGAAGTCGTCGAATGAAATCTCTGCCACTGCTTACTTCCCCAACTCGCGCCCGCGCTCGGTCGCGGCCTTCACGGCATCGCCCAGCAGTTTGGGGAAGCCCTTTTCCTCGTCCATCAACACGTTCAAAGCCGCCGCTGTGGTGCCGTTGGGGCTGGTGACATTGACCCGTAGCTGTGCGGGGCTTTCCTCGGCGGCTTCCGCCAATGCGCCTGCACCGGCCACAGTTGCCTTGGCCAGTTGCATCGCCAGTTCGGGTGCCAACCCTTGCGCCTCGCCTGCTGCGGCCATGGTTTCAATCAAGTGGAACACATAAGCGGGGCCGGAGCCGGAGACGCCAGTCACCGCATCAATCTGGGCTTCGGTTTCCAGCCGCACAACCTGCCCTACGGCCTTCAACAACCCTTCAGCTAAATCCAAATCTGCCGCAGTTGCGTGAGTGTTGCCAATGATCGCGGTGATACCCCGACCGACCGCGGCAGGCGTGTTCGGCATGGAGCGCACGATGGGTGTCTGCCCCCCGAGCGCTTCCTCGAAACGCGCAATCGACGTGCCGGCGGCAATAGACAGAAACAGTGTGGTTCCGTTGCCCAGTGCCGCCATGCTTGGCAGTGCGTCGCCCATCATCTGTGGCTTTACCGCCAGCAGGGCGATGGCTGGATCGTCGGGCAGGTCTTCGTTGATATGAACGCCTTGCGCCTTCACCCAATCCGACGGGTTCGGGTCCAGCACGTAGACGGCACCTGCGTCTATGCCACCTTTCAGCCAGCCCTCCAGTAAGGCCGAGCCCATTTTTCCGCAGCCCAGCAATACCAGCCCGCGCGTGTTGATCTCGGTAAAATCCATGAAGCCCCCGTCTGTCGTCAGGGGCAAATGTTAGGCGCGCCCGTAGGCTTCCGCAATGGCAACATTCATCGCATCTTGCGGGGTCCGGTCGCCCCAGCACACCAGCTGGAAGGCGGGATAGAACCGCTCCGACGCCATCACGGCCGCCGACAGCATCTTGTCAACTTGGTCTGCACCCGCGTCACGCCCGCCCGACAGGATCAATCCGTAGCGGTAAACCATCAGCCGCTGCGCTTGCCAGTATGTGAACGCACCCGTCCAACAGGTATCGTTCGCCCGGTTCAGCACATCATAAAGGGCGGGCAGCTTGTCTTCTGGCGGCTCCATCTCGAAGGTTGAAACCAGCCGCAAGGTCTCGTCATGGTGAGACCATGCCAGTGTTATCGAGTAAGTGCGCCATTGCCCCTCAATCGCCATCGCGATTTGATCTTCCGCGATGCGGTCAAATTCCCATTCATGGTGGGCCGCAAGGGTTTCCACCAAATCAATCGGGTGCAGATCCTCGGTTTCGAGGTAGTGATCTAAGCTGGACATGCTCGGTCCCCTATCCAGATCGCGCATTGAGACTTGCCTGTGCCCCAATAGGCTGCGTTCCATACTACAGGTCGCTTGTTGTCCACGACCCTTGCCTAGATGTTGTGATGTATAAGACTCTCTGTAAAGACTTTATTTAGCCTTACCCACAACAGATTGTGGGTCCTGTGGGTCAATGCCACTATTTTGGAAGTTGTCCACAGACCGAGCAAGCGGGGTCGGATTTGAGGGTAATCAGCCGTGTTTCGGAGTAGAGCGCATCATAGATCAGCATCTTGCCGATCAGTGTCGCACCCGAGCCCGTCACGTGCTTTATCGTCTCGACGGCCATCATCGAGCCGACGACTCCCGGCAACGCGCCAACGACCCCAGCCTCCGAACAGGACGGGGCCAAGCCTGCGGCCGCTTCATTGGGGAAAACACACGCATAGCACGGGCCATTACTGGCGGGGTGAAACAGGCTAAGCTGTCCCTCCCACTGCGTAATTGCACCGGAAATCAAGGGCTTGCCCAGTTCCACCGCAATGCGGTTCACCAGATAGCGCGTTGCCGCGTTGTCGGTCCCGTCCAAAATCACATCGTAGTCGGCAAACAGTTCGGCAGCCATGTCCGCCTCAAGACGGCGATGATAGGGCCGGATGGTGACAAAGGGGTTTTGCGCCTGCAACGCCTCTTGGGCCGAGAACACCTTGGGCATCCCGATCCGCGCATCTGTATGGATCACCTGACGTTGCAAGTTGGAGCTGTCGACAACGTCGTCATCAATCACGCCAATGGTCCCGATGCCCGCCGCTGCGAGGTACTGCAAAGCCGGAGCCCCCAAGCCACCGGCACCAACGACAAGCACTCGCGCGGTCTTCATCTTCTTTTGCCCGGGTCCGCCAATTTCACGCAAAACGATGTGGCGGGCGTAGCGGTTCAGCTCCGCCTCGGAGAATTTGTCAGGCGCAACCGGCGAGGCTTCTGTCTCGGACGCATCGCGTCTCAAACGCTGCAAGATCGCCCGATATCCCACAACAATGGCAGCCACCCCTGCGAAAATAGCCCAGTTCGCAAGCGATCCGGTGGCATCCTTGATCGGGTTTCCAACCGGCAAAGTAAGCTGAAAAAACAGCACAAGCGCGAAAAGAACCACCAGAGCCGCGATCTGCGTTCGGCTGCTCAGGCCTAAAACACGGCCCGCCAGCAAGATCACCGCCGCTATGACAAGGATCAATAACAACTCAGCTGCGCCCTGTTGACCCGAAGCCGCCTGCGCCGCGCGCGGTATCGGACAGTCCTTGCGCCAATTCGAAACGGGCCTGCACCACCGGTGCGATAACCATCTGGGCGATCCGGTCACCATGCGCGATGGTGAATGGATCGGCTCCAAGGTTGATCAGGATCACCCCCAAAGGCCCGCGATAATCGCTGTCGATCGTTCCCGGTGAATTGGGCAGGCTAACCCCGTGTTTGAGCGCCAGTCCGGATCGCGGTCGGATTTGCATTTCGAACCCGTCAGGGATTTCAACGCGCAGTCCCGTCGGAATCAAAGCGCGTGCCATCGGCGCCAATACCAATCCGGTCGCACGATCTGCTTCACCCAAATTGGCCCGCAAGTCCGCGCCAGCTGCACCTTCGGTTGCATAAGTTGGCAGTCCCAAAGCAGGGTCCGCGTCCTGCGTCCATGAAAAATGTAGAACCGGTGTCACGCCAATGCCCCAGCGATTCTTTTAGCAAGCTTGGCGGCGACCTGATCCTTCGACAGTCGCGGCCAGACCTCCGTGCCTTGGTCAGAGATAACAGACACCGCGTTTTCGCTCCCGCCCATAATTCCGGTCTCGGGGCTCACGTCATTGGCCACGATCCAGTCACAGCCTTTACGTTTGCGCTTGGCGGTTGCGTTGGCTTCGACATCGTCAGTTTCCGCCGCAAACCCGACCACCAGTTTAGGACGACCCTTTTTCAACTGCGACACGCCCGCCAGAATGTCGGGGTTCTCAGCAAACTCCAAAGCAGGCGCTTTGCCCGAACCGTCTTTCTTCATTTTGGAGCCGGAGGCATTTTCGACCCGCCAGTCGGCCACAGCAGCAGCAAACACCGCCGCGTCAGCGGGCAGAGCCGCATCCACCGCGTCTTTCATCTCGCGTGCGGTTTGAACCTTGACGACCTTCACGCCGGAAGGCGGCGATACGTCAGCGGGGCCGGTAATAAACGTCACATCCGCACCAAGGGCTGCCAAGCTGCGCGCGATCGCTGTTCCTTGCGCACCTGAAGAACGGTTTGCGATATAGCGGACCGGATCAATCGGCTCATGGGTCGGGCCAGACGTCACAAGCACATGCTTGCCCTTCAAGGGGCCATCCGCCAGTGCCGCCTCAACCGCATCGACGATTGCCAATGGCTCGGACATGCGGCCCGGGCCATGCTCGCCGCACGCCATATCGCCCACGTCAGGGCCAACGGTCAGGATGCCATCACCTTGTAACGTGGCCAAGTTGCGTTGCGTGGCAGGGTGTTCCCACATGCGCACATTCATCGCAGGTGCAATCAAAACGCGTTTGTCAGTCGCCATGAGGAGAGTTGAGGCCAGATCATTCGCCAGTCCAGCCGTCATTTTAGCCATCAGGTCAGCAGTTGCAGGTGCAACGACAACCAAATTGGCGGCGCGGGACAGCTCGATATGGCCCATCTCGGCCTCGTCAGTCAGGTCGAAAAGATCACGGTACACTTTCTGTCCTGCCAAGGCCGACGTGCTGAGCGGGGTCACGAACTCCTCTGACGCTTTGGTGAGCACAGGCGTCACGGTCGCGCCACGTTCGCGCAGACGACGGATCAGGTCCAAAGACTTGAAAGCGGCTATTCCGCCACCAACGATGAGAAGTATCCGTTTGCCTGCAAGCATGTTGCACCCCGCTTTCTTCGCCACAAGTGTTAGGACAGCGCGGCGCAGGGGGCAATCAGTTGCTTGAGCGGGAACCGCGTGAAGTCAGACTTACGCGTCTCAATGCATCAAGAAATTCCGCACTTCGGCACCTTGAGATTCCAGTGATTTGCGCATTTTGGCGAAGGCTGCGGCTTCCAGTTGACGCACACGTTCCTTGGACAAGCCCAATTCGTCGCCCAAACTTTCCAGCGTTCTTGGGCGATCCAGAAGCTTCCGTTCGCGCACAATAAACTGCTCACGCTCGTTCAACGCGGTCATGGCGTCCACAAGCCATCCCCGCAAAGTGTCGTTGTCATGGGACTGCTCCACGGTTTCAGCGGCTTGCGGGCTATCATCCTCAAGCGCGTCGATCCATTCCCGCCCCTCGTCCTCGGTCGATTGCGTCGCGTTCAGTGAGAAGTCAGAGCCAGCCATCCGGCCCTCCATCATTTCCACGTCGTGCAGCGGAACGCCCACTTCGGTCGAGATCATCTGCCGGAGCTGGTGCCGATCCAGAGGTTCTCCGCGCGCGGAAGCCTCGCGTTCCAGCCGCGCCTGAACGCGGCGCAGATTGAAGAACAGTGATTTCTGGGACGACGTAGACCCCGTCCGCACCATCGACCAGTTGCGCATGACATGGTCTTGGATGGACGCCTTGATCCACCAAACTGCGTAGGTCGAAAAGCGCACGCCGCGGTCAGGATCAAACTTGTCGGCTGCTTTCATCAGCCCAAGCCCCGCCTCTTGGATTAGATCATTCATCGGAGCACCATAACGGCGAAATTTCGAAGCCATGGAGATCGCAAGCCGCATGTAGGCGGTGATCAAGCGGTGCAGGGCCGCCTCGTCGCGGTCATCGCGCCACGCGTAGGCAAGTCGAAGCTCTGTCTCGGCGTCTAAAAGTTCCGCTTTCATTGCGGTCCGCGACAGCACGTTGTCGGATGGTCTTGCATCTAGTGCCATAAGTCTCACCCCCATTTGTCAGTTTTGGCTTGGCTCTGGTCTGGCCTTTTGTGATGAATACGCGGCACAAGCGCATACGGATCAAAACGAGTTGGAGGAATTAAGATGGCCGGACTACCCTCCCTGACGATGATGCTTGGTGGTGCCGCATCCGGGAAATCAGCTTTTGCGGAGCGGGCGATCGTTCAAACCTGTTCAGACAAGGCGAAGATCTACATCGCGACGGCCCAGGCATTCGACGACGAAATGCGGGCCAAAATATCGGATCACAGACAAGCACGTGCCGCCGATGGGTGGACCACCGTCGAGGAACCTCTGCTCGTGACCGCAGCGCTGGAACACGCGTCAAAGGATCAGATGATCCTACTGGATTGCGCCACACTTTGGCTAACCAACCAACTGCTGGCTGGGGCCGATTTGCACGCCGAATCTGAGAAACTGATACGTGCGCTCGCAACCTGTCCTGCGCATGTCATTGTGGTCACTAACGAGGTCGGCCAAGGCATTGTGCCGGAACACGCCATGTCACGTCAGTTTCGTGAGGCGCAAGGCAAGCTTAATCAGGGCATCGCCCGTGAGGCACAGCTTGTCGTGCAAGTCATCGCGGGCCTTCCCTCGGTGTTGAAAGGCGCACTGCCCGAGGGAGTGTCGTGAAAACCACCCGTCTTTGGTGGGTTCGCCACGGCCCAACACATGAAAAGGCCTTTACCGGCTGGCGGGACGTTGCCGCCGATTTGTCTGATACAGACAAGATTGTCCGCTTGCATACCTACCTGCCTAGAAACGCAGCGTTGGTGTCTTCCGATTTGATCCGCGCCCGCTCAACCGCCGATGTGATCGGGCTTGGCCGTACGCGCCTGCCGCATGATCCCGACTTAAGGGAGCTTGATTTCGGCGTCTGGGACGGTCTCCACTTCTCGAAGGTCGCAGATATGCACCCCGAACTGTCCCGCGCCTACTGGGAAACGCCGGGCGACGTGAAGCCACCGGAGGGCGAAAGCTGGAACGATCTGCACGCGCGCTTAACCCCTAAAGTAGAGGCCCTTCACGACAGCGAGCATGTTGATGTCGTGATCGTGGCTCACATGGGGGTCATTATGTCCCAGATCGAACGCGCGCTCGGTGTTACGCCCTACGCTGCGATGTCGCACCAGATTGAGCCGCTCTCGGTGACCCGCATTGACATCGGCCCAGATGGGTGGCGTGCAGATGTGATCAATCATCAGCCGTGATGGTCGTGCCCCACAATTCTTTATTTCCGTTGCGGCACGACCTCAGGCTAACCTGCTGAACATGACTTATGATCTTCTTATCGGCGACCGCTCTTATTCCAGCTGGTCGCTCCGGGGTTGGCTTTTGTTCGCGAAGTTCAACGTCGACGTGACCGTCCATGACACGCGGTTCTATATTCCTCAGTTTCAGGAAGACCTGAAACCCTTCGCCCCTGCCCGCACGGTGCCGGTGATGCGACTTCCCGAAGGCGGTGTAGTGATGGATAGCCTTGGGATGGCCGAAACACTGGCCGAACGGCATCCGGAAAAGGGTTATTGGCCCGAGAACACCGAAGCGCGCGCCTTGGCACGTGGGATGGTTGCCGAAATGCACAGCGGCTACGGCGCTCTGCGTTCTGCCTGTCCGATGAATTTACGGCAAAGCTTCATTGATTTTCCTGTGTCGGAGGAGGTGGCCGCCGACCTTGCCCGCATCGAACAGCTATGGGCAGCCGCCCGCAACCTTGCGACCGATGGGCCTTGGTTGTTCGGACAATACTCGATTGCCGACGCTTTCTTCGCACCGGTCGCTGCGCGCATGGCGGGGTATGGATTGCCAATCGGTGAGGCCTCGAAACCTTACGTCGTTGAGACAATTTCCGACCCGGTCTTTTTGGAATGGCGCAGGCGCGGTCTTCAAGATGACCCACAGTCCAATTACGACCTGCCCTACGCGGCGGGAAAATGGCCCGGTCCTGACTGAGGTAAACCTCGCGTTAACCAAACACCCGACACTGTGCGCCCGAGGGTTTAGCACCGAGGGTTAATTGGTTACGCGCACATACACAGTCGCCTTTGAGGGCATTGAAGCCCGGTTGGTCGAGGTGCAATGCGCCGTGACCGCCGGACTTCCGTCGTTTTCAATCGTGGGCCTCGCAGACAAAGCTGTGAGCGAGGCCCGTGACAGGGTCCGCGCAGCCCTCACTGCGATGTCCATTGCCATGCCGTCCAAGCGCGTGACGGTAAATTTGTCCCCTGCCGACATGCCGAAAGAAGGATCGCATTTCGACCTGCCAATCGCGCTTGCCCTGCTCGCCGCACTGGACATCCTTCCCGCTGAAGACGTGCAGAACACGGTCGCCTTGGGCGAGTTGTCGCTGGATGGGTCTTTGGTCCCTGTCATCGGAACCCTGCCCGCAGCACTTACCGCGGCAGAACAGGAGTGTAGCCTGCTATGCCCCGAGCAATGCGGCGCGGAGGCCGCGTGGGTTGATGCGGCCCGTGTGTTCGGGGCTGCGTCACTGTTGGAGGTGGTGCAGCACTATACCGGTCAAAAACCCCTTGCCGTTGCCACTCCCGGTGAGGTCACCCGTCCCAAGCACAGCAAGGACCTGCGGGACGTGAAGGGGCAGGAACGCGCCAAACGGGCGTTGGAAATCGCCGCTGCAGGTCGCCATCATCTTTTACTGGTTGGCACTCCGGGCTCGGGCAAATCCATGTTGGCGGCACGCCTGCCGGGAATACTGCCACCCCTATCACCCGAAGAGGCGTTGGAAACGTCGATGATCCACTCTCTCGCGGGGCTGCTGGAGGACGGTGGCATATCGCGTGAACGCCCGTTCAGAACCCCGCATCACACAGCCTCCATGGCCGCAATCGTCGGCGGTGGGCGCGGCGCGAAACCCGGGGAAATCTCGTTGGCGCATAACGGTGTGCTGTTCATGGACGAGTTTCCCGAGTACCCCCGCGCAGTGCTGGAAACCCTGCGCCAACCCATCGAGACCGGAGATGTCGTCGTCGCCCGTGCAAATGCCCATGTGCGCTATCCTTGCAAGTTCATGCTGGTCGCCGCCGCAAACCCATGCAAATGCGGCTACATGACCGACGCGGCACAGGCATGTTCCCGCGCGCCGCTATGTGGTGAGGACTATTTGGGCCGCATATCAGGGCCGTTGATGGACCGGTTTGATCTGCGGCTGGACGTCCCGCCCGTGGCTTTCACGGATTTGGACCTGCCTGCATCTGGGGATACCTCCGCTCAGGTCGCTGCCCGCGTGGACGCCGCGAGAGAGGTGCAGCGCGCACGCTTCGAAACCTATCCGGGTGTCAGAGTAAATGCCGATGCGGAAGGCGAGCTATTGAAGGAAATCGCGACACCCGACGCAGAAGGCGCTGCACTACTCACGCGTGCTGCCGAACATTACCGGCTGTCGGCCCGCAGCTACCATCGCGTGCTGCGCGTAGCGCGCACAATCGCAGATTTGGAGGCGAGCGCAGACGTTGCTTCACGCCATATCGCGGAAGCTGTCAGCTATCGCGTCGCATCCTGATCAAGCGTGTTTCGCCTCGATCACTTCCCAAATCTTCGCGGTGATATTCACATCGTCAAACCGCTCCAGTTCCTGAATGCCGGTAGGCGAAGTCACGTTGATTTCAGTCAGCCAGCCCCCGATCACGTCAATGCCCACGAAGACCTGACCGTGGTTTTTCAGATCTGCCCCGATCCGCGTGCAAATCTCGCGATCCCGCTCTGTCAGGCCAACTTTTTCAGGACGTCCGCCGACATGCATGTTCGAGCGTGTCTCGCCCTTGGCAGGCACGCGGTTGATCGCGCCCACAGGCTCGCCATCCACCAGAATGATCCGCTTGTCGCCCTTGGCCACATCGGGAAGGAACTTCTGCATGATCAACGGCTCCCGGTTGATCCCCGCAAACAGTTCGTGCAGCGAGTTCAGGTTGCGATCATCCGGTGTCAGGCGGAACACGCCAGCGCCGCCATTTCCATAAAGTGGTTTGAGGATAACATCACCATGACGCTCCTTGAATGCCTTCAACGTCGTCAAGTCGCGGGCAATTGCAGTCGGAGGCGTCAGGTCGGGATAATCCAGAACCTTCAGTTTTTCCGGCCAGTTTCGCACCCAAGTCGGATCATTCACCACCAGCGTGCCGGGATGGATACGGTCCAGAATATGCGTCGTGGTAATGTAGCCCATATCGAATGGCGGGTCTTGGCGCAGCCAGACCACGTCCCAATCCGCAAGATTGATCCGTTGTTTTTCACCAAGCTCGAAATGGTCACCTTTGACGCGGCGCACCGTCAATGGCCAGCCGACCGCATAGACCTCGCCCTCCTCATAGGACAGGGCATCAGGCGTGTAATAAAACAGCTCATGCCCACGCGCTTGCGCTTCCTCGGCGATGCGGAAACTGGAATCCCCGTCGATATCAATGTTATCGATCGGATCCATTTGAATGGCGACCTTCAGGCCCATGCGCTGTCCTTCCATGATTTAGGGCCGCTAAAAGCCCGCATCCGTTAAATGCGGCAGGCAGGTCAGGCTTTCAATCCATTATCTTCGAACACCCATCGGCATTCTTGCGCACATTCAGGTAACCAGAGCATTTTCGATGATCTCGACGCGGCCAGTCCCGTCGACCAACGCGACATCGAAGCGCATATCGGTATCTTGTCCTGCGGGCTCATGGGCGACGAACTCGCTCGCCGCTTGAAACAGTCGCGTTTTCTGCCCGACCAGCAGTCTTTCGGCAGCGCGCGAATGGGTGCGGCTTTGTTTGACTTCGATGAAAACAACCTTGCCACTCCGGCGCATCACAAGGTCGATCTCCCCACCGCGCCCACGAAACCTGTGTGCGGCGAATTTGTATCCGCGTTTCATATAATCACGCGCAACGCTCCGCTCGGCCTCAATCCCTGCGTGGTATCCCATTTGGCCACGCGCGGATCGCGACATCGCTATTTTCCTTCTTTTTCCAATCTAAGCGCGGCTTGGTAAACCTGCCTGCGCGGCTGGCCGGTTGTCGTCACGACCTGCGCCACTGCGTCTTTCAAAGATCCCGCCGCCATCGCTTCTTTCAGCAAGATGTCAGTGTCCTTTTCATCGAACGAGCTGACCTCGCCACGGGCGACCAAAACAACCACTTCACCTTTTAGCGTCACACCATCCAGTTCATCCACCAATGCCGCCAAGGTGCCACGACGGACTTCTTCGAACTTTTTGGTCAACTCACGTGCCACAACCGCATCACGCATCTCGCCGTATACTTCGACCAAATCCGCTAACATTTTATGAACCCGCTTCGGACTTTCATAAAAAACAAGCGTTCCAGGCACTTCTGCCAGTGACTTTAGAAAGCTCTGCCGTTGGCCTTTCGAGGTGGGTGCAAATCCGGCAAAAAAGAAGGCGTCGGTCGCAAGGCCGCTGACTGATAGCGCCGCCAAAACGGCGGACGGCCCCGGCGCGGCAGTGACCAAGTACCCTTCTGCGGTAACGGCGCGGCCCAATTGATAACCGGGATCAGCAACAAGCGGCGTGCCTGCCTCCGAGGCATAGGCAACCGACTTTCCGTCCGCCAGTGCCCTGAGCAGTTTGGGTCGTGCAGAAGCGCCATTATGGTCGTGATAGGCCACCATCGGTCGACCATCCAAAGCGATTCCATGAATATCCATCAATCGACGCAAAGTTCGGGTGTCTTCGGCGGCCAAAACATCCGCCGAGGCCAAAATGTCGAGCGCGCGCAGTGTGATGTCACGTGCAGTGCCAATCGGAGTGGCTATGAAATACAGGCCCGAGGCCAGATTTACGCGATTTGCAGCCGTCATGAGCCCTACCCTTCGTCTTCACGTTTACTTGACACTCCATACCTCGTATTCAGTTTGCCACAAGTGTGGCTGTGCCGGCGGCCATTTGGTGGGGACTTATGGAGTGATTAACATGTTCAACCTTTTGGGAAGCGCCCGCAAGGGCGCGCGCGCCGTTTTGGCGGTTGTCGCAGCAGCTGCATTGTCAGCCTGTGACGTCGACTTAAGCCAAGTTGGCGGTGGCGCAAGCGGAGCGAAATCCGACGGCAGTGCCGTCAACGTAGCGCTTCTGGTGCCATACGGCTCCGCGACACCGGGTGATGACGGACTGGCTCGCGCTTTGGAAAACGCCGCCCGTATGGCTGCTGCCGATCTGGGCGCAGGCAAGGTAAACGTCACCGTCTATAAGACCGCCGGACAAGCAGGCACTGCGGCTTCGGTCGCGTCTCAGGCCGTTGCTGCGGGTGCCGACATCATCCTCGGGCCACTACGGTCTGACGCCGCAAACGCCGCTGCGGTTGCCGTGGCTGGGTCCAAAGTCAATGTCATTTCATTCTCCAACAACACCTCTATCGCCGGTGGCAACCTCTTCGTTTTGGGCAACACCTTCGACAGCATCGCGTCCCGCCTGATGGGTTACGCCAGTTCGCAAGGGCGCAGTCGAGTGGTTGTGGTCTATCCGCGCACTCCTGTTGGTCAAATTGCGCGATCCGCCATCGTGAAAGCCACAGCTGGCACAAATGTTCAGATTGTCGGCGACGGCTCTTTCGAGTTCAGCGAGCAAGGCATCGTCTCAGCCGTTCCAACGATTGCCAATACCATCAAAGAATCCGGGGCGACTGCTATCATGCTGACATCCGACAGCACGGGGGCTTTACCCTTGTTGGCTCAACTGCTGCCCGAAAAGGGCATCAGCCCCTCTGTGACTAAATATATCGGGCTGACCCGTTGGGACGTACCTCCGCAGACGCTGTCTTTGCCCGGCGTTCAGGATGGCTGGTTCGCCCTTCCAGATCCGGCTCCTGTCGCTCAGTTTAACAGCCGCTACCGCAGCACTTACGGCGATTCCGCGCATCCACTGGCCGGCTTGGCTTATGACGGCATCGCGGCGGTTGGCGCCCTCGCCGCCAAAAAGCTTGCGATGACCAAGGGAAACCTGACGCAATCCTCTGGCTTCAAGGGCGTGAACGGGGTATTCCGGTTCAAGGCCGACGGCACGAACCAACGTGCGATGGCGGTTGCCCAAGTGACGAACAATCAGGTCCAGATTATTGATCCCGCACCAAAATCCTTCGGCTTCGGCGGCTTTTAAGCCCCACCAATCCGAGAAAGCACCTAGTGCGCCGGGCGAGCTTATCTGCCCGGCGCAAGAGATTCTGGACCCTGACGTCCTACATGCACGCCTTGATACGGCACTGTCTGATTGCACCGACGCCAAGGAGATGCGCGCAGCGACAGTCGAGGCGCTATCAGACGCCCAGACTGCGGGCCGCGACGTTATCGCAGAGGCGTTTCGACAGAACCCGATGGCCGCGCGACGACAATGTAGGTCTTACAGCCACCTCACCGACGGGCTGGTTCGGGCCACCTTCTACGTCGCCACAAAATACCTGCATCCGATCTCGAACCCTACTGAATCCGAACGGTTGGCCGTGCTGGCCGTAGGCGGATATGGACGCGGGGAAATGGCACCGTTTTCTGATGTCGACCTGCTGTTTCTGACACCTTACAAAGTCACTCCTTGGGCCGAGAGCGTGATCGAGTCGATGCTCTACATCCTTTGGGATTTGAAGCTGAAAGTGGGCCACGCCTCTCGCACCGTTAAAGATTGCCTGCGGTTGGGCCGCGAGGATTTCACCATCCGGACCGCTTTGCTGGAACACCGGCTCGTCGACGGCTACGCGCCGTTGGCCAAGGAACTGGACGCTCAACTTTGGAGCAAGCTTTTCAACAACACGGGCGGAGAGTTCGTGGAAGCGAAGCTGGAAGAACGCGAAGAGCGGCTGAAAAAACACGGCGGACAGCGCTATATTGTCGAGCCGAATGTCAAAGAAGGCAAAGGTGGCCTGCGCGACCTGCAGTCACTTTACTGGATCGCCAAATACGTCAATCGCGTGAAAACCGTAGACGAGTTGGTGAAGCGCAAGGTTTTCACGCAAGACGAGCTGGACAACTTCCGTCAGGCTGATCGCTTTCTATGGGCCACGCGGTCTCACATGCATCTGATCGCAAATCGCGCCAACGAGCAGTTGACCTTTGATGTGCAAGTCGAGGTCGCCCAACGCATGGGCTACAAGGATCAGGGCGGGCGCCGCGCTGTCGAGCATTTCATGCAGGATTATTTCCGCCACGCCACGCGGGTCGGAGAATTGACGCGCATTCTGCTGACCGACCTGGAAGCCCGCCACGTCAAGCAAGAACCCGCGATCATCGGCTTCCTGCGCAACGCCCGCCGCAAGCGGTTGAAGCCGGACTACAAGCTTCGTCAAAACCGCATCACCGTCGCCAACAAGCGCAACTTCCTGAAAGACCCGCGTAACCTGCTGCGTGTTTTTGAAGAGGCTTTGCGCACCGGTTACCTCATCCATCCGGACCTGATGCGCCTGATTGCAGCCAATCTGGACATGATACGCGGGCTGGAGGGCGACAAGGACGCATCGCGCATTTTCCTCGACACATTGCTCAAGCACGGCAATCCGGAGCGCGCGCTCCGACGCATGAACGAGCTCGGGGTCTTGGGCGCGTTCATTCCTGATTTCCAAACCATCGTCGCAATGATGCAGTTCAATATGTATCATTCCTACACGGTAGACGAACATACGATCCAGACGATCTCCCACCTTGCGCAAATCGAACGTGAAGAGTTGATCGAAGAACTGCCGGTTGCTTCCGGCATTCTAAAACGGGGCCTTAACCGCAAGGTTATTTACGTCGCACTACTGCTGCACGACATCGGCAAAGGACGCGAAGAAGACCATTCTGTCCTTGGCGCTAAAATGGCCCGCTACATCGCGCCACGGCTTGGCCTGAACAAAGAGGAATGCGAAACGGTCGAGTGGCTGGTCAGGTATCATCTGCTCATGTCCGATCTGGCACAAAAGCGCGACATTGCCGACCCGAGAACCGTGCGCGACTTTGCCAAGGCTGTGAAGACCGTCAAGCGGTTGGACCTGCTTTGCGTGTTAACCGTCTGTGACATTCGCGGCGTGGGCCCCGATGTTTGGAACAACTGGAAGGCCTCGCTGATCCGCGCGTTATACCGCCAAACCAAACGCGGCTTGGAAGACGGCATGGAGGCGCTCAACCGCGAGGAGCGCGGCTCCGAGGCGAAAAAGAACCTGCGCGCGGCGCTACCCGATTGGGACAAGAAAGACCTCGCGCGCGAAATTGCACGGCATTACCCGCCCTACTGGCAAGGCCTGCATGTCACCGCGCATGAGGATTTCGCCAAGCTTCTGCGTGACATTCCGACAGATGAAGTCCGGATCGAGCTGACGCCGGACGAGGATCGTGATGCGACGCGTGCGTGCTTTGCCATGGCCGACCATCCGGGTATTTTTGCGCGTATGTGTGGTGCACTGGCCTTGGTTGGTGCGAACGTCGTCGACGCGCGGACCTACACCAGCAAAGACGGCTTTGCGACGGCTGCGTTCTGGATTCAAGATGGTGACGGGCACCCCTACGACTTGGCGCGCTTGCCCCGCATGAAGTCGATGATCCTCAAGACCCTGATGGGTGAGGTCTTGGCCCGCGAAGCCCTTGCGCCCCGCGACAAGATCAAGAAGCGGCACCGGCCTTTCGTGGTCCCGACATCGGTGACCTTTGATAACGAGGGCTCCGAGATTTACACGATCATCGAAGTGGATACCCGCGACCGTCCCGGCCTTCTGTATGACCTCAGCCGCACGCTGTCCGAAGCGAACATCCAGATCTCGTCAGCCGTCATCGCGACCTTCGGCGCGCAGGTCGTCGACACCTTCTATGTCAAGGACATGTTCGGGCTGAAGTTCCATTCCAAGTCCAAGCAAGCCACGATTGAACGCAAACTACGCGAAGCTATCACCCGCGGCTCCGAGCGGGCGCGCGAATGAGCCAGCCAAACCGACTGTTACGCGGCTTCGCGACCGTTGGCATGTGGACATTGCTGTCTCGCATCCTCGGTTTTGTGCGCGACGTCCTGATCGCGGGTTTTCTGGGCGCAGGACCGGTGGCAGAGGCGTTTCTGATCGCCTTTTCCCTGCCCAACATGTTCCGCCGCTTCTTCGCGGAAGGGGCGTTCAACATGGCCTTTGTGCCGATGTTCGCCAAAAAGCTGGAATCTGGCGACGACCCCGAAACATTCGCCCGTGACGCCTTCACGGGGCTGGGAACGCTGCTGATTTTCTTCACCCTGATCGCCCAAGTGTTCATGCCCGCCTTGGTGCTGCTCATGGCGTCCGGCTTCGTCGCCGACGAGCGGTTCGAGTTGGCCACGCTCTTTGGCCGCATCGCTTTCCCCTACATCTTGTTCATCTCCCTCGCAGCGCTGCTCTCAGGCGTCCTCAACGCCACAGGCCGCTTCGTGGCAGCGGCCGCAGCGCCGGTCTTGCTTAACGTCCTGTTCATCCTGTCGCTGACGCTGGCGTGGGCGCTCGGTGCCGACATAGGCCTTGCGCTCGCATGGACCGTACCGCTTGCAGGCATCGCGCAACTGGCGTTGGTCTGGGTCGCAGCCTCCCGCGCCGGGTTCCGCCTGATCCCCCGCCGCCCGCGTCTGACGCCGGAACTCAAACGCCTCGCCATCATCGCCGCGCCCGCCGCGTTGGCTGGCGGGGTGGTGCAGGTCAACCTGCTGGTGGGTCGCAACGTGGCCAGCTGGACCGAAGGCGCAATCGCGTGGGTCAACTACGCTGACCGCCTGTACCAACTGCCCTTGGGCGTCGTCGCCATCGCTATCGGCGTGGTGCTGTTGCCCGAGTTGTCCCGCCGCTTGCAGGCAGACGACGTGGCAGGCGGGCAAGACGCGCTGAGCCGCGCGGGCGAAGTCGCGTTGGCGCTGACCGTGCCTTGTGCCGTGGCACTCATGGTCATTCCGTCGCCGATGATCTCGGTCCTGTTCGAGCGGGGCCGCTTCACCGCCGAAGACACCGCCGCCACCGCGCTGGCCGTCGCCATCTACGGCATGGGGCTACCCGCCTTCGTGCTGCAAAAGATCTTCCAGCCGCTGTATTTCGCCCGTGAAGACACCAAGCGCCCGTTCTATTTCGCCGTGGCATCTATGGTCATCAACGTGGTCGTCGCCGTTGGCCTGTGGGCGTGGCTCGACTACCTCGCCGCGGCCCTTGCGACTTCGCTGGCAGGATGGGGCATGGCGTGGCTGCTCTGGCGCTATTCCCGCGATTTTGGGCAAGCCGCAACCTTTGACGCCCGCTTCCGCACCCGCGCGCCGCGCATCATCGCAGCCTCCGTGCTGATGGGCGTATTCCTTTATGGCGGCAACCTCGTGCTGCACCCGGTCTTCGAGGCGGGCGCGTGGCGCTATCTGGCACTGGCGATCTTGCTAGTGTCGGGCGGCGTCTTCTACGCCTTCGCCGGTCGTCTTCTTGGCGCGTTCACACCAACCGACCTGAAGCGCAGCCTCAAACGCTAGCGCTTGCGCAGCTTCGCCAGCACGCGCGCCCAGCCGCCGGGGCTGACCACGAAGGACAGCAAGAAACCCGCGACGAAGCCCGCCACATCTGCAATCCAGTCATAGCCACCGCCGAACAGCAGGCCGAATACCAACTGGAACAGCATCAGGAACCCGATCAGCGAAAACGCCCGCATCGAGTTTGCGCCGACAGCGGCAAGATTGACCCACAGCAGAAACGTAAAGGCCCCGATCAGCCCGTATGCTCCGGGATACGCGCCAAACAACGGCTGCGGCGTGTTGGTCACCAACGCATAAACCAGCGCCGCAACGACCGAGCTGACCATAAAGACCGCAATGAACGACACGGCCGAGAAGACTTCGCCCACCGCTTTGCCGATCGCCAATATGATGACGACCGCGAAGGCCGCATGGGTGAAGTTTCCGTGGATAAACGGGTAGGTCACAAACCGCTGCATGTGCTCGATTGGAAAGTAGGTCTTCTCCAGCATCTGATCCCAGATCAGGCCGGAGAACGCGTAGTCCTCTAACGCCGCCAGCCGCCACCCGACGGCTTGCGACCCGCCAACAAGACCACTCGCGCCCGCTTGGATGATTATCTCGATCCCTGCCAAAATGACCGCCAAGGCGATCACTACCGGTGGCAAGGCATTAAACGGGGAAGCGTCTGCGTTTTCGTTATACATGGGACCTGCTCTGGTTGACCTCTTGTTGGCCCATGGGTAAGCGACAAGGACCCATAAATCCAGACGGAGATACAGACCATGGCAAACACCGCCTTCCAACCGCGCGTGTTCTCGGGCATCCAGCCATCCGGCGGCCTGACCCTTGGCAACTACCTCGGGGCGCTCAAGCGCTTTGCAGACATGCAGAACGAGGGAAATTTCGAGACGATCTACTGCATGGTGGATCTGCACGCGATCACCGTCTGGCAAGACCCCGAAACCCTGAAACGCAACACGCGTGAGCTGTGCGCGGGCTTCATCGCCTCGGGTGTAGACCCCGAAAAGTCGATCCTGTTCAACCAAAGCCAAGTGCCCGAACACGCGCAACTGGCGTGGATTTTCAACACCGTCGCCCGCATGGGCTGGTTGAACCGCATGACGCAATTCAAGGACAAGGCTGGCAAGAACCGCGAAAACGCCTCCGTAGGCCTGTTTGCCTACCCGTCGCTGATGGCCGCTGACATCCTGATCTACCACGCGACGCATGTGCCGGTGGGCGACGACCAGAAACAGCATCTGGAACTGACCCGCGACATCGCCGCCAAGTTCAACCACGACTACGGTGTGGACTTCTTCCCGATTACCGAGCCAGTGATCGAAGGGGCCGCCACCCGCGTGATGTCCTTGCGTGACGGGTCCAAGAAGATGTCGAAATCGGACCCGTCCGACATGAGCCGGATCAATATGACCGACGACGCCGATGCCATCGCCGGCAAGCTACGCAAGGCCCGCACCGACCCTGACGCGCTACCGTCCGAAGTCAAAGGGTTGGACGACCGCCCCGAAGCGCGGAACTTGATCAACATCTACGCCGCCTTCGCCGACATGACGCCCGAACAGGTTCTGGCCGACGTCGGCGGCAAGCAGTTCTCCGAGTTCAAGCCGATGCTGGCGGAATTAGCGGTATCCAAGCTGTCGCCGATTTCTTCAGAGATGTCTCGGTTGATGCAGGACCAAGACGAGATCGACAAAATCCTGCGCCGCGGTGCCGAGCGCGCCCGCGAGATCACGGAGCCGATCCTCGCCAAGACCTACGACATCGTCGGGATGGTGCGGTAGCGGTCCCGCAAAAAAAGGTCTGGACGGCTGACCTAACCCGTCCTAGCCTGCCATAGCTTACTGGGAGGACGATCATGGCAACCGGCATCAACATCCGCACCTATTTCAACGGCACGTGGCACGCAGGCGACGTGCCTGTGATGCGGGCGGCGGATCACGCCATGTGGTTGGGCACTTCTGTTTTCGACGGCGCGCGGTATTTCGAGGGTGTTTCGCCTGACCTCTTTGCCCATTGCGAGCGCGTCAACCGCTCCGCCAAGGCGCTGATGATCACGCCGACCCATACCGCAGAGCAGATGGTCGAGATCGTGCAAGAAGGCCTCGCGGCCTACCCCAAGACAGCTGCCGTCTACATTCGCCCGATGTATTGGGCCATAGCGGGCGACGAGCTGGGCATCGTCCCCAAACCCGACGAAACCGGCTTCGCGATCTGCCTTGAGGAAATCCCGATGGCCCCGCAAGGCGCGGCAACGACGCTGACCACCACCCAGTTCTGCCGCCCGACCCTGTCGTCGAGCGTGGTCAACGCCAAGGCTGGTTGCCTCTACCCGAACAACGCCCGCATGCTATCCGAGGCCCGCGCCAAGGGCTTCGGCAACGCGCTGGTGGCTGACGCATTGGGCAATGTGGCCGAGACTGCTACCGCCAACGTCTTCATGGTGCGCGACGGCGAGATCTTCACCCCCGTTCCCAACGGCACCTTCCTCGCAGGCATCACCCGCGCGCGGCACATATCGAACCTCGCCAAGGACGGCACCAAGGTGCATGAAACCGTCCTGAACTTTCAGGACTTCCGCGAAGCCGACGAAGTCTTTCTGTCCGGCAACATGATGAAAGTCACGCCGGTCAAGGAATTCGACGGCACGCATTATCAGTCCGGCCCTGTCACCAAGAAAGTCCGTGAGATGTATTGGGACTGGGCACTGTCCGAATGACGCTAAAGCATGTGTTGCGCGACGCCAGCGCTTGCAGCATGATCTGCACCGTGGAGGGCTTTGGCCATGCGTAAGTTTCTTGTTGTGCTCGATGACAGCCGCGAATGCCTGAACGCCATGCGTTTTGCGGCGATGCGCGCCGCACGCACGGGCGGCGGTGTCGAAATTCTGGCTGTGATTCCGCCGGACGAGTTCAACCACTGGGTTGGCGTCGGAGAGATCATGCGCCAAGAGGCGCGCGACCGCATCGTTGCCCATTTCGAGGTCTTCGCAAAATGGATGCGTGACAAGCAAGGGGTCGACCCGGAACTGGTTATTCGCGAAGGCGAGGCAGTTCCGGAAATTCTAGCGCAAGTAAAAGAAGACCCCGATGTTGGCGTGCTGGTGCTGGGCGCAGGTACCGGAAACAAAGGCCCCGGCCCCTTGGTAACAGAGCTTACGCGGCGGTCAGGCACGCTGCCTATACCGGTGACCATTGTGCCCGGAGAAATGACCAAAGAGCAGCTGGAAGCGGTCAGCTAATGGCAGGCTCGTCCAGTTTAGAATAATTCCAATCTATTGACTTCGCCCCCGCAGAGTCTCATATCTGTAGTCTACATCAAAGAGGCCCAGCCATGTTCATCCAGACCGAATCCACACCCAATCCCGCCACGCTGAAATTCCTTCCTGGCCAGACCGTGTTGGAAGCAGGTACGGCAGACTTCCCGTCTGCGGACACCGCCGGAAAATCCCCACTCGCCAGCCGAATTTTCGCGGTCGAGGGTGTCACCGGCGTGTTCCTCGGCAACGATTTTGTGACCGTGACCAAGTCCGACGCGACGGAATGGGACCACGTCAAACCCGCCATTCTAGGCGCGGTGATGGAGCATTTCCAATCCGGCCAGCCTGCCCTTGAAGGCGACAGCAACGCCTCCGGCGGCCATGCGGAACATACCGGTGAAGACGGCGCGATTGTGGACCAGATCAAAGAGCTGCTAGACACTCGTGTGCGTCCTGCCGTGGCGCAAGATGGTGGTGACATCACGTTTCACGGGTTCGAGCGCGGCGTTGTCTACCTGCATATGCAAGGCGCCTGCGCCGGTTGCCCTTCGTCTACACTGACGCTGAAAATGGGCATCGAGAACCTGCTGCGCCACTACATCCCCGAAGTGGTTGAGGTTCGTCCCGTCGCGGCCTAAAGCTGCCACTATGGCTGACCAACTGACATTGGCATTCGACACATCGGCCGCGCATTGCGCGGCCGCTTTGCTATCGGGTGACACTGTTCTGGTGTCGCGCGTCGAGGAGATGCAGAAGGGCCAAGCCGAGCGCCTCTTGCCGCTACTGGAAGAGGTCCTCTCAGAGGCCGACAAAAAATGGTCCGACCTTGACCGCATCGGCGTGGGCATTGGTCCCGGAAATTTCACCGGCATCCGCATATCAGTCAGTGCTGCACGGGGGCTGGCTTTGTCGCTGGGCATTCCTGCGATTGGCGTGAGTGCGCTGGAGGCCATGGCATTTGCGCCTACGCAACGCGACCAGACTCTTGCGACCCTAGATGCACGCCAAGGCAATGTTTACATACAATTTTTCGCCAAAAACGGGGGTGCTCTGGACGCTCCGAGCCTCTGCGCCGAGGACGAAATTCAGGCGGGTTCCCCGCCGGAAACCGCGTTTGTTGTCGGGTATAACAGCACCTTTCTGGCCGCACAGCTTGAGGCCGAGGCGATTGAGACCAGCCCCTCAGCCCTCATCATCGCCACCGCCCGCATCGCCGCTGCGCGCGCACCGGACGGCGCACGCCCCGCCCCGCTGTATCTTCGGCCCGCAGATGCGGCCCCACCCCGCGATCCGGCCCCCGTCATCCTATGACCCCCGACGCATTAGCCGCGCTACACGCCAAATGTTTCACGACCCCACGTCCGTGGTCCGCCTCAGAGTTTGCCAGCTTTGAAGGCAGCGCCTTTTTGCTAAGCACCCCTCAGGGCTTTTTGCTTGGGCGGTTGATCGTGGACGAGGCAGAACTCCTGACGCTCGCAGTCGATCCTGCTGCGCGACGGCAAGGCGTGGCGCGCGTTTTGGTGGAGGGTTTCAAAGCCCGCGCGACCGAAGACGGAGCAACGCTCGCCTTCCTGGAAGTGGCAGCAGACAATGAAGCCGCCATTGCGCTCTATCGTTCAACCGGATTTGCAGATGCAGGCCGTCGTCGCGCATATTACCGGCGTCCGAATGGCTCCACCTTGGACGCTTTGGTGATGCGTTGCGAGCTAGGCGACCGCTAACCTAGCGTAAGCGCCTGAAATCACGCCATTTGCGTGGGGAATTTACAAGAATCGGTTGACCCCTTGGCGTCACTGGGGCGTTAATACCCGATGATCTGCGGGCGCTGCTTGCCCGATCACTGCTTTATGCAACCGGGGGGACGGCCCCGGACGTAACAAAAAACATCTGGGAGACCACCATGACAATCATGCAAAAATTCCTCGGCGCGGCCGCGACTATGGCGCTTAGCGCGGGCGCAGCCTTGGCTGATCCGGCGATCATCTTCGATCTTGGCGGCAAATTCGACAAATCCTTTAACGAAGCGGCCTATAACGGTGCGACCCGTTGGGCAGAAGAAACCGGCAACTCCTTCGCCGAGGTCGAGCTGCAATCCGACGCACAGCGCGAGCAGGCCCTGCGCCGCTTCGCCGAAGCAGGCTCCAACCCGATCGTGATGGCAGGCTTTGCGTTCGGCAACGCTCTGGGTGAGGTCGCTGGCGACTATCCCGATACTTCCTTTGTCATCATCGACATGGTCGTAGACGCGCCAAACGTGCGCTCGGTCGTGTTTAACGAGCATGAGGGCTCCTACCTTGTTGGCTACATGGCCGCGCAAACCTCGAAGACCAACACTGTTGGCTTCATCGGCGGCATGGACATCCCGCTGATCCGCAAATTCGCTTGTGGCTATGCCCAAGGCGCGAAGGCGGCGAACCCTGACACCAAGGTTATCTCCAACATGACGGGAACCACCGGTGCGGCTTGGAACGATCCGGTAAAAGGCGGCGAACTGACCCGTGCTCAAATCAGCCAAGGCGCTGACGTTGTTTATGCGGCTGCTGGCGGTACCGGTTTGGGCGTGCTGCAAACTGCCGCTGACGAAGGCATCTTGTCCATCGGCGTTGACAGCAACCAGAACTACCTGCACCCCGGCAAGGTTCTGACCTCGATGCTCAAGCGCGTCGACAACGCTGTTTACAACGCGATGAAAGACGGCCCCGGTCTGGAAACTGGCTTCAATGTCATGGGCTTGGCCAATGAAGGCGTGGGCTATTCGCTGGACGAAAACAACGCTGATTTGATCTCCGATGACCTGAAAGCAACCGTTGACGCGGTGGCCGCGAAAATCATCTCCGGCGACATTACGGTCCACGACTATATGTCCGACGAGTCCTGCCCATCCCTGACATTCTAAGTTAGGAGCCCCAAGCCATGACTGATTGCATCAATACTTTCTTCTCTGCTTGGGGCGATCCATCGGCCGAGAGCCGCGCGGCAAAAACCGACGCGGCTCTTGCCACCAAATTCTACTACGCAGACCCGAACGCACCAGAACCCATCACGGATCGTGAGGCGTATCTGGCCTATGTGAAGATTTACGGCGACATGATGCCGGACGGATCAGCGAAGGTCGTCCACACCTCGGAACACAATGGCCACGCCCGCGCGACCGTTGCGTTTTGTAAGGACGGTGTCCCGATGCAGCATGGCCAGTACTTCGCCGATATCACTGACGGGAAAATCTCGCGATTGATCGGATTTGCCGGCATGGGAGAGCCCGCGTGACCACGGCCCCAGCAATCGAACTTAAGGGCATATCGAAGGCCTTCGGGCCTGTTCAGGCCAACAAAGACATCTCGATCCGTGTCATGCCGGGAACAATCCACGGCATCATTGGCGAAAACGGCGCAGGCAAGTCCACGCTCATGTCGATCCTCTACGGCTTCTACAAAGCCGACAAAGGCGAGATTTATATATCCGGCAAAAAAGTATCGATCCCTGACAGCCAAGCGGCCATCGCCGCGGGCATTGGCATGGTGTTCCAGCATTTCAAACTGGTCGAGAATTTCACCGTTCTGGAGAATGTCATTCTGGGTGCGGAAGACGGCGCCCTTCTGGCCCCATCGCTGCGCAAGGCGCGCAAGGACTTGGCCGCATTGGCCGCCGAGTACGAGTTGAACGTCGACCCTGACGCCTTGATCCAGGACATCGGCGTGGGGATGCAGCAACGGGTGGAAATCCTGAAGGCGTTGTATCGTCAGGCCGACATCCTCATTCTCGACGAGCCGACGGGTGTGTTGACCCCAGCCGAGGCCGACCAATTATTCCGTATCCTTCATCGCCTGAAGGACGAGGGCAAAACGATCATTCTGATCACCCATAAGCTGCGCGAAATCATGGAGGCAACTGACACCGTCTCGGTGATGCGGCGCGGCGAGATGACCGCGACTGTCAAGACGTCGGAAACGTCTCCACAGGCGTTGGCCGAATTGATGGTTGGACGTAAGGTGTTGCTGCGCGTCGATAAAACACCCGCGCAACCCGGCGAGAAAGTGCTGGAGGTCGAAAACCTCAAGGTTGTCGATAGCAAAGGCGTTGTCCGGATCAAAGGCGTCTCCTTTGACGTGCGCGCCGGAGAAATTCTAGGCATCGCGGGCGTCGCCGGCAACGGTCAGTCCGAGCTTTTGGAAGTGCTGGGTGGCATGCGCAACGGCACTGGGACCATTCGGGTAAACGGTCAGGACCTTGACTTAACCGGCAAGTTTTCGGACGCGCGCTCCCGCCGCAAGCGCGGCATTGCCCATGTGCCGGAAGACCGCCAGCGCGAAGGTTTGATCATGGACTTCAAGGCATGGGAGAACACGGCCTTTGGGTATGATGACGATGAAGCCTACCAAACCGGGTTGCTGATGAACAACGCGGCCATCCGCGAGGATGCCGAAGGAAAAATCGAACGCTTCGACGTGCGTCCCGCCAATGCCGATTTGGAGGCCAAGAGCTTCTCCGGTGGCAACCAGCAAAAGCTCGTTCTGGCGCGTGAGATCGAGCGTGACCCCGACCTACTACTGGTGGGCCAACCGACCCGTGGTGTGGACATCGGTGCCATTGAATTTATCCACCAACAGATCGTCGCCCTGCGCGACAAGGGCAAGGCAATCCTACTTGTGTCGGTGGAGTTGGAAGAAATCCTGTCGCTGTCGGACCGCATCGCGGTGATCTTTGACGGCCAGCTTATGGGTGAACGCCTACCCGCCGAAACTCACGAGAAAGAGCTGGGCCTGATGATGGCTGGCATGACCGGGGAGGACACCTGAGATGGAGCAATTGCCAAAATGGGCAGATCTCATTGTCGTACCCTTGGTGGGGCTGATCCTTGCTTTCAGCCTGTCCATGTTGATGGTGTTTGCAACCGGACACGACCCGATGGACGCGTTGTCTTTGATGGTGAAAGGCGCGCTCGGGTCAACCTATGGCTGGGGCTATACGCTGTACTACGCCACCAACTTCATTTTCACCGGACTGGCGGTTGCTGTGGCTTTCCACGCGTCCTTGTTCAACATCGGCGGTGAAGGCCAAGCGGCGCTCGGCGGGCTTGGTGTGGCGCTTGTGTGCCTTTTCATTCCTTGGCCACATTGGACTATAGCCTTGGTTGCGGCGACCGCTGCGGCGGGCCTGTTCGGGGCGTTGTGGGCGTTAATCCCGGCTTACCTGCAAGCCAAGCGCGGCAGCCACATCGTGATCACCACGATCATGTTCAACTTCATCGCGGCGTCGTTGCTCAACTACGTGCTGGTCAACAAGTTGCGCCCGAAAGGATCCATGGATCCGGCGACCGCCAAGTTCCCCGAGCCTGCACATTTGCCGTCCTTGGGTGACATGCTGAACGCCGTCGGCATCCCGTTCGCCAAAGGCACACCGGCTAATGTCACGCTGGTGGTTGCCCTCTTGGCCTGCGTGTTCGTCTATTATCTGATTTGGCGTACGCGTCTGGGTTACCAGCTTCGGGCGTTTGGCGAATCGCAGCCCGCCGCTGTTTACGCCGGGATCAACCCCGTCAAAATCACGATCATTACGATGATGATCTCCGGCGCGTTGGCGGGCTTGATGGCGATCAACAACGTTATGGGCGAGGCCGAGCGACTTATCCTCGGCTCGGTTGAGGGCGCTGGTTTCATCGGTATTGCCGTGGCCTTGATGGGGCGATCCCACCCTCTGGGTATCCTGTTTGCGGCGCTGTTGTTCGGGGCATTGTATCAAGGCGGGGCAGAGCTTGGGCTTTGGACCTCCATTCCACGCGAGTTGGTGATCGTCATTCAGGCATTGGTGATCCTGTTCACCGGGGCCTTGGACAACATGGTGCGATCTATAGTGGCCAAGGTGCTTGTACGACCCAAGCGTGCGGAGGCTTAGGAGATGGACTATCTGACAATCCTCCAAATCCTCGACAGCGCACTGCGTCTTGCGACACCGTTGTTGTTTGCCTGCCTTGCGGGTCTTTTCTCGGAACGGGCCGGAATTTTCGACATTGGCCTTGAAGGAAAAATGCTGATCGCGGCCTTCTTCTCGGCGGCAACGGCGTATTCGACAGGGTCAGTCTGGCTTGGCATGCTGGCAGGGGTTGCGGCGTCGCTGGTGTTATCCGGCATCCACGGCTTGGCATCGATTACTTTCCGCGGAAACCAACTGATTTCCGGTGTGGCAATCAACTTTCTGGCGTCCGGCCTGACGGTCCTCATTGGGTTGAGCTGGTTCAAGCTTGGCGGTCAGACGCCTTCCCTTCAAGGCGATGCACGGTTCCAAGGGATCGACCTGCCTTTCGCGGAAACATTGTCAGGAGTGCCCCTGCTTGGACCGCTATATTCGGAAGTACTCTCCGGACACACATTCCTGGTTTATGTTGCTCTGCTCTGCGTGCCTTTGACTTGGTATGTGTTGTTTCGCACGCGCTTCGGGCTCCGCCTAAGAGCAGTCGGGGAAAACCCCGCAGCCGTTGATACGGCAGGAATTTCCGTCGTCGGCTTACGCTATGCTGCTGTGGCTATCTGTGGCGTGCTGTGCGGGTTGGCTGGCGCCTACCTCGCGACAGGTCTGGGTGCCAGCTTTGTTAAAGAGATGACGGCGGGACGCGGGTTCATTGCGCTCGCAGCGTTGATATTTGCAAAATGGCGTCCTTGGTACGCGCTTTATGCAACGTTCCTGTTCGGGCTGCTGGAAGCGGTTTCCAACCGCTACCCGAGCCTTGATCTGGGCTTCGTCACCTTACCCTCGCAATTCATGCAGGCTTTGCCCTATATTCTAACCGTGGTGATCCTGGCGGGTTTCGTTGGGAAAGCCATTCCCCCACGTGCTGGTGGAGAACCTTACGTCAAAGAACGATGACGTGGTGGTGTGAGTCCCATTATTGCCCTTTCGTGGGCAAGATGGTCAATTTTGCCAACTGGACTTATCATATTGATTTGCTCAGTCCAGTTGACGGGGTCTAAGGAACGTCCATGCAAATCTATCTTCCCATCGCCGAGGTGTCGGTCAACGCATTCCTGCTTCTGGGTTTGGGTGGGATTGTAGGGATATTGTCTGGCATGTTTGGAGTCGGTGGGGGGTTCCTCATGACCCCCTTGCTGTTCTTCATTGGCATCCCGCCAGCGGTTGCGGTTGCGACGGAAGCCAATCAAATCGTAGCGTCGTCTTTCTCTGGTGTACTCGCTCATTTCAAGCGGCGGACGGTGGACCTCAAGATGGGTCTAGTCCTGCTGATCGGCGGCCTTATCGGGGCTGCAATCGGTGTTCAGGTGTTCACAATCCTGCGCGAAATGGGTCAAGTCGATCTGTTGGTAAAGCTGTGTTACGTCGTTTTCCTTGGTATCATCGGCGGATTGATGTTCTTCGAAAGCCTGCGCGCCATTCGACGTTCAAAGAAACCTAGCGCAGTTCCCGAACGCAAGAAGCACGGGCTTGTTCATGCCCTTCCCTTCAAGATGAAATTCCGGACTTCGGGGCTGTATATCTCCGTTATCCCCCCAATTGTTGTTGGTTTGTTTGTCGGCATTTTGGCCGCAATCATGGGGGTCGGCGGTGGCTTCATTATGGTTCCGGCCATGATCTACATCTTGGGAATGCCCACCAAAGTTGTGATTGGCACCTCCTTGTTCCAGATCATTTTCGTGACCGCGTTCACCACGCTTCTGCACGCGACCACCAACTACACCGTCGATATGGCGCTGGCGGTTCTGCTGCTTATTGGTGGTGTAATCGGTGCGCAAATCGGCACCAGGATTGGCGTCAAGTTGAAGGCCGAACAGCTTCGTATTCTGCTCTCGATTATGGTGCTCGCCGTTTGTGCCAAACTGGCGCTGGACCTGCTGATTGTGCCGTCCGAGTTGTTCTCGCTGGGCAGCGGAGGCCATTCGTGATCCGCGCGCTTGCATTCCTGTTATGCCTTGTGGTCACACCTTTGGCTGCTGAAGAGGTCGTCGCGGGCCTGTCACGGGACGAGGTTCGGATCACGGCAAATTTCGACGGGTCCGACATCCTGATTTACGGCGCAGTCAAACGCAATGCGCCAGCAGCGACCGAGCCAATGGAAGTGATCATAACCGTTTCCGGTCCGGCTCAAACGGTGAATGTGCGCAAGAAGGATTGGCGCTTGGGTATCTGGGTTAATACCAGTGCGGTAGAGGTCGATGAAGCCCCAAGCTTCTATGCAGTCGCCTCCAGCGGTGCGCTTAGGGATGTTCTGACCCGCACGGAAGACCTGCGCCACCGCATTTCGATCCCGCGCGCCATCAGATCCGTTGGTGCGCCTTCCACCGTCGAAAACGCTGCTGAATTCACGGATGCCCTTATCAGAATACGCACAGCCAAAAATCTGTATCAAAAGCTCGACAATTCGGTGAAGCTCTATGATCAGACATTGTTCTCTACGACGATCGATTTGCCTGCGAACCTTGTCGAGGGCCCTTATGACACGCGCATTTTTCTTGTGCGGGGCGGTGTGGTTGTTGACGACTATGAGACCGTAATCAACGTAAACAAAGTAGGGCTGGAGCGCTGGATTTACGATCTCGCGCACCAACAGCCGTTGATCTACGGCCTATTGTCGTTGTTCATCGCAATCGTCGCGGGTTGGGGCGCGTCTGCGATCTTCCGCTACATCCGTTTCTGAACCTGCTTAGTCTTCGCTCTCTGGCGATTTCAGCTCCAAACGCGCGGGCCCCTTTGGCAGATCATCGGTGCGCAGGCCGCTCGTCGGGCGTGCCAGCATGCTCCGCGTAATCCACATAAGACGGTGCTCTGCCCGCGTGATGGCAACGTAGGCCAACCGCTTCCACAAGGGTTGTCCTGCCTCTTCGCGCCCTGCCCGTGCCGCGGCGTATAAATCCGGTGCGAACACCTGCACCGTTTCCCATTGCGAGCCTTGGGCTTTGTGGATTGTTACCGCTGCCCCGTGTAAAAACGCAGCACCCATGCGCGCGGCAAAGGGGATAAACGGCTCCTCTTCACCCGGCGCTTCGATTTTGATGATAGATGCTGCCGAAACCTGTGGATCTTCCGCCCCAATCACATGCAACCGCGAAAAACCGGGCTTGTTGCCCGGCCCCATATAAACCACCTGCGCGCCTTTGATCAGGCCGCGCGCCTCCAAATCAATTCGCTTTTTACGGTGTTTCAGCGGCAATTCGATCCCGTCGCAGATCAGCGGCTCCCCCGGCAGCAGGGTGTCGACCGTCGCGCCATAGGCGCCACGAAATGCCTGGATGAGCCTGATGCGTGTCGCGTTGCGCCAGACCAGTACCGGAGAGCGTGCCATCAGATCCGCCTCCACCCGCTCAGCGTAGACGACTCGATCATCTTTCGCCGCCGCTTCACGGACCAATTGCTCAAAGTCACTGAAACTCACGGTCGGATCGGCCAGTGCATGCGCCAAATCCAAAATCGGGTTGTCTTGGGTTTGGCGGTGGACGCGCGACAATTCCAGCTTGCGGCCGTCTTTCAGCTTGTCGAACACCATCTCGCCGGATTGCCCGACTGGCGCTAACTGTGCCGGGTCTCCGAACAAGATCAGTGTCGGGAAAATCTCGCGCAGGTCCTCGTATTGCTTTTCGTCCAGCATCGAAGATTCATCTATGAAGCCGATATCCAACGGGTCTTCGCGTCGCTTCCATCCTTGGATAAAGTCCGAGCCTTTTAACCCTGCGGCGGCCAAGGCACCCGGAATAGATTTGTTCGCCTCGTAGAACAGACGCGCGCGTTCGAGGTTGGTTTCGGTCAGTCCCTCGATCTCCGGCTTGTCACCTTGTCCAGCCAGCCATTCAGCAATCCGCTCGTATTCGGGATCATACATCGGGGTGTAGAGGATGCGGTGAATGGTTGTCGCAGGCACACCTCTGTTTCGCAAAACACTGGCCGCCTTATTGGTCGGAGCCAGAACCGCAATGGTGCGACGATCCTTGCGGGGCTTGCCGTCATAGTCGCCTGAAATCAGATCAACACCCGCTTCCTGTACGGCTTCCACCATCTTGGCCAGCAACAGCGTCTTGCCGGATCCGGCCTTGCCCACGATGGCCATGACCTGACTTGTGGCATCGTTCAGCGGCGTTGTGTGGCCTTCCAACATGTCCACACCAGCCTTCGCCATTACTTCCGTAATGGCGTCGTAGGCTTCCGCCTGATCTTCGGAAAATGTGATGGTCGTGGGGGCATTCGACATGCGCCGGACACTACCCTGCGACCTTCAGGTTTGCCAGAGAGTTCAGGCCGCAATCATTGTTCTCTCGAACCCGAATGCCCGTGCAAACCAATGGGCTGCAACTTCCTTGCTCACGCCCGCTTTTGTGGCCAGTTGGGAAAGCAACTCAGGGCGAAATTCCCACAACCCCGCGCTGATCGCTTCGCGACCTTTTCCCTCCGTGCCCAGCACCTCCGGCGGCCAGCCGAGTTGCCGGTAGATACGGACCATTCGCGCATCAAAGACTCCCACGGCATGACTCAGGCCCAGCCCCACCCCAAGCTGCGCTCCTGCAAGCATCAACAGAGCCGCTATCCGGCTTCCATCTGGCGCGTTTGGTGAAATACAAAACCGGGTGGTTTCCCAAATGCGGTCGTCGGAAACAGGCTGACCGTTCAGATGGCTAAAGAAGTCGTTCACCATCGTCGCGCCAGCGGTTGGCAGAAACCTCATCGAGCCGCCATGTAGCCCCGCCGCCGTTTCCCAAATGACATAGAGGGGATTGAGCAAGTCATATTGGTCTTGCTCAAATCCGTTCACGTCGATGGTCACCTCCCATTTCAACCGTTGATGGAACTGAACCGCGCGGTCTTTTAACATGCTTTCCCTGAGTTTCGGGAACGCCAAGAGTTGGTCGGCATAAAGATATCTGATCATAAGGAACTCCATCCGCTTCGGGAGGGTGGAGTTCGCACAAGTGGGTTAAGATCGGATCAGGGCAGCGCGCCTAGATAGCTAGAATGCGCAACAGTTTTAGACGACAATCAATCCGTGGGTGAGCGCCATGGCGACGGCATGGGTCGTATTCGCGGCCCCGAGTTTAAAGCGTGCGCTTTCGATATACACTCTTAGCGTGCTTTCGGAGATTTTCAGGGTTTCCGCTATGCTGGCGCGGTTCGCACCAGTGGCCAGCAAGGTCAGTGTATCCTTCTCGCGGGGTGACAACGAACGGGTGGGACCGCGATTGGGGTTCCCCTCAATTTGCAGCGCTTTCTCATTCAGATAGTGAGAAATCAGCAGCAAATCAGCCGACCTTTCCGACGTGAAGCTGGCCCACATCTCGTCGTTACATTTTTGATTGACCGAGACCAAAGCGAATTGCCCGCTGGGCCCGCGTATCGGGACACTAAATCCCTGATTTCCCAGTCCGGCTTCGCTCGCTTCACCAAGGAACGCTCGGCTGGCCTTCGTGGACCAATCCAGCGTTTTCCATTCGATAGGCTGGAATTGCCGGTAACAGCCCTGAACTACGGGGTCGATACGGGCGTAATCCTGCTCGATGTAGCGTTCAACCCAGACAGGTTCATATGTCAGCGCTGCGTACTGACCGCCGGTGCTGTTGACCGAATGGTAGACCAAGTGTTCGAGGTCGTAGACAGCCCTCAGGTTCTCGACAAAAGTCTGAAACTCTTCAAGCGTTGTCGCCTGAGAAAGCGCGTCCTGCATGTCGACCAGTCTGTTCATGCTCACCCATCATGTGGCGTCTTGAGCGGACCGGTGACGCGATTTCGGTCGTCGCAACCAAAATCGTGTCGTCAAGCTGTTCTGCCAGATGGCTAAGCCGGTTTCTGGCAGAGAAGGCCTTCAGGTCCATCAATACGTCAATAATCCAGTCGTTCTTCATCATCACTATCCTCCCGAAAGGGTTAATCATCCGTTAACGAAAGCCTAGCAGCGGAAAATTGCCGACAATATTCACCAATTAACCCTCCCCCAAAATAGCGAGGGATCGGGCTGTAACTGACTGAAATTGGTGAACCAATCCGTTCCAACATAGAAAAAGCCCGCGAACCGAGGCGATTCGCGGGCTTTCTCAAGAGTTATTTTACTGCGGTTACGAAGTACGGCTTGCTTCCAGCGTATCCTCGAAAGTCGTCAGTCCAGTACGCGGTGCGCAAACCAGAACGGCCATGTTCCCGGGCTTGTGCTCATTGCGCAGCATCTTGGTGTGCGCCTGAGGGATCTCGTTCCAAGGGAACACCTCTGACATGCACGGGTCCAAACGGCGCTCGCACATCAGCTTGTTCGCCGCGGAGGCTTGCTTCAGATGCGCAAAGTGAGAGCCCTGAACGCGCTTTTGGTGCATCCACAGATAGCGGGCGTCCATCGTCAGGTTGTAGCCTGTCGTGCCAGCGCAGATGACAACCATGCCACCCTTCTTCACCACGAAGACCGAGACCGGCATCGTTGCTTCACCAGGGTGCTCAAACACCATATCGACGTTGTTGCCTTTGCCGGTAATGTCCCAGATGGCTTTGCCGAACTTGCGGACCTCGCCAAACCACTCTTTGTATTCAGGTGTGTTCACCTTGGGCATCTGGCCCCAGCAATTGAAGTCCTTGCGGTTCAGAACACCCTTGGCGCCAAGCCCCATCACGAAGTCGCGCTTGTCCTCGTCAGAGATCACACCGATGGCATTCGCCCCTGCGGTGTTCGCCAGTTGCACGGCAAAAGAGCCAAGGCCGCCGGACGCGCCCCAGATCAGCACATTCTGCCCTGGCTTCAACTCATGCGGGTGATGGCCGAACAGCATGCGGTATGCGGTTGCCAGTGTAAGTGTGTAGCATGCACTTTCTTCCCAGCTTAGATGCGCGGGACGTGGCATCAGCTGTTGTGCCTGCACGCGGGTGAACTGTGCGAACGAGCCATCAGGTGTCTCGTAGCCCCAGATCCGTTGGCTGGACGAGAACATCGGATCACCGCCGTTACACTCTTCGTCGTCGCCGTCGTCTTGGTTGCAATGCACAACAACTTCGTCGCCAACTTTCCAGCGCTTAACTTTATCGCCAACCGCCCAGATGATCCCCGCAGCGTCAGAGCCTGCAATGTGATAGTCGGCTTTGTGCACGTCGAACGGGCTGATTGGAACACCAAGCCCCGCCCAAACGCCGTTGTAATTCACGCCCGCAGCCATGACCAAGACTAGGACTTCGCGGTCGCCGATTGCTGGCGTCTCGACGACCTCGTTTTGAAAGCTGTCCTCCGGCTCGCCATGCCGCTCGCGGCGAATGGCCCATGCATACATCTGAGACGGGACGTGGCCCATCGGGGGAATTTCACCCAGCTCGTAAAGGTCTTTTTTCTCGGCGCTGTAGTCCATCATGTCGTCCTGCGTATCTAGAGCCATTACCGGCGCTCCTCATCTTAGTCGGTGCCGCGACGCAGAATCAAATGCTGCACCGCCAATAAGGAAGAGATACAAACGCAAAAGCAACAATACAACCCGAAAGTTGTGTTTTTTGTAATTTTATGTCGCAGCCAAATGCTGAAGGGACGCCGCATAATAGCCAATCACCTCTGGTGCCTTATCGCTCACCTCGACGATACCGTCTGCAAGCCGGATCACCCCGCGGACTTCCAACATCCTCAGCGCTTCATTCACAGCGCGCTCACAGCTCCCGTCACCGCTTTCTCGTGGCATACACACCTCAAGGCGCGCCGCGCGAAATCGTGCGACGTCCTTGGAGAATAACGCTTCAAGGGTCGAGCGTTCTATTTTGCCACCTGCCGCGTGAATATGGCGACACACCAGCGGAACTGGCAAAATCGGAACGACAGCTCGCACTCGCTCCATCAACTCCGCGCCCAAGCGCTCTGTTGTTTGCGCGGGGTGGTTGGCTAGGAATTCCGTCAGCGACACGGGCCGGCCAAAGGCAACTGCAGCAAAGCCCAAACGATGGAACTTGCCCGTCAATCGCTGCCAGAGGTGCCGCCAGACATATTTGGCCACATGGCTGATCCGAAACTTGAACCTTGCGGATTTGTCCCCGGCCGCAGCCGCCAATACACGGTCTTCCAGCACGCGATCATAGTTCAGCCCGACCGGTACGAACACTACATCCCGTGCAACGCCGGGGTTAAAGCCGTCAACGATATAGCTGATCAATCCCAACTTTGGTTGCCCCAACGCGCCGCTTCGGGACAATCCGCCTTCAGGAAATACAGCTTGCGCAACACCTTCTCTGGTCGAGAGTTGGACGTACCGTGCCAAGACGCGGCGATAGAGTGGGTTCAAGGATTTCCGGCGAATAAAGTAGCCACCCATCATCTTGATCAACGGGCGCAATGGCCACACCCGCGCCCATTCCCCAACCGCATAAGACAACGCGCTGTCGCGCGCAGCGAGATAGGTCACCAACACATAGTCCATGTTGGAGCGGTGGTTCATAATGTATACCACAGTCGCATCCGGATCGATCGCCGCCATAGCATCACTGCGCGGGTTCACCACTCTGACGCGATAGAGCGACCGTGACACCCACTTCGCCAACCGCGTCCCGAGCCCGAAGTAAACCGTGGCACTGAAGGATGGCACTATTTCACGCGCATAGCGCTGTGCAGTTTCAAAGGCCACGTTGTCGGGCACACCCATCTCGTCGGCATAGTCGTTGACCGCCCGAATGACGTCAGGATCATACAGCACGTTCTGGATCATGTCGTGACGTCGGGCGAGCTTGAACGGCTGGATCGGCCGCGCAAGTTTGGAGTTCAGGCGCGCAACCACCCGTTCTGCCCGCCGCCGAAAGAACCATCGCACAGACGGGAACAATAGATGCGATGCAGCAGTCACCGCCGCCAGCAACCCGATCAGAACGAGCGCCCAGATGGGAAGTTCCACAGTGGTGAGCATTATTTCACCCTCAATTCACCGCCGCCGCCATGCTTTCAGAGACAAGGCGCAGCGGCTGCTGGGTCACAGAAATGATGCCGCGGCGCGGGCGATCAAGATCAATGATGACAAAGACCAGCGCCACGATCAGGATCATCATTGCGTAAATCGGAAAGCCCGCCTTGGCCAATGTCAGTCCCGAATTGTACCCTAGGATGCTTCCCAACAGCACGAACGTCGCAAACATCAGGAACAGTACCGGCTCCGGCACATGGCGTTCGATTGCAGCGTCTCGTGATCCAAGGGAATCAATCATATCATTTAATGAGGCCGCAAAGCTGACCGATGCCGGCCCGCCCACTTCTTGTATTTCCAAGCTGGCCACGTCCCAGAGCTTAACAAATATCTCCTCGGCAGCTTGAACCAGCCCATCACGGCGGTCTGTTTCGCTTGCGGGAACGCGCCCCGCCTCAAAACGGGTCAAGCCGTAGCGGCTCATCAGGGCTTTGGCCTCATCCCGACGCGCGTCGCTTAGAAAATCGGTCTGCAGCCAAGCCGTGCCAATCGCATTCGCCTCGTCGACCACGGCCCGCGATCGGTCGTCGTAACGGTTCAACGCCAATGAAAAGGTGAAACCGGGCAATAGCGCCAACAAACCCAGAAGCGAGCCCTGCACAGCCCCAATCTGAGACTTACTTTCGTCATTATGGTGGGCGGAACCTTGCTTCCCGACCACGCGCCCAAGGCGCATAGCCGCCCCCATCGCCAATAATAGGACTACTGCGATCAAGATAGAATTGATGTCGTACATGATTTCCGTCTGCCCCATTTTGGCGGCTCCACCTACTCGTCAGGGCCAGTTTGAGCCCTTATGCCACAAACACCATGCCAATAGACAAAAAGCATGGCAACGCAACGGATATGACTGTAAATTCTGCGTTGCAGCGAATTGACATTGGTATAAAATTCCACGTATCAATCGCTAAACGCAATAATGTTACCGTCCGCGATTCACACGAGGCCATCATGTCCGACCTACCCAACACGCCGCAAAAAGATCGCCCTTGGTTGTTTCGCACTTATGCGGGTCACTCAACGGCCAAAGCGTCGAACGCCCTGTATCGCGGCAATCTGGCCAAGGGTCAGACCGGCCTTTCCGTGGCGTTCGACCTGCCAACACAGACTGGCTACGACAGTGATCACGTCCTGTCCAAGGGTGAAGTCGGTAAGGTCGGCGTACCGGTCGCGCATCTCGGCGATATGCGCAGTTTGTTCAACGATATCCCGCTGGACCAGATGAACACGTCGATGACGATCAACGCGACGGCCCCATGGTTGTTGGCTCTCTACATTGCAGCGGCCGAGGAACAGGGCGCGGATATTTCTGCCCTGCAAGGCACAGTGCAAAACGACATCATCAAGGAATACCTGTCGCGTGGCACATACATCTGCCCGCCGAAACCGTCGCTGCGCATGATCACCGACGTCGCTGCCTATACGCGTCAGCATCTGCCAAAATGGAATCCGATGAATGTCTGTTCATATCACCTGCAAGAAGCAGGCGCGACGCCGGAGCAGGAACTGGCCTTCGCGCTTGCCACAGCGACCGCCGTGCTGGATGACCTAAAGGGCAAAGTCCCTGCGCAGGACTTCCCGCAAATGGTGGGCCGCATCTCGTTCTTCGTGAACGCCGGCATCCGCTTCGTCACCGAAATGTGCAAAATGCGCGCCTTCGTGGATCTGTGGGACGAGATTTGCCGCGACCGCTACGGCGTTGAAGACCCCAAGTTCCGCCGCTTCCGCTACGGGGTGCAGGTGAACTCCCTTGGCCTGACCGAGCAGCAGCCGGAAAACAATGTCTACCGCATCCTGATCGAGATGCTGGCCGTTACCCTGTCGAAAAACGCCCGCGCCCGCGCTGTGCAATTGCCCGCATGGAACGAAGCGCTTGGCCTGCCCCGCCCGTGGGATCAGCAATGGTCGCTGCGCATGCAGCAGATCATGGCATTCGAGACCGACCTTCTGGAATATGAAGACCTGTTTGACGGCAACCCTGCCGTGGACCGCAAGGTCGAGGCGTTGAAAGAAGGCGCGCGCGCCGAACTCGCCACTATCGACAGCATGGGCGGCGCGAACGAGGCCATCGAATACATGAAGTCCCGTCTGGTAGAGGCCAATGCAGAACGCCTTGGCGGCATTGAGTCCGGTGACACCATTGTGGTCGGCGTCAACAAATTCCAGCAGCACGAGGAAAGCCCGCTGACCGCAGGCGACGAGGCGATCATGGTGGCCGACAAGGACGCCGAGGCCGACCAGATCGCGCGGCTGGACGCATGGCGCGCGTCGCGCGACAATGACGCGGTTGAAGCGGCACTCGCTAGGGTCCGCGCCGCCGCAAAAGATGGCACCAATATTATGCCTGCCACCATCGAAGCCGCCAAAGCAGGCGCGACTACTGGTGAATGGGGCGACGTGATCCGTCAGGCCTTTGGTCAGTATCGTGGCCCGACCGGTGTGTCTCGCAACCCCTCCAATCGCACCGAGGGTCTGGAAGAAATCCGCGAGCGCGTGGATGCGGTGTCAACCAAACTGGGTCGCCGCCTCAAGTTCCTCGTCGGCAAACCGGGCCTGGACGGTCACTCCAACGGGGCCGAACAAATCGCGGCCCGCGCCCGCGACTGCGGCATGGATATCAGCTACGAAGGCATTCGCCTGACACCAGATGAAATCGTAGAGGCCGCCTTGAAGGACGAAGCGCATGTCGTTGGTCTGTCGATCCTGTCCGGCTCCCACATTCCGCTGATCGAAGATCTCATGAGCAAGATGCACGCGGCGGGAATTGGCCATATTCCCGTGGTGGTCGGTGGAATCATCCCCGAGGACGACGCGCAACGTTTGCGTTCAATGGGCGTGGCCAAGGTCTACACACCCAAAGACTTCGAGTTGAACCGGATCATGGGTGACCTCGTAGAACTGGTGGACCCGAAGGATATCGCAGCGGAGTAAAACCTTACTTGACACCCGTGCGGACGCGGCCAGAATCCGCGTCCAATGAATTGTGCCCAAAGGTAATTGAATGAATTCCGCAACACCCCAATCCCGCCGCCCCGCGCGGGAATGGATACCCGTCCTCAAAGCATATCGTGATCCGTCTCTCTCCCGCTCGATTTGGGAGCTTGCGACGACTTTCGTCCCTTATGTCAGCTTGTGGGCCATCGCATGGTGGTCGCTGTCGGCAGAGCTTTACTGGGTCACCGTCCCTGCCGTCATACTGACGGGCATGTTGATGATGCGCATGTTCGCCATCCAGCACGATTGCGGCCATGGGGCGATCTTCAAGTCATGGGCTGCCAACCGCTGGCTAGGCCGCTGCCTCGGGGTGATCTGCATCGCGCCCGCCGCCGTTTGGGCCAAGAAACACGATGTCCACCACGCCACCCACGGCAATCTGGATCGCCGCGAGATGGGCGACCTGCTGACCCTGACGGTCGCGGAATACAACGCCAAAGGCCCGCTCGCCAAAGCCGCCTACCGCCTCTACCGCAACCCGTATTTCCTGCTCGCCTTCGGGCCGTTTTACTCCTTCTTTCTGGAATACCGCCTGCCCTTCCGCCTGATGGACCGCCGCGAATACTGGATCAGCGCCATGGGCACCAACCTGTCCATCGCGATTGTGCTCGGCACGATCTACTATTTCGGGGGCTGGGGCCCAATCCTGTATATCTTCGTCCCTTCAACGCTCATCGGGGCGTTCTGCGGCGTCTGGGTGTTCTACATCCAACACCAGTTCGAAGGCGTCGAATGGGATCACCAAGGCAACTGGTCGGTGCACGATTCCGCACTCTATGGCTCCAGCTACTACGTGCTGCCGGGCTGGTTGAACTGGTTCAGCTGCAACGTCGGCATCCACCACGTTCACCACCTTTACGCCCGCATCGCCTTCTACCGCTTGCCTGAGGTTCTGCGCGATCACCCAGAACTGGCTGGAACCAACCGCGTCACCTTCCGCGATAGCCTCAAATGCATGAAGCTGAAGCTCTGGGACGAGGACACCCGCCGCATGGTCGGCTTCGCCGCAGCGGATGCGAAAGCGGCGCAAGGGGCACTCGCACCGGCGGAATAGGGCTGATATACGGGTCGGAAACCAGCCTCAAAGGAGCCCGCCCATGACCGTCCATATCGGTGCCAAACCCGGCGATATCGCTGAAACCGTCCTGCTTCCCGGCGATCCCTACCGCGCCAAATGGGCGGCAGAGACGTTCCTAGAGGACGTCAAACTTGTCAACGAGGTGCGCGGCATGCTGGGCTTCACAGGCATGTGGAAAGGCAACCGCGTCACCATTCACGGCTCCGGCATGGGGATGCCGTCGCTGTCGATCTACGTCAACGAGCTGATTAAGGACTATGACGCGAAAACGCTGATCCGCATCGGCTCCTGCGGCGGCATGCAGGACAAGGTCGCCGTGCGCGACGTAATCCTTGCCACCGCCACAACCACGCTAACCACCCCGTCGCGTGGCATCTTCAAGGAACTACAATTCGCACCAACCTGCGACTGGACCCTGCTGCACAACGCTTTCCACGCCGCCGAAGCCAAAGGCGTGCCGACCCATGTGGGCGGGATCTATTCGGCAGACGTATTCTACGACGAGCGCCCCGACCTGAACGAACAGATGACCCGCCACGGCATCCTCGGTGTAGAGATGGAAGCGGCCGAGCTCTATACCCTCGCGGCTCGCTATAACCGCCGCGCATTGGCGGTGCTGACAGTGTCTGACCACCTGCTAACCGGCGAGGCACTTCCCTCCGAAGACCGGGAACGCAGCTTTGGCGATATGGTAGAAATCGCACTCGAGGCGGCCTTCGCATGAGGACGCGCCAGCTTGGAAAAGGCGGTCCTCAGGTCGGCGCAGTCGGTCTAGGTTGCATGAGTTTCGCAGGTTTCTACGGCGAAACCGACATTGCCACATCGCACGACACCTTGGATGCCGCCCGCGAATATGGCGTCGACTTCCTCGACACCGCGCTGGTCTACGGCATGGGCAAGTCCGAAGAGGTCATAGGCAGCTACCTCAAAGCCAACCCCAACCACGGCTTCAAGATTGCCACCAAAGGCGGGATCGAGACGCAGCCGACGCGCCATTTCAACAACTCCGAAGCCAGCTTGCGCCGCGCGTTGGAAAGCTCCCTCACGCGACTGGGTGTAGACTATGTCGACCTCTATTACATCCACCGCCGCGAGGCGGAGCGCCCGATCGAAGACGTAACAGAGACGCTGGCCAAGTTCATCAAGGAAGGCAAAATCGGCGGCATCGGCTATTCCGAAATTGCTCCCTCCTCCCTGCGCCGCGCCCATGCGGTCCATCCCGTCATGGCCGTGCAAAGCGAATACTCGCTTTGGACACGTCAGCCCGAAATGGGCATGATCCAGACCTGCGCCGAACTTGGGGTGGCCTTCGTCCCCTTCTCCCCCGTCGCACGTGGCATGTTCGCCGACACGCTGCCGGACCCAGCCACATTTGCCCACACCGATTTCCGCAAGGCCCAGCCCCGCTTCATGGGCGAAAACTTCACCGCAAACTGCGCCAAACTCGACCGTTTCCGTGACTTTTGTATGTCCCGCGGGTGGAGCCCCGCTGGCACCGCAATCGCATGGACCTTGGACCAAGGCGACCACATCATCCCGATCCCCGGCACCCGCAGCCGCGGGCATCTGGAGCAGCTTGTGGATGGTGCCGCGATTGAGTTCACCAACGAAGATCGCGCCGAGATCGACCGCATCCTGCCCATAGGCTGGGCGCATGGTGACCGCTATTCCGATGCCCAGATGGTGGGCGTGGAGCGGTATTGTTAAGCGCGGGAAACAAATAGTTTCCTTCGATTTGCGGCAATGGGTCACCACATATGACCTATGAACCGTGTTTTGATTTCGCTCCATGTGCTCCTGACAACGCCAATTCCCGTGCCGTGGAGCCTGTTGATTAGGGGCGCTGTGATTGTTCTGGCCTACACCCTGGCTCGCCCAATCGCGCCTCTCATCGGCATCGACGCGGTTAACTTTGCGGCCCTGGCAGGGCTGATCACAACCGTGTTCCGCAATCTGGAATCCACGTTGATGAAACAAGAGATCGATCCGTCGGTAGATGCCATGTTCGTCGGCTCATTCGTTGCAATCACCATAGGGGCCAGCGCTGTGCTTCTCTATGTGCCCGCTGCCTTGCTGCCTTACGTGATGAGCGCTGGCGTTGCGACAATGGGCGCAATCTACAGCGCGGTTCTGCTTTGGGACCGTCCGCTTCTCGACCGCATGGGCTGGACGGTTGAACACTGGGGCGTTGAGGGGCAAGCCAATTACGTCCGCTGGATGATCCTGCGCTGCTTCGGGCTTGCCGCAGCCACGGCATACGCCGCGGCCTACGGGACGCGACCCGAATGGATAGTGGCTCATGCCGCCTTGCCCATCGCTTTCTACGCGCTGTTTTACTGGACCATCATCGCAACGCACCCCTACGAAGACGACGCATAACCGCCCAAATTTCGGCGAATTTGCATGTTTTAACGCCCCCGAAAGGGGCAAAACGACTATGCGGATCACATATCTTGATCATTTGCGCGCCATTTGCATGGTGTTCGTCGTGGTTCTGCACGCGTATTATCTAATCGACTATGCCCCCGCCGCGACCTTCGCGGTGTTTATCTATAATTTCTGCATGGGCACGTTCTTCATCATTTCCGGTTACGTGATGGCAGCAACCTTGCCCGATGGCCCCATCTGGCCCCATCTGCGCGACCGTTTGCGCCGTCTCGCGTGGCCCTTGGCGACGGGCCTCTTACTGGTTAACCCGCTGACACTGGCGCTGATCCATGAAGGTTTCACCACCGCTTGGGCGCAGGACGTCCTGACCCGCGCCGTCACAGGGCGGCTTTTCGTTCATCTTTGGTTTCTGTTCAGTCTAATGGGCTTCATCACGGCGGTTCCGCTGATATTGCGGGCATTACGCTCCACCGCATGGGGGCAGATAACCGGCGTCAATGTTCCAATTCCGTATATCGCTACCGTTATCACGTTGGTGGCAGTTGTCATACAGATGTTGATTGCTGCCACTATCGGGCTGGACTTGCCGGTCCCATTCGACGGTTTTGCCAAATATGCATGGGCCTATGTTGCAGGTCTGGCACTTTATCAGCACCCAAAGGCTTGGGAGGCCATTCACGCGCCCGGCCCGCTGCCCTTCGCCATCGCAGGACTGTTCTGGCTGGCCATGATCGACGGCTGGGCCGAGCAAGGGACAACGCTGCACCACATGCTTCACGCCGCCCGCATCGCTTCCAGCACCGCCGCAATTAGCTTTGGACTGCTCTGGGTCTTCCGCCGCTTTTTCAACACCACCAACGCGATCTGGTCGTTCATCTCTGCCGGAGCGTTGACGACATACATCCTTCAATGGCTGGTGCTGCATGCGCTTCTCACACCGCTCACCGCGATCGGGCTGGAGGGCGGGCTTCTGTTCAGTGCACTCATAATATGCACGCTGGCCATCAAACTTCCGACCCACCACCTGATCGTGAAACGAGTGCCGGTACTGGCACTGCTTCTCAACGGAACGCCGCTGTCACCACGCGCTGTCGAGACATCTCCGACTTCGAAACCTGCACAGGCCTAAGCCTGGGGCTTGTCCTTGGCTGCGTCGGTCGCGACGTCTGCCGCAGACGGCTTTGGTGGTGGCGTTTTGCCATTCAGCCAGTCGATCACGCCGTGGCCCGGCTCACCATACCAGTCTTCGTTGCGGGTCAGGTACATCGTGCCTGCCAGCGCCAGAAACGCCAAGGTAGAGCCAGCAAGAAGCGCATAATCCGCACTGCGCAAAATCAGGTAAAGGACCCCGTACAGCAGCACGAGCATCACGCCTAGCACCGCCGACCGCACCCCAAGCTTCATCCCGATATAGCCGAACAGCGTCAGCAAAATGATCGTAGCCCCTGCCGAAACCCCGTAAGCTGCCGCGAAGCCGATTTGCTCGGAATAGGCGACCATCAACAGCACGAACAATGACTGCGCCAATCCAATGAAGACATATTGCACCGGATGGGTCGGGCGGCCGTTTCGGTCCTCGATCAAAAGTACCGTCAGGAAGGTCAGCGCGATAAACAGGATGCCATACCGTGCGGCGCGATACGCTTTCTGGTAGAAGTCGTTGGGCTGGAAATACTCGACGCCGAAGGCGGTCTGGGCGCGAGCGGTCTGGTCCGAATTTTCACGCGAAATTTGTGGCAGGTTGCGGGCCAGATGCGGGATCAGCCATTTCGCCTCAAAACCGCTCTCGCTCACGGTGCGGGTGTTCGGCAGAAAGGCCCCGGAGAAGCTCGGATGCGGCCAGTCACTGTCGAACGTCACTTGCGAGGTCCGGCCCACAGGCGTCACCATGAAGCTACCGGCACCGTTGAACCCAAGCTCCATGTCGTATTGCGTGGCCTTTCGGGGGTCACCGATTTCCGCCATGATACCCGGGGTGGTATCGCGACTGGAGCCGGTTATCGGCTCAAGCTGCACATTCTTCCCCCCAACGGTCAGCTTTGCGGCACCACGTAGCGCTTTGTTCGACAAGAGCGAAACACGCAGTTGAGCATCATTCCACAGCAACGTCTCGTCGCTATTCACCGCAGCATCCACCGCGCTGAAATCAAAGCGGGATTTGATGTCAGCGGTGGCGACATAGACCGGAACGCGGAACACACCCCGTGCGCGGGTCTGCGTTTGCGAGGCGATGCTGAAATTGTAATCGTCAGGATAAAGATAAATCGAGCGCTTATACTTGATCTCGGTAATCTCGACTTCCTCTGTCGTCGCGATCTCCTTGCCATTCACGATCTTGGTGGCGGCACGCTGCTCTTTGCGGGTCACTGGACCTGTGACAGGGATAATAATCTGCGGGCCGGATAACAGTTGCGGGCCACCCCACTCGTCACCGACCGAAGACACAGTGTTGCGACTGTGATTTGCGCGCGCATCAATCACTTCGCCCGCAAGAAAAAGCGGGACGAACATCAACACGGTCAGAAGCCCGACAATTAGAAAACGAAAGCCAATAGATTTCATGAAAACACTCCGAAGCAATGCCCCGGAGTATTACATTACACCTGACGCTCGACCATCATCTTTTTGATCTCTGCGATTGCCTTGGCAGGGTTCAACCCCTTCGGGCACGTCTTTGCGCAGTTCATGATGGTGTGGCAGCGATACAGCTTGAACGGATCTTCGAGCTCGTCCAAACGCTCGCCCGTGGCTTCGTCGCGGCTGTCGATGATCCAGCGGTACGCGTGCAGCAACGCTGCTGGCCCAAGGTAGCGATCACCGTTCCACCAGTAAGACGGGCACGACGTCGAGCAGCACGCGCACATGACGCATTCATACAAGCCATCCAGCTTCGCACGATCATTAACCGACTGGCGCCATTCCTTCTTCGGGCGATTGGTCTTGGTTTCCAACCACGGCATAATCGACGCGTGCTGCGCGTAGAAATGCGTCAGGTCGGGGATCAAATCCTTCACAACCGGCAGGTGCGGCAGCGGGTAGATTTTGACGTCGCCCGTGATCTCGTCCATGCCGTAGATGCAGGCCAGAGTGTTGATGCCATCAATGTTCATCGCGCAGGACCCGCAAATTCCTTCGCGGCAGGAGCGGCGGAAGGTCAGCGTCGGATCAATCTCGTTCTTGATCTTGATCAGCGCGTCCAGAACCATCGGCCCGCATTTATCCATGTCGACAAAATAGGTGTCGACCGACGGGTTCTTCCCGTCATCAGGATTCCAGCGGTAAATCTGGAACTTGCGCACGTTGTTCGCGCCCTCGGGTTTCGGCCAAGTTTTGCCGCCCATGATTTTCGAATTCTTGGGAAGGGTCAGTTGAACCATGTCATGCCTCCTTCGGCGCAGAAAAGTTTTCAAGCGTGCCACCCGCGACAAAGTGGTTGAGCAGTTGGGCACGGGTTGCTGGTGGGCTGGAATTGATCGTAGCCACCTCTTGTTTGGTCAGGACGCGTCGTTTGAAGCCGCGCTTGCGCAGGCAGCGGTCCACGCCGCTCGCTTCGCCATGATATCTTATTTGGTCTTCGTTAATTGCGACCCCGATGGGCCCCAACAAAATACCACCAAAAACCACACTTGAGACATAGCTGCCCACAACGGCGTTTTGTCCGGCGCGTGGGGCATTTGGCAGGCAGGAGTGGAAGGCCTGCCGCGCGTCGACAAGGTTCATGCCAGCTTGCGATGGCACTGCGGGTCCAATGTCAGCACATGCGCTCAAAAGCAAAAAAGGGAGCAGAAACTTCTTCATATGGTCTTAGGCCTTCTTCAGCAGGAAGGGTGACAGCCCGTCCTTGAGCAAACACTCGATTGTATCCGGTCGGGTGGCGATTTCGATTACCAACTGTGTTTCTTCGGGGCCAAGCCCTGTAACGCCGGCGCGCGCCAGTTTCAGGATCTCACCCGCCGAGGCGTTGTCGATCACGCAATCCGTGGCGGGCTCCAACGGAACGCCGGGGAAACGCTTTGCCAAAACAGGGCGCACGGTATCCTTGGCTTCCTTGCGGGCCAACTGATCGGCCATGCCATCGTCGCCACAGGCGCTAAGGGTAAAAAGCGCGGTCAGCGCTGGTATAAGAACTAGCTTCATGCGTACCACCTTGTGAACAATACATCCATATGGCGCGGTTGCGCCTTCTTTCCCGCATGTGCCGCCGTGGCCAGAACGTCGCGGAATTCAAGACCCGCTTTGGCCAGTTCTGCGATCACCGCAGATGGTGGGGCCACGCCTTTGAAGCGGTGCGTCACCGACATCTCCAGAATAACGAAGTCGCAGCGCTTCAATGTCTCTGCACCGCCTTTAATAACCTCGAATTCGAACCCTTCAGTGTCGACCTTCACTCCCAAACGCCCCGGCAAATCTGCGGCAAGCATGTCGAGCGTGATCACCGGCACTTCGCGCTTGGCCACATCTGAAAAGCTACGCGCGAGTTTATCTGTGCGTTCTTTCAAGCTCGCCATAGCGCCGCCTTTACCCGGCTCGGTCTCTGGCACCGATAGCAGGGCCTTGCCTTGCTCGGCCCCCAATGCGACCGCGCGAAAATCGAAACTCTTGGGCGACACGCCAGCCTTAACTGCCGCCTCGCATTCCGCTTGCGGGTCCACCAGCACGAAATGCGCATCGGGGAAGCTGCGGTAAAGCCACGGCGTGCCGTCATGCACGCCCACATCAATCACAAAGTCCGGCGTGAACTCATATGCCTTCAGATAAGGCGGGCGCGTCTTGATCGGGTGAAGGGCGAATCCCTCTTCCCTTGCCGCGCGGCGTATGTCGGCGAAATTGCTCAGAGCGACACCCCGTTTGCCATCATGCACGCCAACGTGCCATCCCGTGTCATAATCTCGGAAATCAGGCCCGTGCTTGCGGCATCCAAAGCATCCAGTTCGGACAACAATCGCAGATCTTCGGTGGTGGTGTTTTGTGCGCCGCAATTCGCAGCCGCCGCTTGAGCTTGCAGTGACAGTTCCGGCGAAACATCTGCCACAAACCGTGCGATGCTCTGCTCTTGCGCTTGGGTGGGTTCATCCAAAACAGGGGCACCACATGCGGCCACAACCATGACCAAAACAAGTTTCTTCATGACGACGCCCCGATCGTGATGCCGTAAGTGGTCGGTTGTGGTTTGCCATTCACCTTGCGGTCAACACATGCGGCAAACGCATCATCCGCCGACTGAGGGCGAAACACCTTGTCGGTCACAGTGATCGAGCCTCGGGCCTTTCCACCACCGGTGCCGATTCCGACGCCGATATTTCCCTGCACGCCATCGGCCAGCCCCACCTCTTGGCGACACTCCCGCGCCGCCCGTTCCGGCGAAACCGGAACAGGAGCACATGCCGCAATCAGAAGTGGAAGAGCCAGCCAACGCATTAGTAAACGCGCGCTTTCGGAGCGATTTTCTTCAGGTCGATGCCACCCTCTTCTTTGGTGGTCAGCGGGTCCAGATGCACCCCACGATAGCTCAACTTCACCTTGTTGCCGTCGACATGGGCCAGCGAGTGCTTGCGCCATTTCTTGTCGTCACGGTCCGGATAGTCCTCGTGGGCATGCGCCCCGCGGCTTTCTTTGCGCGCTTCTGCTCCCACGATGGTGGCCAAAGCGTTTGGCATCAGGTTTGCCAGTTCCAGCGTTTCCATCAGATCGGAGTTCCAAACCAAGGAGCGGTCGGTGACGTTCAGATCACCCATCTTGGCTGCAACGGCCGTCATCTTCTTAACGCCTTCTGCCAGCGTTTTGTCCGTGCGGAACACCGCTGCATCTTCTTGCATCGTTTTTTGCATCTCTAGGCGCAATTCGGCGGTCGACACGCTGCCTTTGGCATTGCGGAAGCTGTCGAACCGGTCGATTGCCGCGTCGATGGCTTTTTGCGGCATCTCGGGGTTCGGAGCGCCCGGCTTGACGATCTCTGCGGCGCGGATCGCGGCTGCACGGCCAAACACTACGAGATCGATCAGCGAGTTGGATCCAAGGCGGTTCGCCCCGTGAACCGACGCACAGCCCGCTTCACCTACAGCCATCAGGCCCGGTGCAATAGCTTCGGAGTCGCCCTTTGTCGGGTTCAGCACCTCACCCCAATAGTTCGTCGGGATGCCACCCATGTTGTAGTGCACGGTTGGCAACACCGGGATCGGCTCTTTGTGCAAATCCACGCCCGCAAAGACTCGCGCGGATTCCGAGATACCCGGCAACCGCAGCGCCAAAGTCTCTGGCGGCAGGTGGTTGAGATGCAGGTGGATGTGATCCCCCTGTTCGCCCACGCCACGGCCTTCGCGGATTTCCATGGTCATACAACGCGATACCACGTCGCGTGACGCCAAATCCTTATAGGTGGGCGCGTAGCGTTCCATAAAGCGCTCGCCTTCGGAGTTGGTCAAATAGCCCCCCTCCCCGCGTGCGCCCTCGGTGATCAGGCAGCCCGCGCCGTAGATGCCGGTCGGGTGGAACTGCACGAACTCCATGTCCTGCAATGGCAGGCCAGCCCGCGCCACCATACCGCCGCCGTCGCCGGTGCAAGTATGCGCCGAGGTGGCCGAGAAATACGCACGGCCATAGCCGCCCGTTGCCAGCACCACCATCTTGGCGCTGAACAAGTGCAATGTGCCATCGTCCAGCTTCCAGCACATAACGCCGGTGCAGACACCTTCGTCGTTCATGATCAGGTCGGTGGCGAAGTATTCAATGTAGAATTCCGCGTTGTTCTTCAACGACTGGCCATAAAGCGTGTGCAAAATCGCGTGGCCGGTCCGGTCAGCCGCTGCACATGTGCGCTGCACAGGCGGACCTTCGCCAAACTCGGTCGTGTGACCACCGAACGGGCGTTGGTAAATCTTGCCCTCTTCAGTGCGCGAGAAAGGAACGCCGTAATGCTCCAGCTCGTAGACCGCCTTGGGGGCTTCCCGCGCCAGATATTCCATCGCGTCCGTGTCGCCCAACCAGTCAGAACCCTTGACCGTGTCATACATATGCCACTGCCAGTTGTCCGGCCCCATGTTCGACAGCGACGCGGCAATGCCGCCCTGCGCCGCAACCGTGTGGGAGCGGGTCGGGAAAACCTTGGTCACACAAGCAGTGCGCAAGCCTTGCTCGGCCATGCCCAAAGTCGCGCGCAGACCAGCGCCACCGGCACCAACCACAACAACGTCATATTCGTGAGTTTCGTATTCGTAAGCAGCCATGTCAGACGGGCCTTCCGATTAAAGAGCGATGCGGGCGATGGCGAACAGGCCAACCCCGGCGACAGTGTAGCAAAGGCAAATCGACAGGATGATCGCGACCTTGCGTGCTGTCCCATGGATGTAATCCTCGATCAGCGCTTGCACACCATTTTTGAAGTGAATCATGGATACCAGAATGGTCAGCGCAGCCACGATCGCAGGGAACGGGCGACTGTAATAGGCCACGACTTCTTCGTATGGCGCACCAAGGATGCGCCCGAACGTGAAAATGAACAACGGCACAAGGCTTGCGAGCATCGCAGAGCTAACGATCATACCCCAGTGATGCATGGTGCCGGACTTGGCCGATCCCAAACCAGTGGCGCGCTTGCGGTCTGTCAAAATAGGCATATCAAATCCCTCACAAGATAACGGCGGTGATGATCGTCAGCACGAAGCTGCCAATCACAACGCCGTAGGCCAGTTTCTTGGCCACATCCAATTCAAAGCCGCGCCCGCTGTCCCAGTACAGATGACGCAAGCCGGCAAGGAAGTGATACCAAACCGCCCAGAGAGAGCCGAACATGATCAAGTCACCAAACCAGCTCGTCACAAAGCCGTTCGCGGTGTTGAAGTAATCTTCACCGTAACTGGCGGCGAGGAACCACCAGACGATCAGAACCGACGCGAGCATCAGCGCGTTGCCGGTGATCCGTGTCAAAATTGACGTCACAGACGTCCATTGCGGGCGGTAGATTGAGATGTGAGGGGAAAGTGGTCGGTTTCCCCGATTGACGTCAGCCATGGCGCGTCCTTCGTTTGCTACGATGTTTGCGTGGTATCATTAGACTATTCGTTGACTGAGTCACGCCCCATACGTGCGGAAATGCGCGGTGATTTGTAGCAATTTTGTAGAATATTCCGGTTTGTGATCACGCAAATAATGCGTGTGATCACAAATAATCACTCTTGACGACTACTCCGCAGAGGCCACCTGTTTTGTGATCTCACGCAAGAGCTTCTGTCGAATGCGTCGCGGGTACTCCTCGAAACTTGATGCCTCCATGGCGAAGCTCCCCGGCCCCACGATCAGGTTGGCGCGGTAGTAGTCCAGCAAGCCGTCCTCCGACGCGGCGATGGCCAGGCCATTGATTGTAACTCCGCGATGCAGGGCAGCGGCCTTCATCTCTTCGGGCGGGGTGCCCTCGTTGGAACCCCGTCCCCCGAGACGTCGATCACCCGCCGCTTACACTCCGGCACGGCGTCAAACTGGATCAACGCGGTCCCTACCGCCTCACCGATTGCGGTCGAGAAACTTCTCCACTCACGGGGCACATCACGGATCGTGTCGGCCAGTGCGTCTGCTGCGTTAAAATCAGTTACGTGGGTCCAAGGAACGGATACTTTCTGGCGGGTGACGCCGGTCCATTGCAGCAACAAAACCTTGGCCTGCGCAACGACCAAGGCCTCCGTCACCCAACGCCGCACCTAGGCCTTCCATCTGCAAGCGGTACTCACCGGGATCGACCGATCCCGACACATCCACCGCCAGCACCAAGGCCAACTCACAGGCCTGCGCCGAGGCGCAGCCGATCCATGTTGCCGCCATGAGGGGGCATATTCGCATGACGCACACGATGCCCCATATCAGGCCCGCGTCACATCACGTTTTCGCGTTCATCGGCGCCATTCTAGACCGGCATCAATGCCCAGTAGTCCAGATCAAGCAGCACGCCCGGCAGATATTTCCCATCGTCACCTTTCAGCGAAAACGGCTCGGCCTCCGCCTTCTGCGCCACCAGCCGCAACCGGATCGCACCGATACCCGGCGCGTCGGTCTCAGCCACGTCCAGCACCTCGGACCACGCCTTTATCGTATCCCCAGCCCCGCAAGGGTTTGCATGCGCGCCGGAATTCAGCCCGACGATGATCTGCGCGTTGGCCAGCCCGTTGAACGACAACGCCCGCGCCAGCGAGATCACATGCCCGCCATAGATCAGCCGCCCGCCATCCCGCGCCGTCGCATCGAAATGCACCTTGGCGGTGTTCTGCCACATACGCGTGGCCAGCATATGCTCGGCTTCCTCGATCGTGACGCCGTCCACATGGTCGATCTTCTCGCCCACTTTGTAGTCACTCAGGCGATGCGGCTCGCCCGCTTGCGCGAAGTTGTAGCCCTCAAAGTTCAGCCCTTCCGGCACCACCAAATCGCTCGCCGCGACGGAGCCCGCCAAATCCGGCACCACTGTCTCAGGCGCAGGCGCATCGACATTGCCCTTGCGTACCATAACCCAGCGTACATAGCTCAGGACATCCTCGCCCAAGTGGTTGCTGCCCGTGGTCCGCACCCAAACGACGCCGGTTTTACCGTTGGAATTCTGCTTCACCCCGATCACTTCGGAGCGCGAGCTGATCGTGTCGCCCATATGCACAGGCTTCAGGAACCGCCCCTCCGCATAGCCCAGATTGGCCACTGCGTTCAGCGAGATATCCGGCACCGTTTTGCCGAAGACCGTATGAAACGCGATCAGGTCGTCCAAAGGCGCTTCGTGCAGTCCGCAATCGCGGGCAAACTCGTCCGACGAATAAAACGCATGCCGCGCCGGATAGAGCGCGTGATACATCGCCCGCTCCCCGCCCGACAGCGTGCGTGGGACCGCGTGTTCAATCACTTCGCCAACGGTATAATCCTCGAAAAACCGTCCCGCGTTGGTCTTGCTCATTATTGCGCCCCCAGCTTCATGTCGGGGCTGTAGCTGCCCTTAATCTCTTTGGTCACGGCCTGTCCGCAGCGCATAACCCCGTTGGAGGCATCAAACGCGTAGGTCGGGTCGCCATACAATTCCCAACCCTTAGACAGGGCTTCGGATACTTTGTGGCAAAACGCCGAGGTGTCATCCTCGGTCAGCAAACGATAAATTTTCATCACACGCCTCCGAACGGGTTCACGCCTAGCCAGATATGGATGCCAGATACGACGCTGAACAGCACCAGAGTGATCACAACCAGCACGATCTCTTTCTTAACAGGTGCTTGCGCAGGTGGCGTCCACGGCCCTTCGGCACGGTTGATCATAATCATCGAGATGACAGCCCAAGCCAGCAATCCACCAAACAGAATGATCGACGCCAGGTCGCCATTTGCCAACAAATGCCCGAACGCCCAAATCTTCACAGCCGCAAGTTGCGGGTGGCGGATTTTCGTTCCCAGCCAAACTTTGGCAGGTTTCGCGGCAGAGGCACCAAAGACGTAAAACGCCAACAGCATCAGAAGGTTATTGAGATGACCAAAGAAGCTTGGCGGATACCAAACGGCGATGAACTCCGCACGCCCGTATCCCACCACCATCAGCACAATCGACAGAACCAAAGCTACGGCGATCACACCTTTCGACGCCTCACCCATCTTGCCCGTCATAGCCTGCCGCAGATCAGGAGCGAGCCGTTTGATCCAATGTGCAAAGCTCCAAAGCAGAACCCCGATTATAAGTAACGTCATGCGCCCTCCAGCAAGTTGATTGCGTCCGCCTTGGCCAAAAGCCGCGTCGCTGTCTCAACATGCAGGTTTTCCACGATTTTACCATCAACAACCGCAACGCCCTGACCGTCGGCCATCGCCTGCTCGAACGCGGCGATCTGGCGGCGCGCTAGGTCAAGTTCTTCCTCTGACGGCCCGTATACCTCGTTTGCCACGGCCACCTGTGCCGGATGGATCAGGGTTTTGCCGTCAAAGCCCATGTCGCGCCCCTCGACGCATTCGTCACGTAGCCCGTCTTCATCCTTGAACGCATTGTAGACCCCGTCCACGCAAACCAACCCTTCCGCGCGTGCGGCCAGCAGGCACATCTGCAAGCTGGTCAGCATCGCCCCGCGACCGCGAGAGCCAAGATCCTTGGCAAGGTCGTTGGTCCCCATCACGAAACCTTCCATCTTGGGCGCAGCGGCGATTGCCGCAGCATTCAGAATGCCCCGCGGCGTTTCCATCATCGCCCAGATCGTCGTGTCGCCTTTCAGCAACCCCGACAAGGCGGCGATCGTCGCCGGGTCTTCCACCTTCGGCAGCAAAATCGCATCAGGGGCCACGTCAATGAAGGTCGCCAGATCGTCCGCCCCCCACTCAGTGTCGACGCCATTCACCCGCACAATGCGTTTTCGCGGGCCGTAATCCGTTGTCCGCAAGGTCTCGGCCAGCAAATCGCGCGCGGCGACCTTCTCATCCGGAGACACCGCATCTTCGAGGTCGAAGATGATTGCATCCACAGGAAGACTTTGCGCCTTCTCCAGCGCGCGGGTCTTGGACCCGGGGATATAGAGCACCGAACGGTAGGGCTGCGCGACGTTTTGCATCGAATCCATCTCCTGTTTTGTTATTTTATTACTCACCATACAGCCGGACAGGCTGCAACACCTGATTTGCCGCAGTGCGGCAATAATGCGTTATGCGCTAGGTCAGCCCGTCAAACACCAGCTTGGCACCGGCCCCCAGCAGCAATGCATAAGTGAGAAGGAAGAAGTACCGTTCCGGCATCGCCCGATGGGCGTAAACTCCAAGGGCCACACCAATCAGCAGGAACGGCAGCATATACAAGTCCGCCCGCAGCGTGTCCCAGCTGAAGACGCCCAAGAAGGCGTAAGGCACGGCTTTCATAGCATTGATCACCCAGAAGGTGATCACGGTGGTTGCTTGGTAGGTGGTCTTCCCCATCCCTTGGGCGAGCAGGAAAATCGCAGTCGGCGGCCCACCCGCATGGCTGACAAAGCTGGTAAAACCGGAAACGACACCTGCAATCAGTCCGTTTCGCTGGTTGAACCCTGTTTGCTCAACCGACAGCCAGCCCCGCGCGCGCGCAACCTGAAACGCCACAAACCCCAGTGATATCGACCCGATCAGGACGCGCAGCACGTCAGGATTCGTCGCATTGTATAGAACTGCCCCCAAAAGCACGCCGGGCACCCCGCCAATGATCAACGCCTTGGCGCTTGGCCAATGCCACCTCCCCCAAAACGGTCGCAAGGTCGCGACATCAGCGATCATCAGCAGCGGCAACATAATGCCCAAGGCCGTCGCTGGCGGCAGGAACAGCGCAAGAATCGCAGTGGCCACAAACGCCGCACCACCGCCAAAGCCGCCCTTGGCCACCCCCGAAATGAAGGCCGCCGGAAGTGCGAGCGCGAAAAAGGTGGTGTCAAAGTCCATATCACGCAGCTAGGGCAAAAAATCCCGTCAGTTCAATACTTAACAGCGCGAACGCGGCACCGATCTCCTTCATAATCGACATTTCTGCACTGCGGCACACTTGCGCGACTCCCCCGCAAGCGCTACCCATCGCCCCCAACATCAACCGCACCAAGGACCAGTCACATGGCCAGACCCAAAATAGCCCTGATCGGCGCCGGACAAATCGGCGGCACGCTTGCTCACCTCGTAGCGCTGAAAGAGCTGGGCGACGTCGTCCTGTTCGACATCGCGGACGGCACGCCGCAGGGCAAGGCACTCGACATCGCAGAAGCTGGCCCCGCTGGCCCGTTCGACGCGACCCTGAAAGGCACCACCGACTATGCCGACATCGCTGGCGCAGACGTGTGCATCGTCACCGCCGGTGTTCCCCGCAAGCCGGGCATGAGCCGTGATGACCTTCTGGGCATCAACCTCAAGGTGATGAAATCCGTCGGCGAAGGCATCGCAGCCAACGCGCCGAACGCCTTCGTGATCTGTATCACCAACCCGCTTGATGCGATGGTTTGGGCACTGCGCGAATTCTCCGGACTGCCCCATGAAAAAGTCTGCGGCATGGCTGGCGTGCTGGATAGCGCCCGTTTCCGCCACTTCCTTGCGACCGAGTTCGAAGTCTCCATGAAAGACGTCACCGCATTCGTCCTCGGCGGCCACGGCGACACTATGGTGCCGCTGACACGCTACTCCACAGTTGCAGGCATCCCGCTGCCCGATCTGGTGGACATGGGCTGGACCACGCAAGAAAAGATGGACGCAATCGTTCAGCGCACCCGTGACGGCGGCGCAGAGATTGTCGGCCTGCTGGGCAACGGTTCCGCGTTCTACGCACCAGCCACCTCCGCCATTGAGATGGCCGAAAGCTACCTGAAAGACCAAAAGCGCGTGCTGCCCTGTGCGGCTTATGTTGAAGGTGCCTACGGTCTCGACGGGTTCTACGTGGGCGTGCCCACCGTGATCGGCAAAGGCGGCATCGAGCGCGTGGTCAACATCAAGCTGTCCAAGGACGAGCAGGCGATGTTCGACAAATCCGTCGACGCCGTGAAGGGCCTTGTGAAAGCCTGTAAGGAAATCGACGGCTCGCTGGCATAAGCGACCCGTCCCGATCAAAATTAAAGGCCCGCCCCACCCGGCGGGCCTTTTTGCGTCAACGGCCAGCTTTGACCCCACGTCATCACATTGCTGCGCTGGAACGCGCTGCATCGCGGCATTATATCCTGGTTTGTAATCAGCAACATGTCAGTCATCGACCATGACCCATCACGCGAACCCCAACACTCACAAACTCCACGCTGATATCAGGCGGCTGCGGGCCTCCGACCGGCAGGTGCTGGTCGACCATTTCCTCAGACTTGATCCGGAGACACGCCGTCTCCGCTTCGGCGGGCTGGTTTGCGACGAGTTCGTCAGGGGCTACGCCGAAAACATTCTGTCGAGAGACTCCGTCGTCTTCGGGGCTTTCGTCGAAGACGACCTTCACGGTGTCGCGGAATTGCGCGGGCTGCGCAAAAACTGGCCCGAGACCGCCGAAGTCGCCCTGTCCGTCGAGCCCACGTGGCAGCACGAAGGCATCGGTGACACCCTACTAAACCGCCTAATCGCCGCCGCGCAAAATCGCGGGGTGAAGTCGCTTCACATGCAATGTCTGCGCGAGAACAGGCAAATGCAGCACTTGGCCAAGAAGCACGACGCGGTTTTGCATTTCGATATGGGCGAGGTCGATGCAACCCTTGCGACGCCGTGGCCCACGTTCCACTCGGTCTGCGTCGAGCTGTTCGGCGACACGCGTCGCCTTATCAGCCGCGCTCTTCACCTGCCCGTCTAGGCTCCGGGCGCTTTAATCCAGCCCGTCAAAAAACTCCGCCTTCTCCGCCCGCAGCCACGCATCAAACCCTGCCGCTGACAAATCCAGCGTCTCGTGCGGCAGCAACGCCTCCAGCCCGCGCGTGACGTCGAACGGTACCTCCAGCAGCAGATCCTCCGCCCGAAGCGCATCCGCCATAACCCCCAGCACCTTGATCCGGTCATGCAGCGCGTTCGCCGCCTCCATGTCGCCACCAGCGGCGTCAATCGCATCAATCTGCGCCTGCATCTGCTCTGTGATCGGCTGGCCCACCTGAATGCTGCGAAACAGCGCCTTGCGCAGCCGCTTGTAGACCCAATGCAGCCGCGTCATGCCGTCGAAATGCAGGACCACCGACGACCGCGACCGCTTCACGCCGGGAAAGGTCCACGGCCGATCCGTGTCGTGGTGGGGGCGGTGAATGCCCAGCACGTAGTCGTATCCGGTGGGCGAGCACGCCTTGCCCTCGCTATGCCCCGTCAGTCCAAACCTCGTCAGCCCCTCGCCATCCAGTACCAGCCGCGAGAAATCCCCCTCAAGCCGCTTGGTCGATACGCGAAAATTCCCGCTGAACATCGCATCCTGCGGCTCCCCCTCTAGCCAGACCCGTTCCAGATTGGGGATGCTCAAGTAGTCACCGGGCCGCATCCGTTGCAGTCGCGCCAGCTCTTTCTCCAAGGGCTCGACCTGATGGATGAACTCGTCGGCGTCCAAATGGACCAGATAGTCCACATGCGTGCGCCGATACGCCATCGTCGCGTTCAACGTCTGCCGTCGCTGGTGCGTTTTCGGCACCTTGATATCCAGCTCCGCACGCCAGTATGCCTCATCTGCCACCGTCACATGCACCGCCTTCAGCGGTGCCAGCAGCGCCCGCGTGCGCGGGTTGTCGCGATCCAGATAGATATGCACCGCCGAGGCACCCGCCCACAGGTGATGCGCCGCGTAGGCTGCGACAAGCTCCGGCGGCTCGTCCATCGTGCCGACGACACCCCATTTAGGTGCAGGCATCAGGGTGCTCTTCATCTGTTCTAAATTTCATGTTTTATAAGTCCCAGCGCGCGTCGGTGCCGTCAATACCTATCGCGATTCGTCACAGCTTGCCGTTTTGTGATCACAGCATTTAAACGTGTGATCACAAATGTCGCTTTTATGGCCTTTACGCCAAATTCAACGTTTGCGCGGCTGTTTTCCCATGTATCAAAGTCAAGAACCCCCTGACTCAAGGAGAGAGTTTTGAACATCCATGAATACCAAGCGAAGGCGCTCCTTCGCTCCTACGGTGCCCCCGTCTCGGACGGTCGCGTCGTCCTCGCCGCCGAAAACGCAAAATCCGCAGCAGGTGAACTGGACGGCCCGCTCTGGGTGGTCAAAGCTCAGATCCACGCAGGTGGCCGCGGCAAGGGCTCCTTCAAGGAAGCCGATGCAGGCGAAGCCGGCGGCGTCCGCCTTGCCAAATCCGTCGAAGAGGCCGCGACCGAAGCCAAGAAGATGCTGGGCCGCACGCTGGTTACGCACCAGACCGGCCCCGCAGGCAAGCAAGTCAACCGCATCTATATCGAAGACGGTTCCGGCATCGAGACGGAACTCTATCTGGCTTTGCTCGTCGATCGCCAAACCTCCCGCGTCAGCTTCGTTTGCTCGACCGAGGGCGGCATGGACATCGAAGAAGTCGCGGCTTCCACGCCTGAGAAAATTCTCAGCTTCTCCGTCGATCCGGCCACCGGCTACCAAGCCTTCCACGGCCGCCGCATCGCCTTCTCGCTGGGCCTCAAGGGCGGGCAGATCAAGCAATGCGTCCAGCTGATGGGCATCCTCTACAAACTGTTCACCGAAAAAGACATGGAGATGCTGGAAATCAACCCGCTGATCGTGTCCGACAAGGGTGACCTCAAGTGCCTCGACGCCAAGATGGGCTTCGACGGCAACGCCATCTACCGCCACTCCGACATCGCGGAGCTGCGCGACACCACCGAAGAAGACCCCAAAGAGCTGGCAGCGTCGAAATATGACCTGAACTACATCGCTCTGGACGGTGAAATCGGCTGCATGGTGAACGGCGCGGGCCTTGCCATGGCGACCATGGACATCATCAAGCTTTACGGGGCCGAGCCTGCCAACTTCCTCGACGTAGGCGGCGGTGCCACCAAGGAGAAGGTGACCGAAGCGTTCAAGATCATCACCTCCGACGACAACGTCAAAGGCATCCTGGTCAACATCTTCGGTGGCATCATGCGCTGCGACGTCATCGCCGAGGGCGTCGTCGCCGCCGTGAAAGAAGTCGGCCTTCAAGTGCCGCTGGTCGTCCGCCTCGAAGGGACCAATGTTGAAGAGGGCAAAGCCATCATCAACGGCTCCGACGTCGACATCATCGCCGCCGACGACCTGAAAGACGGTGCCGAGAAGATCGTGAAGGCGGTTAAGGGTTAACTTGTAGGGCGGGGTTCACCCCGCCGTGCTTGTCCATCGGCGGGGTGAACCCCGCCCTACACTCAAGATTTCAAGAGGAGCCCACATGGCCATTCTCATCGACGAAAACACCAAGGTAATCTGTCAGGGCTTCACCGGCTCGCAAGGCACCTTCCATTCCGAACAAGCCATCGCTTACGGCACCAAAATGGTCGGCGGCGTGACCCCCGGCAAGGGCGGGCAGACCCATCTGGACCTGCCCGTGTTCGACAGCTGCCACGAGGCGGTGGAGCGCACCGGCGCGGATGCAACCGTGATCTACGTCCCGCCCCCCTTTGCGGCGGATTCCATTCTGGAAGCCATCGACGCCGAGATCCCCTTCATCTGCTGCATCACGGAAGGCATTCCGGTGCTCGACATGATGAAGGTCAAGCGCGCGCTGGAAGGCTCCAAGTCCCGCCTGATCGGCCCCAACTGCCCCGGTGTCATCACGCCTGATGCGTGCAAGATCGGCATCATGCCCGGCCACATCCACAAGCGCGGCTCCGTCGGTGTGGTCTCCCGCTCCGGCACGCTGACCTATGAGGCGGTGAAGCAGACCACCGATAGCGGCCTCGGCCAGTCCACCGCCGTCGGCATCGGCGGCGACCCGATCAAAGGGACCGAGCATATCGACGTGCTGGAAATGTTCCTCGCCGACCCCGAGACCCAGTCGATCATCATGATCGGCGAAATCGGCGGCAGCGCCGAGGAAGAAGCCGCACAGTTCTTGGCTGACGAGAAGAAGGCCGGTCGCTGGAAACCAACAGCAGGCTTCATCGCTGGTCGCACCGCCCCTCCCGGCCGCCGCATGGGCCACGCGGGCGCAATCGTCGCCGGTGGTAAAGGCGACGCGGAAAGCAAGATCGAAGCGATGAAAGCCGCAGGAATCGTGGTGGCTGAGTCCCCCGCAGGTCTGGGCGAAGCCGTTCTGGCAGCGATCGCAAAATGATCAAAGCGGTCGCCATAGCAGCGTGCGCAAGCACCGCTTTGGCGGCCACTTCACTTATGGCCGGCACACCCTCTTGGGACGAAAAGTCCGGCGCGATCAGTCGCTCCCTCCGGATTGGAGGCCACTGAAATGATTTGGCGCGGAATGAAGGAGGGGTTCAAGAACTATGGTGTAGTGCAGGGGCGAAGTTCTCGCAGCCAGTTCTTGCGCGTGATGGTTGCTTTCTCGCTTCTTTTCGCGGTCGCTTTTTCTCCAGCGCTCTGGCTGTTGTTTTCGGAGCAAGATTCTCCCGGCAGCGTTCCGGCGCTAATTGGGGTAGGCATAATGGTCTTGCAAATTTCAGCGATGTTCGTTCTGTTGCCACCTCCTTGGTGCATTGCGCTCCAAAGAATGAACGATACGCCTCTTAGTTTTCCCGATACATTCGCATTGGACCTGCCATTTTTCAAACGGTTGATCCGATTTGGTATATCGTATTGGGCAGGGCTGGTCGTACCTATTGTGTCAGCCGCTTTCGTCGCACAGTTGGCCGTCGATCAGCAAATCTCGATTGAGAACCCGATCGCGTTTGCCTTATTTTTTGTTCCAACAGCCCTGCTCTTGTTCCTTCCCTCCGAGAAAGGCTCCAACACTTACGGCTCCAACCCAATGGGGGCCGTGACATGATGCGCGTGCTAACACTTTCCTTTCTGGCGGCGTTGCCCGCCAGCGCTCTGACGCTGACCGAGATGTCCGCCTCCATCGAGGCGTGCCACCTGCCCCACTCCAATATCGACGACACCATCGGCGCACTGGCGCATCAAGGCTGGATACAAGCCCCCGAGGGCGATCTTACCCCTGAAATTATCGAGATGTTGATCTGGCCCCAAGTCGCCTTCTACGCGACCGGCGACACGGGCGGCGAGCAGATCAAGGCCATCGTGGACCTGCAACGCAAAACAGTCGCAGGGTTCGCCCGCAAGAAAGACATCCCTCAAAGCAAAACCCGCATCCTGACCCGCCAGATCGGCGCGGATACCGAGGCCGCTTTGGTGTTCTGGCTCCAGCCGGACCCCACACAGACCAACATCATATGCCGCTTCGCGCTGTCGCCCCATTCGCTCATCGGTCACACCGCCAGCGACTTCGCCGCCCCGCAGGTGGTCGAGACCTCACCCACCCAACGCTTCGCCATCACGCCCATGAACGCCGCGAGTCTTTCGGCCAAAATCGGCGCCCCCGTCACAGTCTCCGGCACGCTAGAGACGCAAACCAGTTTCCCGTCTCAGGAGTAGCCCCCAATGACTGAACACTCCCCCAACGACCAGTTCCACGCCTCCAGCTTCATGCAAGGCCACAATGCCGAGTATCTGGAGCAGCTTTATGCGCGTTACGCCAAAGACCCCAACGCGGTCGATCAAGGCTGGCAGGACTTCTTTAAAGCCCTGGGCGACGCCGACACCGATGTGACCGCCGAGGCCGCTGGCCCAAGCTGGGCGCGCGCCGACTGGCCGCCGCAGCCCAACGACGACCTGACCCAAGCGCTGGACGGCCAATGGGCGGAGCCGGAAAAAGCCGCCGACAAGATCAAGGCGAAGGCCGCCGAAAAGGGCGTGCCGGTTTCCGATGACCAGATCAAGCAAGCCGTGCTGGATTCCATCCGCGCCATCATGATCATCCGCGCCTATCGCATCCGTGGCCACCTTGCCGCCGATCTGGACCCGCTGGGCATGCGCGAGATCACCGAACACCCCGAATTGGACCCGAAGAACTACGGCTTCTCCGAGACCGACCTTGACCGCCCGATATTCATCGACAACGTGCTGGGGCTGGAAACCGCCTCCATGCGCGACATCGTGGCTATACTGAAACGCACCTATTGCGGCACATTCGCGCTGCAATACATGCACATTTCCAACCCCGAAGAAGCAGGCTGGTTGAAAGAGCGTATCGAAGGTTGGGGCAAGGAAATCACTTTCAGCCAAGAAGGCCGCAAGGCAATCCTGAACAAGCTGGTCGAGGCCGAAGGCTTCGAAAAGTTCCTGCACGTCAAATACATGGGTACCAAACGCTTCGGCCTTGATGGTGGCGAAAGCCTCGTGCCTGCGATGGAGCAGATCATCAAACGCGGTGGTAGCCTTGGCGTCAAAGACATCGTCATCGGCATGCCCCACCGTGGCCGCCTATCAGTTTTGGCGAACGTGATGAGCAAGCCCTACAAGGCGATCTTCAACGAGTTTCAGGGCGGCAGCTTCAAGCCCGAAGATGTCGACGGCTCCGGCGACGTGAAATACCACCTCGGCGCATCGTCGGACCGCGAATTTGACGGCAATACTGTCCACCTGTCGCTCACCGCCAACCCGTCCCACCTTGAGGCGGTCAACCCCGTCGTCTTGGGCAAGGCCCGCGCCAAGCAGGACCAGAACAACGACAAAGACCGGACAAGCTGCATGCCGATCCTGCTGCATGGCGATGCGGCCTTCGCAGGTCAGGGCGTTGTGGCAGAAGGCTTCGGCCTGTCCGGCCTGAAGGGCCACAAGACCGGCGGCACAATGCATATCGTGGTGAACAACCAGATCGGCTTCACCACAGCGCCACATTTCTCGCGCTCCTCGCCCTACCCGACCGATATCGCTTTGATGGTCGAGGCACCGATTTTCCACGTCAATGGCGACGACCCGGAGGCCGTGGTCCACGCCGCCAAGGTCGCGACCGAGTTCCGCCAGAAGTTCCACAAGGATGTGGTGATCGACATCATCTGCTACCGTCGGTTCGGCCATAACGAGGGCGATGAGCCCATGTTCACCAACCCGTTGATGTACAAGCAGATAAAGAAGCAGAAGACCACGCTGACCCTCTACACCGAACGCCTCGTGCGTGACGGGCTGATCCCCGAGGGCGAGATCGACGACATGAAGGAAACCTTCCAGAACTACCTCAGCGAGGAGTTCGAGGCGGGCAAGGACTACAAACCCAACAAGGCCGACTGGCTGGACGGCAAGTGGTCCCATCTGGATCGCCGTGACGAGGAAGATTACCAACGTGGCCAAACCTCTATCTCCAAGGAGACCTTCGACGAGGTTGGCAAGTCCTTGGTCAAAGCCCCCGACGGCTTCCCGCTTCACAAAACTGTGGGCCGCCTGCTGGAAACCAAGGCTGAGATGTTCAAATCCGGCGAGGGCTTCGACTGGGCAACAGGCGAGGCGCTGGCCTTTGGTTCGCTGCTCACCGAAGGTTTCCCCGTCCGCCTGTCCGGCCAGGACTGTACACGCGGCACTTTTAGCCACCGCCACTCCGGCCTGATCAATCAGGACACTGAGGAGCGGTACTACCCCCTCAACAATATCCGCGATGGCCAGTCCCAGTACGAGGTCATTGACTCGATGCTGTCGGAATATGCGGTGCTTGGGTTTGAATACGGCTACAGCCTCGCCGAACCCAACGCGCTGGTGCTCTGGGAAGCCCAGTTCGGCGACTTCGCCAACGGCGCGCAGATCATGTTCGATCAGTTCATCTCGTCGGGCGAGTCCAAGTGGCTGCGCATGTCCGGCCTCGTCTGCCTACTGCCCCACGGTTATGAGGGCCAAGGCCCCGAGCACTCCTCAGCCCGCCTTGAACGCTTCCTGACCATGTGCGGCGGTGACAACTGGATCGTGGCAAACTGCACGACGCCCGCCAACTACTTCCACATCCTGCGCCGCCAGATCCACCGCGACTTCCGCAAGCCGCTGATCCTGATGACGCCCAAATCCCTGCTGCGCCACAAAATGGCGGTGTCCAAAGCGGAAGAATTCCAGGACGGCTCATCCTTCCACCGCGTGTTGTGGGACGACGCGCAACATGGCAACTCCGACACCAAGCTGGTGTCGGACGACAAGATCAAGCGCGTGGTCATGTGTTCCGGCAAGGTCTATTTCGACCTGCTGGAGGAACGCGACGCCCGCGGCCTCGACGACGTCTACCTGATGCGGTTCGAGCAGTTCTATCCTTTCCCCGCCATCTCCGCGGTGGGCGAGCTGGAGCGCTTCAAGAACGCCGAAATGGTTTGGTGTCAGGAAGAGCCCAAGAACCAGGGCGCGTGGTCCTTTATGGAGCCCAACATCGAGTGGGTACTGACCCGCATCAAAGCCAAGCATTCGCGCCCGGTCTATGCCGGTCGCGCCGCCGCTGCCTCGCCCGCCACGGGTCTGGCCAGCCAGCACAAAGCACAACAAGCAGCACTCGTAGACGATGCGCTCACAGTTAAAGGAACGAAATAATGTCTGAGATCCGCGTCCCAACCCTTGGCGAAAGCGTCACCGAGGCCACCGTGGCCACATGGTTCAAAAAGCCCGGCGATACCGTCGCCGTCGATGAAATGTTGTGCGAGCTGGAAACCGACAAGGTCACCGTCGAGGTGCCGTCCCCCGTCGCAGGGACCCTGTCGGAAATCGTCGCCCAAGAAGGCGAAACCGTCGGCGTCGACGCCCTGCTGGCGCAGGTCAGCGAAGGTGATGCAGAAAAGCCGAAGCAGGACGATCCGACTGTCGAGCCCGACAAAGCCATCAACGCAGGCCCGACAGACGTGAAGCCCCGCGAAGACGGCGGTGACAGCATCGATGTCATGGTCCCCACATTGGGCGAAAGCGTGACCGAGGCGACCGTCTCCACATGGTTCAAGAAAGTCGGCGACACCGTCGCGCAGGACGAAATGCTCTGCGAGTTGGAGACCGACAAGGTCTCCGTCGAGGTCCCGTCGCCCGCCGCCGGCACGATCACCGAAATACTCGCCGCTGAAGGCACGACCGTGGACGCCTCCGCCAAACTGGCCGTCCTGTCCTCTGGTGGTGGTGCGGCTGCGGCCGCTGCGCCTCCGGCGTCAAAGGACAGCGCCCCTGCGCCCGCATCCAGCGGCGGCAAGGACGTCGAGAACGCCCCCTCCGCCAACAAGATCATGGCCGAAAAGGGCATCGACCCCGCCACCGTCCAAGGCTCCGGCCGCGACGGGCGCATCATGAAGGAAGACGTGCAAAACGCCATGGCCTCCGCTCCTACCCCTGCCGCGCAGGCCCCCCGCGCACCGGTTTCCGCCGATGACGACAGCCGCGAAGAACGGGTCAAGATGACCCGCCTGCGCCAGACCATCGCGCGCCGCCTGAAGGAAAGCCAGAACACCGCCGCCATGCTGACCACCTATAACGAGGTGGACATGGGCGCGGTCATGGACCTGCGCAACGAATACAAGGACCTGTTCCTGAAGAAACATGGCGTGAAGCTTGGCTTCATGTCCTTCTTCACCAAGGCCTGCGTCCACGCGCTGAAGGAGGTCCCCGAGGTCAACGCCGAGATCGACGGCACCGACGTGGTCTACAAGAACTACGTCCACATGGGCATCGCCGCAGGCACGCCCACCGGCCTCGTCGTCCCCGTGATCCGCGACGCGGATTCCATGAGCTTCGCCGAGATCGAGAAGGCCATCGCCGAGAAAGGCGCCAAGGCCCGCGACGGCAAGCTGTCCATGGCAGAGATGCAGGGCGGCTCGTTCACCATCTCCAACGGCGGCGTCTACGGCTCGCTCATGTCCTCGCCCATCCTGAACCCACCGCAATCCGGCATCCTCGGCATGCACAAAATCCAGGACCGCCCCATGGCGATCAACGGAGAGGTCGTCATCCGCCCGATGATGTATCTGGCGCTTAGTTACGACCACCGGATTGTGGATGGCAAAGGGGCTGTGACGTTCTTGGTGCGTGTGAAAGAGGCGCTTGAGGATCCACGTAGGTTGTTGATGGATTTGTAGGGATACAAGTATGTCAAGTATCAAGTGCTTTGGCTTGTTCTGGCGGCGTGACTTAGTCGAACTTGATGATTTTTGGATTTATGGCTGGAGACCAAAATCACTTTCCTCAACAGAGCCTGACGAACCAGAAACGCAAATCAACTTTCAGTCAGGTGTTTATGTTCTGCAGAATGACCAACGAGAAAATTTGTACATTGGTCAGGCGGGCCGCGGTAAGTCAAAAATTGGGCCAAGACTTTGGGCGCACACTCGGAACAATAACAGAGACCGATGGTCACATTTCTCATGGTTTGGGTTAACTGATCCAAAGCGGTTGCCGAAAGGGAGTGTAGATGACCAATCCGAAGCTGACGAAACTGAAGACAATGCTCGCCCGATCAGCTTTGCATTGAACGAACTTGAGGCCCTGCTGATTTCAGTTGGTGAACCAGCGCTAAATAAACGAGGAGGCGATTGGGGCGATGCAAAGGAGTATCTGCAATGGTCGCACTATGAAGACGTGCACCTTCGAGAACTATACTCTCAAAATAAAAAACTAAAAAAGAGACTTAAACGAATTGAGAAAAGACTCGGCCAATAGCACCCCGAGTTGTGGTTCGTTCTTTGCCAAAGACGAACGATTCACCTACCACACCACCCCCGTAGGGCGGGGTTCACCCCGCCACCCCACAAAGGATCTCGATGGCCTATCTAGACCCCATAACCCTCACCTGCCCGGAAAGCGATTTCAACGATGAAATCCGCATCGTGGTCGGTGTCGGTCCAAGCTCCGAGCCGGGGGATACGCCCTACCACCGCTTCCAAAGCTCGGGCGGGTTTGTCAAGGGCACCAAAGAAGACGGCTCGCGCGACGGGACACTTCAGTGCCCCAATGATGGCACGATCGTCTGGACCAACCAAGCCGGAAAGAAAGCCAAGAAATGACCACCGAACTCACCATCCTCACCCTCGCGGCCCTGCTGCAAGTCGTGCAATTCTTGCTCTACTCGGTCACCGCACAAATGCAGGTCGGCACAAAAGCCGCCGCCTCACCGCGCGACAAGAAGATCGAGCTGACCGGAACCGCCGGCCGTCTGCAACGCGCGATGAACAACCATTTCGAGGGGCTGATCCTGTTCACCATCGCCGCCGTCGTGATCTCGGTCAGCGGCCAGTCCACCCCCGTCACCGCAACCTGCGCCTGGCTCTACCTCATCGCGCGGGTGCTCTACATTCCCGCCTACGCGTTTGGCCTGACCCCTTGGCGCTCCGTCATTTGGGCCGTAGGGTTCTTCGCAACAGTCACCATGCTTGTCGCGGCGCTGCTCTAAAAAGGTGCCCGACAGAAGTCCGACGCTTTGCCGACGGATCGCAGACACAGAAAACACGCCTATTTAAGGTAAGGAGATACCTCAATGTCCAGCTACGACGTCATCATCATCGGTTCCGGCCCCGGCGGCTACGTCTGCGCCATCCGCTGCGCCCAACTCGGCCTGAAAGTGGCTTGCGTAGAAGGTCGCGAAACCCTTGGCGGCACCTGCCTGAACGTCGGCTGCATCCCGTCCAAGGCCCTGCTGCACGCGTCGCACCAGTTGCATGAGGCAGAGCATAATTTCGCCAAGATGGGCCTGAAGGGCAAGGCACCGTCCGTCGACTGGAAACAGATGCTGTCCTACAAGGACGAGGTCATTTCCGGCAACACCTCCGGCATCGAATTTCTGTTCAAAAAGAACAAGATAGATTGGATCAAAGGCTGGGCCTCCATCCCCGAGGTGGGCAAGGTAAAAGTCGGTGACGAAGTCCATGAGGCCAAGAATATCGTCATCGCATCCGGCTCTGACGTGGCCACCCTGCCCGGCGTAGAGATCGACAAAAAGACCGTCGTCTCCTCCACCGGCGCATTGGAATTGGGCAAGGTTCCAAACAAGCTGGTCGTGATCGGCGCAGGCGTGATCGGACTGGAACTGGGCTCTGTCTACAAGCGTTTGGGTGCCGAAGTGAAGGTGATAGAGTTCCTCGACACAATCACCCCCGGCATGGACGCGGAAGTGGCCAAGACCTTCCAGAAACTGCTGAAGAAACAAGGTCTTGAGTTCCAACTCGGCGCCGCCGTCCAAGGCGTAGACGTCAAGAACAACAAGGCCAAAGTCACCTACAAACTGCGCAAGGACGACAGCGAGCACACCGAAGACGCAGACGTCGTGCTGGTTGCCACTGGTCGCAAACCCTACACCGACGGTCTTGGCCTCGAAGCCCTTGGCGTCGAGATGGAAAAGCGCGGCCAGATCAAGACCGACGCCCATTGGGCAACCTCGGTGAAAGGCATTTACGCCATCGGCGACGCGATCACCGGCCCGATGCTGGCCCACAAGGCCGAAGACGAAGGCATGGGCGTCGCCGAGGTCCTTGCAGGCCAAAAAGGCCATGTAAATTATGATGTTATCCCCGGCGTGATCTACACCCACCCCGAAGTCGCCAGCGTCGGTGCCACCGAAGAACAGCTCAAAGAGGCGGGCCGAAACTACAAGGTCGGCAAATTCTCCTTCATGGGCAACGGCCGCGCAAAGGCCAATTTCGCAGGCGACGGGTTTGTCAAAATCCTCGCCGACAAGGATACCGACCGTATCTTGGGTGCGCATATCATCGGCCCAATGGCGGGCGACCTGATCCACGAGGTTTGCGTTGCGATGGAATTCGGCGCCGCGGCGGAGGATCTCGCCCGCACCTGCCACGCGCACCCGACCTATTCGGAAGCCGTGCGCGAGGCCGCACTGGCTTGTGGCGACGGCCCCATCCACAGCTAACCGCCTATCATTGCTTCACAAATACCTCGGGGTGTGGGGCAGCGCCCCACGAATATCGGGGGTCCGAAAGGACCTCCGAAACTCCTATTGCGCCAACATCCGAAGCCCTTGGGTCACATCCGCCCGCACAGCCAACCGCAATCCCGGTTCATCCCCTGCCTTGAGAGCGGCGACGATGAGACGGTGGTGTTGCGGCAGTTCCGAGCGCCTTAGCTTCTCGTACAAACTGCGCATGGTTGGCCCCATTTGCAGCCAGACGGTTTCCGCCATGGCCAGCATGGCCGGGGCCTGCGCACGCAGATAAAGCGTCCGGTGGAACTCGAGATTGGTGCGGATATAACCAACAGCATCTTGGCGCGCGATGGCTTGTCCAATAGTGCCATTGATAGTTTGCAATCGATCAATCAGCGCGAAATGCGCACGAGGCAGCGCACGGGCTGCCAGTTCCGGCTCCAGCAGCGCGCGCAAGGCCGCCAATTCTTCAATGCGGTCGTTTGATAGCTCCGGTGTTGAAATACGTCCCGACGACGACAATGAGAACGCCCCTTCCGCCACCAACCGCCGCATGGCTTCGCGTGCGGGAGTCATCGACACACCGAATTCCTTACCGATCCCCCGAAGGGTCTTGGCAGAGCCGGGCAATATCTCCCCGTGCATGATCTGGGACCGAAGGCGACGGTACACCATGTCATTGGCCGCACCTGTCGCGGCGGTGCCTGTGGGTTCGGGCTTGGGCGCATTCAGCAGCATGGAAAGACTGTGATCACAAACCCTTGCACGGTCAAGGTGTCAAACCTCAAGCTCCGCCACCAGCGCTGCGAACGACGCGCCGTGCATGTCACGATCCTGACGCGTTCCTTGCACCGCAGGGCGAGGCAGGCTGAATTTCAGCACGTTCAATGAGTCCATCTCGTAGCGATCTACAACAGCGATCTCGGCCTCAAATACGTCAGCGATCCGTGCTGACGTGATTGAGGTACAGACCTGCGCGAATACACTTTGTGAGCCACAGAAAATGTCGACGGTTAACCAGAACGGCCCCGCGTTTTTGGAACGCACCTTGACCGCAATATCCCCGAGCCTGCTCATTGGCCCAACTCCTCAATGGTCAATGTGAAAGCCTCCATCAGGTCTTCAAGCTCCAGCACATGGTTCAAGCAGAACTCGTAGACCGCGCCCCTAGACACTTCCGGTGGCGAAAACGGGAATGCAAATGTGGGCATTTCCTCTTCTTCGGTCAACGGGTGATGCAGAAGATACGGGTTCAAAACCTTGGCCACCTCGCGTGACAGACTTTCGGTTGGGGCCGTAACCAGACCCAACACTCCAACTTCGGTTCCAGCTTTGGCTTGTGTGTCCAGTTCCCCCAAAGTCGCATCCAAACCAATCAGGCGGAGTTCAATCTCGAACCCCTCCCCGACACGCGCACGCGCTTTTTCAGTCGCCTTGATCGCGATATCATCGCACCATGTACGGATATTGGCGACGTAGCGGGGGTCGCGCACAGTGACCAAGGACACCGTCTGAAAACCCGCCAGACGTGCGCCTTCCAACTTTACCGTGTAGCGGTCCGAGACCACCCATTCGCTTCCGGAAACACGCACCCGCCTGTCATCGAGTGCCTCATATTTTGCGGCACTTACGTCCAGATAGCCGCCGGGCTCATAAAGGATGTCAGGGTTGGAGTTTTCATAGAGCATATGGGCCGAAACGGTGTGTGGTGTCGCGCGGGCCTCCGCGCCCATCGGGGAAATTGTGAACCCTTCCGCGTCAAACTCGATCAGAATGGTGCCAGAATTGGGCGCAGTCGTTGCCAGCGCGCCGCACTCCCCGATCTTGGCCCCGTGCCACGCCCCGCCAGCGTGGCACCCACGCGACAAGGGCAAAGCTGAAATAATTGCCGTGTCAGTTGTTCGCCCTGCAATCACAATATCCGCACCGGTCTCAAGTGCCGCTTGTATTTGCTCGGCTCCGGCCAATGCCACGATGTTGGAGCAGGATGCTATGACGTCCTCGGACAGCTCCGGTGCCGGCTTTAAGGGCGTGATTTTTCCCTGACCGAATGCGTCGATCAAAGCATCCTGTCGCTGCCCACTTTTGAGAACGGCAAGCTTCACCTTCATCCCGGTTTCGGCAACGATCTCTCGCGTGATATCCACCAGCCAATCCACGGCACTATCCGCGCCGCAGGTGCCAGCGGTTCCGATGATCAGTGGCACACCCGCCTCGGCGCGGGCCTCCATCAACTCACGCCATTCCGCCTTGGTGGAACCGCGCGCATATTTGGAGGTGCCGGTCCCAAGATAATGGGGCCCACTATCCGTGGACCCCCCGTCAATCGCTATGATGTCCGGCTTCTCGCTTATACCTCGTGCCAAAGCTTTGCGGTCATACCCGAGCCCCAAAGCCCCGGAGGGAATAAGAACCTTGACCATCAGTCTGTGATCGCTTGTGGCTTTTTCAGAATGTTACGCAAGAACATCGGCGCAACGAACCCTGCTATGGCAGCGACCCATAGCCCGATCGCAATCGGGCTGGAGAACAGGTAGGTCACATCGCCATCCGACAGTGTCATGGCACGACGCAATGCGTCCTCCATGTTACCGCCTAGCAAGATGCCAAGGATCACGGGCACAGTCGGAATGTCGAGTTTGCGCAGAATGTATCCGAGCGCACCGAAACCTACCATCATCAACAGATCGAAGTAGCTGCCTGACAACGAGTAGATACCGACAAACGAAATCATCGTCACGCCGGGCAGCAATATCCACGCTGGCACCATCAAGATTTTGACGAAGATCTTCACCATCGGCACGTTCATCAAGAGCAGCACAATGTTCGCGATAAGCAGCGAAGCGATCAGGCCCCAAACGACTTCGGGCCGGTCGGTGAACAGCGTCGGGCCGGGTGTGATGTTAAGTGTCATCAGAAGCGCCAGCAAAACCGCGGTCGTGCCAGACCCTGGCACGCCCAGTGTCAGCATTGGCACAAGCGCACCACCTGCTGCGGCGTTGTTGCCCGCCTCCGGAGCCGCGACGCCTTTAGGGACGCCTGTGCCGAAGCCGCCTTTTTCGCCCGCAATGGATTTCTCTGACATATAGGCCATGAACGAGCCAAGCGACGCCCCGGCACCGGGAAGAATGCCCGCGATGAAGCCGACAGCAGAGGACCGAAGCATCGTCCACTTGGTGTCCCAGATATCGCCCCATGGAATGCCGACCTTGTCCAGTTTCACACCGATGGACGACCCCTTGCCGTGGCTTTCGATGAAGAAGAACACCTCGGCGATAGCGAACAGACCGACGATGGCAACAAGGAAATCAACACCGTCATACAGGTGCAGGTTGCCGCCCGTCAGACGCGGCAGACCGGAGGACGAGTCCACACCGATCGTTGCAATACCTAGGCCGATACAAGCGGCCAAAGCGGCTTTGGCCTGGTTGTTGGAGGCCATGCCGCCAAGGGTGCAGAATGCCAGAAGATAGAGGGCAAAATACTCGGCGGGGCCAAAAAGAAACGCGACCCGCGCCAGCGACGGGGCCAGCAGCATCAGGCCGATAGTGGCAAGGAAGGCACCCACGAAAGACGCGACACCTGACAGCACCAGCGCGTCTCCCGCGCGGCCTTGCTTGGCCATCGGGTAGCCGTCGAGGGTGGTCATCAGTGCTGGCTCGTCACCAGGAATGTTCAGCAGGATCGAGGATATCCGCCCGCCATACATCGCGCCGTAATAGACGGAAGTCATCAGCACCAAGGCACTGGTGGCGTCTAGGCCAAGGGTGAAGGTAATCGGGATCAGGATCGCCACGCCGTTCGACGGACCTAAGCCCGGCAGCGCACCGATAATGGTTCCGAGGAAACAGCCGCAAACGGCCAGAAACAGGGTGTAGGGCGAAAGCGCCACGCCGAAGCCCAGCGCGAGGTTGGATAGAATGTCCATATCAGTGCCCCACGAATGGAATGAGAATTGAGATCGCGTCCCACAGTTTCGCGGGCGTCGGGATGCGGTAGGCCACGATGTTGCCCAAACCCAGCGCGAACTTGAACAGCACGAACAGCCCCAGCGACAGGCCGATGCCAGCCAGCATGGCAGGCTTGGCACGCGGGGAAATTTGGTAGCTCAGGATGCCTGCGGCGAAGATGGTCGGCAGGATGAATCCCAGCGGTTTCAGCAGCACGGCGTAGATTGCAAGCACGACGACAGCGACGCCCATGGCGATCCACGAGCCGGAGGCGGGCCAGTCAGGCTCCGGGTCCGGTTTGAAAACCATGAACAACGAACAAAGCGCTGCCACGCCACCGATCAGCATCGGGAACAGCTTCGGCAGAAATTCGCCCGAGAAAAGGTTCGTCTGAATCTGAGTGGCGGCCGCGAGATACGCGACCGCCGTGATCAGAGTGACCAGACCAAATATCCGGTCAGAGGCCATTACTGGGTAACTCCCAGCTCTTTGGACATTGCGGCGATGTCAGCGACAAGACCATCGACATAGGACTGGAAGTCGCCACCGACTTTGGTGAACGGGGCCAAGCCGTTGTCTTTCATTGCCTGCGCCCACTCTGGGCTGTCAGCAACTTGCTGCAGCTTACCGGCCCATTCGTCGAATTTCTCGTCAGAGATGCCCTTTGGTACGTAGAGACCACGCCAGTTCACCGCAACCACATCATAGCCCTGCTCCTTGGCAGTCGGGATATCATCAAAGCCCGGCACGCGCTCGTCAGTGAGAACCGCGATGACGCGGATGTCACCGTTGGACAGGAACGACACAACTTCGGACATGTCGCCGGTCATGGCTTGGGTGAAGCCACCCACAGTTTGCGTGATCGCATCCGCACCGCCGTCAACACCGATATATTTGACCTTGGTGATGTCGGTGAAGCCAGCTTTTTGCAGGATCATAAGTGGCTTCATGTGGTCAAAACCGCCCACAGCAGAACCGCCAGCGAAAGCGACGGAGCCGGGATCGGCCTTGATGGCATCAACCAGATCACCCAAAGACTTGTAGGGGCTGTCAGCTGCAACCACGATCACACCTGGATCGGCACCAATAGCGCCAACAAAGCGCACTTGGTCAGCCGTCATGCCAGCGTAAGCATTTTGTGCCAGACGCGTGGTGGTGGCGGAAGATGCGGCGACAATCAGGTCGCCATCATCTGCGCGCTCGGAAACCACGTGGTTATAAGCAAGTCCGCCACCGGCACCCGGCATGTTGGTCACCTGAACAGGTGTATCAACGGCTTTGATGTCATACATGATCTTGCCGATTTGACGGCAGGTGAAGTCCCAGCCGCCGCCAGGGTTGGCAGGCGCGATACATTCAGCAGCGGAAATTGCGGTGGTGGCCCCAAGACCCAATACAGCACTCGTCATGAGCGCCTTAAAAAGACGGTTCGTCATAGTTTCCTCCCATTTGACATGGCGGGATTCCCCGCACATGGTCCCAGACAAACGCTGAAACCTGACACGAACCTGTCACGCAGCCCAAAAGGCTTCAACCCCATGCGCTATCTGCTGATCGAGGATAACCAAAAGCTGGCAGGTGCGATTGTGGAGCGGCTACAGCTTGACGGACACGCGGTGGATCACGCTGACCGTCTTGACGCGGCAAGTGCCTGCATGGATGTTGCCGATTACGACTTGATTTTGCTGGATATTATGCTGCCAGATGGCGACGGCCGCGATTTCCTACAGCGTCAAAGGCGCGCCGAGAAACGCACACCTGTTATCGTCATCACCGCGCGTTCCGCCGTGTCTGATCGTATCTCCTTATTGGATTTGGGGGCGGATGATTATATTACCAAACCGTTCGACTTTGCCGAGCTGGAAGCCCGTTGCCGCGCTGTCATGCGCCGCCAAGGGGGTGCCGCAGACAACCAGAAGACCTTTGAAGGAACCGTGCTGAACCTGACAACGGGTGCATTGCAATTTGGCGACGCCTCAACAAACCTGCGCAATCGGGAGCTTCGGCTTCTAGAGGTATTCTTCGCCGCGCCCGGTCAAGTATTCTCCAAATCACACCTTATCGACCGGATGTTTTCATTCTCTGACGAGGCGTCAGAAAATGCCATCGAGGTCTATGTAGCCCGCCTTCGCAAACGGCTCGAAGGCTCCGGTGCGCGCATCGAAACCGTGCGTGGCCTCGGGTATCGCATGATCCCCGCATGAAGCAGCCAACCTCCATTCGCAAACGCCTGTTTTTCCAGCTTGCCGCCGTGGCAGCGGTGTTGTCGCTGGCTTTTGTCATGGTGGTGCGCGGTGTCGCGTCGCAGGCAGCCGAGGGAACGCAAGATGACATCCTCGCGGCCTCAGCCACAGCTATTGCCGACAGTCTCACTTCGGAGGACGGCAAAGTCACATTGGAGCTTCCCTATTCCGCACTTTCCATGCTTGGCACGATCAACGAGGACCGTGTGTTCTACCGCGTCATGGTTCAAGGTGAAACACTGACGGGCTACGCAGATCTGCCTGTGACCCGTAGCCCCCGCCGTCTGGATACGCCCGCATTTTCAACTGAAATTTACCGTGGCGACGAGGTGCGAGTTGCCTCCGTCCTGCGCCGCGTCGCCAATACTGCGACCGGTTCGGAAGTTGTGGTCAGCGTGGCGCAGACCAGATCCGGCCTTGCGGCGATTTCGCGACGTATCACGATCACCGCTACAAGTGTGGGGTTGCTGTTCTTCTTGTTGGCCACAACGCTTTCCCTGCTCGCCGCAAACTCGGCGCTGCGCCCGTTGCGGCGGATGACGGGGGCTGTGACGCGGCGTGGCCCGTCCGACCTGCGTCCGGTGACCGCAGAAGCCCCTAAGGAACTTGTGCCCCTGGTTGACGCCCTGAACTCGTTTATGGGGCGGCTGCGTTCATCCCTGTCGCGCACGGAAGACTTGATCTCCGAAGCCGCGCATCGCGTGCGCACACCGCTTGCAACCGTGCGCACGCAAGCTGAGGTGACCCACCGCAAGCTCAACAAACCCGAGCACAAGAAAGCTATCCGCGACATGATCCGTGCGATTGATGAAAGCTCTCGCTCTGCCGGTCAAATCCTCGATCACGCCATGGTCACTTTTCGCGCCGACAGTCTGGCACTGGACCCGTTGGATTTGGCGGCGCTGATCAATGAGACCTGTGATCGCCTCGCGCCTACGGCGGGTTTAAAGGACATTGCTTTGTTGCGAGAGTTGCCGGACAGACCGGTTCCCTTCAACGGTGACGGCATCATGTTGCAAGCTGCGCTGCACAACATTCTGGACAACGCGATCAAGTATTCCCCCGAGGACAGCGACATTACTGTTCGCATCGCAAGCGGCTCGGAGTTGCGTATTTCCATCGCGGATCAGGGCCGCGGCTTTGGCGGTATGGACCTTAAAGACCTCACCACGCGTTATTCTCGCGGGGCAAATGTGGGGGATGTGGTGGGGTCCGGTCTGGGGTTAACCATCGCGGATGAAGTGGCCCATGCCCATGGCGGGCGGCTGGAGCTGTCCCATAGCAAGGAAGGACAAGGCGCATGCGTGTCACTGATTTTGCCCTACGTCTGATTGCCGCCGTAACGTTGTGGAGCGGCGCGGCGCATTCATTCGAGGTCGAAGACCGTCAAGTCTATACCGCAGTGGCTGAGACATCCGTGCTTCGTGTCATTTCTACCGCTGACAAAGCAGTATTCGAGCCCATCATCGCTGCATTTCAGCAGGCAAACCCCGGCATCTCGGTCGATTACACGATCACAGGCACCACAGACCTGATGCAAGCAATCTACGAAGAAGGGGCCGTGTTCGATCTGGCAATATCGTCAGCCATGGACCTGCAAACCAAACTGGCCAATGACGGGTTTGCACAAAGCTATTCGCCGACGAACGCCGCCAGCTTGCCAGATTGGGCGATCTGGCGTGATCAGCTATTTGCCTTCACTCAAGAACCCGCCGTAATGGTGGTATCCAACACCTTCTTTAAACAAGGCGAGGCCCCGCAGACCCGCGACGCGCTTATCGCTTTGCTTCGCGAGAACCCTGACAGATTTCGCGGGCGCATCGGCACCTATGATGTACGGCGGTCGGGATTTGGCTACCTCATGGCCACGCAGGACAGCCGCACATCCGAGACATTCTGGCGATTGATGGAGGTCATGGGTCGTTTGGACGCGCAGCTCTATTGCTGCTCAGGTGACATGATTGCTGAAGTGGCGTCAGGAAAGCTGGCCTTGGCGTATAATGTGCTGGGCAGTTACGCGGCCTCCGAGCAAGCAAAGACCGAGGGCTTTCATATCGTAGAGCTAACCGATTTCGTTAATGTCATGCTGCGCACCGTATTGATCCCCGCCAATGCTGAAAACGTCAAGGACGCCCGGGTTATGGTCGATTTCCTCACATCCTTGCGCGCGCGACCGGACCTTGCGGACAAGACAGGCCTTCCGCCATTGGATGCAAGTGCCTTGCAAAACAACCCCGCGCTTCGACCGATCCGCTTCGGGCCGGGCTTGTTGGTGTTTCTTGATCAGCTGAAAGAGAACAAGTTCCTACGCAGTTGGGAAAACTCCATCTTGCAGGAAACGCCATAGGCGAAGCGGATCGTCGCTTCTGGGTTCACAAATTTCAAAACGGAGGGTGTTTGGTGGAGCCTAGCGGGATCGAACCGCTGACCTCCTGCATGCCATGCAGGCGCTCTCCCAGCTGAGCTAAGGCCCCAAACTGCAACCTTGCGGTTGCGAAGTGGTATCTAGAAGGGCGCGGGGATCAGTTCAAGCGAAAAATCCAACCGCGCCCCACTAATTAGCTGTCGTCGTCGTCGGCGGCTACATCAGCCAGTTCATCAAGGCTGACGGTGTCGTCATCGTCATCGTCTTCAAGGACGTCGTCGCCCAAATCTGCGTCTACTTCGTCCTCATCATCTTCGAGAACGACCTCGTCCGCATCGTCCGCGACGTTGTCTTTGTTTTGCGCGTCAGGCTTGTCCGCCTGCATCGTACGAGACTTGTTACCAGTCAGGCTTTCCAGCGAAAACTCGTGTTCGCAAGCCGGGCAGGTCAACGGGTCTTTTTGCAGGTCGTAGAACCGAACCTGGCAGCTTGGGCAAACGCGTTTAACGCCCCATTCTTCCTTGGGCATAATCGTCCTCTTTCGTCGGTGCAGCTATGAAGGCGCACATGCAGTTGAATATCTGAATTGCAGCCAGTTGCCACATGGGGAAAGGCGTGTCAAAGGCTTTCCCCCCATTGTTGCTTTCCATGGCCTATTGGCCGCGCTACCTTCTACCTAAGCAGTACAATGCAGGCACACAAGAAATGGCAGAAACGATTCAACTGGGTGATCCCCCGATTGACGTGACGTTGAAGCACTCGGCGCGGGCGAAGCGGCTGTCGCTACGCGTGTCGGGTGTCGACGGGCGTGTGTCTCTTACGTTGCCCCGTCGCGCCTCTCTGCGCGAGGCTCAGGCGTTCCTGCACACCAAGGAAGACTGGATTCGTGGCCATCTGGACCGCCAGCCAAGCACGACACTTGTCGTCCCCGGCGCGCTGATACCTGTTGAGGGACGTCCTCGCCTGATCGCTGAAACCCGCACACGCGTCGTGAAGCTGATGGACGAGCACATTCTTGTACCACTTGGTGAAGACAAAGCCGGCGTTCGGGTGCGGGCCTTTCTCAAGACGCTCGCCCGCGACCGCTTGGCGGAAGCCAGCGCACGCTACGCCGCGCAATTGGGTCACCCGTTCGGGAAAATCAGCCTACGCGATACGCGATCCCGCTGGGGGTCGTGCACATCCGAGGGGAACCTGATGTATTCGTGGCGGCTGATACTCGCCCCGGCAAGCGTGCTGGACTATGTCGCAGCGCACGAAGTGGCACATTTGGCCGAGATGAACCACAGCGCGGCGTTTTGGAACGAGGTTGCGGGATTGATGCCCGAATACGAGACCCCACGCAAATGGCTGCGGTCCAACGGCGGCGGATTGCACCGCTTCCAGTTTTGAAAAGGGACGCCCAGTGCCACACAAAAAAAGTGCACACAACCTCGCCTAAAGCTGCGGCTCACTGGGTAATTGACGCAGAGCGCCCCTCTCTCACGCGAACAGTAATTGCCCGCATGACTTGTACAATGATCAGGCCCTTCCTGTCGGTCCTGTCACCGTCACCCTCCCGCCCATAGGGGCGGTGACTTGTAAGTCCCCAAGCGCGCTTTCAAGTGCACGTTCTTAACCGGGTTTTCATATTCATAGACTTGCGTCGCCATACCAGACATCGGGTCCAACCCGTCTGCCAACGCGCGCACGATGGACCGCGCGACCTGTGGTGCAGCACCGCTCGTCCCGATCAGGATCGACCGCGCTCCGGAATAGACACCTTGTGCGACAGTTCCCGGCAGCACCGGACTTCTGTCAGACACCCCACAGATATCGACGTGCTGGCCCCAAGTTTCAGGGGCTGGGTCATCTGTGTTCAGCAGGCCACCGGCAGACGAGTAAGGTGCAGGTTGTCCGGTGCTTTGAATGTAACCCGCAACACGTGTCACCAAATCAGCGTTGGCCACCCCGTTCATGCTGCCGAACCCTCGCACGAGGCTCAGGGGTTGCTTATATTCGGGTAAAGCCGACTTCTGAGTCGGCGCTTTGTCCAATTCCACCAGATAACTTTGTCGCCCGCCGGTCCGTAGCTCTGACGGGTCGTCATCGCGCTGCGCCCATATGTTGATATAATCACCATCAGGCAAGCGATCTGCCGCAGTAGTCCTTTTCAGCGTGAGCGTCCAACGCCCCGAGGTGGCCCAGCGCGGAGGATCATCATTTGGCATCTTGAGCGGCATACTGGGGGCCAAGGCAACCATCGCCCTCCAGCGCGTTCCGCGATTTTTATCGACTGACAATTGCCCCACCGCCGCGCCACCCACGCGAAGATTCACGAAATTTCGTGGATCTCCACGAGGGAAGCGCGGGGCACCCCGCAAAGCCAGGGAAGGCGTAGCGTCAAAAGAGACACCACGTGGCGGGGTAACTTCAAATGTGTAGCCGTCGGGATCCAGCCCTTCCGGCAGCCACATTTCTACATAGCTGGAGGTGCGGTCGTCAGGTTGCACCTGCCAGCCAATGCTGATTTCGTCGTTTACGAATTCACTCTCTTGGAAATTCGCGTGCATTTTGTCGAGATAGGTGTTGCCGCTTGGCATGACCAGATAGGTGGGTGCAAGCGTGCGTCTGGACTCGAGAAGTTCCTGTATTGCGGTGTCCATCTCGGATTGCCCGTCATGACGGCCGCCAGACCAGCCATAGGAGAAATTCACGACCAATGGCAGCTCTGCACTCCCGTGCGCTTCGGCGATACGCTTGGCTCGCTCGAATACGTAGTGCAGCGCCGAGAGCATATACATTTCTTTGCCGAAGCCCGAAGTGTCCCATGCAATCGTATTTGGCAGCTGCACCGCAATGATTTCGATATCATCCTGCGAAGGCTCTTGGGTCTTTCCAAGTGTTTTTCCAGCGGCTGTCGACAGGATATGCGCGCCGTGGGTGGTCTCTCGCAGCAAGTAGTTACCCATCTCGGGCAGGTCTGCGTCGATGGCCCCCGCCGCGTAGTAGATCGCCTTCTCGTCGCGACCATGCTCCGTCCGCAGAGCGTCAATCTCGCCATTACTCAACTCGCGCCCGAAAGGAACCGCCCCTGGCCCGGGGCTGCGCGCCGATTGCAGCCAGCAATTGCTGATCCGCGTTTTGCCCGCACTGTTAAGATAGGTCCGGTTGGCAAAAGGTATCCCATCGTCAATGACAGCTATAATCGCCTTTGGCGCTGTAACTTGCGGAGCGAAGTCGCCCACGGGGCCAGCGGGATCATAGTCTTGCGTCCAAGTCGCCGGATTGATCGGAAAATTGATGCGATAGCGGGGGCGCGGGCGATTGTCGGAACTCGCATCAAAGTTGTCTATGTTTTGGTCGAGCAGCTCAAGCAGCATGTCGATCCAGTCTTCGATGCTCGTGGACGCAGGCTCTTCCTCTGCGGCGGGGTCATAAAAGCAGAACGGACGAACACTAAGCCCCTGCCCGTCATTCCAAAGTGGCGGATAGCGGATATCGACCCGCTCCACCGGCGCGCCCGGTTCGGCGCGGAACTTAACGGTGGAGACATCTGGCAAGGCCGTCTGGCTGTCCATAAGTGCCGCGAAATAGCGCGAACTCCAGTTCCGGATTGCCGGAAAACTGAAAGGGCGGCCTAGATTCTTGCCGAAGACCCAGCGCTCGTAAGGGCCGGTATATTGCCTGACACGGCGCGCCATCTAGACCATCGCCCCTTCATCTCCGGTGTGGGCTTCTTTCAGCGCTTTCTTCCAAAGCCAATTAAACAGTTCCGATTGCGAAGATTGCACACCTGCGCCAATCTGGATGCCATAGTCCGTGCTGACAGGGTCACCCGCAACCAGCCGATCGAATTCGTGGCCGAAAAAGTCGGTATTGTTGGGCGTGTAGGTAATTGACTTAGCGCTCTGCGTCGCACCGCAGCGCCCTAAAATCGCCCCTCCGACGGCTTGGCCCAGTGATGCGCCCGCCCAGCTATCCATCGGATAATGCACACCCGCCACCGTACGGTTGACGGCAATGCGGTTGGCAAGCTGTTGAAGCAATGCGCGGCGGTCGGTGCTATCCGCGTAGCTTTGCCACGCATCCATAAGGCCCAACATGACAGTCGCAACGCCGTAAGCTTCAGTCGCGTGTGCCGACGGGAAACTACCGTGCCCTGGTGTCGCGATCATTGGCATAATGCGCGTGTCCACCTGATCCGGGCGTCGGATCGCCAGCGCATATTTTGCCATCATGGCCATGTGCGCGCACATCAATTGCGTGACCGTGATCAATTCCAGAGTATAGCGGTTATGGGCCGGATGCAGCGCCAAGATCATGGCGAAATACTCTGTTGGGAAGCCAAGCTGGCTGGTAATTTCCGCCGCGCGGTCCGCTCTCAAATCCGCATATTCGCGTACAAATTTGGCCTGTTGCGACATCAATTCGGCAGATGGGCGGTTGATCGCGACCAAATCCGCCCCCTCAAAACTGAGCGACACCTGGTTACCGGCGACGGTGCTATCAACATCTTTGATAAAGTCCGTAAGGTAGAGAGACCCACGCACCCAATCCGCAGAGCGCGCGAGGTTTGCGGTCGAATTCTCCGGCAATTGCGTCGGGACCGGAGCCGGACCGTCACCGGCAACATGCTCAATACCTTCGGCCGCTGTTTGCAAGCCAACGGTAAGGGCGGGATCGTAGGGACCGACCGCTCCTGCGGTAAAGAAATCACCAAGACCTGTGCCCCCGATTCCCCCTGCGCCGCCAAAGCCACCAAAACCTCCGAAGCCACCGAAACCACCGAAACCACCATTTTGCGCCATATGTCCTATTCCTTATCTAAATACACCTACCGTACACCCGCTGCCGATAGTGCGGTCACCACGCGTTTTCCGGCTCGATGCTGAGCTGCCGGGTGCTGCCTCGCATATTCTTCAACCCTGAAGTCAGGTGCCCGGCGAGTCAAATCTTGGGCAGCGATACGAGCGTCGTCCCCTCGGCCCAGAAAATGCAGCGCTGTAATTTTGGTTCGCAGCGTCGAAAGGTGCCGGTCATTAAAGGCAAGCGAACGATCCGCAAGTTCCAAGGCGCGACTGTAGTTCTCTGCCGCCAAATAGGCTGTGCTGGACAGGCTATCGTAGTAATAGCCAAATGGATCAATTGGCGACAAATTGCGCGCCTGCTCGGCAGCAGCAATCGCAGCGGGCCCCTCGTCCTGAAACGCCAGCAGCGCACCGCGCAAGAGCCAAGAGAGGCTTTCATTCGGATTGATGTCGATCGCCGTGTCGTAGCGCTGGCTGGCCACGTCCATTCGCTGCATCAAGTTGTTATGCGCAAAACCGTCGATCACTAGTGAGAACGAACTGTCCGGGTTAATGTCCAATGCCCGTGACGACGCATCCAGCGCCTTCTGGGTGTCACCGCTTCTGTCAGTGGTCCATCCGTTAAACACGCTCAGCACATACCACTTGGCAAGCCATGCGTGGGTCTCCGCCACCATCGGCGCACGTATCACAGCCTCTTCGAGCAAGGTTCGGGACTTGGCGAAATCCCGGAATGTCGGGCGATGCATCAGTGATACGCCGCCAATGACAAGGTGGTGGTCCTCTAGTTCTGGCACGGGCCTGTCGTTCACATAAGCAATGGCCTCGTCGGCGATGGTCCGGCCGATCGCACGCACGACCCCATCCAGCCCTGTCGTAATTTCATCCCAAAACTTCGATTGCGGCCCCGCAATCTGACGGGTCCACATAATGTTGCCGTCACGCGCATCCACGAAATCCATGTCCACAACGATACGCCCGCCCATATCGCGGATCGAGCCGGTGACGAAATAGTCGACATCCAACTCCCGACGGACATCAAGCGTGTCGGTGGTGCGCGTCGCCAATGCGCGACTTGATAAATGCGAGATGACGGAAAGCAGATTGGAGCGTGATAATGACCGGCAAACCTCCTCAGCCAACCAATCACCAAGCACATTCAGATCTTCGCCGCCCATTATCCGTTGAAATGGCAGCGCTGTGATTCGTGGCAGCGGGCGCCCCAACTCAGTGCGCGGCGTCGTGCGATAGAGCGCCGCGATCTGGTTTACATCAGCCCGCATGGACGCAACCCACTCCTCAAAGCCGCGATCGCGAATTCCGATACCTTCCATGAACGCCCCTGTGCCGGGCGCGCCGAGGAAGTTGACCAATGACAGGTCCAACTCAACGTCGCTGTTCGTGCATTTGATAAAGTGGTCGAAATCCGCCCCCAGAAGGCTGCGCAAATCGGACAGGGCACGGCGCAAGTTCTGACGCCCCCCGTCATAGCAGGACGAGCCCCACAAGGTACGCTGAAGGTAGGACCGCGTGCGGCGTCCAAGAGGTGCCGTCGCCAAAAGCGCGAACAGCGCCCTGTGCTTGGCACCCTTCACTTCGACTCCCTCCGCGCCGTCCACACGCACAACGCATGAACCGAACAACGATATGTTAAGCTTTTTGGCCACGATGTTCTCACTGCCTTCCCTAGGGGTAAGCTTAACAAGTTAATGCAAGTGGCACCAAGACCTTCACACTTTTTTCACATGTGGCAGCCTCGTTGCGTTGATAGCCTGTTATCAATAAATATTTTTTGTTCACCGGAGCTACAAATGATGCCGCTTAAGAAGGGGCCTGAACCAATCACCGATTTGCTCGACTTTTATGACCGCTGGCCGTCACTACGCGGCTCGATGCACGCGTTGAGTGAGGACAGCGCGCTAAGCGAGGATGCGCGCGAAACGCTTTCTTGGTTGATCTTGTTGGCGGATCGCGTAGGTCCCGCAGACCTCAGCGACTGACCTCTCCCCTTGTTGGGTTTCCCGGCGCGGGCTAAGTCTCAGTCATGTCCATTACACTTCTTCGCACCCTCATCGCCGTTGCGGATACCGGCAGCTTTGTTGCAGCCTCGGATCAGGTCCATGTGTCGCAAGCAGCTGTGGGGCAGCAAATGCGACGTTTGGAAGACGTGCTGGGCGCAGCCCTGTTCGACCGTCAGGCCAAGCCACCCAGCCTAACAGCGCTGGCCTTGTCCCTTATTCCCAAGGCGCGCGCGGTCGTGGCTGCCTATGACGCATTGCTCGCCGATGCCGGAAGCGAAAGCACCCTCGTAGGAACACTTACCCTCGGTGCTGTGCCGTCAAGCTTGCACGGGTTGGTTCCAATGGCCCTCAAAAGACTTATGCAAAGCACGCCGCAACTTCAGGTCCGGGTCGTCCCCGGCCTGTCGAGCGATCTGGTCGAAATGGTCGATCGCGGCGCGGTAGATGCAGTGATCACGTCCGCTTTGGACGTCCCGTCGTCCAGCCTGCGCACATACCATATCGCACATGAGCCATTGGTGCTGATCATTGCCCCAGACGGTCCGAAGGGTACTCCGGAAGAATTACTGCGCAGCTTGCCCTATATCCGCCATGCGCGCCGTTCAGCGGCGGGAAAAATCGCTGAAGACTGGCTCGTTCGCAACCGCATCAACGTGCAGAGCAGCATGGAGTTGGAATCGCTTGAAACCGTGGCCAGTGTGGTTGCCCACGGGCTTGGGGTGTCGGTTGTTCCCCATATTTGCGTGCCCGATCCTGTTTTCGCAGGGCTACGGCGCGTGTCGCTCGAGGCCCCGGGCCGAAACCTGTGCCTGCTGACGCGCGCCGATTGCCCGAAAGCTCCCTTGATAGAACGGCTTGTGCAGGAAATCCTCGAGGCCGTTCGCATATGTAAAGTTTCTCTTAACCAAAACTAAAGAGCTTATGATTTGACCATCGCAATTCTTTAGGTCAAATCCAGATACAACAGGATCAAAGGGAGCCGACACATGTCAGTCGATAACGTCATCATCGACGGCTTTGTGAATAACAAAGTCGAGTTCATTACCACCGTGCCATGCAAACAATTGGGCGGCGTCATTGACGCCGCCGAAAAGCATCCGGACATCTACCACATCCCGTCCAACAAAGAGGACGAAGGCATGGGGCTCTGCGCCGGAGCCTTTATGGGCGGCAAACGCTCCGCGATCATCATGCAAAACACCGCCATCGGGGTGACAATCAATACGCTGGTCACGCTAACCCAATATTACCGCATGCCGCTGCCGATGCTGATATCCTACCGCGGCGAGCTGGGTGAACCGGTTGCCTGCCAAGCCGAGATGGCCGTCCATACAAAAGCCCTGCTCGCACAGATCAACATCCCGACCTACCATTTCCACAAACAATCGGATGCGGACGAGTTCGACAAGATCCTGAAATATACTTTCATGTGCAACAAGCCGGTCGCCATCCTGACAGATGCGTCCTTCTGGGGAGGCTACTAATATGATCCGTTCCGACATTATCAAAGAACTGGCCTCGACCATCAAAGACACGCTGACCGTGTGCAACATCGGCTTGCCGAGCCAGGAAATGCACATGATCGACGACCAGCCGTCCAACTTCTACATGCTGGGCACTATGGGCTTGGCCTCCTCCATTGGCCTTGGCCTCGCTTTGGCGCAGAAATCCAAAGTTCTGGTCATCGACGGCGACGGCTCAGTGCTGACCAACATGGGCACCCTGCCAACAATCGCGAACAACGTAGCCGACAACTACGTTTTGTTGATCATCGACAACGGTTCTTACGGTTCTACAGGCGACCAGCCGACCTATGCGGGCAAGCTGACGTCATTAACGAAAGTCGCCGAAGCCTGCGGGTGCAAGAACGTGATCGAGTGCAAAGCCGAAGACACTGTTCAAGTGGTCAAGGACGCGCTGGCGGGCGACAAAATGACCGTGATCGTGTCAAAATGCGAAAGCGGTAATATCAAGGTTCCGGTGATCACCATGGACCCCGTCGTAATCCGTGACCGCTTTATGAAAACGGTCGCGGCACAGAACGCATAACCGCTGCATCATTGCTTCAAAAATACCTCGGAGGGGTCTGGGGAGGCAGCGCCTCCCCGGCGTGGCGACGCGGCAAAGCCGCGGCGCAAACTCTCTCAGGAAAAGTCCTCAAACGCTTTCAGCGCCTTCGACGAATACGCATAGGACGGTCCGCCGCCCATATAAGTTGCCATCGCCAGTGCCTCGACCAGCTCGTCACGGGTAATCCCCAGCCGGATCAGCGATTTCACATGAAACCCGATGCAGCTGTCACAGCGCGTTGCAATGGCAATACCAAGCGCCATAAGCTCCTTGGTTTTCTCGTCCAGAGCGCCAGACTTTTTGGCAAAAGTCCCCATCGTGTTGAAGGCTTTCGCGGTCTCCGGCATCTCTTTGGCCAAGACGCCGATATTCTCGACAGTCTCATCCATAAACTTCGTCCAATCCATCTCTCTCATCCTCTTTCATCCGATCCCATTTTACGCTCCAACCACCGCACACCCGCGCTGATGATCAGCACCAGCACAAGGTATTCGACGATCAGCAGCGTGTAGATTTCCAGTGGCCTGTATTCCGTCACCACCAGCTCATTCGCGCGACGCGTCAGTTCCTGCATCCCGATGACAGAGGCGAATGCCGACATCTTCACAATGTAGATAAATTGGTTCGCCAAAGGTGGCAGGATGCGCCGGATTGCTTGCGGCAAAACCACATAGCGCATGGTCTGAAAATAGTTGAGGCCTACAGTCTTCGCGGCTTCCGCCTGCCCTTTGGCGATGCTTTGTATCCCCGCGCGGTATATCTCTGCCGTGAACGCACTGTCCGACAGCGCCAGCGTAATAATCGCCCCCCAGAACGGATCGATCTGGATGCTCAACCCCATGGATTTGAACACAATCGGCAGGCCGTAGAAGACCCAAAACAACATAGGCAACAGCGGGATCGCACGGACAATTTCGACATAGAAGCGATTTATCGCTCGGATGCCGCGCCGCTCTGACAAGCCGGGCAAGGCCACGAGCAACCCCAAGACAATGGAAATGGACGCCGCGATCACCGACAGAAGGATGGTTGCCCCCATGCCGTTCACCAAGAACGTGATGTTGGTCCAGCCCGAAGCCGTCATCGGGTTGACGACATACCACCCCCAAATGTCGGATGATCCGCAACCAGATAGCGCCAAGAGCGCAGCAAGCGATAAAACTATCCGCATCTCAGTGCTGCAAGATCTGTTTGAGAAACGTTTGGGTGCGCTCGGATTTCGGGGCGTTGAAGAAGTCTTCCGGCGTGCCAGTTTCCACGATCTCACCTTCATCCATGAAGACCATCTGGTCGGCTACTTTGCGCGCAAACCCCATCTCATGTGTCACCACGACCATGGTCATCCCCTCCTCAGCCAGCTCCACAATAACGTCGAGCACTTCAGAGATCATTTCGGGGTCCAGCGCAGAGGTCGGCTCGTCGAACAGCATCACCTTCGGCTCCATGCACAGGCTGCGGGCAATCGCCACGCGCTGTTGCTGACCACCCGAAAGCTGGCTTGGGCGTTTGAGGGCCTGTTCAGGAATACGCACACGCTCAAGGTATTTCATCGCGCGCTCTTCAGCATCCTTGCGCGTCATGCCGCGGGCCTTCATCGGACCCAGTACAAGGTTTTCCATGACACTCAGATGCGGGAACAAATTGAACTGTTGGAACACCATGCCGACTTCCGATCGGATCGCCTCAAGGGCCGCCGCACTGCCGTCTTGCACCACACCACCGATCTTGATCACGCCCTTTTGATGCGCCTCCAACCGGTTGATGCAGCGCACCACCGTGGATTTTCCCGATCCGGACGGTCCACAGATCACCACCCGGTCACCCGGTTTCACGTTTAGATTAATGCCTTTGAGAACCTGGAAGTCGCCAAACCACTTGTCCACATCGATCATTTCGATCGCGTCTTGTGTCACACTCGCGCCCTTCCGGCCTTGTCATCTATCACCTTGAGGTTATGTGGCAAGTGACCGAAACTTCAAGTCACGATCACCCGTGATCTTGCAGATGTAATGACAAGGTCACTTTCCAACACCGGAGAACTTCCTGATATGAAACAATTTGCAAACGCCCTCGCGGCGCTGGCCTTTGGCGCTGTGATGAGCACCGCTGCCGTGGCCCAATCTGCCCTGAACGAAATCCTTGACGGCGGCGTCATGAAAGTCGGCACAACCGGCGACTGGAATCCGATGTCTGTGCGCGACCCCGCGACCAATAGCTACAAAGGCTATGACATCGACATTATGACGGAACTGGCGAAAGACCTCGGCGTCGAGGTTGAGTTCGTTCCTACCGACTGGAAGACACTCGTAAACGGTGTAAGTGCTGGCAGCTACCACATGACCGGCTCCGCCTCGATTTCACCTGCACGCATGAAGGTTGCTGGCTTCTCGGAAAGCTACATCGCAGTTGAAATATTCCCCTTCACTCTGAAGGAAAACGCCGACAAGTTTGACGGCTACGAGAGCATCAACAAACCCGAAGTGACCGTGGCCACCACCCTTGGCACCACGTTCGAGAGCCTCGCCAAAGAATGGTTCCCGAATGCCACGATCAAGGTCGTAGAAGCGCCGGCGCGTGGGTATCAAGAAGTTATCGCGGGCCGTGCGGATGTGTTCATCACGTCCAACATCGAAGGCTCCACCTTGGACGACAAGTTCCCCGTGGTACGTGTGCCGGGCACAGAGCCGCGTGCGCCATCGCCCATCGCGATGTTGCTGCCACAGGCGGATCAAGTCTGGATCAACTATGTCAACAACTGGGTCAAAGTGAAAAAGGCTGGTGGGTTCTTCGACGCCACGGCCAAGAAGTGGGGGCTGTAAAGCCCTTTCCACTGAGCAAGCAGATCAGGCCGCGCGGCATGCGTGGCCTGTTTCATTTGATGAGCATCCCGGCGACTTCGTCCGCGCGCTCCAACGCACCTTCCAGAAAGCCGCCTTGCGTGGCGGCAAATTCTGTCGAGCCGAAGATCAGCTTCCCATCCCAGAGACCGTGCAACGCCGGCGGGCATCCATAGCTTGGGTGCGGACCGTTGAAATCCCAGTCAGGTCGCTTTGCGGTAAACGGCTCTTGCGCCCAATCCTTCAGCACTAGCATTTCCGGCTTTGCCGCTTTCGGACCAAACATACGTTCCAGTTGAACCAACCCCGCCGCGCGAATGGCCTCAGCTTGCCCGTTGCGATGCGCCGCGGGCACGCCAATGAAGCCAAAGATCGCGCCCTTCCCGCTGACGGAGTCCGACGCATCGTGCATCTCGACCATTGGGCCGATCTGACTGATGGCATCGCCAGACAACCCGTCCTCACGCCAAAACGGTGTCGGGTAGGTTGCCACCAATTTGGCCTGTCCCGCCATCCAGCCGGGAATATCACCCAGTGGCTGACGTGCGGCCACCGGCAGCGATGGTGAAAATGCCAGTTCAGCTGCAACACGCGGAGGCAAAGCCAATACAACATGATGGGCCGCGTAATCCGTGCCATCGCTGGTCGTCACAATCACACTGTCTTCGCGGGTGATTGTCTGTACCTTGGTGCTAAGATGAAGGCACGACGCATCCAGTTTCGCCACCAACGCTTTTACTAAAGCGGGCATACCACCGGAAATCCGGTAGGTGCCGGCCATGGAGGCGAACCCCTGCCCGCGCTGTATCGCCGAGTGATCTTCGTAGAGCGCATCGCCAGTGCTCCATTGCTCGAACACCCCAACCCCCAGCTTTTTTGCCAAGACCGCCATACGCGAGTGACCGGGCCAGAACCATGAGGGGCCGAGGTCCACGCCATCTACGCCGTCAATGCGTCCACCGAAGCGCTCACGTGCTTCGAACAGGCGATAAGACAACCCGCGCGATTGGGCGATGCGTGCGAGGGCCAGCCCAGATAGACCACCGCCTACGATAGCAAGGTCAAGCGCCATGAAACCGCGACAAATCGAGGCCGCGCCAACTGCCGAAACACTCCTCGGAGCGCAAACCTTCCACGGGCGTCGGTTGGTAACCTCCGGTGAAGTAAGCGAACGCCATCTCGGCTGCACGAGCGGTTCGGAAATCGGTCACGCTGTCGCCGACATAGAGGCATTCCTCAACCGTGAGACCCAAAGCAACCGCAGTATGGACCAAGGGCAACGGGTCGGGCTTTTTGGCAAGTGTGCTGTCACCGCCGGTGATCACAGTGAAATTACGCGTGAGGTCCAACTGATCACATAAGTCACGCGCCGGAGTTTCCGGCTTGTTGGTGCACAGCGCCATGGGGAGGTCGATTGCGTCCAATGTCTCGCGCACCCCGTCAAACAAGCGGGTCAGCGTAGTCAGGTCTTTGGCATAAGCGCAGTTCATCTCGGCATAGTGCGGCGTCAGATCATCAGGCACGCCACCCGTCGCGCGCATGCAGCGCTCTACCAGCTTCTCGATGCCGTTGCCGATAAATCCGATCACCTGATCTAACGTTACCGGATCCCGACCGGCATGGGCCAGCATCACGTTTGCTGCGGCGTGGATGTCTGGCGCGGAGTGAACCAGTGTTCCGTCGAGATCAAAGATAATGGCCTTCATGCGAATCCGATCTGTGTTTTCATGGCACGGGTGCGGTCGGAGGCTAGCTCGAACGCCTCGACCGCGTCTTTCATCGGCAAGGTCTGGGTGATGTATGGCTTCACGTCAATCAGCCCTTTTTGCATGAGGGAGACGCCGGTGAAGAACTCCTCGTGGAAACGGAAGGAGCCACTCAGGTTCAGCTCTTTCGCAGTGATTGCCATCATCGGTAAAGACATGTCCCCGCTTAGGCCAAGCTGTACGATCGTGCCACCCGGACGCATGGCGTGGATGCCTGCGGTCAGGGCAGAGACCGCGCCGGAGCATTCAAACTGCACATCGACCAGTCCCTTTTCGGACATGTAAGGCTGCAAGGGTTTGTCGACCTTGGTAATGTTGAAGGTGACGTCTGCGCCAGCCTCGCGCGCTTTCTCAAGCGTGAAGTCGGACATGTCGGTCGCAACGATATGATCCGCTCCAGCCCGCCGCGCGGCAAGGATGCAAAGCACCCCGATGGGGCCGCAACCAGTGACAAGGACCGTTTTGCCAAGCAGCGGGCCCGCTTGGCGCACCGCGTGCAGACACACGGCAAGCGGTTCGGCCATTGCCGCCTCGCCAGCCGTCAGCCCGTCGGCCACAGCGCATTGAGCAGCATTTGCGTTCAACACCTGACTGAACGCGCCCTGGATATGAGGGAACGGCATGGCGGAGCCATAAAAGCGCATGTTCAAGCATTGGTTCGGCTGGCCCGACAGGCAGAACTTGCACTTCGCGCAGGGCCGCGACGGGGAGACAGCGACCAGTTGGCCGACTTTCAACGCCGTGACACCTTCACCCAATGCGGTGACGTGACCCGAAACTTCGTGACCCAATATCATCGGTTCGCGTAGCTTCACCGCGCCAAACCCACCATTTTGGTAATAGTGAAGATCCGAGCCACAAATGCCGCCCGCGGCCATAGTGATTTGCACTTCGCCTGCTGCAGGGGGCGTAATGGGATGATCCTCTATGCGAAGATCGCGCGGAGCGTGGATGACGATGGATTTCATAGCTTGCGCCTTTCCGGTCGGGAAATGTTAGCGCAAGCTATGCCTGTTTATGGAAGGCTTCCAGCCTAATTCGTGATGATCTCCGGCCCCATCATAAGTGTCGGGAGCCATGTCGAGATGAACGGCACGTAGGTGACGATAATCAGGAACACAAACAACACGGCCAGGAACGGCAGCGCCGCACGGACAACTGCCATCATCGGCATACCCGCCACGCCCGAGGTCACGAAGAGGTTGAGACCTACTGGTGGCGTGATCATCCCGATCTCCATGTTCACCACCATGATGATGCCCAGATGAATCGGGTCGATACCAAGCTCGATCGCAATCGGGAACACCAGCGGGGCCACAATCACGATCAGTCCCGAAGGCTCCATGAATTGCCCGCCGATGAGCAGAATGATGTTGACCATCACAAGGAACATCACCGGCCCCAGACCCGCCGCCAGCATCGCATCCGCGATGTGCTGCGGGATTTGTTCATCGGTCAGCACATGCTTGAGGATCAGCGCGTTGGCGATGATGAACATGAGCATCACCGTTAGCTTGCCCGCATCGAACAGCGTCGCGAAGGTATCGCGGTGGAAGAACGCTGTGACGATAGACAGAGGCCGCTGGAACACAGTCAGGTTGCGCTGGCCGTCCGGAGTATGAAGCGGCCCCATGTCACGGTAGATGAACGTCGCCACGAAGAATGCGTAGACGGAAGCAACGGCCGCAGCCTCTGTCGGGGTGAAGATTGCGCCGGTTAGGCCCGGGATGCCATAGATGCCGACCATAATGATGGCAATAAGCATCAAGCCCCAGAACGCGTCTCGGAAGCTTTCGAAAATCTCGCCCCAACCCTGCCATTCGCCTTTGGGCAGATTCTTGATCCGCGCCATAACGTAGATGGTGATCATCAGCATGGTGCCCGCCAGAAGGCCCGGTATCACGCCCGCAAGGAACATCCGGCCAACCGACACGTCGGTGGCGGAGGCGTAAACCACCATCACGATGGAAGGCGGGATCAGAATTCCCAGCGTACCTGCGTTACAGATTACACCTGCGGCGAAGTCTTTGGTGTAGCCCACCTTGACCATCGCCGCGATGACGATGGAGCCGATGGCGACCACAGTCGCAGGAGACGAGCCTGACAGCGCCGCGAAAATCATACAGGCGAGCACGCCTGCGATGGCCAGACCGCCGCGCAAATGGCCCACACAGGCGATAGAGAAACGGATGATCCGCGCCGCCACCCCACCGGTAGACATGAAGCTGGAGGCCAGAATGAAAAACGGAATGGCCAGCAGGGTATAGTGCCCGGCCATCGCCTGAAACAGCGAGGCCGCGATGGAGGCCAGCGATGTGTCGCTGAACATCAACAAGAACAGCATCGACGACAGGCCCAACGAGACCGCGATCGGCACCCCGATCATCAGCATGCCGATGATCAGTACAAAGAGCAGAATAACATCCATCGGTTTACGTCCCTTTGCTTTGAGCGGCGAGGTCCTCGATGGCCTCCTCCGCTTCATGGCTGACAATCATCGTGTGCTGCGTGCCGCGCAAAACCTTTATGAAGGCTTGCACAAACCGCAGCAGGATCAGAGCGCAGGCGATTGGCAGCATGGTGTAGGGAACAAAGTCGGGCAGCTTGGAATAGCTATCGCCGTCGTTGATCAAATCACCCAGAAAATTCAGAAAGAAGGGCATGGGCACCTGATCGGTTTCCATGAATGCGCGGCTTCGCGTTTCGGTGAAGCCTGTCGGGAACCAGCGCCCCGATGTCACATCCAACCCTGCGAACGGGGCCCAGTAGTCATAGGCCCCCTTCATCAGCAGCACGGCGTAGATCACACAGATCAACGAAGCGAAAATCAGGGCGATTTTCCTCGGGCCAGTCGGTAATACGTTGGTCAGAGCATCGACACCGAGATGGGTATTCTTTTTGATGCCGTAGCTGATGCCCAGCAGGATCATCCAGGCAAACAACATCAACACAAGCTCGAGGCTCCAGATAAGGGAAGCATTGAACACGTAGCGTCGGATCACGTTGACGAAGGTCAAGATCACCATGATGCCAAGCATCAGCGCGAGCGCATTTTCTTCTAGCCGGTCGATAAAGCGGCCAATGCCGCTGGACGCTTCTTGATCGTGTTGCACGTGTGTCCCTCCCCGAAACTGTTGTCTCTATTGTCAGACAGGCCCGACCCGAATGGGCCGCGCCTGTCCGTATCATGTCACGTTAAAGCTCAATGCTTGGCATTGATTTCTTGTGCAGCGGCAATGTTGTCAGCCCCAACATCTGCTTCGAACTGCGACCAAACCGGCTTCATCGCCTCAACCCATGCTGTCCGCTGTTCTGCTGTCAGTTCGCGCACCGAACCACCGGCAGCAAGGATTGCCTGCTTGGCTTCCTCATTCACCTTTGCGGATTCAGAGTTACGGGTCACAGTGACCTCTTCGAGGATCGTCAGGAACTGGTCGCGTACGTCTGCTTCGAGGCTATCAAGCCAGTCGACAGAAGCCACGACCATGTAGTCGATGATGCCGTGGTTGGTTTCGGTGATACCGTCCTGAACTTCAAAGAACTTCTGGCCATAAATGTTGGACCAGGTGTTTTCCTGACCATCTACAACGCCGGTTTGCAGCGCGCCATATACCTCGGCGAATGCCATCGGCTGCGGCGATGCGTCAAGCGCCTCCATCTGGGCGACCAAGACGTCAGATGGCTGAACGCGGAATTTCAGGCCAGCAGCATCGGAAGGCATTTCCAGCGGCTTGTTCGCCGAGATCTGCTTCATGCCGTTGTGCCAGAATTGCAAACCTTGCAAGCCGCGCTTCGCCATAACACTTTTCATGGCTTCGCCAGCTTCCGACGTTTGGAACTCGTCTACTGCCTTAATGTTCTTGAACATGAATGGCAGGTCGAACAGGCGATATTGCTTGGTAAAGCTTTCGAACAGGGACAGCGATGGCGCGCCCAGTTGAACGTCACCCTGCAGGATAGCTTCGAGCACTTGCTCGTCTTTATAGAGCGTGGAGTTCGGGAACACTTCCATGCAAGCCTTACCTTGCATTTCGTCATTCACACGCTGCTCCAGCAGGGATGCTGCGACACCTTTGGGGTGCTTGTCGGTGTTGGTTACGTGGCTGAACTTGATGACCAGTTCGCCTTCGTCACATGCTGCGGCTGCAACGGATGGAACAAGGGTTACTGCAGCGACGCAGGCCGCTTTCAAAAGAGTTGTCATGGTTTCCTCCCAATGGAATTTCAATCGGACGGGCTCCCCCGCCGGATGCTTGGAGCATTGCAAGAAGCCCCCAAGCGGTGCAAGCTGATCATTCAAATCTGTCTTTATTGCTTTATTACAAATACTTACCTGTAGGACCTCATATCCGCACACCTTAAAAATGCGAAATCTCGCACGTTTTTTACTGCCACGACTGCAAAACTTGCGATATTTCGCACAACCATCTGTGGCGAATCGAGGGAATATGGGCAGAGCTCCGCGCATCAAGAAGCTGCACATCTTCGCCGCCACTTACGTGGTCTTGTCACTTGCATTGGTCGCAACGGTCTATCAACTCAGTCTGAAATCCGGGCTTGATCAACTTTCGCGTTCTGGAGCAGTAATCGTAGAGCAGTCAGCCGACCGCTTGATAGCCCAGTTGGAAAGCTACCGAGAGCTTACCGACCTAATGGCGCGCCATCCGCAAATATCAGCACTTCTTGAAGGCCGTTCCACCACGGAGCGCACATCGGAGTTTATGCTGCGGACAGCACTCATCACCGGCACGAAAGAAATTCATGCGCTTGATGCAAACGGCCGGGTACAAGCGTCGTCGATCCTTGAAGATCAGCCCCAGATCATTGGTGCCGACTGGTCGGGTCGCGCTGATGTGGTCGCAGCACGTACTCGCCGGATGGGTGTCTACCATTCTGCCGACGAGAATGGTCAACGCAGCTACTATTTCGCCCGAAGTGTCCTGCGCGATGATAGCTCCCCTCAAGGTTATGTCGTGGTCAAAGTGAACATGGACGAACTGGAGGCGGAGTGGCGAATTGACGAAACGGTGGTGACCTTCTTCGACCCAGCCGGCGTCGGATTTGTGTCTAACCGCTTAGGCCTCGCTCTGCGGCGTGATGAAACGCTTGAACGCGTGGCGCCCGCCACCTTCGACTACCCAGATGGGTTGATTCTACAATTGCCCAGCTACACACCATCGGTCGTTGGTGGGGTGACCGTTTTGAATTTCCCCAAAGGTGGTGAAATGCCGAGCCGTGCGCTGGCGGTTTCGCAAGATGTCCCACTTATAGATATGACAGCCCGCGCGTTCATGGATGCGCAACCAGCCATCAGCCAGGCCCGTTTGCTCGCCTCGTTATCTGCCGCTCTGCTGTCGTTGTTCGGCTTGGGTTTTGCCATTTTCGTGCAAAGCCGGGCCCGACTTGCGGATCAACTGCGTCTGGAAGCGGAGGCAAACACCAAGCTGGAAGCGCGCGTTGCCAAGCGAAATGCGCAGCTTCAAAAGGCACAAGACGATCTTGTTCAAGCGAGCAAACTAACCGCCCTTGGTCAGATGTCAGCTGGCATCAGTCATGAGTTGAACCAACCCATATCAGCAATTCAAAACTACGCTGCAAATGCCAAGAAGCTGATCGAACGCGGCCGCGAACCAGAGGCGAGCGAGAACCTGACGCTGATTTCAGAACAGACCCAGCGTATGGGTCGTATCATTCACAATCTACGCGGCTTTGCGCGGAAGGAGACAGAACCCTTGGAAAAGGTGAACGTCGCCGAGGTGCTAAATGCGTCGCTGGAGTTCGCCTCGCAACGGATTAAAACTGAAGGAGTTACGTTAAACGTAACAACGACACCGGAAGCCTGGGTTGATGCCGGACAAGTTCGTCTGCAACAGGTGATGGTGAATCTGCTTTCAAACGCCGTTGATGCGTTAACCGATTGTGCGCGTAAAGAAATCACGGTTTCACTGAGTAAGAGACGTGATCAAGTGCAACTGGTGATCTCGGACACCGGTCCCGGATTGGCAGATATCGAACGCGCGTTTGAACCATTTTACACCACCAAAGAAATCGGCGCATCCAAAGGACTGGGCCTTGGCCTGTCCATTTCCTATGGAATTATCGGCAGCTTCGGAGGATTGCTTAGTGTCGAAAACCTGACAACAGGCGGAGCGGCATTCACCATAACTCTCCCTGCACTCCCAACACCGGAGGCGAAAAATGACCCCGACATTGCTTCTCATTGAAGACGACTCTGCTTTACGTAAATCGCTGGCTCAAAGCTTTGAGCTGGAAGACATCGCGGTGATCGCGGCCTCTAGCTTTGTGATGGCTAAGTCTCATATCGCGTGCGACTTCGAGGGTGTAATCCTTTCCGATATCCGGATGCCGGGAAGGGATGGGTTCGACGTTCTCAGCTATGCGCGCAAGATTGATCCGGACCTGCCCGTGGTCCTGTTAACTGGTGAAGCGGATGTCCCAATGGCCGTTCGCGCTATGGCGGAAGGAGCCTACGACTTTCGTCAAAAGCCTTGCCCACCGGAACAACTGATTGAAGTCATAAACCGCGCGATGGAACATCGTCATCTCGTCCTGCGGTCGCGCAACATGGAGCGAAAGTTGCAGGCCGGTGACGCCGCAGCGGCAAATTTCCCGGGAACGTCGTCGCCGGTTGAACGACTGCGCGCAGCCTTGCGTCAGGCGGCCAGTCTACCGGTTCATATCTACCTCCACGGCCCCGCCGGAGCAGGTAAAAGACTAGCGGCCCACACAATCCATGCGCTTGCGCCCGATAAGCAGCGGTTTATCTCGCTGTCACTTCGGGACACTGGCGCGGACGCACTAAAGGCGCTCGACCTGACGTCGCAACCCACGGACCTGTCTGTCAAATCGCTTGATGTGGCCAACTCCGCTCAACAGACAGCCTTGTTGGACCTTATGGAGCAGTTCCCGGATTTGCGCGTTATCGCGTCTTCCCCGCATTCCCTTGAGAGGCTACGCGACACGGGCCTCCGCGACGATCTGTTTTATGCGCTCGACATGCTTCAAATCGAAGTTCCCTCGCTTGCGCAAAGGCGAAAAGATCTTGCAGTTATTTTCGAGGCACTGGTCCGACAGACCGTGCGCAGTATGAATGGCGATATGCCCAAAATCCCAGAGAGCCTATATGCGCAGGTGATCGCACGCGACTGGCCTGATAACCTTCCGGAACTCCGCAACTTCGCCCGCAGTTTTGCTCTGGGCTTGAATGTAAAAACTGACGCCAACAGCTGTGCCGAGCTTGGTTTAGCCGAGCAAATGAACGCTTTCGAGAAGCTCGTTCTAACTGACACGTTGCGCCGTTTTGGTGGCAAATCTGCTGCCGTCGCGGATGCGTTGGGGCTTCCGCGAAAGACCCTCTACGACAAACTCGCAAAACACGACCTTCGCGCGAAAGATTTCCGCAGCCCACATTCCTGAACCGACACGACTTTCCGAAGATCCGTTAGCAAATTCCAGTCCAGAAGGTGCATATGGGCAGCGTTGCATCTACATTCCAGTGAGTTAGTATTTCCTCCCCGCTGTTAAAGAAGATGCGATGCACCAATTGGAAGACCGGCTGGCAAGTGACATCGCAAAAGCCTTGATCAATTCATGCGTAGTCGACGGCGACGCGCTTTTCACCTTTAACGCCCAGCAGTTGAGATGAGAGGCGGCGCGATGGGTAAATTCTACCACCGCGCCACAGTTTCTACATCGACGCGTCCAAATCGCTGAGAGCCTCTAAAAGTGCGCGACTCAGCGCCGGGTCGATCAAGCGACCTGCCTCGGTATCAAATTTCTCAGCGAACGGGCCGACAGAAAAGCTGCCTTTTATATCTGCACCAAAGAAGCCGGCCGACTCTTTTGCCGCAGCCATTACGCTCGCGCCACCGCCGCCACCAGCGGATGCAGACATTATGACCGCGGGTTTGTCTTGAAAAACTTTCTTGTCGATCCGGGACATCCAGTCGAACAGGTTTTTCCAAACCGCCGTGTAGTGGCCGTTGTGTTCAGCGTATGAAATCAGAAGAGCATCTGCCGCCCCGATCTTTGTGTGAAACTGTTTTGCCAACTCTGGGACGCCGCCCTCGACCTCTCGGTCGGCACTATAGATCGGTATCCCGAAGTCATTGAGGTCGAGGATTTCGACCTCCGCATGGGGGGCTACATCGCTTTGGAGTACTTCTGTGGCATGGATCACAAGGCGTTTGTTGATTGAGGACCGGCTGTTGGAAGCCGCGAATGCTAGAATCTTCATTTTAAGGTCCGTTCGTTTGGAAATTCTTGTCCCCAACCTGCACCTTCACAAAAATTCACACAACGCCGACCCGCGCGCAGCTTCTGTGCGCCAACGCAAAAGCCCGGCCTATTGGCCGGGCTTTGCTTGACTTTACAACTAAGTCTTTACGCTACCGCACGACATAGACCGAGCAATTGGCGTGCCTGACAATGCGTGCCGCATTTGGCCCAAGCAAGTATTCAGCAAAATCCACCTTACTCGCACCAACGACGATGAGAGACGGCTTTGCCTTTTTCGCGAGCTTTAGAACTTCCTCATAGGCCCGCCCCGTGGCCACGACATGACGGACCTTCGCATTTTGATCCGGATCGAGAGCCTCGCTGACCAACTCATTAAGTTGCCGCTTGGCCTCGGCCACCATTTTGTCATGGTGATCCTTGTTGAAGAAGCTGCCGACCGTACTCATCCCGAAATCCGGAACAACCGCAATCACGTCAAGTTGCGCCCCGTCAAGCGCCGCCATTCGAGCAGCCGTCTGGATCGTCTTGAGGTCGTCTTGACCGTTGCTGATATCCACCGCGCATAATACAGGATTTGTCATGCTGGAACTCCTTCACGAGAGATGCGGGCGCGCTGCATAAGCGCCACCAAAGCCAAAAGGATCAAGGCAGGTATGAAAACCCACTCCTTCGCCATTTGGTCAGACGGCGCCTGAACTGTCGCGATTTGAACGGGGGTATCCGCGTAGAAATCAAAACTGCTCATCGTGTCCGAGAACGGAGTACCAAATAGCGGCTCCTCCATTTTTACCACGCCGTCCTCCTCTAACAGCATCACGCCGAACTCGTTCAGCCGCTCGTCTCCGGTACCATCACCTTTGATCGGCATGACGAGGGTTGTCTCCTTTGCCTCACCAGTATCAAAGTCTGGCCCAGAAACTACGATACGCAACTCTTGCCCGTCTTTGGCATTACCCACCGCCGTTGCAAAACCTGACGGTTCGACAATCTGGAATGGCGGCTGGATGCGGTCCATCACAAAGTCCGGACGGAAAAGCGCGAATGCGATGGCGACCAAAACGACACTTTCATAAATGCGGCTTTTGGTCAGGAACCAGCCCATGGTGCCCGCCGTGAACACGAGGATCGCAATCGAGGCAGTTATGAACACAAGTATCCCCTGCATCCAAGTCACATCAATCAACAACAGGTCGGTGTTGAAAATGAACACGAACGGCAATGCCACCGTGCGCAAGCTGTAGAAAAACGCCACGAAGCCTGTCTTGATCGCGTCCCCACCCGAAACAGCGGCTGCGGCAAAACTCGCCAAGCCAACGGGCGGTGTCACATCGGCCATAATGCCGAAGTAGAACACGAACAGGTGCACGGCGATCAATGGCACAATCAGGCCCGACTGCGCGCCCAACTCCACCACAACGCCCGCCATGAGCGAGGACACCACGATGTAGTTGGCCGTGGTCGGAAGACCCATGCCAAGGATCAACGACAAAAGCCCGACCATCACCAGCATCAAGATCAGATTACCACCGGACAGGAACTCGACCAGATCAGCCATCACCTGCCCTACGCCCGTTAGGGTCACGGTGCCGACGATCACACCAGCCGTCGCCGTCGCAAGACCGATACCAATCATGTTACGTGCGCCGTCGATCAACCCTTGGATCAGGTCGGCTACGCCCGCCTTGATGGCATTGGCAGTGTCGCTTTCGCCTCGGAAGATTGCCTTCAGTGGACGCTGTGTCAGCAAGATCACGAACAGCAGCATGGTCGCCCAGAAGGCCGACAGGCCAGGGGATTTTTGCTCGATCATCAAGAAGTAGACCAACACGATAATCGGCAGAAGGTAGTAGAGGCCCGACTTGTAAATTTCACCAACGACGGGCAGTTCCACTTCTTCGGCGTTGGGGTCGTCCGGCTCCAAATCGGGAACGCTGGCCGCAAGCCACAACAGGCCTGCGTAGGCTGCAAAGATCAGCAAAGACATGACTGTTGCAGACGCATTCGGCACCGCCGAGACGATCCAGCCAACTGGGTACTGCACGCCATAGCAAAGACCCGCGAACCCGAAGAAGAACAGCGCCATGCCCCCAATGGTTTTTCCCATCGAGACCACGCGATTGCCAAGAACCGGCATGTTGCTTTTCACCGCTTCAAGGTGAACGATGTAGACCAGCGCGATGTAGGAAATCGTCGCGGGCAGGAAGGCATGCGTGATCACTTCCACGTAGGAAATGCCCACATATTCCACCATCAAGAAGGCCGCAGCCCCCATGACCGGCGGCATGATCTGCCCATTGACGGAACTTGCCACTTCAACGGCACCAGCCTTCTCGGACGAGAAGCCAACACGTTTCATCAGCGGAATGGTGAATGTGCCTGTGGTCACGACGTTGGCGATGGAAGAGCCAGAGATCAGGCCAGTCGCGGCGGAGCCGACAACAGCGGCCTTTGCAGGCCCGCCTTTCAGGTGGCCCAACGCGCCGAACGCCATTTTGATGAAATAGTTGCCAGCACCTGCCTTATCCAGCAGCGCACCGAACAGCACGAAGAGGAAAACGAACTTGGTGGACACGCCCAATGCGATGCCAAACACACCTTCCGAGGTGATCCACATATGACTCATCGCTTTCTTCAACGACGCGCCTTTCCAGCGGATGACGTCCGGTACCAAATCGGAGGAGCCAAAGAACACGTAAGCCAAGAAAATCGTGGCGATGATCGCCATCGCAGGACCAAGCGCGCGGCGGGCGCCCTCGAACAGGATCAGCAAACCGGCAAGCGCGAACCACTTGTCCATGTCATCTGCCAGACCACCTGCGTCGACGATCTTCTGGTAGAAGAAAAACCCGTACATCGCGATGAACGCGCCGACCAAGCCAAGCACCCAATCTGCGATCGGAATGTAGTGGCGCGGGCTGGATTTAAAGGCGGGATATGCCATGAAAGCAAGGAACACGGCAAAGGCCAGATGAACCTGTCGGGAGTTGTTGATGATGTCACCCGGCAAAATATAGTTTGCCAAAGGTGAGGCCAGCAGAACCTGAAATAGGGACCATACCACGGCAACAACCGCGAGCAGCGTACCAACGCCCCCCGCCGGATCGCGCGCGCCAGCGTCGGATGAGGCTACGAGGTCCTGTAGCTCCTCCTCGCTCAAGGCGCGGTTTTCTGATTGATTATCTGTCATAAATCCCCCGGTCGGAAAGCCTGAATTTTATCAGTGTTTTTTTGTCTGGTGAGGTGGTGTGGGAGGGGCGTTTCCGCCCACTCCCGAAAGCGATGACCTTACTCGATCAGGCCTTTTTCTTTGTAGTATTTCGCGGCACCAGGGTGCAGCGGAGCCGACAAACCAGCGGTCGCCATCTCTTTAGGGTCGAGATTTGCGAAAGCAGGGTGCAGCTTTTTGAAGTCTTCGAAGTTTTCGAACACTGCGCTGACAACGGCATAGACCGCATCGTCAGATACGGCAGTCGAGGTCACGAAAGTTGCCCCCACGCCGAACGTGCCAACGTCGCTGTCGTTGCCGCGATACATTCCACCGGGAACGGTAGCCGTCCGGTAGAACGAGTTCTCGCTAATCAATTTGTCGACGGCTTCGCCATCCACAGTCACAAGCACGGAGTCACAGGCTGTGGTTGCCTCTTGGATCGTGCCAGATGGGTGCCCAACGGTGAATACCATTGCGTCGATCTGATTGTCACACAGCGCCGCGGATTGTTCGGCAGGCTTCAGCTCGGACGCCAGAGTGAAGTCATCCGTGGTCCAGCCTTTGGATGCCATCAGAACTTCCATCGTGCCACGTGCACCAGATCCCGGGTTGCCAATGTTGACGCGCTTGCCCTTCAGGTCATCGAAGTTGGTGACGCCAGCGTCAGCGCGGGCTACAACAGTGAATGGCTCCGGGTGCACGGAGAACACCGCGCGCAGACCTTCAAACGCCCCAACGTCTTCGAATTTAGAAGTACCGTTATAGGCGTGGTACTGCCAGTCAGATTGAGCCACACCAAATTCCAATTCGCCTTCGCGAATGGTGTTGATGTTGTAGACCGAACCGCCAGTGGATTCGACCGAGCACCGAATGCCGTGCTCTTTACGGCCTTTGTTCACCAGACGGCAAATCGCGCCACCGGTCGGATAGTAAACGCCAGTTACGCCACCGGTACCGATGGTGATAAACTCTTCGGCGAAGGCAGCCGGTGCCATCATGGCCCCAACAGCGAAGCCTGCGACGGACAGTTTCAGGTTAATTGACATCAATAGTCTCCTCTTTTTGATGTTTCGTCTCGGGTCGGGTGCTTTGAGGGCCCCATACCTCGGTTTGTGTTCAGTTTCGGCCTTCGGCTTCCACGTTTCTAGCGTGCGTAGGCATCCCCCACGGCTGGCCAACATCCCGATCATGGTCTGTACGAAGACGAGAGTCGACGAATAAGATGAAAAGAAATTTCAGCTTGGCAGTCGCACGATGAAGCTTGCCATCGCGAAAATCAAGGCTGTGCACAGATGGGTTCTGAGGGTATCGGACAAAACCGCGAAAAGCTCAGCGGTCTCAAATACCAATTTTTAAAGGGCCAATTCGACAAAATGATCACCACATTTGATCCTAATACTATTCAACCGGCTGCTCTCATGTATCATTGTCGGCAACCAACCATTCAGGATAGAAACGTGTCACATATTTTTCCGCGCCATACCAAATCCAACCTTCCCGTTGTTGCGCGTGGAGAGGGTGTTTACCTCTACGATCAAAGCGGTAAGGCATATTTTGATGGCTCAGGCGGCGCTGCGGTATCTTGTTTGGGACATGGTGACACGGACGTGACTGAGGCCATAAAAACACAGCTCGATTCGATTGCTTTCGCGCATACAAGCTTCTTCACCTCCGATCCCGCCGAGCAATTAGCCGACAAGCTGATCACACATGCACCGAAGGGAATAGACCGCGTTTACCTTGTCTCGGGTGGGTCCGAGGCAATGGAAGCCGCGTTGAAGCTAGCGCGGCAGTACTTCGTTGAAATTGATCAGCCCCAGCGTCGGCACATCATTGCACGCAAACAAAGCTATCACGGCAATACACTTGGCGCGCTTGCGACCGGAGGCAACGAGTGGCGACGCGCGCCGTTTGCTCCGATGCTGGTAGAAACGACGCATATTTCGCCCTGTTTCGAGTATCGCGGGAAACGCGCTGAGGAGACGACCTTGGACTACGGGCTTCGTATCGCGAACGAGTTGGAGACCGAAATTCAACGGCTTGGCGAAGACAGTGTAATCGCCTTCGTTGCCGAACCGGTGGTGGGTGCCACAGCGGGTGCAGTCCCTGCGGTGCAAGGCTACCTCAAGCGCATCCGCGAGATTTGCGACCAATACGGCGTTCTGTTGATCCTGGATGAAGTGATGTGCGGGATGGGCAGAACAGGAACGCTGTTCGCAAGCGAACAAGACGACGTCGTCCCGGACATTGTCGCAATCGCCAAAGGCCTTGGCGCTGGATATCAACCGATTGGGGCGATGCTCTGCTCCGCGGCGATCTACAAGGCCATCGAAAATGGCAGCGGATTTTTCCAACACGGGCACACCTATATCGGCCATCCGGTCGCAAGCGCAGCAGCCTTGGCCGTTCTGACGAAGTTAACAGATGGTGGACTCGTCGAGCGATGTGCGATGATGGGTGATAAACTAAACGACGCCCTGCAACACGCCTTCGGGCAGCACCCAAACATTGGCGACATACGTGGGCGCGGGTTGTTCAGAGCGTTGGAGTTCGTCGAAGACCGCAGCACCAAGACTCCGTTCGCACCGGATCGAGCGGTTCACAAATCGTTAAAGAAGGAATGCTTCGAGGCGGGTCTGATTTGCTATCCCATGGGGGGGACGATCGACGGCAGAAGTGGCGACCACATCCTGCTCGCCCCGCCATTCATCATGGAAGACGCTCACATCGACGAGATCGTCAGCAAGTTACAGATAGCAATAAACCGCGTTCTGTGACGGCAGGTTCCGGGCTTCTGAACGAAACTGGACCCTGAAATTACACGAAATCAATGTGCTTGTTGAACGGCATCTCCCGAATACGTTGCCCCGTCGCGGCAAAAATCGCGTTCGCCAAAGCTGGTGCCGCAGGCGGTATCGGCGGCTCCCCTATCCCTTTGACAGCACTTCCGTTCTCCAGCCCTTTCACAAAGATTTCAGGGCATTGATTCAGGCGCATCCCCTCATGGGTGTAAAAATTCGACTGCTCCGCCATGCCGTCCGAATAGGTAATCTCGCTGTTCATCGCGTGGCCGAGGCCCCAGATCACGCCCCCCTTCATCAGGTTGTCAAAGTTGATCGGATCTACGATGCGGCCGACATCAGCGGCGACCCAGACCTTGTCAATCTTGATCCCGCTGTCGGTGTTCGTTACCTCAACGACCTCCGCGACTGGCACGCCAAAGGACAACACAAACGCGACACCGCGCCCGCGATTGGGGCCGAGGGCGCTGCCCCAGTTGGACATCTCCCCCACGGCTTCCAGAACTTTCCGCGACACGTCGTGGTTCATTAGGCGAAGCCGTTCTTCAAGCGGGTCGGCGCCCGCAGCGTGGATCAACTCGTCCAGCGCGCAGTCCGAGAAGAACCCGCCACTCGAAGCCCCAACCGAACGCCAAGACGAGGTCGGAGCGAGTTCCGGCACGGCATAAGCCCGCACCCTGAAGTTCGGTATCGAATAGGGTTGTTCCCATGCGCCTGCAACGATCTGACTGTCAGGACCGGGCAATGATTGCCCAAGCCGTCCCATCTGGGAACGTGACGATGACACTGTCGCAATCTGCAAATCATGTGCGATCACCTTGCCGTCCTTCACGGCCCCCTTGGAGCGGCTCATGCCGATCTGGCGGGTGAAATCCTGCGCAAAATCTTCTTCGCGGCTGAAGGTGATCTTGATCGGCGTTCCGCGCATCTGATTGGCAGCTTCCACCGTCGCGGTGATGTTTTCAAACTCCAAACGATGCCCGAAGCTGCCGCCACCATATTGATTGTGAAAATAGATCTGCGCAGCGTTGTGACCTGTAATCGCCGCGATCTTGTCGACAGCAAAGCGCGGCATCTGGTGCGTTGCCCAAACATCTACACGATCATCGGTGACCTTTGCGACTGCGCTGATCGGCTCCATGGGCTGGTGCGCGACATAGGGCGCGCGGTATTCCATCTCAAGCGTTTTCGCACCGTCTAACGCGACATCGACATCCCCATCGTTGCGCCACTCGGAGTCGAGTCGGTCGTCAACAAATGACGACGCAACCACGTTCCAATGTGCATCCTGTTCCGCTGGATACGCCGCAGGTGCCCAGTCGTAGTCGATTGCGTCTGCGGCTTGAAAGGCCGTCCATGTATTGTCAGCCAACACCACAACGCCATTCGTGATCGGCAGTACTTTGCGAACACCTTTCATAGCTTCAGCAGCAGTTGCATCATACCCGTTCAGCGGAGCGCCTTTGCGCGGATTCATCCGCACTGTGCCGTTGAGCATCCCGTCGAGATAAAAGTCGATGCCGTAGCCCATTGTGCCAGTCGACTTGGCAACAACGTCCAATCGCTTCATGTCCTGGCCAACCATGCGCCACGTGCTTGGATCGCGCAAAGGTACATCCGTGACTGGCTCAAGTTTTGCTGCATCCGCTGCGAGGGCTGTGTATTTCAGCTCGCTTCCGTCGGGCAGCTGGACCGCGCCGTTGCTCGTGTTCAGCTCCGAGACCGGAACGCCTGACCTTTGCGAAGCGGCCAGTTTCAGCGTCTCACGTGCGGACGCGCCCGCCGCGCGCAGCTTGTCGTAGCTATCAGGTGTTGAACTGGAGCCACCAGTGACCTGCGCGCCAAGCACCTTGATGGCAGCGCCCATGACCGAACGCATCGTTTCGGCTGCGAAACTCTTGTCAGTCGGCATGAACGGTACGGCTTCACTCGCCATTGCCGTGTTATAGTAAGCCGCGCTTGGCTGGCCAAAACTGGTTTGGAATTGACCGAATTCGATATCCAGCTCCTCTGCGATGAGGGCCGCCTGCATTGACGCCACCCCCTGCCCTGTATCTGCGTGCGGCACGATCAGGGTAATAGCTTCGCTGCTGACCAAAACCCACGGGTTGAACGTCGCTTCACCATCCGCAACCTGATCAGCCAACGGATTATCGTGCGGCCTGCGCACCACATAGGTGCCAAAGGCGACGCCCCCCGCCAGTGCGGCAGAGCCTACCAGAAATGATCGGCGTGCGATTGTACGTGCTTTCCCCATGACTCTATAATTCCAATTTCGCGGCGGCGCTTTTGACCGCGGCGCGGATGCGTGGGTAGGTGCCGCATCGGCACAAATTGCCGGACATGGCGTCATCAATGTCTTCATCGCTTGGCGCCGGATTTTCTGACAGCAAAGAAGCCGCTTGCATCATCTGGCCGGATTGGCAGTAGCCGCATTGTGCCACCTGATGCTCGATCCAGGCTTCTTGAATAAAGTGCAGCGCGTCGGGTGTGCCCAACCCTTCAATGGTGGTGACGTCACCTTCCAAATCACCGATAGCTAATTGACAGGACCGCACCGCCTCGCCGTCGACATGCACAGTGCAGGCTCCGCATTGTGCGATGCCGCAGCCGTATTTGACGCCCGTTATTTGCAATTCGTCACGCAGCACCCAAAGCAAAGGCATTTCTGCAGGCGCGTCTACATCGTGGGATCGTCCGTTGACGGTGATTTTCATGCGGCTCTCCATGCGTTGCTTTGGCCTACAAATTGAGACCAAGCCGTGCTTTGTCAAGCTAACGCAGGGTTAACTCAGCGCGCCAACCAGCCGCCATCGACGTTAAGCACCGCACCGTGGATATAGTCCGCTGCGGGTGAAGCCAGAAACACGGCCGCTCCGCCGATATCTGACGCTTGGCCCCATGATCCCGCAGGTATGCGGTCCAGAATGGCTTTGTTGCGCTCCGGATCGGCGCGCAGCGCGTCGGTATTGTTGGTTGCGATATACCCCGGCGCCAACGCATTGACGTTAATACCCTTGGCCGCCCATTCGTTCGCCAGCAGCTTGGTTAACCCGGCAACGCCATGCTTCGATGCGGTGTAGGACGGCACTCTAATCCCGCCTTGAAACGACAATAGCGAGGCGATGTTGACGATACGACCGCGACCTTGTCGCGCCAAAACGGCACGGGCAAACGCCTGACATGTGAAGAACACGGCCTTCAGGTTCACATCCATCACGTCGTCCCAATCGGTCTCGGTAAAATCGGTGCTATCCTCACGACGAATAATGCCTGCGTTGTTCACGACGATATCAATGTGCTGGTCCGTGAACACATCTCGCGCGGCCATTGGGTCTGAGAAATCAAGTTCGAGCGCGGTCCCGTTCGCAACCTTTGCCAATGTCTCTTCCATGGAGGAACGACCGGCGCAGACGACTTCCGCCCCTGCATTGCAGAGAGAGACCGCTATTGCTTGCCCGATTCCAGTGTTGGCTCCGGTGACCAGCGCGCGCTGGCCATCCAGCCTGAACGGGTCGTTCATCGCAGATCTCCCATCGGCACCATATCCATGTCGGTGAAATCGATATTGTCACCCGCCATCGCCCAACAGAACGTATAGGCTGCGGAACCGACACCGCTGTGGATCGACCAAGGCGGGGAGATCACGGCTTCTTCATTCGCCATAACGATGTGGCGCGTCTGCGATGGCTCTCCCATCAAATGGATGACGCGCTGGTCCTCGGGCAGGTCAAAATAAAGGTAAGCCTCCATGCGACGATCGTGAACATGCGCGGGCATGGTGTTCCAAATCGAACCAGGTATGAACTGGGTGTAGCCCATCACCAGCTGGCAGGTTTCCACCACGTCCGGATGCAAGAACTGGTAGATTACCCGCTCGTTTGCCTGCTCCTTAGAGCCCAGAGGTACTTTCTTCGCTTGGTCAAGGCGAACGAGCTTCGTTGGGTAAGCTTGATGCGCAGGGGCCGACAGAATGTAGAAGCGTCCAGCGCCCGAAAAAACAACGTCGCCGTTACCCATCCCGATATAAAGAATTTCGCCACGCTCGAGCGTGTGTGCCTCCCCCCCGGTGGTAACCTGACCCGTGTCACCAATATTCAGGACACCCATTTCACGGCGTTCTAGAAAGCTTGCGGTGCCGGTCTCTGGAACTTTGTCAAGCGTCAGCGTCCCACCGCCTGGCACTGCCCCGCCGATGACCAGTCTGTCATAGTGGCTGTAAATCATCTTGATCTCACCTTCGATGAACAACCCCCCAATATGGAAGTGGCTACGAAGCTGCTCAGTATCCAGTGTCTTGGTCGTTGCAGGGTCGATCGCGTAACGTGTTTCAGCGTCTGGCAAGGCTTGATCTCCTCGAAGGATTCTTGTGGCTTCGCTAGAGCCCATCGTGAAAAGGGAACAGAGCGTGAGCGCACCAACTGGTATTCTAATATGTTAGTTTGGCGAGAGCGTCAATTAACGGATGTTTTAAAAGATACCAAACTAGCTAGATTGCCCGCGTCAAACGCAGCGCATCATAAATTGCTGCATGCGTATTGCGCGCAGATACGGCATCACCAATGCGGAACAGCTGGAACTTTCCATTAGAGTTGCGCACGATTGCTTGAGGCTCGCAGGATATAAATGCGTCCTGATCCAACGCCCCGCCATTCGAACTCTGCGGCCTTAGTTCGTGGTAGAGGTCGTCCATCGGCAGTGTTCCGTAGTTGACGACCACCTGATCATAATCAGCTTGATGCGTATGATCGCTGTAGTCCGTGCCAATCGTGGCAGTGAGCTTGTTGCCTGATTTTTCCACCCCCAAAAGGCGGCGCGTCACGGTGAATGTAACGTCCTTGTCCTGCAGAGACCGCATGTAGGGCACGAGGTTCATTGCCATGATATCCGGCGCAAAGATGCGGTCCGGTGTCATGACCTCAACTTTCGATCCGACATTGGCGGCAACCTCGGCAGCTTGCAGACCGGGATGGTCACCGCTTTCGTCATAAATCAGGACATTCTCGGCAGGCTTCACATCGCCGGAAATGATGTCCCATGCCGTGACGACATGGTCCGCCTCTTTGCCGGTCTCGAACAGTTCGGTATTCGGCATGCCACCTGTCGCAACGATTACCACGTCAGGCTCCAAAGCTAACACATCCTCAGCCTCAGCCCATGAATTGAACCGGAAATCCACGTCGCGGGCGGCGCATTGCGCCATGCGCCAGTCGATGATCGAAATCATCTCCTTTCGGCGCGGGCTTTGCGCGGTCAGCCTGACTTGGCCGCCGGGATCGGGCTGCGCCTCGAACACCATGACGTCGTGGCCGCGCTCAGCGGCAACCCGTGCGGCCTCCAGACCAGCGGGGCCGGCACCGACGATCACAACCTTGCGCCGCGTCTTAGCGGGCTCGATCTTATGCGGCATCGTCAGCTCGCGCCCGGTGGAGGGGTTATGGATGCACAGCGCCTCCCCCGCCTGATAGATGCGGTCAAGGCAGTAGGTGGCACCGACGCAGGGGCGAATATCCTCCTCCCGCTCTTCCATGATTTTCTGGACGATATGCGGGTCCGCCATGTGGGCGCGGGTCATGCCGACCATGTCCAGCAGCCCCGACGCGATAGCGTGGCGCGCGGTTGCCACGTCAGGAATCCGCGCAGCGTGGAAGGTGGGCATACCAGTGGCTTTGCGCACTTCGCCCGCGAAATCCAGATGCGGGGCGCTCTTCATACCTTGCACGGGGATCACGTCGGTCATCGCCGGATCGGTTTGTATCCGCCCGCGAATAACGTTCAGGAAATCCAGCTGACAGGATGCCGCCAGCTTCCTGGATATCTCGATCCCTTCCTCCGCCGTGATGCCACCTTTTTGCGCCTCGTCGGCGGTGTAGCGGAAGCCCACGATGAAGTCGTCGCCCACGCGCTTGCGCACGGCGGCCAGCACATCCATCGGAAACCGCATGCGGTTTTCCAGCGTGTCGGCCCCGTATGGCCCAACCAGATCGTTGGTCAGCGGCGACCAGAACTGATCCAGAAGATGGCCGTAAACCTGCAACTCGATCCCGTCCATGCCGCCTGCCTTCATCCGCTCGGCGGCGTCGGCGAAGTCGGTTATGATCCGCTCGATGTCCCAATCCTCGATCAGCTTCGGGAATGCGCGGTGTGCAGGTTCGCGGTGTTTGGAGGACGACACAGACGGCAGCCAATCGCCCTTGTTCCATGTGGTGCGCCGCCCCAGATGTGTCAGTTGGATCATCATCGCACAGCCGTGCTCGTGGCAGCTGTCGGTCAGTTCCCTGATCCAAGGAACGACCTCATCTTTGTAAACCAACACGTTGTTGAACACCGGTGGGCTGTCTTTCGAGACCGCGGCAGACCCCGCCGTCATCGCCATCGCCACGCCAGCCTTAGCGCGTTCCTCGTGATAGGCGCGATACCGTTCCTTCGGCATTCCGTCTTCGGGATAGGCCGGCTCGTGACTGGTCGTCATAATCCGGTTTTTCAGCGTCAAATGCTTGAGCTGATAAGGCTGCAACAGCGGGTCGGTGGACATGGCGTCATCCTTTGCACGAGGTGGCTTGTGCCGACGCTGGCCAAAAACAAACCCGCTGTCAATTTTTGCAATGACAGCGGGTTCAGTGGATTATTCCGCCGCGTCGGCGTAGCTTTCCATGGGTGGACACGTGCAGGTCAAGTTGCGGTCACCCCAGACGTTGTCGACCCGATTCACAGGGGGCCAGTATTTGTCGACACGGAACGCACCTGGAGGGAAGCAACCCGTCTCACGCGAGTATGGACGATCCCAGTCCTTCACCAGATCTTCCATTGTGTGCGGTGCGTTCTTGAGCGCGTTATTCTCCGCATCCATTTCACCGTTTTCAATGGCTGTGATCTCGGCTCGGATGGCAAGCATGGCGTCGCAAAAACGGTCAAGCTCGGCTTTGGTTTCGGACTCCGTCGGCTCGATCATCAACGTGCCGGCCACGGGCCAGCTCATCGTCGGCGCGTGGAAGCCGCAGTCGATCAGGCGTTTGGCAATGTCGTCTACTGTGACATGGGCGCTGTCCGCAAACGGGCGCGTGTCGATGATGCACTCATGCGCCACACGACCAGACGGGCCTTTGTAGAGGACGTCGAATGCGCCTTCCAACCGCTTGGCGATGTAGTTGGCGTTGAGAATTGCCACACGCGTCGCTTGGGTCAGCCCCTCGCCGCCCATCATCAGGCAATAGGCCCACGAGATCGGCAGCAACGACGGCGATCCGAAGGCCGCAGCCGAAACCGCACCGCACTCGCCCGTAGCAGGATCAGATGGGAGGTGCTTGATCAGGTGTTCCTTCACTCCGATCGGCCCCATGCCCGGCCCACCGCCGCCATGCGGGATGCAGAATGTCTTGTGCAGGTTCAGGTGGCTCACGTCGCCGCCCAGATCGCCCGGACGGGACAGCCCGACCATCGCGTTCATGTTGGCACCGTCGATATATACCTGACCGCCATTGTCATGGGTGATCTTGCAGATATCGATCACGGTCTCCTCGAACACGCCATGTGTCGACGGATAGGTGATCATGCATCCGGCGAGGTTCTCAGCGTGCTGAGCTACCTTGGCGCGAAAATCTTCTAGGTCGATATCGCCGTTGGCCGCCGATTTCACCGGCACGACCTTCCAGCCAACCATCTGCGCGGAAGCCGGGTTGGTGCCATGTGCCGACATCGGAATCAGGCAGATATTGCGATGGCCCTGCCCGTTCGCGCGATGATAAGCGGCAATCGTCAACAAGCCCGCCAGTTCACCCTGCGCGCCGGAATTCGGCTGCATTGTCAGACCATCATAGCCGGTAATTTCGCACAATTTCGCAGACAGATCGTCGATCATCTCGCGGTACCCTGCGGCCTGATTTTCAGGCACATACGGGTGCAACAGCGAGAACTCGTCCCACGTCACAGGCATCATTTCAGCGGCCGAGTTCAACTTCATGGTGCAAGACCCCAGCGGGATCATCGCGCGGTCCAGTGCAAGATCACGGTCTGCGAGCCTGCGCATATAGCGCATCATTTCCGTCTCGGCCCGGTTCATGTGGAAGACCGGGTGCGTCAGGTAGTCAGACGTGCGCAGCAGTTCATCAGGAATGCGATACTCGGCGTCCAGATCAACGTCTCGATCAGCAATGCCAAAGGCACGCCAAACGGCGCGGATGGTTGCCGGACGTGTGCGCTCATCCAACGTGATACCGACGCGGGTCTCCCCTACGCGGCGCAAATTGATCCCTTCGTCCACGGCTGATTTCATAACCGCTTCTTGCAAAGGGCCGACCTCAACAGTGATCGTGTCAAAGAAGGAGTCCGGCTCGACCTTGAAGCCTTGCTCTTCCAGCCCGCGGGCGAGCCGCACAGTCTTGCGGTGAATCCGTTGCGCAATCGCTTTGAGCCCTTCAGGCCCGTGGAACACCGCATAAAAGCCGGCCATGACAGCCAACAAAGCTTGTGCGGTACATACGTTAGATGTCGCCTTTTCGCGACGGATATGCTGCTCACGGGTTTGCAGGGACAGGCGATAGGCACGGTTTCCGTGGCTGTCGATGGACACGCCGATGATGCGCCCCGGCATTGCGCGCACATGCACTTGTTTAGTCGCCATGTAAGCCGCATGCGGGCCGCCATAGCCAACAGGCACACCGAAACGCTGCGTGCTGCCGACGGCGATGTCGGCCCCCATCGCACCGGGCTCTTTCAACAAGGTCAGCGCCATTGGGTCGGCGGAGATGATGCCGATAGAAGATTGCTCATGCAGCTTTGCAATCTCGTCCGTAAAATCGCGCAATGTGCCGTGCGTGCCGGGATACTGGAAAATCGCACCGAAAACTGTACTTGGGTCTAGGTCATCAGGGTTGCCGATGATGATCTCGATGCCCAGCGGAGCAGCGCGGGTTTTCATCACCGCGATATTCTGCGGGTGGCAGTTCTCGTCGATAAAGAAGCCTGCCGCTTTCGACTTGGCGACCCGTTGAGCCATTGTCATGGCTTCGGCGCAAGCCGTGGCTTCATCAAGCAAGGAGCCATTGGCAATTTCCAGCCCCGTCAAGTCCGACACCATGGTTTGGAAGTTCAACAACGCCTCCAATCGCCCTTGGCTGATTTCCGGCTGGTAAGGCGTGTAGGCCGTATACCATGCCGGATTCTCCAGAATGTTGCGCTGGATGGCGGGTGGAGTGACCGTGCCGTGGTAGCCCTGCCCGATCAATGACGTGAGCACCTTGTTCTTGCCGGCGACTTCTTTCATGTGGTGCAGCAATTCACGCTCGGATTTGGGTTTACCAAAATCCAAGGGCTGTTTCTGCCGGATTTCGGCGGGAAGCGTGTCGTCAATCAACGCTTCGAGGTCTTTCGCCCCCACGACCTGCAACATCTGCTCCATTTCGGCCGGTGAAGGGCCAATATGGCGGCGGTTTGCGAAGTCGTAAGGCAGGTAGTCGGTGGGGGTGAAAGTCATGATTGCGCTCCGCTTATTCGATCATTGCTTTGTAGGCAGCTTCGTCCATGTAGGCGTCCATCTGAGAGGGATCAGATGGCTTGATTTTGAAGAACCAGCCCTCACCCGTCGCATCGTCGTTAGCCAAGTTGGGTGTATCGGCGAGCGCGTCGTTCACAGCTACAATCTCACCGTCCAGCGGAGCCGAAATGTCGGATGCGGCTTTGACGGATTCGATCACGACAACCTCCTCGTCCTTGCTCACTTCTGCACCGACTTCCGGCAGCTCAACGAAGACGATGTCACCAAGCTGTGTGGTTGCGTGCTCGGTGATGCCGACGACAACAACGTCGCCTTCAGTGCGAAGCCATTCGTGTTCTTCAGTATATTTCATTGAGTCTCTCCGTTGTTTATCGTTTGAAATTGGCCGGTGTGAACGGCATCTTGGTGACGGTTAATGGCATACGTTTACCGCGCAATTCGCCATAGACGGTTGTTCCTGCAGAAGATAATTCTGTAGGGACATACCCCATCGCGACCGGTCCTTCGACCGTCGGGCCGAAGCCACCCGATGTGATGGTACCTATTTGAACGCCCCCTTCGGGTGCGTCAAATAATGGTACACCTTCGCGCATCGGCGCTCGCCCCTCGGGGACAAGACCAACACGCTTGCGCGCCGCTCCGGATGCTAATTCAGCAAGGATGCTCTCTGCTCCGGGGAAGCCACCCTCTCGTTCCCCGCCAGCGCGACGCACCTTCTGAATGGCCCATATCAGACCGGCTTGTACCGGTGTCGTTTCGGTATCGATGTCATGCCCGTAGAGGCACAGGCCCGCTTCCAAGCGCAGTGAGTCTCGTGCGCCCAGTCCGATAGGCTCAACGTCATCATGATCAAGCAGCGCCTGCGCAAGGGCGACCGCATCAGCGTTGGGCACAGAAATTTCATATCCGTCTTCGCCTGTATAGCCAGAGCGCGATACCCAGCATTCTGCTCCGTTGAGCGACAATGTCGCCACGTCCATAAAGTTCATGTCCGCTGCGGCCGGATTAAGCGCGCTCAACACCTTTTCCGCCGCTGGTCCTTGCAGGGCAAGCAGCGCGCGGTCGGAGATTGGGGTAATTTGCGTCGAGGGTTCTAGGTTCGCCTTCATATGAGCGATATCGGCGTCTTTACAGGCGGCATTCACAACCACGAAAATATGATCGCCGCGGTTGGCCAACATCAGGTCATCAGAAATTCCGCCTGTATCGGTCGTAAAAAACCCGTATCTCTGACGGTTCTCTGTCAAACCTGCGATATCTACGGGGATCAAGCTCTCGAGGGCAGAAGCCGCATTGTCGCCGGTCACGATGACCTGCCCCATATGGCTGACATCGAACAGTCCTGCCTTTGCGCGGGTGTGTAGGTGCTCTTTCATAACACCCAACTCGTACTGCACTGGCATGGCATAACCTGCAAAGGGGACCATTTTTGCCCCGAGGCTTACATGCAAATCATGGAGTGGGGTGTGCAGCAGGTCTGACATTTTTCGTCCCTTTGTCCGTAACGGGCCGATGGATCTGGTTGATCAGCATGCGGCACCAAATAACGCGAGGTTGCCCACACGCAAGATGCCCGCTCTGTCCTTCTGCCTGAGATCGCTATCCCTTCGGCGGGTGACCAAACACCTCTCTCCAGATCTTTGCCAGTTGCGTCGGTCCGTTTGGCCTGAGAGTTTCCGGGGCGGTTGCTCCTTCGGCACCAGCTTGGCTGGTTCTCCCGACGTGACTGCACTTGAAGAGAGCTTAACTGCTACCCCCAAGCCTGATCAGATGATCTTCGAAACGGTGTAGAGTCAAGCTAAAGAAGACTCCTATTCAGGTGAATGATTGATGGGAAGATTTCGGTTTATCATCGTTGGCTTGTGTAAAGTTTCAGGCGTCTTGAAGCGAGTAAGAGGATTCCCCATTCGATACTCTCTATTCAGCCCAATGCTGCAAACGGTAGGTGGCCGAAGGGGATAGAACAAGACATGACACCATCCGATTGGCGCACCAGCACAACTTAGCGCGACATTACGCGCTTCGGTTGCATCCACAGAGCTTCCATGGCGATAGCCCTAACGCCGAAAGCCACCCTTGGGTGGCTGTTAACGCATT